>NZ_PCDP01000085.1 GCF_003240585.1 Arminella tubonensis
TGCTGCATGAGAGCGGCATAGATCGATACCCTGCGCTGAGGCGCGGGGCAGAAAGCGATACCTACTTCGCCCAAAAGACCCAAACGGGCGGATGATCGGCAAATCCATCGAGTTTTTCAACGAAATCCGTCAACACCGGACACTGGGCCATCGGCGCGATCAGTTTCTTCGGCTTCGTTTCAAGCCGCCTGCGCGACAGTTCATCCGTGACTGGGCCGGTGATGAAGATCACGATAATGGGGATGCTTGCGACGCATTGGCTTGTGGCGGAGCCAGTGCGCATGCGGCTTGCTCAATGAGCCGTCATGTTCGTGATGGTGAACGCTCATCGTGGATACGAGTGCTCGTGCTCCAGCGGCTTACGGACATGCTCTTGATCGTGTCGCTCGGACAGATGTAGCCAGATGCCTATGTCCATCTACAGGCCCGCGAGCAGAAGCTGTATGGTCACTGCGTCGCGAAAAAAGTCACCGCCAACACAGCGCCAATGAATGGCGCGAGCGAGAAATAGGCACCTGTGCGTGCGGTTCCCAAATGGCGCAGGCGAGCATGACAGGACAGGACTGACGCGCCTGTCGACATCTTACCGGAAGACGACCAGGCGATTGCCATTGTCGCCAGGCCCGGCAGATTGAGAAGCAACGATCCTGAAGCAGCAGTTGTCTGCGACAGGCCAAGCATCAGGAATAACGGTCCCAACAAGCCACCGATGACAGCCGCCAAGCCACGGAAAATCTGACCGCTGCAACGGCGGCGGGGGGCTACGGCTGAAGCTTATGAGTGCTTTTTGGGTTCATGACGACAGGGGGATGTTTCGGCTTCTTGAGGAAGACGATGACGTAGCATTCAGTCGGCGAAGGACAGTGGACACTGCAATATGTGCTGCCGCACGGAACCATACTGCACGACGTCCCGGTCTTGCAGACCCCCTTAGCGCCGTCGGGTGTAGTTGGAATCGTCGTTTCGGCAAAAGCTGGTCCAGACAGGGCCGCAAAAGACAATGCAGCCGTCAGAAGAATCAGTTTCCTCATCTCATGTTCTCCACCCATTATGAGCCTTCGCTCAGCCACCAACAATCCGCGCATTCAGGCGCGGTAAAGTGATTAAATTCGGGTTTCGTTCAATGAGAATAAACCATCACCAGCAAATGGCCAGTTGCGCTCGAAGGACTCCGGATAATGCGCGGATCGTGATGAACATTCGATGAATGTCGGCTTCGGGCCAGCGCCGGATGCGGCTAGCTTCCGCATCGCGCCAACACCGGACATTGAACTATCGAAGTTTCATTGTAGCATCGTAGGACGTCAATTCGGTCTGGAGCCTAGATGTCATTCGATGAGCATAATGCCGAGCTGTTTTTCTCTTTGGAGACTACCCTTCATCGTCCTGAAGTCAGGTCGACACCTAGCCTTGTCAATGATTTGCTCGCCGATGAGTTCATTGAATTCGGAAGTTCTGGCCGAGTGTATAACAAGCAAATCACGATCACAGCTCTCGCAGGCGAGGATGTGTCGGCACTGACACCGTTGCCTCAGGTGTCAGACTTTTCCGTCAGTCAGCTTTCCCACGGCGTGGTTTTGGTCACTTACAAAAGCACCCACATATCGACGGAAACGCAGAAGGGTCGCCAAACCCTGCGAAGCTCGATCTATAAATTTCTCGATGGTCGCTGGCAGATGATATTTCATCAGGGAACGCTCATTCCCTTCGCATGACCGCATGGGGTCGACTGTGGGAAAAGGCTCTTCCGGATTGCGCCACTAGCGGTCACCGAAATCGCTAGGACGGTAATGATCTGAACCATCGCTTGTGGGCGCCGAATGCGCAGAGCGTTTTAGTGCCGCTGTCTCCACCAAAGTCTCGCCGCATATAGCGACAAAGCTATGGCGACGAGGAGAACCACGCCATAAAAGGCTTTCGGAAACGCCACCCACCGATCATTTACATAATAACCCAGTTGTCCCCACTTCTTATCGATATGCGCTCCGATAGGCAGGTTTCGCTGGAGCGCCGCATCTGTAGCACCGGCCTCATAGATTTGCTCCTTGCCATCTCTCCCTAAGATAACGTAGTGCGCCGAGTAACGTGGAGCGCCAGTGTACGGAATGTCACGGCGCGAAATGATAGTCCCATCTATCTGCTGCGTCAGGCGCTGCCAGACGGTCTCGTATCCAAACCCCCAGAAGATGAATGCCGCGAAAAATGCAACAATCACCCATTGGTTTGCTGCTCGCGCATCCCGTTCAAAATTGAATACCGTTTTCATCAGGCATTACCTGTCGCTCCCTGAGGGCGAAACGCGTATCACCCCGCACACGCTTCGGCACAGCGCCGCCATGGAGCTGCTATTGGCCGGTGTCGATCTGACGGTGATTGCGCTATGGCTTGGTCACGAGTCGAGTCAAACAACGCTGACCTATCTCCATGCGCATATCGCGCTCAAGGAGGCCGCTTTGGCGAGGGTGACGCCGCTGGAGGGATGGAAAGCAAGCCGTTTCGTACCGGATGATAAGCTGCTGTCATTCTTGAACGCGCTCTAACCAGCCGAAGCGAGCGCCGGCCATTGGTCGCCCGGCGCTTGCAACTACCACTGGCCGTTTTCGCCCGAACAGCGCTCTGCAAGCGCTGCTCGGGGTTGCCGTCGCCGATGAGATCCTGCTTGCTTGTCTTCCCAAACTATGCCGAGCCGATGCGGCGTTTCTTATAGGAAATCCCGAGGCTTAGGCAGCCTGATCGGCATAGTCTCGGGCTCGGGATAAGATCCTTTATGCCGAGTTCGGCATAAGGAATCAACGATGTCACGAGGTCGCGGCCCTTTCGGCATGCCACGTGGATCGGGTCTCGGCGCAACATGATGAAAAAACTCATCGCCGCGCCCGTGCGGCAGCGAAAAGCCGGCATCACGATCGCCAACGCTTGCAAGCGCCGCTGACAGACCAGTCGGCAATGGAAGTGCGGGAACGTTGCGAAACGAGCGGCGAAGCGTTTGCGGCATTGCAATAATTGGTAACGCAGCGCAATGTAACTGTCACAATTCTGTGCAGTTGGGCGCCGTGCAATGAGAATTTGCATCTACAAGTCGGACATAGCACCCGAGCTTACTCTCTTGCTGCGGGAGGGATTGCCCGTACCGCTCGATACCAAGGTAGACAAATGGACCAAAATCAAGGTCGTCACCGACAGGGAGATGAGAGAAGACCTTTTGATTCAAATTGGCGCCACGGGGCATGCGTTAGTTCGACTTGGCGCCATCAGACAGCATTAGCAATAGCAACGCCTTACTGCCCCGTTATCACACACCACCATCGCATCGCGGGGCTTTGTCTGCTGGAAACACGCACCCCTGACGCTCGCGAACCGATCGGCGGCCGCAGTCACCGACTAGGAATCATCTTGAAACGGAACTTGGTCATTGGGGGACGGCGCATGGCGACGCTGATGGAAAGGATGTCGATGATGAGGAGCGCGGCTATTCAGAGGCGGGAGCGAAATCAACGGCGCTCATCTGCAGGGCGCTCTTTCGCCTCCCAAGCGCTAGGTTGATGCGTCATGGTGTAAACGTAACCAATCTTCATCGTCCGTGAACGGCGCCCGAGAGGTTAGCTGATACGATCTGTTCCGGGCTGGCTGGCGGGTCTTTCCGCCGGCTCGCAAGCCCCACCCTCCCCAAACCCACAGTCAGTCACTTCCTGGAGCAAGCGTGAGAGGGCTCATTGGAAAACTGAATGACAAAAAACCACGGCGCGAATTGATCGTGTCGTCCGCGCATCTGGCAGGCGGAAGCTCGCCGGCCCTGTCCGAACTCGAGTACGGGTTGATCCTGTTTTCCCATGCCTTCAATCGTTGGATGGTCCGCTGCATGGCGGCGGCTGGCGTCGCTGGCCTCTCTC
>NZ_PCDP01000052.1 GCF_003240585.1 Arminella tubonensis
ACCCAAACATGGGGTAATCGCGGCGCGATCGTCCCAGCTCAATTTATAAGATGATGGCTGGCGAGGGTGGTTGCCCCCGATAAGATGGAAATACGGGCTCACGATTGGAACCGGGCCCAAACATCAAATGGAGGCAACCGTGGACCAATATATAGGGCTGGACTGTTCATTAAAAGATACCGCGATCTCGATCCGACAAGACGGGAAACGGATATGGCGCGGCAAATGCGCTTCTGATCCAAAACTTTTGGCGCAGATGATCCGCAAGCATGCCCCGCACCCCAAGCGCGTTGTATTTGAAACGGGGCCATTATCGACGTGGTTCTATCATGCGTTGACGGCCGAAGGGGTTCCGGCGATCTGCATCGAAGCGCGGCATGCACAAAAGGTACTGGACGAGACGCTCAATAAGACTGGCGCCAATGACGCGGATGGATTGGCGCAGTTAGCCGAAGCCGGGTTCTACAAGGCAGTCCGCGTAAAGGCTTTCGATAGTATGTTGACGCGCACGCTGGTCGGAGCTCGCAATCAACTTCTGGGCATCGCAACCAAGCTCAGCAACCAGATTCGCGGCCTGATGAAGACGTTCGGTCTCATCATCCCTAAAGGAACGGGTCGGGTGTTTGATGGCAATGTGAGGGAATTCCTGGATGGGAATGACGGCCTGGCCAGGATCATATTGCCTCTGCTTGAGGCGTGGCGCGACATACGCAAGCGCGCAGCCGATCTTGATCACCAGTTGCTCGCCACGGCGCGGGAGAGCCAGGAGGCGAAGCTTTTGATGACGATCCCGGGGATCGGCGCCGTCACAGCCGTCTCCTACGTCGCAGCGGTTGAAGATCCAGAAAACTTCAAAACGTCGCGCTCGGTCGGCGCCTGGCTCGGGCTGACAACGCGGCGTTATCAGTCAGGCGAGGTTGACTATGATGTCCATATCTCGCGCAGAGGCGACAACCATTTACGCGGATTACTTTACGAGGCGGCGACGGTGATCCTCACGAGAACCAGTGCCAAGACCGAAAGCAGCCTCAAAAGCTGGGGGCTTAAACTGCGTGAGCGCTTGGGCTTCAAACGCGCTGCGGTGGCGGTCGCTCGAAAGCTTGCGGTCGTCATGCACAGCATGCTCAAGACAGGAGAGGTGTTCAATACATCGGCTGGCGCCACTGCATAAGCGAAGCGTCAGTCTTCTTCCCTCAGCGCGTCAAACTTGATTTGATGCACTGAGTCCCTGCTGCGGACGTGGGTTGGATCATTCCGTCACTTGCGCTGCAGCTCGTTGAGACTGCGCCCCAAACATAGGAAGATCCACCCTGCGAAGACCCATTATGCGGCGACCCCATGTGTCGACCGCGGAGACAACGCTGCTCCCGGCACCGGATAGCTCTGAAGAAAACAACGCCGCTGAGGCCCGATCAATCATTTAACTTACGCCGCCTTGCGTGTTCCCCCGTCTGGTGCCGATATCGTGTGCTCAAAACGCATTGACTAACGGAACGCAATTAGACAACGCGGATGGATTGGCGCAGTTAGCCGAAGCCGGGTTCTACAAGGCAGTCCGCGTAAAGGCTTTCGATAGTATGTTGACGCGCACGCTGGTCGGAGCTCGCAATCAACTTCTGGGCATCGCAACCAAGCTCAGCAACCAGATTCGCGGCCTGATGAAGACGTTCGGTCTCATCATCCCTAAAGGAACGGGTCGGGTGTTTGATGGCAATGTGAGGGAATTCCTGGATGGGAATGACGGCCTGGCCAGGATCATATTGCCTCTGCTTGAGGCGTGGCGCGACATACGCAAGCGCGCAGCCGATCTTGATCACCAGTTGCTCGCCACGGCGCGGGAGAGCCAGGAGGCGAAGCTTTTGATGACGATCCCGGGGATCGGCGCCGTCACAGCCGTCTCCTACGTCGCAGCGGTTGAAGATCCAGAAAACTTCAAAACGTCGCGCTCGGTCGGCGCCTGGCTCGGGCTGACAACGCGGCGTTATCAGTCAGGCGAGGTTGACTATGATGTCCATATCTCGCGCAGAGGCGACAACCATTTACGCGGATTACTTTACGAGGCGGCGACGGTGATCCTCACGAGAACCAGTGCCAAGACCGAAAGCAGCCTCAAAAGCTGGGGGCTTAAACTGCGTGAGCGCTTGGGCTTCAAACGCGC
Organism: Arminella tubonensis; assembly: GCF_003240585.1. Classification (GTDB taxonomy): domain Bacteria; phylum Pseudomonadota; class Alphaproteobacteria; order Rhizobiales; family Rhizobiaceae; genus Rhizobium; species Rhizobium tubonense. Next base: position 2,159 of record NZ_PCDP01000052.1, read on the forward strand.
TGCGGTGGCGGTCGCTCGAAAGCTTGCGGTCGTCATGCACAGCATGCTCAAGACAGGAGAGGTGTTCAATACATCGGCTGGCGCCACTGCATAAGCGAAGCGTCAGTCTTCTTCCCTCAGCGCGTCAAACTTGATTTGATGCACTGAGTCCCTGCTGCGGACGTGGGTTGGATCATTCCGTCACTTGCGCTGCAGCTCGTTGAGACTGCGCCCCAAACATAGGAAGATCCACCCTGCGAAGACCCATTATGCGGCGACCCCATGTGTCGACCGCGGAGACAACGCTGCTCCCGGCACCGGATAGCTCTGAAGAAAACAACGCCGCTGAGGCCCGATCAATCATTTAACTTACGCCGCCTTGCGTGTTCCCCCGTATGGTGCCGATATCGTGTGCTCAAAACGCATTGACTAACGGAACGCAATTAGACAACG
>NZ_PCDP01000036.1 GCF_003240585.1 Arminella tubonensis
GATAATCCTTCCCTCCCTTCCTCGATTATCACCCCATCAATGGCATGAGAATGTTTTCCGCAGAGCCGGAAGGAGAAGAGTCATGGCCACGCTCCAGATCGTAGCAAACAGCAACCAGACGACCAAACCAGCAGCAGTGGCGGCCATCGCCAAACCGGCAATGAGCCCACTTCGCATGTGGAGTGCCGTGATCGGTTCCACGCTGGGTGCGTTCATGGCTGTGCTCAACATCCAGATCGTCAATGCCTCGCTTGCCGATATCCAGGGCGCGATCGGCGCAGGTACCGACGACGGCGGCTGGATCTCGACATCCTACCTGATCGCCGAGATCGTCGTCATTCCGCTCAGCGGCTGGCTCGCCCGGGTCTTTTCGGTCCGGACTTACCTGCTCGTCAACGCCATCCTCTTCCTGATCTTCTCGGTCGCCTGTGCGTTTGCAGTCAATCTGCAGCAGATGATCGTTCTGCGCGCCATCCAGGGCTTTTCCGGGGGCGTGTTGATCCCGATGGCCTTCACGATCATCATCACCTTGCTGCCCAAGTCGAAGCAGCCGATCGGACTTGCACTCTTCGCGCTCTCGGCCACCTTCGCGCCGGCCATCGGCCCGACCATCGGCGGTTACCTGACCGAGAATTTCGGCTGGCAATATATCTTCTACGTCAACCTCGTTCCGGGTTCGCTGATGATCGGCATGCTGTGGGCGTCGCTTGACCGTTCGCCGATGAACCTCGGTCTGCTCGCCAAGGGCGACTGGCCCGGCATCGCCACCATGTCGATCGGCCTTGCCGCATTGCAGACCGTACTCGAGGAGGGCAACAAGGACGATTGGTTCGGCTCGCCCTTCATCGTTCGCCTTTCGGTCACCGCCGCCGTGTCGCTGACGCTTTTCCTGATCATCGAGCTGAAGACGGCCCATCCCCTGCTCAACCTTCGCCTGCTGGTCCGTCGCAACTTCGGCTTTGGCATTGTCGCAAACTTCCTGCTCGGTGTTGCGCTCTACGGCTCTGTCTTCGTGCTTCCGATCTATCTGACCCGCATCCAGGGCTATAATTCGGAGCAGATCGGCATGGTGCTGGCCTGGACCGGCATCCCGCAGCTTCTGCTCATCCCGCTTGTCCCGCGTTTGATGAAGCGCTTCGATGTCCGGATTCTGATCGTCGTCGGCTTCGCGCTCTTTGCCGCCAGCAATTTCATGAATGTTCACATGAGCGGCGACTATGCCAGTGACCAGCTCTTCTGGCCGAACATCGTGCGCGCCATCGGCCAGGCTCTCGTCTTCACGCCACTGTCGGCGATCGCCGCCGCTGGTATCGAACAGGAAAATGCGGGGTCGGCATCCGCCCTCTTCAACATGATGCGCAACCTCGGTGGTGCGGTGGGCATCGCCTCGCTGCAGACATTCCTGTCGAAGCGCGAGCAGTTCCACTCGAACATCCTGACCAACTCCGTCTCCGTGTTCGAAGAGGCCACTCGCGACCGCGTTGCAAAGCTTGCCGCCTATTTCATGAGCCATGGCGTCAGCGACCAGGCGACGGCCACTCACAAGGCCGTGGTTGCGGTCGCTCTCAATCTGCGCAGGCAGGCAAATATCATGGCCTTCAGCGACACCTTCTTCCTGCTCGGCATGGGACTGGTGGTCGCCCTTCTCGCCTCTCTGCTCCTCAAGAAACCCGGTCAACTGTCCGGCGGCGGGGCTCACTGAACGCCATCTTGGATCCTCGAAAGGCAACGCCATGAACACCCTGCTCAAAGATCCGCTCTCCCGCAGTCAAAGGGCGCCCGGAAGCCGCACTGTCGATCCGAACTCGATCCTGTCGGTGCTGGAATGGTTGTCTGGAGACGAATGCCATGCCATCGACGAAGCCGGCCTGATCTCCGGACTGGGCCGCCGCCTGCAGGCGATCGGCCTTCCGATCGACCGATTGACCCTGCACCTGATGACCCTTCACCCAGAGTTCCTCGGACGGACAATCGCCTGGGCGCCGGGCGAACCTGTCGAAATCCATGATCGAGAGCACGGCGCCAACCTTGCCTTCACCAACAGTCCGCTGCGCAAGGTCATGGATACCCGCGAGACGATGATCGTCGGGCCTGACGAGAGGAGATGGCCGTGGCAGCAGATCGACGTGTTTGCGGACCGCGGATTGCTGCAGCTCTTCGTTGCGCCGCTCTGCAACGTCGACGGCCCGGTCAGCGCGGCCGTCTTCGCGACGCGGCGGGCTGAAGGCTTCTCGCTGTCGGATGTCGGTGTCATCGAGCGAATACTTCCAGCGCTGCGCAACGCCTGCGAACTGCGGGCATTGCGCCAGGTGGAACTGAGCCTGCTCGACATCTACATCGGCCCGATGACCGCGCAGCGCATCCTCGCCGGCCACATCCGGCAGGGTGAAATCGAGACGATGGAGGCAGCGCTGATGCTCTGCGATCTCCGCGGCTTCACCGAGCTTTCGAATAGGCTGCCCGGAGCGCGCGTCCTGGAACTGCTGAATGCATATTTCGACATGGTGGTGCCCGCGATCACAAGGGAGGGTGGCGAGGTCCTGAAGTTCATGGGCGACGCCGTGCTTGCGTTCTTTCCCAGCTCCGACGCAGAGACGGCCAGCAGATCCGCCCTTGCCGCATCGGATGCAATCCTCGACGATCTCGACCGCTTCGAATTCGACGGGTTGACCATCAGGGCCAGCATCGCCCTTCACTACGGCGAGTTCAGCTACGGCAATATCGGATCGGGCCGCCGTCTCGACTTCACGGTGATCGGTTCCGACGTCAACCTGCTCAGTCGCATCCAGGGTGCGTGCGGCGTGCTCGACAAGTCGGTGCTGATGTCGGATGCGTTCCGCCAGAGAACAGGAGCCGAGAATATCCGGTCAACGAGCTTCCATCGGCTAAAGGGCTTCGAGGATCCCATAGAGCTGTTCACGATCGATGCGTGCGAAACGGCTGCGGGTCAATGATGTTGTCGAGGACGATTTGAACGATTTGATCATTGCCGACGTTATGTGGCTATCGATAAACAGCACACCGGTGAGCACGCGTGAAATTCAAAGGCCGGGCGGAATTCCTGACGCTTGAGGAATTCAGCCAGAGATTCATAGAGCGGATGGTGCGCCATCCCGACGCCGTCTACCTGCGCGATGGATTGCCTGTTCGTCGGTACGCCGAGAATGTAGCTCACGCCTATTGGATCGAGGCGCTTAAACAGAGTGTGTCTCCCGAGGATTGCGCCGACACCGATATGAGTGGGTGGGTAAAATAAGTCCTGGCAGGCAGATGAATGCAACGAACTATAATGGCGCCTACGGATTGCTCTTGAGTGTCGTCATTCCCGTCTTGTTCCAAGGGCTTGGCCCGTGAACAAGGCCTCCGTCTCCATCACTCGGGTAGTCCCGCGCGCCGCAGTCCGTCGGCGAACGCGGCAAAATCTTCCGGACGATGGATCGGAAGCCAATCTTTCAGGTTCGACACGCGCAAGGACGGATCAAGTTCGCGCATGCGCCGCATCGCGGCACGGGCCTCTTCCGGTCGCCCCGCGAGCGCATGGCTTGCTGCCGCTAGACTGACCGCGATCAGGAAGCTCGGCAAATTCCGCGTCGCTTTCTCCGCCCATGACGAGGCGGTATCTAAGCGTCCCGCGAAGAAATGTGCGAGCGCTGTTCCTGCTTGCATCCGAAACATTTCGGGATCCAGCGGGCTCAAGCGAACGGCGCGCGCGAAGTGTTCGATTGCGCCTTCCGTTTCACCGTGGAAGGCCCGGAGGAACCCGCCCAGAAACCAGGCGGGCGCGAGATTTGGATTGAGCAACACTGCCCTGTCGAGTAGCGCGATGCCGCCATCGAGTTCGCAGGCGAGATGGGCGAGCGCATGTCCACCGCGGGTGAGGGCGACGGCATCGTCCCTCCCCAGTTCAACCGCCAGGCGCGCCAGACGGATACCCTCGGTGATTTCTCCAGGACGATCCGTCATCCAGCCGTTGGCCTTGCGCCAGAAATAACACCAGGCAGCCATGCCATAAGCGGAAGCGAATTCCGGATCGAGCTCGACCGCCTTGTAGAACAAGGGCAGCGCCGCCTCGATGGCCTCCCTGGTTCCATTGTGCAGTTTCGCCATTCCGCGCAGATAGTAGTCGTACGCATCGAGACTATCGGTCGGCTTCCGCTTGGCCCGTTCGATCTCGGCTCGCTCAAGCTGAGGCGCGATCGCGCCGACGACGCTCTCGGTGATCTGATCCTGCAGTTCGAAAATGTCATCGAGAGCGCCTTCGAAGCGCTCTGCCCAAAGGTTCGTCCCGCTGGTCGCGTCAACGAGCTGTCCCGTCATGCGCACTCTGCTACCCGCCTTGCGGACGCTGCCCTCCAGCACGTAGCGGACGCCCAGCTCGCGGCCGACTTCCTTCACGTCGACGGCTCTCCCCTTGTAGGTGAAGCTGGAATTGCGCGCGACCACGAACAGCCAGCGAATGCGCGACAGCGCCGCGATGATATCTTCCACGACACCATCGGCGAAATATTCCTGTTCTGTATCGTCGCTCAGATTGTGGAACGGCAGCACGGCGATGGACGGCTTTTCGGGGAGTGCAAGGTCTGGTGCGAGCGGATTATTTGGTTCGACATGCACGGCGTTCGGGGATGACGCTTCTTGCGAGGGGAACGCTTCGCTGATTTCGCCGATGAACCGAAAGCCCTTTCGGGCAATTGTCTTCACCAGCCGCTGTTCGTCGCCGTTGTCGCAGATTGCCTTGCGAACCGCATTGATATGGCTTGTCATCGTCGATTCTGAGACGATCCGTCCGCCCCAGACCGCCTGGAGCAGTTCATCCTTGCTCACCACGCGGTTGCGGTTCCGTACCAGATGAAGCAGCAGGTCGAAGACCTGCGGTCCGACCGAAACGACGTCGGACTGCCGGCTGAGTTCCCTGCGCTCCGGGTCGAGCGCGTAATCTTCAAATATGAATTGCACGTCGCCATCCCTATACCAAACGCCTTCGGCTGGGTGCCGAGGCAAACGGACTTCTGCTCGATCCCATCCATCGCATTTGGACCAACAATGAAGGTGCACTCAAGGGAAATTCAAGGTCGGCGCAAGGACTTCCAGCCCGCTTGAACGCAATATCCATCACATCAACCGCAGCGGTTGCGGTCATGGGAACGGAGAAAGATCATGAAAATCGTCGTCATCGGAGGCAGCGGCCTCATTGGTACCAAGCTCGTGACGCGCCTTCGCGAGAGCGGGCATGAGGTCTTCGCAGCGTCGCCGAGCTCAGGGGTGAATACCATCACCCGCGAAGGACTTGCGGAAGCGCTCGACGGGGCTGATGTCGTTGTCGATGTGGCCAATGCACCTGTGTGGGAAGACAAGGCAGTCCTCGATTTCTTCGAAACCTCGGGCCGCAACCTGCTGGCCGCAGAAACCGCCGCCGGTGTTCGCCATCACGTCGCACTGTCGGTTGTCGGCACGGAACGACTACTCGAAAGTGGCTACTTCCGGGCAAAATTGGCCCAAGAGACGCTCATCGTGGAGTCCGGCATTCCATACAGCATCGTTCGCGCTACGCAGTTCTTCGAATTTGTCGGCGGCATCGCGCAGTCGGCCACGTCAGGCGAGGAAATACGCCTCTCGCCCGCGCTGATACAGCCGATATCGTCCGATGACGTGGCTGCAGCGCTGGCCGACGTCGCGGTCGCCAAACCGGTCAACGGAATGGTCGAAATCGCCGGCCCGGAAGCAATGCCCCTCGATGAACTTGTAAGACGTTTTCTGAAGATCACCGCCGATCCGAGAAAGGTCGTTCCTGATGTTCACGCGCGTTATTTTGGTGTTTCCCTGAACGATCAATCGCTGACGCCCGGCAAGAGCCCACGCGTCGGTGCGGTTCATTTCGAGGCTTGGCTCAAACAGTCAACAGCTCGGTAGGCAGCCGAATATACTCAATGCAGTGCGAACTGCGCTACCTCGATAGCGCAGTTCGCGGTTTGGCTTCGAATGACGAGCGCGTCCCCGGGTGGATAGGCTATCGGCCCCAATAGCTCATATCGCTGTCGGCGCATTCCTCCGGTGACAATCCCTCCGGGTGCAGCTCTTCCCAATATGTCAGTGCAATGTCCTCCGCATATTTGCGAAGGGACCGGCCTTCATGCAGCGGTTCGAAGTCGGGGTGGCGGAGCATATGTCCGACAAAGCGCTGACTGAACTCTTCCAGGGCCATCGTTGCGGCGGTCTTTTCCTCTGGAACCGGGTTCTCGAGCTTTTCAGAGTTCATCTTGCTTCATCCAGCTGCGGGTGTCTGAGGCAATAGTAATATAAATGTTCAAAAACCAAAGCCGGCTTTTCAAAATTCGGGCGGGAATGATGACGGCCATATGGCTATCCTGCCATCCAAATGGGCGTAGACGAATTGCAGGCTCTTCATTTCCTTGATCTGGTTACACAATAGGCGATCAATTCGAGCCATGTTCTCCGCAAGCTTGCGGGACTTGCGCTTGAGACTTGGGTTGTGCTTGAGACTCGGAATGGAGAGACAGAGATGACGGAAACTCGTCCCTTATCGGAAGACGCGCCCAATACGAGTGTCAATCAGAACGTTCTCTCCGGTTCGTCCGCCGGGCATCTGGCCCTGGTTCCCACATGGCTTCCGTTGGATGTCGCGCCCGATGCGGGCCATAATTCGGCCGGAAGCGGTGGCGACGGAATGGCTGTCGGCCTTATAAGCAGCACTCCCACGGCCGTCTTCATGCCGTCCAATGCTGCTATCGCCGGCCCCTATTCCGAAGCTGACGCGCACCAGGGCAACGATGCCTTGATCAATCAGCATGTCACGGAAATGGCCGGCATCGGTGGCAACGGCGGCAGCGGCAATCTAGCGCTTGGCTTTGGAGGTAATGCCGTCAATCACGCCGGAACCGGCGGCAACGGCATTTTCTACGGTGGCATCGTCAGTTCCGATGTCGCGGTATTCGCCCCCGTGAATACCGCCGTGGCTGCGGGTCCGGGCTCCATCGCCCATGCTGATCAGACGAACAATGCGGCGTTCCTGCAAGGCGGGACCCAGATCGGCGGTGTCGGCGGCTCGGGCGGCGATCACAATATTGCGGGCGGCGGCGCAGCTGCAAGCCCGGGAACTGCGATCACCTTCACTGGCGACAACTATGCAGGACACGGTGGCGACGGCCACTTCATCGGCAGCATGGTCGACGTGAATGTGGCTATCTTCTCGCCCATCAACATAGCCGTCGGGGCCGCCGGCGGCTCCGCGGAGGCCCATCAGACTAACAACGCCATCTTCAGCCAGGGTGGCATGCAGATCGCCGGAATCGGCGGCAATGGCGGCGGCTTCAACATGTCTTCAGACACGATTTTCACTGGAAGCCATGCGGCGGGGGGCGGGGGCGACGGGTCTTCGACCGGCAGCATGGTCGACGTCAATCTCGGATATTTCCACCCCATCAATATCGCCGTTCCCGCCGGTGGCACGGCCGATGCCACGCAGATCGACCATGTTCTGACCGACCAGCATACGCTGCAGATGGCCGGCGTCGGCGGACTTGGCGGGGAGGGCAATCTTTCGGATGCTCATTCGGCACTCGTCGACGACATCCTCCATTCCCTGCATACCTAAAGCGGCGTCGGATACGTTCCACGCTTGCGGGCGAAACGCTGGCAACAAGCCGGTGACCACTGTTGCATCCATCCATTTCGAGAGCCGAAATATCGACCGCGGGAGCCTTGCGCCGTCGAGGCCAACGGGCGGCGCCCGGATGTATTCTTTTGGTCGTTCGCACAATACATCCTACCCCCATGCATACCCCAGCCAAAGGAACGTCCCCAAATATCTAGCTAGTTCGCGGCTGACGTTACGAGCACTATTCCAAGGCGGTTATCTTGCCTGGCCATGAGATGCTGGGTACCCGGCCGTCGGAGAAACACGGACTGAACTAGGTAGGGGAGTAATGTTATGCCTATTCCGCAAATATCTGACACGATCCATCTCAGCAACCCGACTGCGGGCGACGCCAATGCGGGCAACGGCGGAGATGGCTACAGCTACGGAGATATCCACTACAATCCGGTCGCCTATGTCGCCGACACGCAGGTCGTGGCCGGCGCAACGACCGACATCCACAACGGTGATCATGTTTGGCAGACGGCTGATTGGGACGCCGGCAATGCTGGAAGTGGTGGGTTTGCCCAGGCTCAAAACGGCCTTCTGGCAGCCGTTACGAACACTGGATCGGGCGGTGCTGGTGGAGATTCCACTTCCAACGGCAGCCAGGGCTCGTCAAGCGGCGGCGACACGGCAGCCGTTTCGGCACCCACGACGGCCACCCAATATACGCAGCTCCTGGCCGATCAACATGCCACCATCCTCGCCGGGGTCGGCGGCAATGGCGGCAACGGCAACTATGCCCAGGGCGGCGATATCTCGTCGGCAGTGGTCCACACGGACCCCTCAACCGTCAACACGTCGGTTTCCAATGCCCTCGACCATTTCTCGGTCGATTTCGGCCATATCGATCTGAGCCATATCGGCTCGTGAACACAGGCCCCGAGGATCGCCGGCTCCGGTCGGCGATCCTCTTATTTCGCACGGTCTGACCCTGCGTTTCCCTTGTCAGTATCGAGAGCACCGGGATCTGATAATGACAACAAGTCTCATCCAATCCCCAACACAACCGACGCACCTGGTTGCAGCCCTTCGCGCCTGTGGCTGTGCCTTTGGTCTGGTTTTCCTCTATAGCTGCGGCTACAACCTCTTTCTGCTCGCGCCCTCCATCTATCTCCTGCAGATCTACGATCGGGTCCTGTCGAGCCGGAGTGCCGACACCCTGCTGATGCTGACGCTCATAGTTGCTGCCGCAGTGGTGGTCGGCTCCATGCTGGATATCGTGCGCAGAGCGGCCCTATCGCGCATTGGCAGCTGGCTGGATCATCGGTTGCGCCCGGTCGTGCTCACCGCATCGTTCGAATATGCCTCCCGCGCCGACCGGGGCGTGGCGGCCGAATGCTACCGCGACCTGGCCGCGCTGCGTCAGTTTCTGGATTCGCCGGCGAGCGCGCTCCTCTTCGACGTTCCGTGGGCGCCGGCATTCCTGCTGCTGCTCTTCCTGGTTCACCCATTGCTCGGAGTGATCGGGCTTCTAAGTGCAGTCGCGCTGCTAGCGCTAGCGCTCCTGACGGAAATGGCGACGCGGCAGCCGCTTGCGCACGCAAACCTTGCTCTTTCAAGAAGCTACCTGCGGTTTGGAACAGCCCTTAAATATATTCAGGTGATCCGCGCGATGGGGATGCAGGATGGCGCCGCGCAGATCGTCTATCGCGACGCGGAGGTGGCCAGGAAGGCGCAGGACATCGCAATGCATCGAACGGAGATCATCCTCGGGTTTTCGAAATCCGTCCGGACATTGACGCAGATTCTGATGATGGGGGCCGCCACCTGGCTGGTGCTCGATGACAATAGCAGCCCCGGCATTATTTTTGTCGCCAGCCTGCTGCTCGGTCGTGGGCTGGCGCCGGTCGAAGGCGCCATAGGCGCGTGGCGCTCCTTTGCCTATACACGCAACGCCTTCAATCGTCTCAACAAGATGCTTATCGCCGTCGAATCCGATGGCGAGGCCAGAATGGTACCGATTCCAGAGCGCAGCGGCCTCATTCTCGACAATGTCGGATATGCGTTGCCGTTCGCCGATCGGCAGATATTGAGAGGTGTAACGCTGCGCCTGGCCCCGGGCGATTGCGTGGCGCTCATCGGCCCGTCAGGGTCCGGCAAGTCGACGCTCGGTCGGATCATTGCGGGAGTTCTGCAAGCGACGAGCGGGTGCGCGCTTCTTGGCGGCGTCGATATAACGGCCTTGCGTCTCTGCGGGGGCACGCGCCATGTCGGATATTTGCCGCAGGATATCGAACTATTCGGCGGCGCCATCAAGGACGTCATCGGGCGGCTGGATGGCGCCGACCCCGGAAAGGCGATCGAGGCGGCCAAGCTCGTCGGATTGCACGAGGCCATCATGCGGCTACCGCAGGGCTACGAGACCGATATCGGCGAGGGCGGAAGCTTGCTGCTGCGTTCCCAGCGCCAGCAACTCGGCCTGGCAAGAGCGGCCTACGGGAACCCATCCCTGATCGTGCTCGACGACCCGAATTCGAGTTTGGACTATGACGGCGAATGCATGTTGTTCAAGGCAATCGAACGAATGAAATCCCGGGGGATGACTGTCGTCATCATCACCCACCGTATGGGAATTCTGCCAGTCACCAACAAGATTGCCATCGTGCGCAATGGGACCGTCTCTGCCTTTGGAGATAGCGAACGGATCTACGAGACTTATCTTCGACCACCGTCGCAAACCGGAACGTAGGAGGCAGAGACCGCGCCATGACCCTTGTTCCTCTGGTTCCCCTTATTCCTCTCGTCACTATGCCAGCCAAACTCGCCAAGCCCTTCGGCGTGGCCCGCTGGTTTGCGCAAGGGTCAGGGGCGGCGAAAAGATTTCTCACCTATTGGCCGGTGGACGAAACGGCTCGCGCCGGACTGGCGACGGCCTCGCCGATGCCGAGACTTCGTTCCGTCGCATGGACCGGCAACCTGTTGATCGCCATCTTCATCGGCGGTTTCGGCATCTGGTCGATCTTCGCTCCGCTGAAAAGCGCCGCGGTTGCATCTGGTATCGTCGAGCCGGAGTCCGGCCGCAAGACCATTCAGCATCTGGAAGGCGGAATCGTCCAGCAGATTCGTGTCAAGAACGGCGATAAGGTCACTTCCGGGCAGGTTCTGATCGCACTCGACGACACCAAATCGCGCTCGGAGCGCGACAGCATTCAAGGGCAGCTCTGGGACGCCGAGGCAAGGCAGGCGCGCATGATTGCGGAGCAGGAGCGGAGCGACGAGATCAACTATCCGCAAGATCTCAAGGCATTGATACACAGCAATTCTTCGATCAGGTCCATCATGATCGGTCAGCAGAGGATCTTCCAGACCCGCCGTCAGGTCATGCAGGCCGAGGTTGAAGTTTCGCAACAGAAAATATCAGAGGTCGAACAGGAAATCATCGGGCTGACCGCACAGAAGACGGCATTGGCTGCCAGAGCTGAAATCTCCCGCCAGCAGCTGGAATCGTCCTCGGCTCTCGCCGCAAAAGGGGCGGAAAGAAAGACCAGGCTATTCGACCTTGGACGGGAGAAAGCAGATCTTGATGGCCAGATCGGCGAGACCCAGGCGCAGATTGCCCGCGCTTACCAGGTGATAAACGAGACGCAGGCCGCACTTGTGAAGCTTCAAAGCGATCGAATGAACGAAGTTGCCGAGGGTTTGCGGGACACTGAGAGCCAGGTCCTGCAGTTGGGCGAGCGATTGCGGGCGATCGACGACCAGCTTGCCCGGACGGAAATTCGCGCGCCCGAAGACGGCGTCATCATGGATTTGCGCATCCACACGATAGGAGGCGTGATCGGTGCAGGTGAACCGCTCGTCGATCTGGTGCCACGCGAAGGCCGCCTTGTCGTATCTGCGCATGTCCGGCCGGAAGATATCCACCTCGTGCACGCGGGACTCGAGGCGCAGGTTCATCTTCTCCCCTACAATCAACGGCGGGTACCGCTTCTGAGAGGCGAGGTAGAATACGTCTCTGCGGATCGGCTCGTCGATAAGCAAAACGGCCAACCCTATTATCAGGCGACGATCCGCGTGACGGACGAGCGGTTGGCAAAAATGACCGATGTCGAGCTGGTTCCAGGTATGCCGGCTCAGGCATTGATCGAGACAGGTAAAAGTAGTGTGGCGTTCTATGCAGTCAGGCCCCTCCTCGACAGCTTCCACAGAGCGTTCCGCGAGGACTAGAGCGACGTTCCCGAACATGTGCACGGTTTCGGGAAAGGCGCCTTGAAATTCATGATGTTACCGTGTCCTGGCGCGTCTCTATGGACGAGCGCCGTGGTAACAGCAAAATGGGAGCCAACTGCCCGGCGCGCGATGCGATGATGGATTGACGTTCGATTCCTTCCTGGTGTTCACGAATTCCAGGTTCGGATCCGTCGAAGGGACGCGGTGATGGGCAAGAGAAAATTCAATGACGATGAAATCACGGGCATTCTGAAGGAGCATCAGGGTGGAGTGACGGTAGCGGATGTTTGCCATCGGCACGGGATCAGCGAACCGACGTTCTACCGGTGGCAATCCCTGCAATTCAGCAATGTCGGTCTGGATGCCAAGAGGCTCCGGGCCCTGGAGCAGGAGAACCAGAAGCTGAAGAAGCTATTGGCCGCAGCCATGCTGGCCGCGGCTACGCTCAGCGAGATGCTTGAAAAGACCTCCAACGGTCGTGCGTAATGGAGAGCCAGTTCCGATTTCATACCATCAGATCGAGGGCTCGATCCCTCTGTCTCGTCGCATCTTGTAGCGAGAAACCGGGGTCCACTTTCTCGGAAAATGTTTCAGGATGCGCCCATATCGTGGCCGCTGCCGTTGGACGCATTGTAACCCAACCGGGCAACTACTTCTGTTCGGTTCTGGACCTGCAACTTGCGCATGATGTGCTGCAGATGCATTTTCACGGTGTGGCCCGACAGATTGAGTTTCCCGGCAATGACCTTGTTCGAGCAGCCGCACTGGAGTTCGGCCAGCACATCCGCCTCGCGAGGCGTAAAGTCGGCAATTGACAGGTAATTTGTTCGACCGTCCACGATCTTCTGAACATGATCTTCGCCATTGGCGTGCTCGACCGGGCCCAGCGGGCGCGTGCCCATCGGATGGGGGTAGAATACCCCGCCGGCGAGAACAAGGCGCAGGCCCGCAAGGGCGATTTCTATAGGCAGGGAGATGGTGAAGAAGCCGCGAATGCCCATTGTCAGCGCTTGAGACGCTATCAAGACATCGTCCGTATTGGACAACAGTGCGATCGGCACCTCGGAAAAGCGTTCCGTGATCGCTGCGAGATCATCGAGGAGGCTGATGCTCTTTACATTTCTGCCCCCCAAATCGATGGTGATCAAACGCACGTCCATTCCGAGAGCTCTATCGAGACTCTCGATTGACACCATATCGATGAAATTCCAACCAATGAGTTCGTGCTCGAGGAGCTTTACGATGGCTGTGCGTGCTAGCGTATGAGGCTCTACAACGATCACAGTCGGTGCATTGCGTCCCGCACGGCGCTTGGTCGCTAAGGTGATAGACACGTCCAGTCCCCCCTAGGATTTTTGCAATCCATTCGGGAGCGCATATTATTACTATTCTTGTTTCATGTCATGATAAATTGGGGATTAATCCCACCCATACGTTGCATGCGCCGACGCGGGATTCTCAAGAATCAAGTTTTCTTGTTGTTGAAAATATTAAGTTTTTCTGAGTATATGCCTAAATGTTAACCACAACCACAGCGAACGAAGAGAGGCCGATTTCGGGCTCCGCGTCATGTCAACGCCGTTCGGATTGATTGGTTGTGAAAGCCTATCGAGAGGTTCCGTCGACCGACAGTCGGCATCAGGGACGCGAGGGCCGTTTCCCCATGCCGATTGTCGCGCCCATATGGAACCGGTTTCCCGGCGGGGCGTTCATATAGCTGGTGTCGGGCACTACTGGCATTCCGCCAGCATTCCCGGCTGGGAGAGAAGTCATGAGAACGTTGTTTGTAGCGATGGGCCTGCTCGCCGCCACTGCCTTGTCGGCTGCGGCAGCCGAGCCGGCCAAAATGGTCGAAACGAAGATGGGCAAGGTTTGGGCCACCGAGAAGGGCATGACCCTCTACACGTTCGACAAGGATGCCAAGGACAAATCGAATTGCGACAAGGACTGCCTGAAGAAGTGGCCGGCCTTCCACGCCGCTGAAAAAGCCAAGGCGGAAGGCGAGTGGTCGTTGGTCAAGGCCGCCGATGGCAAGGAAATGTGGGCCTACGAAGGTAAGCCGCTTTATACATTTGCCGAAGACAAGAAAGCCGGCGACATGAAAGGCGACGGTGTCGGCGGCGTTTGGCACATGGCCAAGTAGATCGATCGGCTTACGAAAGAATGCAGAAGGCCCGCCCGAGCTTCAACTCAGGCGGGCCTTGTCTGTCGCAGAGAACTTAATCGTCGTATCTGTCGCGACGGTAATAACGGTCGTGGCCCCAGCCTCGGCGATCGTCACCGCGCCAGCCATGCCTCGGGCCGTCCCAGTCGCCACGCGAGCGGCGATCGTCCCAGTGGGCCCGCTGAGGACCCCAGCCATTTGGGCGGCAATGGCCCCATGGCGTGACGTGGAAACCTCTTCCGCATGCATAATCTACCTGGACGACGCCAGGCGCCGATGTCGCTGCCGGTTGGGCTATCGACGTGGCGGGCATCGCGCCCGCTGCTGTTGCGATCAAGCCGCCGAACAAGATTGCCGAGGCGAAAACTATCTTTTTCATCTGTCTCTCTCCGTATCAGATGACTAATCTAGCCACCAACGGAGTGAATGGGCGATGAACCAACCTTGACCTTTTGCAGGCTAAATCAAGGCTTTATACGGAAGCGGCTGCGAAGATGCCAAATAGGGATGGGCTCGCTTGCGTCAGGAATCCAGCTTCAGTGAAAGCTGCTCACCGCGCTTTACCTGATAGGCTTCCAAAGTTCTGCCGACCTGGATTCGCGAAAAGACCTCTTTCCGTCTTTGCTCGTCTCTCTCCCTGGAGGCTCTTGATTTCGCCACGACGGCAAGGGCTCTCTCGATTACTACCTCTGCGTTGGTCATGCTACATCTCCGTTTGTTCTCTTTATGTTCTCATTTTGAGATGTAGAAGTCAAGCGGATGGAACAGGTATGCCAAGCCGGTGCAGATCGAGTGCGTTCGTCTTCGGTGAATGTCGGGTGGGATGGGTGATTGAGAGAACGGCCACGTGATCTCGTGGCGGCGTGAGGAGACGTCAATCAACTCGCCCGACCCCGTCCTAAAGTTGACGGCGGTCGCGTCCTCAGGCGCTTGTGGCAGAAATTATCGAAGTTTGCGACGATTTTTTCGACTGGCGCCGAATTTTGGCGAGGAGCGTTGATGCCAATGTTCAACCGCTGCAGGAACGGAGCTGGCTTCTGTAGAGGGACGTCATGCCGGAGACGCGCTGGGCAGAGCGCTGAATATCCGCATTGGAACGCCACGCTCCCTGCGCGTAGCCATCGTGCCCGAAATAATAGGCGAGATAGAGATTGTAGGAATCGGTGAGCGCTATGCCGTTCTGGACGTGGCTTTGCGCGTGGTACCAGCCGACGAAATCGATGGCGTCCGCGAAGTTGGTGCGGCTTGCGCCCCAATGGCCGGTTTCGCCTTGGTATCTCGACCACGTGCCGTTGAGTGCCTGGGAATAGCCGTAAGCGCTGGAAGGACGGGTCCAAGGGATGAAGCCGAACAGCTTGGTACGCGGCGGACGTGCATAGGGATTGAAACCGGATTCGGCGTAGATAGTGGCCATAAGGATCGGCACCGGAACGCCGTATTCGCGCTCGGTGCGCTCCGCCGCGCGGCGCCAATTATTGAACAGGCCGTCGCGTTGTTCGAATATCGCGCATGTATTTCTGATTTCGTGCGGCGCCGAAGCGCAACCAGCCAACAGGACAAGGGGGGCGACAAACGCAATACGCATCGCAGAATCTCTCTTTTGGAGAGATTACTAACTGGTAAACGTTAAAAACGGGTTTTTAGGCAATCCCAAATAGTGCCATCACACCCACCCAGGAGGGGTGTTTTCAAATAAACAAAGATACCTGCGAACGCGCCTGGAAGATCTGCTATCTTCCCGCGAGATCGTCAGTGCTTGTGGCTTCCGCCTTCCATGAGGCTGAAAACGAGTACCGCGCCCAGCACGACAACCAGGGCGTAGTCGAACGGGGTCATAAGATGCAGAATTGCCATGATGGTCTCCTCCTTGAGGAGAAACGCGCAAAGTTTGCAGTCGTTCCGTGCATTATGAAATTATAATATGCTGCAGTGCACCCATAGGTTAAATCTCTGGGTCGAAAACCCACCTCCATTGTCAACTAAATTCATAGAGGATATTGATCCGTATCGGGTTTTCGAGGGTGCCCTGTTGGTTGGGCGGATGGGATGAGAATGGAATCGGGAGGCGAAATGGCGACGCGGAAGCACCAAAAGCCTGTAGTCGCCATCATCGGCGGCGGCGTTTCTGGCGCAGGCGTGGCCTTTCATCTGGCGCAATCCGGGATGCTTGGCCCGAACCAGCTTTTCGTTTTCGAACCGCGCGAAAGGCTCGGACCGGGGCTTGCCTACGACACGCTCGATCCCGCTCATCGCATCAATGTGCCTGCGTCGCGCATGAGCCTTATGCCTGATGATATGGAGCAGTTTCAGCGCTGGATCGTTGCGAACAACGCGGTTTCCGGCGACGACGACGCGATGGCCTCGGATGGCAATCTCTTTCCGCGCCGCAGTCTTTTCGGCACCTATGTCAATGCCATGGTGCAGCCGTTCGTCGATAGTGGCGAGGTCGTCCATGTTATGGAAAGGGTGGCCGACGTCAGGCGGCGAAGCGGCCGCTGGTTGCTCTCCGGCGAAAGCGGTCGACAGATCGAAGCGGATATTCTTGTCGTTGCCACGAGCCACCCGTCGCCAAGCGCGCCAAAGGCGCTGGTAGACGTTTTGAAGGACCACCCGCGGTTCGTTGCCGATCCAACCGACCCGGATGCTCTGGACGCTATCCGATCGTCCGACCGGGTGCTGATCGTCGGCAACGGTCTGACCTCTTCGGACATCATCGCTTCATTGGCGCTTCGGGGCCACCATGGGGCGATCACCGCAATCTCGCGGCGGGGCCTCAGATCACGCGGCCATGCCCGCATGGCACAAGACCTCTACGGCGATTTCGTCAGCGTGCCGGCCCGCACGGCGCTGGCGCTGCTGCAGCGGATACGTCAGGCCATCCTGAGTGCAGAGGGCGAAGGCCGCAGCTGGCATGCGGTGATCGACCAGGTGCGCTTTCAGGGCGGAGAAGTCTGGCGGGCGCTGCCCCTTGCGGAGCGGCGGCGCGTCGTCAGGCATTTGCGGCCATTCTGGGACGTGCACCGGTTCAGGATCGCGCCGCAGGTCGAGGACGCCAGCGAGCAGGCGTTGAGGGCAGGGCGGCTCACCGTTCTGGCGGCTTCGGTCGAGGCGGTTCGCAGTGACGGTGTCGAGATCGAATGCAGGCTGCGCCTCAGTCGTTCGGGGGAGCGCATCGAACGTCGTTTCGAGGCCGTCGTGGTGACCACCGGACCAAGTCACGGTGGAATTATCGACAGCCAGCCCTGGATCCGGCAACTTGCAGATGCCGGCTATTTATCCCTCGACGGCACCGGGCTCGGACTTTCCTGCGACAACGCATCGCGTGCACTTGGCAGTTCAGGTGAGATCGCACCGTCGCTTTATATCTCCGGGCCGCTGGCACGGGGCACCTTTGGCGAGCTGATGGGATTGCCGCAGGTATCCGAGCATGCGGTCCTTGTTGCCGCTGAGATCGGCGACGCGTTGGGTGTGGACCAGTCCGGCCCGCTTAGCGTCAGCGTCGCGTGACATTGCCTGTCGGCGTCGCAATCGTTGCGCCGGCGATACAGCTGCAGTATTTTACGAACATAAACTATACAATTTGTGAGTTATTGCCTTGTTTGCGGCCGATTCGAGCGCTAGTTCCTGATATTAGACATTCAATCTGCTGCATACGCCGTTGTTAACAAACGTGCAGATGACGTGCCGGATTTTTGGCAACTGAATTTTCAGTAAAGCGAAGAACAATGCTTACGAAAAAAGGCAAATATGGACTGAAGGCGCTGGTCGATCTGGCTCGCCTTGCCCCGGGCGAGACGGCATTCATCAACGATATTGCCTCGCGCAACAATATCCCGAAGAAATTCCTTGATACCATTCTGTTGGAACTGAGGAACTCGGGCGTCCTGCGCTCGAAGAAGGGGCCGGGCGGCGGCTATTCGCTCTCGCGGCCGGCGGCGGACATTCGCATCGGCCACGTCATTCGAACGCTCGACGGTCCGCTGGCGCCTATCCGCTGTGCAAGCCGCACGGCGTATGAAGCCTGCGACGACTGTTCGGATCCGGAGCGCTGTCAGGTGCGTCGCTCGATGACGGAAGTGCGCGACGCGATCGCTTCCATCCTCGACAACATGACGCTCGAGCAGTTTGTCGCCACCGGCGGTCGCGGCATCGAGGCGGAGGAAGAGGATTACCGCGCGTCGAACGCCAGTTGATCCGGTTAAACTTTCGGACCTTGCTCTCTCACGCCGGCCCTGTGCCGGCGTTCTGCTTTTTACGACGCAGCATTCTTCGGCGGCGTGATGCCGTTCAGATGGTAGTTTCCAACGGCGTGATGTTTCTGGGAAGCCGGATCCGTCGCGGTGTGGGTCCGGGCGTTGCGCCAATGGCGATCGAGGTTGAGGCCGATCCCCGTCGACGAGGTGCCGGCAAGCTCGAATAACGCAGTCGAAGCTTCTACCGCGACCTCCGCCGTCAGCGCGCTTGCGCCCGCAACCGAAAGCATCGCGTCGACGACATGTTCTTCGGTCGTATTGATCTGGGCGATATCGACCTTTCCTCCGGCGCGTTCGACCATGGCAGCCGCCGCCTCGATGCGGATCGCGATCTGGCCAATCCTTGCAATCGTCAGCGGGTCGTCGGCGGCGCGCGCCACGCCGCTATCCGTCCGGGGACGGGCATTGTTCCTGACGAAATCCACCGTTGCGGCGAAGGCCGCGCGGGCAATGCCGAGATCGACACCGGCGCGGGTAATGCGTTCGACCGCCCCGATCGTCGTCGGTCGCTTGAGGTCCTTGTCGACCGGGATGATCGCGTCGGCGCCGACGTGCACATTGTGGAGGATGGTGGTTCCGCTGCCGGTCGTGCGTTGGCCGAACCCATCCCAGTCGTCGATGATCTGAATGCCTTCGGTCCCTCGGGGCAGGAGCGACAGGACTTTTCGATCTGCCTGATCGAGCGCGAAGACTGCGATCCAGTCGGCGAACAGGACGCCCGTCGAATGAGCCTGGCGGCCGCTCAGCCGGTATCCTGCGCCGTCGGAAAAGAGGCGGGTCTCCTGGCCGATCGTGTCGGCGGCGGAGGATGCGCCGGCCAGGCGATCACCGGCCAGTGCCCTGGCAAAGAAGAATTTCTGCTGTTCTTCACCGCCGGCCACACGCAAGGTTTCCAGCACATGGAAATGGCTCTGCGATATCTGGGCGATAGAGGGATCGCTCTGCGCAAGTATGGCGATGATTTCTGCGAGTATGGCGTTGGAAATGTCGAGCCCCTCGTGCTCAGAGGGTACTGAGACGCCAAGCAGGCCGGATTGCGAGAGAGTTTCCAATTCCTCTTCAGGCAAAACACGGTTGATGTCGCGGTCGCTGGCCAGTCTTGCAAACTCTTCAGCGAGCGTACGCGCAATTTCGAGCGCTTCTTCGTCGCTTTGGATACGCCGTGCGACGGGTCTGGCGTGCTCATGCAACTGCGATACGGTTCCCATCCATCACTCCATCAGCCGCACGGTAGTTGTGACCCAGTCAAACAGGATCGATAAGCCCGTCTATTCTACGCTGACGGCGCACATTAGTTTTTCTTTTCTTACGCGGTCGTCATCCGCCTGAATAATAGGTTCGGTTCCGACAAAATATCCGCCGGCCATCTGGGAATATTGGCGGTTCCGGGGACGAACTTCCGGCGGTGTGGAGCCTTGAGAGTAGATCGTCTTTCCCGCAGATTTCAAGAAAGCGCTTGCTACAGGCCGATTTTCGCGCTTTCTTATACGACTAAACGTGTAGACTATTAACCGGGACGTGGCTCGACTTTTGATGTCGGGCGCCTTTGTTCCGGGGCAGAGGGACTGGCATTCGAACGTATGCCGGAACCTCGTTAGCGGCCAGGCGTTCATCTGGCCGCAACCGCCAAAAGAGTGCGGATGGGCAGGTAAGCGCGTATCAGAGTGCCTAGAAAACCATGATCGACCACCTCCAACGCAGGAGTTGATATGACGGTTCGGGGACTTTTTTCTTCCAGGGTAGCGGCTTCGGCTCAACCTTCCGCCATGCCGCGCATCGCCGTCATCGGACGCGGCTTTTCCGGCATGATGACAGCAATCGCCTTGATGAAGACCGTGCGGACACCGTTTCATCTGCAACTCTTCGACCCAAACTCCACGGTCAGCGGCGGTCAGGCGCTGGCTTCGGGACATTCCAGCGAAATTCTGAACAGTCGCGTTCGGGACCTTTCGGTATCGTCGGGAGATGCCGACGATTTCAATGACTGGCTATGTGCCAATGCCGCGTTCCGCACCGCCGTGCCCGCCGCCATACCGGGATTCCAGCAGATATTCGTGCCGAAGAGCATCTTCAGCGACTACGTCTACGAGCGCTTTTCCGAGGCGCTTGCCGCTCGCCGCGACATCACAGTGCAGGTCAGCAACGAACCTGTTCTCGGCGTCCGGCGGAGCCATGGCAGCCGCTTCCTCGTGGAAAGTGCCAGTGCGTCCAATCCATTGTTCGATACGGTCATACTTGCGACCGGATACGGTATCGGCAATCCGCAGCTGCAAGCGACCGGCCCCGCTGATCTGTCCTCCCCGGTTCGCGCGCGGCGATTGGTCGCGCGCCCGCACACGGTTCTTCTCGGCAGCGGCTTGCGCGTCGTCGACCGTCTGCTGCAAATGCGGGAAAGCGGCTACAACGGCCAGATCACCATCATCTCCAAGCACGGCTTCCTTCCGCAGAGCCATACGCGCAACAACGCCGACCCTGTTTTTCCGGCAGACGAGATGCCGACGCGTTTGAGCGGGATCGTACGGTTCATCCGCCAAGCCTGTCGCGAGGCGGAAGCTGCCGGCCAGAACTGGCAATCGGTCATGAATGGCCTGCGCAAGCACGCCCGCTCGCTTTGGCGCGCGTTGCCGGCGCGGGAGAAGCAGCAGTTCAACCGGCATCTGAGGGCAATCTACGACAGCCACCGCAACCGTCTGCCCGAGGCCCTGCATGTCCGGTTGCGACGAGAGCTTTCGGAGGGGAATACCCTTCTTCGCAGAGGGCAGGTCGTTCGGGTGACGCCGACCGGCATCGTGATGAAGCCGGTGGGGCGGACGGATGAGGAACCGGTCTATGCGGGTCAAATCATCGATTGCCGCTGCCAGGCGCCGGATCTCGATACGCCATTGATGCGCAGTTTGATCGACTCACGGCTTGCGATGCCGGACGAACTGCATCTTGGACTTGCCGTCAGTGCAACGGGAGAGCTTGTCGTTGACGATCGCGCAACGGAAGGGCTTTTTGCGATCGGTCCGCTCGGCCTCGGGAGCCTGCCGGATATCGATCTCGTGCCCGAGATCGTTACCCAGGCATACGCGACGGCGGAGGGGATTTCTGCCCGGTTCTACCCGCAATGTCAGGCAGTCTGATTTCGCTTGAGTTTTTCTTGTCGCTAATGGAACCATGTATTACCCCGTGCGTTTAGGGGCGGGATTTGTGGGGGCGCCACGGATCACCGAGAAAGTCTGTCATCAATCAAACCCAGTCGGACGGTGGTCTTGCTGGGCCTTCTTGTTGTGATCATGGTCCGTTTTCACTATTCGCTGTTCAAATCGGTACCGATGATCCTGACGGTCGGTGCAGTCGTTCTCTTGGGCGTGGTGCTGGGAGCACTCTACTTCTCTCAGCGCGCGGCGGATGAATCCGACAGTGCGGTCAATGCCGGTCGCCTGAACATCCGTGTCCTTAGGCTCCTGAGTTCGGCACAGGATGCCGAAATCGGCCAGCGCGGCTACCTTTTGACCGGCGACGAGCGCTATCTCGAACCTTTCACGAAGTCTTCTGTGTCCATTCCAGCGGAGATCACTGCGCTGACGCCGGCTCTGCGCGATATCGGCATACCGCAGGCAGCGATCGATGAATTGAGAGGCATGTTTACGCAGAAGCTGGCCGAGATGCAGAAAACCATCGATCTGAAGACATCGGGAGATGCGGCCGGAGCGCTTGCGCTCGTTAAGTCGGATGTCGGCATAAACCTGATGGACGCAATCAGGGACAGAATTGCAGCCATCCAGCAGAACGGCGCCACCAATGCGGCACTCCACATAAGCGCATTGCGGGCGTCCACCACGTCGCTGTCGACAATTATTGCGGTCAGTGCCGGCCTGCTGGTTCTTCTTGCGGGTGGCGCGATGAGGCTCACCTACAATCATACCCGCCAGATCGAAGCTGCGCAGGATCAGCTTTCGCTCGCGAATGAGACACTTGAGGAAACGGTCGTTGCCCGAACGCAAAGCCTGCAACGAGCGAACAACGAATTGCAGACCTATGCCTATATCGTCAGTCATGATTTGCGTGCGCCGCTCGTCAATATCATGGGCTTCACCGAGGAGCTCGACAGGGCAAGCCGCGTCTTCCGAAAATATCTTGAAAGGACGCATGCCGATCCCAATGATCACGATGGCAAGGCTGCCATCGAAGCCGTTGAAACCGACATACCCGAGGCGCTGGGATTCATCCGGTCATCCATGAAGCGGATGGACAATCTCATCAATCAGATCCTCGTCATGGCGCGAGCAGGGAACCGGGAACTACACCGGGACAGGGTCAGGCTTGGGGATATTGTCGCGGAAACCCTGTCGACGCTGCGGCATCGACTTGATGAGGGTGAGACAACGGTGGAGGTCGTAGGCGTGCTGCCGGAGGTACAGTCGGATAGGCTCGCCATTCAGCAGATCGTCAGCAACCTCCTCGACAATGCGATCAAATATGTGGACCCCTCACGCGCGGGGCGCATCACTGTTCGCGGAAGGCGCCATGGCCTATTGGCAACATTAGAGATAAGCGATAATGGCAGGGGAATAGCCGAGGGAGACCAGGAGCGGATTTTCGAATTGTTCCGACGGTCTGGCAGGCAGGATCGACCGGGTGACGGCGTCGGATTGGCGCATGTGCGGGCGCTGGCGCGGCGGCTCGGGGGTGATGTAAAAGTCCGATCGACGCTGGGGGAAGGAACGACGTTCGAAGTTGCGATCGCCGCCGACCTCGCACGAGCGAAGAAAGAAGAAACGGCATGATGAATACACCGAGCGCCGTCAAAATTGTGATGATCGAGGATGACGAGGGCCATGCACGGTTGATCGAGAAGAACATCCGTCGTGCCGGCGTGACCAACGAGATCGTTCCTTTCGTCACCGGTGGCGAAGCGCTCGAGTACCTTATGGGCAAAAACGGCAGCGGTGAATCATGGAAAGGGCAGCCGATCCTTATACTGCTCGACCTTAACCTGCCTGATATGAGCGGGCTGGATATTCTCGAGAAGGTCAAGGCCAACCCCCATACGCGTCGCGCCATGGTCATCGTACTGACCACGACCGACGACCCGCGCGAAATTGCCCGCTGCTATGACCTCGGCGCCAATGTCTACGTCAGCAAGCCGATGCAATACGACAAATTCGTTCACGCTATTCAGCAACTCGGCATGTTCGTCGCCGTCATGAAAATACCGGAGGCGGAATGAGCGAGCCGGAGGGCGGGGCCGACACTGCCGTACATATCCTCTACATCGACGACGATGAGGGGTTGGGCGTGCTTACGAGCCGGAATTTGGCGCGGCGTGGCTACGTCATTCATGTGGCGGTCGACGGCGCATCCGGCCTTGCGCGGCTTGCCGAAGGCGGCATCGACGCAATCGTGCTGGATCATTTCCTGAACGGCGAGACCGGCCTTGATATTCTGCCCTCCATCATCGCGATGCCGGATCATCCGCCTGTCATTTATGCCACGAGCTCCGGCGATACCGGCGTCGCGGTCGCCGCGCTGAAGGCCGGCGCCGACGACTACGTGCTCAAAGGCGTATCGACCGACTATTTCGACCTTCTGGCGGCCGCACTCGACCAGGGGCTTGAGCGGGCGCGCTTCCGACGCGAAACGATGCACACGCAGGAGGTCATCCGCCAGGAGCGGGATCGCGCGGAGCTGCTGCTAGCTGAGGTCAATCACCGCGTGGCCAATAGCCTGGGGCTGGTCGGCGCGCTGATCCGCATGCAGGCGTCCGTGACCAAGGACCAGGGGACCATCGATGCGCTGCAGGAAACGCAGATGCGCATCAATGCGATCGCCAGCGTCCATCGCCGGCTCTATACCAGCCACGAGGTCGGTACGGTCCGGCTTGACGAATATCTCGACAGCCTGTTGCAGGAGCTGGAGGCCTCGATGCGGGACGACAAGCGTCCGCATGGGGTGGCGCTCGCCTGCGAAGGCCTCAGCCTGACGACGGACAAGGTGATAACGCTCGGCCTTATCATCAGCGAACTCGTCACCAACGCCTTCAAATATGCCTATCCGGAAGGAGAGACCGGCCAGATCCGCGTCGTAGTCAAACGGAACGGCCCGGACGAACTCCGCGTCCATGTCGAAGACGACGGCGGCGGCTTCGATCTCAGCGCCCCGCCAAAAGGGACGGGACTGGGCACCAAGCTGCTGGGGGCGATGGCATCGAGCCTGAAATCCGAAATCGCCTATGATCCAGACCATCCCGGCACCCGCGCTGTTCTGGTTTTTCCAATCGATTGACGCGTCGCCCATTCGCCCCGCTGAATTTTGTCGTTGCCAAATGTTATGATATAACATATCGCTTCGAGCGAAGCAGATCTATCGGCTGGCGGCGTTTCCGAACAGAAGGGGACAAGCGGAAGATCTCCAAGATTGCAGTTGTCGGGATGATCATTCCGTGAGACGGATGAGATCGATGGTGCTGCCACCGGGATTATCCGGAGGGCGGCTGAAAAGGGAACACGGTGAGGATTACCCATCAGGGGCCAAAACCGTGGCTGCCCCCGCAACTGTAAGCGGAGAGTGCGTTCGCGACATGCCACTGGCTTTTCAAAGGCCGGGAAGGTGCGAACGGGCTGTGACCCGCGAGCCAGGAGACCTGCCATCGTTGATGTCAACCGTAACGGACGGGGTGTTCCGATGGAAAATGCGTGGTTGGGTGAGGGCGCAGCTGTGCCTGAAAGTCCTATCGTGGCATTGCCTCCGGCGAGATCTCCGGGAGGCTACTCATGGGCAATGCGAAGGACAAGGCGAATTGGATCACCTCAAGTGCCGACTGCCGGCAAACTAGAGCCCCACGCGTCCGCATAGATGCACTAAACGCGACCTATCACTTTGAAATGTTGCATGATTTTGCCTCAAGTCGAATGCGGCTTAAGGGGCTATGCAATGGCGCGTCACGCCCATCCCGCCCGTTGCCGCTGAGGCGGCTGCAGACGACGAGCGCCAAGGTGGCGGTTGGGCAACCGTATGGTTTCCGCGTCCAGGTCCAAGGCAGCTCGCGCCTCGCAGCCAGTCGGCGCGTCGGCAACGGCGGAGATGCCTTATGACGACGCTGCCGATATGTGCGCGGCTGGAGGCGGAAAACCTGTGCTGGGGTCCGAGGCCGGGGCATCACATCATCGCCAATGTCAGCCTTTCAGTTGAGGCGGGTGAACGGCTTGCGATTATCGGCGCGAATGGTGCGGGGAAATCCACGCTGCTTCGCTGCCTGTATCGCGGCGTGCGGCCTATGCAGGGTTCCGTGCGTCTCGACGGAGTGGATCTCTGGTCGATCAGGCCGCGCGAAGTTGCAAAGCGCATAGCGGTCGTCCTCCAGGAGACCCCGGCCGATTTTCCGTTCAGCGTCAGGGACGTTGTGATGATGGGTCGCATTCCGCATCGCAAGGGGCTGGCCCGCTGGGGTGACCGCGACCGCGACATCACGGCACAAGCGCTGGAAAATCTCGAGCTGCGGCATCTCTCGTCGAGGCAATTTTCCTCTCTCTCGGGCGGCGAGAAGCAGCGGGTGCTTATTGCCCGGGCGCTGGCGCAGGAGCCGGAGATCGTTATTCTCGACGAGCCGACCAATCATCTCGATATCCGTCATCAGCTTGAGATTCTTGCGCTTTTGAAGGATCTCGGTCCGACGATCATCGCGACGTTGCACGATATCAATCTGGCGGCGGATTTTGCGACCAAGGTCGCCGTCATCCGTTCGGGACGCATCACCGGCCATGGTGTGCCCGGCGAGGTGCTTACCGCCCAGCGCATTTCGACCGCCTTCGGCGTCGCTGCCAGTGCACATCGCGCTGTCGACACATCGCTGAACCGTTTTACTTTTTCCCTTAGCTAGCAGGAGTTTACATATGCGTATTCGTCGCAGCCTACTGACAGGTTTGTTCCTATTCTCAGCGCTGCTTGCGGCCACTGCCGAGGCGGAGCAAGTGACCGTGCGAAGCTGCAATCGCGATGTCACCTTCGACAACGTGCCGGAACGGGCGGTCGCCAACGACGTCAACCTGATCGAAATGATGCTGGCACTGAAGCTGCAGGACCGAATGGTCGGCTATACCGGCGTATCCGGCTGGAAGACGCTCGACGAGAGGCTTCGCGACGGCGTCAAGGAACTACCGGAGCTCTCGCCGAAATATCCGACCAAGGAGGTGCTGCTCAATGCCGATGCGGACTTCTATTTCGCCGGTTGGAACTACGGGATGAAGGTTGGCGGGGAGGTGACGCCCGACACCCTGGCTCCCTTCGGCATCAAGGTCTACGAACTGACGGAATCCTGCATCTTCGTGATGGAGAAGAACAAGCCGACCATGGACGACATGTACGTCGATATTCTGAACCTCGGCAAGATATTCCATGTCACCGATAGGGCCGCGGCTCTGGTCGCCGAATATCGCCGGCGGGTGGGAGAGATCGAGGCGAAGGTGGGCCATGCCGATCGGCCGGTGCGCGCGTTCGTCTATGATTCCGGCGAGGAGAAGCCGTTCACCTCGGGTCGCTACGGCATTCCGACTGCGCTGATCGAGGCGGCCGGTGGCGTCAATATCATGGATGACGTCGAGAAGAGCTGGGCGGAGGTGCCATGGGAGCCGGTGATCGACAAGAACCCAGAGGTGATCGTCATCGTCGACTACGGCGAGGTGACCGCCGCGCAGAAGATCGCCTTCCTCAAGAACAATCCGGCTTTCAAGAATATCGATGCCGTCAAGAACGACCGCTTCGTCGTATTGCCCTACGTCGAGGCGACACCCGGACCACGCAACATCGACGCCATCGCCGCTCTCGCCAAGGCGTTTCATTCCGAAGCGATGTAATGCCCTTTGCGTCGACCCCCGGGCACCGGATCATGCTTGGTCCGGTGCTCGACCCACATCATGGAAATCCACATGCGCGTCGGCCTGTTGCTCGTCTTCATCGTTCTTTTCTTTCTCCTTGTCTTATCCCTGACAGCAGGCGTTTCCTTAGGTGCGGTGCCGATCTCGTTCCGCACCGTCTGGTCGATCGTCGGCAACAAGATGTGGCCGGGGACGTTCGACGTCGTCTGGTCGCGCGGGCAGGAGAGCATCGTCTGGGATGTGCGCTTTCCGCGCGTCGTCCTCGCGGCGCTTGTCGGTGCGGGCCTTGCGGTTAGCGGCGCAACGCTGCAGGCGTTGACGCGCAATCCGCTGGCGGATCCGCATCTTCTGGGTGTTTCCTCAGGTGCTGCATTCGGCGCGATCCTGGCGCTGTTGCATACGGGCATGATTGTCGGCTTGCTGACCGTGCCGCTCTTTTCCTTCGCCGGTGCATTGCTTGCCACTGCAGCCGTGGCGCTGGTCGCGCATCTTACCCGGTCGCACACGGCTGACCGCATGGTGCTTGCCGGCGTCGCGGTCGCGTTCGTTTTTACTGCGCTTGGCAATTTGCTGATCTTTCTCGGTGATCCGCGTGCCACGAATACCGTGGTGTTCTGGATGCTCGGTGGGCTCGGTCTGGCGCAATGGTCCCATCTTGCCTATCCCGCTGTCGTGCTGGCCGGCTGCATGATCGTGCTGACGTTGAAGGCTCGGGAGCTCAATGCGCTGGCCATGGGTGACGAGACTGCCGCGACGCTTGGCATATCGGTTACCCGCCTTCGGTTCCTACTGTTCGTCGTTACGGCTCTCGTGACTGGGGCGATGGTGGCCTTTTCGGGCGTGATCGGCTTTGTCGGGCTAATGGTTCCCCATTTCGTTCGCCTGATCGGCGGCGGAGACAATGTGCGGGTGATCCCGCTAAGTGCGGCCGTCGGCGCGTTGACGCCGATCTGGGCCGATATCGTCGCGCGGATGATCATGGCGCCAGAGGACATGCCGATCGGCATCGTCACCGGCCTTGCCGGCGGCGTTGCCTTTATCCTTATCCTGCGGAAAAGCTGACTGTGTACGTTTCACCGTTGCCTTCCTGCCAGAGCGGCTTAGATGTTCACGAGTTACCGCAGAAGGAGAGGTCATGGACAAAAGTCACGCGATCTGCACGCCGGAGGAGGTGTTGGATTTCTGGTTCGAGGAGTGCGGGCGCGAGGATTGGTTCAAGGTCTCGGCTGCGCTTGACGAGGAGATACGCCGGCGGTTCCGCGATACGCATCTGGCGCTTGCCGGCGGGGTCCTCGGCGTCTGGCGAGCGACGCCGGAAAACCAGCTCGCGACGGTGATCGTCCTCGATCAATTTCCGCGCAATATCTATCGCGGTACTGCCCTTGCCTTTGCCACTGACGGCCTTGCACTGCAGGAAGCAAAGATTGCGCTGAATGCCGGTGCCGACCAGAAGGTCGCGCGTGAACGCCGGTGCTTCTTATACTTGCCCTTCGAGCATGCCGAGAACCTGATCGAGCAGGAAAAGGCGGTCGAGTTTTTCCAGGCGCTTGGCGAGGAGGAATATATCGATTTCGCCATTCGTCATCGGGCGGTGATTGCAGCCTACGGGCGATTTCCTCATCGAAATGCCGCGCTCGGCCGCGTGTCGACGGAGGCCGAACGCGACTATCTTGCCCAGCCGGACGCTGGTTTCTAGGGATTTGAGGCGAGGCAGCCGCCTTTCTGCCGCCTTTCTTTGCCTACAAGGCAACAGATCAATTCGGCGGTGCCGCCAATCCGGTGTATCTTGCCGCCGCCGATATTGCCGATGACGTTGTGACGAGGAGCCTTGCTTGCCCCTGCCAAAGAAATTTGTTCGCTATCTGGTTCTGCTGGTCCTGGCTGTCGAGATTTTCGATCCTTCGGCCGCAAGGATTGCATTTGCGCAGGAACAGCAGCCGGCCGTCCAGACGCAATCGCAGCCGCAGCCGCAATCGCAGCCGCAAGCGGGGCAGGCGCAACAGCCGTCGCAGGCGCCCCAGCTCGCCAATGGCGTGCTCGATCGCGCTGCAGTCGATCTTGAAAAGGCGCGCAAGCAGCTGGCGTCGCTGCAAGACAGCGCCAAGCAGAGCGCCAGCGACGACGAGGCGTTGGTGGTGCTCTCCGGCAAGGCCGATGAGCTCAACCGAACCATCGCCGCCGTCTCGGCCAGCCTGAAGCCACGGTTCGACGAAATCAACAATCGCCTGACCCAGATCGGCCCGCCTCCCAAGGAAGGCCAACCGCCGGAAGTGCCGCTCGTTGCTCAGGAAAGAGACCGGCTGACGGCAGAGCGCTCCCAGATCACTGTCGTGACCGGCGACGCGGATAGCGCATTGGCAGCCGCAAGCCGCTTTGCCACTGATGTCACCGCGATGCGACGGGAGCTTTTTGCCGAGACGCTGCTGCGACGCACAGAGCTATCGGGCACGACATTCGGCGATGCCGGGTCGGCGTTTGTCCAGGAGGCCACGGACTTTGGCGCCGCGCTGGCTAGTTGGGGAACGTTCGTCTGGAAATTCAAGCGAATACCGCTCTTCACTTCCGTCTTTCTGTCGCTTGCCACGGCGCTGGTGTTGTTGTCGGGGGCATATCGGCTGTTCGGCCGCTATTTCCAGCGCGACGATACGATCGAGGCGCCTCCCTATATCAGCCGTCTCTCCATCGCCTTCTGGTCGACTATGGTCGACACGCTTGCTGTCGCGGCGCTGCTCGTCATCTCCTATTTCTTTCTGTCGACATTCAATGTGCTCAGGCCCGACATCGCGCCGGTGATTTCGGCAGTCTTCGGCTTTACCGGTCTCGTCTACTTCGTCGGCCGGGTGACCAACGCCGTATTTGCGCCTTCGGAGCCGCGTTGGCGCCTTGTTAGGCTATCGAACAAGGGCGCGCGGTCGTTGAGCTGGTGCCTGCAGGCGATGGCGATCGTCAACGGCCTCGATTTCGTATTCAATCGCATCAGCGAAGTGATGGGCGCTCCTGTCGTCGTCACTGTTGCGAAGAGCTTTGTCGCCGCGCTGATCGTCGGTGTGATTCTCATTGCGGTCTCTTTCGGCAAGCCGATGCTGGCAAAGAACGGCGATCCGGAAGCCCCCGGTCGCCATTGGCCGCACGGCATGGCGATCATACTGCGCGTCATGGGTGGCGGGCTGATCTTTACGGCGTTGGTCGGCTATGTAGGCCTGTCCCGCTTCATAGCCTCGCAATTGATCGTCACCAGCGCTGTCCTCGTGACGATGTACCTCGGCATATTGCTCGGCAAGGCCGTGTCAAGCCAGGAGACGTTTCCCGAAACGATCGCCGGACGCTTCCTGCAGCAGCGCTTCAAGCTCGGGGAAGTCGCACTGGACCAGGCGGCGCTCGTCGCGGGACTCGGGATCTATTTCATCGCGCTGTTTACCGGCATTCCGCTGATCCTGATGTCCTGGGGCTTCCACATCCAGGATCTGGAGCTCTTCGCCTACCAGTTGTTCACCGAGATCCGGCTTGGCAATATCCACATATCGCTGGTCGGCATCGGTGTCGGCGTGCTGCTGTTTGCCGGCGGTTATCTCATGACCCGGTGGTTTCAGCGCTGGCTCGACACCAATATCATGGCTCGCAGCCAGGTGGACACCGGCGTTCGCAACTCGGTCAAGACAGGCATCGGTTATCTCGGCGTCACCGTTGCCGCCGTCATCGCGATCTCGGCTGCCGGTATCGACCTTTCCAGCTTCGCGCTGGTCGCCAGCGCGCTCTCGGTCGGCATCGGTTTCGGCCTGCAGAACATCGTGTCGAATTTTGTCTCGGGTCTGATCCTCCTGGTCGAGCGGCCGTTCAAGGTGGGAGACTGGATCGTCTCTGGAACGTCCGAAGGCATCGTCAAGCGGATTTCGGTACGGGCTACCGAGATCGAGACGTTCCGAAAGCAATCGATCATCGTGCCGAATTCGGAGCTGATCAACGCGTCGGTCGGCAACTGGACGCACCGCAACCGTCTGGCCCGTTCGGAAATCCCGATCTCCGTCGGCTACGATGCCGACCCGCAGAAGGTCATGGATGTGCTGCTCGATCTGGTGCAGAAAATCCCGAAGGTCCTTCGGAATCCGGAACCGCACGTGGAGTTCCTCCGCTTCGGGCCGTCATCGCTCGATTTCGAGATGCGGTTCTATCTCGCCGATCTCTCAGATGGCATGCCGATCCGCAATAATCTGCGGATCGCCATTCTCGAGCGTTTCCGCCAGGAAGGGATCGTCATTCCCTTTCCGACGCAGGAACTGCAGATCCGCCGAGACCCGATGCGCACAAGACCGGCTGAGGTGGTGGGCGAAGCGCGCACGGTGATCGAGGCGATCGAGCCGGCGCCAAGCGAAGATGCGGTGCCGACGGAATCGAAGCCGCCGCAGGAACTGCGCAGCGGCACCGCCCGTCGGCGAGGCGAGGGGTGACCGCTCGCCTGATCGCGACAGCGGTGAGCTTCGTCACGGCGCCTCGCGATGTCCCGATCCGGCTCTTCTGCGATGAAAAGCGCTGAAAAACAGATTTCGCGCTTGTCTATTCACACATCGTCGCGGCAAGCTTTCCCCATGTCGTAATCAGGCATTTGGCGGACGAACCGGAATTGCATAGTCCGCGACATCGTCATCTCTCCCGGATCAAAATGCCGGGCCGCTCAGTTTCGAAGAGGTAGTCTTTCCATGAAAACACATGCACGGGCCGTCGTGATCGGTGGTGGTGTCGTCGGCGTCTCGACGCTTTACCACCTTGCCAAGAAGGGCTGGGACGACGTCGTCCTCATCGAGCGGAAGGAACTGACCTCCGGCTCGACCTGGCATGCGGCGGGCCTGCTGCCGCTGTTCAACATGAGCTATTCCGTCGGCCAGATCCACAAATACTCGGTGAAGTTCTATCAGGAGCTTCAGGCGGAAACCGGCATGAATGTCGGTTTCAGCAAAGTTTCCAACATCCGTCTCGCTCTTACCAAGGATCGCTGGGACGAGTACATGTATTATGCCGGCATCGCCGAGACGATTGGTGTCAACGTCAAGCTCTTGACGCCGGAACAGGTCAAGGAAATCTGGCCGCTCTGTGAGACCGAAGGCCTGCTCGGCGCCATCCAGCATCCCGACGACGGATACATCCAGCCGGCCGACCTGACGCAGGCACTGGCCAAGGGTGCCCGCGATCTAGGCGCTACGATCTATCGCCACACCGCAGTCACTGCGATCGAGCAACTGCCGGACGGTCTCTGGAAGGTGACGACCGACAAGGGCGAGATTACCGCGGAACACGTCATCAGCTGTACCGGCAATTTCGCGCGCAAGACCGGCGAGATGGTGGGGATCAATATTCCCGTTATCCCGGTCGAGCATCAGTATATCGTGACGGAACCACACCCGGCCATCCTTGAGCGCAAGGCCAAGGGCCTGCCGGAAATGGGCGTGCTTCGCGAATCCGACAGCGCCTGGTACATGCGCGAGGAAAACGGCGGACTGCTGCTCGGCCCATACGAGCACGGCGCGCCTGCCTGCTATGTCAACGGTCCGTCCGACGACAGCGAGTACGAACTTTTCCAGGAAGACCTCGACCGGCTTATGCCGCATATCGAGACGGCGATCGTCCGCGTTCCGGCGTTTGGCGAAGTCGGCATCAAGAAGGTCTACAACGGCGCCATTGCCTACACACCCGACGGCAACCCGATCATCGGCCCGGCTCCAGGTCTCAAGAACTTCTGGCTGAACGAGGGCCATTCCTTCGGCATCACCGCAGCGGGCGGGGCAGGCTGGCAGCTTGCGGAATGGATCGTCGATGGCGAGCCGACCGTCGACATGATGGGCGTGGATCCACGTCGCTACGGCCCCTATGCCAACGAAGGCTATCTCATCGAGAAGAACGAGGAGGCCTACGCCAACGTCTTCACCATGCACTATCCGGACGAGGAGCGTTCCGGCGCCCGTCCCTTGAAGACCACGCCGATCTACGATCGCCTCAAGGCGCTCGGCGCCGTGTTCGGCTCCGTCTACGGCTGGGAGCGCGCCAACTGGTTTGCGCCGGAAGGCTATTCAGTTGCCAAGGAGGAGTTGGATCTCGGGGCAGACGTGCTGACCAACCACAACTATGCGCCGCCGACAGAAGACGGCCGCATCGTCGAAAAGTGGTCGTTCCGCCGCTCGAACTACTTCGATCATGTCGGCAACGAGGTCATGAACGTCAACAAGAATGTCGGCGTGCTCGACATGTCGGCGTTCGCCAAGATGGAAGTTTCCGGTCCCGGTGCGCGCGCATGGCTGGACTCGATCTTCGCCAACGCCATTCCAAAGAAGCGCGGCCGCATCGCGCTCTGCCACATGCTGACGGAACAGGGCGGCGTTCGTGCCGAATTCACGGTCTACGAATGGGCGCCGGGCCGCTTCTACCTTGTCTCGGCCGGTGCCTACGAAGCGCATGACCACGACTACCTGCGCAAGCTGCTACCAAGTGACGGATCGGTCCGCCTGCAGCAGATCACCCAGCGTCTGGGCGTGCTCGTTCTTGCCGGGCCAAAGTCGCGCGATGTCCTGAAGAAGCTCACGCGCACCAGCCTCGAAAACAAGGATTTCCCCTGGCTTTCGGGCAAAGAGATTTCCGTCGGCGCGGCGTCCGCGCACGCCCTTCGCGTCAACTTCGTCGGCGAACTCGGCTGGGAGCTTCACCATCCGATCGAAATGCAGACCTACATCTTCGACAAGCTGATGGCGGCGGGTGCCGAATTCGGGATCAAGCCTTTCGGCATACGCGCCATGCTGGCGATGTCGGTCGAAAAGTCCTACCGCCTGATCCCGCGCGAGATGTCGATCGAATACAATGCCTACGAATCCGCGCTTGACCGTTTCATCAAGCCGGAGAAGGAATTCCTCGGCCGCGACGGGCTGCTTGCCTATAAGGAAAAGGGCTTGCAGTGGAATTTTGCGACGCTGATCGTCGAGACAGGCAACGACGTCGATGCACGCGGATCGGAAGCGATCTACAACGAGGCCGGCGAACTTGTCGGTCGCGCCACCAACGGGACTTATGGCTTCCGCATCGGCAAGTCGATGGCGCTGGCAATGCTGAAACCCGGCTATGCTGCCGAAGGCACCAAGTTGAAGATCAAGATACTTGGTACGATCTATACGGCAACTGTCGTCGGCGAGAGCCCGTTCGACCCTGACAACGCGGTTCTGCGCGCCTGATCAGTCTAGAATCCGTAAACATCGTGGAATGTTAGGGCGGCCAAGTGCCGCCCTTCTCATTTGGTGGCGTTTGGTTGAATTAACAAATACTCAAATGCTTTGTTGTATCGATCTGATAGTCGAACGAAATATTTATCCAAAGGTTGGTCATGTCATTTTTAGGCATTTCTGGAATGCAGTACTCAGGCGGCTCGTTTGCTGGTGCACGTATTATTCTTGCTGAAGATTCCAATGTTTTTACATCGATGGTTCGTACGAGACTGAAAGAGCTTTTCGATCTCGACATCGAGATCTGCCGGAGTTTCGAGGAGTTGCAGCTTGCCTACGACAAGTCCTCGGAGCCGATCCGGCTGGCCATCTCCAACATCAATCTACCCGGGGCAGAAAACGGAGAGGCGCTGGAGTATCTGGTCGATCTCAGTATCCCGACTATCGTCTTCACCGGCACGTTCCAGGAAGGCATGCGCGACGCGCTGATGGCCAAGGATATCGTCGACTATATTCTCAAGGACAATATCTTCGCCGTTGACCTGCTTGCAGAGTCGATCTGCCGGTTCCTCACAAATCATCGCCATCATGTGCTGATCGTCGACGATAGCGCGACCGCGCGGGCGCTGCTCTCGAGCCGCCTGAAGCGCTACAATTTCCGTGTCGACGTCGCGGAAAACGGAGCGAAGGCACTGGAGATCCTGAAGGCGCATCGCGATATCGGCCTGATGATCACCGACTACAACATGCCCGATATCGACGGTTTCGAATTGACGCGGCGCATCCGCGCCAGCATCGGTTCGCATGAACTGCGCATCATCGGTGTCTCGTCCTCGACCAACCGGCTGCTTTCGGCACGGTTCCTCAAGGCAGGTGGCAATGACTTTATCCTTCGCCCGTTCATCGACGAGGAATTCTACTGCCGCGTCAACCAGAACCTCGACACGCTCTTGCAGATACAGTCGATGCGCCAGATGCGCGCGAGCGCCTAGCCGAGGAGATTGATAACAAAGGAGGAAATGCCGGAAAGACGAGAGGCTCCTGGATTTGCGTGGAAACGCAGCGACGCGGGATACGTGTCGGCAAGGTCGTTGCAATTTAGGATGTGTATGTTCTATGAACACCCTTCACGATAATCGTGTGGGGCGTTATTTCGTTGAGCGGATAAGTTGCATCTGAATCAAGCGAGCGGGAGGGGCAAGGAGGGGCATGAGCGGAATGGCATTTCAGGCAGATATCATGCGCGACGGACCCATCTCGCGCCGCAATAGCCAAAGAATGCTTTTGGTCGAAGACTCGCGCATGTTCGCTTCCATCCTCACGCACCGATTCCGTACCGAACTTGGCCTCGACGTGACGCATTGTGCCTCGCTGAAAGCCCTCAACGAAGCTTTGAGCAGGGATGACCACGGCTTCACCATTGCCGTCGTCGACCTTAACCTGCCAGATTCGCCGCGTGGCGAGGCGTTGGACGCCACGATCGCCCACAATGTGCCGGTCATTGTATTCACGGGCTATTTCGATGTCAGCGTGCGCGACCGCATCATGGAGCGCAATGTTGTCGACTATGTCCTGAAAGATAACGAATTCGCGCTCGACAACCTGGTTTCATCGGTTCGTCGGGCAATCTCCAACCGCAAGACACGGGTGCTGGTCGTCGACGACCTTCCATCAGCGCGTCAGGTTCTGGTCGATCTCTTGGCAGCTCAGCAGTTCATGATTGCCGAGGCTTGTTCCGGTATCGAGGCGCTGGCGGCACTCAGCAGGCATAGCGACATCGAACTTGTGATAACCGATCATCACATGCCCGACATGGACGGCTACCAGCTGACGCGGCGCATTCGCAAACAATATGGTTCGGACCGGATGCGGGTGATCGGCATCTCCTCCTCAAGTGACCGTTTGCTGTCGGCGACGTTCCTGAAGGCTGGCGCCAATGATTTTGTCTACCGGCCGTTCGTGCCTGAAGAGTTGCAGTGCCGGATCGCGCATAACATCGAGACGCTGATGCAGATGAAGCATCTGCGCATTGCGGCCGCCAGCGATTATCTGACAGGGCTCTACAACAGGCGCTATTTTTATGACCAGGGCCCGCTGCTCGTCAACGAATGCCTGCGCCGGTCGCAGCCAGCGGCGGTTGCGATCCTCGATATCGACAATTTCAAGCGGCTGAACGATACCTATGGTCACGAAATCGGCGATCAGGTCCTTAAGGCGGTCGCCGACCGCCTGCAGGCGCTGTTCGAAGGAAGTGACAATCTTCTGTCGCGGCTCGGTGGCGAGGAGTTCGCAATCCTGTTCACGGAAATGGATTCACAAGCGGCGACCGAGCTTTGCGACAAGGTGCGGACCAGTCTATCCGGTCTGAAAATCCCCGCCGATGATGAAGAGCTGTCGGTGACGGTCTCGATCGGTGTGGCCGAAATCGCCGGCTACGAGACATTCGAGAACTATCTCAACGCCGCCGACCAGTTTCTCTACATGGCCAAGCACAAGGGTCGAAACCAGGTCTATTCGGATGCGCGCATGACCCTCGAAGCGGCGCAATAATCATCGCGCCGCCCGTTCGGCAATGTATGTTCAGATGACGACGCCGGTTCGGGCTGTCGACATGCTCAGCTTGCGCTCGGCGCGCTCCTGCTGGGGAGAGCGATTGTAAAGTTCGCGATAACACTTGGAAAAGTGCGAAGCGGAAACGAAGCCGCAGGCAACCGCCACCTCGACAACCGGCATCGAAGACTGCACGAGAAGATGGCGGGCTCGGTCCAGGCGGATTTCGAGGTAGTAGCGGGCAGGGGAACGGCCCATCTCCTGGCGGAACAGGCGCTCGATCTGCCGGCGCGAGAGGCCGGCATCATCGGCGATCTCCAGCAGCGACAGTGGTTCGGCCAGATTGCTTTCCATCAGTTCGATAATCGACAGTACCTTGGAATTCTGGACACCGAGGCGGGCGCGCAGCGGCAGGCGCTGGCGGTCGTGCGGGCTTCGAACTCTATCGGTCAGCGCCTGCTCGCAGACGCGGTTGACGAGATTTTCGCCGAAATCCTGGCCGATGAGATTGAGCATCATGTCGAGCGAGGCGGTGCCGCCGGCGCAGGTATAGATGTTGCTGTCGACCTCGTAGAGATCGGCATAGACTTCGGCCTGAGGGAACGCTTCGGCAAAGCCCGGCAGGTTTTCCCAGTGGATGGCGCAGCGCTTGCCGTTGAGGAGACCTGCCTGGGCCAGCACATGCGCGCCCGTACAGAGGCTGCCCACCGCGACGCCGCGATTATAGGATTCGCGTAGCCAGGCATTGACCGACTTGTTGTGAAATTCCTCGACGTAAATCCCAGAGGAGACCAACACCATGTTCGGACGATTTTCACCGCCGAGGTAGCGTCGCTCGTCGGCGAGCGACGAATTGACCTCGATGCCGATGCCGCTGGACGAATAGACCTTTTCACCGTCGGTGGATGCGAGGCGCCAGACGTAGGCCGGATAGCCGAGCATCCGGTTTGCAATTCGCAGCGTTTCAATCGCGGCGGAAAACGGAAGCATGGTGAAATGCGGAACGAGGAAGAAAACTAGCGAACGCTTCTTTACCTGTGCTTTGCTCATCTGAGAGGATCCATGCTCCGCTGCCATGCCACATTCCTCGCGTCATTTGCGCCGGTCTGATAGTCTGAAAGCGACAGTGTCATGGATAAAAACGGCCGCAAAGTGTTATTTGCGCGACATGGCTAAAATTGTCACCCGATTGGGGGTGCCTAGCATGGCGGGGCGGCGTGCTGAAGGCGAGCTTTATATATGTCTATGAAAATCAACATTATTTGGCAGAGGCGAATAAAGGCGAGAGCGGCGCCTCTTGAAGTTGCGTCGCTCTCATATTTTACCGGATGTCGCATTCGCTACATTCATTTGCGGCCTCGTGTGATGTCGGCGGCAGGCCAGCCGAGGTCCTTGCGCATGTCGATCGGCATGGATTCGATTGCGCGGGCTGCTTGCCACTGCTC
Source organism: Arminella tubonensis (assembly GCF_003240585.1). Lineage (GTDB taxonomy): Bacteria > Pseudomonadota > Alphaproteobacteria > Rhizobiales > Rhizobiaceae > Rhizobium > Rhizobium tubonense. Next base: position 38,297 of record NZ_PCDP01000036.1, read on the forward strand.
CAGGCGTTCGGCAAGCTTGAGCGAATAGGTCGAAAGCGCTGTGAATAGACCAATGCCGAAAGACGGCGAATAATGGCTCTTTTCGGTGGTCCTATAGGTAATGCTGGTCATGTCGGTTTCCTTTCGGGTTGAGGGCGGCTTCCACCCTCGAGTACTGATATGTGCCTGCGACGGGCATCAATCAAACGAATAGATCTTATGGCTACCATAAGCATTCTTGAAGTATCTCCGTTTGGCGCGAGTGCCGGTGATCGGCGGCAGCAACCGATCCGATGGCAGGCCGCGCGCGTTCACATCGTCGATCAGATGCCCGGGCAGACGGGCCATCTCCTGGAGCGTGCGTTGCGTCGTGTGGCGCAGCATTCTTGCCCTGACGTGGGTAAACAGGTTGAAGATGTCTCGAATTGTCTCGGCAACCATGTGGAACTCCTTCTCGGCTGTCCGTTCTGGTCTCTATGCCTGTTAATATGGGGTGCGTTGACAATCAGACAAACGAAATGATATGGTGCTAAAGATCAGAAAAATTGAAAGATGAGACGATGACCGTTCCTTTGCGCCGTCCCATACCGCTGCTCGACAACGACGTGCTGCGAACTTTCGTGGCTATCGCCGAGACGGGCAATTTCTCGACAGCCGCCGATGCCGTATATCGTACGCCGTCGGCCGTCTCGATGCAGATCAAGAAGCTTGAAGAGCAGCTCGGCGTTACGCTGTTCCTGCGCGACGCCCGCTCCGTCAGCCTGACGCATCATGGCGAAATGCTTTTGTCCTATGCTCGCAATATGCTGGCGCTTTCCAACGAGGCCGTCTCCCGGTTCATAATGCCGGAACTCAGCGGCGTCGTGCGTCTCGGGGCGCCCGACGATATCGGCGAGCGCCTGCTCCCGAGCGTCCTCAAGAGCTTCGCGGCGACCTATCCCGGTATCATGGTCGATGTGACCGTCGACATGAGTATCGGCCTGAAGAAGCGCATCGAGGAACAGCGGCTGGATCTGGCGCTGATCAATTGCGCGACGCGACCGTTCCCGACCGACGGTGAGATCATTTATACCGAGAGGGTTGTGTGGGCCGGTGCGAAATGCGGCACGGCGCATCGCCGTGACCCGCTGCCCATCTCAATCTGGGAGGAGGGCTGCATCTGGCGCTCGGATGCTCTTGCGCAGCTTCAGAACAACAAGCGCAACTATCGTGTGGCCTTCCTCAGCGCTCATACGATGGCGCAGCGCGCCGCTGTCGTTTCCGATCTGGCTGTCGCGCCGTTCCCGCGCTCCTACGTTACCGAGGACATGACGATCCTCGGCCCGAACGAGGGTCTGCCTGAGCTCAATACCTTCGATATCAGGCTCCTGACCTCATCGCAGATGACCGGGCCGATGGCCGCTGTGGCCGATAGCATTCGCTATGCTTTCGGCGAGCTGGCGCGCGCTGCCTGAGTTCTATGCTATTCGCGATTGCGGCGCCGGCGTCTTCCGCCGCCTTCGCCGCCGTCATCGCTCGTTGCCTTGCGCTCGGGTAGCGTGACGACCTTTGCCAGTTCCGGAAAGGTGTCGACCTTGTTCGGCAGCGCCATCGCAAAGACGAAATGCTCCTGAAACTTTGATTCAAGCGCCGTCTCTATCTTCTCGATTTTGCTGACTGTTTCCTCGATCTCGCGACGGTAGCCGCGGTTGAGCAGCGCCATGCGGGCGCCGGTGCCGGCGGCGTTGCCGACCGCCTTGACCTTGTCGAGCGGGCAATCCGGAATGAGGCCAAGCACCATCGCGTACATCGGATCGATGAAGGTGCCGAAAGCGCCTGCAAGGCCGATGCGATCGACGTGGTCGATACCCTGCTTGTCCATCAGCAGCTTGACGCCGGCATAGAGTGCGGCTTTTGCCAGCTGGATGGCCCGCACGTCGTTCTGCGTCACCGTGATGCGCGGCTCGCCATCCTGCAGCAGGTAGGAGAATGTGCGACCCGTCTGCAATGTGCGCGGCGAGCGGGCGGCCAGCGTCCCGTCGACAACGCCATCTTCCGAGATAATGCCGGCCAGAAACATTTCAGCGACGACCTCGATGATGCCGGAGCCGCAGATTCCGGTGACGCGAATGTCGGCCGCAGCCTCGGCAAATCCCGGTTCATCCGACCAGGGCTCGATGCCGATGACGCGGTAGCGCGGCTCGAGCGTGACGGGGTCGATGCGGACGCGTTCGATGGCGCCCGGTGCGGCGCGCTGGCCAGAGGAGATTTCCGCGCCCTCGAAGGCAGGACCAGTCGGAGAAGAGGCTGCAACGACGCGCCGGCGGTTGCCGAGTACGATTTCGGCATTGGTGCCGATATCGACGAGCAGCATCATTTCGTCCTGACGGTGTGGACCTTCTGTCAGCGTTGCGGCAGCGGCATCGGCGCCGACGTGACCGGCGATGCAGGGCAGCATGTAGACGCGGGTGCCGGCGTTCATCGGCAGGCCTACCTCGGAGGATTTCAGATGCACGGCACCGGAAACTGCAAGCGCAAACGGTGCGCCGCCAAGCTCCGTCGGGTCGATGCCGAGAAACAGGTGATGCATGATCGGATTGCCGACGAAGACGGCATCGAGGATATCCTGGCGCGAGATGCCGCCATCGGCGCAGACCTTGTCGATCAGCCCGTTCAGCGCCTCGCGCACGGCATTGGTCATGCCTTCGCGGCCGTCGGGGTTCATCATCACGTAGGAAACGCGGCTCATCAAATCTTCGCCGAAGCGGATCTGCGGGTTTGACGTGCCGGCGGAGGCGACTGTGCGGCCGGAAAGCAGCGAAGATAGATGCATTGCGATCGTCGTCGAGCCGATGTCGCAGGCGATGCCGTAGGCCTCGTTCTTCAGGCCGGGGTAAAGCGCGATGATGCGGGGCCGGTCACCGTTTTCCTCATCCTTGTAGATTGCGGCCGTGACCTTCCATTCGCCCTTGCGCAGGATCGATTGCACTTGAGAGATCAGATGGAAATCGACATCGAGATTTTCGTATTTCCAGTCGTTGGTAATCGCCGTCTTCAGGCGATCGAGGTCGCCGAGCGGCTTGTGCATATCAGGCTCCTCGACCTCGACGTAGCACATATGGACCGCCGCATTGCGCTCGATCACCCGGCCATCGCTGTCCTTGCGCACCACCTGCGCGTTGATGACCGTATCCTGCGGCACGTCGATGACGAGGTCGCCGAGGATCTGCGCCGAGCAGGAAAGACGGCGGCCGTCAGGCAGATCACGCACCTCGGCGTAGCGTTGCTCCTTGGGGCCGATGGGAGAGAGGTGGTCGTTGGCCGACACGATCTTGTGCTTGGCGAAATTACCCTCCTGCACGGAGACCTGGCAGCGCCCGCAGGTGGCGCGTCCGCCGCAGACGCTCTCGACATAGACGCCGAGCTGGCGAGCAGCTTCGAGCACCGGCATGCCGACAGGAAAACGGCCACGCTTCCCGGAGGGCATGAAGAGAACGAGGGCGTCTTTATCGGTCATTATGGTGCTTTCAGGCGATGTATTCGTTTGAGTTCACCCTCCCCTTGAGGGGGAGGGTCGGCACGAAGTGCCGGGGTGGGGTGACTTCGTGTGACATCCAATGATCACCCCCACCCGCAGCTTCGCTGCGACCTCCCCCATCAAGGGGGAGGTGGATGCTATTCTGTGGCCGCACCCGCTCCAGCACGCGCCGCTCGGCCGCCTCGACGGCCGCTGCTGGCGCCGGGGGCGGTGGTGGATGCGGCAGCTCCCGCTTCGGCCGGCTTGTAGTCGCGATAGGTCATGATCCAGTTGCCGCAGTTCGCGTCAGTGCCGTTGAGGACGTTGGCGGCACGGACGGCTTCCATTTCCTGCGGGCGGCACGGGTTCATGATCGCCGAGGTCATGCCGGCGCCGATCACCATCGGGATGAAGCCGGCGTTGATGCCGTGGCGGTGCGGCAGGCCGAAAGAGATGTTGGAGAGGCCGCAGGTGGTGTTGACCTTAAGCTCGTTACGCAGGCGATGCAGCAGCGCGAAGACCTGGCGGCCGGCATCACCGAGAGCACCGATCGGCATGACCAGCGGATCGACGATGATGTCGTGCGGCTTGATGCCGTAGTCCATCGCGCGCTGGACGATCTTCTTCGCGACGGCAAAGCGGACGTCCGGGTCCATCGAGATACCGGTTTCGTCATTGGAGATGGCGACGACCGGGACGTCGTATTTCTTGATCAGCGGCAGGATTGCTTCCAGCTTCTCTTCCTCGCCGGTGACGGAATTGACCAGCGGGCGGCCCTTGGCAACTCTCAGCGCCGCCTCGATTGCCGCGGTGACCGAACTGTCGATCGATAGCGGAACGTCGACAAGGCCCTGGACGATCTCGAGCGTTTGCACCAACAGGCCCGGTTCGGTCTCGTTGGGATTGACCGAGGTGACGCCGGCATTGACGTCTAGCATGGTCGCGCCCGCGGCCACCTGTTCGAGCGCGTCGCGGATAACGGTGTCGAAGTTGCCGACGATCATTTCCGCGGCGAGCTTCTTGCGCCCCGTCGGGTTGATGCGTTCGCCGATCACGCAGAACGGCTGGTCAAAGCCGATGATGATTTCGCGAGTGGCGGAAGCAACGATGGTGCGCGTCATGTCTGATCCTCTGGTCAGGGGCCCGATAGAGCTGGTCTAGCGTGCCGCGATGGGTGTTACAAGCAGGCCCGCTCCTCCGCCGGACTGCCCCGAATTTCAGTTTGCTGGCGTATAGTGCGGTGGATGATGGGCGGCAAGTTCTGCCAGCTCCTGCTGGTTCTCGGCCTGGCCTTCGCGAATGTGCTCCCTGCGTTCGGCAACGATCGCGTCGTCGCGGGATGCCTCCCGTTGCCAGGGGCGACGACCCTTGAGCACGCCGCTGTCATGCACCATCTCGGCAACATATTCCTCCTGCCGGTACGCCATGACGTGGATGCCGGAGACACCAGCGATTTCCTTCACTTCATTGATGATGTCGATGCAGAGCTGCTTGCCTTCCTTCTTCTGGTCGGCAGCCCCTTCGATACGCTCGATGATGGCATCCGGGATATGGACGCCGGGCACGTTCGAGCGCATCCAGCGCGCAGTTCTGGCCGATGCCAGCGGGCCGACGCCGACGAGGATGAAGCATTTCTCGTCAAGGCCGAGATCGCGGACCTTCTTCATGTATTCGCGGAACATCGGCACGTCGTAGCAATACTGGCTCTGGACGAACTGGGCGCCGGCCTCGATCTTCTTCGCCAGCCGGTAGGGTCGGAAATCGTAAGGCGGAGCAAAGGGATTGATCGCTGCCCCGAGGAAAACCTGCGGCGGCTTTGTCAGCTTGCGGCCGGAGAGGAATTTTGCGTTGTCGCGCATGATCCGCACTGTTTCGAGAAGCGACATGCAGTCGAGGTCGAAGACCGGCTTGGCGCCCGGCTGGTCGCCGGCCTGGACGCCATCACCTGTTAGGCACATCATGTTGGCGACGCCCATGGCCGCAGCGCCGAGCACGTCGCCCTGGATTGCGATGCGGTTCTTGTCGCGGCAGGCGATCTGCATGATCGGGGCGTAGCCGATGCGCGTCAGCAGCGCGCAGATGCCGACAGACGACATGTGGCAATTAGCGCCTGAAGCATCGACGGCGTTGATGCCATCGACCCAGCCGTTGAAGATCGAGGCGCGTTCGTAGACATCCTCCGGATCGGCGCTGTCAGGCGGATTCAGCTCGGCGGTAACGGCGAATTCGCCGCGACGGAGCACGCGCTCGAGCCGCCCGAGGGAGGAGTGGCCGGGCAGGGGATCGAGCGGCAGGTGTGGGCCAAGCGGGTTCTCGTCGATATGCGCCATAGTGTCAGTTTTCCTTGGCCGGGACTGCCCGTGCGGCTGCCGCCTCCGCCGTGACGCGCAGCCATGAAGAAGTCTCGCGGAGCGACTGGTTCACCGGCTTCTGGATGTTCATGATCCTGTCGCCTCCCGTCATGTTGCGGGATCCATTCCAAGCTTGGACCCAGACGCAAGGCATATCCGGTTCGACTTCGCAGTTGCCATTGGCCCGTACGCCGCCGCAGGGGCCGTTGCGCAACTGCTTCGGACAGTTCATCGGACAGGACATCCCGGTCGACGAGAGTGCGCATTGGCCGCACATCCGGCAATCGAACAGGAATCCTTTCACATGCCGCTCGACAAAGGTGATTGGCCGTTCGACGCGTTCATAGCCGATCGCTTTCCAAAGCGGATGCAGCAGCAGGAAGGTGTCGGCGAAGCGGTGGTAGAACCATTCGAGGAAGCGCGAATGGCGGACGGCCCAGAGGCGGACGGTGTATTTATGGCGCGAACGACGGCTGGGCGAAACGCCCGCTGGCGTAAAGGCGCCGCTGGCGGCCTTGGAGGCGGGCGCTGCGTTTCCGGATCGCTGTTTGTCGTCAGCCATTGTCGCGGCCTCCTGACTTGACCAGTGCGATCAGGCGCTCGCGGTCGAAGGTCTCTTCCAGCTCTGCCGCTGCCTTGTCGGCCTCGGCTTCCAGATCGTCGGAGACTGGTACAGGATCGGCCTTGCGCCATTCCGCCAGGTAGTCGTCGGTTTCCGAAGCACCGGTGCGCATCGCACACATATCGATCGCCTCGGTGAAACGCAGCGAGAGCTCGCGCTTGGCGGTCTTGCGGCCCTGCTTGATAATGACCTGCGCCGGAATATCGCGCCAATAAACCACAATGCGATCTGCCATGCGAAGTCTCTCCTCTTTAGCGCAGCATGCACGTGCCCGCCGCTGCGGACTGCGCTCGCCACGACGCTACACATGCCGAAATACGACGCGCATGTCGCGTCCGCGCCGATTTCGTCATTTCAGATGAGCAGCGGCCGAAAGCAATGGGTGCGGCAGATTTCGTTTGGCAGAAATGCGCCAAAAACTCTTCGGCTCTTGTTCGATTTGAAGGATGCAAGGACGCTAGTGCTGCAGCTCCGCCAATGCGCTTTTCAGCGGCGCCTCGGATATCTGGATCGGGCCTGAGAAAGGCACATCCATGTCGATGATCAGGTAGAGCGACGTCGAGATCAGCAGTGACGCCATTATGAAGGTCGTCACCACCACGGCATTTTTGGGTGCCCTGTACCCGAAGCTTGCGAAGATGAGAACGAGCCAGGCGACCAGCATCGCGATCAGCGGCACCGGGATGGTGCCATCAGTGTGTTCGATGATTGTCCAGCGCTGCTCGACGAGGTTCCGGAGCTGTTGTTTCGCCGACGCAAGTAGCGCCGTCTCATCATCATTCGATGGCGTCAGTGTCGAAAGGCTGTCGCCGACATCGTCGAGCATGCGCTCCGATGTTCGGTCACCCTCCACAAGCGGGTCATCTTTCGGTGAGACGGCGGTCGCAGCAGCCCTTTCCATGTATGCGATGAGTTTTTGGCGGGTGGGATCGGCATCGGCGCCATAGTCGCGCAATGTGCGATCGAGGACGATGATGTCTGTCGCGAAGATATGCAGATCATGATCGATTGCCTCGAAAGTATTCTTGGCGGAATTGATCATCAGGCCCAGCACCAGAGATGTCATGACGACGAAAATATTGGCGACCAGCCTCACGACGCCATTGGTGGCTTCCTCGCGATGGGTCGGCGGCAGCCATTCATAAGTCATCAGGGTGCCGAGCGAGGCGGTAATCAGAATGACGAATACCCCCACGGCGAAGACTATTTCGTACATGCCGTCTTCCCTGTTTTAAAGAAAAGGTCAGGGGAGCCTATTTCGAAATCAGATAGCAAGCAATTCGCGGGCTAAGTCGCCATAGCTGGTGAAGCGATATTCGTATTTCAGTCCAAGATAGTCAGCGGCATCTTTTGCTTTTTTCTGAAGGGCTTCGTCTTCTTCCTGCGACAAATAGATCAACTTCTCGTAATTGCCGAAATACATTTCCTTCAGCTCCGGATGCCGGTCGAGGCCAAGCGGCTGGATGACGAAAGCCTCGAACTGGCGAGCAAGAAAATCGGTCAAAAAGAATGCGGTAAAATCCTGATCGGCGCGCGCGGCAAATTCCTCGTTGCCGGCAAAGAACGAGTAACAGTGCGGCCCGGACAGACGCTCGATGCCCTCTCGCGCGCAGATCTTGTCGATATCTCCGCCGGTGCCGCAATCGGCATAGCCTATGAAGATCTTTTCGAAGCCCTTTTCGCGAGCCTCCACTATCGCCAGTTCCAGTGCAGGCGCGATCTTTTGCGGGTATGAATGATAGATCGCGGGAAGACAGTGAAGATCGATGTGGTCGAGCCCGTTGATCCGGCTGATCGCCAATATCTCGCGCGCAATTGCGCCGCACGCAATTACATGAACTTTTTGCAATGTCGTGCGTTTATCGGTCGGAAGGTTCACTTCTGCCTTATTTTCAGCAAAACCCATATCACGAAGGATCCCCGACCATGTCAGCATCGACCATCGCAAAAGTAAGCGCCGCCTGCGTCGCTCTCATGCTACTCGCTTCCTGCGCCAACACAATCAAAGGCATGGGCAAGGATACGGCCAATACAGTGAACGCAACCCAATCTGCCGGCCATACCGTCAAGAAGGCAGCTCAATAGCCAATTTATGAAATCGGCTGCGACTTTTAAAGGTCGCAGCCGATTTGTTTTCGAGGCGAGATCAGGCGCCGGCAGCGAGGCTGTTGTGTTTGCGCTTCATGAAGTCCTTCGCGGTTTCGACCGCAACGGCGGCGTCGCGGCAGTAGGCATCTGCGCCGACAGCCTTGCCGAATTCCTCGTTTAGCGGAGCGCCGCCGACGAGAACGACGTAATCGTCGCGCATGCCCTTTTCCTTCAGCGTATCGATGACGACCTTCATGTATGGCATCGTCGTGGTGAGAAGCGCCGACATCCCGAGAATGTCAGGCTTTTCGCGCTCGATAGCGTCGAGATAGTTCTCGACCGGATTGTTGATGCCGAGATCGATGACGTCGAAGCCGGCGCCCTCCATCATCATGCCGACGAGGTTCTTGCCGATATCGTGGATGTCGCCCTTTACCGTTCCGATGACCATCTTGCCCTGCTTGGGAGCCCCGGTTGCCGCCAGAAGCGGACGCAGGATATGCATCCCGGCCTTCATGGCGTTGGCGGAGAGCAGGACTTCCGGAACAAACAGGATGCCGTCGCGAAAGTCGATGCCGACAATGCGCATGCCTTCGACCAGCGCCTGGGTCAGGACATCGTAAGGCACCCAACCGCGTTCGATCAGGATGTTGGTGCCTTCCTCGACCTCTTCCTTCATGCCGTCGTAAAGATCGTCGTGCATCTGCTGCACGAGTTCTTCGTCAGAAAGTTCCGAGAGAATGATGTCGTCGTCAGCCATGATCTCCATCCCATTTTGGTGCGCCGCATCAGCGCCTTGCAGACATTCGTGCGTCGGCCGCTTTGTGAAACACTGCCTGATTAAGAGTTAAACCTCAACCATGACAAAACTCTTTTCGAATGCGACGCCATCCGGGTAAATAACGACGATTGTGTCCAGCCCGATTTTAGCCTTGGCGATGTCTGTCCTATGCTAATGGCTGGCGCATTGAGGAATGTTCGTGCGATGAATTAGGATAGCATGCATGCGATGATGGACGCATACATGTGCAGGGAGGAAGCATCATGGACGATACGATCGACGAATCGGCTGCCGCGGTTGAAGCGCCAGGACGGCGTTCGCGCAGCGAGGGCCGAGGTGCCGCAGGCCGCCGCGCGTCGCGAAGCGGCGGCGGGCCGGCTACGTCTCTGCCCTATATCACCCGCAAGATCGCCGTCTACGAGGTCCTCGACGAAGAGGGTCTCCAGATCATTGAGCGCAATGCCGATACTATCCTCGAGGAAATCGGCATCGAATTTCGCGACGACGCGGAAGCTCTGGCTCTCTGGAAAGAAGCCGGTGCCGAAATCAAAGGCGAGCGCGTTTACTTTCCGAAGGGGCTTTGCCGTGAGTTGCTGAAGACGGCGCCCCGGGAATTCACCTGGCATTCGCGCAACCCGGAGCGCAACGTCCAGATTGGCGGTAAGGCGACAGTGTTTGCGCCGGTCTATGGCCCTCCCTTCGTGCGCGATCTGGAAGGCGTTCGCCGCTATGCCACGATCGAGGATTTCCGCAATTTCGTGAAGCTCGCCTATATGGCGCCGTCGATCCATTCGTCGGGAGGCACCGTTTGCGAACCGGTCGATATCCCGGTGAACAAGCGCCACCTCGACATGATCTACAGTCACATCAAATATTCCGACAAGCCATTCATGGGGTCGGTGACGGCGCCGGAACGGGCTGAAGACACTGTCGCGATGGCCAAGCTGGTGTTCGGCGACGACTTCGTCGAGAACAACTGCGTCACACTCAACCTGATCAATGCCAATTCGCCGATGGTGTTCGACGAGACGATGTTGGGCGCGCTGAAGGTCTATGCGCGCCACAACCAGGCGTCGGTCGTTTCGCCGTTCATCCTGTCGGGTGCGATGAGCCCGGTGACGGTCGCCGGAACGCTGTCGCAGATCCTAGCTGAGGTGCTGGCCGGCGCGTCGTTCACGCAGCTTATCCGCAAAGGCTCACCGGTGCTGTTCGGCACGTTCGCCGCGTCGATCTCGATGCAGTCGGGCGCCCCGACATTCGGTACGCCGGAGCCGGCGCTGGTGTCGTATGGCGCGGCTCAGCTTGCCCGCCGTCTCGGCATTCCGTTCCGTACCGGCGGTTCGCTTTGCGCTTCCAAGGTTCCGGACGCACAGGCAGCGCATGAATCGTCCAATACGCTCAATATGACGCTGCTGGCCGGCACCAATTTTGTGCTGCATGCTGCCGGGTGGCTGGAAGGCGGTCTCGTCAGTTCGTACGAGAAGTTCATGATCGACCAGGATCAGCTTGGCATGATGCAGAAGATGGCTGCGGGCATCGACCTCAGTGAAAACGGCCAGGCGCTTGATGCCATCCGGGAAGTCGGACCCGGCAGCCACTATCTTGGCTGCGCCCACACGCTCGCGAACTTCCAAAGCGCATTCTATAGCTCGGCGCTTGCGGACAACAATTCCTACGAACAATGGGAAGTCGAGGGCGAAAAGCGCATCGAACAGCGCGCCAACGCGCTTTGCCGCTCGTGGCTCGATCAGTATGAGGCGCCGTCGCTCGATCCCGCCATCGACACAGCGCTGCTTGATTACATCCAGAAGCGCAAGGATTCGATGCCTGACGCTTTCACCTGAAGAGAGCCCGATGCCGCCAGGGAGCAAGGCGGGGCTATTCGCGTCGCCGATCTTATCCAGAAAGAGGTCTGGCGGCCGCACTACCAGTATAAAGGGCCGCGTTGAGCGCCGCGGCCAATATAGTCTCGAACATCCGTGCGGCACTCGAGCCGCACGGAATTTTCATGCGCGGGACGGTCGGGTTCGCTGATGGCGAGACTGCACCGGCCTTGGCGTCAGGCGCACGGGCGGAAAGCATCGTGCTTCTCGGCAATATCGGTGGATCGATCTGGGAGCCGTTTTCGCAATGGCATGCGGTGCCAGGCAATTCCAAGCGCCACGATCCGCTCGACGACTGGTCGAAAGCGATCATCCGGCCATTGGCTGAAACGCTCGGCGCAACCGCCTATTTTCCGTCGGATACGCCCTGGCAGCCGTTTCAGCGGTGGGCCATGAAAGCCGAGGAGCTGAAGCCGTCACCGCTCGGCATCCTGATCCATCCCGAATACGGCTTGTGGCACGGCTATCGCGGCGCGCTGGGATTTGCCTTCCGGCTCGAGCGGCAACCGGCGCCGACAAGCACATCGCATCCTTGCGACGCTTGCCGCGACAAGCCCTGCCTGACGCGCTGTCCGGTCGGCGCCGTCACGCCCGCCGTGTTCGATCTTGAAACATGCCGCTCGCATCTGAGAACGGCGATAGGTCAGGCGGGCTGCATGAGCGGTGGCTGTCTTGCGCGGAATGCCTGTCCGGTCGGCGCAGCCCATCGCTATTCGGGTGAACAGCTTGCCTTCCACATGGCGGCGCTCAATCTCTAAAATGCCAATTTCTGTTGTTCTGCCGCAATTCGCGTGCGATCTCACGAGGTGAATGGTGAATGGAGTTCCACCTTGATTCGATTGATTGCGGCAATGGCGATGCTTCTCTGGGCAAGCGCCTGTCTTGCGGAGGAGGCATGCCGCCAGGTACATCATCTTGGCGACGGGTATACCGTCTGTACGTTCGATCCGGCCAAGGATGACATCCGGCTTTACCAGAATGATCGAAGCGGGAAGCCGTATGGCTCTTTTCGTGCGCTCAGAAACGATCTGTGGGAGGATCGGACCTATCTCCGGTTTGCCATGAACGGCGGGATGTACGAGGAAGACCAGACACCTGTGGGGCTCTTCATTCAAGCGGGGCGTAAACTGAAGTCGCTCGACACCGGGAGCGGCTGGGGCAATTTCCGGTTATTGCCCAACGGGGTTTTCTATATCGAGCAGGGCCGGGTCGGGGTCATGGAGACCAAGGCTTTTGCGGCGTCGGACAAGAAACCGATTTATGCGACGCAATCCGGCCCGATGCTGGTGATCGACGGCGCTCTGCATCCGGCTTTTCTGATCGACAGCACCAGCTTGAAGGGCCGCAACGGCGTCGGGGTATCGGCGGACGGCAAGGCGGTGTTTGCGGTGTCCGACGGGCCTGTCAGGTTCCATGATTTCGCGACGCTGTTTCGCGATGCGCTCGGCTGCCGCAATGCCCTGTTTCTAGACGGCAGCATCTCCAGCCTCTACGTGCCGGAATGGCAACGCCGGGACAGCCTGTTTCCGCTTGGACCAATCATCGCCGTCACGGAAATGCTTCCCGGCTGAGCGGTGCCGTCAGATTTTCGGATAGGCCCGATCGAGGCCGCCGGAGCGCGTAAGCCCGGTTTTCAAGGCCGCATAAGCCGGATGCTGGCTCGCTTTCGCCGCTTCCATCAGCCGGATTTGCAGGCGGGTCGGCGCCGAATTTCCAAGCCACTCGCCGATCTTTTCCAGTTTCAGAGCGTTGAGGAAGCTGGCCTTGGCCGATCGATCGAGATGCCGGTGCAGTCCGTCGATCAGACTTTCGTCCTGCAGCGCATTTTCCATCAGAAGTTTGATGAAGGCTTTGTCGCCCTCTGCAAAGGCGGCGAACTTATCCGCGACCGCATCCTGGTTGGGGAAAGTCGTTGCTGCGTTCATGGTCATAGGCTCGCTTATCGAATGGCATCTTTAGTGTCTTTTCGTAGTGGTCGTCGCTTTCCCGAGGCTTGCTCAACCCGGAAGTTCAGATTGCCATGCGCAAGGCTGGAACCAGCCTAGATTGCCAATATCGTGTAATCGGGCGGCGTCATGCGTTCGAACCCGGCAGGCGCGATCACGAGGAATAGAAATGTACGCTGAGGCACAGACCACATTCGATGCCATTTCGGGCAGCCGCAGCGCGCTCAGTGCCTTTCCCGGAGGATGGGACTACCATCGGAACCGCCATTGCATCTGGGTGGTGTCGCCGATCGGTTATGTTCACAGCCGTGCATTCGAAGAGGTTGCGCTCGGGCTTCACTATGCCTTCGACGAACTTGGTGGGCGGGCACCGCTGATATCAGAGCCTTCCAACTGGAATGGCAGGATTCCCATCGTTTTCGGTGCCAACCTGCTGCCTGCGGAAGCTGCCGGCTGGCTTCCAAAGGGCACGATCCTCGTCAACCTCGAGCAGGTCTCGAAGGAGAGCAGCTGGATCAGCGGTGCCTATGTCGGGCTGCTCCGGCAATTTCCGGTTCTGGACTATAGTGCTCGCAACAGGGACGAACTTTACCGGCTCGGGATAACCCATGCCGGGCTGCTGCGCGTTGGCTACAACAGCGGGCTCACCCGGATCGCGCATGCGCCTGTCAAGGATATCGACGTGCTGTTTTACGGCTCGCTGAACGAGCGGCGGCGGGATTTGCTGCGGGCCTTGCAAAATGCCGGCTTGAACGTCGCCAACCTGTTCGGAGTCTATGGCGCGGAGCGGGATGCGATCATCGCGCGCTCCAAGATCGTCATCAATATTCACCACTTCGATGCCCAGGTGTTCGAGATCGTGCGCGTCTCGTATCTGCTCGCCAATCGCGTCTGCGTCCTGACCGAGGGATATGCCGACGATCCAGACATGGCTCCCTATGTCGAGGGGCTCGCCTTTGCTCCCTATGGCGACCTCGTCGAGCGCTGCCTGTCGCTTATCGAAAATCAGGGCGAGCGCGATCTATTGGCGGAGCGAGGCTTTGAGATCATGAGCGGAATTTCTCAGAGCGCGATCCTGCGAGAGGCAATCGGGCGATAATCGTCGCGAAATCTATCCTGAGCAGAATTATCCCGGAGCAAGTCGTCTTGCTCCGGCTATCCGATTTTAGAATCTTATCTGAAAGCCACTTCGAGCTACGACAGCCCCTACCAGGACCTTGCCTGTCCGTCGCCGGAAAATTCGACGCATGTCGTGGCGTAGGGAAACGCATCGAGGCGCTTTGCGGCGAAGGCGAATGCCGATTGCTGGAAGTCCTCGCCGAGCTCCCCGCCTGCTTCCGAATTATGGAAGCACGGAGCGTCGACGACGACGGCAACCTGATCAGCTTCCCAAGCGGCAAGGCACGATTCCGAGCCGTACATATGGAAGCCGAGGCTATCATCGATACCGACGATCGATCCGTTCTGGACCGGGAAGGCGAGAACCACTTCATCGAGGCTGATAGCAGATATCGGCAGCTGATGTCCCGTGACCAGCAGCGTGTTGCGGTCGACGATCGTTCCAACGCGCTCGAACGAGCCGGATTGCGACCGGGTAACACCGAAGACGCCGGCAACGCCCACTGGTCCGAATTTTCGCTCGGCTTCGGCGATGCCGGAGATCAGCCTGTCGTCCCAGCCGGTTGGAAGGTAGACGTCCTCATGGACCATGACGACCAGATTATTCTTGCGAGCGGACTGGCTCAACCCGGTGTGGAGGGCTTCAGCCGCACTTGAGGTGCCGACCACAGGAACGATCTCGTGCCGTGCATTTTGCAGGATTGGCGAAGACAGGAGATTGCTTTCGAGCTGGCGTGCGTTGGTGGCCGCGACGATGAAGGTAATTCCGCCTGTCGTGGCAGCAGCGTCCGGGGCAGGCGACGCGGCGCAGATGTATTGCGAGATCGTCGTCTTGTCGATGAAAGCGCTCGGATTGAGGCCCAGTTGTTCGATCAGCGGCATGAAGGCCATCGCAAGATCTTCCGGCATCTGCGTGCGGATAGCGTCGGTGAAGCCGGGAAGAAAACCGGCGTCGAGGAACAGCTTCTGGATATTGGCGGCGCCGAAGAAGCGCTTCTGGTTCGGCTCGAGCGGCCCCTGTAGCTGGTACTGGAAGTCGCCCGCCACGATCGACGCCAGCGCGTTGAAATGCTGGACGTTCGGCATCGAGCAGATCACGCGACCGCCGGGACGCAGCAGGCTCTTCATTCGGCGGAGAATTTCGACCGGTTGCTGGATCTGCTGCAGAATGGCGTCGAAGATGATGCAATCCAGGCTGGCCGGCGCGATCTGAGGCACATCGCCTTCGATGTCCAGTTCAAACACGGCATCCAGAACGCCTCGAGCCACGGCTGCGGCCTGCGGATTGCTTTCAATGCCGAGAACGATGCGGTCGTAGCGTTGGCGCTTGAGCGCCTGACCAAAACTCCCGTGTCCGCAGCCGACGTCCAGAACCACCCTGTCTTCAGGCCTCACCTGCCGCAGCAAGTGCTCGTTGATGTCCTCGGAGTGGCTCAGGACCGGGTTGTCGCCGTTGCTCAAGGAAGCTCTCCGTTTCCGTAATCGATGACAGAATGACCCGATCAATTCGGGGCACAGCTTTTGAGCAAGCTTAACCTCGATAAGCTTGCTCCAACCTGTTTTCGATCAACGGAACCACGAGTTCGCCGAAATGAGCATCAACCGCGACGGCGGCGTTCCCGTGCCGGCTGCGCGCCGCTTTCGTCTGCGGTCTTGTTGCGCAACGGGCCGATCTTCTCGACGATCATCTCGAGCGTCGGGCGAGGGCCGGGAGTGTGTTCGTCGAGCGCCTGGCGCATTGCGGCCAGGTGATCGCAGGAGGTGCCGCAGCAGCCGCCGATGATCCTGGCGCCTGCATCGCGGGCGAGCCTTGCGTAATCCGCCATCAGCGGCGGTGTGCCGGAATAGTGGATTTCCGCGCCGCGATATTCGGGGATGCCGCAATTGCCCTTGACGATTACCGTCGCTGACGGATCGGCGCCGGTCATGTCGAGCAGGCTGGATAGAATGTCGGAGGCGCCGACGCCGCAATTGGCGCCGACAGCAATCGGGCCTTCGCCAACGTCGCTGGAGACGCCATGAATGTCCCTCGGATGCAGGCCCATCATCGTCTTGCCGGCGGTGTCGAAGGAGCCGGTATAGGTGTAGGGCAGGCCCGTCTTGATCGCGGCTTCGGCCGCGGCACGGATTTCGTCCGGAGACGACATGGTCTCGATCCAGGCCACATCGGCGCCGCCCGCCTTCAGCCCCTCCATCTGTTCGGCAAAGGAAGCGACGGCCTCCTCGTAGGTCATCGCGCCGAGAGGGATCAGCAATTCGCCGGTCGGGCCGACCGAGCCGGCAACGATCACCTTGCGGCCGGCCTTGTCGGCGACGGCGCGGGCGATCTCTGCGGCGGTCTTGTTGAGCGAATGGACACGATCCTGCGCATGGTGCAGCTTCATACGGTGCCGCGTGCCACCAAAGGTGTTGGTGAGGATGATATCGGCGCCGGCATCGACGAAATCCTGATGCAGCTTGGTGATGCGCTCCGGGTAGGTCTCGTTCCAGAGTTCCGGCGCTTCGCCGGCCTCGAGGCCCATCGCGAAGAGGTTGGTGCCCGTAGCGCCGTCGGCCAGAAGGACGCCTTTTTCGGCAAGAAGATCGGCTAGCGGATTGGCGACAGCGGTCATGATATGTCCTCGGAAGATGATTTGAGATCTGAATATAAAGATATCTTTATATGACTTCAATGGAGGAGACCATCCTCATTGCGACATAGAGAAAGCGCCCCAGGAAGGGGCGCTTTGAATTTCCATCCGTGACTATCAGGCCGCAACCATCGATGCCGTGAGATGGCTTGTTGGTGTCACCATGGCCGTGATGATGCTGTGCAGGTCGAGCGAGCCGATCGGCTTGCCTGACTGGTCGACGACGACTGCGTTTGAAAGGCCCGCCTCGGTCATCTGCTTGGCGGCGATTTCGAGCGTCATTTCGCCGGGGATGCGCATCGACGACTGTTCGCCGGCGATGGGCTTCATGACCGTCTGCGCCTTGATGACGCGGCCGCGGTTGACCTCCTTGACGAAGGCGCTGATGTAATCGTCGGCGGGGTGAAGCACGATGTCCTGGCCGGTTCCCTGCTGGACGACCTTGCCGTCGCGCAGGATGGCGATCTGGTCGCCGAGCCGCAGCGCCTCGTCGAGATCGTGCGTGATGAAGACGACCGTCTTCTTCAACTCCTTCTGCAGGTCGAGCAGCACGCTTTGCATGTCGACGCGGATCAGCGGATCGAGCGCCGAATAGGCCTCGTCCATCAGGAGGATATCGGCATCGTTCGTCAAGGCTCGCGCCAGGCCGACGCGCTGCTGCATGCCGCCGGAGAGCTGGTTCGGATAGTGGTTCTCGAAGCCGTCGAGCCCGACGCGCGCGATCCAGTGGCGGCCCTTCTTCTCGCTCTCTTCGCGGGATACGCCCTGAATCTGCAGGCCGTAAATGGTATTTTCGATGACCGTGCGATGGGGCAGCAGGGCGAACTTCTGGAACACCATCGCCGTCCTGTGGCGGCGGAATGCGCGAAGCTCGCTCTCGCTCATCTTGCAGACGTCGACGCCGTCATAGAGCACTTCGCCCGCCGTCGGATCGATCAGCCGGTTGACGTGGCGGATCAGGGTCGATTTGCCGGAGCCGGAAAGTCCCATCACGACGGTGATCGCGCCGGCGGGCATATCGATGTTGATGTTCTGAAGGCCAAGGACGTGGCCGTGCTTGACGTTCAGGTCGGTCTTGCTCAGGCCGTTCCTGACCTGTTCGACATAGTCGCGGCCGCGCGGCCCGAAGATCTTGTAGAGATTCTTGATCTGAATTGCGTGACTAGCCATGCACGACCTCCGAGTGCTTCTGAAGCCGCTTGCCGTAGGCCTGGCTCGTACGATCGAAAATGATGGCGATTGCGACCAGCGCAAAGCCGTTGAGGAAGCCCACTGTGAAGAACTGGTTGTTGATCGCCTGGAGCGTGTTCTTGCCGAGGCCACCGACCCCGACCATCGAAGCGACGACAACCATTGCCAGCGACATCATGATCGTCTGGTTGATGCCGGCCATGATCGTCGGCAGCGCCAGCGGGATCTGGACGTTGAATAGCTTCTGGCTATGCGAGGAGCCGAAGGCGTCTGCGGCTTCGAGCACTTCCTTGTCGACGAGCCGGATGCCGAGATTGGTCAGGCGGATCATCGGTGGCACGGCGTAGATCACCACCGCGATCAGGCCGGGCACCTTGCCGATGCCGAAGATGACGACAACGGGGATCAGATAGACGAAGCTCGGCATCGTCTGCATGACGTCGAGGGTCGGGTTGATGATCGATTGCAGCCGGTCCGAGCGGGCCATCAGGATGCCGAGCGGCAGGCCGATGACGATGGCGATCAGGGTGCAGACCGTGACCATGGCCAGCGTGATCATCGTGTCGTTCCAGAGACCGAAGACGCCGATCAGGATCATCGAGATCGCGGTTCCGATGACGATCTTGATGTTGCGGCTGGCGAAATAGACGATGGCCATCATGACGATGAGGACGATGATCCACGGCGTGTTGGTGAAGAGCCATTCGAGGTCGTTCAAGAACCATTGGAGCGGCTGCACCACGGCGTCGATGACGGCGCCGTAGGCCCGGACGATGCTGCGAAAGCCATCGTCTATGTTCTTGCGGGCTTCGCGAATGATCGTATCGCTGATTGCCGGGAAGTTGCACATAACATCCGGCAGGTAACTACATTGCAGAGCCATCACGTTCCCCTTTTTATCCGGTATTGGCCCAGCCCATCCGTGTGGCCGTCACGATAGGGCGGTCGTTCGCATCGCCGTCACCGGTTGGCAGCGTGCACAGTTCATCTACATCACTCGACCGCGGAACCTTTTGCTTTTTGCGACTTCAATCCGGGCCAGTTGTCGGCGCGGGACGTCTGTGGCTCTCGCGGGATGCAGGAACGGCGGCGGGCCGGTTGGTCCGCCGCCTTCTCGGTGTTCAGGCGATCAGATCGATGCCTTGACCTTGGCGGCGACATCAGGTGAGACCCATTTGGTCCACATGTCGGGGTAGGTCTTCAGGAAGTACTTGGCGCCATCTTCGTTGGTGCCCTGGTTGTCAGTCATCCAGGCGAGAACCTTGCCGACGGTGGCGTTGTCCCACTTGCGGGTCTTGACGTAGTCCATTGCGACGCCGGCCTTGTCGGCAAAGGCCTTGGTAACGACGGTAAAGACGTCCGATACCGGGTAGGAGTTGACCTTCGGATTGGCGCAATCCTGCTGCGATGTGCAGGCGTCCCAGTCCTTCTTGTCATGTGGTACGCCGAAGCTCAGGCGCACCATCTCGTATTTGCCGAGGATTGCGGTCGGAGCCCAGTAGTAGCCGAGCCAGCCGCTCTTCTTTTCGAAGGCGTTGGCGATGGAGCCGTCAAGTCCGGCAGCCGAACCGGTATCGACGAGCGTGAAGCCCAGCTTTTCGGCGCCAAGGGCCTTGTAGAGGTTGGCGGTCGAAATCTGGCAGTTCCAGCCCGACGGGCAGTTGTAGACTGCGCCCTTGGACTTGTCTTCCGGTGCAGGGAACAGGTCCGGGTGCTTCAGAGCGTCCTGGACGGTCTTGATGTCGGGATGCGCATCGGCGATGAATTTAGGAATCCACCAGCCTTCGACACCACCGTCGCTGAGCAGCGGTGCTGCCTCGATCAGGCGGCCTTCCGCGGTTGCCTTGTCGAGCGCAGTGCGAACGGCGTTTACCCAGAGTTCCGGAGCGAGATCGGGCTGACCCTTTTCGTTCATGGAGGCGAAGGTCGGCTGCGTGTCGCCGGTGACCAGCGAAACCTTGCAGCCGTAGCCGTTTTCGAGAATGATCTTGTCGACCTGTGCGGCAACGCCGGCAGAGGCCCAGTTCATTTCGGCGATCGATACGTCGCCGCACTCCGCAGCCTGCGTCGAGCCAGCCAAAGCATAGACACCTGCGGCGAAGATGGCGGAAGCGATAAGCTTCTTCATAATGTAATTTCTCCCAGTGTTTTGCAGATCAACATTCAGGCCGTCGCGACGTATGCCGCCGGCCTGGTCAGCGTGGTCTTGGCATCAACCGCTCAAGCGCCACTGACGACGTCTGAACGGCCCCCTGTCTCTGGTACTTGTGCTTGTTATTCGCCCGCAAACCCTGTGGCAGCCACACTTTTCTTGTACCTAAAAGAAGAGCGTAAGGATTCAGACGCAGAAATCAACCAGACCGTCCAAAAACTCTTTGAAGGAATGATGGCATGCACTTTTCAATGCCGAAACTCGGTGGGCGACGAGATTTTCCGGATTTCGATGCCCAACGAGCTCGATAAGGCACTGCTGAGCACTTTGACACCGTATTGGGATCGGAAGGTCCGCACAGAGAGGGCTGTCATGGCCTGACGGCGGCGATCAGGCCGGGAACGCCGACAAGGGTAATGGCTCTTTTGATGTTGTAGGCCAGCGCCGTCAGGCTGAACTCCCCGCGCACGTTTTCCAACCTGCGCATCAGGAACGCGCCCTGATACATCCATTGTTTTATGGTGCCGAACGGATGTTCGACGCTTTCGCGCCGTTGGTCCAGAATGTCGGGCCGGGCGGCAAGACGCACCGCCATACGGTCGAGCACCGCCTCGTTCTCAAGGCGGGAGACGCGACGGAAGCTTCTGGTGCAGCGTTCACGCAGGTGGCATGCCTTGCAGGCGTCGCGGTTGACATAGTCGATCTTCACATTGTCGCGCGACTTGCCAAAGTGACGGGGTGAGAGCACCTGGTCTGCGGGGCAGATGTAGACATCCGCCTCAGCGTTGTAGCGGAATTGCTCCTTGGAGAAGAAGCCCTCGGCCACGGCCGGACCGCGGATCGGCTTGGGAACATAGGCGGTAATGCCGGCCTTCTCGCAAGCCTCGATATCCTCGATCTTGAAGTAGCCCCGGTCTGCCACCGCCTCGATCCTGTCGACACCGAGCGTGTCCATCGCCGCCTCGACCGTCGGCGCAAGAAGCCCCATGTCGAGGACCTGATTGCAGACCTCCTGCTCGGCGATCAGCTTGTGCTTCACATCAACGGCAAGCTGGATGTTGTAGCCGACGCCGACCTTGGTCATGCGCGCCATGGCGCGAGCATCCGGATCGGTCAGCGAGATCTGGTCCTCGCCGGTGCGATCCAACTCGTCCAGCAGCGCCTTGTGGCGATCCCGCTTGCCTTTGATCGCCGCAATCTTTTCCGCGAGTTTGTCATCGCCGCGGCCGCAATCGCCGCCATTGCTTCTGGCTTTCTCCTCTTGCGCATCGCCCTCATCGAGCCGCTT
Source organism: Arminella tubonensis (assembly GCF_003240585.1). GTDB lineage: Bacteria > Pseudomonadota > Alphaproteobacteria > Rhizobiales > Rhizobiaceae > Rhizobium > Rhizobium tubonense. The sequence continues at coordinate 59,823 of NZ_PCDP01000036.1, forward strand.
CATGTAGTCAGCCAGTTTCTCATCGGCCTCGTTGATGAACTTGGTCAACGCTCCCCGTGTGAAGTTGCGATCTTTGTTGTTCACCGCCTTGATGCGCGTGCCATCGACCGCCAGCAGTTCCCGTCCGAACAGATCGAGCTGCCGGCACAGGATGACAAACTCACGGAACACCTGCTTGAAGGCCGATCGGTTCACACGGCGGAAATCGGCGATGGTGCGGAAGTCAGGCTTCAAGTGCCGCAGTAGCCAGATTACCTCGATATTGCGATGGGCCTCCGCCTCCAGCCGCCGGCTGGATCGCACCCGGTTGACGTAGCCATACACGTAGAGCTTCAGTAAATCGGCTGGATCGTAACCTGGACGGCCGGTCTCTTTCGCGGCCACGCGCACGAAGCCTGCGGCAGCAAGATCGAGGCCATCCACGAAAGCCTCGATGAAGCGGACCGGGTTGTCCGGGCCGACGTAATCATCAACCGCTTCCGGCAGAAGCAGCAATTGCGTGCGATCTGTTCCTGAAAGGTGTGCCATGGCAGAATCTAGCGCAAGAGAGTGCTATTTGGAATCAGCCAAGCCGTTTAAAGGAAAATTTATGTGAGCGACGAAATACATTCGGAATTACAAGCGATCGTCTCCAAGAGCCCCCTGCTTTCTTCGGTCCTTGGCAACTGGGATGAGATTGCCCTGCCTGATTCCTGGCTTGTGGCTGGTGCTATCGCCCAAACGGTTTGGAACCACGTTTTTGGTTTCCCGCCCGCTTATGGCATCCAAGACATCGATATTGTTTATTTCGATCCCGATGATCTTTCCGAGGACTCGGAAGCCGAACACTCGGCTCGCATCCGAGCAGCACTCTCTGGATTGCCAGTCTGGATAGATGTGAAAAACCAGGCCAGAGTACACTCTTGGTACGAGGCTAAGTTCGGGTATCCAATTAATCCGTATACCTCGACAGCCGAGGCCATAACCACTTTTCCGACAACTGCGGCAGCCGTGGGGCTACGCCCTGGCCACGCGAACCTGGAGCTGTGCACTCCATATGGACTTTCCGACTTGCTTGGTGCTGTCGTCCGCCCAAACAAAAAGCAGATCACACGCGAAATATACGAAAAGAAGATCGATCGCTGGATCAAATTGTGGCCCGAGCTCACGATCGTCGGCTGGGATCAATAATTGCGGCAAGCAGAGTTTTTGGACGGTCTGTAGGAATTTTGCGACGGGGAGGCGAGAGCCAAATACCTGTTGTTGCGAGCGCCCCAGTTTCTAAGGCGAAGACCATTCAGTTTGATGAACCTTCAGCATCGTGATGGTCGTAGGTGCCGGTGCCGGTAATCGGCAACGAGCCATTTGGCCAACGCATGCTCATTGCGAAACAGGCATAGCCGGCACAGGCAAGTACAATTCCCACAAGAGGTGGCTGTCGGCAGTTTCAAAGGTTATAATAATATCTCGGAAAATCTGGCGCGATGTATCCAGGAGTTGGCGGTATTAAATCGAGAGGTGCCGTTGCCCGGCCCTTTTTTCAGGAAGGACCAGGCGATACTATTGCCGATGCGCGTCAAACCGCTTCATGTAATATCTGCGCAAGATCGGAGATCCGCCATAGGAAGCCGTCCGGTTCGCAGCTCTGCAGAGCGGAGTGCATACGTTCGGATTGATGTGCGGCGCCTATGAAGGCGCAGCTGCGCATTTTCGCGCGGCGGGCGGCTTCGAGACCAGTGACGCTATCCTCAATCACCAGGCACTCTGACGGCTGGACACCCATTGCCTCCGCAGCAAGAAGGAAGACTGCGGGATCTGGCTTATGTAGACCAAGGTCGTGAGAAGAAAAAAACCTCGGCCCTATCAGATTGAAGATCTTTGCAGAGCGCATGCGCAGGATAAGATCTTTTCGTGTTGCGTTCGAAGCGACGCAGAACGGAATACGCAGGGTTGTCAAAGCATCGACAGTTCCAGCCGTGGGGGCGACGCCGGCCAGGATTGCCTCGCGCCATTCAACGTCTACCTCCTCCATGAAGCGCTCGGGCAGCGAAACGGTGGCGAGTGTTTCCAGCAGGGTCACTTCTTGAGCGCGCGGAACACCGGCGAGCGTGGCTGCGATATCGGCCGGTGAGACGGTCCGACCGAGTTCAGCGAGTTTGCTAGAGATGATCTGCGCAACAAGTGCCTCTGTCTCAACCAATGTTCCGTCAAAATCGAATATGATCAGCTTCGGCGGCACGGCAGTAATTGTATGGCTTAATGAAGTACCAATCATCGACTTGCTTTCATCCCGAGATCGAGCGTGACAAAAATGGGTTGGTGGTCCGACCCGGCTGCCTCTTGGTCGATCCTCATCGAAATCAACGACGGAACGTAGTCTTCTGTGACAAAGCAATGGTCGAGCCGCATGGGCTGTTTCTCTGGCCGCTTGAAAGTCCAGCCTTCTGCTTCGCAGTGCTCGGTCATAACCCAGGCATCGAACAGGCCGTCGGCCGGCATGACCCTCTTACGCAGCATCGGCGACGCATCACCTAGCAGGTGTTCATATTCAGGCGCGCCCGGCTCAAAGTTCATATCGCCCATGATGACGCCGCCGCGAGGCCACGGCGGCAATGGTCCAGGGAAACCGGCATCGTCTGGCTCTGCACCGCCCCACGGCGCGCCGCGGCGCGCGGCGTCGAGCATAATCGCCCGCAGCGCCTCGGCTTGCGGCATGCGGTTCAAAGGGGAAACATGATCGAGGTGCGTGCAGCAGAAGCGCAGGGGCGAGACAGGCGTGGCGATCACGGTCTCCAACAGCGTACGCTGGAGATGAAGCGTTCCGTGCAGGCCAATCTTCGGAAGCGTGTGGTTGGTAACACTCTGGATGGGCCAACGCGACAAAACCATGTTACCAAACTTATGGCGCAGGCCGGGCCGGCCGCCGGTTACACTTCCATTGAGGTGAACGTCAATACCAGGCCCGTAGGCCCAAAATTCGCGGCCCAGCAGACCAGCGATTTCAGCCGACTGATCGACGAAATCCCTTAGCGGATTTCCGATTTCCACCTCTTGCAACGCGATGATGTCCGCATCACCAAGATCAGAGACGATTCTGGCAAGATCATGCCGTTCGTCCTTCCCGACCCCGTACTGAATGTTGTAGCTTGCAAGTATTATCTGCACGGTTGTTGGCTCGTTTCCTGTTTGGATAGTGGCAGAGATACGAAGGGTTTTGGCCCGATTCCCCTCCCGGCAATCGGGCCTTCACTTACTTCAGGAGATCGGCCGTCTTTGTAGCAATGCGCTTCAAACCGTCTTCTGGCGACAGTTTTCCACGTTGAACAAGGTCAATCACATCGCGCTGGGCGCGCCAGATCTCAACACCGGTGGAACCGGGATACGCATACCAGGACCCAGCAATTCCTGTTTGTGTAGCCGCGGTGGCGTAATTTGGATTTGAGGAATAGAACGGCCCCAAGAGGTCAGAGGCTTTCTTGTTCGTGGGCATGTAACCCGTGGCTTCCGCGATCTGGGCTTGTGCCCCCGGTCCTGTGACGAACTTCACGAACTCCCAAGCAAGTTTTTGCTTCTCAGGATCCTTTGCGAGGATCACCGCCGCATTTCCACCCGAAGGAAGGCGACCGCTCACCCTGTCAATAAGTGGATAAGGCGCAGTTCGCATCGCGAAGCGGTCGCCGATCGTCTGCATGAAGGAGCGAACGGAAGAAGGCGAGGTTATGTAGAAGCCGAGCTTCCCAGCAAAGAACAGTTCCTTGTAGGAGTTTTGCGCCGTCGCGACATCCATGTCAGTCGCCTCCGCGATGTGGCGCAGGAACCGCAACGTTTCGAGACCAAGAATGTTGTCGTATCCGACCGCCTTCTCATCTTTGGTAAGGATGGCGCCGCCGCGCTCGAGAATCGCTGCCTGCCAGAGCCAATCACTCTCGAGGGATCCGACGGAATAGTTCATTCCGCGGACGTCTCCGCCAAGCGCATTGATTTTGCGCGCCAACGCAATCACACCTTCCCAATCGGACGGGAAGTGGTCGGGGTCGGCTCCAGCCTTCGTCACAAGGTCCGCGTTGTAGTAAACGATCGGCGTTGAGGCATTGAAAGGAATGCCGTATTGAACGCCATCGACTTGGCCTAAAGAGAGAATGGCGGGCGAGTAATTCTGCTCCAGCCATTCTTTACTTTCGGCGCCGATAAACGGCGTTAGAGGAACTGCCTGCCCACGAGCCTTCAATGTCGTCACGAGAGGGCGCAGTACCGAAAAACCCGAGAAGTAGACGTCCGGCAGGTTGCCGGTCATGGCATTCCGGGTGACGACAAGGTTCGCTTCGTTGTAATTAGGCGGGGAAACCCGGAACTCGACCCTGACGTCCGGATGAGCTTTCATGAATGCATCAGCGAGCGGCTGGTAGTTGCCGTGGTCCCCGGGCCAGGCGTGGAGGACCTCGAGTGTGGTTTCCGCCTGCGCAGGCGCGATCGACAACACCGCCAGGCCCGTGGCCAGGCCGAGCCATCTGATTGTACGATTGAACATAGACTTCATCTCCGTGGAAAGCGCCCATGGGCGCGGTTGGCTCGGCCGCCGTGGGATCGGTGCCGGGTAATGGATTACTTGATTGCACCCATCGTGATGCCCTCGACAAAGCGGCGCTGGGCGATGAGAAAGACAAGCGCAAGAGGAAGGGTGATCAGCGTCGCGGCAGCCATGAGAGAGCCGTAGGAGTCACCACCGTCGGCATCACGGAAGAACAGGATGCCGAGCGTTGGCGGCGCAAGATCCGCCGAGGAGATCGCAATCAGTGGCCAATAAAGGTCGTTCCAGTGATAGGTTACCGAGAATACACTGAAGGCTGCAATTACGGGCATCGATGCAGGCAGGATGATGCGAAGCAGGATCGTCGTGTGCGAACAGCGGTCAAGACGTGCGGCCTCAATAACCTCGTCCGGGAAGGCGCGCAGAAACTGGCTGAAAAGCAGGATCGCCAAGGGGGAGACGAGAAAAGGGGCGACCAGCGCGAAATAGGTGTCCAGTGCCTGTATCCAGGCGAGCCCTAAGAAGATCGGCAACGCGAGCGCCTGAAACGGGACCAGGAGCGCGAGCACCACCAACGCTAACAGAGGCCTTTTCCCGTGGAAGCGGAGTTTGGCGATAGCGTAAGCACAAGGAAGCGCCGTGGCGACTTGCGCAGCTAGTATGAGAGTGCACACGATAATGCCATTCAGCATAAAAGAGAGGACGGGCGTCTCTGCAAGCACGCGTCCGTAGTTCTCCTTGATGGCAAGACTGCGCGGCAGAAACATCCGCGAAACGTCGAAGATCTCAGCCGGGTCACGTATGGAACTGAGGATCATCCACGCGAACGGGACGCAGGCGAAGCTGATCCCAAGCCAGATCACCCCATTTGACAAGCTCGATGCGATGAGGGAGCGGAACGGCCGGCTAGTAAATGAAGTCATGGCTGTCTCCTCCGGGCAAACCACATTTGCAGGGTCGAGACGATCCCGACGAACGCGATGAACAACATGATCAACGCACTGCCGTAACCGATGCGAAAGTAGGAAAAGGCCTGCAGATAAGTTTCATATAGCAGCACGTCGGTCGCCCCCTGTGGACCGCCCTGTGTCAGTACGGCGACAAGGTCGAAAACCTGGAATGCCTTGATCGTGGTCAGCAGCAGAACCACGACGGTTGTAGGTGCAAGGAGAGGCCAAGTGATCCTTCGAAACCGCTCCCAGCCACTCCCCACACGATCAAGAGCGGCAGCTTCGTAGACTTCGGTTGGAATTGCGGATAGCCCAGCGAGAAACACGACGAAGCAGAAGCTCGACTGTTGCCAAACCGCGATCAAAGCAAGACTTGGAAGAACGAGCTCAACGTTTGACAGGAATTCGATAGGCGCCAGCCCCATCGCCTTGAGCGCTACATTGATCGGACCGATCTGGCCGTGCAGCAGCAGGCTCCACACAATCGCCATGACTGTCATCGTTGCCGTTAACGGTAGGAAAAGCAGCAATTCATATGCCCGTCGCAGTCGGCCGCGTGCGCTTACCAAAAGTGCGAGCACTAATCCGATCGCCACGGAGGCGGGTACCACGAGCGCCGTGAAGCGCAATGTATTCAGGATGGCTCGGCCGGCATCATCGCTCTCGCCAATTCGCATGAAGTTTTCGATGCCGATAAAGTGGATATCCGTGCCGCCCAGTTGGTAATCGGTAACCGAGAGCACGACGACGGCCGCCAATGGAAGCAAGGTCATCGCAACAAGCAGCAAGATGGCTGGCGATATGCAGATAACGGCATCAAACGCGACAGAATCGCGAAGCGAAGGACGTTCCCCGACAGCGAGAGTAGTCATTTTGCCACTTCCATTTCCGTCCGCAGCAGAGGATGGAACGCCGCAGCATTCCCTTCCTCATCGAAGAGATGAACACCTCGCTTTTGTGCCACGAGGTGGAACGCTCCGGAGAGAATGCCCGTAGCGCTCACCTCGTCGAATTGATCAACAGAGAGCCGGCAGGTCGCCGACGCTCCAAGGGCCATGGTACGGCAGCGAATAAGCACTTCTGCACCCATACGCTCAACCCGGTCCAAACGCGCAGTGAGGGCGAAGCGAGGGCCCAATGGCTCGGAAGCTACGATGTCGAAAGCCTCAGGCCGAACTCCAACCTTCGCGCTGCCGTTAGGCAACGAGCAGCCGCCGAAAGGTTGTGTTCCGTTGACGAGCCTAACTCGTCCGGCCGAGTCAACGTTGACCGGGAACAGGTTGATCACCGGCTGCCCAATGAAAGAGGCAACGTCGAGGTGACTTGGAGAATCGTAGATTTCTTGCGGCGTTCCGATCTGACGGATCCGCCCTCCCATCATGAGCGCGATCCGATCCGACATGGCCAAGGCATCTGATTGATCGTGCGTGACGAACAAGAAGGTCGCACCGATCCGTTTGTTGAGGTCGACGATCTCGGAGCGCATCGAGATACGAAGCTTCGCATCCAGATTCGATAGCGGCTCGTCCATGAGGAAGATTCCCGGCTCTCTCGCCATAGCCCGCGCGAGGGCAACGCGCTGACGCTGACCGCCGGACAGGTGCGCTGGCCGCCGCCGCAACAGATGTGCGATCTCAGTCAGGTCCGCCGCTTGACGCACTCGATTGGAAATCTCTTGGCGAATTGCACGCGACCCCGGCAGGAGGCGTCCCAGCAGCGGCAGACGTTGGAGCGCAGACAGTTCGGTCATTTCAAGCGACAGCGCAATGTTGTCGGCCACGCACATGTGCGGATAGAGCGCATATGATTGAAAGACCATCGCCAGATCACGAGCGCCGGCGGGTACGGCATCCACCACCTGTTCACCCAGTCTGATCGAGCCCGCCTCCGCTCGCTCCAGACCGGCAATGATCCGCAGCAGAGTAGACTTACCACAGCCGGAGGGGCCGAGCAGCGATACGAGCTCCCCTTCTTTGATGGAGAGGTTGATATCCTTCAGCACAGCTTCGCTGCCGAAGGATTTCGTGACGTCTTGGAGTGTGATTGAGAGCCCTGGCATCCGCTTAACCTTTCGTTTGAAGCGGATATTCAGGATTTTTTGTTTCAGTCCTGTGACATTTGGAGCAAAGCTCCACCAGGAGCTTTGCTCCGCCTAAGCCTTTTTCTGGTGCTCGATAAGAGTCGCGACATATTCCGTCAGAAGAATTACTGAAGGCAGCAGGCGAGCAGAACCGTCCTTCGGCCAGGCGCCGAAGATTGAAAGCTCCAATACGACCTGTGCCATCTTGGCTAGCGGGCTCGCGGGTTGCGTTGTTAAGGCGAAGGTGTAGCTGCCGCGGTCACGAGCACGCTCCAGAAATGCGACGGTCTCTTCGCTAAGTCCGTTGTAAGATATTCCAATCGCTACATCATCATTCGTGAAGGAGCTTGCGCTCGCGAGCGCGAGGTCGCCGGAACGAGGCACATTGACGATGATTCCCTGATATGCGAGGCGAGTGGCAAAAAGCTCGGCGCAAATTCCTGAGACGCTGACGCCATAGGCCACGACCCGGCGCGCGCGGCAAAGCCTCGTTGCTAGTTCTAAGACTTGTTTGAGTTTCATTTGGCGGGCAGACCGCTGGATAGATGCGCTCAACTCTTCGACAATAATATAAAGCCGGGGGTCACGTCTCAGTGGTCCGCTTGCGCTCGCCTCGATGGACCTGTCACGAGTGGCTTGGAGAACCCGCTCGCGCTCAATCTCGCGCGCCAGAGCAAGTTTGAAGGCGCTGAACCCGTCAAATCCAAGAGTCTGACAGAGGCGGATCACGGTTGATTCACCGGTGCCGCAGGCACGACTGATTTCGGCGATAGACGAGCTCACCACCAGTTCAGCATTCTGCGCTATGAAAAAAGCCGCACGCGCCATCGCGGGGGAACCGCGTTCCACGAGGCGTGACGTCCGATCGATCAGGCTAATTTTCTCAGATTTCTCCATCGTCACAACAGTTCTGCGCGCATGCGCTCGAAGCGGACCAAGATGTCCTGCAACGTGTTGTTGAGCGCGTGGCCCATGTGCAGCGAACCGGTTACGTTCGGCGGCGGGATGACGATCGTGAAGGTTTCAGCACCCGGCGTTGCATTGGCACCGGCGCGGAAGGCGTCTGCCTCGTCCCACGCTTTTGCGATCTTCAGTTCTACTGTTGCAGAATCATAAGTCTTTTCTAGCATTAGCTGACCAATTTTCTTTCAAAAAGGGGTGTGTAAACAGAATGGCTTGGTTCAAGTCAATGAAAAAGCCTTTTACTCTAGAAAGAGTACAGAGACCTTCCCGATCGTGGGCACTTGCATCGCGGGCGCAATGAATAGCATGGGTCCGGTTCCATTTACGCTCTCTCGCGTCCAGCCTCACTGATCTAGTTGATTCCATCCCGCCCGAAACCCATTGCAATCACAAGGCCGGTCTATTTCTGCGGCCCCTATTGCTGTGCCGGCGCTGAAACAGTGATCTTGCAAGGCTGCCCCTGCTTCGCCTTGGCGGCCGTCTCGGCGCAAGCGGTCAGCACCTCCTGATTGGCGCGAACGAGGTTACTGGCATCGACCAGATTGCGCCAACTCTGCGGGCTTCCCGACTGCATCAGGGAGATTCCGGCGTTCCAGCGGTCGGCATTCATGCCCGTGGAGGCAACGGCCATATCGACCGATCCAGGGAGCACACGCGGCAGGAACAGTGCCAACAGCACGCCGGCGACCAGGCCGATACCTGCCGCGCCCCAAACAAACCAATCTTGTTTTCGACGTAAGCGGGCGCTCCTGGCGTGATCGCCAAGCTCGGCCGATACGCGCTCGAGGCTTTGGCCTCGAGCTTCGATTTTCCTCATAGATGCGCTTGCAGCCGGCCGCCTTCAGCGCCGCTTGCTGCTGGTCTAGGGTCAGGTCGTCGGTCGAGACGCGGGCATATCCGATGAGCAGGCGGTGATCCGTTAGCTGTGGCTATGGCCGGAATCTACATCGTGCAATCAGTCGCGGAAATATGTATTTTGCGACAAAGCAAATATCAGGCCCAAAACCGAAACAAGAGTCATGTCATGATAGCTGAAGGTCTCAACGTCGAATTTTCCCGCCACCTCGAACAGGAACTGCATCGTCCGGAAATTCGCGCTTCACGGGATGCTGTGAGTGCGCTGTTAGCGAACGATTTCATGGAGTTTGGTAGCTCCGGAGGCATATACGACAAGGCCATAACAACAGATGCTTTGGCTCTAGAAGCGCCCTCCGATCCTTCCGCCCTGCCAGAAGTTTATGATTTTACTGTCAAGCCGTTCACGACTGAGGCCGTCTTGGTTTTATATCGAAGTGTACGCCGCTCGGATGGAGTGGCACCTGAAAAGCAGACCCTTCGGAGTTCGATCTGGAAGCTTATCGACGGTCGTTGGCAAATGTTTTTCCACCAAGGAACGGTCGTCCCTCAGCGTTAAAAGACGAACCATGGCGACCATCATACTAGGAAAAACCTTCAGCTCCGTGCCGCCTCATGCAGACATCATCGAGATGTTCGGTTCGACCAGCGATGGCGGGCGGCTGCCTGAGCCACTGCCGAAGGAGCGGTTCACCTCCCTGTATCACCACATCACCCCGGCACTGCTCCGGATGTCGTTCTTCGCCTTAAGGCGCGGGGCGGCCCCTGGTGCGGATGGAGTGAAGTGGCAGGACTACGAGGCAGACCTTGATAATAATATCGTGGATCTGCACGAACGGGTCAGTCGGGGCACATACCGGGCCCAGCCGTCTCGGCGACGGTTCATACCCAAGCCAGACGGACGGCAACGTCCGCTTGCGATTGCCGCCATCGAGGACAAGATTGTCCAAAGGGCGACGATCACGGTGCTCAACGGGATTTACGAGGAGGATTTCCTCGGTTTCTCGTACGGGTTCCGACCGGAGCGCGGCCAGCACGATGCGCTGGATGCTCTGATGGTTGGCCTGAACGACCGGAAGGTGAACTACATACTGGACGCCGATATCCAAGCGTTCTTCGATGCGGTCGACCAAGATTGGCTGATCCGCTTCTTGAACCATCGGATTGGCGACCAGCGCATCATCCGCCTGATCCAGAAATGGCTGAAAGCGGGAATTCTGGAAGATGGGGTGGTAACGCTTAGTGAGAAGGGGACAGGACAGGACAGGACAGGGCTCGGTGGCTCGCCGCTCCTGGCCAACATCTACCTGCACTACGTGTTTGACCTGTGGGCTGCCCGCTGGAGACGGCAGAAGGCCAAGGGCGACATGATCATCATACGGTACGCCGACGACATTGTGGTCGGGTTCCAGTATGAGAACGATGCCCGCCGCTTCCGGGAAGAGATGCGCGAGCGACTGCAAGAGTTTGCGCTGTCGTTGCATCCGGAAAAGACCCGCCTAATCGAGTTTGGCCGCTTCGCAGCGGCTCAGCGCGCTTTGGTCGGGCTCGGAAAGCCTGCAACCTTTAACTTCCTCGGCTTCACCTTCATCTGCAGCAAATCCCGCCGGGGTAAATTCGTCGTCAAGCGCCGAACCAGACGGGATCGCATGCAGGCAAGGCTGCAAGAGATAAAGGGGGAGTTGCGACGGCGACTGCATCAGCCGATCCCTGAGCAAGGGAAATGGTTGCGGCAGGTCGTTACCGGATTCTTCGCCTATCACGCCGTGCCGGACAATGGCGTGGCGCTGAGGGTATTCCGGCACTATGTCACTGATCTTTGGAGACGGTCGCTTCGACGACGCAGCCAAAAGGATACGATGACATGGGTGCGGATGAAGAAGCTGGCTGATGACTGGCTCCCAAAACCGCTCATCCGTCATCCTAGGCCCGGCGATCGCTTCGCCGTCAAACACCTGAGGTAGGAGCCGTATGCGGGAATTCCGCACGTACGGATCTGTGCGGGGGGCGCTCAGTAATGGGCGTCGCAACGGGTTGTTTCAAGTCAATGAAAAACCCGGTTTCGGTTCCATTTGCGCGCCTTCTTCTGCCAGCAGAGATTCGATGGAGCTCACGATGTCCTGGGCCGAAATCACCCGTCTGCGATATTACATCGCCTCGACGGGCTGCCAGTGGCGAATTCAAGAAGAAGCCTGACTTCCTGGCCGAAACGGCCGTCTTTGAGGACAGATGGGCCGGGCTGTAGTGAAAAAGCCCGATGGGTGGGGCTTTTCGGGATCGCAAGGATCGTTGGTGGCGAGGGCTCACAAATTCCTGCGATTGGTCCAGCGGCGCATACCAAAGCTGGGATCATAAAAATCATTGGTCGCCTTGAGTAGATTCGAACCGCAGGCCCCAACCTGAATGCAGGTGGTTCGTTCGGCGCAATGGTAGTTGAATGTGGCCAATGATTTCCAGCGCAAGTTTTCGTTCAAAGCTTCAGGCGAGGTGCAGACCAAAACCCCATCGCCGTCACCCCGCAGGATCGTCTAGCCAAGGTTGTCTTCTGGAAGTGGGCGGAAGCTGCTAACGCCGATGGAATTGCAGGTTTCATCAGGCTCGAAGGTAAATTTCGGTTGCTCGAAATCGACCATCCATTCGCTTGCATTGAACAATGACGTCGATCGAGGCCCGCAGCAATTGATCAATGTCTTCACGATCTAAATTGCGTCCCCCTTCGGATTCTTTCACAAGGAGTGTCAACTGTTGGAAGGCGAGCTTGGCCGAATCGGCATGTACCGTGGTTATCGATCCGGGGTGGCCGGAGTTTACGTTGCGGACGTAGTAGAATGCCGTGCCGTCACGTAACTCTTGCAGCAAAATGCGGTCCGGCCGCATCCTGAGACAAGACTCCAGCAGTTCTTTCGGACCTGCAGTGGACAAGCCCTGCGCGCCTTTCGAATAGAATAGGCGCACGTGGTTAGGCTGCGGAATAACTAGTTCGGGGGTGTCCTCGATCGAAATGATCCGCTCGTGGTCCGGAATGTGTTTGACCAGCGCCTTCGAAAGCGTTGTCTTGGCCGACCCCGTTGCGCCTGAGATGATGATATTCTTCCGTGAAATGACGGCTTGCCGCAGAAACTCCTTGAAGTGGCCGGCACGGTATAGCGCCAGCAAACCCTGGTCCTGCGTCGAGGCGCCATCGCTGGTTGCTCGCGTCTCGGAAAAAAACTCTCTCTGTTCCAAGTCGTCGAGTGTGAATGTGACCGAGGATGGTTTTCGGATGGTGACGCTGACCGTGTGCCTGGTGGTCGCAGGGGGGATGACGATCTGGACCCGTTCGTCCCCCGGCAGTGTTGCCGACAGGATCGGGCGCGTTTCATCAATGGACTGATGGGAGAAGCTGGCCACGGCCCGGGCGAGGCGCATGAGCTTTTCAAAGGTCAGTTCCGGCGTGTCATGGGTCCGCCAACCGCCAGGACCTTCCGTCAGCACCTGCCCGGGCCGATTCACAATCACTTCATAGAGGGACGGGTCCTGGAGGTATGTCGAAAACGGCTTCAATAGCTCGCTAACAACTGTCGCATCCTGCCCCTCAGACATTTCCTATCCTACTTCGTTACGAGCGTCGACCGCGGCGAAAAATCCCCCAGCACCGCGCGATCGAAAATGCGGTTCCTTGGTTCCGTCACCCGAAGACGATAGATTCCAGAAAAGTCGAGATCGCGAGCGACAAAGATCGAAACCAGTTCGCCTTGGTGCTTGTTCAGCGTTGGTGGGATGTTGACGGATTGTTCGACCGCAATGGCGGCTGCCTGTTGACCGGCACTCGTGGTGTTCTGCGCATCGACATCGCTCTCCTGCAAGCGGCTGCTGGCATAGCTGGTCGCGTCACCGACAATAGAAAGAAGAAGGGCGCTGCCGAAGCGCTCCCACCAGTGGGTGTCGATATAACCGTCGACGCCGGCGCGACCGAGCGCGTCGGTCGCGGGGGAGGCGAGCGTGACGATAACGCCCTTCGGCGTTTTAGCTCTATTCCAGAGAACGAAGAGCCGTTTTTGTCCGCGCTGAAGCCCGCCGCGATATTCGCCGACGACCTGCGTGCCCTTTTCCATCAACACGACCCGACCGTTGTCCGAAAGGACATCGCGATTGATCACGCAACTGGTAAAGCCTGGCTGGTCGGACGCCAACGCCGTTTCGAGCACGCAGGGAATAGAAGTCCCCATCGCGACGATGAAGTCGCGATTTCCAAGTGTACCGGCGCGTGAGCCCTCAAGCCGGGTGGGCCGCAGCAGACCATCGAAGCGCTGTTCATCGCTGTTCTGTTGGTTCTGGGCCATCATAGTGTTGTCGAGCGGCACGAAATTCCCGTTGTTTGAAGTGTCGGGATTATCAGCCTCTCGTCGCTCTTTCGCATTTTTCTGCCCGCCGCTGAAGGCCATCACGGGCGCGCGGCGGGCGGAATCGAGGAGTTTGTCAGTCTCTTCCTCGGCCGGTTCAACGACGGGCGTCGGCAACTTCACCTCCGGGACCACCTGCGTCGGCTCCGCTTTTTCCTTGGCGGCTTCGAAGGGATTTGCCTGACGAATAACGACGCGTTCGGGCTGAACATTCTCATCTTTCCCCTTCTTGCCCGTCGTCGACCAAAGGGCAAAGCCGACGAACGCAACGATGGCGACGGCCACTGCGCCGCGTTTCAAAAGGGGATTGTTGTCGATACGGCGACCGGCGATGGTTTCCGCGCGCTCTCCGGGAATGCGAGCTTCATCTTCTTGAGCCATGACCGTTCCCTTCCCTACTGCCCGGTGGTGTCGCTTTTCACGACGCGCTCCACCGAGGGAGACGTCGTATTCGTGTCGGGGTTGATGCCGACGCGGTCGTAAGCCTCGTTGAAAACGCAAAGCACATCCTTGCCTCGACGCAGGATGAACTTGCGGCTGATTGCGTGCACCATCACCAGATTTCCGTCGACCGACTTCGGAACAAGGCTTTCGGATCCGTCGGAGTTCTCCATATAGATCGCGGGCATTTCCTGGTTGCCAACGAAGGCGAAAGTCGTGATCTTTCCATTGTCGTAGACGCTTTGCGGCTCCAGTGCCTGGGAGCCCTGAGCCGAATAGCGCCAATTTCGAGGACCGTACGCTTCGTGGAGTGCCAGGACGTTGTCGGCGTCCTTCGCCTGGGCGGCGAGAGCCCTTGATGCGGCCTGCTGGCGACGAAGCTCGGCTTCATCTCCTGGATACCTGAACTTCACGTAAAAATAGGTGTTCTGCCCGGCTTCCACAGAACCGTCTCGAACCGTCAATTCCATCTGGTAGCTACGGGTCGACCCATCCCGCCGCGTCGTCACCACGGATATGTTCGTCACCGGCTGGTTCTCGCGCGGTTTCAAAAACAAGATATTGCCTGCCGGCGCGACTTCCCAGGCGACGCTATTGCCGAGCGCCACATGGGCGATTTCTTCGTCCGCCGCGAACTCGACCTGTACGGATGACCGCAACGTGCCGACGACCCTCGTGATGTTGTAGGGTTGGTAGTTCACAAAGCGGACACGACTGTCTTGCGAGGCGCCTCGTGGAATCTCCAGCGCAAGCGCAGGCGACATGGAAATTGAAAGGACGAGCGCGACGATTGGTGTGGTGCGCATCATTTCACCTCCTCCGGATCTGCACGATATTCGCTGACGACAAAACCGAGCGGGTTCACAAGCCGGTCCGTCGACGACATCGGAGCGTTAGCGTAGGAATAGGTGAGGCTCGCTACCCAGTGGGTCGTCCG
This sequence comes from Arminella tubonensis, assembly GCF_003240585.1. Taxonomy (GTDB): domain Bacteria; phylum Pseudomonadota; class Alphaproteobacteria; order Rhizobiales; family Rhizobiaceae; genus Rhizobium; species Rhizobium tubonense. The sequence goes on from NZ_PCDP01000036.1 coordinate 74,938, forward strand.
CACTTCTTCGCCGCGCGTAATGGTGCGCATATAGCGCACCGAGACGACATTCTGATTGATCAGAGAAATCGAAGCGATATCGATCCTCACTGTGGCGGCGCGGCCGTAGATATTCTGAGGCGATTCTGGGTTGCTACCGCGGTACACTCCCGCGAACCGTGTCTGTTCTGCTTGCGTCGACAAAAGGGCGATAGTGCGGAAGTTTTCTTGTGCTTCGCTCCAGACGTAACCCTCGCGGGCGCGGACATATTTGGCAGCGAAATATTTCGTCACGGCCTCGTCGTAGGTGCCGGCCGTCGACGTCAACGCCGACACGACATCCACGATGCCCGTCGAATTGTCGACGCGCACCACAAAGGGCTCGACCGTCTTGAGGGGAGTAAGACCCGCGACCGCGAAGACGGCGGCGCCGGCGACAATGCCTGAGGCGATGGCGATCGACCAGGCGATCCGGTTCGAACGCTCGATCTGGATCATTCGGTCCTGGTCGAAACGGCGCGCCTTGTCGAAATAACTCTTGAGATTATCTGTCGTCACCATGTCTCATCCCTCACAGCGGCGATAGGAACCGTCGATGTCCAGATGCGCAAAAGCTACGGGCTCGCTGATCTCTTCGACAAAGGGTGTCACGGACGTGGAGGAACTCGCGTCGGATTGCTGGTGTTTCAGCTTACGGTCGCCCTCCCATTCCCACATCGAGCGGTTCAGAGGCCGGCGTGAATAGCCGTCGCATTTCGGTAAAGGGTAGGTCAGTGACGCGCAGCCGCTAAGCGTGGCTGCAAGGACAAGCAACAGGGCAGGCTTAATCATTCAGCAGGCCTTTTCTTATTGTTCTAAATTGCATGTCATGCACCGGCATTTCTTGATCCGAACGCCCGGCCCGCAAAGCGAGCACCGCGACCGATCATCCGGCCAGTGTACGATGTTCCCCGAGCCAGCATGCCTTCATGCGCATCTCGTGCGGCGCCATAGCCATAAGCCAGCGACGCACCGCCAGAGGCCAAAGCTGAGGCGATGCTGGGAAGCTGGTAGAAAACATAGAGAGCAGCAATCCCGATGGCGCAGAGCGCGATCGGTCGCATGAGAACGTCGGTGTAGCCGTCGATCGCGGTGAAGGTCGAGTCGATGCAAGAAATCAGGAGCGAACCGACGGCGACGACGAGAACTTGCAGAATGACGAAGTTCGCAAGCTGCCCGATCCAGGACTCGGTAAAACGCCGCGTCGACTGGAACATGGCGAGCGCAATAAAAATCGGACCAATCGCCAACACGATTGCCAGCGCCAACCGCGCATAGAGGGAGACGACGTAGCCGATTCCCGCGACGAGGAAGCTGACGCCGATCACCATCATGCCACCGACGCCGGTGACAATATCGACCGGCCAGGAGGCACGTGACCAGATATCGGTCGCAGAAGCCTGACCTTTGTCGAGCAGGCTGTCGAACGTGCTGGCGCTCGGCGCCGCACCCGAATTCAGGGCCTGCGCGATTTCACGCGGCAACACATCGAAGAAGATGTTCGTTACATAGGTTTGATATTCGCCGGCGTTCTTGACCAACATGACGATGATCGCGAGCTTTATCGCGCGGAAGGCGAAGTCGAGGATGGGCTCCTGCACGGAGCCTCGCAGGACCAGATAGCCATAGAGAACCACGTAGAGAGTGACGGCCGCTGTCAGCGGACCGGTGACCCATTCCGCTATGTTCGAGGTTCCATCGGAGACAAACATCTCCAGCGGCCGCTTGAACTGCCCGTCGATGAACTCGAACACCTGGTACATCGGATCAGCCTCCAAGCGCTTTGCGCATGTTTTGGAGGCGTAGCTTTCCGTCGGCCGCCTCCGCGTTCTGGCAATTGATCGTGTTGCGCAGTTCACCAGGATTGTCGCGGCACCCAGAAATGGTTCGGCTCAGCAGCGCTTCGTCGGTGACGAATTCATCGACGGTATAAGTCCGCTCGGATTCCTGCGAGCACGCTGCCAGCAGCAAGAGGGTAACGAAGATGGGGAGCGGCCTCACTGCAGTGCCGCCTTCATCGCATCCATACGTTGCCGCCAATCCTCCGCCTTGCGCTGTTCATCGACCTGGGTCTGTGCTTGCTGCACCATCCGCAACCCCTCCATCCGTAGTACATCGGTCTGGAGGAATGCCTGTTCGGCTTGAAGACGCGCCTGCAGGTCCGCAATATCCTTAGAGTCGCTTGCCGTAGATATCTTCTCGCGTAGCTGATCGATTCCGTCGATACGCTTGGTCGCAGCATCGTAGATCTGCTGACCCAGGCTCATCTGACCCGCATTCTGGTTCTGAATACGCGACAGTTCTTCGGCATAAAAATCATCGGCGCTGGTGCGGTAGGTCGAGTTACTGTCCAGGAACTTCGAGGCGGAATCGCCGAACACGCCGGTGGCATTGCCTTTAAGCAGACCCTCGATGGCGGCGAAGTCGGACGGAAGCGCCTTGCGGATCGCCGGATCATTGAGAACGCTAGCGACATCCGCCATATCGGTGAGCTTGTTGAGCGAGCCATAAAGCTGCTGCGCCTGCTCGATCTGCTGATTGAGCGCGTCGAGCTGGGACTTGAGCTGCGCGATGCTCTCGATCTGCTTGGCGATAGCGGTCTGATCGATGACCGGAATCCCCTGCCCCGCCGCGCCTTCAGCGGAAAGGATAAGCACCGTGGCGAGCACTGCGCCATGAAGTCGATAGGAAGCCATCAGCTTGCACTCCTTCGCTGTTGGAAAACGGGAAGCCAATCCTTGACGTCATTCCCGACCTCCGCGCGGATCGCGTCGAGTAGTTCGACATTGGCGGTCCGGCCGGAAAGGATGGCGAGTTCATCGTCAAAGCCGTTGAGGTCGAGCTCGGCAACGACGCTGTTGTGTCCCTGCTTCAACACGAACCTCCGGCTCTCGACGGAAAGCTCGCGCGCAATCAATTCGTATTCGCGCTCGGTGAGCTTGAATCCATCGACATAGTCGGCATGGTTGCCGCGCGAGTTGGGCAGGAAGATCTGTGTCGGGCATTGCTCGATGATCGTGTGCGCGATCGGCGAGTTCAGCGCGTCGCGTGGGCTCTGCGTGGCAAACAGCATCAACCCATTTTGTTTGCGGATTGTCTTCAGCTTGTTTTGCGCAAGATCGCGGAACCCCTCGTCCTGCAGTGCCTTCCAGAATTCGTCGATGACGATGATGATCCGACGGCCATCGATCAGTTGCTCTACGCGGTGAAAGAGATAGGCCATCAGCGGTGTGCGAATTTCCTCGTTGTCGAGGAAGTCGGTCATGTCGTAGCCGATGAACTTACTGGGCCCGCCGAAATCGCCAAAGCCGATGTCCTCGATGACATTGTCAAAAACCCAGCCGAGCGGCCCTCCCCTCTCCCACCGGCGGAGCCTGGCGGCGATCCCTTCCGGGTCGGTGTTATTGAGGAAGGTCCGGAGTGCGCCGATCGTCCGTTGGTCCACAGGCAGGTCGGCAAGGCCATCGATCGCGCCGGAGATGTCGCGAAGCTCGGTGACTGTCGGTTCCCGCTTGCCGGAACCCACAAGCTTGCCGACCCAACGCGCCAGGAACACCTTGTTTTCCGGCGTCAGGTCGAGGGCCTTCAGGGGAGCGCAGCCGGTGGGGACGCCATTCTTCAGCGGCAGGTAGGAGCCGCCGGCGGCGCGGACATAGAGGTCCGCGCCCCGATCCTTGTCGAAGAAGACAACATGTGGATCGTGTTTTTCCAGCTGTGACAGCATGAAATTCACGATCACGGTCTTGCCGGCTCCCGATGGGCCGCACATGAAGGTGTTGCCGAGATCACCGTAGTGGAGATTGAAGTAGTAGGGCGATCCCGAGGCCGTCTTGAGCAGAGCGACAGCCGGTCCCCATTCATTGCCGTCCTTCTGTCCGATCGGATAAGAGTGGAACGGTGACAGTGCCGCGAAGTTCTTCGAGGTGATCGCACCTGATCGCGCCCGGTAGCGGAAATTGCCCGGCAGTTGCGCCCACCAAGCCGCCTCGAGGCCAAGATCCTCTCGCGCCACGACGGCGCCTCCATTGGTCAGGCTGGCGCGAGCCTTCGCGAGATTGTCCGTCAGTTCTTTCATTGTCGCCGCGAAGACGGACAGCGTCAGGTGATGCTCGCCGATTACGAACCGATTGGACTCCAGATCGTCCATCGCATCGTCAAGCTCGTCGATCTGCGAGGCAGCCTTGTCGCCGCTGCTCACTAACTGGTTCTGCTTTCGCCCCATGATGACGCGAGCGTCCGCCTTCGACACAAAGCAGAAGGATTGGGAAAGCATGAGTTCAAACGGACTGGTGAGGACGCCGTCCAGCATGCCAGTCCTGGTGCGGGCCGGGTATTCCTTGAAGCTCAGCATTCCGGCAAAACGGCTCTCCGCCTCATGCCGAATCTCGATCGCCTCGCGACCGATGATGACGCGATCCGAGTAGATCGCCGAAGCGATGCGGCCTTCGGTCAGCGGAACTCGTTCGCGCCTGCCGCCGACGATCTGGTGAAGCACCTCGCTCGGCTCGGAGAAGAGCATGCCGTCCTGATCATAGAGAGAAAGCACACGGGGTTCGAAACGTTTCAAGCCAGCGACTACGTCGACGACCTTGTCCTGAAGCTGTTTCAAGGCCTCTTCATCGAGCTCCATATCAAGGCGTTTTGCCCGTCGAAGGCGCGATAGCAGCTTTGCCGCCTTGGCGGCCGGATCGCGCCCTGGTGACCAAAGGACGGTCAGATAGAGATCGTTGCGGAAAAGGTCTTCGCGCACCATACGCTCGCGATACTTCTCGTTGAGTGCGGCAGAGAATGGTGTTGCAAATGTTCCATCTGGATAGTCGCTGTCTCGACGCCGGACGAGGTGAGTCCAAATCGCAAGCCGCTCATCGGCAACGTTTCGATAAAGGGTGTTGAGGTCGCGATAGAGGGCGTTGAGATCGAGCACATCAGCGGTTTCGAACGATACACCTTCGAGCGCGACCATGACCATCAGTGTGCGGGAGTCAAGCGCGATCGTCGACTGGTCGACGTGGCGCAGGTATGGAATAAAGGCCTCGGGTGCGAGCTCGCGGGATCTGAGAGTGGCGATGTTAGGCAAATCCAATATCCCTTTCGTCAAAGCGGCGGGCCAATCTGAGAGGCGAGAGTGTTGCTCCGCCCCAATAGGCACTGTTGCGCGAACGGCCGCGTGTCTCGACCCAGGCCAGCAGGATACGGAACATGTTGTGATCGTGCTTCACCAGGGCGCGGAAGATGAGATGGAACACGACGCCGACCAGCGCATAGGCGATCGAACCGGCAACGATATAGAGGATCGTTGTGAGCATGATGTTGAAGCCCATCGCCTCCATGGTCACGCCAGCGATCATTGCCGGCCGCGTGCATGCGATGAAGAGTGTGTCTTCTTCGAGAACCGCCCGCTCGATGGCCATCTTCAGCTTCCGACGATGGTGTTGACGAGTTCGGTGGCGCCGAAGATGCCGCCGATCCCGATGATCCAGAAGCCTGCCCGCCTCAGGTCCATATAGCCGAACATCCAGGCAATGCAGATGACGATCACCGCGATGACCGCCAGAAGCTTGGCGATGTTTCCGGTTAGCATGTCAACGATGTTTTGCAGGACGGTTTCGATGCCGGCGGCTTGCGCGAAGGCTGGTTCAACCATCGTCATTACGATGGTGGCAGCCATGACGGACGAAGCGACAATGGGTCGGATACGGGAATTCACGGTCATTTACTCTGCTCCGATTGATTGCTCTGAAACACGAGGACGGATGATCGGCGTCGGGTCTTAAAGACGTCCCATGCCGGCGCCGCGGAGATCGCGGCTGTTTTTTCCAGGGAGTTTTCCGCCACCACCTCGGCAACGGCGTCTGCGCCGGGAATTTCGTTTGGGATGTCGTCCTCCCTCCCCTCCCCCGTGTCGCCAATTGTCACTCGTGCCATGGTCGGCCCGAGCCGTTTGATTTCGCGGCGAACCTGATCGTCATAGTTGACCATGGCGCCGACAGATGGATCATCCCGTCCGTAGTAGGATTGCAGCATGACCTGCTCGGCCCTGGCGGGGTCGGCACCCACCTTGACCGCGAGGCGATAGTAGCCGTCGAGTAGCGTCGCTGTAGCCTGAAGGTTAAGGCACGGATCGAAAGCGTCGGATATCGAGAGTTTGAGCCTCCGAAGCTCTTCCGCTCCGACTCCGCCAAGGCCCAACTGGATGTCATGGCGTTCGGCCATCAATGATGTGGCGATTTCGATTGCCTCAGCCTTCGTCGCAGGCTGCCGCTTGAGGCGCGCGCCGCTGTTGATCCGGATGCTGAGCGGAGCGAACCGGCTTTCGAGGCTGACGACGCCTGCAAGTGTTTCGGATGCAACGAAGGGCGCGCAGGTCTGTGCAAGATCTAGGAAGGCAACGGGCATGTTCAGAACCACACCCTCTGCTTACCGATCCCGTCGATCGTCACATCGATGTACCGAGGTTTCTCGCGCACCAAGGGACGGGCCACGGTATAGGCAATGCACTGATAGCGACCGTTTTGGTTTTGCCAACGCGGGGACATAACTGAGCCGTTGTTCTCTCCGCCGCCGTCTCGATCCTGCCGGCAGAAACTATCGCTCACGGCCTGCGGCGACGTCGAAATGCACGTAGCGTCATTCCCACGAGGGCCGTAGCCAGCCGATAGACGGTAGTCGGCACTGCAGTAGTATGGCTCGTAATGGGGCCGGGAGCTCTGAAAGCCGACGCCGCTGCAGGTCGGAAACGAATGGCCTTTCGCGAGCCAATCCCAAAGTTTCTCGATCGGCGGCCGGCACTCGGCATATTGCGTTGGGCCACCGGGGTTGGATATGCACAGGATAACCTGGCAACCCCAGTCGTCGGCACGAGCGCTTCGTTCCGAAATAATATACAGTGAGGCGAACCCCAACGCTGCTATGATCGCTCGAAAGAAAAGGCCCTTCATGCCCCCTACCCTCCGGTTTCTTCAATGTCAGCTAGAATTGAAAAGCGACTCGCCTCAACCCGCTGACTATGCAAATAATAGATAGTTAAACCGATGGCAAGCAATTTGAGCGACCGATGGCAAAGCCAAGCGTTATCTGTCTTTGCAGTGCGTGAAATTTTAGAAAAGCCGATCGAGGGAGAGTCGGCGCAGTCCCGCATCAAACAGATCGGGATGATGAATATTCTCTATCTGATGCATCAGGCGCACCAGAAGTTAACGCTCGCAAATATAATCGAAATCACCGGAATGACGCGTGGTGGCGTAATCGAAACCATTGATCTCTTGGTCCAGCGTGGGATCCTTACGGAGACGCTTGGACGGAACTCAATGGGCCGAGGAACGGCCCGACAGTTTGAGTTTTCCCCCCAGATGTTTGAGGCACTCCACGCTGCAGCTACGACCAGAAATGGCTGATTTTTAAGTTATCAGGCATTGTCTAATACAAAGATTTAATTCGCACAACCGAGCGCCGGAAACGACGGTCAACAGCAGTTCATGGGGCATGCGCCGATCGTGTCGGCGTAGGCGCTATAAGCACCAACGGCACGCGGATTCTACGATCACGGTGAAGTCACGTTCGGCCAAATGCTCCAACTACGTTGAGAGAGGGTGGCTTTGCCGGTGGCGGAAGAAGCCGTTAACGCCATCCTCTCCATTGCGCGACTCGGCGGCGATTGGATGGCTAATGTCATAACAGAGCATCACCGGAGGAAGATTGGGATCGTTTCCGGTTAGCTTTTAGCGAAGACGTGGACTCGGCGTAGCATGCCGACTCGAACGCCTGAATCGCGACACATACAGAACCTATCAAGCCACGACGGGGCCAGACCCAAGTGCTCTTTGACCTTGATCATGACTTGAGCAAGTCGGTTGTCGACTCATTTTTTTCTTCCACCGGGGGGACAATGCTAGCCAGGCAATTAACTGATGTTATTGTCTTTTTTGTGTGCGTCGCCCGAGGTCCAGGAAGATGTTAATGTTGCATTAACCTTAAAGCACTTGCCGACTCGGTCAAATCGGTCTCTATCTAGTTGCGGAGTTATGCCGTCCGTTGGCAAAGGTCCGCAAACTGGGCAAGGCGAGCGTAAACATGGTAAACTTAGATCTAGGCGCTGAAGAGGAGTTTTCCGGCTTTCGGGAGCTGGTTCGCAGCCATTCCCGTACGCTTTCTGCCCAACTACAAGCTTACCAGACAAAGATGTTTCCACCGCACGCGCGGAAAACAATCCGAAATTTTGCTCCAGCCGAGGCAGAGAAATTATTCGATTTCGCTGAAGGGTATCTACGCACAATCGTTAGCGAAATGGAGAAAGATGAAAGCCTGAATTTTAAGGTTGCCTCAGGTCCTGGCAACCGCCGTACTTATTCCGTGAGCGATCTTGCGAAAATACGTCAATATATGGACGCTGGGAGCCGCCCCGCCGGACGTTATCTGCCACATCGCCGGCAAAATGAAGACCTGCAGGTGCTTGCCGTTATGAATTTCAAAGGCGGTTCTGGCAAAACCACAACTGCAACGCATCTTTCTCAATACCTCGCCTTGAGAGGTTATCGCGTCCTTGCCATCGACTTAGATCCTCAAGCAAGCATGTCCGCTCTGTTTGGAAGCCAGCCTGAGCTTGATGTCGGACCAAACGACACGATCTACGGTGCCATCCGTTATGATGAAGACCGGCGTCCAATCCAGGATATTGTCAGGGCGACGTATATTCCTGACCTGCACCTGATCCCAGGCAATCTCGAGCTTATGGAGTTTGAGCATACCACGCCCATGGCTCTTGCAAAGCGAGAATCCAGGGACAAGCTTTTCTTCGCTCGAGTGTCAGATGCCATAAACGATATTCGAGACTCATATGATGTGGTCGTCATCGACTGCCCTCCCCAGCTCGGCTATCTAACGCTTTCGGCGCTTACTGCGGCTACGTCCGTGCTCATTACAGTTCACCCACAGATGCTCGACGTTTTGTCCATGAATCAGTTCTTGGCGATGACCAGTGACCTCATGGATACAATTGCAGCCGCAGGTGCCGACGATAGGCAAAACTGGATGCGTTACCTGATCACGCGCTTCGAGCCTTCTGACGGCCCCCAGCATCAAATGGTAGCCTTTCTGCGATCGCTGTTTGGCAGTCACGTCATGGTCAACTCCATGGTCAAGAGTACAGCTATCTCGGATGCCGGATTAACGAACCAGACCCTTTTTGAGGTTGACCGCAATCAGTTCACACGGGCGACGTACGACCGCGCTCTGGAATCGATGAACAGTGTAAATGCTGAGATTGAGGGTCTGATAAAAAGAACATGGGGCAGAACATGAGCCGCAAAAATCTTTTCGCTGACCTTCCGGCGCCCGTCACCACATCGGGCGCGCCACCACACGAACGTCCGCTGCACGGGACGAGCAATCCAATGTCGGCGATAAAGAAGTCGGTCGGCGATCTAAACGACCGGAGCCGCCGTGCCGACGAGATAGAAAAAAGTCTCATCGAGGGGCAACCTGTCATCGATATCGATACTGCGCTGATTGATCCGTCATTTGTACAAGACCGTATGGAAAGTGACATACACGGGCTAAGAGCTTCAATTCAGGAGCAAGGGCAGCAGGTCCCGATCTTGGTGCGTCTACATCCTGACGACGACGGCCGATATCAAGTTGCCTTCGGCCACCGTCGTCTACGGGCATTGAAAGAGCTCGGCCTCAAAGCCAAAGCGATCGTTCGCAGTCTAACTGATGAGCAGCTCGTTATCGCACAGGGCCAAGAGAACAATGAGCGTGAGGATCTCACGTTCATTGAGAAGGCTCGGTTCGCCGCGCGGCTGAAAGAACGCTTTACGCGAGACGTGATCGTGTCTTCGTTATCGGTTGATAAGACAACGCTATCGACGATGCTCCAACTCGTCGACGCATTGCCTGAAGATTTGATCGAGGCAATTGGGCCAGCGCCAGGTGTCGGTCGGCCGAGTTGGCGGCAGTTAGCCGATTTGCTTGAAAAGACAAAAGGAACTTCGGAAGTGATCGCGGTTGCCAAGGCCGAGAGCACGCAGGCTCTTAGCTCAGAAGAACGCTTCAAGGCTGTAATGAGCCACATGAGGCCGAAGCCTGTGTCTCGTGGCGCACCTACTGTCCTGGCGACACCAACCGGCGCCCGTTTGGGCCAAATCACGCAGAATAAGACGAAGCTCGAAATTACAGTCGATAAGAAGGCAACGCCGGACTTCGCGACCTTCTTGCTGGAGCAGGTGCCCGCGCTTTATGAGGCGTACCTGGCAAATCACAGGCGAAACTAGGAGAGCAGGCGAGTAAAGAAAAAGGCCCCAACAACGTTGCCGTCGTGGAACCTCATTCTGTAGTCGTGAGAAACACAGAATCGCATTTCCATGAATCCTCGTCAAGAGTCTTTGGCACCGTTTTTGGTGAGCGGCTTTCTTTTGCCTTCTGAAAGGTGAGAGACGATGCAAACAGGAAATGTGACGACGCCCTTCGGGCGCCGGCCGGCGACGCTTGCGCTCGTGCGACGTCAGACGGCCTTGGCCGATATCAAGCAGGGAAAGACCGCGGATAAATGGAAGGTCTTCAGAGACGCATCCGCCGCGATGGATTCTCTCGGGATCCAGTCCAACAGCCTTGCGGTTCTCGACGCGCTTTTGAGCTTCTACCCGGAAGCTCAGCTACGCCAAGATGCCAAGATGATCGTCTTTCCATCGAATTTTCAATTATCGCTGCGGGCTCACGGCATGGCAGGAGCCACTCTACGCAGGCACATCGCTTTGCTGGTCCAAGCAGGGTTGATCGTCCGCAAGGATAGCGCCAACGGCAAGCGATACGCGCGCAAGGATGACGCAGGCAAGATCGAGGCTGCATTCGGCTTCGATCTTTCACCTCTCCTCGCCAGATCCGAAGAGTTGGCCATGTTGGCGCAGCAGGTTATGGCCGATCGCGCTACGTTCCGGAAGACGAAGGAAAGTCTGACAATCTGCCGCCGCGACGTCCGCAAGTTGATATCCGCAGCCATGGAGGAGGGCGCGGCCGGCGATTGGCGGGCAATTGAGGAGATGTATGTCGGCATAGTCGGCAGGATTCCCCGCTCCCCCACGCTTACTGACCTCACCTCAATCGTCGAAGACATGCAGGCTCTACAAGAAGAGGTCGTCAATCGCTTGGATATTCACGATATTTCGAGAAATGATAGCACCAATGATGCTCATAATGAGCGGCACATACAGAATTCAAATACCGAATCCCCTAATGAACTTGAACCAAGCTCTCGAATAGAGCCAGGGGCGAACCCAAGCGGATTAGATAGAGCGAGGAGCGAGCCGATAAAGGCATTTCCGTTAGGAGTGGTGCTGAGGGCCTGCCCGACGATTGCTGATTACGGGCCTGGTGGGGCGATTGGGAACTGGCGCGACCTGATGTCCGCGGCTGTGGTGGTTCGGTCGGCCTTGGGGGTCAGTCCGTCGGCCTACCAGGACGCCTGTGAAGCGATGGGGCCGGAGAATGCGGCTGTTGCCATAGCCGGGATTTTGGAGAGGGCAAACTTTATCAATTCCGCCGGGGGGTATCTGCGGGATCTCACTCGGCGCACTAGGCGCGGCGAATTCTCACTGGGCCCGATGATTATTGCTCTTCTGAAGAGCAATGCGGAGGGCCGACAGCAAGCGAGTGCGTAAGCCGGTGACCTTGGAGGCAAGGATCGGGCAATCTCTTGAGTTCAAAACCTCGTCTGTAACAGCGTTGCGAAGGTCACAACATTACGTGGGGGGCAACGGCTCAAGCTTGCGAACGACCGTCGCATTCGCGTCACACGATCGAACGTTTTAGCTTTCGTAACGAAACCATCTTTGACACCTTGAGTTTATGAATCCATCGCCTTCGTATTCCTTTCGTGATCGCTCCCCCGCCGAAGCCGCGTGTAGAGGTAAAGCGACGCCTCAGCGCGATTTTCGCGATAACGCCGGCCACGTGAGAACCATGCCCGCTTGCATTGTTATGGAACTGGTCCTTAAAGCTCGGAATCCGTCGTAATCAGTCAGAGCGCGACATTCCATCATGCAAGGCGTCTTGCAGGCGTCGAGATGGCGGTCGTGAACCCCTCCCCGTTTCCCGACGCGGGCTTTTTTGACAAGCATCGCAGTCAAGCAATCTTCATGAGGCTCAACGATGGGGATCAGATCATCTTGATAACGAGTTCCCTGTCATTCGTATCTTGATGTCGGCAGGCGTCGCGAAGGCGCTATGGTTCGAGCCCACAAGGCCAAGGTCGAAGGTGCGGTGCTGATCGTCGAGCGCTGGATACTGGCTCGCCTCAGAAACCGAGGCTTCTTCAGTCTGGCCAATCTGAACGCCGCGATCTCGGTTCTACTTACGACTTAAACAACCGCCCGATGCGCCACATCGGCAAGTTTCGCTGGCACCTGTTCGATGAAGTGGAGAGAAAAGCTCTCGCGCCGCTGCCGGCAAAGCAGTTCGACTATGCAGAATGGAAATCGGCGAAGGTCCATCCCGATTACCATGTCGAGGTCGACAAGACCTTCTACTCCGTGCCGCACCGCCTGATTGGCCGACAGGTTGATGTGCGGCTGACTCACCGGGTGGTCGAGATGTTCCTCGATCACAAGCGGATTGCCAGCCATGTCAGGCGCTCTCAGCGAGCCGGGCATGTCAGGGTCAACGAGCACATGCCTAAATCCCATCAGCGTTACGCCAACACTACGCCGGCATCGCTTTTGAACCATGCGGTGAGGATCAGGGTGAACACCGCCATTCTGGTCGAGCGCATGATGCGCGATCGTCCTCATCCCGAACAAGGATATCGCTCGGCCTTCGGCATTTTGTCCCTTGCCCGCGTTACGATACGGATCGACTGGAAGCGGCTTGCGAGCGGGCGCTGGTCATTAACTCCATCACCTGTTCCTTTGTCACCGCCACTCTCAAATCCGGTCTCGAGCGGACCAAACCTCAGACTGATCCGGCAAAACCAACACCATCGCACACCAACATCCGCGGCAGTTCTTATTAGCAATGAAGGTAGGGAAGACCCCCTTACCGCCACTCCCAAAAAAGTGAAAATTGGAACTTCGCAACTGCGAACCGATATAACACGCTGATAATAAAGTTGTTTTTCCGTTGGTCAATTCTGTAGGGGTCTGCCGACCCTTTCTCACGTGCACTTGCCGGAGACAAAACGTCGTGAATTAGCAGCCCGCCGGATCGATTCAACTAATGGCTGACCTCGCCCCTGTTCCGCCGCGGACCAAGGGTTCAGGGCAATATCAGACCCAGATCAAGAGCGCATTCAGCGTGAGGCCGTAAAGCGCTTTGCCAAGCAATTCGAGTTTGCCGGTGTGCAAATTGTGAGAGACGCTCAGTCTCCATCAAAGTCATTCTTCGTTTGTGAGGGCAGAGAGAGGGGGTCGGAAAATGCCGCGGCTGTGATGGCCTGCATTCTGGAGCGGCGAGGCCTGATCAACTAGCCGGCGCGTGATCTGACGCAACGACCGAAAAAAGGCGAGTTCTCGCTGGGGCCAATGCTAATGGCGTCGATGCGCGCCAATGCCGGTAACAAGAGGGAGTCGGGATGAAATCGTCGACGTTCCGCCCATTCACAGCCTCAAGTGATCGTGGCGAGAAAGCTGTCCAGCAGAGAATTGAATTCCCTGTGCTTTTGCCAGTGGAGACCATGTCCCGCATTTTCCAGACGAACGGCCCCGCGCGCCCAGAGGCTCCGGAATTTCAGGGAGTCGATGTAGTCGAGATTGATCACTGGGTCGTCAGCGCCGTTGATGACGGCGAGGGGGACAGCGGAATTTTCGACAAGCGCACGCTGATCGAGATGTTTTCCGGAAAGGGCTGCATCGATCATCAATTTACGCGAGCGGCCATCCGTTCGCCTGACAGTGGTTTTCCAGAACTCGTCGGGGACGGCGTCCGATCCGAGCGCAAGCTCAACGACCATGTCGATCTCCTGCTTCGTCAGAACTTCTTTCCCTGTGTAGGCGAACTGCGGATTGGGAAGAAAACCAAGGGCCGCGCCCGCGGGACCTGGAGGGATGGGGGGCGTGCCAAAGATCATCGTGCCGGCTGTCTCCTCGGGCAGGAGACGCATAAGTTCCAAAGCCACGTGGCCGCCGAGCGAGTGGCCAAGAATGGCGAAGCGATTGACGCCGAGGGTTTCGATAACTTCGCAAACTGCGTCGGCATATCCGTCGAAGTTGTAGGTGTGCAGCGGATCGACGGCATCTGAGGATTGGCCGTGTCCCGGCAGATCGACGGCGATGATGCGGTTCTTTCCCGTCAATGCTTCGATCTGGAAATGGAATGTTTCTTTGCACACGGAATTGGCGTGGATCATGAGGACCGGAAGCTGGTCGCCGGGTGTATCGTAGACTGCGATCTGACCATGGGATGTTTCGACCGTTTTTTCGTTCATCATCGTTGTTCCTCGTTCACCTTAAATTTCTCATTCTGACGATTTTGCCCAGTCACCTAAACCGTCACTATGACAACAATCTGATCGTGTCCTGTGAGACAGTCGGCAATAGCCGGGTGAGGGTACTGCCCTCGTGCAACATTCGCGGTGATTTTTCGGTAGGCGAGGCACATGGCTCAACTTTTACCGAAGTGTTTCGAACCTTTTAAATTCAGGAAGCTCATAGGAATTCAAATTTGTCACGGTGGTATTGATGCGTTGTATTGTAGAGAAGTCGATTTTAACCGGCCTGCTTTCGGTGTTGGCCTCGCTGGCTCTTTCGTTCAGCATTGTACCGTTGCTGGGCGGGCAAGTAGCGGGCGCGGGCCTGTTCATGACCATTTTTTGTCCACTGGCGATATCGATCCCGGCCTCGGCGCTGCATTTCACCCAGTCGGAAAAAGTGCGACGAGCAGAAGCTGCAACGGCGCAGGCTCTGAACAAACTCGCGGATGCTTATGATGCCCTCCGGGTCCAGTCTCGCAGGGACGGCCTGACCGGCATTCCTCACACGAAGCGCATTCATGGAAGATCTGGAGATGATCGGTCAACAGGGTGGGGCCGGCGCCCTGCTGTTTCTGGACCTGGACTATTTCAAGTCGATCAACGACCGGCATGGTCATGCAACTGGCGATGAAGCCCTTCGCAGCACCGGCCGGATCCTAGCCCGCTACCAGAGCCAATCAGATTTCGCGGGACGTCTTGGGGGTGAAGAATTTGGTCTGTTTCAGAGCAATTTGATGTTCGATGAAATGCTCGGTCGTTGCGAGGAGGTTCGGGAAGAAATCGCCCGTATTGTCTTGAAAACACCTTCTGGCGCACAGGTGCGGATCTCTACGAGTATAGGGGCGTGTTATTGCCAGCCAGGCTTTGATCCATCGGGCTCCCTGAAGGCTGCAGACGAAAACCTTTATCAGACAAAAGCCCTCGGCCGAAACATGGTCGTCGCATAGGCATTGAAGTCAGACCAACGACCGGACGATGCCACCTGGCTACTGGGAAGGTCAAATATCTCGCGTGCAAGGTGGGTGCGAAGAGCATCCCGGGCGAAGCGGGTTTGCGATTTCGCAATCGCCCAGGCATGGTGTGGTTCTCCTTGCTTAGGTTCAAAATCCGGCGACTGGTCATGGTCTCTCCAGGAACCACATTCGGTATTCTGACATCGAGAGAGAATTCACTTTCGCAACGGCATCGGCTGAAAGGGTTTCTTCGCTTCGCCCGGCCGCCAATAATGTCGTTGGCGAAAGAGGAAGAATCCATGTCTGCCGATAACGATCGGGCATAAGAAATTGTCCATCTCCTGCGCGTAAAACGCCCCATTTCATACCGCGGACTTTCGAATATATGGCGTTGATCTTCCGTTGCATGTGTGGCCATGCGAGCATTCGGCCTGGTATGGAACCATCTGGATTGGAAATGACGTAACCGGCCTTTTCCAACTGGTCTCGCTCATCGGAAGACCATCCACTCAGGTCGGCGCCAGATGAAAATCCCTTAAGTCCAGGCATATTCCTCAGACCGACTCCTCTATCATTTGCTTCGACGAGATGGGACCGGACCGCCCAAAGAGCGAACATGGCCGTGATATCGTGGCTGTGTTGAAGATCAGGAATATCGAGATCTCCAATACAAATCCTGTCTGCTATCGCCTGAAAGGTGTCTTCTATAGTTTTGTGCCCATTCTCGCTGCGCTCCTCCCAAAGGCGCGGAGCACAGAAACCAGCGTTCTCTGGCTTTGCAAGAAATGTCTTGCCGTTCTTCCGTGTCACACGAACAAGGCCGGCCTCGTTGCAAAACCGCGCGATGCTTCTACGAGGAACAATATGCTGTTTCTTTGTCAATTGATGAAGGTTCAGTCTTCCCATCGCTACCTCTTCCGGGGCGTGCAGCGCGCATGCTGCATCGGATATGATCTCAATTACTGCTCAGGAAGTGGCCTATGCCGATCGCTGGATGATCAAACTACCAACCGCGCCGCGCGTCCCATTTTACGTTCGGTGTTGTTGTAGTACCCCGACGCTTGGGTGACCGACTTGTGCAGGGATTGCTGCATGGCTTCAGGCAGCGGAATGCCGCGGTTGGCAGCCTCGGTCAAATAGCCCGAGCGCAGGCCGTGGGCAGAAAACTGCGCCGGATCAAGACCAGCCTGTGCAATACGCGTTTTCAGGATGAGATTGACCGATTGTGGCGTCATTGCGCGGCAATCGACATTGCCCCACTGGTCTATGCGGCGGAAGACAGGTCCCGCTTCGATCTTTGCCGCTTCCAGCCAATGCTTGAGGGCTGTCACCGGCCTGCCGATCAGGACGACATGCTCGTTGTCGTCCGCCGACGTGGTTTTGGTACGACCGAGACGGATCGTCAGGCAGGGCAGGAGAGGGGAGTGCTCGTCGGCCGGATTGGCGTGAACCGGTTCCTCGTCCATCAGATCCTCGACCCGAAAACCCGCCACTTCGGAACGCCGCCGGCCGCCCGATGCGAAGGCCATCAGCAGCAGCGCCCGGTCGCGCAGATCGACGAGCCGATCGCCGGCGCAAGCGGTCAGCAGCTTGGCAAGGATATCGCCGGTGACGGCCTTCTTGCTCTTTCTCTGCCGCGGCCGATTGCTGGCGCGGACAGCGAGCCGCAACGCGCTCTTCAGTGATGGCGCCGAAAACGGTCCGGTCAGCCCACGCCAGCGCGTCAGGATCGACCAGCTCGTGAGCCTACGGCGAACGGTCGCTGGCGCATGCGGACCGGTGCTTCTCAGCAATCCCTTGACGCGAAGCGCATTCGACACATCTTCGGGCATGCCGTGATCGGGATTGGTCTCACGCTCGGCCGGATCCCACAGATGGTGGGCAACGAATTTCAGAAGCAGGCTTTCGGGCGCCGGCCAGGGGAGGGGAGTGCCTGTCGCGACAGAACACCATACCTCGAGGTAGGCTAGGTCGGACGCCAGCGCCCGCATGGTGTTGTCGCCCATGCCTTCGCTGGCCAAGTGCTTGAGCGTCGCGACATCGTCGTCGGTCAGCAACTCAGCAAGTTGATCACGACGATCGAAGGGCAAGATGGCGTCGAGCGCATCCAGTTCTTCGGCACGCTTCAGAATCGCGTTGCCCGAAGGCGACAGGTCAGTGCTCATGTTCAAGCGGCCCGACGATGGTGATCCCTTCACCGCGGGCGGCGGTGGCCATTTTCCGGTCGCCGGTCGCCAGAGGCAGTCCTTGTGTCCTGGCGAGCGCGACATAACTCGCGTCGTATGCGGTCAGCGTGTAACGGGCCGCCAGTTCCAGCACCAGGCCGTCTCCACCGGACCCTGCGTCCTCGAGCGGTAACCCCCGCAACTGAGTCATCAGCAGAAGCGGTTCGCCCGGGCGGAGCCGGCCACGCCGTTCGGCCACCAGAAACAGATTGCGCGTCTCAAACCAGAACAGTGCCGGGACGAGACCGACCGTCGAGCGTATCTCTGACATCAGTCGATCGGCGGCATCGTGTTGTTCGTCGGGCAGAAACCAGGCGGCGGCGATGGAGGCATCGAGAACGAAGGACATCAGTAACGCCGGCCTTCATCGCGCCATTCGCGGATTTCGTCCTGCGTGGTGACTGGACGGCCGGCACGCTGGGCCTTGATTTCGGCGATCAGCGCATCGACGTCGTTGTCGCGGCGGATGCGGGAAAGACGGGCGACAGGTGTGTTGCCTCGCGAGATGATCACCTCTTCGCCGGCTTCGACTTTTGCCAGCAGCTCGGACAGGTGGGTTTTGGCCTCGGCGACCTTGACGGTAACGGTCATGACGGATGCTCCAGGGTGTGTGCCTCTCGTCGAGCGGACGGTGGTTCACATCGCTTTTCGACATTCTGCGCGATCATACGGCGGTTTCCGCAAGTTGGTCAAGGCCTAACCATATCATTATCGATACTTATACACTATCGATAGTGCTAGCACCAACCGATAGAAATATGCAGTGACGGACACAAACTATCCACTGGTGTCTGTTTAGAAAATCATTTACCATGATTTCAATGTCTTACGATCTTGCCAAATTGCCCATCTCAAGCCTCCTGCGACCGATTTCGGACGCGGGCTCAATGTTGACCCGTCTTGACGAGCGCATTGCCCGTTCCCCAGTCGGCGAGGGTTTTGTCGAGCGCTCGCACTTTACCGACGCCTGCGCCTCGCTGTGGATCGACGGCGAACTTGTCCACCTCGAAGACCTTGTCCTCCATGACGCCACGAAGGATATTCGCACACCAACCCACGAATTGACCATCGCCCGCGACGTTTTGAAAACCCGCCGGCGCATTGCCGCGCAGCCACCCGGCTGGGCGCTGTCGCCGGACGGTCTGCGCAGCCTGCGTGGCCAGGCGCCTAAGGAGGCGTCGGATGGAATCGCTCCGATCAGCAAGGATGAGCCACCCGCCGACGATCCGGTCGGAGGAGGGGAGGCGGATGGGATCGAAGATAGTATAAGCCTGCCAGACGTTGACTATGCCGCTATCGACGCGCTGCTTGCCCGCTCGGATGCCGTCATCGAAGAGGCAAAGAAGCCGGGCCGTGCCAGCTGCCGCGATAAGGATCCGCTGCTCTATGATCTCGACTGGGATGAGGACGAGCGCATGGAGGAATGGCATGCAGTGGTGCGGCAAGCTGAAAACCTGCCGCCCGTGCTGCAGGTGGTGGTCGCCCTCGATGCCTGGAACGAACTTTCTGTCCTTCAGCACGCCCCTTGGCTCGGCAGACTGCTGACCGTCTCAATCCTGCGGCAGGCAGGCATCACATCTGGAGCACACCTCGCCGCGATCAATCTCGGTCTTAAAACCATTCCCGTCGACCGGCGCCGGCATCGCGACCGCGAGACACGGCTGCTGGCGATCGTGCGTGGTTTCGTGGCGGCCGCAGAGCTCGGGCTTAAAGAACATGACAGGTTGACGCTGGCGCGAAATATGATGGAACGGAAGTTGGCGGGACGACGAACGTCTTCAAAACTGCCAGAGCTGATCGAGCTGGTGATGGCGCGGCCGCTGGTGTCGGCCGGTATGATCGCGAAGGAACTTGCCGTCACGCCGCGGGCGGCGCTACGGATTGTGGATGATCTGGGGCTCAGGGAGATGACGGGGAGGGGGAGGTTTCGGGCGTGGGGAGTGATGTGACGTCGCCGAAAATTGTATCTAAATGTCTGATGCGGAAAGTTCATTGAGCGCGATTGACAAGACGAAAGAACAATTCGAAGTTGTTCTGGAACAATGCATAGCTGGGTCCAATTTTGCTGAATGCCTGCCCATCTGTACTGCTAGATCTCGAAGATCCGGGTGATGATGTCATTGCGCGGTTTAGGTACCAATTCAGCCACGTCGCTATTCAAGCACTTAAAATGGTGGTCGATCCACAATGGGCTAAAGCGATCATCTGCGAGAATTTCGAAGATTTTATTGTCGAGCGTCACACGGGCACCTTTTCCGCGATTCAAGTAAAGTCGCGCGAGCGACACTTGTCACCGTTTAAGCTGAATGAACTAGCAGTCGAAAAGGCCATCGTTCGCTTCGTCCGGCTTGATCTTCGCTTCCCAGGGATTTTTGACGAGTTTGTATTCGTCACAAACCATGAAATGTGGATCGAAAAGGAGAACGAGTCTAATCTTGTTTGGCTCTTGGATGAAATTGAGCGCCAACCGACTATTAAAAGGCTAAGAGCCACAAATCCGAAGAAGATCGCCATTGACCGCTTGTGTAAAGCGTCCGGCGCCGATGCGGATAGTGTGATCGCGACATTATCGCGAACGCGGTGCAATCCGCAGAAGCAAGATATTAAAACAATCGATCGAGCTGTCGAGCATGCTATCGTCGAGTGTGAACAGTGTTCAGACCTCCAGCATAGAACCGTTCTGAGGCTTGTCGACGATCTTGTCGCCGCTGCATTTCATGCCTCTTCGAAAGGTAGAAATACCTTTGTACCTTCGCTTTATGCGGCTGACGTGGACTACGCCAGCGTCTTCCAGAAAGCCGCATTGCAAGGAAAGATGCTCGGACGCGAGATGGTGCAAGCAATTATCGCCGATCGGTTGAAGCCGGTTGACGAACCCTTGGCCATAACCGATCTCCTTGAGCATTCAGATTTGCCAGTGGGGCTTTCCCGCATGGTCCAGAAGATGGCAGCGGGCGGCGTCCAACTCGCTCGAATAAATCACGTGCAGGACCTGGTTCGAAGTTTCGAAGCGCTGAAAGTGCGGTGGGCTACCCGATATGGTGGCGACAAAGCGAAAGAGATGGTCAATGACCTGCTGGCCAGGACACTCACCGAATGCGTTGAGGCACACGTCGAGGCCGAAGCTGCCGCGTCGGGCATGAGTTATGGCTCTTCACAGTTTTCGCTGATGAAGGCGAAGTTGGAAGCTCGGTATACTCGTGAGCAGGCGACGCTTTACGGATGTAAACCCGATCATCTGATTGGAGCAGCAGGTCTTCTGACTGAATACTGTAAAGTGTGGTGGTCGTCACCGTTTGAACTATTGGCGGAGGCATGACGATGGATCTGATCGACATCGTCTCGTCCCTTGAGCAGAATGAGGAGCTTCATCTCGCTCGGCTTTTAGTGCTTTTGAATGCCTTTATGAAAAAAGACGCCAGCGCGGTCGAGGGGATAACTAAACTTGCAAAACTCGACTTCTTATTGAGATACCCCTCGTATTTCGAAGCCGCGCTCGAGAAAAGAGGTGTGCAAAGGGCAAAGCTCCAAGTTGCGGATTTCGAACGAAAATCCATCGAAGCTACCATGGTCCGGTACAGGTTTGGCCCGTGGGATCACCGATACCGGCGCTTCCTCAACAATCTTGCAGCGCGCGGATTCGTTACCTTCAAGGTTGAGGGGCGTAAGATATCGATCGATCTCACAGATTCAGGCGTATCTATCGCCGAGACAATTTCCAGGCAGACGGAGTTCGAACAACTGGTATTTCGGTCTTCCATGCTCGCTAAGCATCTCGATCTATCGGCAACTAAGCTGATGAATTTCATCTACGACACTTTTCCAGAGCTAAATTCCATGCAGCTGAATGACGAAATCGATGCAACGGGGCTGATCGGTGAGAATTAACATTGTTTATCTCAAACTGCTTTGCCGTAGCTCTGAAGAACTAATCACCTTCGGATCCAAGATCTCATTTTTCCACGGCCGGATGTCGAGCGGGAAGTCAACGATCGTTGAAATGATAAATTACTGCCTCGGAGGAAAGCTCGTAAAAACTCCGGCCGTCTCATCCGAGGTGTTGAAAACGCAGCTGACCGTCCGTTTGGGCGATACTGAGGTTCTCATAGAACGTGCGATCTCGGCATCGAACGTGGAAGTAAGCTGGGAGCAGGACGGACAAGTATTTCGTGAAGTGCTGCCTCTCCAAGCGGGAGAGAGGGCGGTAATCGGTGACGACATCTTCAACCTCAGCGACTTTCTGCTCGTGCGTATGGGAAGCGTGCCGATGAAGGTGCGAAAACGGAAGGCGGATGAAGATTCGGAACTGCACAGACTTAGCTTTCGAGACTTCTATAGGTTTTGCTACCTTGACCAGCCTCATCTGGATTCAAGCTTGTTCGCCTTAGAGCAGCCGATCAAAGCCGAAAAATCGAAGGATGTTCTGAAATTCGTTCTCGGCTTTCAGAGCGATGTGCTTACGCAGTTACAGCAGGAGCTGCAGGAAAAGAGACAGGAGCAGCGCTCTCTGCGAGAAGCCGCGAAACAGATCCGCGAATTCCTCAACACCTACGGTTTCGCTTCGGAGGCGTCTATCGACAGCCAAGTTGATGAGATCAACGGCTTGACCGAAAAACTCGAAATTGAGCGAGCAGCTCAGGAGGCACCGACGGAATTCGTCGAGGATAGCCTGCGTAACGAGGCAGTTCGCCTGACAGATGCCCACCAGCTCAAAGCCGCAGCGATAGAAGACATTCGTTTGCGTCAGGAAGAACAGGAGGCCCTTCGTTCCGAACTGATCACCTTGAAGATGAAAGCGGCCAGAGCAGCGAGTGCTTCGAAAGTCTTGCAAGGAGCTACCTTCAAGGCATGCCCGTGCTGCGGAACGTCAGTTACGACCAAGAGTCCTCCTGGTCACTGCTATCTGTGCAAGGCCGAGACCGATTCTGACGACGAAGGCGACATGCCATCTTCGGCCGTCGAACAGGATCTGTCAGACCGGATCGATGACTTGGACATATCGTTACGAAGGTTATCGAATTCTCTGAGAAATCAATCGCGGTCACTTTCTGAGATCCAGATGAAGCGTGCCGAAATATCGCATTCTATCGATTCCGCACGACAAAGCGTGGAATCGCAATACCTGCAGCGGGCGCGCCAGATCGAGAGCGAACTGGGCAAGTTAAACGAACGAAGAAGATTTCTCATGCACGTCAGGGCGATGCCGGCGGACATTGAGGCGAGAATGGAGAGTGCAGACAAGCTTTCAGCCGATGTCGCAAAAATTATGCGCAATATCAGCGAGGAGGAAGAGAAATTCGAAAAGGGTCGCATCCATGTCAAGGCTCTAGAAGAGAACTTCAAATCCATACTGCGAGCCATCAAGTTTCCGGAGATTGGCGATACGGACGGTATTCACATCAACACGCGAACTTGGCTTCCCTACATTTATCCAGAGGGGAATTTTGATGCCGCTTGGACCTTTTACGATGTAGGTAGCGGCGGCAAGGCGGTGCTTTTCAAGATTTCATACGCGCTTGCTATTCACAAGACGGCTGCGGAACAAGGACTTCCCATACCTCAGCTACTGATCGTGGATTCAACGATGAAAAACATCACTCCTGATATCAATCCGCTGGTTTTCAAGAATTTTTACAAGGAATTGTATCGCTTGCTGAACGCTGAATTGATTGATTGGCAGTGCATAGTCGTAGACCAGACATTTAGCCCCTTCGAAGGCTTCAAGACCGGCACCTTTGAACGGAAGATGGTCGTAGATGATCCCGAGCATCCACCGCTGATCAGTTATTATCGAGGGCACTGATCCACAGGAAACCGTGTTTGTACTCCCTAGCTTCCAGCCACTTCTTTAATTGAGATCGAATCTTCGGAGGATGCGTCATGAAACTCGTTCGTTTACGGCTAAAGAGCTTTCGTTCTTTCGGCCCTGCGGCGACTGTTATCGACCTGGCCGACCTGATCTTCCTTCTTGGGCCCAATGGCTCCGGTAAGACCGCAGTGCTCCAAGCGCTGGCAAGGATGTTCAGTCTCGATCCTAGCCAGCGGAAAATTCGGAAGTCTGATTTTCATGTTCCCAATGACGAGAAAGATCATCCCCTGGAGCGACAGCTATGGGTTGAGGCGGATTTCGAATTCCCGGAACTACTTATCGATGATGGGTGCGCCCCAACCGCTCCTGATCGAACTGGGAAGGCAGCTTTGCGACATTCTACCGGCCGAGGTTCATCAACGACACAGAGAGCCGGCGACATGGAAGTGGCAGAACGACAGTGCGCCGATCGAGTTCCAGGTCGAGGTGCCCACCGAGGTGCATTCGACGGTGGCTCTGATTCTAGGTTTGAGCGCGACAATATCAAAAGACCGTATCATTGCCGTTCTGGGCAACGACGTTTCGGTCTGGTCGATCACTGCGATTTCGCCGCACAACGACATCATGCGGACTGCTGGCGACCTCTCGCGCTTTCGCCAAGAGCTGAGACGGCTGTTTGACAAGATAAAATCGGCGCACGGAGAAGGGGCAGCGATAAACGTTTTTCCCGCCCTGCCGGTCTCTGCGGCGGTGGAAGTGGGGCGCGTGTGGATGCCAAAGGCCGATCTGCCTTTGAACGTATTTGACCAAAATCGCAGGATCGGCGGCTTCGCATCCGCTCTTAGGATCCAGTGATAGGCCGCTGAGGCTTTCAAAACAAGCTTCACCAAGCATGCGCGAACTAGTTGAAGAGGTTGCTATCTGTGGTAGGCTTCTGACGGGGCGAGGGGAGATTTACGATGGCCAAGAACATCGTCGTCTGCTGTGACGGGACTGGCAACGAAATTGGCGTGAACATGTCCAATGTTCTCAAGCTATACAGGATGCTTGAAAAAGACGAGGGCCAACTCGTGTACTACGACCCCGGCGTTGGAACGTTGGGTCAACGAAAGACGTGGGGGAGAATAAGCCAAAACGCAAAAGGGGTTCTGGGGCTCGCCACAGGCTATGGCCTGGACGACGACGTATTGGGTGCTTATCGCTTTTTGGCTGAACATTACAGCGAAGGCGACCAGGTGTTTCTTTTCGGCTTCAGCCGCGGCTCTTACAGCGTCCGTGTCCTTGCTGGTTTCATCCACCTCCTCGGTCTGTTGCGGTCAGACCAGCTGAACTACGTCGGCTATGCGTTCGCCGCTTATAAGCGCGCCGCCATGGATGGTGAGGATCTATCGGTAGCCTGGCACTTCCGAAGAATTGTTGGTGGACGGACCATAGCAATCAAGTTCCTTGGCGTATGGGATACGGTTGCATCCGTCATTGTGCCGCGACCTGATCGCTTCTACATCCCGAGCTTGGAGATGCTGCCTTACACGCTTCAAAACCCCAGCGTCGAAGTCTTCCGTCAAGCAATTGCTATCGATGAATTTCGTCGGATGTTCCGATTGCGGAGATGGAAGGAGGACCAGGAATTCAAGCCCAATCGCTTTTCGACTTCAGAGCCTCGAAACCAGGACAGCCGACAGGTTTGGTTCGCGGGCTGTCACTCCGACATCGGCGGCGGCTATCCGGAAAATGAGAGCGGGCTATCAAAGTATCCCCTCCGCTGGATGATCCAGCAAGCCAATCCGCACGGACTGAACGTGAACACGTCGATGTTCAATCATCTTGCAGAAGGAAAGGCGCGGGGCGGCAGTGAGCATGAGTACGCGGAGCCAAGCGCAACAGGGGAGTTGCACGTATCAGCAACCGGCGCCTGGCGTATTCTCGAGTGGATTCCGAAGAAAGTGAAATGGCGAGAATGGCCAAAGCGCAAGGGCTTGCTTGGCTACTACGTGCCCCACTATGAGCCGCGGTTCATTCCTGAAGGAGCAAGCATTCACGAGTCTGCGCTCCGACGGAAGGAAGTAGTTCCGTCGTACAATCCGAAAAATCTGCCGGAAATCTTCGAGGTCGAGCATGACCCTCTTTGAGGTCTTGAATGACTTTTTTTTGGATAAGCGATCGATTGTTCCGAAGTCCATTGTTCTAGGCGAGTACCGGGTAAATGAATTAACGTCGCGAATCTCAGTCCCATCAATTGGCGGAAACCAAGCCGCCATAGTGTAATCAGGAGGACGCTTGCATGTTCCTACGTCGACTGCGTCTGAAAGATCTTCGCTCCATTGCAGAGCTCGACATGCAATTCGTCCAGTCGAGCGGTGATGTTCGCCCTTGGACCTTTGTCTTGGGAGAAAATGGCGCGGGCAAGAGCACAATTCTTCGCGCCTTGGCGCTTGTCACCGCGGGAGGGGAGGCACTCCCCGAAATTGTAGGTGATCCCGACACTTGGATACGTGTTGGAAGTGACACCGCTACGATCGAACTCGACTACGCCACGTCGGAAAATCAACCACGATATGCTCAGCTCATTTTGCGGCGCGGCGAAGGTATCCGGAAACTTCTAGAGGCAAATGCTGAAACTCTCGAGCAGATCGATGCAGCGCTGGCCCACGCTACCCGGAACTATTTCGTAGTAGGTTATGGTGTCTCGCGCCGCCGGTCTGCCGAGCCGATCAGCTGGTCCGGAATGGCAGGGAGCTATAGGAACAATCGGGCCCAAAGCGTAGCGACGCTCTTTTCCCCTGACGCTACACTTGTTTCCATCGAGCAATGGGCTCTTGATCTCGATTATCGCCGTGGAGCGCAAGGGCTTCGGCCTGTTAGAAAGGCGCTCGACACGCTTTTGGCTGACGCCAAGTTTGACAGCATTGACAAGGAGCGCCGCCAGCTTCTGTTCCAGACGCCTGATGGAGTGCTACCGCTCTCGCAGCTCAGCGATGGCTATCAGGCAATGACAGCGTGGTGCGGCGACGTGTTGTTCAGGATTACGGAGACCTTTGCGGATCGCACCGATCCGCTGAGTGCACGGGGTGTTCTACTCATCGATGAACTTGACTTGCACCTTCATCCGATATGGCAGCGTCAACTGGTCAGCTTCATCAAACGCACGCTTCCTAATTTTCAAGTGGTAGCTACCACTCATTCCCCCCTAACGGTGCACCAGGCAGAAGAGGGCGAACTCTTTGTCCTAAAGCGCCCGGAGCGGGGCAACGCGGCCTCAGCTTTGACGCAGTTTGAAGGCGCGCCGAATAAGCTCATGCTGCATCAGCTAATTCAGAGCCCGTTTTTTGGTCTCGAGACCCTCGACTCTCCACAGGTGGCAAGCCTTCGTCGAGAGTTGCGATCGCTCAAGGGCGTTGCGGAAGAGGCTCCGGCAGATGGAGGGCGAACAGTGGCCTCTGAAACGGCAGCAAGTCCTCGGCCGGCATCGCAGGCCGCACGATCAAAAAGAGTGAAACAGATCGAGATCGAGCTTGCCTCTGTTCCAAACTGGAGCAAGGTCCCAGAGTATCTGCAGTCGACTAACAATCTGTTGCGTCAAATATCGGAAGAATTATCGACGGGTTCCGGGTCCGCGCGTGCATCTAAAAGGGCAACAAAGTCGCGATCGGATGTTGGCAATGGAGGCGAGTCGTGATCCGGCTGACGCGTCTCCGCACCGCAACGGGACTGCCGCGCGACTTCACGGGCGCGCGTCTGCTCGAAAAGCATCAGGACTTGGTGACCCGCTTTTTCTCCGGACAAGTGGAGCCGCCAATCAAATGGACATCGTCCAAATGGAAATCGGCAAAAAAACGACTCAAATTCGAGACCAGCGGAAAATGCGCATACTGCGAAGCATCAACTGATGTTGTCGCGCATGGCGACGTCGAACACTTCAGGCCGAAGTCCACGTATTGGTGGCTCGCATATGACTTTGACAATTATGTCTTTGCTTGCCAGATCTGCAACCAGATTTACAAGGGGGACAACTTTCCGATCTCGGGGCAGCGACTCGGATCACCTCTCTTGCCCAACGCTCAACCGGCAGACGCTCAGTTGACGCAGCTTGTTCAAACCCTGGTCCGTGATGTGACATCGACAACCGATGAGGAGCTAGTTGCACTCTGGGGGGGGGAGGGCGCGGATCTAATCCACCCTTACCTTGAAGATCCGTCAGAGCTCCTGACATATGAGGCCGACGATGCCAATCGTGAAGTTTGGATTCGTGCCAACGTCGGGGAACGGGCGGTACGTGCACATGATGCGGCCGTGAAATTCCTGGGCCTAAATCGTGAAGAATTGCGTCGGCTACGCTATGAGCAACTCGACCTCTTGCGGATATTAAAGTCAAGTTTTGATGAGCCACGGCTCTCAGACGACATAAAAGCGAGAATCAGAGCGAAATTCGATGAGATGAGCCGGGCAGCTTATCCTTTCGCGGGTTTGAACCGCTTTTTCCTTCGTGAATGGCACGTGCTCTGAGGTCGATTGTCAATGTTTACCCAAGTTGTTTGTGCTGGCGACTCTTGCTCCGCAAGCTACATCGAATAGGTGACGCCCATGCGCGAAAACTTTAACTTAACAACTCTGCGTAAACTGCGAGATCGGGTCGCTGGAATTTGTTCTAGACCGGGGTGTAGAAGGTTGACTATCGGCCCTAAGACCGACTTCGGTGTGTTAAATATCGGTGAAGGAGCGCATATCACTGCGGCCTCATCTGACGGGCCGCGTTTCGATCCGAGGCTGTCAGTGGCGCAACGAGTCCATTTTAGCAATGGCATTTGGCTCTGCCGGAATTGTCATCGCCTAGTTGATGGAGACGCAGGGTCCTTTCCTGTTGAGCTGTTGCGCAGTTGGAAGTCGGATGCAGAGGCTCTGGCGCGGCTTAATCTATTAGATGGGCCAAGGGAGCTCACTGGTGTACGTGAATATCTCGATGCCAGAGTTACTGAGGCCCAACCAACGGGCTATATTCGCTTTATCGGGGTCGCTGACGTCGATAAACGGAGCGTTTCTGAGGCGATTGAGGCAAGTGATGAGGTAGACATCCGCTACTCTGATTCAATTGAAAAGGCGCTTGTTCAACTTCAATGGCGCGACAAAGATCCAGATGCACATATGGCACAGAATCCGCACCGAAAGGAAATTGAGCCTAACTTACGCGGGGAGATCGCCGCGTTTTATCATTCGCACAATAAGCGACTTTTGAAGCGTGTGAGTTTAATCGCTGAGCACAACTCTGCGGGCCTTTGTCGCCTTCTCGAAATTCTTCGGGAACTGAATGCCTCGCTTTCTCAGAGAGAAAATTCAGTAGCGACTTTTGCAGCGCTGGCGGCGCTACGGTTGGTTCTGATCCTGAAGGACGGGTACGACTGGGATGAAGAGGGCGTGCGCCATTGGTTCGAGTCGTTGCAGGTTGAGACCACAGTTGGGCCAAGCCTTTTGCCTCTGGTGCCCAAAGTCAGCCATACCGGCAGTGCGACGTTCGGCTCCAGGTTTTGGTGTGCAGCCCGAGTAGGTTCGGAAAACATCTACGAGTATGCGATGTTCCCGTACGAGCGGGTACTGCCACTCTTCCTTGGGGGCGTTCGCGGCGATCGAGAGGCATTCTTTCAATGGGTGTTGCCGCAAATTTTTGACAGCAATCGCCTTAGCCTTCGACGTGAAGCAAACAAAATTTCTCCCGAAGACTGGGAGCCGTTCCTCCTGCATGGAAGTCACCTTGAGTGGTGGAGCCGGCATAGAGATTGTCCTTGGGGAACCATCAATGAGCGCTAAAGTTCATCGCTCGTCCGCCGACGTTGATCATGATATTATCGACACACGAAATACGGCATGGGCGCGAAGTTTGGGATTATGTCTTATGTTTGCGTGAATTGCTCTTCATCCACTCGGAACGCCTGAATAGATATTCCACAGTCCGAACCCTGTCGAAGCAGCGAAATTCCTTATGGCGACACCTAAAATACTAAGCACTTAAATTCTCTCCTCTTTTGCTATCGTATGCCATTCAAACTAAGGGGGTCGGCGGTTCGGTTCCCTTCAAGGCGTGGGAATCCGGTCTGGACTCTGCACCCATTTTCGGAGCTTTGATTCCTGTGCATATTTCCGAATAACAACAGCCGCGGAAGTGGTGCACTCTTGCGGACCAGCCCGCTGTCCAGAAAACGGCCGTTTACCGGACACTCATATGCTCAGTCCCGACCTCGCCAAGCGACTGAATAAGGCTGAGGTCGATAGGCATGGCCGCGGCTGGGAGCATACCAGCGATCACGCGCCGGTTTGGATCGAGCTATCAGACAATCAGATCCGGCGGAAAAAGAGTGAGTAATGACGGAGGCCCTCACAGAAAGATGTGCACGACTATGGACGTCACTATAGCATTCAAGCCCATTGCGATGCCCGAAAACAACCCTGCAACTGGGTTCACCGAATAGGCTCGCGCAGTACCTATCCCGTGTGATGCCAATCCGACTGCGAAACCCCGGGCGCCGTAATCACGCACGCCCATCGCATTCATCATCGGGGTGACAACGACCGCTCCGCAGATCCCGGTGAGAACGACCACCGCAGCAGTCAAAGACGGATCGCCGGCCAGACTTTTGGATATTGCCATGGCGACTGCCGCGGTCGTGGATTTCGGCGCGAGAGAAGCCGTAATGAACTCAGGAAATCCGAGCGCCTCGCTCAGGAGGATCGTGGATCCTACCGCCGTCAGGCTTCCGACCGTTAAGGCGACGATCATCGGCAACAGATTCCGCCTCACGAGTGCGAACTTTTCGTAGAGCGGGATCCCCAGTGCGACCGTCGCTGGCCCCAGGAGAAAGTGAATGAACTGCGCACCTTCGAAGTATCGTTGGTAATCGATGCCGGTCAGGTAGAGGATGAGGGCTATGATTACAATCGACATCAGTGTCGGGTTGAACAGCGGATTGCTGGGTCTCAGTCCGGCAAGGAACGTTGCGAAGATCCATATTACCAAGGTTCCGCTTAGCCAAAGCAGCGGCGAGGTTGCGAGGTAGACCCACAAACCGTCACTCATCAGACGCACCTCCGAAGATCCGCTTCGCAAGGACGAACGACCACACCGTGACGGCGAGGGTGATCACCGTCGACACGACAATGAGCGCGAGCAGGGCGAGCCCGTGCGCGACCAAAACGTCGATATGCTTCACAATGCCAACGCCAGCGGGAACGAATAGAATCCCGAGATTTGCCAAAATCGCTTTCGACGTGTCGATTGTCTGGCTTTGAGCACTCTGTACGCGTTGCCACTTCGCCATCGTCAGTAGCGCAATTGCTATCAGCGCCATCCCCAGAACCGGACCGGGTACGAGACCACCGATCTCATAGGCGAGGATTTCGCCGATGAGCTGGAAGGTGAGGAGCGTTGCAATGCCGACGATCATGACCGTGCCTCCTGGCTCAGGACGGGGCGCGACCTGTCCCCGCCAGATACGGCACTGGTAGAACCCGCTGCCCTGTGCGGCAAGATTCCGACATCAAAAGCCTATGAGACTCCGGCTCGCCTTACTCAATTTTACCCACAATGCACTCTGCTTTGCCGCCGCCTTTGTCGATCATCGCGTATTTCCTCTCTTGTGGTTCACCAGGGATACGGAGTGGTGGATCTGGAACCATCGGTATTTCCAAGGGAGGAAAAGCATGCATTCGACGATAGGCACTTTTTACAGAAGCGCGCGCCATGCAGCCAAGGGCTGTTTCATGGGGACTGCGCTCCTTGCGACGTCTGTCGCGGTAGCAAACTCTGCCGCCGCGGCCGAAATGAACTGGCGACAGTTCGAGGGCACCACGATCACATGGGCCTACGACATCCATCCGTATGCTGACGCCCTCAGCGCTGAACTTCCGGAATTTGAGAAACTGACTGGGATCAAGGTAACGCCCGAACTCTATCCGGACGACTCCTACTGGAGTAAAATGACGATCCAGCTCACCACGAAATCTCCTGCGTGGGACGTCTTCGGTACGGGCATCCAGCCGGCATGGGATCTCGCGCCGAGCGGTTCTATTGAGCCCCTGAACAAGTATCTCAATGATCCGACGCTCACCGATGCGTCCTACGACTACAATGACTTCTTCCCAGCACTGCGTTCGGCGCTGACCTGGAAGATAGAAGATGGTCAGATCGCACCAGGAGAAGGCGGCGAAGTCTGGGCAATTCCGCACGCATTCGAGAACATCCAGCTCTTCTATCGCAAGGACATCCTCGACAAATACCAGATCGCGGTACCAACCACTCCGCCAGAGATGGCAGCAGCCTGCGAAAAGCTGAAGGCAGCCGATCCCAAGATCACACCCCTTGGCGTTCGCGGGGTCCGCTTCTGGAGCAGCATCCACACCGCCGCCGTTTCCATCGCGCAGTCCTATGGTGTGAAGGATTGGGTCATGAAGGATGGCAAGCTCGACACCGGTCTCGACTCGCCAGAGTCCATCGCGTTCCACAAAGACTACGTCGATATGATCAAGAAGTGCGCAGCGCCGTCCTTCGCCAATGACAACTGGTACCAGGTCGTCGACGGAATCTCGTCCGGACGCACAGCGATGGCGATCGACTCCAATATGTTCGGCTTCTGGAACGACGTGAAGGGTCAGCCCGCTTCGGGGAAGATCGCATTCGCTCCGCCGCTCCATGCTCCGAGTGCCAAGTCCTTCAACTCCAACATTTGGATCTGGTCGCTCGCCATGAACGCTGCGTCCGAGAAAAAGGGCGCTGCCTGGCTCTTCATGCAGTGGGCGACGTCGAAGAAGGTAACACTGGCGGGCGCCGTCGCTGGCAAACTCGTCAACCCTCCGCGTACGTCAACCTGGGCTGACAAGGCTTGGGTCGATTACGCATCCCAGCCCGAGTTCAACAACTTCGTCGAAAGCTTCAAAACCACTCAGGACCAAGCGGCCCTGGCATTCACGCCACGAGTAGGTTTCGGCGAAGCGATGAACGCTTGGGCAGTCGCCATGCAGAAGATGGTCAACGGTGACGATGTCGAAACCACGCTCCACGCGCTGGCCGAAGAAGTCCGCGCGGGTCTCTGAGAACGGGCGGGGTGGCGGCACACCCGCCACCCCCTTCAAGGACAAATGGAGAATGCCATGACATCTCACGTTTCGAAGGTGGTGTCGCTGCGATCGGAGGCATCGTCAGCCAAAACCTTTCACGCAGCGGAAACGGAAGACGCGGAACGCAAGGTCGACTGGGTAAGCCTCCTTGTCATCGCTCCCGCGATACTGATCCTGCTCGGTTTCCTCGTTCTCTTTTTCTACGGCGTCTATCAGTCTCTTACCGACATGCGCCTTGGCCGACCGGTGGTCCGTTTCGTCGGCTTTGCCAATTACATCGCGCTCATGAAGACGAGCGACTTCTGGAATTCTGTGCGGGTGACCATCGTCTACGCCCTGTCCGCGGTTTTCATCGAGGCACTGATCGGTTTGGCGATCGCGAAGCTCTTTGCAACCGGTGTAACGCTGGCGCGCTGGCTGCGGCCGTTCATTCTACTTCCACTGGTACTTCCGCCGATGAGCGTGGCCTTGATGTGGACGACAATGATGAACCCTCAGAGTGGCATCCTGAACTACCTATTCTCGCTTGTTGGGATGGGCCCGTTTTTATGGATTTCCAGTCCCGCCACCGCATTGATCTCCATCATCCTGATCGATGTCTGGACCTACACGCCATTTTTTGCCCTGATCATCTTCGCCGGGCTTCAGGGGATTACCGATGACTTGCGAGAGGCAGCGCGCATCAACGGTGCGAGATCCTGGGCGACCTTCATCAATATCGAGCTGCCGCTCGTCGCACCCTATATCCTCATTGCGGCCGTCTTCCGCCTCATCGAATCCTTCAACCAATTCGACATCATCTTCGGAACGACCCAAGGGGGTCCCGGAAATTCGACCTCTGCACTTTCAGTCCAAGCCTACATCTCGGCGTTTCAAAACCTGACGTTCGGTCGGGGGGCGGCGATGATGGTCGTGAACTGGTTGATCGTCCTGATCGGGGCAACACTGATGGTCAGAGCCTGGCAGGCGGTCCGCCGCCGGGTGCACTGAGGGAGAAACTCATGGACTTTACACGCAAACCAATCACAACCCTCGTGTTGAACGTCCTGGTGGCGCTATGTGCCCTGGTCCTTGCCTTCCCGCTGGTCTGGATCGTCATGATGTCGCTCAAGGACCAGAACGAGGTCATGGCCTGGCCGCCGACGTTCTTGTTCACTCCGACGCTGGAAAACTTCCGGGTGCTGTTCGATGTCGCCCAGGCCGGTGCGACCAGCTACGGAACCATCAAGGTCGACTTCCTGACGCCGATTATCAATAGCGTGGTCGTCGCACTTGGATCGGTCGTCGTCTCGCTTGTCGTCGGTGTTCCCGCAGGATACGTCCTCGCCCGTCGCGAGGTACCCTTTAAGGAAGACATTGCGTTTTTCATTCTTGGGTTCCGGTTCGCACCCGTTCTTCTCGTCGTCATCCCGCTCTTCAATCTCTTCCAGTCGATGGGCCTGTATGACACCTATTTTGGGATGATCTGGGTCTACCAGGTGATCACTCTTCCAATGATTGTCTGGCTGAGCCGCTCCTATGTCGAGGACATCCCGAAGGACATTGAGGAAGCGGCGGCTATCGACGGCGCAAAGCCTGTCCGCGTTGTTCTTCACATTGTGCTTCCACTGCTGAAGACCGGTCTGATCGGCGCATCGCTGCTCGTGTTTCTGCTTGCCTGGCACAACTTCGCGCTCGGCTTGATGTTGAGCTCGACGAAGGCGCCCGTAACCGTTGCTCTTCTCAAGCTGCTCAACCCGGGCGTTCAATTCTACCCGGTGATGGCAGCGGGACTTGTGGTCACGATGATTGTGCCTGTGATCCTGATCGTGTTCGGACAACGCCATCTCGAACGCGGCCTCACCTTCGGAGCGGTCAAATGAGCACGCGCCCTCTGATATTCTTCGGTACAACCAACCTGGACCTCTGCTTCAACGTCGAGCGTCTGCCCACACCGGGCGAGAGCCTCATCGGATCTCTGGTTCGAAACGCAGGCGGCAAAGGCGCCAATCAGGCCGTTGCTGCCGCCAGGCTCGGCCTTACACCGCGGCTCTTCACAAGGCTCGGTGATGACGAAGCCGGCGTCGAGCTTCTGCGTTCGCTGGTCAACGCAGGCGTCGATACGCAAGCTGTCCAGATCGCCTCGGGTGAAGTCTCTGGGTCGGCCCTCGTGATGGTTGGCGACGACGGCGGAAACATGATCGTCATCGATCCCGGCGCGAATGCGAATGTAACGTCTGACATCATCGAAGGCGCCGCGCACTACATCCAGAAGGACGCGATCGTCGTCGCCGAAATGGGGCTTCCCACGGCCGCCCTTGAGCGATTGTTCGCCCTGAAGGACGAACGCGGGTTCACGTTGATCTTCAACCCCGCGCCGGTCCGGCACGGCTTGACGCGGGACGCGTGGTCGAAGGTGGACTTTGTCACACCGAACGAGTCCGAGGCATACGAGCTGACCGGTATCGAAATCGTGTCGATGGAGGAAGCAGCCCAGGCTGCGAACGCCCTGCTGGCGCTCGGGCCCAAGGCCGCTCTTATAACGCTTGGCGAACGCGGGGCCTACTTCTCTGACGGCAATCAGACGTTCCTGGTGCCGGCTTTCCCGGTCGTCGTCGTCGACACGACTGCAGCGGGAGACGCCTTCAACGGGGGATTTGCCGCAGCCCTTGCGACCGGCACCCCAATCCGCGCCGCAGTTCGGCAAGCCATGGCAGTTGCGGCCCTTTGTGTCACCCGCAGGGGCGCTCAGCAGGCCATGCCATCGGTCGCCGAGGTGGACGAATTTCTCAATCACAAAACGCTTATGGAGATATAATGACCAATTCCCTTTTCACGATGTCGGGCAAAACGGTCCTCGTCACCGGTGCAGGCGGCGGTATCGGCGCCGCGATCACGGCTGCGTTCCTGGAGAGCGGCGCGACGGTCATCGCGACTGATGCGAATAAGGATGCGCTCGACAAAACGCTTGCTACGGTTGAGGGTGGAGATCGCGTCGTCGCGCTGGCGATGGACGTTACAAGCGAGCCGGACATCGGCCGGGTGATGGACACGGTTGCCGAGCGGTTTGGCCGTATCGACGTCCTTGTGAACAATGCGGGCATAAAATCCGGTGAAACGCTTTTGTCTGGCGACAAGGCAAAGATCGACCGGACCATGGAAATCAACTCGGGGGCAGTTCTGCTGTGCTCGAAGCTGGTGGTCAACCGTTTCATGAAGGATGGCGGCGGGCGCATCGTCAACATCGGATCTTCGCTTTCCTCCCAAGGCGCCGTGTTCAACTACCAGGCAGGCGGCGCCGACTACTGCTTCTCGAAAGCCGTTGTCCATGACTTGACCAAGCTCCTGGCCTACGAGTGCGCACCATTCGGGATCAACGTGAACGGCGTCGCACCTGGCATTATCGACACACCTATGCATGGTCGTCCTCGCGAGGAGACGGAAGCGCGTCACGCTGGGAGAATTCCGCTCGGCCGAGTGGGTACGCCCGAGGACGTGGCAGGTCTGGCCGTCTTTCTGTCGACGCCCGCAGCGACATATATCACCGGACAGATCGTGCATGTGAACGGCGGGATGTTGATGAATGGATAAGCTGCAATCTGCCTGGCCGGTTATCCGGGGCGTTGTGTCGGACCTCGATGGCGTGGTCTACCGTGGCAAGACCCCGATCGAAGACGCGGTCGAGGTCTTCAAACGTTGGAAAGCGGACGGGATCCCGTACTGCTTCGTGACGAACAACTCGACGCACACGGCAGAGGACGTCGTGGCTAAGCTCGTTTCGTTCGGCCTCGATGCCACTCTGGATGACGTCGTCACCTCGGCGGTGACGGCTGCCCAGATCGTGCGGCAGAGGTTTCCCGAAGGAACACGTGTCTATGTCATCGGCGCGCCGTCTTTAAAGAAGGCCATCTCCGAAGCCGATCTTGAAATCACCGACAAGGATCCGTCCGTCGTCGTCATGGGTCTCGACCGCGAAATCAGCCATGAGAAACTTCGAATTGCGGTCGACGCTATCCTGAAAGGCGCGCTGCTGATCGGGACCAATCCCGATCTTTTGTTGCCGACGCCGACCGGTTTCGAGCCGGGCGCAGGCGCAATTCTGACCGCCGTTGCGACAGCGGCGCGTGTCCGCCCGATCATCGTTGGCAAGCCGGAAGTTCATATGATCGAGGCGGCGCTCAAGCGACTTGGGACCGATCGCTCGTCGACACTGATGATCGGCGATCAGATACCGACGGATATCCAGGCGGGAAAGAAAGCGGGGCTCTGCTGCGTGCTCGTTACAACGGGAGTACCGCCGGTGGAGGACGCGAGCCTGTTGCCGCCCGATTTCACCATCGCAACGCTTAAGGAAATACCGGTCACGCGCTGAGGAGGCGTACGACCCATCTAAAGGAGGAACACATGGCCGACGTCCAACTCGAGGGCATTCGAAAGAAATATGGCAGTCTGGAGATCCTTCGCGACATCGATCTCGAGATCGAGCATGGCGAGTTCGTGGTCTTCGTAGGACCGTCCGGATCCGGCAAGTCGACGCTGCTGAGAATGATCGGTGGGCTCGAGCAGATCACAGGCGGCACGCTGAAGATCGACAGCAAAATCGTGAACCGCGTTGACGCCGCAGACCGGAACCTAGGGATGGTCTTCCAAAGCTACGCGCTTTATCCGCACCTTACTGTCCGCGACAATCTGGCGTTTCCTCTACGGATGGCGAAAGTGAAGAAAGCCGAGATCGCCGCGAAGGTCAACGACGCCGCAAAGCTCCTGCAGATCGAACATCTGCTCGACCGGAAGCCAAAGCAGCTATCAGGCGGCCAGCGTCAGCGGGTCGCCATCGGCCGAGCGATCGTCAGGGAGCCAAAAGTCTTTCTCTTCGACGAGCCGCTCTCCAACCTCGACACTGAACTGCGCGTGCAAATGCGGGTTCAAATTGCCAAGCTCCATCGCCAGCTCGGCAACACGATGATCTACGTGACCCACGACCAGGTCGAAGCGATGACCATGGCGGACAAGATTGTCGTGCTGAAGGATGGCCGCATTGAGCAGGTCGGCAGCCCGCACGATCTCTATCATCGACCGGCCACTGAATTCGTCGCGGGCTTCATTGGTTCCCCCCGCATGAACTTCCTTCCGAGCCAGGTTCTTTCCAGGAATGACGGCCAGGTGGAGGTTGCAGTAGCTTCCAACGGTCACTGGCTGCCCGTTGATGGCACCGCTGTCGGACCCGGGACAAAAGTCACGCTCGGCGTCCGCCCCGACGACTTCATCTCGCCGTCAGGAAATGCTGGCGAACTGATCCTCGACATCGATGTCGACTTCGTCGAACACCTTGGCAGCGCGACTTATCTATACGGCACGGCTCTGGGCGAAAGCGTCGTCGCCCGATCTCCCGGGGATCAATTCCATCTCGGAAGGCAGGGAAAGGTTTCATTGGCCGTTGCGGTGTCGGATTGTCATGTCTTCGCAGACGATGGCAAAGCTCTTTCGAGACTTCAGGCCCCGAAAAGCTGGAGTTGAAACTTCGTGCTGGATAGCCGATCCTGCTGACGTCGAAACACAGGATTTTTTGCCATATCCGGGCTCAGACAGTTTTTGAATGATTCAAGGTCGTTCTTGCTTGGGGCCGCAATTGGCTCCGGCATGACGGCGCGCGCCGCCGAGCGGGCCGGAGCCGACTTTGTCCTGGCCCTCAACGCCGGCCGCTTTAGAGCGATGGGCGGATCGTCGCCGGCGTCTATCCTTCCCTTGCGGGACAGCAACGCGTTCGTGGAGGGTTTTGGCCGCTCCGAAATCCTCCGCAGCACACGCCTCCCTGTCTTCTTCGGCTCCTGCACGTTCAATCCTGCGTTGGACCTCGATGCATTTCTCGATCGGCTCAAGAGATGGGGTTTTGCCGGCGTCACGAACTTCCCCTCCGTGATACATCTCGATGAACCGCGACGCTCTATCCTAGAGGACAACAATCTGGGTTATCAGCGCGAGGTCGAGCTTCTCGTGAAGGCTCGGCAACGGGGGATGATGACCATCGCCTACACACGCACGCAGAGCGAGGCGAGGCGCATGGTGGAGGCGGGCGTCGAAGCGATTGCCATGAACTTCAACCTCAATCCTGCAGAGACCGCCCAGTCAGCGTCATCGATAGGTCTTGCTGAACTGGCTGCAAGAACACGAGACATCGCAAGGACCGTCCACAGTATCGATCGCAATGTCGTCTGCCTGCTCGGAGGCGGTCCCATCACCAAGCCGGAAGAGCTGATGGATGTCTGCAGGGAAACCGGGACGCAGGGCTTCATCGGCGGGTCCTCGCTCGACCGGGTGCCACTTGAGACGTCCGTTCTGGAGATGACTTCCGGCTTTAAGACCATCAACGTCCTACGCGAAAAGGTCGATCTTCTTGAGCGCCAGCTTCAGCTTAACGGCTACAGGCACGGCGTCATCGCGCGGTCGGCCACCATGAACAAGGCACTCGATGCGGCGAAAAGACTGGCAGCCGGAACCAATCCCGTTCTGATCGTCGGAGAAACCGGCGCTGGCAAACGAAGGGTCGCTTCCCTCGTTCACTCTCTCGGTGGTCGCAAGCATCGGAAACCTGTCATGTTCCCCTGCCGCCCGACGCCTGGAAGTCAGAATGCGGTCGCGCTTTTCGGGCTGGAAGCCGACAAGGATACGCGACGCCGGATTTCTGTGCTTGAGACAGCTGCGGAAACATCACTCGTCATTCTTCATGTTCATGACCTTTCGCCCGCAGAGCAGGACAAGCTTGCGGACCTCCTGGAAACTGGAACCTATACCGCCCAGAACGGCGCGACCACGACACGGGCCGAGGCTAAGATCATTGCGACCTGTACGATCCCTGCCCGAAGCCGTCCCTCGGATTGGCCCATCACCGCGCGCCTGCGGGAGGCTTTTGCTGGGCTTGCGATCGTGCTTCCACCAATGCGGGATCGCCTGGAGGACCTTCCGGCGTTGATCCATCATTTTACGATCGAGACGAAAGGAAATGCGTCGGCAGGCGCCCTGGCGATCGAGAATTCTGCATTTCTCGCTCTCGCGAGCCATTCATGGCCCGGCAATGTTCGAGAACTCCGCCACGTCGTCGAACAGTTGGCCATTCTGCCTGCCGACGTCGTGATCGCTGCGGATCACATCCGATCGGTTCTCGGCGTCGAGCCTGCGATCCAGGAACCGACAAATCTTTCCGAGCGGGAGTGGATCATCGACGCGTTGCGGCGCAACAAACTGCATCGAGGCAAGACGGCGCGGGCTCTCGGGCTCTCGAGAAAGACGCTCTACAATAAGATCAGGAAGCTACGGATTCTGGAGTAGCGCCGGCTGCAGACGTGAACGAAAGGACCGGCGGAAGTCCTTGGCGCTCAACATTGAGCGTTGGATCGAGCTCAAGTTCTAGAGTGTCGCTGAGAGGTCGTCCGAGGGATGTCACAGGCACGTTGACTATCGCTTCGAGCAGGCCCGACAGGCGCTGCTCCACGTTCCTTATTTCTTCCACGCGCGACGCGGTATAGACGAGCCCAAATCCGACGTCGTGAAACCATTTCATCCGATCTATCTCGATCATGTTGCCTTCATCTGTCGATGTCTGGACCTGCTTCACTTCCAACAGGGAGGCCGGAGGAAAATTGACAACTCCAGCGAAGCCTCGCTCCGCGAGCAGATCGCCCAGGTCTTCCCACAGGGTGAACGGATCAATCATCATGACTGCCGCAAAGCAGTTGGGGCCCACCGGGCGCTTAAGTTCGGTCAGCGCTTTCACAAGCTCGGAGTTCCAGTCGACAACAGGGAGTGTCGCCAAAACTAAAGGAGCCCCGCTCTGAAGGACGCCGAGCGCTGGCGCAATAATTATGCCGTCGCGCGAAGAACCATCGAGGTCGTCGCCGT
This sequence comes from Arminella tubonensis, assembly GCF_003240585.1. Lineage (GTDB taxonomy): Bacteria > Pseudomonadota > Alphaproteobacteria > Rhizobiales > Rhizobiaceae > Rhizobium > Rhizobium tubonense. The sequence goes on from NZ_PCDP01000036.1 coordinate 115,372, forward strand.
CCCGCTGTTCCGCTCGTCCAATGATCGCCCATGTACCCAACTTTACCCATCTCCCGTGTTGCCCGCGGTTCTTCACGTCAGGAGCAGCGGCTATTCGTTCTTAGGATTGCTCAGGAAGCAAGCGGATACAAGGGAGGATCAATTGTCAGAGTTACGCTGCTCTCGGGGGTGGTCGTCGAGCCACGCCGGGACCCTTTCCAAATGACCAGCGCTGCATCAACCACGGACGCGATCGCCATCGTAGCCACGATGGATACAAAGAGTGCCGAGGTGTCCTTTGTTTCGGACATGATCGCAAAGTCCGGTAGAGAAATCGTGCTCGTCGACGTCGGGACGACGGCATCCGCTTCAGATCGATCGAACGATCCGGCAAGCCTTCTTTCGGCGATCGCTCAACGTGCCCGTGTTTCGGTACACGGAATGTACGAGGCCGGGCGCATCAGCGCAGTTATTGGCATCGCCGGCGGCAAAGGCAGTGGCGTGTTCGGAGAAGTCGTAGCGGATCTTCCGTACGGTTTTCCCAAACTCCTCGTATCGAGCGCGCGACCGGCATTGCTCGCGGAACTCGCCAAGACAAGCGACATCCTCCTTTATCCGACCCTTGTGGACCTGTTTGGTATAAACGGATTCACGTCACGAATTCTCACCAACGCAGCACAAGCCATCGCCGCGATGCGCTATTCGCCGCGACAAGATGCCCGGCGCTCGATCGTCGCGATTTCGGCATTCGGCGTGACAACGCCCGCGGTAGACCGGTGCGTGCGCCTCCTCGCAGATCAGAATGTCGAAGCCATTGTGTTCCCTGCAAACGGCGCCGGGGGGCGCAAGATGGAAGCGCTGATCGAAGCCGGTGAATTTGACGCCGTTCTTGATCTGACAACCACTGAGCTTGCAGACGAACTTTTGGGCGGGACAGCCAGCGCCGGTGCTGAGAGGCTGACTGCAGCAGGCCTGAAGGGTATTCCCCAGCTCATCGCACCGGGCGCCGTCGACATGGTCAATTTTGGCGTAGCATCGAGCGTGCCTGCACAATATGCCGGCCGAAAGTTCTACTCACACACACCCTACACAACTCTCATGCGGACCACGCCCGATGAGACGCGAGAGATCGGTCGTCGCACTGGCACTAAGCTGGGTGAAGCCGTTGGACCTGTGTGCGTGCTGTGGCCCGCGGGGGGCGTCTCTGATTACGACCGGGAAGGTGGTGCCTTTCACGACCCAGAAGCGAACAAGGCTTGGCTCAAGGGTCTGAAGAGCACGCTCCCAGATACTGCCACCCTTCTGGAAGTCCCCTTCCACATCAATGAGCCAGGCTTTGCCGATGCAGCGGTCGACTGGCTTGTCAAAAACTTGAAAAGCGAGGTGGTCTGAAATGAAAATGTTTGAACGGGCGGAAATCCTGGCGGCCATCGCGCAGCAGACGGCGAAGGGAAACGCCATTCTCGCTGCGGGTAGCAGTTGCGGCTTGGTCGCCAAATGTGCGGCACTTGGCGGCGCCGACATGCTGGTCGTCTACAGCACGGGTCTTTCACGTTTGATGGGCCTTCCAACGAGCCGCATCGGTGACTCCAACGCTCGAACGATCGAGATGGCGGAGGAAATCCGCAATGTAGTCTCGGACGTTCCCGTCATTGGAGGGATCGAGGCCTGGGATCCCGTGCGCCTCGACCTCGACCGGCTGCTCGACAGGTTCTGGGCTGCCGGCTACTCCGGGGTTATCAACTATCCGACCATCTCGACCATGGGCGACAAGTGGCGCGACCGAAGAGGGCGCGTCGGGCTCGGTTTCGAGCGAGAGATCGAGATGATACGGTTGGCGAGACAGAAGAGCATCTTCACGATGGCCTACGTCGCCTCCGCCGAAGACGCGGCGGCGATGACCGACGCGGGCGCCGACTGCATCGTCCCCCACGTTGGGGCGACGCGCGGAGGATTGGTCGGTCACGACGAGGGCCAGGCGATCCAGGAAGCGATCTTGAAGATCAACAAGATCAATGACGCGGCCAGAGCTGTTCGATCCGATGTCATCCTTCTCGCCCATGGCGGCGCTGTTGCCGAGCCGGAGGACACGGCGGAGGTCTATCGCCACACGGGCTGTGTCGGCTTCGTCGGCGCATCATCGATCGAGCGGATCCCCATTGAGCGTGCCGTCATGGCCGTTGCGAAAGCATTCAAGTCTGTGCCCGTTCCGCGCTCCTGAACCCTTCGATTTATCCACTAGCCAGCGAGACTGACTATGACCGTTTCATCCGCGCCAATTGCTCTTCACCCTGCCAATGCTTCCCAATGGGAAGAGGTCTATGACGTCGTCGCCATCGGCAGTGGCGCTGCCGGCCTTTCTGCCGCTCTTTTTGCCGCCCAATCAGGCCTGAAAGTTCTCGTTTGCGAGAAGTCCGCGAAGCTCGGGGGTACCACTGCGCTGTCGAACGGCATGATATGGGTGCCATGCTCTCCCCAGGCGAAAGCGGCAAAAGTCAACGATAGCATCGACAACGCTCGAACCTACCTGAGGAACGAGCTTGGAAACTATTATCGCGAGGACTTCGTCGACGCATATCTCACGGACGGCCCTGCAGCATTGACGCAAATCGCAGACGGCACGGAGGTGAAATTCACACTGGCATCAGCGCCCGACTATCATTCCTCTCAAGTCGGCGGCGTCGATTCGGGGCGCGCTCTCAGTCCAGCTCCCTACGATGGCAGGCTTCTTGGCAAAGATTTTGATCTGGTCGGCGATCCCATTCGTGTCGTCCTTGGTGGGATGATGATTTCCTCCGGCGAAGTGATGAAGTTTCTGAACCCTCTCAAATCCTTGGATTCGATGCGTCATGTGCTAAAGCGGGTCGGGCGCTACGCTCGCGACCGCCTTTCCTACCGGCGCGGCACAGAGTTCAGCGGGGGCAACGCGCTCATCGCCCGGTTCATCACTAGCCTTCGAAAGAAGAACGTAGCGATCTGGACAGAAGCGCCGCTGATCCGTTTGATCATCGAGGATCAGAAGGTTATCGGAGCGGTCGTTCGTCGCGGAGGTCGGGATATCCGGATCAAAGCGGAGAAGGGCGTGGTTCTCGCGACCGGTGGCTTTCCGCGAGATGCGGGCCTGCGCCAGGCGCTGAGCGGGGCCCACCAGCATGACGAAACACTCGCGCATCCGGATTCTACCGGTGACGGCATAAAGATTGCCCAGCAGATCGGTGGAACCATCGACAACGACGTTGCAAGCGCCGGATTCTGGACACCGGTTTCGATTCTTCGTGACAAGAAGGGTGGCCAGCAGACGGTTCCATACGGGTGGCTGGACCGCGGGAGACCGGGAGTAATCGCAATAGGGCCCGACGCCCGACGCTTCGTCAACGAGTCAAACTCATATCATGACATTTGCCTGGCGATGTTCCGGAATGGCTACCCGAAGGACAAGCGGTTCTACTTCATCTGCGACTCGGAATTCCTGAAAAAGCGGGGCATGGGACACATGCTGCCATGGCCATGGACGATGGGAACCAAAGCCTACGAACAAGTCGACTACATCAAGGTGAGCCGAACGATCGCCGACTTGGCCGAAAAGATCGGCGTCAGCGCCTCGGAGCTGGAAAAGACAGTCGAAGAGCACAATGCCCATGCGCGTACCGGCAAGGACCCGTATTTCCAGCGCGGGGAGTCGGCGTTCAATCGCATGCTTGGCGATCCGTCTGTGGGAAAGCCGAATCCCAACCTGGGTACGATCACGGTCGGTCCCTTCATCGCACTGCCGATCGTCCCCGCAACCCTTGGTACCGCGACGGGGCTTGCAACCGATACCTGGGGGCATGTCCTCGATCAAAGCGGGCAGAAGATCGAAGGGCTCTACGCGTGTGGCAACGATGCAACGTCACTCATGCGCGGTCTCTATCCAGGCGCGGGAATCACAATCGGTCCTGGTATTGTGTTTGCTTACCGGGCGGCCAAGGCAATCGCTGGCAAAGATGACGAAAGGTCGTGAGATGCTGACGATAACAAGACTAAGCCTCGAGGATTCAAAAATCCTTGTCGAAGGAGCAAAAGCAAAGGCTGAGGAAATCGGTGTACCTATGTGCATAGCAGTCTGCGATGAGTCCGGACAGCTTATAGCATTTGAACGGATGGACGGTGGCAAGATCACCAGCAGCATCATTGCCCAGGACAAAGCTTACACCGCTGCAGGTGCCAAACGGACAACCGAGAGCTATGGTACGGCAAGCCAACCAGGACAGCCCGCTTATGGGATCAACTCGGCCATCGGTGGCCGGTTGATGGTTGTTGCAGGCGGCGTTCCGGTGGTTGTCGACGGGCAGGTCGTTGGTGCAATCGGAATAAGTTCCGGAACGCCTGCCCAGGACCATGAGTGTGCGCAAGCAGGCGTGGACCGCTTTCTCGCCTCCTTGTAAGGCGCCGCGTTCACAGCTTTGGTCTGCTTACAGTGCATTTCTAAGCGCTTAGATCGCTCCGCTACACCGCCGCGGGGCGATCTGTTTTCGGCCACTATCTTACGATCTGCCGTCTTTCACTCTTAGCATGCAAGTGCGCCACAAGGGCCCCGAGCAGAACCTTGTGGCGTTCATCATCCCTGCGCTCCTGTTGGCGGAGACGGGCTTTAAGAGTTTGCGCTGGACCTCGATCTGGGCGAGGCGTTCCTCAATGCACTTGCGTGCCATCGAAATGCTCCTTTTACTTTCTGGTCGCGGTGGATGCCGGTTTGAGATGGATGAGGACGCCTTTCTGCGACTTGCCGGATCGGTCGATGTCAAATTTCCCCGTCGCCTCGACGAGTTCGCTGAGACGGGCAAAGCCGTAGTTTCTGGAATCGAATTCGGGTGACTGCTTTGCGACATGACTGCCGACAGCACCGAGATTGACCCAGCCGTCTTCGTCGGCGGTGGCGATGACGGCTTTGGTCAGCATATCGATCAGGATCTTGTCGATCTTGCTCTTAACGGGGGTGACTGGGACAACCGGCGCAGCGCCTTGGACCGGTGTCGCCTTCTTGGTGGCCTTCTGAGCGGGCTCTGCTGCTGCAACGACGGCAGCCGGTTCTTCGCCCGACGCATTGAGGACGTCGAAATAGACGAACTTGTCGCAGGCAGTGATGAAGGGACGAGGGGTCTTGCGTTCTCCGAATCCGTAGACGGTCACACCCTGTTCGCGGATCCTCGCTGCAAGTCTGGCGAAATCACTGTCACTGGAGACAATGCAGAAACCGGAGAAGCGTCCGGTGTATAGAAGATCCATGGCGTCGATGATCATCGCGCCATCGGTGGCATTCTTGCCGGTGGTATAGGCGAACTGCTGGACCGGCTGGATAGAATGTTCGAGCAGGCATTCCTTCCAGCCGTTGAGATTGGGTTTGGTCCAGTCGCCATAGACACGTTTGACGCTGGCGGTTCCGTAATTGGCGATCTCGGCGAGTAAGCCTTTGACGATTTTGGGCGTTGCGTTGTCGCCGTCGATGATCAGCGCCAGTGTTGCGTTTGCCTCTGCCATTGAAGCGTTCCTTTTCCATAATGTCATTCGAGAGCTATTGCGGAAATAGACGACACGGTCGGTTTCGACGACGCCCCGGTCAGCACGAGCCTGGTGCGATCGTCTGCTTCTGACACCAGCGTCCGACCGGAAATCTCGCGTCTTAGGGAACGGGCTCGGCATAGTCTCCAACTCGGGACAAGTGCCCGACTTGAACATGGATACGTTGAAGGTGAAGAGCCGTAATTTTCAGTAAGCCCTGTAGAACGCGGAAGAGACCAGCTTGCCCAGATTTGATGATCAGGCTGGTCTCACGGCCGACACGTCAGAGCACGCTAACGTTCTCAGCCTTCGATTTTCCGGTCTTGCGGTCCTGGCCAACTTCGAAAATGACCTTGTCACCTTCTCTGAGCGAGTCACCTTGCTGCAAAGCGGACACGTGAACGAACACGTCCGTTCCGCCAGTCTCCGGCGTGATGAAACCAAATCCCTTTTCATCGTTGAAAAATTTAACAGTACCGGTGGGCATGACAGTTCCTTTTCAATTTCGCAGCCTTCTGACTCCAAGCTATACTAAAGTTTGTAGGTCTGCTTGCGCTTTGCATCCAGGCTGAAACCCAACCCCGCTTAGCGGGAGAAAGAGAGTCCTATAAGCAATGAGGAATTTGAAACTAGATGTCCAAGAAATTTAAGTTTGTAAACGAAGGCGCCAAACGCGCCTTTATGGACCTGCCGACAGATATTAGGATCAATTTTTCAGGCGAGATCCGGAGAGTTCAGGAGGGCGAGGACCCGCTGGATGACTTCAAGGTCCCCAGAGGCGAATGGAAGGGCGTCATTGAGCTGCGCGAAAACGGTTCGCCCGCCTATAGAGCCGTCTACTGCGCAAAGCACCTCGACACCCTCTACATTCTCCACGCCTTTACCAAGACCAGCGAAAAGGCTGATCAGAAGGAAATGGACACTGCACTGTCCCGCTACAAGGAGATGATGGCAGAGGTCCGGGAAGTGACCCAGGCTGAAGCGAAGGCGGCCAAAGCCAAAAGCCCGACGAAGAAATAACACTCCGAAATTGGAGCAAGGAGGGGCCGGTTATGCGGCCTCTTTTTGTTTTTCTTCGACACGGCAAACCACGTGATGGTTGCCATCAAGCGACGGCTTGAAGCGATAGCCGAGGACTGCCAGGTAGCCAAAAAGCTTCTGGATTGAAAGGATGGCGATCTTACCGCGCACGAGTTCACTGACACGCGACTGCGGGATGTCGAGTGCCGCGCCGATATCGGCGTTCTTCCAGCCGCGTTCCTTGAAGATGGCAACAAGCGTGTTGACGAGATCCGATCGCAACGTCAAATCCGCAGCTTCGATCGGATCGTCCGTGATCGCTTCAAAGATGTTGTCGTATTCAAGCTGTGTCATAGCGAGTTCCAAACTCTAAAATTACAGAATTCTGTAAATACGGCAAAATGACGGAGCCGTCAAGTTGGTAACGCTTACCCGGATCCTCGGCACCCTTCGCATTCGCAGCCAGCGAGAGAAGCGTGCTAGGCCGCAAGGCGAGAACGGCTCCAAGAACGGCGGCGAAACTGGCTGGAGCTTCACACACATCAGCGACTTAGCTCAATGACAGAGGGTGCCGAAGGTTTGGATCCTTTCAAGGCGAACGATGCGCACAGGGGCCGCGTCTCTCAGGAGCGCGCGAATTCCAGCAACGGCGCTATATCATGATTGTCTGCTGCGCGAAGGGCCGCGACATAATGAGTGCGCAGTTCACCGACATCGGCCAGAGTTCCGCCGCCCCAACTGAAACGCTCGCCGCCAAGACGTTCGATCAGAAGATCGGCCGCCAAACGAGCGTGACGACCATTTCCGTTTGGAAACGGATGTATTGCGACCAGGCGATGGTGGAACCTGACCGCAATCTCATCCGCCGGAAATGTCTCATGTTCAACCCAATAGCGGACGTCGCTTAACAGGCTCGCGAGTTCCACTCCGATGCGGTAGGCTTGGACGCCGATGTTGCGCTCCGTCGTTCGGAAGGTGCCGGCCCATTCCCAGACGTCGCCAAACATCCGCTTGTGCAGTGTTCGCATGAAGTCTTCGCTGAGCATTCGCTCATGCGATACGCGCCGGCGACCGCGCGCCCAGGCTGCGCCCTCGACGATGTTTTCCTGCTCCGCCTCGTTGAGATCACGGCGGTGCGTGATCCATGTCTGCAGCAGTCCCTCTCGCTCATGCGGTTCAAGGTGTGTTGCGTCCTCCGGCTCCTGAAACAGGTCCGTCATGTCTCGTTCCAGAGGTCACGCTCAGAGAGTTTGTCGCGAATGTATGCCTGGACGCGAGCTTCAAAATCCGCATCGTCTGTGCCCTGAGCTTCAAGGCGCATTGTATGCGCGACGGCCTGAAGCTCGCGCGTTGCGATTTTCCTCGCACGCGTTTCGATGACAGTCTCAAGTGAACTGTTTGGAACAAGGGCGTAGACGAGCGTGCAATCCAGCGCCTCAGCTGCGCGACGTAAGGTTTTAAGTTGGATCGTGCCTGCGGCTTCCGACTTCTCGATGGCTTCGACAGTTTGAGGTCGCACGCCAATGCGTGTGCCGAGCTGAGCGCCCGTCATCCCGAGCGCGTCACGTAGTGCGCGCACCCATCCTTTCGGCGGCGCTTTGAACCGGTCAATCGGTTGGAGCGCCCGAAGTCTTTCATCGAGGCGCAGGCGCCCCCTTTTCCGACTGTCGCTTTTCATCTATGTGTCTCAAGCTGCAAGCTGATCTTATGACTATGTGTATCAGTACACAGGCTGATCATCAATACGCATGATTCAAACTCTAGTGTGATCATTGGAGTTATTATATCAGCCTATGGTATGTAGATTGCGTATAAGATATCAGACTGTAATCTGATTATTGGATTCGGGGAGAAACATACCTGCATTGTTTCTTCGCTCCGACCGTCTCGATGACTTCACGACTGACCCCCGAGATTGCTGCCGCCATGAAAACGGGCGGTCTCGGCACGCGATGGCCGCGCCCGACGACCCAGCGACGCGTCATGCCATCCGGCGAACATCCGGGCTGCCATATCAATTCGATGACGGCACATTGCATCTTGCCGTTCGTCGAAGTCTGCCTGGTCGGCGGTGCCCTCTATCTCGATGTGATGAGCCATTTCGTGGAGCTGTTCCGTGAAGACGGCTTTGTGACCGGGAGCGCGCCTGTAACGGAAATCTGCGGGCCGTTCGGCATCATGCGAAAGCAGCTGGCCGCCTGGCTGAACAGACCTCTGCCTGCACCCGGCGACGAGGTGGGTGCCGGCCGGAGCCGGTGATGGTGGGGGGTGTGGTTGGAGGGAGAGGGGGGAGGGGGTGTTTGTGGCGGGTTGAGGTCGTCGGAGAGAGGCTCCGGCCAATCCGCCACGGAGAAACGACATGGCACAGGCCATCCAGAAAATCACGCTCAACACAGGGCGCGACGTCCCCTTCAACAAGCTCGTTCTCAGCCAGCAGAACGTGCGCAAGACCAAGGCGGGCGTCTCGATCGAGGAGCTTGCCGAGGATATCGCCCATCGCGGGCTTCTGACCAGTCTCAACGTCCGCGCTGAAGTCGATGCCGACGGCAACGAGACCGGCATCTACCGTATTCCGGCGGGCGGCCGCCGCTACCGCGCGCTCGAATTGCTGGTCAACCAGAAGAAGCTGTCGAAGACGGCAGCCGTTCCCTGCATCGTCAGCAAGGGCGACACTCTCGAAGTAGAGGATTCGCTGGCCGAAAACGTCAAGCGCGTCGATCTGCACCCACTAGACGAGTTTCGAGCCATCATGACGCTTCGCGAACAGGGGCTCGATGAAGAAGAGATCGCCGCCCGCTTCCATATGTCGGTGGCAACGGTGAAGCAGCGCCTGCGGCTGGCTTCGGTCTCGCCGCGTCTCCTCGAGCTCTACGCCAATGACGATATGAAGCTCGGCCAGGTCATGGCATTCTCGATCACCAATGATCATGTTCGCCAGGAGCAGGTCTGGGACACGATCTCGCGATCGCATAATCAGGACGCCTATTATATCCGGCGGATGCTGACCGAAACCGCGGTCCGCGCCTCAGATCGCCGCGCCGTCTATGTCGGCATCGACGTCTATGAGGCAGCCGGCGGTGTCGTGATGCGCGACCTGTTCGAACAGGACAATGGCGGATGGCTGCAGGATCCGGCGCTGCTCGAACAGCTCGTACTCGAAAAGCTGACAACCGACGCCGAAACGCTGAAGGCCGACGAGGGTTGGAAGTGGGTCGAGGCCGCGTTCGACTTCTCCTACGGCCATACCTCCGGTCTTCGCCGATTCTACGGCGAACGTGCCGAATACACCGACGAAGAGCTTGCACGTTATGATGCGCTGAAGGCGGAATACGTCAGGCTCGACGCGGAATACGCCGAGGCGGAGGACCAGTCCGAGGAAACCGAGGCCCGGCTTGAGGAACTCGGCGGCGAGCTGGATGCCCTCAACGACCGGCCCTACGTCTTCGACGCGGAAGAAGTCTCCCGCGGTGGCGCCTTCATCTCGCTTGCCGCCAATGGCGAGCCGAAGATCGAACGCGGTTTCGTCCGGCCGGAAGACGAACCCGTCGCCGAGCCGAACGGCGTCGATGCCGATGACGGCGACAGTGATGGTGAAGGCGAGACTGACACTGCTGCGCCTGCCGCGAACGGCGGCATCTCGGTCAACGGCAAGCCTGTCGGCGTCGAAGAACCGGAAGAAGACGACGGCAAGGTTCGTCCGCTTTCCGATCGCATCATCGAGGATCTGACGGCCGCCCGCACCGTCGCGCTCCGCAATGCTCTGGCCAATGACCCGATGATGGCCTTCATCGCCGCTCTGCATGTCGCGGTCCTGAAGATCTTCTACAGATACGGGGCTGACTCGTGCCTGGAGATCACGCTCCAGCACACCGCGTTCAGCCAGACGCAGGGGCTCGGCGATACGGTCTGGGCAAAGGAGATCGAACAGCGGCAGGAATCCTGGGGCTATGACCTTCCCGGCAACGCCGACGAGGTCTGGAACTATCTGATCGCGCTCGACCAGGATAGCCGCATGGCACTGTTTGCCCATTGCGTCTCATTGTCGGTGAACACAACCGTGCAAGCGTGGAACCGGCGGACGAAGGAAACGGCTCATGCCAAGCAGCTTGCCAGTTCGCTCGAGTTCGGCATGGTCGCGGCCGGCTGGACGCCGACGGTCGACAACTATCTCGGCCGCGTGACCAAGGCGCATATCCTGCAGGCGGTCCGCGAGGCGAAGGGCGAACAGTCGGCGCAACTGATCGATCATCTCAAGAAGCCCGACATGGCGCGCGAAGCCGCCCGGCTGCTGGAAGGTAGCGGATGGCTCCCCGAAGTGCTGCGGCTCCCGGTCGATCAGATCGCCGCGGAGGCAGAGGTCGATGCTGCGGCTGCGGACGCTGTTGTCGAGGACGATACGGCCGAAGCCGCCAAAGTCGATCTGCCAGCCTTCCTGACGGCAGATGAGGAAGCCGCAGAAGCGGCCGCCGACCCGATCAATGATGACGGCGAACATCTCGAAGCCGCCGAATAACGCCCTCAAACCCTCACTCACGAAAGCCCGGCCACTGCGCCGGGCTTCTCTGTTTTCAGGAGCACCGTCATGCCTGCCTACACGATTGAAACGACCTACACCTTGCCGATATTTCGGCATGGGACCTATATCGCCGACACGCCCGAAGCTGCCTGCAAGGCGGCCCTCGGCGACGACGACTGGGAGTCCCTGAAGAAGGACTACGATTCCTCAGGCGAGATCCATGTGACCGGCATCTGGGAGGGTGAGAACACCGCCTATGCCGGATCGCCGATCACAATACCTTCGCAGTTTGATGAAGCAGTTCAGCGCCGCGCTCACCACTTCGAGATCCTGCTCGGTCTGCTGAAGATGTTGTTCCACGATGTCCAGGCGGCGCGATCTCCGTCAGTCGATTGGTTGGACAAATCGGCCTGGGCGATTGCGCGGGGCGAGGCGATTCTCGCTTACGCACCCGATCCCACCGAGCCGGCCGACGCGCCAAAGCCGAGCCATGTCCTTGCACGTTTAGAGGAAGAACGTGTCCGCAGCGCGATCGTCGCCGTGCTTGAGGTCGATCGCGACTTCGAGGGGCTTTCACCAGATTTGGTGAGCGACGAGGAGATCCAATCGGCTTGCGAGTCCGTCGTTGCAACGATGGATCTCTCCGATGCTGTGGGCAATGCCGAGTTTCATGCGGCGATGGCAGCGATCCGAACGGCGTACCGGCGCCTCCATCCGGATTAAGCCCTGTCGGACCCCTCTGACTTTTCAACGCGGTTCACCGTCAATTCAGAACCTCGCTTTTTCATTCAACCCAGCCCGACGTCTGCATCTTTCTTTTTATGCGCGCCGGCAAAAGCCGCGGCTGCGGCCCGCCTGCAGGGGAAGAGTGGGGCCGGGGAGAGGGGCGAAGCCGGGCCGTGGAGAGAGGGCGCCCGGCTAGAATCCCGTTACCTCTCTGGAGAAAGATCGATGTCGATATCCGAAGTCACACCCCAAACTGCCTCCATCGTCACTGACGAGCGCCGCCTGGAATTCCTGCCCACCCTGTTCGGGCGCTCGCTCCTGATGATCGGCGAGAACGCGGTCTACAGCCTCATGGAGCGGCTCAGCCCCCTCGATTATGGCGGCGGGTTCTGGGATTTCTACGAACATGAGAGCAAGCCGCTGTTTCTGGCTCCGAGATCCAAATCACGTTTCCGGATCACCGGCGAGATCACCGGGTTTCAGGGGGAAGTCTCGGCGGAGGCTGCCGGGATTATCGCCACGCTTTTTGCCTTCTCGCATCTCTCCTTCCAGCATCAATCCGAGCAACTCTCGGAAGGCTATGGCCGTCTTTACGCCTATTCGGCTGACCACCCCGAAGCCGCCGAGATCTTTCAGGCGATCGATTGACCACTAGCCCCCCGTCGCCCTCGGGCGGCGCGCTTGTCTTTCCTGACCGCATTGCCCTGTCAGCAGGGTCTTGCGGCCGCAATTCGTCGTCCATCTCACCAGCCTGGTTGTCGCAAGAGCGGTCAGCCGGGCTCTTTCGTTTCAGGAGACTTCATCATGAACACCATGATTTCCAACCCGCAACCGACATCGTCTGGATTCAAGGTCGATATATCCCGCGGCGAACGCATCGGCCGCGTTTCGTCGGAATGGTTTTCGCGTCCCGACGACGAGCGCTATCTGTCGCTTTCCGATCTGCATCGCGCCGTCAGCGCCCGAACGGAGCGCGCTCGCGTTCGCACGGTCGAGACCGCCGAGATCCGCGTCGAGGCGACCCGCGACAATGCCGAACGCCTGTCGCTGATCGTTCCCGGCGGGCGCGAGCCGTTGGCGCCGACACACTGGAGCTACGGTCAGCTCTGCAGCCTGGTTGGCGCACCTGCGAGCTACATGCGTCAGCTGCCGGCGCCGTTGGCGGCGATCAATCTCCAGCACGGGCTCCTCAATCATAATGCCGAAATGGTCAAAACGCTCGAGATGGACGACGGCCGCCTTGAACTGCGGGCGGTGACCGGTCCCGAATACGGCCGGATTTGGGATAAGGATCTGATCGCCGCCATCATGAACATTGCCGGAAATGGCACCGGAGATACCATCTGGAAGGTTCCGGGATGCTTGTCATGGGAAACCATGACGCACAATCCCTTCGTCGACATCTCGAAGGACACCACGACGCTGTACGCCAGCGATCGCGACGTGTTCGTCTTTCTATGCGATGACACTCACCCGATCGAAGCCGGACGACTGCCGAACGGCGAACCTGATTTGTATTTCCGCGGCTTCTATGCCTGGAACAGCGAGGTGGGTTCGAAAACACTTGGAATTGCCAGCTTTTACCTGCGGGCAGTGTGTGCCAACAGGAATCTTTGGGGCACAGAGAATTTCGAGGAAATCACCATCCGTCACTCGAAATTCGCTGCCCAGCGCTTCGCCCACGAAGCAGCCCCGGCGTTGACGAACTTCGCCAATTCCTCGCCCGCACCATTCATTGCCGGCATTCGCGCCGCTCGTGAACGCATCGTCGCCCGAAACGAAGACGATCGCTCGGAGTTCCTGCGCAAACGCGGCTTCTCAAAGGCCGAAACCGGCAAGATCATCGAAACCGTTCTCAGCGAGGAGGGAAGACCACCGGAGTCGATTTTTGACTTTGTGCAGGGCATCACCGCCCTTGCGCGGGGAAAGTCGCATCAGGACACCCGGCTCGAACTTGAAGGCAAGGCGAAGAGACTGCTCGAAAGCGCGGCCTGACCACGTCAACTCTACCACAAATCCTTATCCATCCCTTTCATCGCCCGGCCATCGCGCCGGGTTTTTCTCGTTCCCGGAAAGGAAACATCATGACAACGCTCGAAACCAGAATCTACAGCCATCCTCCTATTCCACTGGCAAACATCAGCCCGCTCGAAATGCTGATCCTCACCAATGTGCTCGAGTGCAGCGAAACGCAAGCGGGCCTTGTCCTATTCACGGATGTCGCACCGACCAATCCGGTCCGTGTGGCGCGCGGCGAACTGGTCGCTGCATTTCGCGCGTCAGCACAATACGCCGGGGATCCGCTCAGCGTATTCATCGCCGACCGTGTCCTCGCACTTCTGCCAGCAGGCGGCAACACGGTCGAGGACGATGCAACGATCGAAATCGACCTCAGCCAGTTCCCGTGGCAGTTCGTGGTGCAGGGAATCGTCGCGCGATCACCGGATCTGCGCGAGGTCACGGTGATTCAATGGATGAACCACCCCTCGCAACGTCTGGAAAGCTTCGGCGCCAGCGTTTCGCTGATCACCGCCAAGGCCATCCATCACGCCACCAGCGAGGACCTTCTCGCCCGGTTCAGGCTTCAGGACAGGGCCCTTCTGCCTGAGGCATCGTCGGCTGCCTCTTCAGAGCACGACGGCACGTTGACCGGTGCCGCTGCACGCGACCCGTTTACCGTGAAAGACTTTGAGACGGCTCTCTGCATATGGGAGGCCATGCTCTATTTCCGTGGGTTGCATCAGGACGGGCGGCCGGTCCCGGACAATATCGTCCGCATGTCGGAAGTCTGGGATACTGTCGGATGGTAGGCAATGCGTTCCCATGTTCGCGCGATCGTGCCCCTCGCGCTTGATGTCCATGACGCCGTTTTCGAGGACCTTGAGGAAGAAGGTTTCACCTTCGATTTCGATTTCGCACCAGCGTTCATGGAGACCTTGCTCTGGTCCGAGGACGGAGCCTACCGCGAAGGCGAACCTGAAGAGTTCCTTGAAGACGTGATGATGGCCGTCAGGCGCCGTCGGCAGGATGTCGTCGCGCGAAATACATCGAGCTTCAACCCGGCTTCATGCCAAGTCGACTGATGAGGAGAGGCGCTCGCCTGCCGACCCGCGCGTTTGCGGCTCAAGGCAGCCGCGGGATATCGCCTTCCGCGACCCGCCAGACCCATGGTGTGATCTCGGGTCTCGCTTCGATCATCTCCGCAAGCGCCTGCTCATATTCCTCTCCGGCGCTCGCCGGCACGATGAACATGGCGACGGGAGCCGGTTTCTGCTCCGGCAGTGTCACCGACACGATCGGCGCATCGCGCGCCAGATTGAAACGCAAGCCTTTGACGCTTTTTCGCTTGAGGTGGCTGAGCTTTTCCAGAAGCCGCAACTCGTGAATATCCTCGAACGGCAGCCAGTGCTCATTGACCACCATCAACGCGACCTCCTCGACCGCTGCGATGCCGGCGGCTGAGACACCGAAGGTGGCGACGACGATCAGATGGAACGCCTCGCTTGATCGCCATAGTTCGAGCTCCACCTCATAGCGCGCGGCGAGCCGCCGCCATGCACCCTCCTCGATCATCAGCGGAAAGGGCATGTGCCGAACGACGATCCTCTGCCCCTCACGCGCGGCGGAAAACTCCTTCACTTCGGCTACGATCATCATCAGCTTGCGAGGACCGGCACCCGTCGCCTGCACGCCCTTGAGCACCGCGGCGCGCCGGGCGGCGATCCCATCCTTGTCTTCGGGATGAAACACTTCCGGCACGAAGAGCATGTCGCCCAAGGTAGCACCTCTTGCCGTCATCTGCGCGGCGGCATTGAGAAGGCTTGCTCGCACCCGGCCCCAGCCGCGTCTGCCAGCCCAGGTCGAACGCCATTCCGTCAATTCGCCAGCCTCCCAGAGATAATGCAGCATCGCCCGCAGCGACAATTTCCGTGGCTCGCTGCGGATGCCCTGTTCAGACGCTTCAGCCGTCGCGCTGGGTGCAGCCCGAGGCCCGCGTTTCGTCAGCGAGAAATCCAGCTTGAGGTCGGCCTTGCCGTTGGCATCGATCTGGATCGCATTGCCGATCAACGGGCCAAGGCCGGAAAGCTCGTAGGGAGGCTCATAGGAGGGGCAGGCAGGATCGTGATCGCGTCCCGACAGCGGCATCCGCTTGATGAGATATTGGTCTTCGACCCTGGCGATGTACATCGGCACGGACGGTTCTTTGCACATGCACATCGGGCGAAGCCGTTGCTCGTAGGCCTGCGGAAGGAATGCCCGCAAATCATGCGACGATTCTTCGATCACCCGTCCATCGATCATGAATTTTCGCACCTCTGTTCTCCCCGTTCCGTCGTCGAAGCTACACGGCCACCATGTGTTTTACTATCTAAAATATCGACAGTAAAACGCCGCGATGCCAATGAAGCCTGCGGGGCGGAGAGGGCGAGTTCGGCCAGCAGAGGGACGGCGGGTTCGGGCTGGAGCAAAGCCTTTCGGCGCCGCTTGATATTGGCCGAGCACCGTGCAGATGATCGGCGCGATCTCTTATGCCTTCCGGCTGTGAGATCGGTGGCCACCAGAGTTCAGAACCCTTCGCCCGGCGCAAGCCGGGCTTTTCCTGTTTAGGAGGATAGAATGACGATACCCAACCATGCCAAGGCCAATTTCCATACCCTGTTGCGCGCAGCCGCAGACGGCAACCTCGCCCTGATGGAATGCCTGGATTCCCGAACGAGCGAACCCCGCTATGTCCTGTGTGCTGTCGGGTACGACGGGACCGACCGGGTTTTCACACCGTTTGGGCATCTGTCCGATGGGAACCCCTACGATGCGTACCTACCCCCGGATCCTGACAATCCTCAAGGCTTCCTGACGGCGGGTCGGGCTCGAACCGACAGCCGCTTGCCAACCGCCGACGACAGAGGAGAGAGCGATGCAGATCCGACGTAAACCCCGACCCGGCGAGATGCTTCAGCATCTCGCCCATTCCCTGTTCTCGGCGAAGCTCGGCGCATATGACCCGGGCCGCTATCGTTCGACGCCTTCCGGCGCGCCGGATGTCGGCGATCTCGTCTGTCCCGGCATGATGGTCCATACATCCTATGGCACGGGCGGAATCGTGACAGAAGTCGAGGGTCCGCATCTCCATGTCATTGCAGATGGCAAGGAGTATCCGCATTTCACGATCGTTTATCTGCCCGCCGGCCGTCTCGACCGACACAGCAAGCTCGATCGCAACTGGATCAACGAATGCGTCGCCGTCAACGGCCGGATCCTGAAGCTTCTCGAAGCCAACCTCGACGAGGTCTTTATCGAAGGTGCGGTCTCCGACCCACGCTGACGCTCTGGGGAGAACGCCCCACCAATCTTTCTTCCAACCTTTTCCAACCAGGCCAGGTGCTCCGAATGGAGCGCCGGGCCTTTCCACGTTTTCAGGAGAGTATCATGACCAGGCCTGCACTCGACTGCCCCCGCCCGGCTTCTGCGCCGGTCGCACCGGTCGCACCGGTGTTCCTCAATTTCCGTTCGCAGATCGTTCGACCCGTCTGCTTCGCGATCGTCTTTTGGGACGGCCCGGGCGATACGCTTTACGCCTTCGAGGACCGTGACGCCTTCGAGCGCCAGCGCACCACGGCCGAACGTCATTTCGTCCATGTCCACGAGCTGTCGGACGAGGAGGCTGCCGATTGGATCGCCGCCGGCTGCAATGCCGTCCTGCACGAGGTATCGGTCGCCGGCATTGCGGCATTCGGCAATCTCAAGCTCGCGCCCGGCTGAAGGCCGGGCGCCCGCCGCCTTGATCGCCCAGAGGGAGAGAGGGGCCGGAAAAGGGCGGTCTGCCGGGGCTTGGAGAGCGTCCGGGCGGGCCTGTCCTTTCCCGCTCTCGACAAGGTTTCCCATGAACATCGTTCCTTCCCGCGCCATAAACGCGACCACCGCCTCGCTCGCCCCCGCCGATCGCACCAGCCGAACAGGCAAACTGCTGCGTTCCGGCCACGTGCTTCTGCCGTCTCTCGAACGTGGCCAGCCCATCGGCGCAGCCGATCTTCGCACGATGCTGATGAGCATTTTCGGTGGCTCGGACGCCGAAGGCTTCTGGTCATGGAAAGACGCCTACGAGGCGACCGAAGTGGCGCAGGTCCTGTTTCTGCGCAAGTTCGGCGCGGCGATCACCGCCCGCGCAAACGCGCCGCAGGCAACGCTGGCGATGCTGACCAAGGTGGCGGGCCTGATCCCCACCCATACCCGGCGCTCGGAGGAAAGCCAGCAGCTCCAGCAATTTTCGACGCCGATACCACTGGCTTATGTCGTGTCCCGCGCCGCCGGCATCATGGCGGACGATACCGTGCTCGAACCCTCCGCCGGGACCGGCCTGATGGCGATCTTCGCCGAACTCGCGCACGCGCGGCTTTCTCTCAACGAATATGCGCCGGTGCGCCACGGCCTTCTGGAGCAGCTCTTCTCCGGGTCGGCCGTGTCGCAGCATGATGCCGCCCACATCGATGACTATCTCGATCGTTTGATCCGCCCGACCGTCGTCTTGATGAACCCGCCGTTTTCCGTCGGCGTTCATGTCGAAGGCCGCATGGTCGACGCCGCATGGCGTCATCTCGCCTCCGCCTTCGCGCGGCTTGCCCCTGGCGGACGGCTGGTGGCGATCACCGGCTCACGTCTCTCTCCCGACAATCTCAAATGGCGCGCCGCCTTCGCCCGCCTGCAGCAACGTGGCACTGTTCTGTTCAGCGCCGCGATCGATGGCTCGGTCTATGCCCGGCATGGCACCACGATGGAAACGCGGCTGACCGTGATCGACAAATTTGCCGCTGCCGATCCGACACGCCTCATCGCGTCACACGGTCTCGCTCCCGATCTGGAAACATTGCTTTCATGGATCTCGGGCCTTCCACCCCGCTCGCCTTCGACCGCGTCGAACTCCATCGGCGCGCTTTCCAATGGAACCTCAAGCGCCTGCGCGGCGAAGATGGCCGCCCGCAAGGCCGCGGACACCCTGCGCCCCGCGGCCTTGGCCCCGCCAGTAGCGCGCCCTCTGTCCGCTGCTCGCGCGCCACATCCCCTGTCCCCACCGCCCGCGCGCATCGACGATGAAGTCATCGAACTCTCCTATGAACTGCGCGATGCAGCAGCGATGACCCGCGGCGATGTCGCCGACGGCATCTACGAGCCTTATCGGCTGCAGACGATCCACATTCCGGAGGCAAAACCGCATCCTGACAAGCTCGTCGAATCCGTCGCAATGGCATCGGTCGCACCGCCCAAGCCGAGCTATCGGCCGCATCTGCCGAAGCGCGTTATCACCACCGGCGACCTTTCAGACGCCCAGCTTGAAAGCGTGGTTTATGCCGGCGAGGCCCATTCGGGCTACCTCGCTGGTCACTGGTCCGTCGATGCCAGTTTCGACAATCTGAAAGCCGTCAAGCCGGAGGATGAGGGCGCTGTCCGCTTTCGACGCGGCTGGTTTTTGGGTGATGGGACCGGCGCCGGCAAAGGTCGCCAGGCTGCCGGTATCATCCTTGACAACTGGCTCAAGGGCCGTCGCCGCCATCTGTGGATCTCGAAATCCGAGACCCTGATCGAAGATGCCCAGCGCGACTGGAGCGCGCTCGGCCAGGAAAAGCTGCTGGTCACGCCGTTGTCGCGCTTCCGCCAGGGCAAACCGATCAAGCTCGATGAGGGCATCCTCTTCGTCACCTTCGCCACGTTGCGTACCGACGAGCGTGAGGGCAAGCGCTCTCGCGTCCAGCAGATCGTCGACTGGCTGAGTGAAGAGGCGGGGAGGGCTGAAGGCCCGACTGGGACTGAACGAAGAGCGGCGGGGAGCGGCGAAGCCGGGACAGGGAACGCAAAAGGTTTCGATGGCGTCATCGTCTTTGACGAGGGGCATTCGATGGCCAACGCCGCCGGCGGCAAGTCCGAGCGCGGCGAAAGATCCGCCTCGCAACAGGGCCGCGCCGGTCTGCGCCTGCAGCGCGCCCTTCCCGATGCCCGCGTCGTCTACGTCTCCGCAACCGGCGCGTCCGAGGTGGAGTCGCTTGCCTATGCCGAACGTCTTGGCCTCTGGGGCAGCACGGATTTCCCCTTCTCGACGCGATCGGAGTTTATCGCCGCGATCGAAGACGGCGGCGTCGCGACGATGGAAGTGCTGGCGCGCGACCTCAAGGTGATGGGGCTCTACGCCTCCCGGTCCCTTTCCTTCGAGGGCGTGGAATACGACGTCCTCGAGCATGAGCTGACCGAGGAGCAGGTCCGCATCTACGATTCCTATGCCGAGGCCTTCCAGGTCATTCACAACAATCTCGACGCGGCACTGGAAGCCTCCGGCATCGTCAGCAACAGCACCACGCGCAACAAGAATGCTAAGGCCGCCGCCCGCTCCGCCTTCGAGAGCTCGAAGCAGAGATTCTTCAACCACTTGCTCACTAGCATGAAGACGCCGGCGCTGATCGACGCGACGACCAGGGACGTCGAGGAGGGGCACGCGGCGATCGTCCAGATCATTTCGACCGGCCAGTCCCTGACCGAACGCCGGCTCGCGGAAATACCGACCGAGGAGTGGGGTGATATCCAGGTCGACGTCACGCCACGCGAGATCGTTGCGGAATATCTCAACCATTCCTTTCCGACCCAGCTCTTCGAGGAATTTTCCGACGCCGGAGGCAATCTCCTGTCGCGGCCGGTTTACGACGCTGAGGGCAATCCCGTCCTGTGCCGGGAAGCTGTCGCCCGCCGGGATGCGTTGCTCGAACGGCTCGGCAGCCTGCCGGCGATCCCGACCGCCCTCGACCAGATCGTCCAGCACTTCGGCAGTACCCGAGTCGCTGAGATCACCGGCCGCACGCGCCGCATCGTCCGCCGCGACGACGGCGGCACGATCGACCGCTTCGCCGTCGAAAGCCGGCCGGGCAGCGCCAATCTCGACGAGACCCGCGCCTTCATGGACGACGAGAAGCCGATCCTGATCTTCTCGGAAGCCGGCGGTACGGGCCGGTCCTACCATGCCGATCTTGGCGCGAAGAACCAGCGCCTGCGTCTTCACAATCTCCTCGAAGCCGGCTGGCGCGCTGACGTGGCGATCCAGGGCCTCGGGCGCAGCCATCGCACCAACCAGGCGCAGCCGCCCCGGTTCAGGATGATTGCCACCAACGTCAAGGCCGAGAGACGCTTCCTGTCGACCATCGCCCGACGTCTCGACACGCTCGGCGCCATCACCCGCGGGCAGCGTCAGACCGGCGGCCAGGGAATGTTCCGCTCGGAGGACAATCTTGAATCGCAATATGCCCGCGATGCGCTCCGCCAGTTCTACAAGCTGATCCACGGTGGCGGGGTCGCAGGATGCTCACTGGAAAAATTCGAGACGATCACCGGCCTGTCGCTGGTTGCGGATGAGGGGGGTCTCAAGGACGAGCTGCCGCCGATCCATACCTTCCTCAACCGCATGCTGGCGCTCACCATCGCCATGCAGAACCTCCTGTTCGACGCCTTCGAACAGTTGCTGGCCGCCCGCATCGAGGGCGCGATCGCCGCCGGCGTTTATGACAAAGGGCTTGAGACTCTGACGGCGGACCGCATGACGGTGAAGAAACGACGGCTGGTCTATACTCATCCGGTCACCGGCGCGCAGTCACACCTGCTGACCATCGAGCGCATGGATCGCAACCAGCCGATGCAGCTCGCCGACGCTTTGAAACTTGCCGCGCGCGATCCCCGCGCCATGCTGATGCTCAACGGCAAGTCCAGCCGTGCCGCGGTGCAGGTTCCGACCCGTTCAATCATGCTCGACGACGGCTCGGTCCAACCGCGCGTGGCGCTCGTCCGGCCGATGGACGAAATCCGTTTCGAGGTGCGACAGCTCGAAGAAACGAACTGGGAAGAAGCGGACGAGCAGAGCTTTTCCGCTGCCTGGAGCGCTGAAGTCGTCAATCTCCCGGAGTTCTCCATCTCGACCATGCATGTAGTCTCCGGCCTCCTGTTGCCGATTTGGAAACTGCTGCCGCAGGATTATTGCCGGGTCTATCGTCTTGAGACGAATGAGGGCGAGCGGATCGTCGGCCGGCTGATCTCTTCGGAAGGGCTCTCCCGGCTTTGCCGGAATTTTGGACTCGATCAGACGGAGGTCATCACGGCCGCGCAGGTCTGGCAATCGCTGCTCGGCGGTTCCGCGGTCGTCGCACTCGCTGGCAACATGACGCTGCGGCGCGTCCGGGTAATGAACGACTATCGGGTCGAGCTCGCCGGCTTCACCGACGGTATGCGCGACAGGCTGAGATCCATCGGTCTCTTCTCCGAAATGATCGCCTGGAAAGTCCGGTTCTTCATCCCGGCCTCGGATGACGGACAGGCGGTACTGTCGCGCCTCATCGAACGGCATCGCGTCGTCGATGTCGGCGGCCGGAGGTGACCGTCATGCTGTCCGCTTCACAGCTGGCGGATCGTCTGGCGCTCGATGCCGAGGCGGTTTGCCGTCACTACCTCTCCGCCGGCCGCCGGGCCGGCAATTACTGGATCGTTGGCGACGTCGCCAACAGCAAGGGAAAGTCGCTTTACGTTCATCTCTCCGGCCCCCGCAAGGGCAGGTGGACGGATGCGGCGACCACTCAATATGGCGATTTGCTCGATCTCGTGCGGGAATCCTGCGGACTGGTCGACTTCCGCGACGTCGCCGACGAGGCGCGGCGTTTCCTGAACGAACCCCAGGCCAGACCGGTATCGTCGCGCAGGGACGATACCCCCGACAGCCGGCCAGCCGAACGACCGGCTGCAGAACGTGCAAGACGCCTGTTCCGTATGACGGAGCGGCTCTCCGGCACGCTGGCCGACAGCTATCTGCGTCAGCGCGGCATCCTGCGCGCATCCTTGCATCCCGCGCTCCGCTTCCATCCGTCCTGCTACTATCGTGATCTCGCAAGCGGCAGGACGAGCAGCTATCCGGCGCTGATCGCAGCCGTGACCGATCAAGCCGGTACGATCACCGGCGTGCATCGCACCTGGCTCGATCCGGAGGGCAACGGCAAGGCGCGGGTCGAGGATCCTCGCCGTGCGCTTGGCGGGCTGCTCGGCAACGCCGTGCGCTTCCGCTTTCCTGTCCATGGCCCCGTGCCTGTCATGGCGGCGGGCGAGGGGCTCGAAAGCATGTTGTCGCTCTCGCATGTCATGCCCGGTATGCCGATGGTCTCGGCGCTGACGGCCAACCACCTTGCCGCCTTCCGGCCACCAGCCAAATGCTTGCGCATCTACGTCGCCGCCGACGCGGATGCCGCCGGCCGGCATGGCATTGAGGGACTGAGCCGCCGGGCGCAGACGCTCGGCATCCTGCCGCTTGTGCTCACCCCGGAACTCGGCGACTTCAACGAGGATCTGCGCCGGCTTGGACCTGATCGGCTCATCGCAAATCTCCGGGGCCAACTCGCACCGGAAGACGATTGGGCCCTTCTTCCCGCGTGATGCGGCCTCGGAGGAGAAGGCGGTGAGGACGCGGCGTGGCTGGCAGGGCCGGTCCCTGCCGGTCTCCATCCTGGTAAGGCGCGCCTGCGGGCCTGGCGAGAGGCGACCCTTACCAGGCGGCTGTCTGGCCTTCAGCGGGTCGGTCAGGTTTCTTCCCCGCGCCGGCTTTTTACTGCGCATCGGCCACTCCGAAAACCGGTTCCCACTTTTCGAGCCGATGTGGCAGCCGGCGCTCCTCGCGGGCCAAGAAACCCTCCCTCAACCGCCCGGCGCTGCGCTGGGCCGCTTCGCTTCGCTCGCGGTTCCGGCCCGCCCGCCGCCTGGACAGGGATCGCCGTCAGGCCGCGAGAGGCGCGGCCCAAACCGACGGAGACCATCATGAACCTGATCCTTCCCATCGACGACACCTTCGAACCCGACCACGCGTCTTCCCCGACCGACCGCGTCATCTACGAGATGCAAGTCTTTGGCTACCGCCCGTTCCAGGACGAGCCGGATCCCCGTCCGCTGCCCGAGGAGCCAATGGTCCAGTCGGCGCTGACCACGATGTTCGACGCCCTGTTCGAGATGCTCGGCGACACGCGGCTGGAGCCCGATCTCGAAGATCTTCTCTGGTCGACGGTCAATCTCTTTCACCGCGCCGGCGAGCGTATCCAGCGCGAACTTCAGCGCAACGAGGACGCCCAGCGCACCGGCCAGCGCGAGCAGGACGGCTCGGAGGTGAAAAGCGTCGAGCTTGAGCGCCATGTCGTCGAGGGCATCACGCTCCTCGAACGCCGCAATGCCTTCGAGTTCATGCGCGACTATGCAGCCGATCTCTTCGAAGCGCAGACTGGCTCTGCATGGCGGCCGCGCACCGGCTCGAAGGTCAACCACGCGAACATGACCGCGGCGATGATCGATAGCAGAGATTTCCTCTCTGCCCGCCGGCACGCCGAAAACACGGTGCTGATCCCCGCCGGGACCAAGATCGCCTTCGGCGGCGGCATGGACTACAACGATCACGACCGGATCTGGGCCGCGCTCGACAAGGTCCATGCCAAGCACACGGACATGATCCTGCTGCACGGCGGCTCGCCGAAAGGCGCCGAACGGATCGCAGCCTGCTGGGCCGAGGCACGCAAAGTCACCCAGATCGCCTTCAAACCCGATTGGAACAAACACGCCAAGGCCGCCCCGTTCCGCCGTAACGACGACATGCTCTCGGTCATGCCGGCCGGCGTCATCGTCTTCCCCGGTTCCGGCATCACCGAAAACCTTCGCGACAAGGCCCGCCGGTTCGGCATCAATGTCTGGGAACTCAAAGGAGATGGCGCGTAAGCGCCATTCTTCACCTCGCCGAGGAAACCCTTGCATTTTGGAGGAATTGTGTACACATTTCCCACTCAAACGGAGCCTCGCCATGCCTCAATCCCGGCCACAGACATCTTCCCCCCGCCGTGTCGGCGTGCGGGAGTTTCGCGGCAACCTGACGTCCTTCCTCAAACAGGTAGAGGATGGCCAGCGGTTTGTCCTAACCTCCCATCATAAGGTCGTCGCGGAAATCGGGCCGCCATCACAGGACACTGTCGTTCGCAAGCCCGGCGCGTTACGCGGGAAGATCAAAGTTGCTGAAGACTTCGACAGTTTGCCGGCAGACGTTCTGACGTCGATGGAAGACGAGGCGTGAGGCTACTCCTCGATACGCATGCCTTGTTGTGGTGGTTGAACGACGACGTGAAGCTGGGGAACCATGCGCGTGGTCTTATCGGCGATCCTGAGAACGACGTCCTCGTCAGTGCTGTCTCCCTTTGGGAAATCACCGTGAAGCTGCGGATTGGCAAACTCGATGCCGATATAGAAGAGATTCTTGCGATCTTGCCGGATCAGGGATTCGATCGGCTGGATATCACGGATGCGCATCTTATCGCTCTTGCTGCTCTTCCGCTTCATCACCGTGATCCCTTCGATCATCTCCTCATGGCGCAGGCCGTGGCGGAGGGAGCGCATTTCGTTTCGCAGGATCGGAATGTCGCGCTCTACGGCATTCCGTTCGTGACGTGCTCGGATCCTGCCGCGTGATCTCCGATGGGCTCGGTTCCGCCGAGGTGGCCGGGCCGATCGCTCGGGGCCGCTCGCTTGCAGATGGCGGTGTCCCTGGCGGATGCCAACGCCTCAGACTGCCAGGCGCTGGAAGCGAGTTGCTGAAAGCCCGTATCGATGCGCCCCGCGAACAGCTTCGTCCGATATTGCCGACCGATCGGCAGACGGTAGTTTGGACGCTGCTAGACCTTGCAGACTGGCGCAAGTGTGATGTTGGCAGGGGGCGTGCTCATCCGCGTGCAGCAGTTTGGACCAGGCGAGAGCATGGCGGCGATGCGGATGGCCGCGAAGCGCTCACGAGGCGCGTGGCCAATATCCCGCAGCGCTGGACCGGCCAGCCATGAGGGTTTGTCGCGCCCTTCAGTTGCCCCGAACCATTCCCGTTTTATGTCGCTCGTATAGACGACCGCCTGCTTTTGCGGCCAACCCCTAAAGGGGTAAGACTCGGTCAAAATTTTTGCGAAATTCGATTTCAGTTGTTTTCCTCTGGCGGAAAATAGAATTTCGCAAAAATTTTGACCGAGCTGACCGCAGCAGATCGGCCGTCTCTTCGTGCGCCATCGGGAAATGGTCCCGAGCAACCGAAGGAGACACAACCATGGCCACCACGATCGCAACCCTGACGCAGAAGACCGACGGCATCCTCGAAGGCATCTTCGCCACAATCCGGGTCAACGCCCCGATCGCCATCATCCCGAACGCCAACAAGGCGAGCGAGGAAGCCCCCGACTACCGCGTCATCCACCGCAAGACCGGCTTCGAGATCGGCGCAGGCTGGAACCGCATCGCCCGCCAGACCGGCGAGGAATACCTCTCGGTGAAGCTGGAAGCACCCGAGATCGGCGTGATCTTCGGCAACCTCGCTCAGGCCCCCGGCGGCGATCCGAACAAGAAGGTGATCCTCTGGAACAACCCGAACTGAAACGCAAGCGAGCGGCCCCGAGCGATCGGGGCCGGCTCTAGCGAGTGAGGCCAGACGGCCGGGAGGATTGCGGGATTGATCGCGGGCATCGAGCCCGCGATCAATTCTCTTTGGGTGCCACACGAGACCAAACCCTGTCTGCTCAGAACGCCAAGTCTGCCGTGAGCATCGCGCCGCCTCAAGGACATCGCGGCCCCTCCAATTTTCAGCCGACGCCCTGAAGGGTGCCGTCAGAAAATCGGTTCCTCCGCTCGCCGCCTCCGGCGGTCGCTGCGCGATCCTTGACCCGGCCCGATCCTCACGACCCCGGGCGTCATCTTTCACATTATCCAAGGAGATGACGATGACGTACGAACTCGAAATGCAAGTCGAGGAGCTGCGCGCTGAACTGGGCCACTTCGACCCGGCCGAGCGCCACCAGATCGCCGCGGAGCTGGAACAAGCGCGCGCCGCACTGAAGGCAGCAATCGCCGCACAGGAGGGCGCAAACGACGCCGAGCCTCCCCAATGAGGGAGGCGCTTCAGCCGAAGCAGTTGGTTCCTCACGCCGGATCGACCGGCGCGAGGAACCCGAAGCTACGCTTCGGCCGGCGATCAAATGAGATTATGATGCTGTCACTGGGGCACCGTCTTGTATCCCCGCGCTCGTTTCGTCCGTAGGAGGTCGAGAAACATAGCCACAGCCTCCCTTTCCTCGTCGAAGTGATGTTCGATCGACTGTCCCGACGAACCGATCCGGCCCCATCGTCGGCTCAGGCAGAGAGTGCCGAACAACGTCGGTTCGATCGCGAGCGCGTAGTAACGCGCCATGTTCCTGGCCGGGTCCGTGCGTTCGATATAGAGCTGGTATGGTTGAACGAGCATGGCCAAGAATCGCCGATCGGGGAAACCCGGTCCAACGACAATTTTGAATCTATCGCCATGCAACGATTCATTTTGCTGATGGAATGATCCTCCGGCAATGAGGCGTAGCCGGGCAAATCGGCTATCGCCGACCGGGCTCTACTCGCGCCGTTCCGTCGCTCCCCGAGCCGGCATTGCCGTCTCGGCCTTCGGTGACGATCCCTTTCGCGGGCGCGCCGCAGCCAGATCGACCGGTCGCTGTGCCGCAGGAAGATACCGTCGCTGGTGCGGCCGGCTGATCGACCGCCGGCCGGATGTAGTTGGCGCTCCAACAACCCGTTCTTGCTTTGATCTCCATTGCGACCTAGACTCCGTCTGGTCGACAGCATCGCATGTCGACCAGACGGAAGCGTGTGTGCAGTCGATCAGACGAGAGGGCGCGATGAGCGAAATTCAGCCTCGAACCAGAACCCTTTCACAAGCCACTCGACGCAACCCTGTCCTGCGACTGCTGTGGTTTTTCGCCCGCCTGATCGCCGCGATTGCCGTCGGAAGCGTGCTCACTGTGTTCTATTGCGCCTGGCATCTTGCGTTCTTCCTGCTTTGCATGTTCCGCCCGGTCGTCAATGTGCTCGTTTTTGGCGGGGTGATCATGCTACCGCTCTCGCTCGCAGCCTTCATAAAGCCCGAAACGGCGAACGGGATGCCCTTCTGGGCGATCCTCCTGATGGCGGTCGGCTTCATCAGCTTCGCCATGGGCTATTCGAAGTTCGTCGAATGGTTCGCGCCGCCGGGCGAGGCCGATCCGTTTGAACGTTACCGTCGGCGCGACTGGCGATAAGCTTCAGGCCCGGTGTTGGACCCCTCGCTTTAGCGCTTCATGGGGGATAGGGTCTTTCCAATCTGGTGTGACTGCCGTTCGAAGAGGGGAGCAGAATGTCGACTATAGAAAAGGCGCAGATTTCGACGACGACCATTCAAGACCAAGTTGGGATCGCGCTGGATGCGTTACAGCGAGGTTTCGACGGACGGATTGTCAACGGCTATGGCGTCTACGTCGATCCGTCGAGCCGGCATCGAGATTTACTTGAGGCGCGCAAGGCCATTGAAGTCGCACTTTCGGCGATGACGGCGACGCAGTGGCCGACCGAAGCGCAGTACGAAAAGGCCGAGCAAGCCTGACATCTGAACTCACGGCTTGACGAAACGGTTGACCTTGGCCTCCGCATTCATGTCCTTCCGTCTGAAGTAGATCGCCCTGCCGCTTCGGATCGGGCTATGTCCCTGCACGACGATGATCTGCTCATCCTTCCTCATCGATTGCGTGATCTCGTGGGGCATGATGAGCGGCCGGCGTTGAAAGTTGACGCTCTCCGATTTACGCGATGCGCTGTTTTTCGTATCCCAGCCGACGTTGCGCGAACTGCCTTTCACCTCGACGGTCATCTCCCCACATTGCGCCGAGACGTTGCGCGCCGTCTCCAACGCTTTGATCGCGGCGTAGCTCGCGAACGCGCAGCCGTCGATCCACGAGACCGCGCCGTCTTTTCCAAAATGCCGTTCCAGCTGACCGACGGACTGGTAGAGGAGCATCATGCTGACGCCGTACTTGCGGCCGCGGTCACGCGCCTCTTCGAGCACGCGCATGTAGCCGAGAAGGTCCACCTCGTCCAACATGAACAGCGCCCGGCGCTGAAACGCGCCGTCCGCCTCGATCATGGCATTGATGAGAGATCCGACGATGACACGTCCAATCCCCGGATAGGAACGCAGGATCGACGCGGGGATATTGAGGAACACGTCTTTTTTGCCGGTGGTGAGATCGCTCGGCTTGAACGTGTTGCCGCAGACGAGGGCCGCGTAGTTGTCGAGCGACAGCCATTGCGTATCCTTCGACGCGGTCGAATAGACGCCCGAGAACGTCTGCTCGGTCATGTTGACGAAGACGCCCAGCGTTTCGCTGATGAACTTCGATGCCGAATGTTGCTGAACGTCACGGAGCATCGCGAGCACGGAGGTCTCCGGCTCGGAGACGATCTGCCGGAGACTGCGCAAGTTTCGTCGACCGGCATATTCCGGCGACAACATCACATGCGCCAGAAGGCCGGTGAGCAGATTGTGCGCCTGAGACTGGAAGTAGGAGCCGGTCGACGATTCGAAGCGCACGCTTTCCGACAACAGCATGTGGGCGATACCGACGATGTCCTGTTCCTTCTGCTTCGACGTCTCGATGCCATCAAGCACGTTGAAACCCATGATCGGGTTTGCGGGATCGAGCACCATCACCTCGCGGCCGAGCGCGCGCGTTCGGTGTTCGACCACCATCGGCGCGACCTCGGTCGACGGATCAAGGCAGATCAGCGGCCCGGTATATCTGAGCGCCGTCGGCAGGACGTTGCTTGTCGTCTTGTACCCACCCGATCCGGCGAAGAAGAGCATATGGGTGGAATCGAAGTCCTGCTTGTAGGTGAGCAGTGGCGCCTTGCCGCCCTGTCCCCAAGTGGCCGGATCGTTCGGATCGAATGGCAGCTCATGGACGGTTTCCTTGTCGACACGGTAACGCTCGCCGACGACAATCTCGCCGTCGTCCGGAAAGAGCCGGCCCGCCGCAGACATGGACAACCAGTCCGCATCCCCGAAGGTGCCGCGCCTGGCGCGCTTTACCGGTTCGGATACGACGGTCGAGATGCGTGCGGATACCGCCGTCGCCATGAAGCCGACGACAGCGCCGACCACGGCCACCATGTCGATGAACGACAGCGCCTGGCTCCATGTCACCGCGCCGCTTTCAACGGAAGGTGAAAGCCGGCCGAATTCCCGCAGCGCATAAAAGCCGGCGACGGATAAGAAGCAGATGAGCGTTGCCATTGCGATCGGTCTTCGCCGATGCAACGGCAGAGCCCAAACGGCCAGAAGTCCCGCCAGCGGTCCAAACAATAGAGCCGGCACGGGTGAGGTTCGAAGGAACCAGTATTGCGTTTTTCCTGTCATGCCCGCGGCAAGTTCTGGCCAGCGCCAGCCCGCGACATAGACGGCAAAGGCCGTCACTGTGATCGGCACGAAAGTGAGCAACAGGCTGGAATGCGGCTTTGCCCTCATCGTCATTCTGCCGCCTCGACCATAAGCGGCGTGCCACCATCCAGCGTCGGGACCTTGAAAGCCTCCTCACCGATGCCCCGAAGCCGCCGATGCTCGAATGAGCTTGGCGCGATCCTCGCGAGCTCCAGCAATCCGCCGAGCAGGAAGGCGCGGTCCGCCTTCGACAATCCGGCCCGCACGACGATGCCGCCGAGCAGGAATTTTTCGCGCGCCTCCTTTTTCCGGTCAGCTGTCATGAGGAACCTCCGTCGTCGCTCCAGGCCCGCCACCTGGCTGTCCACCCGGCGGAGAAGATGCGCGAGCAGTCCCCTTCTTCTCTGCTTTGCGAAATCGGGCAGCGATCTCTTCGAAGATGCGATCGACCTCCTCCTCAGTGATCTCCATTTCGGCCAGTCCCGACTTCGTTGCCGCGCGGGCAAAGCGGTCAGCCGATTTGACTATTAAAGTTTTTCTACGCTCACGCAGTTTCTCGATTTGTGCGTCAATATCGAGAATTGAAGGTTTTGCAGCCATTGTCCGATCCTTTGCAACTGCAGAAAATTTCTGCTTTCCGATTTAACTTACTAGAAAAACCTAGTCAAATAAGCTACGCTGCACAAGTCCCTAAATCGTCGATGCCGGAAATTCGGCTTGGGCCGTCTTCTGGAAAAGCGGCATCGGCCCTTCGGTCCGATTGGTTTGAGGGCGCAATATACGTCGCTGTCGCGACGTGCTTGAAAGGTCTGGAGACGACGGTGGCGATCATGTTCGTCAGAGCGCAGGTGATCAGCAGGGGAGCGGGACGCAGCATCGTCTCGGCCGCCGCCTATCGTCACCGCGCCCGGATGATGGACGACCAGGCTGGCACATCGTTCAGCTACCGCGGTGGATCGCGCGAACTGGTGCATGAGGAACTGGCGGTCCCGGATAAGATTCCCCCCTGGCTGAAGGCGGCCATCGACGGCAAGACGGTTGCCGCTGCCAGCGAGGCGCTGTGGAATGCGGTTGATGCCTTCGAGACCCGGGCCGACGCCCAGCTCGCGCGCGAGCTCATCATCGCCCTGCCGGAAGAGCTGACGCGGGCCGAGAATATCGCCCTGGTCCGTGAGTTCGTCGCAGACAATTTTACCTCGAAGGGCATGATCGCCGACTGGGTATTTCATGACAAGGACAGCAATCCGCACATCCATCTGATGACGACGCTGAGGCCGCTGGCGGAGGAGGGGTTTGGGCAAAAGAAGGTGCCGGTGCTTGGCGCGGACGGCGAGCCGTTGCGCGTCGTTACGCCGGATCGGCCGAACGGCAAGATCGTCTACAAGGTCTGGGCCGGCGACAAGGAAACGATGAAGGACTGGAAGATCGCCTGGGCCGAGACGGCCAATCAGCATCTGGCGCTTGCCGGTCATGATATCCGTCTCGACGGCCGCTCCTATGCCGAACAGGGGCTCGATGGCATCGCGCAAAAGCACCTTGGGCCGGAGAAAGCTGCGCTCGCCCGCAAGGGCATCGAGATGTATTTCGCGCCGGCCGATCTGGCGCGGCGGCAGAAGATGGCCGACCGGCTGCTGGCAGAGCCGGAGCTCCTGCTGAAGCAGCTCGGCAATGAGCGCTCCACCTTCGACGAGAGGGATATTGCCAAGGCGCTGCATCGCACTGTCGACGATCCCGTCGACTTCGCCAATATCCGGGCGCGGCTGATGGCGTCGGACGAGCTGATCACGTTGAAGCCGCAACGGATCGACGCGCAGACCGGCAAGTCCTCGGAGCCGGCGATCTTCACGACGCGCGAAATCCTTCGCATCGAATATGACATGGCGCAGTCGGCTGCAGTCCTGGCTAAGCGTACCGGCTTCGGTGTCGCCTATGCGGCGGTCGCCTCCGCCGTGCGACAGGTCGAAACGGCCGATCCGGAAAAGCCCATCAAACTGGATGCGGAACAGGTGGATGCTGTGCGCCACGTCACCGCCGACAATGGGATTGCGGCCGTCGTCGGTCTCGCCGGCGCCGGCAAGTCGACGCTGCTTGCCGCTGCACGCGTTGCCTGGGAAGGCGAGGGCCGCCTAGTGTTCGGCGCAGCGCTTGCCGGCAAGGCCGCGGAAGGGCTTGAAGACAGTTCTGGCATCAAGTCGCGCACGCTCGCCTCCTGGGAACTGGCCTGGGAAAATGGGCGCGATCTCCTGAAACGGGGCGACGTCTTCGTCATCGATGAGGCCGGCATGGTGTCCTCGCAGCAGATGGCGCGTGTCCTGAAGGGGGTCGAGGATGCGAGGGCGAAAGCCGTCCTGGTCGGGGACGCCATGCAGCTGCAACCCATCCAGGCCGGTGCAGCGTTCCGCGCGATCAGCGATCGGATCGGCTTTGCCGAACTGGCCGGCGTGCGCCGCCAGCGCGAGGACTGGGCGCGCGAGGCTTCGCGTCTGTTCGCTCGTGGTGAGGTGGAAAAGGGTCTCGATGCCTATGCCGCGCATGGACGCCTTGTCGAGGCGGAGACGCGCGACGAAATCATCGGCCGCGTGGTTTCCGACTGGGCGGACGCGCGCCGTCGGCTGGTCCAAACATCCGGTGAGGGAGAAAACGGCTCTCGTCTTCGTGGCGACGAGTTGCTCGTGCTCGCCCACACCAATGATGACGTCCGCAAGCTGAACGAGTCGCTGCGCAAGGTCATGATGGACGACGGCGCGCTCACCGGCGCGCGCGAGTTCCTCACGGCGCGCGGGGTTCGCGAGTTCGCCGCAGGCGACCGCATCATCTTCCTCGAGAATGCTCGTTTCCTTGAGCCGCGGGCGCGTCGCCTCGGTCCGCAATATGTCAAGAACGGAATGCTCGGCACGGTCGTTGCGACTGGCGACAAACGCGCCGGCCCGCTGCTTGTCGTGCGTCTCGACAACGGCCGCGACGTCGTCATCAGCGAGGGCAGCTATACCAATGTCGATCACGGCTATGCCGCGACCATTCACAAATCTCAAGGCGCAACCGTCGACCGGACTTTCGTGCTTGCCACCGGCATGATGGACCAGCATCTGACCTATGTGTCGATGACCCGCCATCGCGACCGCGTCGACCTCTATGCGGCCAAAGAAGATTTCCAGCCGAAGCCGGAATGGGGCAGGGCGCGCGCAGATCATTCCGCCGGCGTCACCGGCGAGCTCGTCGAAACCGGAGAAGCAAAATTCCGTCCCGAAGACAGGCAAGCCAAGGAAAGCCCTTACGCCGATGTGAAGACTGACGATGGAACCGTCCATCGCGTTTGGGGCGTCAGCCTACCAAGGGCGCTGGAGAAAGGCGGCGTCTCGGACGGCGACACGGTCACGCTTCGCAAGGATGGCGTCGAGACCGTGAAGGTGGACGTGACTGTCACCGATGAGGAGACAGGCGAGAAGCGAACAGAGGAACGTCAGGTCGAACGCAATATCTGGACCGCGGAACAGGTTGAGACGGCTGATGCTCGGCAGGAACGGATCGAGCGCGAAAGCCACCGGCCGGAATTGTTCAAACAGCTTGTCGCGCGTCTTGGCCGCTCCGGCGCCAAGACGACGACGCTTGATTTCGAAACCGAGGAAGGTTACCAGGCGCATGCCCGCGACTTCGCCCAGCGGCGCGGTATCGACACGGTCGCCGGGGTCGCGGCCGGGATGGAGAAGGGCGTTTCCCGGCGGCTGGCGTGGATCGCCGAGAGGCGCGGGAAGGTGGCGAGGCTTTGGGAGCGGGCGAGCGTCGCGCTTGGTTTTGCGATCGAACGGGAACGCAGCGTCTCGTACAACGAGTCCCGGGCGGAAGCCGTCTCGGCCGATAACTCGGTTGGTGGCTACCATCTGATCCCGTCGACCACCGCATTTGCTCGCAGCGTCGAGGAGGATGCGCGCCGTGCTCAGCTTTCGTCCGAACGATGGAAGGAGCGGGAAGCGATCCTGCGGCCGGTTCTCGAGAACGTCTATCGCGATCCGGATGCGGCGCTGGTCGGCCTGAATGCGCTCGCATCGGATTCCGCGATCGAGCCACGTAAGCTCGCCGACGATCTCGCGATCGCCCCGGACCGTCTCGGCCGCTTGCGCGGTTCCGATCTCATGGTCGACGGCCGGGCGGCACGCGATGAGCGCGCCGCCGCGATGGCGGCCTTCGACGACCTGTTGCCGCTGGCTCGCGCGCACGCGACGGAGTTCCGCCGGAATGAAGATCGCTTCCAGGATCGCGAGAAGACGCGCCGCGCGCGCATGTCCCTGTCGATCCCGGCGCTCTCGAAACGGGCGATGGCCCGTCTCGTCGAAATCGAGGCGGTGCGCAATAACGGCGGCGAAGACGCCTATAAGACCGCATTCTCCTTTGCCGTCCAGAATCGTGAGATCGTCCAGGAGGTGAAGGCGGTGAGCGACGCGCTGACGGCACGCTTCGGCTGGAGCGCGTTCACCGCAAAGGCCGACCCGATAGCCGAGCGCAATGTTGCCGAGCGCATGCCGGAAGACCTCGGTGATGAGCGCCGCGAAAAGCTGGTGCGCCTGTTCGAGGTTATCAGGCGCTTCGCGGACGAGCAGCATCTCACTGAGAAACAGGATCGATCGAAGATCGTCGCCGGTGCGAGTGTCGAGGCCGGAAAGGAGAGCATACCTACGCTTCCCATGCTCGCCGCCGTAACCGAGTTCAAGACGTCGGTGGACGATGAGGCGCACACACGGGTGCTTGCCGTCCCGCACTATCGCCATCACCGCGCAGCGCTTGCCGAGACCGCCGGGCGCATCTGGCGCGATCCCGCCGGCACCGTTGGCACGATCGAAGAACTGATCGTGAAAGGTTTTGCCGGCGAGCGGATCGCGGCGGCGGTGGCAAACGATCCCGCAGCCTACGGTGCGCTGCGCGGCTCCGATCGGATCATGGACAAGCTGCTCGCCGTCGGCCGGGAACGCAAGGAAGCGGTTCAGGCTGTGCCGGAGGCCGCAAGCCGGGTGCGTTCGCTCAGTGCATCCTGGGCCAGCGCCCTCGATGCGGAGACGCAGGCGATCACCGAAGAGCGTCGGCGCATGACCGTTGCCATTCCCGGTATTTCGCCGGCGGCCGAAGAAGCACTTCATCATCTGGTTGCCGACCTGAAAAAGCAGAGACAAGAAAAGGCGAAGAGCGCCAGGATCGAGACCGCCGCTCGCTCTCTCGATCCTGACATCGCCCGAGAGTTCGCCGCTGTCAGCCGGGCGCTCGACGAGCGCTTCGGCAGAAACGCCATTCTTCGCGGCGAGGCGGATGTCATCAATCGCGTATCGCCGGCGCAGCGCCGCGCCTTCGAGGCGATGCGGGAGCGTCTGCAGGTCGTGCAGCAGACTGTGCGGACGCACGGCAGCCAGGAGATCATATCCGAACGCCAGCGCCGTGCCATCGATCGCGCCCGCGGTCTCACCCGATAACAAGTTTTTGACGAATGAAAGGAAAGCACATGGCAGAGCACGAAACGTCCTACGACGCGATCGTCCGAACCGAGATCGCCATCGAGATCCTCAACCAGGCCCGGGCGATCGTCACCGCCCGCGTCTACGAGCTCGAGGATACCGATCCGGCGGCCGCCGTAGCGCTGCGCCAGCGGCGTCGCGGTCTCATCGATGTGCAGCAGAGCCTTTCCGCCGATGATCGCGATGCCGTCGAGGACGTCATCGCGGTCTGGGGACCGCGCGTGCAGGAAGAGATCCGCTTCTGGGCGGAGTTCTGACCATGGCGGAGGATCAGGCATCCGGCCCGCTCTCGCCGGAGAGGAACGAGCGCATTTTCCGCAATGACATTCTTCCCGATTATCTGCCAACGGCAAAGACGCCGGCAGAGCGGCCCCGCCTCATCCTGCTCGGCGGTCAGCCAGGCGCTGGGAAGACAGCGGTTCTGTTCGCAAGCCATGTGGAGCTTGAACAATCGGGATCGACGATCCGTATCGTCGGCGACGATCTCAGATTTTACCATCCGCAGTTTCTCAGCTTCCAGCGACAGGATCCGGAGACGGCGTCGCAGTTCACGCAAGCGGACGCCGGGCGATGGACGGAGAAGCTGCTGGCGGCGGCCGCGGAGCGTAAGGTGAACATTGTCTTCGAGACGACGATGCGCACCCCCGAAAACGTCGCCCGCGTTATCGGCATGGCGCGTGACGCTGGTTACGAGGTCGAGGCCCGCACTGTTGCCGTCAATCCGCGCCTCAGCTGGCAGGGCAATCATGTTCGCTTCGAGGAAATGTTGCGCCTCGGCGACGCCGCGCGCATTCCGCCGCAGCATATCCATGACGCCGCCGTCGACGGGCTACGCATCAGCCTGGAGAAGATCGAAAGCGAGCGCTTGGTTGATCGGGTGCAATTGCGCTCGCGCGGTGGCACGATCCTCTACGACAATGAGCTGCGGCAAGGCGAATGGTCGGATCGACCCGGCGCGAGGCAGGCATTGGAAGCGGAACAGGCTCGACCGATGACCCGTTCCGAGCTCCAACGCTTTGCCGACGACTGGAGCTATGTGCTGAGCCGGATGGAAGAACGAAGAGCCCCGGCGGATCGCATTGCCGAGGTTAAGACGCGCGCCGCCGATGATGTGAACTATCTGCTCACGCAACGCCGAGAAGCCGATGTCGACGAGAATTCTCGTCGGAGCCGCACGATCTTCCAGAGTCGGGCCGATGCATTGGGCCTGTTCGTCGAACTCTACGACAATGCGGTGCGAGATGCAGAACGCCGGCCCATCGGCAATATAGAAGCCCATGCCACTGGCCGTCTGATGCAGACCTACATGACGCTGAAGCTGATCGAAGCCGTCCGCGATCTTGGCCTTCTGCTAGAGGGCGGGAAAATCGTTGCAACCCGAGCCATGGTCCAGGACAAGCGCGGAACGCAGGAGTTTCCGCACCGTTTGCCGGCGGACCTCGCCGTGGAAACGTCGGACGGATCGCGCCGGCGGCTGACGGAGCATCTCGATGTTGCTCTCAATCGTGTCGCCGCCGACCGTGAAGTGTTCGGTCGAACCGACCGGCTTTCTCGCTTGGCCAATGTCGTGGATTCCTGGATGGACGCCGCTGGGATGCGGAAAGCCCTCGTGCGTGCCGCCAACGCGGTCGCAATCGGCGGCAGGTCGGCCGAGGCAGCAATGGCGGAGATCATCGAGCCGGGTTATGGCGCCGCTCTTGCCCATACCCGCGCTCGGCTTGACCGGAACATGGCAATCGCCGAGCGCGCCGTCATTGCAACAGCGATCAAGGACGCCAGCGGAGAGCCGTTTCGCGCCGTGCGGAACGATCTGCGGCTTCGGGCGGGCGATCTCGAAAACCGCGCCCGGGCGAAAGCCATGATGGAGGCAGTTCTGAACGAGACGGCGCGCCATTTGCAGTTCGATCCAGAACGGCGGAGGGAGGCTGATGAGTTTGTTCGCGGCATCGCTGATAATGAGCGCAGCCTCGGTGCGCGCCGATCGCCGGATCGAAAAAGCGTGCAATCCGAGGTTCTTGTGCCTGCACGGGACCTGCCTGACCTCACCGATGCGGAGATTGCCGATCGCTTGCGTGTTTCCTCCCGGCTCGCCAACAAGCGGGCGGAAATCGAAAACCTGTCACGGCTCGTGTTCGGCAACGGCCAGGCGGTCTCGGCGTCAGTCCAACAAATCGCCGATGCGCGCAGCGGCGCGGCGGCCCGCGATGATGTTCGCGCCGGCCGGCTTGGCGATATGGCCGGGGAGGGGAGGAAATGGTTGCGCGGGCCGAGCCCGGCACGCCAGACGGCCGAAGCCCATGCACCGCAGCTCGCCGCAGCGCTGGCGGATTACGGGCATGCGATGGATTTCGAGCGGCACCAGACCGTCTTACAGCATCGTGAGGAACAGGCGCGGCAGAAGGTGGAGATACCGCGCCCATCGGCAAGGCTGTCAGAAGTGCTAGCAACTGAGCGCCAAGAAGAAGTCCGTCGTCTGAACACGGACCCCGCTCTACGCCGTGAACTCGAGTCATTGGCGCTCGCCATCACCAAACGGCTATCGCCTTCCGACAAAGCGGATTTGAGAGCAGGAAATGTCGCCAAGCTCACATCGTCGTACGGCATTAGCCGGGAGCAGGCGGATGCGCTGCGGGCTGTGCATGCCCGTGTTGGCTCTCTGCAAGAAAGAAATCTCCGGCAAAGTCGTGACGTTGCGCGCACAACCCAACTTGGCATCCGCCGGTGACAAGTACGTTGTTCGCGGCGTTATCGACCGCCTGACCAGCTTCGTCTGAGGAGCGCGCGACTATTGAGCGCCCCGAATGTTGCGCCGTCGGCCGGATACCACTCGACGTCCTGTGCGTCGACAGGGGCGACGGCCGTAAGGTTTCCCTGCAGTATTACCCGGACGCCATAGAAGACGACCATGTCCTTGGCCTCAACCCGCATCTGCACCCCCGCGCTGGTCGGTCTCAGGATCGCGCGGGCGTCCTCGAAGGCAAGAACCTTGTCGGCCCCTGTCTGCCTGATCGACAGGCAGTGGCCGCGAGTACGCTCGCAGAGGTTTTCGACAACGCCTTCAGCATGTGGGACCGGCACAAATGCTTCCGCGGCATGTTTGAACTTGACGGACATCTTTCTACACCCCGCCGCCCGTCACGCCGAGAGCCGCGCCGGCTTGCGAACAACCTGCACAGGGTATTCAGGCCGCCGGTAGAGCGGTTCACCAATGCCGATCTTGCGGCGCATTGTGCAGAGGACCGGGCCTGAGACTTCAAATACGCCGCAGCAAACCGGGAAGCGGCCGAAGCCATCAGACCGTCCGAGTTCGTCGAATTCGGCGCCGGCCTTCTGATAGACCCGCCGCATATGCGGCTCATAGTTTGAGATCATCGTTTGGATCCCATTGTCGAGCGCGACTTCGCAGAGCGCCAGAAGGAGCAAGCAGAAAGCGCGGTCTGGACGCATATCGGGAAAGTCGCGGGCAACCGCGTCCTCGTCGATGCACATCCGGGTGCCCTCCCAGATCCCAGGGGCAACAAGGTCGCAGGCGTCCGGAAATGTCTCGCGAAAAACATCGTAGAGGAGCGTTGGACCTGTCGTGGGCATCAGCCGGACCGAGCCATAAAGCTGTCGGCCTGTTTCGTCGCACCAGAGCAAATAGGCAGGATTGAGGTGGTCGTAGCGGTCTTGTTCGCGAGAGCCCGATACGATCACATCCCATCCCAAGCGATCGGCGAAGACTTTCTTTCGTAGGCGGAACGACTGATCGAGCAGCGTTGCATATTTATGATATTGGTGCGCTTGGACAAGAAGATACATGATTGCCTCCATCGTTTGACCAACAGGAGGATGCAGCCTTCGCCACAGGTGATAAATCTGCGGAGATCGGCTCACTTAATTCTGGGTATTGCCATAGGGATTGATCAGGCGGAGCTGAATTGCCAGGGCGACCGTTGAAGCAATAGGACCGCTCCCCAACTTGTGTCGGGCGGACGTCAGATAGCGGCTCGTAGTGTGCTCGGACAATCCGAGAATGTCCGCGATCTCCTTGCTGGTTTTCCCAAGCGCCGTCCAATGCAGGCATTCCAGTTCGCGTCTGGCGAGTTGCGGGACCGGGTCGTGCTCTCCGTGCAATTCGAAAATCGCTTTCTTGTGGATCAGGAAGGCGAGCTTCATCCATTCGTGACGAAACCGCTCAACGACGGCTGTCCATTTTGCGGGTGGCTTGCTCGAATTCAGGGAGAACAGCGCACGCCGTTTTTTGTCCACGATGGGGATTGAGTACCCGTTGGGGCCGAGACCGTGCGCTTGGGCGTCGAGGAGAAATTCGTGTGCACCTTGCGGGACCTCAACCTCACGCCAATCGAAAGGCAGCTGTCTGACGAGGCCCTCGCGAAGCACGGGATCGATTTTCGCATACCCGCGGATCAGGTATCGCGCAATCCACAGGTCGGGATACGTTGTTCGCACGTAGGGGGTATCGACTACATCAGCTACGGTCAAAGCAAGGTGGTAAGTCAAAAAATCAATTCCGTATGCAGCTCCTAGGATGCGGAGAGCGTCGAAAACGCTTGGCGCATCGGCGACTGCAAGAACGAGATCTTCAAAATCCATTTCCAAACTCCGTCAGAGCAACGATGGTCCCGGGACGCCCTGTCTCGCGGACAGAGCGACCGCCTGACAGAAAAGCATATACTCTAGTTATGGTATAACATATCACATACATAGCCACTCGCTGGATGTCGTAGGTGATAGGAAACCTTGACTACAGTGCAATTTCCGCCAAAGCTGCTTTGAAGACCTCTGAATTAGGCTCATGCCCCGTCCACAGCTTGAAAGCGATGCACGCTTGATTAACGAGCATGCCACGGCCGTCTAGCACGGTGCATCCGCGGTCCCTCGCCGATTGCAGGAATTTCGTGTTCGCGGGATTTGCTATAACATCGGCCACCGTCATTCTAGGAAGCAAGGTCGACGTATCCACTTGGAAATCAACGTCAACACGCGGCGGGAGGCCGATCGATGTGCAATTGATGACTATATCTATATCATCCGGAATCTGAAATCTGCCAAGCCAGGGTGAGAAACAGGTCTTTGTCGATGTGCAACTGCTGACGAGTTCCGCAAGCCTCTCGCCCCTACCGGGATCACGGTTTACAACGTGGAGTTCTTTACAGCCGGCAAGAGCAATCTCGATCGCTACAGCACGGGCGGCCCCCCCAGCGCCAAATATAAGGGCCTTAGCGCCTTTGACAGGCCTGACCGCGTCAAGAGATTTGAGGAAGCCCTTGCCATCGGTATTTTCTCCCAAAAGGCGGGAGCCGGATATGACCACCGTGTTGACTGCGCCGATGATTCGTGCCGAATCGCTGAGGTCATCGAGAAAGTCGATCACCTTGATCTTATGCGGCATTGAGCAGTTGAACCCAATCCAGCCCATCGCCTTCGCTCCATGGACTGCGAATTTCAAATTCTCTGGATTAACTTCGCAGTTGATGTAACGCCAATCCAACTTGTGAAAGCGGTAGGCCGCCTCGATCATCCAGACAGTCGGGTTGCTGGCTGCACCCGTTGAAAATGAGCCTGTCAGCCTTGAAAGGAAATCGCTGCCGAGCACGCCTTTAGTCCTTATTACAGAGTTCTTGTTTTTCGCGGATCGCTTCGCGTCTATCAACCGAGAAGGCGTCGGTGCATTATCGGCCATATCCGAGAGCCTGGGGAACGCAGTTGTTTAGTTCGGCCAACCACGATCTTGTGCCCGACTGGAGGTGAAACACGTCCATCCCCAAGGCAATCAAATCAAATCCGAGCTCAGAGAGATACTTGGCATTTTGCGGACTAACCGACATGGCCCAGGCCCTCTTACCTCGGCTCCGACATATCCGGAGTATGTCTTTTTGGCTGCTGACGACATCGGCTCTCAGCGGGTTAAGATCCCTTCCCTCCGACAGCGACAGCGATAAATCTGCTGGACCGATGAATACACCGTCGACTCCGGCGACATCCAGGATCTCTTCCAGCCTGTCGACCGCGCGGGCAGACTCGATCATAGGAATAACGAGGCAGGAAGCATTTGCGCGGAGACGA
Organism: Arminella tubonensis; assembly: GCF_003240585.1. Taxonomy (GTDB): domain Bacteria; phylum Pseudomonadota; class Alphaproteobacteria; order Rhizobiales; family Rhizobiaceae; genus Rhizobium; species Rhizobium tubonense. Next base: position 157,019 of record NZ_PCDP01000036.1, read on the forward strand.
TAGGCCTCGGGCTCTTCCTCCGTGACTGCACAGGCCAAGTATGGCCCCCAACTGCGGTTTCCAATGGGCTGGTATTTACAAAACTCGACAAGTCTTCGCGCTTCAGCGGCATCGTCAATCATCGGCGCAATAATTGCCTCTGCTCCGGCATCTAATACTCTGGAAGCAAGGCTAAAATCTCCGACGGGGACACGGACTATAGGCGACTTTCCCGCCAGGCGTATATTTGCGATGGATGCAACAATAGACGTGTAATCAAACTGTCCGTGCTGAGCGTCAAGCGTAACAGCGTCCACCGCTTCTCTTGCCTGATAAAGAGCCAGTTGAGGATCGTTGAATGCGAGCCAAGACGTGCACAGCGCTCGCGGCTTGGCGTTCTCACTCGAAGAATTGTTATCATTCGTCAGCATGGTTTGATCCTGATTTATAAACTGGTTAAGCCACCGGATGTCAGGGGCAGTATCGTAAAATGGAATAAAGCTCCATAATAATACATAATAGAACTATACTCCGCAACAGGATTTGGTATTTTTTTTCGGCCTTCTGGCATTGCAATTCGTTTCGGTTCACGTCGACCGTAGATTGTACAATCACTAGTCGACAAAACCAGATAGAAATGAGCAAACAAGTGGTGTAACGCGATGAGCAAGGTACCAATGCGCAAAAGTGAGAGAATTGGATAGAACAGATGACCCAAACTCCTTTGATGGACGCCATATATAAATCAATCACCACGGCCCCTGCGGCACTCTCCAGAATAGCCTTGTACATCGCCAGAGAACCTCAGCTGGTACCCAACCTCTCCATCGGCGAGCTTGCTTCGAATACCGACAGTGGCCAAGCTTCCGTCGTGAGATATTGTCGTTTGCTTGGCTTTCAGGGTTTCCGTGAATTCAAAATTGCCTTTACCGGCGAAATCGAGCGCGACAAAGCGCGGCGGGTTTCACGGGGGATATCGGACGATCTCAGCTTGGATCCTGCCGTGACCTCCGTCAGCACGGTATTAATGGAGTCAATTGCGGCGTCCGCCGAACTTATGGATCTCGTCGAGATAAAACGGCTTGCCGTAAAATTGCGTGTCGCTCAACGCGTGGAAATATTTGGTGTGGGCGCTTCAAGTATCTGTGCTGAAATCATCAGCCATCGGCTGTTGTGGCTCGGGATACGGGTGCATCATATCCTCTCCCCAAGCATAGCGTATGGAATTGCCAACACGCTTGACGCGGAAGCCCTCGCAATCGGCATTTCTTATAGCGGAGTAACTGACGAAACTGAAAAATTTCTATCTGCTGCTAAAAGTTCGGGCGCCGACAGTATTGCAATAACCTGTCGTTCAGACTCCCTGGTAGCTCTTTCTGCAGCTAGCACAATTTTGTTGAGCGTCGCCGGACCGTGGCCGGAGCCAGGTTCATCAAGGTTGATACCTTCCGTGGTTCTCCTAAGCGAGCTTCTCGCGGCTCACCTCAGATAGATACGGTTCGACGCTTCCGCCTACAGTGGCGGGAGCATCTACAATAATTGTATTAGTTTCGACTAAGCAGCCCCCGATGGTCGCCGACCACCGTTATGCTGTTCTTCGGATTGAGCAGTCATCATCCCAGGCTGCGATATAAAGTAAAATTCCAATTTGTAAAACAATGGAGCTTGTTTCCATTTTTGCTCTCTGTTATCGCTTACTGACTGCAGTGCAAAAGTGACGCCTGCGCGGTGAAGGGAGATTTCTCATGGTTGAGGTTAGCCTGAGTTCATTGGAGGACCGGGATGTCAAAGCGCATTTCCATTCTCAGACGAATCCGAAAAACTTAGCTGAAAATGGGCCGATAGCTATCGCGCGGGGCGACGGACCTTACGTCGTGGACAATCACGGCAACCGTTTCATCGATGCTATGGCAGGCCTTTGGTGCGCGTCATTGGGTTTCTCGAACGCAAGACTGGCACAGGCGGCATCGCGACAATACGAGACCATGGGTTTCTACCACACCTTCTTCAATCGCACCCACGGCCCCGTAGTGGAGCTCGCCGAAAAACTGCTCGATCTGACTGAGATGCGCGACGGCAAAGTGTATTTTGCGACGTCTGGATCAGAAGCGAACGAAACCATGGTCAAACTGTCATGGCTGTATCACGCCGAAAGAGGCAAGCCCAGCAAGCGCAAGGTTATTGCGCGGCAAAAATCATTCCACGGCTCCACCATCGCTGCATCGTCCATGTGCGGGCTACCACACATCCACCGCGGATTTGGGTTGCCTCTTTCGGGCTTCATCCATACCTCAGCGCCATATTCTTATAGGGGCAAATTAGAAGGCGAGAATGAGAGTGAGTTCGTCGCCAGGCTTTGTCAGGAATTGGAGAATCTCATTCTCAGGGAAGGTCCTGACACGATTGCGGCGTTTATCGCTGAACCAATTCAGGCTGGCGGCGGCATCATACCGCCGCCGCAGGGATATTTTGAGGGTATTCAAAGAATACTCTTGAAATATGATGTTCTCGCTCTGGCTGATGAAATCGTTTGCGGATTTGGCCGAACCGGCTCCTGGTTCGGAAAGGATACCGTGGGATATAAGCCTGATATGGTCGCACTTTCCAAAGGACTTTCGGCAGGTCACTTTCCAATTTCCGCCGTGGTGGTGACAGATGAAGTATATCGAGCCGCATATAGGTACAACGAGAATGGTGGCAACTTCTCACACGGATTTACCAACTCCGGCCATCCAGTCGGTGCTGCCGTAGCACTTGAAGCTATAAAAATCTATCGCGAGATGGACGTCGTTCAACACGTCAGGCAGATAGGAGCGCGTTTGCGAGGACATCTAGACGAAATCGCCAGAGGCTCGAGCATCATAGGCGATGTCCGTGGTGAAGGTCTAATGCTCGCTGTCGAACTCGTAGAGGACAAAGCCAAAAAGACGCCGTTCGCGCCTTCCATGACCGTCGGTTCTAGATTGGATAAGATCGCGTACGCAAACGGTTTGGTGATCAGATGCATGGGCGACACGATCGGTTTCTCTCCCGCCTTAAATATCGACAGTTCCCAAGCGGATGAAATTGCTGAGAAGGTCGGCAAGAGCATAGCCGATCTTGAAAGGCAGCTTTTATAGAATGACGCCTACGCCGTGCATCGGATGACGTTGCGCGGCGGAGCCGGACCGCATTCAAAGGCTCAAGACGAAGTTTGACCCTGGTGGTCGTTCGAGTTTCGCCATCAAGCAGCACAGTGTTCAGAAAATGATATCCGTTTCACAATCTTCCGGAATGATCGATTTAACAGGCAACGGGTTTCGCGCCACAATCGCGACAAAAGGGGCCACCCTGCTGGAGTGGGTCCCCTTATCGAGCATGAGCGAGGCCAGCGGAAGCTGGGTCGACGGATACGAAAGTTTGGCCGATCTCGACAATCAAGCCGGCGTGAGAAACGGTATTTTGGCGCCGTTTCCCAACCGGATTGCGAATAGTACATTTGATTTAGATGGCACTCTCTATCAGTTCGACCCAGTCACCAGCCGGGACAAGACCGTGCTCCACGGCTTTCTCAGGATTGTCACGTTTGACGTTGCAGACATAAGTGCAAACGACGATTTCATCTCGATTGTATTCAGAGCCAAAATTGATGACGACGCGTTCGCGGGTTACCCCTTCGCATTGGAAGTCGAGGTTGTCTACCTTTTCAAGAACCAAGCGATCGATGTTTCCATCAAAGCCAAAAATCTGAACAATTTTCGCATACCGTTTGCGGCCGGTTGGCATCCGTATTTTCGCCTACCTAACGCGGAGGTTGTAGACGAAATGTATCTAAAGGTACCTTCCGTCTGGACGATAGAAACCGATCAGAACCTGATACCGGTTCGAGACGAATATGGGCGCCAACGCAAACAATTCGACGACAGTTTCAATCATCCTCGACTTGTCGGCAAAAGTGTTCTCGACAAATGTTTTACAAATTTGCAGCCGGGACCTCAAGGAGTGTTCGAGACGTCGATAAGCGATTGTAAGGGCGAACACGTCCTGACCGTTTGGCAAGACCGGGGCCATATGCATGTCTTTACTGGCGATACACTGTTGCGAAGGCCACGCAACTCCATTGCGCTTGAGCCTGTGGAGGCCACTACAAACAGCTTCAATCACCCTGAACTCATCGAGGAGTTGATGCTCCACCCCGGCCAGACGCGTGTCTTCAACTTCGGGGCGCGGGTCGAGGTAAACAGTTAGCTCGAATTCCTTGGCTTGCTTTGCGGGGGTCAAGGCTACATCACCTGGCGGCCGGCATAGGCCCACTATTTGATTTCCGGAGCCATCGGGGGCTCGCACCAAAAATCTCCGCGCGATCTATTCACGCGCTTGAATGATCGTCCGTGAGACTTTCAACCGGCAGACAGCGAATATCTTCCGTCAAGACCAAAAAATTTCCGCCAATTAGCGTGATAAGGCCGAAACTGAAACGTAAAAAATTGGCTTGCGAAATAAAACTCTGTATGTCATATAAATGAAACTTAGCTCCATTAAGAGAGCATAGTCGAAGTGGGAACAGGAATTGATGGGCTCTACACTTAGAATACAAGACGTTTCGATGTCATTCGGAGCGATCAGCGTACTCAAGCAAATCAACTTGGATATAAGAGCCGGAAGCTTCGTCTCACTTCTCGGGCCCTCTGGCTGCGGAAAGTCGACGCTACTTCGTGTTATTGCTGGTTTTGAAGCGCAGCAATTGGGATCTATTCTCATCGACGGCAGAGCGGTCGAAGACGTTCCTCCTCGTGCACGCAATCTGGCTATGGTGTTTCAGAGTTATGCTCTCTACCCGCACATGACCGTGTCAGAAAACATTTCTCTTCCGCTGGAAATGGAGCTGTTAAGCGCCGTGCAGCGGCTTCCTCTGGTAGGGCGGATGGCGGCTGGATCAAAAACCGTGTGGACCGATATTCGGCGGCGAGTACTGGACGCTTCCTGTTCCGTTCAGATCGATCATCTGCTGGAGCGGCGCCCATCGCAGCTGTCTGGCGGTCAACGGCAACGCGTAGCACTAGCCCGAGCCCTGGTGCGTTCACCCGGCCTGTTTCTGATGGATGAGCCGCTCTCCAATCTGGATGCGAAACTGAGGGTCGCCATGCGATCTGAACTTGTTTCGCTGAACAAGCAATTAGAATCAACGATCTTGTACGTTACGCACGATCAGACCGAAGCCATGGCGATGTCCGATAAGATAGCCTTAATGATGGGCGGAAGCGTGCTGCAGTATGATGCGCCGGAGGTTCTTTACACCAAACCCGGTCATCTGGACGTTGCCACATTCATTGGTCAGCCAGCAATCAACTGTTTTACCGCCAGGATTCAAAATAACACGATTGTCAGCGATGGGGTCGATTGCAAGCTCTGGACCGAATACCCTAATCAGGAAAGCACTCTTGCCATTCGGCCTGAGGCACTAGCGATCACCAATAAGCAACCGGATGGCGCCCTCATTTCGATACCAGTGACACTGGATCGGGTCGAACTATTGGGTTCTGAAATCCTTCTCTGGTGCTCGAATAAGGCGACAGGTCAATCGGTTGTCGTGCAAACACGCGCCACCTTCCATCGCCGCTTGATAGACCAAGGAAAATTGAGCGGAGATCTTTGGTTGGAGACTGATGGTGCGGGTACCCACGTGTTCGACCGGAATGGTAAGGCGGTTCAATTCGGCGACGCCGAGCTTGTGACCGCAGTTTCCAAAGGCGGCGCGACACAATGAAAAGCGCTTCGTCTACTTCATCGCCAATTCGCCACGCAGCTCTGACTGCTCGTTATCGAACCGAAAAGACGGCTTACTGGTGCGTTGCGCCGTCAGTGATATTGTTAGCGATTACCACGATCGCACCTTTTGCTGCCGTAGTTATGTTTAGCTTCACCGACTACGAACTTGGCGCGACCGGTTTCAATTGGGTCGGGTTGGGCAACTTCGCTCGGATGATTAACGATCAAGGCGCGCAGAAAGCAATTCGAAATACCTTGCTCTTCGCCGGCATGGTGGTCCCGACCACGATCGCATTGGCCATGCTTTTTGCTGTACTCGTCAACGAGCGCGTAAAGACGCGCCGCGCCTATGAAATCCTCTTCTTCCTGCCAATCACGGCTACAGTGCCGGTGATGTCACTCGTGTGGAGTTTTATTTTACACGACAGAATTGGCCCGGTCCACGCGTTGATGATGACGTTGGGCATGCCTCAGGTGAGCTTTCTCTCCGACCCGAGAATTGTCCTTACCTCACTGGCGTTCATCGCTGTCTGGCAGCACCTGTGCTTTGCGTTCATCATATTCCTGGCCGGCTTGACGACAATTCCAAAAGAGCTTTATGAAGCCGCCGCTCTGGACGGCGCCGACCGTGGTTGGGAGCGGCTTCGTCGAATAACTCTACCGCTGCTCGGCCCGACTTCCCTTGTTGTGGCGTTGCTGACGACCTTGCGCACATTACAAGTGTTCGACTTGATTATCGTGCTTACGCAGGGCGGACCCGACGGCCGATCTGAAGTCATTCTCTATCGAACATATTTGGAGGCTTTTGCCTATTTCCGCGTCGGCTATGGCAGCGCGCTCGCACTTATCTTTGTGGGGATAGTCGGCATCATCTCTGTAATACAGTTCTTGAGCGCTGGTAGGCGGAAATAGAAAAATGAAGATCCGAACCTCACATTTCATTGTACATGCGATCTTACTTTTGGGCGCCATATATTCGGCATTCCCTTTCATATGGATGGTTTGGACGTCTCTCCGTTCATCCGGAGAGGCCTTCAACACAGGAACTGTTTCATTGCTGGAGCATTGGGACGCCCTTTCAAACTATCGACAGGCTTTATTTGATACGCCTCTTATCAAATTCATGGCCAATGGCGTCGTTGTCTGCAGTGGGATCCTTCTCTTCCAAGTTTTAACAGCAGTTCCATCCGCCTATGCGCTGGCAAAACTAAACTTTCGAGGTAAGCGACTTTTCGTCGGAACGCTCCTGGTGTGCTTTGCGATTCCGTTTCAATCACTTGCCCTTCCGCTTTTTGTCGCCTTGTCGCAGATGAAAGCCCTCAACTCGTATTTCTCTCTCATTTTCCCGTTTGTTGGCTCGGTCTTCGCGATATTGATGCTTGCGCAGTTTCTAAGGTCCTACCCAGACGAAATACTTGAGGCGGCGCGACTGGATGGTATGTCGGAATTTGCAATCCTGTTGCGGCTAATATTTCCGGCTAGCTGGCCCGCCATCGCAACGTTCTCGCTATTTTCAGTATCAAGTCACTGGAACGACCTGTACTGGCCCTTGATCGTGATCACGTCGCCGGATTTAGCCCCTCCCACACTTGGAATACTCTTTTTCCGCAGCGATGAGAGCGGAGACAAAATGGGGCCGCTGATGGCTGCCGCCACAATGGTCATGCTTCCGCTCTTCGTTTTTTTCCTCGTAGCCCAGCGGCGCTTCGTTCAAGGCATCACGAACACTGGCGTCAAGTAATAACTCATATCTAATCGAAAAATGGAGTTAAGAGAATGCTACTGACCCGTCGCAATGCCATGTATATCGCCAGTGGAACCGCTCTTGCCGGTTTCTTCAGAGAGGCCTCTTTTGCCAGCGCTGCAAGTGATAAGACCCTGTCTATTTTGTTTGCGTTTCCAGAATCGAAGAGTTTTCAAGAGCCCCTTGCTCAGCGCTTCATGGAACTCCACCCCGATGTCAAAATTGACTTTCGCCTTTCTGCCCCCGATTACACGGAAGCGAACCTGTTAATCGCCCGCGGTGCGATCAACGGAGATCTGCCTGATATCTATTTCTCGGGATTTGCGGTTTTGAAACCGGCCGTTGACACCTTGTCGAAACGCGGCATCGATATTTCTCTTGAGAATTTGTTGAGGTCGGAAGGAAACAGCTGGATTCAGGGCAACTTCGACGAATCCGTCCTGAAGTTGGGACAACTGGACGGGGTGCAATTTGCGTTGCCTTTCAACGCTTCTACACCAATTATATATTACAACGCCGATTTGGTCAAAGCGGCAGGGCACGATCCTGACAATTTTCCTACGGACTGGGATGGTCTGATCACGCTCGCTAAGGACATCGGTGGGCTTGGGGGAGGCGTTGGAGGCTTAGACTTTTCGGTTGGTTCAGGCTCCACCGACTGGCTCTGGCAGACGACAATTCTCAGCCTTGGTGGAGAAGTGACGACAGCTGACGGCGCCAGAGTCGGCTACGAGAATGCCATTGGCCTGAAAGCTATGCGACTTATTCAGCGTATTTCCAAAGAGACGAACATGACTGTCGCTACGACAGTTGATCCATTTCGTCAGCAGTTTTTTGCGGGAAAGCTCGGCTTCTTTGCGACATCACCGTCAAGCGTTGCCAACTTTACGGAGACTGTCGGAAATAGATTCAAGCTTAGGACGGCGACGTTTCCTGTCGATGCGGACGGCGGGGGGCTACCGACCGGCGGGAATGCGGTGACCATAACTGCCCAAGACAAGAGTAAACGCCTCCTGGCATGGGAGTATATAAAATTCATCACGAGCCCCGAATCTCAGGCTTTCGTCGCAAAAGCTACCGGCTACATGCCGACGAACAGGAATTCTGAGCAGACGCTGAGCGATTTTTACAAGCAAAACCCGAACTATCAGACCGCCTTTAAGCAGGCCTCGCGCTCCCGGCCTTGGTATAATTACGCGAAGGGGAACACCAAGGAGATATGGAAGGTTCAGCAGGGCATTCTAGATCGTGTTCAGCGCGGCGGAACAAGCCCTGAGGACGGTCTCAAGGAGATCGTTCAAGCTACAAACTCTCTCGTGAAATAATTACCCGGTTCCGTCGCCAGGGGCGATGGAACCTAGATTGCCACAGGTTTCAGATGAAAAAGTTGATTCAGGTTACCGATCCACATCTCATGGGTCGGGGGGGTAAATTCCATGGCATCGATCCGGAAGAGCGATTGCGGGAATGTTTGCTCCACATTGCTGAAAACCATCCGGACGCCGATGCTATCATCGTCACAGGCGACCTCGCCGATAACGGCGAGGTGGCAGCATACCAGCAGCTGAAGGAGCTGATGGAAGGCCTGCGGACACCGATTTACCTGACCCTGGGAAATCACGACTCAAGGCAGGCGTTCCGCCAAGTCTTCGGAGGAAGTGGGTTCGTGAACGCGACGTTCGACCTAGAAACATGGCGGATAATCGTTGTGGACTCGAAAGGTGATTTTAGCGACTGCGGTTCCCTGGATCAAGGACGGCTCGCGTGGCTCGAATATGAACTCGCAAATGCAGGTGACCGGAATGTAATTCTGGCAATGCATCATACGCCTACAAATCTCCACGCTCCTTTCTTTCAGCCAGACGATGACCTCACGGATGGCGAAGCGCTCGTGGATTTGATCAAGCGTACGCCTGCCGTGAAGCACATGCTTTTTGGTCATCGGCATTTGACGGTCGGGGGATCTTACGCTGGCATTTCTTTCTCGGTGTGTCGCGGCACGTCGCACCACATTGCGCTGGATTTATCGCAAACCGGCCGTTCCAATTTTGTGGCGGCTCCACCGTCTTACGACATCGTTCTGTTAGATGAACGCGATGTCATTGTTCACAAATATTACGGGCTCGAGCAGCTTGAAATTATCAGACCGGGAGATCCAAAGTGATGTTTAAGCACTCGGCGAATACCGATCATAAAGCAATGCCCCAGCTCATTATTTTTGATTTTGACGGAACGCTGGCGGAAACTGAGGCGCTTATCGCCAAAATCGCGTCACTCAAGCTAAAGGCGCTTGGGGTAGATATAGAAGCACGCACAATTGCGGAAACCTTTGCAATCGAGACCTTGGATGACGATGTTGCGGTGCTTGAGCGCTTATTGAATCGAGCGCTGCATTTAGAATTCATGGATGAGGTGAGAGCCGACGTCCGCGCCTCAATCTTGAACGGCTTGGAAGCAACCCCTGGATCTTTCGAAGTCCTTTCTATTCTAAAGGTGCCTTTTTGCGTTGCATCCAACGCTTCAAGGGCAGACTTGATCAGGAGACTCAGGGCGGCCGGTTTGTTTGAACTTGTTGGCCCCCGATTTTTTTCTGCCCACGACGTTGGGGTTAAGAAGCCGGATCCTGGCGTCTTTTTGCTCGCGGCGGAAGCAATGGGGGTGAAACCGCAGGATTGTTTGGTGGTTGAAGACAGCATGGCGGGCATTCAGGCAGCACGGCGCGCTTCTATGCGCTACGTCGCTTTCGCTGGTGCATCACATCATTCGGAACAATCACGCCGGAATTTATTCGAAGCTAAACCGGAAGCAATGTTGGTGAACATGGGCCAGCTCCTCGCATATCTTGAGAAGTTGGGACAAGTCGAGATCTGAACCGTCAAGGATCCGGTCGAGTGCCGTCTAACTGAGACGTGCGCAACACATACGCACGACCCTACCGTTGTTGAAGATCAGGAACTGCAAAAGCTTCCTGAGAATTCGAGGAAACTAATGAAGAGTGGCATCAGACCAACAAGCGAACAACTGTCTCGGCTGGAAGCCCAACTTGGGCAATTGCTTGGCGCCAGATTTACGCGCTCTATGGCCGAGCGTGACCTGCACGCGCAGGACGAATCCTGGCACAAGTGCGCTCCACCTGATGCCGTCTGCTACCCCGCATCGACGGACGAAGTCAGTCAGGTAGTTCGCGTTTGCATTGAGAACCGTATTCCGATCATACCATTTGGTGCAGGCACGTCTTTGGAGGGACATATATCGGCGGTTTACGGCGGAATCTCGATAGATTTAAGTCGAATGAACCGGATTTTGGAGGTTCGTGCGCAGGATTTAGATGCATCGATCGAAGCCGGCGTAACCCGCCAGCAACTGAATAGCCATATACGCGATACAGGCCTCTTTTTCCCGGTTGATCCCGGCGGCGAATCGACGTTGGGAGGCATGGCGGCAACCCGAGCGTCCGGCACGAATGCCGTGCGTTATGGAACCATGAGGGAGAATGTTCTTTCGCTTAAGGTTGTACTTCCGAACGGTAAAATCCTGACAACATCCACTCGTGCTCGGAAATCGGCTGCTGGTTATGACCTGACCAGATTGATGATTGGGTCGGAAGGAACATTAGGTATCATTACGGAACTCACGGTTCGCCTTCATGGTATTCCGGGCGCGATTGCGTCGGCAGTGTGTTCTTTTCCAAATCTGCGTAGCGCGGTTTCAACGGCCGCTGAGACAATCCAAGCTGGCGTCTCTATCGCTAGGATCGAGCTTTTAGACGATCAAAGTATGAAAGCTGTAAATCGCTACTCTAAGTTGAATTATCCTGAAAAAAGCACGCTTTTTCTCGAATTTCATGGCACGACAGCGGGCGTACTTGAGCAGGCTGATATTGTCAGGGAACTTGCAGAGGCAAACGGCGGTACACAGTGGCAATGGGCGAACGATCCGGAACAGCGGAACCGGCTTTGGAAAGCTCGTCACGACATGCACTACGCGGCCTTGTCCATGCGACCCGGTTCAAAGGTTTGGGGAACTGACGCCTGCGTTCCTCTATCGGCGTTGACCGACATAGTCACTGAGATGCGGGAAGAGGCATCGGCCGCAAGTTTCTTCACCACATGTGTTGGCCATGTCGGAGATGGGAATTTTCATCTCGGATTTTTGATCGATCCATCCAGCAAATCGGAGATTGAGGAGGCCGAGAGATTAAACTCAAGGCTGATCGAGCGAACTCTTGCATTAGGTGGTACGAGCACAGGGGAGCATGGGATCGGACTCGGAAAAATTAAGTGGATGGAGAAGGAACACGGTGATGTTGCGATCGAATTAATGCGCCAGATCAAAACCGCAATCGACCCGCTCGGACTTTTCAACCCGGGTAAACTTCTGCCGAACACGTAACGATTTCGACGCTTTGTTAGCCTTGATCGACGAGCAAGATACCTCAGGCCCAAGTAAAACTCGCAAGGCGGAGAATTTAAATGAAAATCCTGGTACCTGTGAAGCGAGTTGTCGATTACAACGTGAAGATCCGGGTGATGTCGGATGGTACGGGTGTCGAGCTCGCCAACGTCAAGATGTCGATGAACCCGTTCGACGAGATTTCGGTCGAGGAAGCATTGCGGCTGAAGGAAGCCGGCAAGGCCGAGGAAGTGGTCGTCGTATCGATCGGACCTGCCAAGGCCGAGGAGACGTTGAGAACGGCGCTTGCCATGGGCGCCGACCGGGCGATCCTGATCGAAACGGATGAGGCGGTCGAGCCTCTGGGCGTCGCCAAGATACTCAAGGGCGTCGTCGAAGCCGAACAACCGGGACTGATCATCGTCGGCAAGCAGGCGATCGACGACGATTCGAACCAGACCGGCCAGATGCTGGCGGCACTGATCGGCTCGGCGCAGGCGACCTTCGCTTCGAAGATCGAGCTTTCCGCCAACAAAGCCATTGTGACCCGTGAAGTCGATGGCGGTCTGCAGACGATCGAGGTGAAGCTTCCGGCTGTGGTGACGGCAGATCTTCGCTTGAACGAGCCGCGCTATGCTTCGCTGCCGAACATCATGAAGGCGAAGAAGAAGCCGCTCGACAAGAAGACGCCTGGCGATTTCGGCGTCGATGTGACTCCGCGCCTCAAGGTGCTGAAGACCGAAGAGCCGTTCGGCCGCAAGGCTGGCGTCAAGGTCGCAAGCGTCGAGGAACTGGTCGGCGCGTTGAAGACGGCCGGCGTGATCTGATTTCGAGGAGACAATATCATGGCTATTCTTCTTCTGGCGGAACACGACAATGCCAGCCTCAACGACCAGACCGCCAAGTCGCTGACTGCCGCAACCCAAATAGGCAGCGATGTTCATATTCTGGTGGCGGGATCGGGCGCCCAAGCGGCCGCCGATGCGGCGTCACAGCTTTCCGGCGTTTCCAAGGTGTTGCTGGCCGATCATGCGGCTTACGCCAACAAACTCGCCGAGCCTTTGGCGGACCTGATCGTTCAGCTTTCCTCATCCTACGATGTCATCATCGCTGCAGCCACGGCGTCGGCCAAGAATGTGCTGCCGCGCGTTGCAGCCCTTCTGGATGTCGCCCAGGTTTCGGAAATCATCGAGGTGGTTTCCGCCGATACATTCAAACGGCCGATCTATGCCGGCAACGCCATCCAGACGGTGCAGTCGAGCGACGCCAAGAAAGTGATCACCGTGCGCACCGCCTCCTTCCAGGCGACCGGCGTCGGCGGCTCGGCATCGGTAAAAAGCATCTCCGCTGCAGCGAATTCCGGCCTTTCCGCCTTCGTGTCTGATGCATTGTCCTTGTCCGAGCGTCCGGAACTGGCATCGGCCAAGATCATTATTTCGGGCGGACGCGCACTCGGTTCGTCGGAAAAGTTCCAGGAGGTCATCCTGCCTGTCGCCGACAAGCTCGGTGCGGCCGTCGGGGCAAGCCGTGCGGCCGTCGATGCGGGCTATGCCCCCAACGACTGGCAGGTCGGCCAGACCGGCAAAATGGTCGCTCCCGATCTCTACATCGCAGCCGGCATATCGGGCGCGATCCAGCATCTCGCCGGCATGAAGGACTCGAAGGTCATCGTCGCCATCAACAAGGACGGAGAGGCCCCGATTTTCCAGGTCGCAGACTACGGCCTCGTCGGTGATCTCTTCGACATCCTACCGATGTTACACGATCTTTGCTGAGCACAGCGCTGGCGTCTTCACTTCAATCGAATCGATCGGGCGAGCAGAGATCGAATATCGGTCAATCAAACTATCGCCAGCTAGGGGTTCAACTCTCTTTTCTCCTGCCCTCCCAGGCAACTTGGCTGTCGTCGAATTCGAGTTCGGCGGCAGCCATTTTTTTAAAATTCGAGACATCAAACCATCAGAACCGAACATCCGTGCGCCGTGAGTGACACCGGGCTTAGAGGAGTGGCTTGTGAAACACGTTTCCATTGTCGGCAAGTTCTTTATCATCATGGCTGTTTTTGGTGTCACGGCGCTGGGCCTGACGCTCTATCAGAGTCGGCAAATACTCAAGGTAAACGATAGCTACCAAGGGCTTCTCGACCGGGATGCATCGGCAGCGCTTCGCTTGACACAGTCGACCCGAAGTCTTGAAACAGCGCGTGCCAGCATCAGCGACTTGGTGATGACGCGGTCGAAAGAGGCGAGGGCGCGCGCAGAAGCTGGCCTGAATGACGCGCGAGAGAACTTCGTCAGGTTCACGGATCTGGCCGTCCAGGCAGTTCCAGAGCAGAGCGAACTGCCGAAGTTGAAGGCGGATGGATTCTCTGTCCTGACCGACACGTGTGGTGCAGCGATCGCTGTGGCCCGCGGCGCGACCAGTGAAGCCGAGCTTGCCATGGTGCAGCAACTCTATCTCACTTTATGTCAACCCGCTTTCGCTGCCATTTCACCGAGATTTACGTCCGTGACGGAAAAACTCGCGTCGGACGGAGAGAAAAAGCGTGCTGATGTTTTACGCGTCGTCCGTGACACGTCAGTGCTGAGTTTGGGAGCAGCTATGACGGCACTGCTCTCCGTTTCATGCTTTGGTTTCCTCGCGATTCCCTCCTGGTTGGTCAAACCGATCAAGCAGATGGTTTCGACGATGAAGGTCATTGCCGACGGCGATCTGACGTCGTCCGTTGAGGGAACGATCCGCCGTGACGAGATCGGATCGATGGCCCGCGCAGTGCAAATCTTTAAGGACAACGAGTTACGGACACGGGATCTCGAAAAGGATGTAGAGGCCAGTCGTGGCGCAAACGAGATCGAACGTGCGCGCATAGCCGAGACCGAGCGCCAGCGGGCACATGATATGGCGGAGGCCACGGCCGGGCTGGCTGAGGGCCTGAAGCAGCTCGCCGGCGGCAACCTCGTGTTCAGGCTCAACGACAATTTCGCTGAGGATTTCGAACCGTTGCGCGCAAACTTCAATGCTGCCGTTACCCAACTTGCCGAAGGTTTAAGAGCCGTGTCCAACGCCACCCGATCGATCGATGACGGCGCGCAGGAAATTAGTTTGAGCGCACAGGACCTGTCCCGGCGGACTGAGCATCAGGCAGCTCGCTGGAGCAGCCTGCTGCCGCTCTGGATCAGATCACCCAAAACATCGCCAACTCCAGCACGCGCACGGCGGAGGCTCGACACGTTGCGATCGAAGCGAACAAGTCGGCGCGTCACTCTGGGGAAGTGGTTTCCAGCGCTGTCGCGGCGATGCAGCGCATCGAGCACTCATCCTCGCAGATATCAACTATTGTCGGCGTGATCGACGAAATCGCGTTTCGGACCAATCTCCTGGCCCTCAATGCAGGCGTCGAGGCCGCACGGTCGGGCGAGGCCGGAAAAGGTTTCGCGGTCGTTGCCCACGAGGTGCGCGAGCTTGCTCAACGCTCCGCGCACGCCGCAAAGGAGATCAAGGACCTCATCCTCAATTCGGTTGACGAGGTCAGCGGTGGCGTCAAACTGGTCCGCGATACCGGCGAGACGCTCAAGATCATCGAGGAACAGATCGTGCTGATCAACACTCAGCTTGATGCCGCCACAGCGGCTTCCAACGAGCAGTCCGTAACCCTTCCCGAGGTCAACCGGACAGTCAATCAGATGGATCAGGTTACGCAGCAAAATGCTGCGATGGCCGAGGAATCCACGGCTGCAAGCGCGGAACTTGCCATCGAGGCAAAGCGGTTGCGCGGGATTGTTTCGGAGTTTCAAATTGACGCGAGTGACACGACTGACGGTCGGCAAACCGGTGATACAGATCCGGACTTAGCGTCTTCGCCAGTTCATGCGATACTAACACAGGTTGCGCAAAGACTTGGGATCGCAAGAGACGTTTAAAGGGCGGAAACGCTGTCGGTCGTGAATGCGGTACATGCGTCCACGTAGTCTTTGGGGCGTGGGCCGTCTAGTCTAGTTCATTCGTGGACGCCTTGGAGCTGACCATCAGATAACCCGGCAGTGCTGAATTGATCCGGTGATTGACAAGCCAGTGCTCTGTCTCGTGAATCCGTGAATCTGACATTCTGAGGGAATTTCCGGAAAATGTATTCCTATCGTCCCGGCGCTACCACTGTGATCGTGCATTTCTGTTCCTTGCCGGCCTTGGCTGCGGCCCCCCGGCTTGCCGCCACCTCAGCCTTGTTCGTCTCAACGAACTGATCGGCCGCCGACACCCGATGCTAGACCTCCGGACTGTCGAACGCCATCAGGTTCATACCGGCGTGCCAAGGAGAGTCCGCCATGACGAAGCTGGCGACACGCGGCGCGGCGGAAAACGGCAACAGGCTCGGCAGGAATAGACGCATGAATCCGTGTTATGGCTCCCGTCGCGAATCCGGTTTCTGCTCGAATTGAATCGCAGACTTTGGCGGCGTTCGAATCTCAGGATTTCTGCGAGAGAGCGCGGCGTTGGCCGAAGATAAATGGCCACCCGAGGTTCACGCCGAGTCCGGCGAGCAGGATCAGCGCCAAGCCAACAGCCTGCATTGCGGTGACAGAGCGATCAAAGACGAAGAAATCAGACAGCAGGGCAGCGGCAGGGTTCAGGAAGGATGCAGCGGCAATGACGGTGGTGGGCACCCTGGGATAAGCCGAATACAGCAGCACATACACGATGCCGGTATGGATAACGCCAAGCCCAATCAGCCATCCCCACACGGGGGCATAGCCGCTCTGAAGCGTCGCCACATTGAGAAACGGCAGGAAGGCGATGCATCCGATCAGGCAATGGACCGCGCTGAGCACGTCCGGCTTCACGCCCTTGACCGCGCGCGTGGTCAGCGTCGTGGCGGCGTAGAAAAGCGAGGCAACGAGCGCCAAGCCGACGCCGATCAGCCAATTCCGGTTGGTCTGCACATCCCCGAGTTTCGGCAGGATGGTGAGGACCAGGCCGAGGAACGCGAGGCATATCCACCCGATCTTGTGCCGCGAGAGCGCCTCGCCCAGAAGCAGTCCGCCGGCGAGCACGATCCAGAAGGGTTGCAGATGATAGATGATCGTTGCGAACCCTATCGAGGTTCGATGGAATGCCTCGAACAGGGTCAGCCAATTGAGCACGAGGCAGATGCCGCTCCCCAGCACGAGTGGCCACAGCTTCCGCTCAATGGAGAAAAGGCTTTTCAAGCCACCCTTCAGTGATAGCCATCCGATAAGTGCCAACGCTCCGAACAAGCAGCGGAAAAACACCACGTTGAAAGTCGGCTGGCCGGACGAGACGGAAAAAAGCCCTGCCGTTCCGGACAGAGCCATGCCTACGGAGAGCATGATTGTTGCCCGTGTCAGCCCCACTCTAGATTCCATCTTTCCTCCATTGTCGCAAATATCCCGCCGCGAGGATCGTCTTGGTGGTCAAGCCTGTACCGGCGCCGAGTTCCAGCAGTGGCAATCCGGACCTTGGGTTGACCACACTCGCCATTCGCCGCGCGGTATGGATCGATGTCGGAATGACGGCGCCGACACCCTTCTTGTCCTTCTGCCAACCCTTGAAGAACTGCATCTCTTCCTCGAACCTCTTGGCGAGGCGCTGCTTCAGTCCAAAAACCATATCTTCTCCCTACGACGGCTATTTGCCGGTATATCAGCGAGGTGATATGTGGCTGCCGTCGAAAAAGGTCCGACGACAGCCACGGTGCCTTGGGAGGCGGACGGGAAAGAAAATCTGGTTGAGCTCAGCGCTGCGTGAACGCGCGGCGAAAAAGCGGCTGCCGTTGGATCAGGGTCAACGGCAGCCGAGTGGGCCTGCGCAGCAAGGGGTACTGCCGTACGCAGGTCTGGAGCTGATGCAGGCGAAGTTTTAACGGCCTTGGTCGAGGTGATCTTCGCCAGACTTTTAGGCCCGGAAGCCCGCTGCAAGCACAGCTGTTCGTTGGGTGATGGGTTCATGTCGACATCACCTCAGGGGCCGCGAAACGACTTCGATCGGCCGAGTGCGGGCTGCGTCCGTCGTGCGCTCGATCGAAAGCACCGTCTGCGGCGGAAGCTCTCCATCATGCAGGGTCTGAAGCCGCTCGACGACGCCTTTATCCGCAGCCGTGAGCCGATGGTTCAGGCGAAGAAAGTCCATCCAGGTTGGCGTGCGGAATGTCTCCGTCCAAACAGACGGCGTTTGCAGGTTTCGCTGGAGGGTCCAGTTTCGTGCACCGGCGCGGCTTTGAACGTGCCGTCTGGCGCGCATGCAGCCCAGAAACGCCTCGATGTTGGCTTCGGATATGGAGTACTCGATCTTGACACCGATCGGGCCACTCCTGGGCTTGAGAGCGAGTGCCAGTTCGGGGGCAAGAAAATCCGAACTTTCCTGGTCCGCTTCTTCCCACGGACGCACCGGGAACAATATCCCCGCTGCTGCGACCAGCAACAACGCCCCTGCGGCGCCTTCCAAAGCTGTCGTCAGGGAGTAGTTCTGGGCGACGGTTCCCCAGACCCAGCTGCCGGCAGCCATGCCGCCAGCGCTCAAGGCGTAGTAGATCGAGAGCGTGCGACCGACAACCCATCTTGGGCTGGCCAACTGCACCGAGACGTCGATGCCCGTCCAGGTGATGAGCCAGCCCGCACCCCCGAGTGCCAGCGCAAAAGCCGCCACGGCGATCGACGATGTCAGGGCAAGGCAAAGGCAGCATGCTGCACAGGCAAGAGAGGCGACCGCCACCAGCTTGTTTTGAGACATGATCCGTCGGAGGAAGCTGTTGCTCATGCCGGCGATAAACGCCCCCGTGCCGAAGCCGGCCAACAGAATGCCGTAAACGATTGGCCCGCTGTTCAACTGATCGCGGACGACGAGAGGGAGCAGCGCCAGGATGGAAATGCTGGCCAACCCGAAAAGGGTCGCTCGGGCGACCGCTGACCTAATCTCAAAGGACATTGCCGTGAAGCGCAGCCCGTCGTGAATAGCCGTGGTCATTTTCTCACGCGGGAGAGGCGAAGCGCGAACGTGCCATTTGGTGCGCCAAATGGCACCAAGCGGCGTCAGATCGCACAGCGCGGCCAGGGCGAAAGCGGTGAGCGGTCCGAAGAAGGCCAGGATCACGCCCCCCAAAGCCGGACCAACGCTACGCACGATGTTGTATCCAACAGACGTCAGCGTCACCGCGGCCGGAATGTCGCGCTTGTGCAGGATATCGCCGATGGAAGCGTGCCAGGCTGGATCATTCAATGCAAAGCCGCAGCCGGCGAGGAAACCCAGTCCGAGGATGAGCCAGGGATCGATAAATCCCAGGTAGACAGAAATCACCAGTGTCGTTGACGCCAACGCTAACAGGCAGTGTCCCGCAAACATCACCCATCGGCGGCTGAAATTGTCGGCGATGGCACCGGCGAGGATCGACAGGAAGAACACCGGCAACGTGGACGCGGCCTGCACGAGTGCAACCATCAGATCGGACGCCGAAATGGTAGCCATCATCCAACTAATGGCCACCGTTTGCACGAGCCAACCGAGACTGGATATTTGTGAAGCCGTCCAGATCGAACGAAACACCTCGTTCCGAAGAGGCGCGAGGGTCGCTGAACTGGACCGATGGGGATCTACGTGCTGCATGTCTCTCTTACTTTCAGGCCTCCCAGCCTCGTTGCTGCGACGCAGCAGGATATCCGGCGCCGCCCGAAAAACGGCGGCGAAATGCGGTCATCTGGCGCAGGAAACCGGCATCAATCGCCAGATACTTACTGGTGGTTCTGGGCGTTACGGTATAATGTTGCAACCAAGTAGAAATGTCGCATGTTCTGCAAAGTAGAAATGTCATCCCGACAGACGCCGAGGCGCGTCGCCGGGCAGGGCGGAGACCTCAATATCGCAGCCCTGACCGGCCACTGTAGAAGGAGCACTTGCCACTTGTTCACGGGCGCGGCGATCAATCATCTGGTCAACCCAGCCCTTTCGTCCAGGTGGTTTGCGGCCACGTTTTTGATAGCCATTGACCTCACTGTTGGTCTTCACCTTGGGGGGTGGCAGAAACTGATCCTGTCGCTCCTTGATAAAGGCAAGGACATCGCCGAGTCGCTTGCTCTCGGTAATGGCAGCATGGGTGACGCGCTGCGCACTGTCGAAGAGCGTATAGGGCAGGGTAACACCCTTCCAGCGAACCTGGAAACGCCCATCCGCAAAGGCATAGAGATCAACATATTTGCCGACCAGACCCCGTGTGACCTCATTCTCCTCCAGCATGACCCGCTGGCGCTCGAAGGAGAACGTCAGTTGCTGCCCGACGTACCGTTGTTCTCGCCGGCATAGGATCTCTTGCAGGCTGTTGGGCGCAATGTTCAAGGGCCGGTGCAAATTGTCTGCCTTGATGGGCTCGATCGCAAACCTGGCGTTGAACCGCTCAATGAAGCCGGGCAGGAAGGCGTTCCCGGCGGCGATGTCGCCGATGCCGGCAAGCCGCAACTCCTTGACCAGGCGGTCCTGCAAGGTGCGATTGACGCGCTCGACGCGGCCTTTGGCCTGGCTCGAATTGGCACACAATATCTCAATGCTGAGTTCCGACAGCGCCCGGCCGAACTGGGTCATAGCTTCACCACTCTTCACGTCCGTCTTCCCAACCCGGAACACCGAATGCTTGTCGGAGTAGAACGCAACCGGACGGCCGTGTGCCTGGAGATACAACTCCAGCGCCGCAAAATAGCTAAAGGCGCTTTCCGAGCGGACAAACAGCAATTGCATCAGCCTTCCGGTGGCGTCGTCAATGAACACCAACAGCGTGCACCGATCGCCACGATCCTCGAACCAGCGATGATCGCTGCCGTCGATCTGGATCAGCTCGCCATAACATTCACGCCGCAGCCGCGGCTGGCGAAACGTCCGGCGCTGCTTTCGCGACAGCCACAAGCCGGCCTCCGCCATCCACTTGCGCAGCGTCTCGCGTGAAACGCCGAAACCATGCTCAGCCAGTTTCTCCGCCGCCAGCGTCGGACCAAAGTCCGCATAGCGCTCGCGGACCAGCTGCAGCGCGAGCTCACGCACGCCGTCGTTGATACGGTTGTTCGACCGCCGGCCGCGGCTGCGATGACGCAGCGCCGGCGCGCCTTCGAGACAGAATGTCCGCACGATCCTTTGCACCTGGCGAACACTCAGCGATAGAACAATCGCCGCCGACGCAAGCGTCCGCCGCCGCTCAAGCACTTCTGACAAAACCTCGATACGATGCAGCTCGCGTTCACTCATTAAAATCAATCCCAAATCTGCTTCCAATCCTCGTTGCAATGAACGAGAGCAGGGTTGTCACAACGACATTTCTACTTTGCAAATACCGGACATTTTAACTTTGCGGTGTGGGTTCTAATTCAAATGCAACGGCGGGGTGGGGCAGGCTATTCCGGCAGCGATACAATTTCAACAAGCTGCTCTCTGAACACTTCGGTCGGGGTTCTGTAGTCGAGACATTTTCGCGGGGTCGTGTTGAGACGCTCGCAGATTGATCGCACTGATTGCTGCGGCAGTGACAGGAGATCCGTGTCACGCGGCAGGTAGCGGCGCACTCTTTTGTTCATGTTCTCGACAGAGCCTTTCTGCCAGGGGGCTTGCGGATCGCAGAACCATGCCTTCGTCCCCATCCCGGCCTCCAGATCGCGCCAGGACACGAACTCGAAGCCCCGGTCGAAGGTGATGCTTTGTCTTGCCGAATGCGGCAGTGCTGACAGCTCATTGATCAGACGCCCCATGATCGGTTTCGATTGCCGGTCATTGTTGCGGAACAGGACGGTGTAGCGGCTCTTGCGCTCCACCAGTGTGGCAATATTCGCCTGGCCGTATTCCTTGCGAAAGATCATCAAATCACCCTCCCAATGGCCAAACTGGCCACGGTCATTGATCTGTGCGGGACGGTTGCGAATGGCCATAAAGTCCGGAAACACAAGGCTTCTCGGCCTTCTTGCATAGCGCGGCTTTCGTTTGCGCCGACGCTCGGGCAGGTGACGGGCAAGCGCCTGGGATTGGCCATCTTCAGAATAGACGTACCGGTAGATCGTCTCATGGCAGAGTCGGTGTTGAGCATCAGGCTCTCGCTTCAACCGGCCGGCGATCTGTTCGGGCGACCAGCCGGCTTTCAAACGATCGATGACGACATGACACAGCTGCGGATGCTGATGCAGCTTGCGATACGACCGCCGCCGCTGTTCATAAAGAGTTTGTGCTGTCACATGCCAATAGCCATCAGCCTGCGGGACTTCCTTGTCGTGCCACCAGTTGCGTCTGATCTCGCGGTGAACCGTGGAGCGGTGACGGCCAAGAACTGATGCAATCTGGGCCAAGCGTGCCTTGGCCTGCAGCATCTGCGAAACGATACGCCGTTCATCCATCGTCAATTGCGTGAAACTGCGGGGCATTCCATCCTCCTGAAAACAAAGAGGGTTTTGTACGTGTCGCAATTGAAAATAGAATGTGCCCGGCTACATATAACATATCGCATAAGGTATCTTATGGAACTTATGGAGATTTCAGCCTGTACCGAGCCATCATCCATGAGCTACCATTCGGCTTTCACGCAGTTCACCTTGTCGTTTCAGGATCGGATAAGCAATGGCGGCGATATGAGCGTTGATGCGCTTGAGATCGCGCAGGATATCGAGATGTAGCGAACTGGTCTGCATGCTGTCGATCATCCCGTCGCGCAGCCGTGCCATGTGATTGGCAGCCGACCGTTCCTCTAGATGGCGGATATCGACCTTGGATTCGACAAGTTGGCGGGCAAGCTGCACATCGCCGGTGACCAGAATGCTCTGGGCCAGCCGAAGGTTTTCCAGTGTCACCCGATAGAGTTCCTCGATCTCGGAAGCGCCTTCCGCCGAGAAGCTCAGCTGGTTGCGGATTTTCTTATCCACCAGGTCGCGCAGGTTTCGGTCAACGATATCGCCAATGTGCTCGAGATTTGTAGCATAGCCGATGATCTCGTTGGAGCGCTGCTCGTCCTTCTCGTCCAGTGCGGAACTGTTCAGCCTAGCTAGGTACAGCTTTACCGCGCTGTTCAGCCGATCGACCTCGTCGTCCATGGCGGCAATGCCGGATGAGCGGGCAGTGTCGTTCTTTCTGAGCGCTTCGAGGTTCGTCTGCAGCATCCTGGTGATGCAATCGCCGATGCGAAGTGTTTCGCGGGCAGCACCGGCAAGTGCAAGGGCTGGCGTGTCGAGGCTTTCAGGATCGAGATGACGCGGCCCGCCCTCGATCTCCGTGGCTTCCGGAAGGATGCGGCGCATCAGAGCAGATAGCGGCCGCAGCACCGGCAGCATGATCACGGCAAGAAGGATGTTGAAGGCGATATGGGCATCGACGACGAGTGCTTCGGGTCCGTGGCTTAACTCAGACAGAAGCCCTGCGGCTATCTCGATAAACGGCAGAACAACGACGCATCCGATCAGCCGCACCAGCATATTGCAGATGGTCACGCGACGAGCCAGCGCACCATAGTTCAGGGTTCCGAGGACAGGTGGGATGGCGCCGCCAAGATTGGCGCCGAGCACCAGCGCGATACCGAGTGCAGGCGTCACGGTTCCGCTTGCGGCCAGCGACATTGCCAGCAGCACGATTGCGAGGCTGGATGAGGCCGCGATCGCAAGCACCGCCGCGACGATCACCGCAAGCACTGGCACCGCATCAAGCGATGCCATCAGGGCGACCAGTACATGGGAATGCTGCATGGGCTCCGTCGCCTGACTGAGAAGCCGTAGTGACAACAGCATCAATCCAAGTCCGAGAACGGCGCGCGACAGGCCTTTGGCGGGCTTGGAACGGCTGAAGCCGAAAGCAAACACGCCGGCCGCGATCATCAACGGTGCCAGGAAGTGCAAATCGAATGCGAGGATGCGCGTTATCAGGCTCGTGCCGACATTGGCGCCAAGCATGATCGCCTGCGCCATCATCGAACTCATAAATCCGCTTCCGGCAAATGAGGCCGTCATCAGCGCGGTGGCCGTGCTGCTCTGCAGAGCGAGGGTCGCGAGAAGACCGACGCCAAAGGCTAGCAGCCTGTTCCGCGTGCCCGCGCCAATCCACTTGCGCAGACGCACGCCGAAAGAACGGATCACACCGGTTTTTACTAGCCGAAGACCCCATATCAGAAGTGCGACTGCACCGATAAGATCAGGCATAAGATATGACCTCCAATTTAGTCTCGGCATAGTAGGACTTCTCGTACAAGTCAGCCTAAGTGACTGCACAAAGAGATCGATCTGCGATTTACTGAAATATACGCTCTTAACTCGAACAAGCGCCGTTCATCGAGACTGGAGAGATACACATGAAATCTCCAGCCAGCCATCCTCCATGTTTTGCAAAAACGAGGACAATTTTCGATAATTATTTCACTCTCAATTCCGTCATCAAATTCCGTTAACGGATGCATAATTAAGAATTATGAACCGTCCGGCGTCGGAGGCTTGTGTTGCCAAGTTCTTCAATGAGTCTGGGGATGTCCGTCCAACTGTTGACAACCGCGTGCGCACCGAGTTCGGCAAGCCTTTCAGCGTGGCCCGCAAGGCAGTGAGCGCCGCCAGTGAAGCCAATCACGATCATCCCTGCAGCAATCCCCGCTTTTACTCCGGCTGCGCTATCCTCGACTACGCAGCACCGATCTGCCGAAACTCCCATATCAGCTGCGGCGTGTAGAAACAGATCCGGTGCTGGTTTGCCGTGCTCCACAAGTACTGAACTATAGATTGAGGGATGGAAATATTGCTTTAGTCCCGTTACGGACAATGCGAGTTCAAGCTTCTTTGGGCTGCTGCTGGATGCCACGCATTTGCGTACACCTAGCGATTCTAAAGTCGCTGCGGCATATGGCAAAGGCAGTAGGTCCGCGGCGAGTGCCTCTTCCACCCTCTGCGTCACTCGTGTGGCGAAATCGCTTCCTACCGAGCGGCCCGTTTCAAGTTCAATAGCCCTTATCATGTCGGTTTGGGAAACGCCCGCAAATCGACGAAGCACCTCGTTCAGCGTATAATCGGAGAACCCTCTGTCGGCAAGTTCCTCTGCGTCGACACGGCAAGCGAGTACTTCGCTATCAACAAGGACGCCGTCACAATCGCAGATCAGCAGTTCAAATGGCATTCTTCGTTCCTTTACGAATGGCTGTTTCTGAAAATTTCGATGGCTCCGGCCCCTCCGTCACCGTCTGCATCTTCCTTGGCAATGATGTCGGCAGACAGCGCTGTCTGCATCGGATGCACGATGATCCGACGTCCCTCCACCAGCAGGACGTCGTAGCTAGGCGGACGGTCCACATACGTCGCGGTCATGCCGCGAAGCGTCGTGCGAATTGGATGGCACGTACCGCGAGATGCCGAGAAAGAGCGCAAACCCGATTGTCCGAAGACTGGAAAGTGGACATGCCCGAACGTGACGTGAGAAACGCTGCTGTGTTGATCGAGAAGTCGCTCCAAGTCTCCGCCATTTCTCAGCAGCATCGCGTCGAAGTACTCGACGCCCAACGGGAACGGAGGATGGTGAAGAAAGATTAGTGTTGGAGCTTCGGGGTTATTCTGAAGCTCATTTTCTAACCAGTTCAGACGTTTTTCGCAGAGAAATCCTGCGCTTGGTTGATCCTCGTCAAGTGTATCAAGCATTACAAGCCTGCCGCCGGCGAAGTCGATCGCTCCTTGGACGAAACCATTGCCGTCATCAAAGGCATCATCAAATACTGCCCGAAATGCCGCCCGTTTGTCGTGATTTCCCAGCATCAAATGGGTCGGTACGGATATAGCGGTCAGTATTTCTTTTAATCGGCGATAAGAGGTCTCATCTCCCGCATCAGTTAAGTCACCGCTTACGATGCAGAGATCCGAATTCGAATGCTCAGTATTAATTATGTCGATTACAGAAAGCAGGCGCGCTGCTGGATCAAAGCCTATAACGCGCTCGCCAACTGGACACATGTGGATATCTGAAAGATGAATGATTTTCATCGTAATACTCAGTTTCTAGACGGGGGAACTTGGCTGGGCGCGATCTCCAGTAAGTGAGCCGTTTGGTTTTCCTGGCACTCGTACTAGACGGCGATCGCCGAAGTGACTTTTGCGCGTGATATGATGACGGATTGGCTTAAACCTCGCCCCTCCGGACAATGTCAGCCGCGTAATTTGTCTAATGAAGCATCCACCTACTACAAGCCAATCCGGATCGGTCGCTTCAGGTCGGAGAATGTGGAATTGTAAGGCGCGGCTGGAAAAAAATCCCAGACAATTTGAATTCATCGGATCCCTAAAGAGGTCTTTCGCTTACAAACAAGCATCGCGAATTTATGCTCTATTCGGATAGTGGGCTTATATTCATGCATTCGATTCGGATTGGCATATCGAATGACGTGGAGCATTACTTCATTCAATCGGACATGTAAATGGATTGTTACTCCACTATGTCCGATTGGGGCGAAATGAGCGCTGCAAGCGCTTCCGCGAGATAAACGGCCCTCGGAACCGAGTTTATGAAACCGCCGTAAGCAGGAATGTTCAGCTTGGCCATCAGCAGAACGGCGTCCGCGTGCTTTGCCAAAGGACTGCGGGCTTGGCAGGTGACCGCCACAGTGAAAGCGCCCGCTGATCGCGCCACCCTTAGGAAATCGAGAGTGTTTGCTGTTACTCCTGATTCTGAAATCGCGATGGCAGCAGATGTTGGACCGAGGCCGTTGGCAACTTCGTGCGCCAATGTGATATCCCTGATCGCGTGGGCATTTAAACCGGCACGCAGGAGCCTATAGGAAAATAACTCTGCTATGATTCCAGATACGCCCGATCCAAAAAGGTCGATTCGATTGACCAATACGAGTCGAGAGGCGATCTTCTGAAGGACGGATTGCTCAGTTAATTCAACCGTCGCAACGATGGAGCGCGCCAGTTCGTGGCCTAATTTTGATAGGCTGTCACCATCGCCCGTATTATGAATATCCGGCTGTCTTTGCCTGACCGCCAATTCCGCTGCAAGTGCCAGCTTGAAATCGGAAAATCCGCTGAATCCTGCCAATTGGCAAAGCCTGACAATACTCGCTTCGCCTGCCTTGGAAAACTTGCTCAGATCCTTTAGCGAGAAGCGAACTACTTTATCGGCATTTTCGACGATGTAAATCGCGGCTCGGGCAGTAGCCGTTGGCAGATCGGGGATGCTAGCCTCAAGATAAGCGAGCGCGCCAGGGTCATTCCTCTTTGCCTTCACGTTAGCCACTAGAACACCTTCCCCACCATATCGCCAATTTTCCGTCGCGTCCGCTCGACTTCCACCAGCGATGTGTGATGGACAAACAACGATTATGAAGCAAGCTTATACGGAAATGTGGAGTTTTACACCAGTGACACGCGGTGTTGATTAGCGTATGCTTGCTCGAACCCCGAACCCATATCTCGCGAACAGCAAAATGAAATCGGTTACGGAACACCTTTTGTTTATGTCGCGCATAAGCCAGAGCGTCGGTTAAGACGTGATGCGAGCTAACCAACACGTCGTCTAAGCTGAATGTTACTCTGACTGTTTACTAAAATTGGTTAGATATATTCGGGTTTAGCTGATTAGATCTCATTGCTTTACTTCTTGCGGTGCAACTGTGTACCTAGGTGTAGTGAAGCCAGTAAGTTCGCACGAACGTAATAATAGCGCTTTGAGGGCGCAAATCAGGAAACGGTTGGCAGATGACGTTATTGAATAAGACGGCGGTGGTCACGGGTTCAAGCCGTGGCATCGGTTTTGGGATTGCAAAAATCCTCTTGGAGCGAAATATGAATGTGGTGCTGAACGGGCGTGACATTGACACCTTATCCAGTGCGCATGCCAATCTTGGAGCCTTGCGTGGCAAAGCAACTGTTTTCGCGGGAGATGTTTCCGATCCTGGAAAAGCTGAGGAACTTGTAGCTCACGCAGTTGAGCATCACGGCGGTATTGACCTTCTGGTTAATAATGCTGGTTGGCCGGATCCGGTAGCCCATTTTCTTGAAATGACAGATGAGCATTGGGATGCGGTTATGAAGGTCAATCTTAAAGGCGTGTTTCTGTGCTCGAGAGCTGCGGCCCGTGTAATGGCGGAGTCTGGAGCGGGCTCAATTGTGCACATCTCCTCTATGGCCGCCCTACAGGCGCATCGTAGTATGGCCGCTTACGATGTCAGCAAAGCCGCGGTTGAGGGACTCACACGGTCGATGGCGCTGGATCTCGCGCCCTTCGGGATAAGGGTCAATGCTGTGAGCCCAGGACCGGTTCACGTGGGAGACGCTCCAGAAAAAGACGACCGTGCACCCCTTGTACCACTTGGAAGAGTTGGGCTTCCCTCGGATATTGGAAAGGCGGTAGCATTCGTCGGATCCGACGAGGCCTCATTTATAACCGGCGAAACAATATATGTTGATGGCGGCTTTCTGAAGCAACTGCGGCCACCTCAATTGGATCTCGCATGGCCTGAAGGTATTGAATCTCGATTGTCTACTATCGGTGATGTTAGAAGGAGCCAACAGTAGCTGGTTGTTATTAATATCTGGGTACGAATATTCAGAAATAATTCAAAGCTGGGACCTGCGATAATAAATAAGTCCTGATGCCGTAATGGGCCGGCGCTTCGGAGACTGTAGCCAGATTGGTGGCTGTCCCTCAGAGTGACGATGTTGAGACGGGGTCCGAGCTGGTCGACCCCAAACATCAAGCGAGGAACAGCCATGGACTACTATGCTGGAATTGATGTTTCTTTGGAAGCAAGCAGTGTGTGTTTGGTTGATGCTGCGGGCAAAATTATCCGTGAGACGAAGGTAGCGAGCCAACCGGACGCGCTGATCGAACACTTTGTTTCGTTGGAGTTTGCTGCAAAGCGGGTCGGCCTTGAAGCAGGTCCCTTGTCTCAATGGCTGCATGAGGGCCTGACGAAGGCTGGCTTTGATGTCGTTCTGCTGGAAACCCGCCATGTGAAGGCTGCCCTGTCGGCGATGATCATCAAGACCGATCGGAAAGATGCACGTGGCATCGCGCAATTGTTACGGATGGGATGGTATCGCACTGTACATTCGAAATCGCCAAGCTCTCAGGATGTCCGGGCGCTTCTGACCGGTCGCAAACTGCTGCAAGCCAAATTGCGGACGTCGGGTTGAGCATTCGGGGCATTTTGCGTGGCTACGGCCTGAAGGTTGGCGAAGTGAGCCGTGGCCGGATCGAAGCGCGAATATCGGAGCTCGTCGACGGGCATTCGGTGTTGAAGACGATCATTGGTGCTATGTTGCAGGCCCGTCATGCGCTTTGGACAGAGTTCACCAAAATGCATCGTGAGATGTTGAAGATTGTCCGCCAGGATCGGGTCTGCCAACGGCTGATGACCACGCCCGGTGTTGGTGCACTTGTGGCGATTACCTATCGTTCGGCGATCGACGACCCAAGCAGATTTGCAAAATCTCAAACCGTCGGCGCGTACTTCGGGTTGACGCCGAAGAAGTACCAATCAGGCGAGACGGATCTGTAAGGTGGCATCAGCCGGGTTGGTGATACGATGGTGCGCCGCCCTTTACGAGGCGGCTCACATTATGCTGACCCGTGCCACCAGGTTCTCTGCGCTGAAACGATGGGCAGTCGATGTGGCAAAACGGCGTGGCATGAAGCGCGCCAAGGTGGCGCTTGCCCGCAAGCTTGCGACCATCCTTCATCGTATGTGGGTAGACGAGAGCGAATTCCGCGGGAGCAAAGAAGCCTCAGCGGCATAGATAAGACGGTATCGAGACGAAGCCGTGTAAGGTCTCGTCTCCCAAGGTCCCGTTACCGGGACGAGAGCCTGGCAAGGTCGTAAGTAGTGCTGTGATGCTTTGGCAATCACGCCGCCTAGTTGACCTGCCGGTTCTGATCTTATGGCATGGTGTGGCGACCTTCGTGTTGACCACGGACAGAAGCATGATCCTGGTGACGAGATTTTGGTGCTGAGGGACTTGACGAACAAAGGCCCATTACAGAAGCACTACAGTTGCAATTTGGAAATCAGATGAGCTCGTTGAGCCGCCGCCTGATGGGCGCGTCTCCAGCATGACCAAGCGAGGTTTATGCGACGCTGGGCGAGCCTGATGGCGATGCGCCGGACTTCCTGGATAGACCAGTGGATCAGATCCTGATGGTCGGCATCCGCGGTCTTTTCTGGGCCGTCACGTCATTGGCGCGGTACCTGATCACCGTCATCATGGCGAAGGCGAGCATGACGAGGGAGACGTGGCGATGCCAGCCATGCCATGACCGGGTTTCGTTGTGGTCGAGGCCGAGCTCGTTCTTTGCGGTCTCGAAACTGTCTTCGATCGCCCAGCGATGGCCTTCGACGGAAACCAGTGTCTGGATACCAGTCCCGGCCGGGCACCATGTGGTGAAGAATGCGAGATCGCCGTCGCTGATATTACGCCGGATCAGGAGGCCACGGGTCCAAAGCCCCGATTTCGTCTCGTTATATTCGTCGGCAGTATCACGTGCCGACGTCCCTGATGGCACAAGGCATGCTCGAAATGTTGCATCAACCCGCCTCGTGGGACGGACGACACCAACGATGAAAATGGCTGCCGCCGAAGAGTATATTCGGCGACAGCCAAACGCCCTGGGAGGCTGGGAGCGATCTGCCCGAAGAAGGGCAAAGGTGCCGGTCTGGTGCTGCCCTATTGTGATACCGAAGCCATGCAGGATCATCTCGCAGAGATCAGCCAGGCCGTCGATGATGGCGCGCATGCTCTACTCCATCCTCAACAGGCCGGATGGCACGTGACGCCGAAGAAAGTGCCCGACAACATCACCCTGATGTTCTTGCCGCCGCGCTCACCAGAACCGAACCCCGTCGAGAACGTCTGGCAATATATGCGCGACAACTGGCTATCGAACCGCATCTTCAAAGATTACGACGATATCGTCGAACATTGCTGCGCTGCCTGGAACAAGCTCGTCGATCAGCCCTGGAATATTATGTCGATCGGTCACCGAGAATGGGCGCGTCGGTCATGATTGCCGCTCGTTGGTGTAACAACCGTCATTCCATGGACCGGCGCGAGCTGCAATGAGCTTGTCGTGCGGACAGTGGATTGCTCAACGAAATAGTCAGCAGACACCTTTTCCATTCAGACGCTATGATTTGCATCGGCTTGGACCGCATGTCGCTGACCTGACCGCAGCGCACAGGTGTCAAAGTCAGACCCCAAGCTCCCCCTCAAGTTCCTTCAAGCTCTTATCGAAGATGTCAGCCAGTTCATCCGCCTCTTCCTCTGTGAGAATGAGCGGCGGCGCGAAGCCAAGCACGTCTCCCATGCAGCGGGCAATCAGGCCATTCTTGTACGCGATCCTGTCGAACATAGCGCCAACCTGCTTGCTTGCGGGGAAAGGCTCGCGTGTCGTTTTGTCCTTCACGATTTCGATGCCAAGCATCAGACCAGCACCGCGAACCTCGCCGACGATAAGTGAAGTTTCCGCAGTCTTCTCGAAGCGCGCCCGCAGATGCTTTCCGACCTTCTTGACGTGGTCGGGCATTCCGAGTTCCTCGTAGATCTTTATCGCTTCGGAAGCCACTGCCACACCGACCGGATGGCCGGAGTTCGTGAAGCCGTGGCCAAAGGCTCCGCCCTGGTTGTTGAATTCCGCCACCGCCCCATAGATTTTCGGCGACAGGACAACGGCGGAAATCGGGAAATATGACGAGGACAAGCCCTTTGCCAGGGCCATCATATCAGGCTTCATTCCGACCAGGTCTTTCCCGAACCATTCTCCCGTGCGCCCAAATCCGCAGACGATTTCGTCGTCCAGGCAAAGAATGTCGTACTTGTTCAGCACGTCCTGGATCCGCGGGAAGTAGCCACTCGGCGGCACGATTATTCCGCCGCCCGCGTAGACCGGTTCCGCGATAAAGGCGGCAACCGTATCCGGTCCTTCGCTGAGGATAAGCTGCTCGAGTTCTTCAGCCAGTCTCTCGACATAGGCCCCTTCGTCTTCACCTTCGCACATTTCACGATACGGGTAAGGCGCCAACGTATGAAGGAAGCCCGGCAGCGGGAGACCAAACTCCCGGTGCATGAACTCCAGACCGCACATCGACGCGGCTGCGATCGTCGAACCGTGAAAACCGCGGTTGCGAGCGATCACTTTCCGCTTTGCAGGCTTGCCGTGGACGGTGTGGTAAATCCAGGCCAGCTTGACCATCGTCTCGTTTGCTTCCGAGCCAGAGGTAGCGAAATAGGTTTTGCCGCCTTCCATACCAGTTAGCTCAACCAGCTTCTCCGACAGGTCGGTTGCGCCCGGGCCGGTTCTCTGGAAGAACGTGTGATAGTACGCAATCTCATGGTACTGCGCGTTGGCAGCAGCGATCAGCCGTTCATTTGAGAACCCAAGGGTCGCACACCAAAGGCCGGCCATCCCCTCGATGTAAGCTTTTCCAGCGCTGTCAAAGACGCGCACTCCCTCTCCCCGTGTAACGACGAGCGGCCCCTGCTCCTCGAAGCGGCGCGGATTGGTCTGAGAGTGGAGCTGGAACTTGATGTCGCGTTGGGCGATAGAATTAGATAGAGTCTGTGTCATGGAGTTGCCTCACGGTTTTGGTGGCGTCAGATGCGCTGACCGGTTGCCTGATCGAAAATGAAGAGGTGGTTCGGATTGATGTCGATGCCGATGGAACCGCCTGGCGAGAGGCGGATAAAGCCTGGTACGGACGCGGTGATTTTCCCGCCTG
This sequence comes from Arminella tubonensis, assembly GCF_003240585.1. GTDB lineage: Bacteria > Pseudomonadota > Alphaproteobacteria > Rhizobiales > Rhizobiaceae > Rhizobium > Rhizobium tubonense. The sequence goes on from NZ_PCDP01000036.1 coordinate 189,580, forward strand.
CCCAGCGCAGGGCGACGTGGGTCGAGGGGCCGACAGGCTGGACGAAGAGAACTTCCGCCCTCTCGGGAAAGTCGCCAATTCTAACGTGTTCCGGGCGAATCCCAACCTCGACCGATCGACGTCCTTTCGGCAAATCGGAGCGCTCGAGCCCAAGCTCGCAGCTACCTAGCCGGATCTTCGCTACATCGGCCGTGACGTCGAGTTTTCCAGCCATTAATTCGATCTGCGGATTGCCGATGAATGTCGCGACGTAACGCGTGCGTGGCCGTAAATAAATCTCATCGGGCGAACCGAACTGCTCGACCTCACCCTTGTACATCACGGCGATGCGGTCGGAAATCGAGAGGGCCTCCTCCTGGTCGTGCGTCACAAAGACCGACGTGACGCCAAGCTTTTTGTGAAGTTCCTTGATCTCGACCCTGGTTTTCACCCGCAACGATGCGTCCAGGTTCGAGAACGGCTCATCAAAGAGGAAGAGGCGCGGCTCGCGCACGATGGCGCGCCCGATTGCCACTCTCTGCTGCTGCCCGCCGCTGAGCTGGCCCGGGAGCCGGCCGATCACATGCGATAGCTCAAGCGATGTGGCTACGGCTCGCACACGACTGTCGATCTCTGAGCGGGCCACGCCGCGCATTTTGAGTGTGAAACCGATGTTCTGTGCAACAGTCATATGCGGATAAAGCGCATAGTTCTGAAAGACCATGGCTGCGTCGCGCTGAACGGGCGACAGCTCGTTGATGCGCTTGCCGTCGAGGAGGATGTCGCCAGACGTGCAGTCTTCCAATCCGGCAATCATGTTGAGCGTCGTGGTCTTGCCGCATCCGGAAGATCCAAGCAGCGTAATGAACTCACCCTTCTCAATCGAGAGATTGATGTCTCTGCAGACGTTGACGCTTCCGAAAGACTTGGAGACATTCTTGAGCACTATGTGAGACATGAAGAATTATCCTTTTGCCATGCCATCGGCAAAGCCACGTATGATCTTGTTGCGAAAAACGATCGCGAGCAGCACGACGGGCAGGACGCTGACGGCGGCTGCCGCCATCATCTGACCGAAAACGGTCTGGTATTGGCCGGCGAAATTCGCGATCACCAGTGGAAGCGTCTGGGCGCTTTGACGGGTAAGGATCAACGCGAAGAAGAACTCGTTCCATGCTTCCACGAATGCGAAGACTGCGGCAGCGGTAAGCGGAGGCACGGAGATCGGCAGGATGACGTACCAGAATGTCTGGATCACTCCCGCGCCGTCGATCGCGGCGGCACGTTCGATACTGGGAGGGATCGCCTGGAAGAAGCCCCGGAGAATCCAGATCACGATGGGCAGGTTGAACGAAAGATAGACGACACCCAGCGTCAGAACGTTATCGATCAGTCCGAGCTTGCTGATCAGAAGAAAAAGCGGGATCGCGATCGCAATTCCCGGCAGCATCTGAGTCGCCAGAACGATGAAGGCGATCGTGTTGCCATGCGGGACAGATAGCCGAGCCAGTGCGTAGGCTGCGGGTGCGCCAAGCGCGATCGCAATGGCGGTCGAGAATGCCGAGACGACAAGCGAATTGAAAATACCTCGTCCCATCAACGCTGCCGAATTCATAACGGCCAGGAAATTTTCGAGCGTCAGGTTCGACAGCGAAAGGTCGATCGGGCGCGCTATCAACGCCTGCTGCTTCATCACGCTGGAGATGATCATCCAAAGGATCGGGGCGGCCGACCAGATGACGAACAGCACGAGGCAGGCGCAGATAAAGAGGCGAAACAGCGGACCACCGGTTCTATGGCTCTGAAAGCTCATCGGACGGCTCCTCCGCGTTTAGTCGAGACCAGCAGTACGTAAACCACGGCAAGAGCGAACGTGGCCACGAAGATGAGATTGGCGATCGCCGCCCCCATTCCGATCTGAAGGAAGTTGAAGGTGGTGCGATAGGCGAGGAAGTTCAGAAGGACTGTGCCGTCGGCCGGACCACCGCGGGTCAGAACGAACACGATGTCGAACACGCGCAGCGACCAAATGGTCTGGAGCACGACGGCGATCGCTATTGCACCTTTCATTGAGGGCATGGTCACGGCGAGGAAGGTCTGCACCCTGTTTGCGCCATCCATATAAGCGGCCTTGTACAGCGTTTGCGGAACCCGCTGCAAACCGGCGAGAAGCAAGAGTGCGATGAAGGGCACTGATTTCCAGACATCGGCAAGAAGGAGGAAGTTCAGCGCCGATCCCGGCGTACCCAGCCAAACATGGGTCCTGTCGATGACCCCGGCACCCTGCAAAATCGTGTTCAGAATTCCGTAGTTGGAATTGAGGATCCACTTCCACAAAACGGCATTGGCAACCGGGGCAATAGCCCAAGGAACGATCAGGAGAATGCGGAAGAAGCCGCCCTTCCCGAGAGGGTGCTGTAGCAGAACCGCGATTGACATCGAGATCGCGATGACAAGCACCACCTCCATGAAAGTGAAGTAGGCGGTGTTGGCAAGCGCCTTGAGGAAAGTGCCGTCCTGAAACATCGCCACGTAATTATCGAAGCCGACCGGGGTCTTCTCCAGCGCGCCGGCTGCAAGCCGGACGCGCTGGAATCCGAGAACGAACGACTCCAGGATCGGATATCCCAGAATGGCGGCCAGCACCAAAAGCGCAGGCGCGATGAAGAGGACGCCGGCGAGAAGCCGGTGCTGCTCAAAAGTTCGAAAATGTGTCATCGTACTGGCTCAGCCGCGCTGCTTCACGATCGCAGCGACGAGGTCGCTTGCTGAATTGATCGCCTCGGCGGCAGTCGCGTTGCCTTGCAAGGCCTTCTGAATTTCGGTTCCGAGCGCTTGGGTCACCTGGGTGTAGTCCGGGGTGACAAAGCTATTATAAGGGTGCTTTGACTGCTCCAGAACTGTCCCTGCGATGGGGAGCGCATGCTGCACCTCGGGGTCATTCAGCACCGAGAGCCGGATTGGGAGCCAACCGGTATCGAGCGCTTGGCGTTTTTGCACTTCCTTGTCGAGGTAGAACTCAACGAGCTTTTGCGCTTTCGGAATATTGGCGCTGCTCTTGGCTATCACCCACGCGTCCGTGCCGTCGATCGAGGCGCTTCCGGCCGGTCCCGCGGGAAGGATCGAGCTACCGACTTTCCCAACGATAGTCGATTGCTTCGGATCTTCCGCGGCCTTCCACATGAACGGCCAGTTCATCATCATCGATGCACGACCGGACATGAGCACGTTGCTTGCGTCATTGATGCCGACATAGGATATCGAACCGGGGTCGGTTCCTGCGGCATTGAGGTCCATCATCATCTGAAGGGCCGCGATGCCTTCGTCGCTTTTGAAGATCGGCATCCCGGCTTCGTCGTACATCTTTCCTCCCGCCTGCTGGAGGAACGCCATCCAGTACGATGCCGTGCCGCCGATGCCGGCAGGATCACCGTAATTTGCCACAAACCCGTATCTTTCGTCGCGGGTCAGTTCCTTGGTGAGGCGCTTGAAATCGTCCCAGTCCTTCGGCGGTTCCTTGATGCCGGCTTGCTCGAAATGCTCCTTGTTGTAGAAGAGCGTCAGGAGCGACAACGTGAATACAGCGCCATAACGCTTGCCTTTCCAGGCCACTGTTTCAAAGCTGGACGGGGGCATGTCTTCGACCAGTTCCTGCGGGAGACTATCCGCAAACGGCTCAAGAAACGATGCAAACTCCGGAACCCATCCGGACATATAGAGGATGTCCCAAGGGGCTGAGCCGGATGCAAAAGCTGTTGCCATCCGGTCATGCAATTGGGCCCAAGCCAAAAGATCGTAAGCAACGTCCGATCCGTTCGCCGCTTTCCAGGCCTCAAAGGCCTGAAGCGCAAATTGCGCCGCGCCAGGCGGTGCGGGATCAGGCGGCAAAGGACCGAAGACATTCAGAGCGCCAACCTGTGCCTCTGCAATTGATGAGCCGGCAGCATGCATGGCGAGAAACGAACCGGCGGCGATGGCGGATCCCAGGAGCCGCCGACGTGTCAATGGAAATTGCCTTGTCATTTTTGTTTCCCTCTGGTGTTTGACATACGGAATGTGGCAGAAGGAAAATCGACCGTCAATAATTATTCTGTCAACTTGACATATTAAAGGTGACACATGGTATTATCCGCAACTAACGCATTGAAATCAAAGATGATAAATTTGTGGGTGGTGTTCGACGAGGTGCGTAGAAGCGGGCCACTTCCGAGGATCAGAATTTCGGACGCGACCGGGCTGTCGCGGCAAGCCACCTCCGACATTGTCGAGGAACTTATCGCTCAAGGCTTCCTTCGCGAGGAAAAGAGTGCGGAACGCAGGGTGGGTAAACCTCCCGTTCCGATCGCGCTCAACCCGAAGGGCGCGTTTGCCTTCGGCTTCCACGTCGACGAAGGTCGGCTCGCATGCGTGGAGCAAAACCTCCGCGGTCAAGTCACCAGGAGTGCGGAAGTCGCGCTGGTGAAGATGGAAATCGAACTTATCGCGGGAGCGATCAAGGAGAGAACGGAAGAATGGCTGCAGGACACACGTTTTCCAAAGTCTAAATTTCTCGGAATCGGACTTGCGACACCAGGACCCTTTGGTGCGAACGTGATACGCCCGCCCCATCTCGGGAACTGGGACGGGGCCCTGCTGCGGGACCGCCTCGAGACAATGCTCGAACAGCCCGTAGTCCTTGCCAATGAAGGTCAATGTGCAATAACCGCCGAGGGCTACTTCGGAGAGGCGACTGCCCAACTTACCGATTTTCTTTATATCTCGCTCGGAAAAGGCCTTGGCAGTGCGGCCATGATTGAGCACATGGCATTCGGCGGAGCCTTCGGCAACGCGGGCGAATTCGGACATACCATCGTCATCCCAAACGGCAACGCTTGCGTCTGCGGCAAGAAAGGCTGCCTTGAAACATATGCTTCGTTGACGTCGCTGCGGCGTTTCCTGAATGAAAAGGATCAGAAAGTCCGATCGTTCGACGAAATCGAAACGCAAATGACAGCTGAGGATGTGCTCGTGAAGGACTGGATTTGCGAGGCCATCGAACCGCTCCGAAACGGCCTCAGCACACTCGAAAACCTCTTCGAGCCGGAAACCATGATGTTCGGCGGAGACGCGCCGAACTGGCTTCTCGATGCGCTGTTCGACGCGGTACAGCCCTTGTATCCCTCCTTGCGCCCAACCGAAACTCCTCGGCCTCGGCTGATCCGGTCCCAGTTCGGTGCTGACGCGATGCCGCGGGGTGCGGCTTTCCTGCCAGTCCTCTCGGCGCTCAATCCACGATTCCAAACCTCCGTCCATCGTGCGGGCTTGTTTTCGAAGAGCAGCTCGAATTGAGTGCCTATGGAGCTTGGCCGCGACAGGCCCTGGTTGATCTTCTCCGGACCCAGTCGTCAAGTAATGAGCCGGTCGGTTATGGCCAGCGCCTTGAGGATCTTCGGATATCGGCCTTCGCCGCGCGCCAGGGCAAGTGTGGCGAACAGCCTTGGGGGGGCGATGACAGGCGACAGAGAAGTTTTCGCTGGCGAGCCGAGCCCATACAGTTTCAAGGTTATCTCCGGCGCGAAGAGGTCAAGAAAGCCATCACAGCAATGAAAGACGAAGGCCATTCACTGAAGGAGATTGTTTGACGATCCGGTATTAGCCGCGGAACAGTGCGCAAGATTGCCCGTGGCATTCAGAACGATGTGTTCCGTGTTCGGGAAAGCTCCCTTGAAGCTTATTTGCCAATCCTTGACGCCCTCTGGATTGAGGGCTGTCACAACGGCGCGGAGCTGTGGCGACGTCTGAAAGCGAGAGGCTTCAGAGGGTCGCTGAGGGTGGTGACGAAGGGACGACCCGTCGCCGGCGTGCTGATCGCCTCTGCCTAACCGACCTTCAACGCGTCCCTTCGGCCCGTAAAATTGCTCGCATGATGACAACCAGCCAGAACAACTTGACGAAAACTGATGCCGTGATCGTCGCAAATATCGAGAAGAGCGTCCCAGCACTGGCTACGGCGAGAATTTTGCTCGACGGGTTCCAAACCATGATCCGCAAAAGTAATATATCTGACTTGCGCCCCTGGATCAGCGATACCAGATCAAGCCTGATTGCCTCCTTTGGGAATGGCGTTTCCAAAGACATCGATGCCATTCGCAATGCTATCGAACAGCCATGGTCAAGCGGCTAGGTCGAAGGCCAGATCAACAAACTGAAAATGGTGAAGCGGCAGATGTACGGCCGGGCGAAAATCGATCTCCTTCAGGCCCGCCTTGTCGGACCATCATGATCAAACGTCATCGAAAGTGCGTCTGACCCAATATTCCACGCCGAAACACAATGGCCCATGTTGCTTCCGCCCGCGCCTGCTGAAGACCCCGTACACGGAAGCGCCGGAGGCCCAGCTTTTCCTTCAGCCAGGCATTCACGAATTCTGCCACCCGTGCCCGTTCACGCATCAGACCCACGCGCCTCGGGCGTCGTCTGACGTTCTGGAAAAGAACTGACGACTGGGTCTTCCTGCGTGACGACGATTGATCGTCCGTATCACTTGTTACTCGAACAGCATTGTTGTCGGCTGGGGCAGGACCAGCAATCGTTTTGGTTTACTTGGTAGCGGGTCATCTTTCTGCCGGGACGTGCGGAATGGCTGTGGCGCGCCGTGAGGTGTTTTCCTTCTGGACATACATAAATGTCGGCGCTCGGATCGTACCGGAACTGCTCGGGCAAGAAGGCTTCTGCAACGCCGGCGCGCTGGAACCGCTGCTTCACCCGACCATCGGTTTGAACCCAAGGTCCGGCAAGCTCCACATTCATGTCATGCGCGACCAGAACGTTCTGTCGACTTGTATAACCTGCATTCACCAACAATCTGTCAGGCAATTCGCCCAAGCGCTCTTCAATCTGCCGCATCGCAGCCGGTAGGTATTCGTAGTCAGGTGCTTTTTGCCCGATATCCAATGCCAAAATCGATCCAGCTTGACGCCGGAAGATTGAGGGATGCATCATGCGGGCATGGCTGTCGACACGATCGCGGAGAAGCTGGGCCGTCACCGTTCGACGACTTTCCGCAACAGGTTCGAAGATCATGAGATGCCGGACCTGAGCGGCTACTTCTGCGTCACGGAAAAATCGGCCGGCTGTGAAACCGGCCAATCGCTATAGGAAATCGACACCGACCTCCTATAGCATCCGTGCTAGGCGGAAAGGGGATCACCATCAGCGATCGCCGCGAAGCTCATCTTCACCCCTCGCTCAAGTCTTTCTCCAACGCGCGCAAGCTAACCTCACAACGATTGGCGATCTCGTCGACATCCGCTTCGTCGATGATGAGTGGGGGGGAAAAGCCTAGCGTGTCGCCCATGCAGCGAGCCACGAGCCCGTTGCTGTAGGCAATTCGGTCAAAAGTGGCACCCACGAGACGAGCCGGCGCAAAAGGTTGACGCGTCGCTTTGTCAGCGACCAGTTCAATGCCTAGCATCAGACCAGACCCACGCACTTCGCCTACGATGGGCGATGTCTCGGCAATGGCTTCGAATCGATCTCGCAGAAGCCTTCCCATCCGGCGTACGTGATCTACGATATTGGATTCTTCGTAGATTGCGATTGCCTCCAGCGCCACGGCAACGCCAACAGGATGGCCCGAGTTTGTGAAGCCATGCCCGAAGGACCCGCCGTTTTTGTTGAAGCTACGGACGGCGTCGTAGATCTCCGGTTTCATCACCACAGCCGATATTGGGAAATAGGAGGATGAGAGTCCCTTAGCGAGGGCCATCATGTCGGGCTTCAGATTGACCGTCTCTTTGCCGAACCAGTTTCCGGTGCGGCCAAATCCACAGACGATCTCATCGTCGAGGCAAAGCACATCGTACTTATCGAGCACCTCCTGAATGCGCGCGAAATACCCCGCCGGCGGTACGATGATCCCGCCGCCGGCGAAAATCGGCTCAGCGATGAACCCGGCGATCGTGTCCGGCCCTTCACGCAGGATCATCCGTTCGAGTTCGGAACCCAGACGGTCGACATAAGCGGCTTCGTCCTCCCCTTCGAGCATACCACGATATGGATATGGCGCCTCAGTGTGTAGAAAGCCCGGCAGAGGTAACCCAAATTCGCGATGCATGAACTCCAGACCGCACATCGATGCTGCTGCGATAGTGGAGCCGTGAAACGCACGATTGCGGGCAATGATTTTGCGCTTTGTCGGCTTTCCCCGGACGGTATGGTAGACCCAGGCTAGTTTAACCATAGTCTCGTTTGCCTCCGACCCAGACGTCGCAAAATAGGCCTTGCCGCCTTCCATCCCGGTCAATTCGACAAGCTTTTCGGCGAGCGCGGTCGCGCCCTCCCCGGTTCGCTGGAAAAATGTATGGTAGAAGCCAAGCTTGTCGTACTGGCGAGCGGCGGCAGCGGCGAGGCGGTCGTTGGTAAAGCCGAGCGAAGCGCACCAAAGGCCCGCCATGGCGTCGATATATTCTTTGCCGTTGGAGTCCTTGATCCATGCCCCTTTGCCGGAGCTGATGATTTGCGGCCCGCGTGCTTCGAATGCGTCCGGGTTGGTCTGGGAGTGCAGGTGGAACGTGACATCTCGATGAGCGACCGAGTTAGACTTAAATGGATGCGTCATTTCTGGCTCCTTGAATTTGCCATTGATCTATTTCGGTTGCCCAGAGCAGCAAGGTCGAATATCGCCGCATTGTTCACGAGAATGTCTATGAAGCCATACTCTGCAATGACCTTGCTTACTGCGTCGTCGATTGATTTCTGACTACAGACATCCAGATGGACCGCAATGGCCCGTTCACCTAAATCTTCCGCAGTCTTGGCAGCGCGCCCAAAGTCGATATCAGCAATTGCCACTTTGGCCCCTTCTGCGATGTATGCGCGGGCGAACTCCTTGCCGATGCCTTGACCAGCACCGGTAATCAACGCCGTCTTTTCTGAAAGCCGCATGCTAACACCATCTAATTGCGATAAACCGAGAGGACGTCATCGGGATGCCGATAACGTCCTCTCTCGTGAGCAACAGCCTCACTAGGCCTACCCACGCTCCCTGGGAGGAGAGACCGCTCGTTACCGCAAATTTCGCTGGACAAAATTCCCACAATGAGCGGACTACTGGAGTTTCTTACCAAAAACAGATATTGTCAACGGATTATTACTCCATTTTTGGTACAGCAAAGCTAAATGGTTTTCAGCATTCCACCATCAATGAAGTATGTGCCGCCGACACAATATGACGCCCTATCCGAGCATAGGAAGACGAATAGGTTGGCAATCTCTTCCGCGTTTGCGAAACGCTTGATAGGGGCATGCTCATCCGCGACGCCGTCGAGATAGTCCTGCCACCCATTCGGTGTCTGTTCGGTCAGCTGCTTGGCCGTCTTTATCCAGTCCGGCGTGAGTACGAGACCGGGGTTTACACAATTGACCCTGATGTTGCTGGGAATAAGCTCCGTCGATAGCGACTTCGAGAAAGCCATCAAGGCGCTCTTAGTGACATTGTAGATTGGTTCGTACCACAGCGGCTGCACTGCGCAGATCGAGGCATTGTTCAGGATAACGCCTCCGCCGCGGGCTTTCATCTGCGGCACAAGACCCCTTGAGAGCCTTACCGCCGCCATGACGTGGAGGTCCCAGTAGAACTGCCACTTTTCGTCCGGCGCTTCCATGACGGTTTCGTTGGAGCCGGTGCCGGCGTTGTTGATCAAGATATCGACACCCCCAAACTTCGCGGCAGCGTCCACGATCTCATCAATGCCCTCCGGTTTGGTGACATCCCGTGCCAGCGGCAAGACCTTAATCCGGTGTTTGGCCCGTAACTCCCGACTTACGGTTTCGAGCCTCGTCTCATCGCGCGCGACAAGAATGAGATTGCCGCCCTCAGCAGCGATCGCATCTGCTACCGCCAGGCCGATGCCCACGCTCCCGCCCGTTATCACGGCGCATTTGTCCCGCAGACCCATATCCATCGCTGTTCCTCTCACGGTGTTGTTCTAAGCGTACAGGCGAGTTCTATATATCGCCCGCGTTGACCAGTTTCCCTTTGCCGTCTTCGGTGGGATATTCTCGCGCCAGTATCGCGCTTCGATCGACTGGAGACGAGTTGTGAACGACAATCCCGCCTTCATCGACAATTAGGACGTCATAGGACGGCGGGCCTTCGTAGAACTCGCAATAGTTGGTCGCCGTATTCAGCAAGATGTGATGGCAGGTACCGCGGTTGGAGCTGAACGACGTGTCACCCCATCTGCCGGTCGAGGCGAGGTGAGTGTGTCCGAACGCAATGTGCTCGGCGCCACCTGCGGAACGCAAGCAGTCCCAGAATGCCTCCGGATGCTCCAGCAGCATCTGATCGAACCACTTAACGTTCACGCTTTTCGGCGGGTGATGCATGAAGATTATCTTCTGCTTCAGAGATTGTTCTCCGAGACGACTACGAAGCCAGCTCAGGCGATCCCGGCATAGTCGTCCGCGGTCAGCTCGCACGTCGTTCAGTGTGTCCAGCACGAGAATGCAGACATCTCCGATCGAGGTCGAGTTCTGGATATGACCGCTGTGGTCCAGCCACTCCCGTCCAAAGACGTCGACGAACGCACTCCTATTGTCGTGGTTTCCTAAAGTCAGGGTATAGGGCACTCTCAGACCGTCGAGAAGATCGGCGAAGAGTCGGTAAGACTCGATGTCCCCTTTGTCCGTAAGATCGCCTGAAAAGACAGCGAAGTCTGCGTCAGCATGGTCTTTGTTGACAGATGCGATGACCGACTCAAGCCTAGCGGCGGGGTCCAGGCCCATCAGCTTTTCTGATTTGGGCAGGATATGCGTGTCGGTAATGTGGATGATCTTGACCACAGGCTACTCCAACATTAGGAGCCGACGCATTCGCGTCGGCTCCGTGGAAATCCCTCAATTCATTCGTCGATCAGCGTCTGTGTAGCCTTGACGAGTTGTTCCAAACCGGCCTTCGGGTCGGTGCCTCCATCGGCAATGGAATTCAGGATCGGGCTTTGTTCGCGCCAGATTTTGACTCCCTTGGACCCAGGATATCCGAACCAGACCGTGGCGAGTGGCCACTGTTTCATACTCGTGGTCCAGTTCGGACGGTCTGCATAGAAGTTGCCGAGATATTCGGGTTCAGTCGTCTTCAAGTTCGTCGGCATATAGCCGGAGCCAAGCACCACGAGCTTTTGTCCAGCCGGGCTCGTGGAGTACTTGATGTACTCCCAGGCAGCCTTCTGCTTGGCAGGATCGGCAGTCAAAATAACGGCCGCGTTACCGCCGGAAGGGAGCCGTCCCTTATCCTTGTCCCCAAGCGGGAACGCTCCGGTCTTGACCTCGAATTTCCCTTTTACGGCGTCATCCATAGTCCGGACTTCGGCGGTCGAACCGAAGAACATTCCCATCTTGCCCGCGACAAACTGCTGGATGCCCTGCTCCTCGTTGAGTAGCGGCATGCTTGCCTCTTTTCCCAACCTCTGAATGAGGGTCACGGCCGCCAGGCCGGCTTCGTCACCGAAAGTGACCGTCTTCTTTTCGGCATCCATGAATTGGCCGCCATAACCCATGAGGATCGCCTGCCATTGCCAATCGTCATCAAGCGAAAGGTTGACGGTTAGGCCATCCACGCCGTCGCCGAGGGCATGGATCTTCTTGGCGAGATCCAGAATGCCGTCCCAATCAGTGGGCAGATTGGTCGGGTCTCCGCCCGCCTTTTTCACAAGATCGAGATTGTAGTAGACGATCGGCGTCGAGGCTGCGAACGGCATCCCCCATTGTGCGCCGCGAACCTGCCCAAGCTCAAGAACGTTCGGAGCGTAGTTTTCCTTGACCCACGCTGCGCCCTCCGCATCGAGCATCGGGGAGAGATTGACGATCTGGTCGCGCTTTTCAAGCGTGTCGACAAGTTCGCCGAGCAGGTTGTAGCCCGAGAACCAAACATCCGGGAGTTCGTTGGTCAGCGCCTGGCGAACGACAGTCAGGTGGCCCTCGTTGTAGTTCTGCGCTTCTGCCCGGAAGGTGATCTTTACGTCGGGGTGCAGCTTCATGAATTCATCGGCAATTGGCTCATAGAAGCGCTTGGAGTGCGAGCCGAAGGGGTGAAAAACATTGAGCGTGACATCTTCCGCCGCGGCACTGCCGAGCGTTAAGGAGGTCCCTGCGAGAAGCGTGAGTATCGTTATTGTACTGCGCATGATGTTGTCCTTTCCAGTGTTGATGGGCAAGAAGGGTCGGCCGGCCGTGGATCGCGACCGTTTTGGGCAGGCTTGGATAGGTTTGTCCGGGTCGGCTGCTACTTCACGCCGCTCATTGTAACCCCCTGAACGAATTGTCTTTGTGCCGAGAGGAAGAGCAGGAGCAGGGGCGCGGTCACGATCGCCGCACCGGCCATGAGCGCTCCGTAATTGGTGCCGGTTTCCGCGTCCCTGAAAAACATCATTCCAAGCGGAGGCGTCATGTAGTCCGGGCTGTTGATGACGATCAGCGGCCAGTACAAATCGTTCCAGTGAGCGGTAATCGAAAAGACGCTGAAGGCTGCTATAGCCGGCATGGCACTTGGGACGATCAGCTTGATGAGTATTTCAAACTCCGTGAAGCCCTCAAGCCTGGCAGCACTCAATATCTCGTCCGGAAAAGACTTGAAGAATTGCCTGAACAGGAAAATCGCGAATGCCGACAGAAACCACGGGAACATGAGGGAGAAATAACCACCGAGCAGGTGCAGTTTCGCCAGGCCTAGATAAATGGGCAGGGCCGGCACTTGCACCGGAATACACAGTGAGAGAATTACCGCCGTCAGGAGAAGAGACTTTCCCCTGAACTCCATTTTCGCCAAAGCATAGCCACAGAGAAGCGACGTCGATATCTGGACGGCCAGAATGCCGATGACTACGATCACGCCATTCAACATGAACCGCAGCATGGGCACCGATGTAAACGCTGTACTGACGTTCTGGATACCCGTGCTCAGACTCAGTTTCATCTGCAACGGGTTATCGAAAATCTCCGTCGGGCTTCGGAAGATGGTCAGCGTCATCCAGAGGAATGGCAGCAGGATGAACAACGCGCCGATGGCGAGGGTCATGTGCGCCGCGATCTTGCCGTAGGTACTCTTCATCGCCGGTCCCCTAATACCAAGCATTCAGTAGTGAACTTTGCCGTCAAAGTATCTCAGTTGCAGAAGCGAGAACGCTAGTATGACCGCCAGGAATACGACGGTGATACTCGCGCCATAGCCGATCTCAAAATATTGAAAGCTTTCCAGGTACATCTGATAAAGTACTACGTCGGTCGACCCTTGAGGCCCGCCTTTGGTCAGAACGGCCACCGGCTCGAATACTTGGAATGCTGAAATCGAGCTGGTTATCGCCACGAACATTGTGGTCGGACCGAGCATCGGCCAGGTGATCCTGAGCAAACGATCAAGACCGCCATCCATGCCATCGATCGATGCCGCTTCGTATATATCCGCCGGTATGGATGAGAGCCCAGCCAGGTAGAGGATTACGTTGAAACCGATTAGCTTCCAGACTCCGACAACAGCGAGCGATATCAAAGCGACTTCGGGATCGGTCAGGAAGCCGACGCGATCGTATCCCAGCAGCGCGAGAAACTGATTCAACGGGCCTATCCGACTGTGGAAGAGGAACTCCCAGACAATCGCCATCGCCACGAAGGTACTGGTGACTGGCAGAAAATAGACGACCTCGTAGAACCGCTTTGTTCTGATCCTCTGATTTATGCAAATCGCAACGATGAGGGCCAGGAAAACTGAGGTGGGGACAACGATCGCTACGTACAAAAGCGTGTTCCGCAACGACCTCACAAAGACCTTGTCTGAAAAGAGGTCTTGATAGTTGTCCAGGGAGGCAAAAGACCAGTCGAGCGACCCAAGCGTGTAGTCTGTAAAACTGAGCGCTATCACCAGCACGATCGGCGCCAGGATGATTATGAAAAGCAGGACGGTCGCCGGCAGCACGAAAGCATAGGGCGTCAGGTTCAGAGCAGTTGATAGGGGCTTGCGCGTGATGAACGTTCCGACTGGTGTCGGCCTGGATCCATATCTCATGAGGGGCGTCCGATCTCGGCACATGAGCGGACAGGCTCAGTCTGGAAGTTCAGGCGTTTCCCGCGCGCGTCGAACAGGAATATGCGCGCCTCCGTAAATTCCACGGCGACACGCTGTCCGGATGCATTGCCTTCGACAATTTCCGCCAGATCGCGTTTGGCCACGCGGACGGCCACCAGATCGACGGAAGCATTCTCCACTTCGCAGTAGACGATCGCTTCGTTTCCCAGATTCTCGATGTGACGTATCTTTGAAGGAAGCTTGAGCAAACCTCCAACCGTCTCGACCTTGAACGGTTTGATCGTCACGTCTTCCGGCCGCACGGCGATCGATATCTCGCGCGAGGGGGAGCCACCGATCCTCATCGACAGACGCCGCGCGAGTAAATTCACCCACCCCTCTTCGTCGACCGAACCGGGCAGAACGTTTATCGGTGTGTTGCCGATAAACTGGGCCGCCCGGAGGTCACACGGATTTTCGTAGATCTCGTTCGGAGTACCAAGTTGGACTATTTCGCCGCCGATCATCAGCGCGATGCGATCCGACATCGTCATCGCCTCGACCTGGTCGTGGGTGACGTAGACGAAGGTCGCTCCAAGCGTGCGATGAAGGCTCGCGAGCTCCGACCGCATCTGAACCCGCAATTGAGCATCAAGGTTAGAAAGCGGCTCATCCATAAGGAAAAGCTCCGGCTTCCGGATCATCGCGCGGCCGAGTGCGACGCGCTGGCGTTGCCCGCCCGACAACTGACCCGGCTTGCGATGAAGCAGCATATCGATGTTTAGCTGTTTGGCGGTTGAATGGATCTCCGCCTCGATCCCCTTCCGAAGATGCTTACGCCCGGGGCTGAGGGCGCCGACAAGCGGCATCCTTTGGAAAAACGACAACCGCTGCATCACCAATGGTGACGCCAGGTTCTCGAACACCGTCATATGCGGATAGAGCGCATAACTTTGGAACACCATCGCCAGTTCGCGCTTCTTGGGCGGCAAATCATCAACGACGCGACCGGCCAGTGACACCGTTCCAGCGTCCTGCTTCTCGAGGCCAGAGATAATGCGGAGTAGCGTCGACTTCCCGCATCCGGACGGTCCCACCAAGGTCAGGAATTCGCCGGGTTGAATGTCCAGGTCGACGGACCGGAGCACGGGGGTCTGTCCAAACCCTTTCGAGAGACTTTTAATGTTCACTGAGCAGCCCGACATTGCACTCCCCTCATTGCTTTTCGTCATATTGGAGTAATATTGGAGTATTTTATCAGTTTTGTGAAGCCATATAGAGTTTTTTTCCGAAAATTTGCAATCCATTGTTTTCTCGGGGCATTTTCAATGCGTGCACTCCCCAAGGAACATATGGAGTGCGCTCATCACTCGCTTGAGCACTGAACACAGACTAAGCAAAAAGGCTGGGCAGCGCCCTACAAACCGATGTTATAAGCGTCGTGTATGCCAATGTGGCGATCGAGACGGAAAGACGGTCAAATATGAAAAAGGTAAACGCAGACGACCCCAGCACTCAGAGTCGAAACGGCGTCAGTTTACTGGTCCGGCTCGAGTCAGCATTGGACTATCCAAATGCGCTATCCCGCGCTGCCCAGTACATCCTTGAATATCCTCAAAACGTAGTCCATCAACCTCTTGCCGAGACAAGCGAAGCGTCCAAAGCAGGTCAGGCAACGATATTCAGGCTTTGTCGCGAATTAGGATTCAAGGGGTTCACAGACTTCAAGCTTGCGCTTGCCGCCGAATTGGCGCGCCGACCACAAAATTCGACTGATAGTTACGATGCCGCCGACGATAACCCCGATCATCTGGAGGTCGCCATCTCGAAGGCGCTGTCCAGCACGCGTCAGTTGATGTCGGCGATCGATGTCACTGAGATCGCCCAATTGCTGGTCGAGACAAGGCAGATTGTGCTCTACGGCTCGGGGACGTCAGCCACGGCCGCTCAGGCCTTCTCATTTCATATGCTGGGTCTGGGCGTCAACGCGCACAACGTGCCAAATGCGAACATTGCCGCCGAATGCGCCCTCGCGTTGCGGGAAGGCGCGGTTGCGATTGCCATCTCTCAGTCCGGCGTATCGCCCGACACAGTACAATTTTTGAAGTCCGCAAAAGGGTCAGGCGCCCGGACCATAGCCATCACCGCGCATCCCAAAGCGTCCATTTCAAAATATGCCGACGTTATCATCCAGATGTCCAGGATCCATCACATCGGACGGTCTGGCTCGTCGGTCGGTCTGATCCAGGCCGTCTACGTTGCTGAAATCCTATCGACCGCTGTTGCCAGCTTGCCGCACAAATCACGATAGGAGTAAAAATCCACTAAAATAATTGTTTGTGGAATATATCTCCTCTATGGTGATTCCGCGTTGATGCACTCGGCGGCGTGCCGCGTGAACGCGCGACAGGAGACAGATTTGCGTAATAGAGGTTTTCTTCCGAAACTCGTTATTTTTGACTGTGACGGAGTCTTGATTGACAGCGAGATTATCGTCAGTGCCACAGAAGCCGACGAGTTATCGCTGCTGGGTTATAAAATCTCCTTGGAGGACGCGGTGTTTCGCTTCGCTGGAGTTCCCGCCATGGAAATGCGCAGAACTATCGAAGCAGAGATGGGAAGGGCGCTGCCTTCCGATTTTTCAGAGCGTGTCGAAAACAGAGTTGTCTCTGCCTACCAGTCCACCCTGAAGCCCATTGCCGGGGTCGAAGCGGCACTCAAAGATCTGGATATTCCGGTTTGTGTCGCGTCCAGCTCATCACCGAGCAGATTGGCGCTCGGCCTTATTCACACAAAGCTTTTCGATCATTTCTATCCGAGTATCTTCTCTACCGCGCTGGTCGCCAACGGCAAGCCGTCTCCAGACATTTTCCTGTTCGCCGCCACGCAAATGGGTGCGGCTCCAGCAGATTGCCTTGTGGTTGAAGACAGCGTCGCGGGTGTGAAGGCTGCGGTCGCCGCTGGGATGGTCGCTATTGGCTTTGTCGGAGGAAGTCATGGCTCGAATACACTTAAGACAAAGCTCTATGAGGCGGGCGCTACCTTTGTCATGGAAAAATTCAAGGAGCTCGGGACCGTGATAGAACAACTTGGCGATCGCCTCCTTGGGGCTACCACCCAAGCGAGCAATCTTGTGCCGGCCCCGCGTTAATGCGCACGGGCTCGGTCGCCGTTCCAAGCCAGCCAGACACCAGCCGGTCCTCCCAGTTGCAAGGTGGATAGTGATGTAGTGAAACGGAGTCAACCGCGCCTGCGGGGTGACGCCATGACGAAATCGACCACTTGAGCAACGCCGATCGGGTACTCACTGGAGTCGGAAGGAAATACAACCGTCTCGCGCGACATTTCCATTTGCTTCACTTCAAGACCCTGTCCAACGTCTAGGCTCAGATGGGTATTCGGCTTGAGCCCATCTTTAAGATTCGGATAGGGGTGCTGCGCTTCGGGCTGAAGATAAACGTGGTCTGTTCTGCAACATCCACAAACATCAGAAGGGAAGCGAAGCATGCGATATTATGCGGGTTTGGACGTCTCTCTGAAAGAGACCTCTGTATGCATTCTGGATGAAGCGGGCACGGTTCTGCGGGAGCTGAAAGTCCCAAGCCATCCTGAAGATCTTATACGGATATTGAAGGATCCTGCCTTGCCCCTCGTTCGGATCGGTCTCGAGGCCGGTCCACTTTCACAATGGCTATTCAGCGGAATGGTGGAGGCTGGGCTGCCCGCCATCTGCATCGAGACGCGCCACGCCAAAGCCTTTCTGAAGGCCCAGATTAACAAGACGGACCGCAACGATGCGCGCGGCATCGCACAAATGATGCGAGTCAATTTGTTTCGTCCTGTCCATGTGAAGACGCTGACCAGCCAGAAGCGGCGGGCGTTGCTGACAGCCCGCAAGCTTTTGCAGGAAAAGGCCATTGCCATAGAGAACGACATGCGGGGGATGCTGCGCAACTTCGGACTCAAAGTCGGCATTGTCAGCACCGCCGGCTTCGAGGGACGGGGGATCCCAGCTTCTGCTAGCACAGAGGTCATTGGGATGTCTATTTCTTAAGCGATTGGCCGGTTGTCACGCCAGCCAATTTTTCCTGGTGGCGGAGCAATCTAGCGACGACTTTGCGGCCTGTTGCCGAGCCCGCGTATCAGCGTACCGTCGGATATTTCAGCTGGAAAGGCCAAACTCTTCAGGTCCAAATTTCCGACAGATGGAACCCCGGAACTCGGGCTGAAACGCTCCGTCGCAGAGGAAAAGCCCCTTCATGCAGTCGTCCCGTAAGAGGGAGGCGGACGGCGCAATATGAGCGCCGGCCAAAGTACCCTGTGAAAACAATTGCGCTGACGTCAACGCCGTCCTCAGAGCGCCCTCAGCTGTGCTTAGAATAACATCGACGGTATCGTTCTGGCGGCCGGATAATTCGGAAGACGCCCGCGGAAATCCCGTCGAGCAGGTCTCCATGCTCACCGGTCGCCGCATCGTCCACCACGGCCGACGCGTGCTCGGATGCAGCCCGCTTGCCGACGTTCATGGAGTATATCTTCATTTTAGTTGACAGCAGAGGAAAACTTCATTTATGTTTATGTCGGTCCTGCGATTGTGAGTGACCTTCGATAAGCCGCACGCGCCCTGAGGCGGGCAAGAAGGCGGCTTCTTCAGAATGGAAGGATACCCGGTGACCCGTCACATATTGCGGCGTCTTGTCGCGATGCCATTCCTTGTACTCGGTGTCGTAACGATTGCCTTCTTCCTCACTGCCGTGACCAAGGGGGACCCCTTAACGGCGATCGTTTCGGAACGGCAGATGAATAATCCCGAAGTTGTTGCGGCTGCAAAGGCGCGCTGGGGACTGGATAGAAGTCTGCCCGAAAGGTACTTGATCTACGTGGGCAACTTGCTGCGCGGCGACCTTGGAACCTCATTCAACACTAGGCGGCCGGTGGCCCAGGATGTGGTCCATCGTCTGCCTGCAACGATGGAACTCGTCATCACGGCTATGATCGTTGGAGCAACCGTTGGTATCGCTCTAGGCATGCTGGCTGCTTACTTCCGAAACACTGCAATAGATCACCTATCGCGATTGCTCGCCCTATTCGGTTCGTCGATACCAGTGTTCTGGATGGGACTTGCGATGCTGTATCTCTTCTCGGTGAAGTGGGGGGTTCTCCCTGGACCCGGTCGTATCGATCCTCGATCCGAACTCCCTCCATTCGTAACCGGTTTTGTAACTATTGACTCGCTCGCCGCAGGAAATTTACCGCTCTTCTTCGATGCACTTAAGCACCTAATATTACCCGCCGCCGTGTTGGGATGGTCCGTAGCCGGCACAATCTCGCGCTTGGTACGAGCCAACATGATCGAGATATTGGATCGTGAGTTCATTCTCACTGCCCGGGCAAAAGGAGCGGGGGAACTGCGTGTCGTCGTTCGGCACGCGCTCCGGAATACACTAGTTCCGACCCTCACGATAATCGGTTACTCGTTTGCCTATCTCTTAACCGGCGCAGTTCTCACCGAGACGGTATTCTCTTGGCCTGGAATGGGCTCCTATGCTGTCGATGCCGCCCGGGCACTCGATTTTCCGGCAGTCATTGGCGTAACAATCGTGGGTGCCATTGTCTTTCTTCTGACTAACCTCATCACAGATGTTGCGTATGTAATAGCCAATCCGCGCGTTCGGTTGGCATAGGATAATGATTATGTCAGTGATGCTGCTATCATTTCGACGCCCGTATTGGTTTTCTTTTCCATTAGTCGTCGGTACTGCAATAGTTGTTTTTTGGTTAAGTGTAACTCTACTGGCGCCGGTCATCTCGCCGTACGAGCCACTTGATATGGTCGGGCGGAGACTTCAGGAGCCGAGCTGGACGCATTGGCTAGGTACCGACGCGCTTGGACGCGATGTGTTGTCTCGCACGCTTCACGGCGCGAAGCACTCGTTGCCAATCGCCATTGTCGTAGTCGCACTTTCAGTTGCGATTGGAGTGTGCCTCGGGGCAATCTCTGGCTTTGCTGGCGGCCTCGTCGGCTCCACAATCATGCGACTTGTGGACGTGACACTGTCCTTCCCTCCGATGGTTCTCGCGATGGCTGTCGCAGCATCTCTGGGGCCGAGCCTCGAGAATGCTGCGGTCGCGATGGTTATCGTATGGTGGCCGGTCTATGCACGCTTGATGAGGGCGCAAGTGCTCGAGGTTCGCGAGCGCGAGCATGTAGAGGCTGCTGTTGTTGCCGGTGCGAGCAGTTCGCGTGTCCTCTTCAAACACATCCTTCCGTTGTGTTGGACGCCGGTTCTCGTCAGCGCAACAATGGATCTGGGGCAGGTCATTCTGTTAGCCGCCTCCCTCAGCTTTATCGGTCTCGGTGCAACGCCTCCGACACCTGAATGGGGGTCCATGATCTCTCAAGGCGCGACGCAATTTTATTCCTGGTGGATCGCATTCGGCCCAGGCCTGGCAATCCTGACGATTGTGCTTGGCTTCAACTTCATCGGAGATGGCCTGCACGACTACTTTGATCCGCGATCGAAATGAGGTCCGCCATGCATCAAGAATCGCTTTTTTCTGTCGAGAATTTACATGTTTCTTTTGCCCGAAATGGTGCGTCTTTTGATGCTGTCCGCGGAATGAGCCTTCGCGTGGAGCACGGGGAAGTATTGGGCATCGTCGGCGAGTCGGGCTCAGGCAAGTCCGTGGGCATGCTGTCCGCGCTCGGCTTGCAAGCGAAAACTGCTCGGGTACGGGGATCCGCTAGGTTCAAGGGACATGAACTGATCGGCATGCCTGCCCGCGAACTGCGCAAGCTTCGTGGCTCACGCATCGCCATGATCTTTCAAGACCCTCTTTCATCGTTAAATCCGATGATGACTGTGGGCGCGCAGATCGCTGAAACCATACTTTTGCACAACAATCAGATGTCGAAGAAGGCAGCTCTGGACCGCGTGGTGGAACTGCTCTCACTGGTTGCGATCCCACAAGCTGATCGCCGCATACATCAGTTTCCGCATGAGTTCTCGGGCGGCATGCGGCAACGGGTGATAATAGCGATGGCAGTGGCGAACGATCCAGACCTGCTTATTGCGGATGAACCGACTACGGCGCTTGATGTAACCGTGCAGGCTCAGATCATGGACGTCCTAGCAGATCTCCGAAGGAGGCTGAACCTGGGGCTCATTTTAGTCACTCATGACCTTGGAGTTCTTGCGGGTCACGCAGACCGAGTCGCCGTTGTTTATTCTGGAGAGATTGTCGAGCATGCAAGCGTCAAAGATCTCTTCGAGCGACCCGACCATCCCTACACGCGCGGATTGATCGCTTCTATCCCGAACATGGCGGAGGAGAAGGAACGCCTATTCTCGATTGATGGCGCACCACCTCCGCTCGGCAAGCTGCCAAGTGGGTGCAGCTTCCATCCGCGCTGTCCCGAGGCGCAAGCTATCTGCAAGGTCGAGGCGCCGAAAAACCGAAGCTTAGACGGTCGCTCTGCCGCCTGCCATTTCGCCGCGTTAACGGCCGGGGGCGCTGTATGACTACAAAGGAACCCATTCTTTCCGTTCGCAATCTTTCCAAGCGGTTCATCGTAACAGGCGGTATAATTTTTGAACGCGAGCTTGGTCAAGTCAATGCTGTGACGAACGTCTCCTTCGACGTGGCGGACGGTGAGACCTTGGGCTTGGTCGGCGAGTCAGGTTGCGGAAAGTCCACGCTCGGCCGATGTATTCTTCGTCTTGTGCAACCAACGAGCGGTCAAACTCTCTTTCAAGGTCGCGATATTAATTTAGCCACGCCGTCCGAAATGCGCAGCCTGCGCAAGAAAATCCAGCTTGTTTTTCAAGACCCCTACGCTTCACTTCACCCGCGAATGCGCGTGTCCGAGAACATCGCCGAGCCGCTTCGCATAAGCGACCTCTGTTCCGCTGACCGAAAGGCGCGTGCGAACGAAATGTTGGAACTCGTTCGCCTTGGCCGCGAGCATGGCGAACGATACCCGCACGAGCTTTCCGGTGGTCAGCGGCAACGAGTGGCTATCGCTCGTGCGCTTGCACTTAAGCCTGACCTTCTTGTGCTGGATGAGCCGGTCTCGGCGCTCGACGTTTCCGTACAAGCCGGTGTGCTCAACTTACTTAAGGATATACAGCGCGACCACGGCACGGCATTTGTGTTCATTGCTCACGATCTCTCGGTAGTACAGCATATCTCCCACCGAGTTGCTGTGATGTATCTTGGAAAGATTGTCGAAATCGCCCCGAAAAAACAACTCTACCGCGCTCCGATGCACCCCTACACGCAAGCGCTCATGTCCGCCGTCCCGCTTGCCGACCCGGTGCGAGAGCGCACGCGCGCACGCATCATACTAAAAGGAGATTTGCCAAGCCCCCTCAACCCGCCGTCCGGATGCCATTTTCGCACTCGTTGTCCAATTTCGACGCCCCTTTGCGCTGAGGTTGAGCCCGTATTGACTTCACGCGAGAGCAGTCATGCCATCGCATGTCATTTCCCGAATGCGATCGACACCGGATTGTTAGCCGCGCCCGCGCCGGCGGCCCGTTGACGACTACGAGGTAGGCAATTTTGTGAGACCGAAAAACAATCGAGGCGGCGACCCACGCACTTGAGTCGCCTCGGATGTGTAGGAAATACTTTATTCCATTCAATTGAGATAAGAACCAACAACTTCGGAGAAGAGCAATGATGACAACTCCACAATATTACCGTACCCTTAACTGCGTTCTATACCGGACGATGCAACTGGCAGTCGTAGTGGTACTGGGTGCGTCGGCGATCCTCGCCAAACCATCCAGCGGCAGAACTGAGGAAGCCCCCGTCGTTATTGCCGCAAGTATGGACGTTAACTCTCTTGATCCGCACCGCGGATCCTGTGACATTTGCCAGATTTATAATACCAGTACCTATGAAACATTGGTTTCACTCGATGTAAACAACAAGATTGCACCGCTCCTAGCTGAACACTGGGAAGTAGACCACACGCAGACGAAATTCACCTTTCATATTTCTCCAGACGCGAAATTTTCCGACGGCTCGCCTGTCGAGGCCAAAGATGTGAAATGGTCCTTAGAGAGGCTGCGGAACCTCAGCGGGGGCATGTCGTACCTTCTGAGTAACCTTGCCACTGTTGAGACACCCGATTCGAAGACTGTTGTCGCGACAACAAAAACACCGAGCTCAGAATTTCTCGGTGTCTTAGCGGCGCCATATTGCGTTATCGTCAACAGCGATGTTGCCTCCGCGAACGGCGCCAAGGCAGGCTCAGACGCCGCGACATCAGACAATGCTGAGGCTTGGTTTCTGAGCCATTCAGCGGGGTCCGGCCCGTACAAATTGGTTTCGTATGAGCCGAACAGCGAGCTTAGACTCGCCCGCAACGAGGCATACTGGAGAAAGCCCCC
Source organism: Arminella tubonensis (assembly GCF_003240585.1). Lineage (GTDB taxonomy): Bacteria > Pseudomonadota > Alphaproteobacteria > Rhizobiales > Rhizobiaceae > Rhizobium > Rhizobium tubonense. The sequence goes on from NZ_PCDP01000036.1 coordinate 212,998, forward strand.
TGCAGTGGGCGAGTTCGTCCTCCGCGAGGTGAAGGACGCTGTCGTACAGGCTCAAATGCTTAGGAGCGGCGGCGCGGATATCGCGTTGCAGATCGATCCCGATACCGCAAAAGCGTTAGATGCGGATCCGTCGGTCACAGTATCTAGCAAACCATCCTATAACTTCATCTACATCGCGTTCTCGCCAAGAGCGAAATCCAACAAGGTATCTCTAACCAAGGAAATCCGCTCTGCATTGATGCTTGGCATTGATCAAGCTGGTATAATTGACCTCACGCTCGGCGGAGCCGGACGCCCAATGTCCACACCAATTCCACTTGGTTTTCCTGGCGCGGATGGGTTCGAAGCTCGACGGTACGATCCCATGGAGGCGAAAAGGCAGCTAGCGGCAGCTGGAGCAGCAGACGGTTTCACCTTGGATTCAGTCTACCCGAATGTCAACGCGTACGGCGTCGACACCAACATGATGATGCAAAAGGTTCAGCAGGATCTGTTAAAAATAGGAGTTGGTGTCGACTTGCATCCGGTGCCTATCGCGACTTGGCGTGAGAAGGTCAACGGCGAGGAGGGCGTAGCACTCACTGCCGGCCTCTTCGCGCCGGATTTCTTTGGTACTTCACAATACGCTGACTTCTTTATGATGATACCCGACACGACTTGGGGCAAGCGCGCTGGTGTCAACCTAGATCCCTCCATGGTCAACAATTCCGAGCCGGAACTTCTGAAGAGAGCGCTCGAGGCAAGAGGTGATGAGGCCGACATACTCTGGCATAAGCTTGGTCAAGAGCTAATTGATGACGGTATTATAATGCCGATAGTATCGCCAAACGTCATCTTCGCTCATCGCGCCGATATCAAGGGCGTGCGAAACAGCGCTTGCTGCAATATGCCGCTAGCAGAGATAAGCCGGTAACTATGTCACCGATCTCTGGCGGCGGTCACTTCGACGACGCAGCCAAAAGGATACGATGACATGGGTGCGGATGAAGAAGCTGGCTGATGACTGGCTCCCAAAACCGCTCATCCGTCATCCTAGGCCCAGCGATCGCTTCGCCGTCAAACACCGGAGGTAGGAGCCGTATGCGGGAATTCCGCACGTACGGATCTGTGCGGGGGGCGCTCAGTAATGGGCGTCCCTACCGCGTTCAGAAATTTCTCTGAAAAACCAGCGGTTCCGATTTCGTTGCGAGTTTCAGGCAGACCGTCCAAAAACTCTTTGAAGGAATGATGGCATGCACTTTTCAATGCCGAAACTCGGTGGGCGACGAGATTTTCCGGATTTCGATGCCCAACGAGCTCGATAAGGCACTGCTGAGCACTTTGACACCGTATTGGGATCGGAAGGTCCGCACAGAGAGGGCTGTCATGGCCTGACGGCGGCGATCAGGCCGGGAACGCCGACAAGGGTAATGGCTCTTTTGATGTTGTAGGCCAGCGCCGTCAGGCTGAACTCCCCGCGCACGTTTTCCAACCTGCGCATCAGGAACGCGCCCTGATACATCCATTGTTTTATGGTGCCGAACGGATGTTCGACGCTTTCGCGCCGTTGGTCCAGAATGTCGGGCCGGGCGGCAAGACGCACCGCCATACGGTCGAGCACCGCCTCGTTCTCAAGGCGGGAGACGCGACGGAAGCTTCTGGTGCAGCGTTCACGCAGGTGGCATGCCTTGCAGGCGTCGCGGTTGACATAGTCGATCTTCACATTGTCGCGCGACTTGCCAAAGTGACGGGGTGAGAGCACCTGGTCTGCGGGGCAGATGTAGACATCCGCCTCAGCGTTGTAGCGGAATTGCTCCTTGGAGAAGAAGCCCTCGGCCACGGCCGGACCGCGGATCGGCTTGGGAACATAGGCGGTAATGCCGGCCTTCTCGCAAGCCTCGATATCCTCGATCTTGAAGTAGCCCCGGTCTGCCACCGCCTCGATCCTGTCGACACCGAGCGTGTCCATCGCCGCCTCGACCGTCGGCGCAAGAAGCCCCATGTCGAGGACCTGATTGCAGACCTCCTGCTCGGCGATCAGCTTGTGCTTCACATCAACGGCAAGCTGGATGTTGTAGCCGACGCCGACCTTGGTCATGCGCGCCATGGCGCGAGCATCCGGATCGGTCAGCGAGATCTGGTCCTCGCCGGTGCGATCCAACTCGTCCAGCAGCGCCTTGTGGCGATCCCGCTTGCCTTTGATCGCCGCAATCTTTTCCGCGAGTTTGTCATCGCCGCGGCCGCAATCGCCGCCATTGCTTCTGGCTTTCTCCTCTTGCGCATCGCCCTCATCGAGCCGCTTCATGTAGTCAGCCAGTTTCTCATCGGCCTCGTTGATGAACTTGGTCAACGCTCCCCGTGTGAAGTTGCGATCTTTGTTGTTCACCGCCTTGATGCGCGTGCCATCGACCGCCAGCAGTTCCCGTCCGAACAGATCGAGCTGCCGGCACAGGATGACAAACTCACGGAACACCTGCTTGAAGGCCGATCGGTTCACACGGCGGAAATCGGCGATGGTGCGGAAGTCAGGCTTCAAGTGCCGCAGTAGCCAGATTACCTCGATATTGCGATGGGCCTCCGCCTCCAGCCGCCGGCTGGATCGCACCCGGTTGACGTAGCCATACACGTAGAGCTTCAGTAAATCGGCTGGATCGTAACCTGGACGGCCGGTCTCTTTCGCGGCCACGCGCACGAAGCCTGCGGCAGCAAGATCGAGGCCATCCACGAAAGCCTCGATGAAGCGGACCGGGTTGTCCGGGCCGACGTAATCATCAACCGCTTCCGGCAGAAGCAGCAATTGCGTGCGATCTGTTCCTGAAAGGTGTGCCATGGCAGAATCTAGCGCAAGAGAGTGCTATTTGGAATCAGCCAAGCCGTTTAAAGGAAAATTTATGTGAGCGACGAAATACATTCGGAATTACAAGCGATCGTCTCCAAGAGCCCCCTGCTTTCTTCGGTCCTTGGCAACTGGGATGAGATTGCCCTGCCTGATTCCTGGCTTGTGGCTGGTGCTATCGCCCAAACGGTTTGGAACCACGTTTTTGGTTTCCCGCCCGCTTATGGCATCCAAGACATCGATATTGTTTATTTCGATCCCGATGATCTTTCCGAGGACTCGGAAGCCGAACACTCGGCTCGCATCCGAGCAGCACTCTCTGGATTGCCAGTCTGGATAGATGTGAAAAACCAGGCCAGAGTACACTCTTGGTACGAGGCTAAGTTCGGGTATCCAATTAATCCGTATACCTCGACAGCCGAGGCCATAACCACTTTTCCGACAACTGCGGCAGCCGTGGGGCTACGCCCTGGCCACGCGAACCTGGAGCTGTGCACTCCATATGGACTTTCCGACTTGCTTGGTGCTGTCGTCCGCCCAAACAAAAAGCAGATCACACGCGAAATATACGAAAAGAAGATCGATCGCTGGATCAAATTGTGGCCCGAGCTCACGATCGTCGGCTGGGATCAATAATTGCGGCAAGCAGAGTTTTTGGACGGTCTGCAACAGTTAAGCGGCGGCAAGGGCTGCCGAGCTTTGTCCGAAAGCCTCAATAACCGCTTGAATTAGCCTAATTTCTACTATGCGTGGCTGTAAATTAAGCAGCACGCCCCGGCTTGATGGGTTGCTTACGGGCAGGGAGCGAAAAATGGGAGAATGTCACGCCTTGCAAAAGACGTTTAGTGTCCAATTCACGCCGTTTTCCATGGCTTGGAGTGAATCTCAAAAAAAATCGAAAAAAAGTGAAATTCATTCTAATTTAAGGCTTCAATAACACTCCGGTAAGGATGTCAGTCTATTTCTTGTGAGGTGGCGGGGGACAACCGCTGCTTCTCCGGATCAGGTTTTGCGTCCCGGAGAAAGCGAGCCTTGCAGCGTAAGTGCAAGTCGTCTGCGTTTTCTGGCAAACCGCGCGTAGCTTTCCGGCTCGCGCGGTTTTCGCATTTATGACCGGGGGCTCCCGGCCTCGGGAAACCGGCGAGGCGGGATTGACTGGAGATCAGCCGGCGTTATTGGTGCGGATGAGACCCACGGTGCCGACGCGGACATCGAGCTGCTGGGTGCGCGTTTCCGGTTTTGTCGCGGGGACCTTGGAATCCCAGGCGATCTGGATGGAATTCTTGTTGTTGAAGATGAACAGCATCGGGGTATCCTCGGGCCGCGTCAGCCGATTGTTGGACGCGTATTTGAGCGCGGAGATAATCCTGTTTCCGACATGGGGCAACGGATGAAATCGTCATCCGATGTCGCAAATAGAGCGCAAGAACCGATGATGTATTTTTGCTGCAAGGGCCGCGCCGCGGCCGAGGTGGAAAGAGGCTGAAATGGGGCAAAATGGAGCATTTCCAGTGGCATTCTGGCCAATGGTTCTTCGTCGATGACGAAGGCGATCATGCTGCAGGGAACCGGGTCTGATGTCGGAAAAACGGTATTGGTGGCGGGGCTTTGCCGACTTGCCGCAAACAGGGGACTGAAGGTCCGCCCCTTCAAGCCGCAGAACATGTCGAACAATGCCGCCGTGGCCGAGGACGGCGGCGAAATCGGGCGGGCCCAATGGCTGCAGTCGCTGGCCGCGCGCGCGCCGTCCTCCGTGCATATGAACCCGGTGTTGCTCAAGCCGCAGTCGGAAAACGGCAGCCAGATCATTGTGCAGGGAAAGGTCTGGGGCCAGGCGAAGGCGCGCGACTACCAGGGGCTCAAGCCGCAGCTGCTTGGCGCGGTGCTCGAGAGCTTTGCGACAGTGTCCGATGGCGCCGATCTGGTCATCGTGGAGGGTGCTGGATCGCCTGCTGAAATCAACCTCCGGCCCGGCGACATCGCCAATATGGGCTTTGCCACGCGCGCCAACGTGCCGGTGGTGCTCGTCGGCGATATCGATCGCGGGGGGGTGATCGCCTCGCTTGTCGGCACACATGCCATCTTGCCGGAGGAAGACCGGCGGATGATCCAGGGCTACATCATCAACAAGTTTCGCGGTGACGTGTCGCTTTTCGACGACGGCATCAAATCGGTGGGAACGTTCACGGGCTGGCCCTGTTTCGGCGTCGTGCCATGGCTCAAAGCTGCAGGTCGGCTGCCGGCCGAGGACAGCGTCGTGCTGGAGCGGCTTGCAAAGGGCACCGTGGGCGCGCTGAAGATCGCCGTGCCGGTCTTGTCCCGTATCGCCAATTTCGACGATCTTGACCCTTTGCGGGCAGAGCCGGATGTCGATCTGGTGTTCGTGCGCGCCGGGGAGGCGCTACCGGTGGACGCGTCGCTGGTTGTTATCCCAGGCTCCAAATCGACCATAGGCGACCTTCAGGATTTTCGAGCTCAGGGATGGGACCGCGATTTGGCCGCGCATGTCCGACGCGGGGGCAGGGTCATCGGCGTCTGCGGTGGTTACCAGATGCTCGGGCGGCTTGTGCGCGACCCACTTGGCATCGAAGGCGCGATGACTGAAATTCCCGGCCTCGGCCTTCTCGAGGTCGAGACCGAGATGGCACCCGAAAAGACGGTGCGCAACAGCAGCGCCTGGTCGACCGAGCACGATGTTGCGCTGTCAGGTTATGAAATCCATCTGGGCATTACCCACGGCCCCGATTGCGAACGGCCGTCGTCGGTGATCGATGGTCGAGCCGATGGCGCCATCTCTGTTGACGGACATGTCATGGGCACCTACCTGCACGGCTTGTTCGGGAGCGACGCCTATCGCGCCGCGTTGCTGCGGAGCTTCGGCTTGACCGGGGAGCGAATGAATTATCGGCAGAGCGTGGATCGCGCGCTTGACGACGTCGCCGGCGAATTGGAGGCGTCGCTCGACCAGCGCTGGCTCGACGACTTGCTCGGTTTGCGGACCTAGGCCTGCCGATCGACAATTGGGCAGCCATTGTTGTCTGGCTCTTCGTTCAGGGGCGGCTATCCAGCAAGATGACCACGGCTTCGAATGGGACTGAGGTTGCCACCTCGCTCCAATGACCTTTGCCGCTGACGTCTTCCATCTGCCACATCGATCCAGCCTCGACGAGGCGAACTTCGCCATCGCTTGCCGTGACTTTCAACGCACCCGACAAGCAGAACAGGATTTGACGATGAGGCGACTGGTGCATCTCGCCGGCCCAGCCAACCGGTATATGGATGGCGACATAGCCCTTGGCCGGCATCGTCGGAGAGACAAGGAACGGCTGAGCGGGAGGCGCGAATGCGATCTCGTGCAAGGGCAAGTCGAACTCGCGGAAATCGCTTTCCCCCGTTGCATCCTCTGTCAGATGCAGCACCTTGAATGCGTTACCCATCGACGCACCTCCATGGCTTCAAACTCTAGCACAAAGCTGATCTCGATTCCATGAACTGACTAGATCTCACCTGAGACTTCGCGTCGCCTGCGGTCGAGTTCTTCCGAATAGCGGCGCAGCGTATAGCTCTCCGAGAGCTGGCCGACGACCTTGCGTTCGATCAGATTGTTGACCACAGCCAGCGCTTCGCTTTCGGTCTTGTCGAAGATCGCTGCCGCCTGTTTGGCATTCATCTGCGGCTGCAGGAAGTCGTTTTTGTAGCGGATGAAATCGCCGAGGCTGCGGCTTTCTTCGTCCTGCTCGACGGGGCTTGCATAGATGTCGGGGACGAGCACCATGCCTGCATATTTCTCGGAATCGTCGAGCAGGATCACCCGCTGGGTCGAGCCGATCGGAAAGTCATGGCGGAAGTCCCCGACTGTCATGTTGACGTTGGCAGTGCGGACGTCGGGACGCATCATCCGGTTGACCGTAAGGTTGCGGATCCAGCCGACATCATGGGCGCTGCGTATGCTCTCGCCGCGCAGGTGGAAACGCCATGTTGCGAACGAGTAGCCGAACGTGGTGCGGACCACCATCGACGAGGTGATGACGGCGGCAAGGACGAGGACGGTGATCGGGAAGTCGCCGGTAATCTCAAGTGCCAGGAACGTCATCGTCAAGGGGCCGCCGATGACGGCGACGGCCAGCGAACTCATGCCGACGACGGCGTAGATGACCGGCGTCAAGGTCGCATGGTCGAAATAGGGGGCGGAATAGGCGAAGATCTTGCCGATGAGCGCACCCATGAACAACGAGGCGAAGAAGAGGCCGCCGCGGAAGCCCGAGCCGATCGAAACTGCCGATGCCAGCGATTTCAGTAAAAGGATGCCCAGCAGCGCCGGGATCGCCAGGTCGCGGGCTAGGTTTAGATGCAGCGCGCCATGCCCGGCGGAAAGCACTTGCGGCGAGACGATTGCCAGCAATCCGACGACGATGCCGCCGAGGGCCGGGCGGAACGGCAGCGCAATCGCGCTTTTGCGAGCCAGTTCCTCGACGAAGGAGACGCCCTGCATGAGCAGGATGCCCAATCCGGCGCAGAGCGCGCCAAGCAACAGGGCCGGGATATAATCGGCCGGGACGACGCTGCCGAACTCGCCGACATCGATCATGACATTGCCGCTGGCGAGCAGCCTTGCGACGATGGTCGATACCAGCGCGGAGACGACGACCGGAGTCAGCGTGACGATGGTGTAGGTGCCGATGATCAGCTCGAAAGCGTAGAAAGCGCCGGTCAGGGGCGCGTTGAAGGCGGCGGCGATGGCGCCGGCGGCGCCGCAGCCGACCAGTGTTCGAAGGTCCGAGCGGCGCAGCTGGAGCTTGTAGCCGAGCTTCGAGGCTATGCCGGCGGCAATCTGGGTATAACCGGCCTCGAGGCCGACCGAAGCGCCGAAGCCGTTGGAGATCAGGTTCTGCGCGGCGACCAGGATGCTGTCGGTCAGCGACATCCGGCCGCCATGCAGCGCGTTGGCCTCGATCGGGTCGACCATCGGCTTCTTGCGGGTCTTGGCGAGGATGAACATCATCAGCCCGAGCAGGATGCCTCCGGCGACAGGAGCTCCGAGCAACAGCAACTTGTTTTCGATATTGGAGGAACTCAGCCGATCGGCGTCGTCTATGCCGAAGATCAGGCTGTGCATCTCCTGCGATATCAGGCTCATTGCCGTCACCGCACATCCGGATGAGACGCCGACGGCGATGCCGGCAAACAGCAGACCGAGCTCGCTGCGTCGGAGCGCTGCTCTCAGCCGACCAAAATCGAATAGCAGACGGAAGGCGCCGAAACGACGCGCGTGGAATCTTTGAAGCATGGAAATACGACTTGAATATTGAAGCGAGGCGGCTGCTTGCAACCTTATAGACCTCTTAGGTCAAAGAATTGCGGCAAAAGACCGGCATTGCTGAGCTTTTTCAGGCCCCTTCAGGAGTGACTTTCGACTGCAGGAGCGTCGGGGTGCGCCTGATGCTCGAACTCCGGGACATTGACTTCAAACTGGCGTTTGCCTAACCATGAGGCAATAGCGAATGGTTCCCAGGCGGCGGCGTGCCGCAGGGGATGAAAAGGGAATGTGAAGGGGCGGACCCATATCGGGCGCTTTCATCACAGCCGACCCCGCGACTGTAGAGCGGTCAGGGTCTTCCATTCGGTTTTGAGGGCTATTTGGCCGGCAGTCCGCAATGGTGCGGGCGGGCGAGATTACCTTCAAGATCGGAAAAGCCACTGGCATGGCATCGTGATCTACCAAGGCTGGACGCCTCCTCATCTACGAATCGTCCGCCTTTTCACGATGACCGCCGGGAAGGCGAGGGAGATCCGCAGGCCCGCGACCAGTGGATACCGGCTTCCGGTCCACTGATCGCGGCGCCGCAACCGCGAGCCAGGAGACCTGCCAATCGTGCCGGGCGAGGAGCCCATCCAAGGGGACGCATGTCCCGCTGCCAGCACGGAGGTTGTCATGGCTGAAGCACTGATTTTGCACGCACCTGTTACGCGTGTTCCATTGATCCGGACGGCCGTATCGAGCCGCAATGCGCGACGCGGCGCGTGAGGATCGGAACCCGCTGATGTCCTTCGTTTCCCCCGGAACCATCCTCGTGCTCGGCGGCGCGCGCTCGGGCAAATCCCGCTTTGCGGAGAAGCTCGTCGCGGATTGCGGTCTTGAGCGGCACTACGTCGCGACCGGACGCGCCTGGGACGAGGAGATGCGCGACCGTATTGCGCAGCATCGGGCGGATCGCGGCGACCTGTGGACGACGCATGAGGAGCCGCTTGACCTCGTCGACTGCCTTTCATCCATCGACAGCGAAGGCCGGGCTATCCTCGTCGATTGCCTCACCCTCTGGGTAACCAATCTGATGATGGAGGAGCTAGATATGGCGGCGGAATTTGCCGCCCTGGCTGAATTTTTGGCCGGAGCGAAGGCGCGGATCGTGCTGGTCTCCAACGAGGTCGGCCTTGGTATCGTGCCGGAAAACCGGATGGCGCGCGATTTTCGCGACCACGCCGGCAGGCTCCACCAAATGATCGCGGCAACTGCCGCTGAAGTTTATTTCGTAGCGGCCGGACTGCCGCTGAAGATGAAGGGTTGACTCGTATGAACCAGCAGAAAATCCCCGCCACCGTCATCACCGGCTTCCTTGGAGCCGGCAAGACGACGATGATCCGCAACCTGTTGCAGAACGCCGGGGGCAAGAAGATCGCGCTGATCATCAACGAGTTCGGCGACCTCGGTGTTGACGGCGACGTGCTGAAGGGCTGCGGCGCGGAAAATTGCACGGAGGACGACATCATCGAGCTCACCAACGGCTGCATCTGCTGCACCGTCGCGGATGATTTCATCCCGACGATGACGAAGCTCCTGGAGCGCGATGTTCGCCCTGATCACATCATCATCGAGACCTCCGGCCTCGCGTTGCCGCAGCCGCTGGTCGCCGCCTTCAATTGGCCAGACATACGCACCCAGGTGACGGTCGACGGCGTCATTACCGTTGTCGACAGCGCAGCCGTTGCGGCCGGGCGTTTTGCCGACGACCACGACGCGGTCGATGCCGCTCGCGCCGAGGACGCGTCGCTCGACCACGACAATCCGATCGAGGAGCTTTTCGAGGATCAGCTGACCTGTGCCGATCTGATCATTCTCAACAAGACCGACCTGCTCGATGCGGCCGGGATCGCCGGCGTCCGCGCCGAGGTTCTGTCGCGTACGCACCGCAAGCCGACGATGATCGAAGCCCGCAATGGCGAAGTGTCCGCAGCCGTGCTGCTCGGCCTCGGCGTCGGGACGGAAGGCGACATCGGCAACCGTCAGTCACACCACGAACTTGAGCATGCTGATGGTACGCCGCACGACCACGACGAATTCGATAGTTTCGTCATCGAACTCGGCGGCATTGCCGATCCGCTGACATTTGTCGAGCGCCTGAAGACGGTCATCGGCACGCACGATGTCCTGCGTCTCAAGGGTTTCGTCGATGTGCCGGGCAAGCCGATGCGCCTGCAATTGCAAGCGGTCGGCAGCCGCGTCGATCATTATTTCGACCGGGCCTGGTTGCCGGGAGAGGCGCGCGCCACGCGGCTGGTGGTCATCGGGTTGCATGACATGGACCAAAATGTGGTTCGCGAGGCGATCGCAGCTTTGGTATAAGACAAAGCCATGCATCTCCTTCTAGCCCAGAAAGGAACGATCGCCGACGGCGAGGAGGCGATCGACCTTGGTCAATCGCCTGGGGATATCCTGTTCCTGTCGGCTGCCGACACCGAGCTCGCGGCAATAGCTGCTGCGCATGGGCAAGGGGTGCCCTCGCATTCGCTGAGGCTCGCGAGCCTGATGAGCCTCAAGCATCCGATGTCGGTCGATACCTATGTCGAGCGCACGGCACGCCATGCGAAACTGATCATCGTTCGTGCGCTCGGCGGGGCCAGCTATTTTCACTATGCGCTGGAGGCGCTGCATGCCGTTGCCGCGCGTCAGGGGGCGCTGATCGCGGTACTGCCGGGTGATTCCAAGGCTGATCCGGGTTTGACGCCATTCTCGAACGTTGCGCTCGACGACCTGAACGCGCTCTGGGCGTATCTGATCGAGGGCGGGGACGCGAATTCTCGACTGTTCCTGGCCTATGCCGGTGCGATGCTCTCCGGAGCCGAGAAGCCCCAATTGGCCTCGCCGTTGATGAAGGCGGGGATTTGGTGGCCGGGGTTGGGTGTTGTTGGGGTTGAGGAGTGGCGGCGGGTGAGTTCTCCATCTGCCGCTTCACCCCCCTCTGTCGGCCCGGCCGACATCTCCCCCACAAGGGGGGAGATTAATGTGACGCAACCCTCGGCTCCGGCAATCTCCCCCCTTGTGGGGGAGATGCCCGATAGGGCAGAGGGGGGTGCGTCTCCAAGCGCTCCGACAGTCGCCATCAGCTTCTACCGCGCCCTCGTGCAAAGCGGTGAAACCAGGCCGGTCGAGGCAATGATAGAGGCTTTGATCGGGCAGGGGATGCGGCCGCTGCCGGTCTTCGCCTACAGCCTCAAGGATACTGTCTCCAAGGGCATCCTCGAAAGCGTCTTTGCCGAGCTGATGCCGGATGTCGTTATCAACACGACAGGTTTTGCCGTGTCCGCTCCCGGCGCCGATCGGCAGCCGACGGTGCTGGAATCCAGCGATGCCGTCGTCATTCAGGCGATCTTCTCGGCGTCCTCCAGGGAGGCCTGGGCCGCATCCGCGCAAGGGCTTTCCGCCCGCGATCTCGGCATGAACGTGGCGCTACCCGAAGTCGATGGGCGGGTGCTTTCGCGCGCTGTATCGTTCAAGGCAGCGGCCCGCTATGACGAGCGGGTCGAGGCCAATATCGTCGGCAGCGAGCCAGAGGAAGAGCGCATGCGCTATACAGCGCGGCTGGCGGCGAACTGGGCGCGGCTGCGGCGGACCAGGCCCGCAGATCGCCGCGTCGCGCTGATCATGGCGAACTATCCGAACCGTGACGGGCGCCTCGGCAACGGCGTGGGGCTCGATACGCCGGCCGGGACGATAGAGGTGCTGCGGGCGATGGCGGATGCGAGCTATCCGGTCTCTGGAATTCCTGCCGACGGCGATGCGCTGATCCGGCATCTGATGGAGGGGCCGACCAATTCCGGCCACGACGGAAAGGTCATTCGCGAAACGTTTTCCTTGAGTCGTTACATCGAGTTCTTCGCATCGCTTCCCAATCAGATTCAGGACGAGGTGACGACGCGTTGGGGGGCGCCCGAGACCGACCCCTATTTCGTCGACGGTGCCTTCGCCTTGTCGCTGAGCCGCTTCGGCGAGCTTCTGGTCGGCATCCAGCCGGCGCGCGGATATAATATCGACCCGAAGGAAAGCTATCATTCGCCGGATCTCGTCCCGCCGCACGGCTATCTCGCGTTTTACGCCTTCCTGCGGGCCGAGTTCGGCGCGCATGCGGTCATACACATGGGCAAGCACGGCAATCTCGAATGGCTGCCCGGCAAGGCGCTGGCGCTTTCGGAGACATGTTATCCCGAGGCCATCCTCGGGCCGATGCCGCACCTCTATCCGTTCATCGTCAATGATCCCGGCGAAGGAACCCAAGCCAAGCGTCGCACCAGCGCCGTCATCATCGACCATCTGACGCCTCCTCTGACGCGCGCAGAGAGCTACGGGCCGTTGAAGGACCTGGAGGCGCTGGTTGACGAATATTACGAAGCCTCGGGCGTCGATCCGCGCCGCATCAAGCTCTTGCGAAAGCAGATATTGGACCTCGTGCAGGATATCGGGCTCGATCAGGACGCCGGCATCGCCAAGGGGGAGAGCGAAGACAGCGCGCTGCAGAAGCTCGACGCCTATCTCTGCGACCTCAAGGAAATGCAGATACGGGACGGGCTGCACGTCTTCGGGGTTTCGCCGGAGGGGCGGTTGCTGACGGATTTGACCGTCGCTCTGGCGCGCGTGCCGCGGGGGTTGGGCGAGGGCGGCGATCAGAGTTTGCAGCGGGCGATTGCTTTGGATGCTGGGCTGAGTAATTCGGAGGGTGCGGCACCCCCCTCTGTCGGCCGGGCCGACATCTCCCCCACAAGGGGGGAGACCAATGTGAGGCGAGAGCTTGCTCCAGCAATCTCCCCCATTGTGGGGGAGATGTCCGACGGGACAGAGGGGGGTGAACTCCCCTCCGCAAAGAAGTTCGATCCATTAGATTGCGACATGGCCGCCGCGTGGACCGGCTCTCGGCCGACAATTCTGGCCGACATATCGGATGAGCCTTGGCGTATTCATGGGGATACCGTGGAACGCATCGAGTTGTTGGCTGCGGCATTCGTCCAGGGTGACCTCGCCTGCCCGGGTGCCTGGCCACGAACCATGGATGTCCTCGACGAGATCGAGAGTCGGCTCAAGCCGTCAATCCTCGAGTGCGGCGAAGCCGAAATCGCGGGCCTTCTGCGCGGTCTTGATGGGCGCTTTGTGCCTCCCGGTCCGTCCGGGGCGCCGACGCGCGGGCGGCCCGACGTGTTGCCGACGGGGCGGAATTTCTATTCCGTCGATAGTCGCGCGGTGCCGACGCCTGCCGCTTACGAACTTGGCAAGAAGTCGGCCGAGCTGCTTGTTCGGCGCTATGTGCAGGACCACGGCGAGTGGCCGGTATCCTTCGGGCTTACGGCCTGGGGCACCTCGAACATGCGCACCGGCGGCGATGATATCGCCCAGGCGCTGGCGCTGATCGGCGTCAAGCCGATCTGGGACATGTCGTCGCGTCGTGTCACCGGCTACGAGATCATCCCACCTGCCATGCTGCGTCGGCCGAGGGTCGATGTGACGCTACGGATTTCCGGTTTCTTTCGCGATGCCTTTCCCGAGCAGATCGCCCTGTTCGACAAGGCAGTCCGCGCAGTCGGCGCCCTCGAGGAAGATAGTGCCGACAATCCGATTGCCGAGCGCATGCGAGGGGAAACCCTCAGGCTCGCAGCCGCGGGCCTCGACGAAGCCACCGCGAAGCGGCGGGCAGGCTATCGCGTTTTCGGCTCGAAGCCGGGTGCCTATGGTGCAGGTCTCCAGGCGCTGATCGATGAGAAGGGCTGGGAGCGGCGGGCGGACCTTGCGGAGGCCTATCTGGTCTGGGGAAGCTATGCCTATGGCGCAGGCGAAGAGGGGCGCGCCGAGCGGGGTGTGTTTGAGGAACGACTGAGGTCGATCCAGGCAGTCGTCCAGAACCAGGACAATCGTGAACACGACCTTCTCGACAGCGACGACTACTACCAGTTCGAAGGCGGCATGGCGGCGGCGACCGAACAGCTCGCCGGCAGTCGTCCTTCAATCTATCACAACGATCATTCCCGGCCGGAAAAGCCAGTTATCCGGTCGTTGGAGGAGGAAATCGGGCGCGTCGTCCGCGGTCGCGTCGTCAATCCGAAGTGGATCGCCGGGGTGATGCGCCATGGCTACAAGGGTGCCGCCGAGATCGCGGCGACGGTCGATTATCTCTTTGCCTTCGCGGCAACGACAGGCGCCGTACGCGACCATCATTTCGAGGCAGTCTACCAGGCATTTGTCGCGGACAGCCTCGTTCGCAATTTCATGGAAGAGAAGAATCCCGCCGCACTGGAGGAGATGAAAGGCAAGCTGATGGAGGCAATCGACCGGCAGCTCTGGACACCGCGCAGTAATTCGGCGCGTTTCGACCTGATGGCGAACAAGCAAGGCAGGGAGATCCGTGCATGAAGTCGCCTGCCGACCTCCTCAACGGCTTTCGGAACTATCTCGAGTCCCTGAATGACGATGGGCTGTCCCGATTCTCCGACGGGTTCAACTGGGAAATGACAGAGCGGAAGTTGGCGCCACGCATTCTGCCAGTTGTCGGTTATCTTGAAACCCCGGCTCCGAATGTGGGATCAGCCGAGATGGAGTTGCTAGCTGGTCTCAAGGCTGCTGCCGGCGTGCTTCAGTGGGGGCAAACCTACGGAGCCGGCGACTTTGGGGCGGATTTTCTGGAGCGCTACGGCTGGGTGGAGCTTTTCGGCACGCGCGGGCATTTCGAGAGTGGGGAGATGGCCGGAGGTTTCCTCATGCTCGGGCCTGAGATCGTCTATCCGGATCACCATCACGTTGCCGAGGAAATCTACATTCCACTGACGGAGGGCTCTCTGTGGAGCAAGGACGGCGGCGCGTTTCAGCCCCGTACCGCGGGAGAGATCATCCATCACCCCTCCGACATCCGCCATGCCATGCAGACGCGGATCGAGCCGCTGGTGGCTATTTATCTCTGGCGCGGCGGGCCGCTGGCACAGAAATCAATAATTTCAGGGAGAAACCAATGAGCGAAGAAACGACGGAAACCGTTGCCGGCACTTTCAAGGTCGATGACGCCCGCCACGCGGACAAGATGGCCAAGAAGAAGGCTGCCCGCGATAAGATCATGGCGACGAAGACGGACCAGAAGGGCCTGATCATCGTTCACACCGGCAAGGGCAAGGGGAAGTCGTCGGCCGCCTTCGGGATGATCTTCCGGCATATCGCCCATGGAAAGCCCTGCGCTGTCGTGCAGTTCATCAAGGGCGCTATGTGGACGGGGGAGCGCGACCTGATCGAAAAGCATTTTTCCGATATCTGCCAGTTCCACACGATGGGCGAGGGCTTCACCTGGGAAACGCAGGACCGCGCCCGCGATGTGGCCGCGGCCGGTGCCGCATGGGAAAAGGCCAAGGAGCTGATCCGCGACGAACGGAACTCCATGGTTCTGCTCGACGAGATCAATATCGCGCTTCGCTACGACTATCTCGACCTCAACGAGGTGATCGAGTTCCTGAAAACTGAAAAGCCCCACATGACGCACGTCGTGCTGACAGGCCGCAACGCCAAGGAAGAGCTGTTCGAAATCGCCGATCTGGTAACCGAGATGGAGCTCATCAAGCATCCTTTCCGCTCGGGGATCAAGGGGCAGGCAGGGGTCGAGTTCTGACACCGCGCTTGGTGGCTTCGTCGAGCCTCGCGATGCCGGATGGGCCGACTGGATGCATCATCGCGTTGGGGTGGTAAAACGCACCGGTCTTCACGGCGCGATGTCAAAGAACCCCGGAATGTCCATTGTCTGATGCGGGACGCCGATAATGTGTATCTCGCCGGGAGCGATCAGATAGAAGATCAAATGCTGACCTTCCGGGAAGCAAAAATAGCCTTCTTGAATATCGAAGCGCTTCTTGCCCAAGCTCGGCTGCTCGGCAAGCCATGCGAAACGACTTTCAAGCTTGCGCAGATAGTCGTCGCGCTTTTTTCGACCCCAGGCCGCTTCCGTGTACCTGCCTATTTCCATCAGATCGCGAAGCGCACGCGGGGTTATGCGGTAGCGGCTCATCTCTCGCTATTGAGACTATCGATGACTGCATCGATGGTAAAATCTTGCACGAACTCACCTTTTCCCGCTTGCGCAGCGCCTTCGGCGAGATGACCGCGGAGCGCTTCAAGTCGTGCAAGGCGCTCTTCCATCGTTCGCAATGCATCACGAACAACTTCGCTCGCCGAGCCGTAGCGGCCGGTCGAAATCTGTTCGCGAATAAAACCTTCCCAATGATTTCCCAGGCTAAGACTCGTCGTTGCCATGCATCACCTATATTCATTTGGAATATATATGAATATAGCCTGACGCGCTGCAAAGATAAAGCCTGTTATATGCCCAGCCAGACCCTCACCGGATTGGCGGGGTCGGCGATCAGCTTGATGGCAAAGGCGAGGCAGACGATGACGAGCAGTGGCTTGATGATCTTCGCGCCGATGCGCATGGCGACCCGTGATCCGACCTGGGCGCCGAGGAACTGGCCGAGGCCCATGGTCAGGCCGATTTTCCAGAGGATCGCGCCGGAGAAGATGAAGACGATCAAGGCGCCGAGGTTGGAGCCAAAGTTCAGCAACTTGGTATGCGCCGTCGCCTTTAGCAGACCGAAGCCGGCAAGCGTCACGAAGGCGAGCATCAGGAACGAGCCGGTGCCGGGACCAAAAGCACCGTCGTAAAAGCCTATCAGCGGCACGAAGGTGAAGCCGAAAAGCATCGGCGCCATGCGCCGGTGTCTTTCTACGTCGCCGAGATTGGGCTTGAAGGCAAAAAAGATTGCAATGCCGATCAACAGGAAAGGCAAGATGATGCGCAGGACGTCGCTCGGCATAACGGTGGCGAGAGCTGCGCCCAGAGCACCGCCTATGACTGCCATCAGGGCCATTGGCAGCTGGGTGCGGAGCTTCACATGGCCTTTGCGGGCATAGGCAAGCGTTGCCGAGCCGGCGCCGAAGATGGACTGGACTTTGTTGGTTCCGAGCGTCTGCAGCGGCGGTATGCCGGCGATCAGCATGGCAGGCACGGTGATCAGCCCGCCGCCGCCGGCAATCGAATCGACAAAGCCGGCAAAAAAGGCAGCAACGAACAGGAGAAGCAGCAAATTGAGGGAAATGTCTTGCAAGGTGGGGCTCTGGAAATTGGAGGGCGTTGCCTTGTTGCATTGGTTGCGTTTTCCGGCAACCGTTGTTTCAGAGCGGAAGGCCAAATTGACGTTGTGACGGGCGAGCGCTAGACACGATCTCCACCACGTTTCAGAAAGTGCCTCGCTTGGCCGGTCGTTCACGGAGCCTCGATCCAACCATCAGTTCCGAGCGCTACGTGCTCGGCATGGGCTGCGAGCGCGGGGCTTCGCTAGTCGATGTGGCCGATCTCGCCGAGCGAACCTTGAAGCAGGCTGGCATCATGCCGAGCGAGATTATCGAGCTTGCGTCGATTGATATGAAAAGCGAGGAGCCGGCGATCCTCGCGATTGCCTCGCAACTCGGCGTCCCCGTCAAATTCTTCGATGCCGCCACCCTCGAAAGGGAAACGCCGAGGCTCGCCAATCCGTCGGAGCTTGTTTTTGCGCGCGTGGGGTGCCACGGGGTGGCCGAAGCCGCCGCTTTAGCCGCCGCCGGTCCCTCGGGGACGCTCGTGGTGCCGAAGATCAAATCCGCCTTCGCGACCGCGGCGATCGCAAAAATCGGCTGAACTTCTGGCGATCGAGGTAGCTTTGCGCACGACGCCGTTGGGTGCATGATCGCGAGTGTCACGATGTCGTCGTCCGTTCCCAACATATTGCCGAGGCAAATATTGCGCTTGGCATTCACGCCTGGCCCTATCCCTTTTGAAAGGCAGATCATGTTTCAATCGATGAAAATTTCAGTCGCCAGTGCCGCGATTTATCGGTCCAACTGCGGTCTTGCCCGTAAGCTGTGACCTAATCGCGCAAGACCGGATCAGACGTTGCAGAAACAGCGGCTGCCGGTATGGTGAGGCATTTCGCTGGTTGCTAATTGTCAGGCGCCGGCTGTTGCAAGCGTAACAAGGAACTATCATGCATAAGGTCATTTATGACACGGATCCGGGCGTTGACGACGCCATGGCTCTGCTCTTCCTCCACCGCCATCCTGAGATCGACCTGCTTGGCATTACCACAGTGTTCGGCAATGCCTCCGTGGAGACGACGACGCGCAATGCGCTGTTCCTGAAGCGCGAATGGGATATTCCATGCCCGGTTGCCAAGGGTGCAAGCGTTACGTTCGACCCTTCGCGTCACGAGCGGCCTTGGCCGACTTTCGTGCATGGTCACAACGGTCTCGGTGATATCGAAGTCCCCGCCACGATCGACCTGCCGACGGATCCGCGGCCGGCCTATCAGTTCATCATCGACACGGTTCGTGCCAATCCGGGCGAGGTGCGGCTGGTGGCTGTCGGCCGGATGACCAATCTGGCACTGGCGCTGAAGCATGATCCTGACATCGTCAGGCTGGTGAAGGATGTCGTCATCATGGGCGGCTCGTTCTATGTGCCCGGCAACGTCTCGCCGGTGGCGGAGGCCAATATCCACGGCGATCCGGAAGCTGCCGATGTCGTCATGACGGCGGCCTGGAACGTCGTGGTCATCGGCCTCGACGTCACGGCGATCACGACGATGAGCCGAGGCTATCTGGCCGACATGGCCAAGATTGGCGGCGAGGACGTTCAATTGCTCAATGAGCTGTCGCAGTCCTATATCGATTTCTACAAGCATGCGGTCGATGACGGCATGATGGTGCATGACAGCTGCGCGAGCGCCTATATCGTCGGGCCAGAGCTTTTCACGAGTATCAAGGGCCCGGTGCGTGTGGTCTGCGGCGGGATTGCCGATGGCCAGACTATCGTGAAGCCGGATGGCAAGCACTTTCCGCCGGGAGACTGGGACAACCTGCCGAGCCAGACCGTCTGCACCGGCATCCAGTCGGAAAAGGTCGTCGATCTCATCCGCGACACGATCCTTGGCGGCGCCAGCCGCTGACACCTGCGTCGAAGGGGGCGGCTCGGCCGCCTCGCTCTTCACTGTCCAAGCTCGACGCTCTATCTCCGAATCATTTCAGCCCCGTATCGCCGTATGCTCGTGTCGAGAGTGAGCGACCTCGCGAATTGATTCGGCTTGCCAGCTCAAGGTCCACGTCGCACAGGGAGAACGACATAGCGCTGCGATCGATGCATCGTCGACCGGGCTGTTCTATAGTCTGTGTTTGCACCGAAAGCTTGCCGTTTGGCGAGGCTGCGTCAGCCATTGGTGGGCAGCTTGCCGAGATTGCAATTTCGATTGTGCGGGCATAGGACAGCAGGGATGAACGATAGCGCATTTTCCAACCTCCCGGCCCTGGAGCCGGGCAGTGTCTGGCTTGTCGGAGCCGGGCCGGGCGACCCGGGGCTGCTGACGCTGCTTGCGGCGAAGGGACTGACGGAAGCCGACGTCGTGGTCCACGATGCGCTTGTCAATGACGAGTGCCTGAAGCTTGCTCGGCACGGCGCTCTGCTTGAATATGCAGGCAAGCGCGGCGGCAAGCCATCGGCCAAGCAGCGTGATATCTCGCTGCGGCTGGTCGAGCTTGCGCGATCCGGCAAGCGCGTGCTGCGGCTGAAGGGTGGCGATCCGTTCGTCTTCGGACGCGGTGGCGAGGAAGCCTTGATGCTGGTCGAGCACAATATCCCGTTTCGCATCGTTCCGGGGATTACGGCTGGTATCGGCGGGCTCGCCTATGCCGGCATTCCGGTGACGCATCGCGATATCAACCACGCGGTGACTTTTTTGACCGGGCATGATTCGTCGGGCCTGGTGCCGGACGCGATCAACTGGGAGGCTATCGGCAGGGGCTCTCCCGTGATCGTCATGTATATGGCGATGAAGCATATTGCCCAGATCAGCGCCAATCTCATTGCCGCCGGTCGATCGCCTGGCGAGCCGGTGGCGTTTGTCTGCAATGCCGCAACGCCTCAGCAGCAGGTGCTGGAAACGACGCTTGGCGAGGCGGAAGCCGCCGTTGCCGCCTCGGGCCTCGAGCCTCCGGCAATCGTCGTGGTCGGCGAAGTTGTCCGGCTGCGGCCTTCGCTGGACTGGCTGGGTGCTCTTTCCGGGCGCAAGCTGCAACCTGAAACGCCGCCGACGGCGGTCCGCAAGGTCCCGGCATGAGCGGCCTGTTGATCGCGGCGGCATCCTCCGGGTCCGGCAAGACCACGATTACGCTCGGTCTGCTACGCGCCCTTCGCAAGAGGGGCGTATCCGTTGCTCCCGGCAAGGCGGGGCCCGATTATATCGATCCGGCATTTCATACGGCCGCGAGCGGTACGCCCTGCCTCAATTTCGACCCATGGGCGATGCGCGGGGAATTGATATCAGCCAATGCGGCGTTGCATCGAAGCGGGGGACGGACCCTCGTCATCGAGGCGATGATGGGATTGTTCGACGGCGCGGCGGATGGCCGGGGAACCGCGGCCGATCTCGCGGCGATGCTGGCGCTTTCGGTCATTTTCGTTGTCGACGCCTCGCGGATGTCGCAGTCGGTCGCGGCTCTTGTCAGCGGCTTTGCCAATTTCCGCGCCGATATCCGCATCGCAGGCGTCATTCTCAACCGTGTCGGCAGCGACAGGCATGAGGCGATGCTGCGCCAGGCACTCGACGCGATCCGGATGCCCATAGTTGCCGTCGTTCGGGCCGACAAGGCGCTTGCCCTGCCGGAGCGGCATCTTGGCCTCGTCCAGGCGGGGGAGCATTCCGGGCTGGAGGCGTTCATCGAGCTCGCCTCGGAAGCCGTATCGGCGGCATGCGATTTCGACCTTCTTCTCCGCGCTGCGCAGCAGGGCAACGTCAAGGCCTCGACTGCGAATATCCCGCGATTGCCGCCGCTCGGCCGACGTATCGCCGTTGCGCGCGACATCGCCTTTGCATTTTCCTACGAGCACATGCTGCTCGGCTGGCGCCGGCGCGGCGCGGAAATCATGTTCTTCTCGCCGCTTGCCGACGAGGCGCCCGCGGCCGATGCGGACGCAATCTATCTTCCCGGCGGGTATCCCGAACTTCATGCCGGGACCATTGCGGCAGCGGCGACATTTCGGGCGGGGATGGCCGAGGCTGCCAGACGTGGCACCCGCATCTACGGCGAATGCGGCGGCTACATGGTGCTGGGCGAGGGGTTGGTCGACGCGGCAGGCACGCGGCACGAGATGCTTGGACTATTGCCGCTCGTCACCAGCTATGAGAACCGCAACCGGCACCTGGGCTATCGGCGGGTAACACCGCTTGCCAAGACTTACTTCGATCGCCCGATGACCGCGCATGAGTTTCACTATTCGACCATCGTCTCGGAGGGCGGCGCGGACAGATTGTTTGCCGTTACCGACGCTCTCCATGTAGATCTCGGACATGCTGGCCTTCGCCGGGGTAATGTGGCCGGCTCCTTTATGCATCTGATCGACCTCGCCGGGGATGCTGCATGAGCGTCAAGATCGTTCATGGTGGCGGCGTCACGGCGGCGGCGCGGCTTTATGGCGGGAGGCCGGAGGACTGGCTCGACCTGTCGACCGGTATCAATCCCAACCCCGTTGTCCTGCCCGATATCCCCGTTGCTGCATGGCATAGGCTGCCGGACCAATATCTGGTGGAGCAGGCCCGCGAAGCGGCGCGGCACTACTATCGCAGCGGCTACATTTCTCCCTTGCCGGTGCCTGGAACACAATCCGTCATTCAGCTTCTGCCTCGGCTCGTCGAGCCTGGAAGGCGGGTCGCGATCCTGGCTCCGACCTATGGCGAATATGCGCGCGCCTTCGAGACGGTAGGCTTTGCCGTCGATGCGATCGGGGATATCGAACTCGTCCGCGAGGACCATGCGATGGTCGTCGTCGTCAATCCGAACAATCCTGACGGTCGCGTGCTTTCGGTTGGCCGGTTGATCGCGCTTCATGCCGAGCTCAAGAGCCGAGGCGGGTTGCTGCTGGTCGATGAGGCATTCGGCGACATGTCGCCCGAGACGAGCCTTGCGCCGTACGCCATCGATATGCCGAACCTCGTCATCTTCCGTTCCTTCGGCAAATTCTTCGGCCTTGCCGGTCTTCGCCTTGGCTTTGCAATCGCGGAGGCGTCGATACTTGCAAGGTTCGAGGAGTGGCTTGGACCTTGGGCGGTCTCCGGGCCGGCCTTGTCGATCGCGACATCATTGCTCGCAGCCGATCCAAGTGCAGTCGCGAAGCGTATCGGCGAACGTCGGGCTGCGCTCGCGGAGGCGCTGGCGGCAGGCGGCCTTACCGTTGTCGGCGGTACGGATCTGTTCGCCCTCGTTGCCGATCGGCGCGCGAGCGACATATATACGCATCTGGCCCGGCACCACATTCTCGTCCGCAAGTTCGACTATGCCGCTGACTGGTTGCGCTTTGGCCTAGCTCCGGACAGCGGTGCCGACCAAAGATTGACGCAGGCCCTGTCTGATTTGGATAACCGATGATGGACGAACATGTGCTCATCCTGGTTCTGGCCCTGCTGCTCGATCGCATCATAGGCGATCCCGAATGGCTTTGGTCGCATGTGCCGCATCCGGTGGTGGTCTTCGGCAAGGCCATCTCGTTCTTCGACCGGAAGATGAACCTGAAGCGGCTGACGGCGTCCATGCGGCGGCGTAATGGTGTGATTGCGATCTTGCTGCTGCTGGTCGGCAGCCTTCTCGCCGGTTCGGTGCTGCACGCGCTGCTCGCCGTTTTCGGCTGGCTCGGCATCATGGTCGAGGCTTTGCTGGTCGCGATATTCCTGGCGCAGAAAAGCCTTGCCGATCACGTCAACGATGTTTCGAACGCATTGCGTAGCAGTGGACTTGCGGGTGGTCGACTTGCTGTCTCCCGCATTGTCGGCCGCGATCCCGAAACGCTTGATGAAGCTGGCGTCTGCCGGGCGGCGATCGAGAGCCTGGCGGAGAATTTCTCGGACGGCGTCGTGGCGCCGGCGCTGTGGTACGCCGTTCTCGGGCTTCCGGGGCTATTCATGTACAAGATGCTAAACACGGCAGATTCCATGATCGGCCACAAATCTGAAACCTATATCGACTTCGGCTGGGCCTCGGCCCGGCTGGATGACATTGCCAATTGGCCGGCAGCAAGACTGTCGATCGTCCTGATCGCCGCCGGCGCATTGGCCAAGAACGGTATCGCGGCGCTCGGCAATACGATTCGCGTGGCGGTTCGTGATGGAGGCCTGCATCGCTCGCCAAACTCGGGCCGGCCCGAGGCTGCGATGGCGGGCGCGCTCGATATCCAGTTGGCGGGACCCAGGGTCTATGGCGGGGAGACCGTTCGCGAACCGATGATCAACGGGGCAGGGCGCGATGTTGCCACTGTCAGCGATGTTGAAGCGGGGGTATCGATCTTTTATTCGGCCTGCTCCGTGCTCACTTTGGCGACCTTCATCTTGTTCCTTGCCCTGCTTTGATCAGCATTTCTCGAGGCCCTCAACAAGCTTGCGGCAGCTCGTCTTCGCCGGATGCAGCGTCTGTATTAAGCTAATATAGTCAAATTCCAGATAGCTTCTCCCCAGTCGAATACATCCCGATACAGGGACACGATTGAGGGGACGAAGATGAAGAAGTCGATGGCGGCGGTTGCCGCAGTTTTATGCTTGCAGTTTCATGCGGCTTCCGCAAATGCGGGGACGCTGGTCGCTGAAGTCAGCATTCCGACGCAGACGATGACCGTCACTGAGGATGGCGTTACCAAGTATCGCTGGAAAGTGTCGACCGCGCGCAAGGGGTATGTCACGCCAACCGGCTCCTACAGCGCGACCTGGCTTTCACGCGATCACCATTCGAAGAAATACGACAACGCGCCGATGCCCTATGCCGTATTCTTCGATGGCGGTTATGCGGTCCACGGCACCTTCGAGGTGAAGCATCTGGGCCAGCCGGCGTCGCATGGCTGTGTTCGTCTTCAGACCGAAAATGCTGCCAAGTTCTTTTCGCTGGCCTCCGAAGCGGGTTTGCGAAATACGCACATCATCATCAGCGGTGGCCCCGAGCTTGAGCGCGTTGCCAGCCGCGAGCCGGCTGTCGTTACACAACGCCGGTAGCAACCCGACGGTCTTGGCCGTCTGCCGCAGGCCTTCGCCGCATCGGCGAGGGCTTTCATTGCTGTTTAGGCAACAGTCTCCCCCCAAATTTCTACAGGCTCCGGCTGATACCATTGGCTTTTGGAATGGATTTCCCTATGACGAGGGTTGAACTATCATTTCAAGAGGTACGGGCGTGACTGCTACATTCGATAAAGTTGCCGACATCATCGCAGAGACGAGTGAAATCGATCGCGAGACGATTACGCCGGAGAGCCATACGATCGACGACCTCGGCATCGACAGCCTCGACTTCCTGGATATCGTCTTTGCTATCGACAAGGAATTCGGCATCAAGATTCCGCTGGAACAGTGGACGCAGGAAGTGAACGAAGGCAAGGTTTCGACCGAGGAATATTTCGTCCTCAAGAACCTCTGTGCCAAGATCGACGAGCTGCGCGCCGCCAAGGCCTGAGCGACCGTCCCATCTTTTTTAGCGCCCAGCCGCTCCGAAACATGGCGGCCGGGCGATTTCGTTCTTAAGTATCGTATCCCGCCCAGGCAATTCAGTCTTTGCCGGGCCGGATCGGAGGTGCTGATGCTGCTGGAATATTTCCAGATGATTGACCGGATCGAATCCGTCGATCTCTCCAAGGGCCTGTTGAAAGCCCGCTCCGTGGTTCCCGCCAACAGCCCTGTCTTCGAGGGCCATTTTCCCGGCATGCCGCTGGTTCCCGGCGTTCTCCTGATCGAGACAATGGCGCAGGCTTCCGGCATGCTGGTCCTCGCCGTTACCAAGTTTGCGGCAATGCCGTTCCTGATGACTGTCGACAATGCGAAGATGCGGACCTTCGTCGAGCCGGAGGCCGTGCTCGATATCGAGGCTGAGCTTGAGCACGACGGTTCAGGCTTTGCTGTTACCAAGGCGCGGATCACCATTGCTGGAAAGAAGGTCTGCGATGCGCAGTTGAAGCTGCGCACCATGCCGTTTAATGAAGTGCCGCTGGCCGATATCGTGCGCAAGCGGGCAGACGAGGTCGGGCTACTCGACGCCATCGCTGCCAGCGCGTAAGGACGCGCAGGCAAATGCGCGGCGCAGCCAAGAGGATTGATGCATGACGAAGGCTCCGAATGATGTGGTTGTGACGGGTGTCGGTATCGTCACCTGCCAGGGTGTCGGCAAGGATGCGCATGTCGCGATGCTGACGGCCGCCGGCGCACCGGCAACCATCGTCGAAACCGAGAAATTCAAGCCCTATCCGGTGCATCCGCTGCCGGAAATCGACTGGTCCCAGCAGATCCCCAAGCGTGGTGATCAGCGGCAGATGGAAAACTGGCAGCGCATCGGCGTCTTCACCGCCGGACTTGCGCTCGACGATGCCGGATTCAAGGACGACCTCGAAGCCTGTGGTAGCATGGACATGATCGTCGCGGCGGGCGGCGGCGAACGTGATATCAACGTCGATACGCTGATCGTCGACGAAGGCCTTAAGCGCAATGATCGGGAGTTGCTCCTGAACGAGAAGCTGACGACGGAATTGCGCCCGACATTGTTCCTGGCGCAGCTTTCCAACCTTCTCGCAGGCAACATTTCCATCGTTCACAAGGTGACAGGTTCCTCGCGTACCTTCATGGGCGAGGAAGCGGCAGGGATCTCCGCCGTCGAAACGGCTTTCCACCGCATAAAATCGGGCGAATCCAGTCATGCGCTGGTCGGCGGCGCATTTTCTGCCGAACGCCTCGACATGATTCTCCTGATCGGATCGATCAACGGCCACGCACTTGGCGACTGGCATCCACTGTGGTCGCGCAAGCCGGAGAACGGCGGCGGCATGATCGTCGGTTCGCTTGGTGCGTTCCTCGTGCTGGAATCGCGAGCCCATGCCGAAGCGCGAGGCGCGCGGATCTATGCGACCATCGATTCGATCGAAGGCGATCGCGGCAGTCGTGCCGATGGCAAGATGGAAGCGCGGATCGCGCGCATGTTCGACGATGCGAAGGATGCGCGTGGCGATGGCACTGTCGTATTTTCAGGCAGCACGGGTTTCCACGATCTCGCTGCTCGCGAGAAGGCGCTTCTGGAGGCGACGTTGCCGAACGCGGCGATCCGTGGCTACGGCGGTATCACCGGTCACGGGCTTGAAACGCAATTTCCCCTCGGTGTTGCGTTTGCAGCGCTGGCGCTTGCGAACAACGCCAAAGTGCCGCCATTCGACGCCGATAATGAAGTGCCGATGAAATCAGGCGCCCGGACAGCTGTCGTGACCACCGTTGGCCATGTGCGCGGCGAGGGCATCGCCGTACTTTCCGCAGAAGCGTGAGGAGTGACTGGAACATGACGACATCCGCCTACAGGGATCATCTGGGCCGCCCGATCGTCGCCGTCACCGGCATGGGCATCATCACGTCGCTCGGCCAGGGGCTGAAAGACAATTGGGATGCGCTGTCATCGGGCGTTTCCGGCATTCACAATATCACCCGCTTCCCGACCGACGGGATTTCGACGCGCATCGCCGGCACGGTCGATTTCATCGATATCCCGGCTCCGAACGCTGTCGAGCGCTCCTATGCCTTCGCCCGTGAGACGACGATCGAAGCCTTGGCGCAGGCCGGTCTCTCCGGAGATTTCAACGGCCCGCTGTTCCTTGCCGCGCCGCCGATCGAGCCGGAGTGGAGCGCGCGCTTCGAACTTGCCGACCGTTCGCCGCCGGCTGATCATCCCGGTGACGCGTATGACCGCTTCCTCGCCGCCATGCGCGAGCGTCCGGACGCGGCGTTCCACGAGGCCGCTCTGTTCGGCGCGATTTCCGAGCGGCTCGCAGACCGATTCGGTACGCGCGGCTTGCCGGTGACGCTGTCGACTGCTTGTGCTTCAGGCGTCACCGCGATCCAGCTTGGTGTCGAGGCGATCCGCCAGGGACGCACGACGCGGGCGCTGACGGTCGCGACCGACGGTTCGCTGAGCGCCGAGGCTCTGATCCGCTTTTCTCTGCTGTCGGCCCTGTCGACGCAGAACGATCCGCCGACAAAGGCATCGAAGCCGTTCAGCAAGGACCGCGATGGTTTTGTTATCGCCGAAGGTGCCGCGACGCTGGTGCTCGAATCGCTGGAGGCTGCAATTGCCCGCGGCGCCAAGATTCTCGGCATCATGAAGGGCTGCGGCGACAAGGCCGACAGCTTCCACCGCACCCGGTCGTCGCCGGACGGCGCGCCGGCAATCGCGACTATCCGCGCGGCGCTTGCCGATGCCGGCATGGACGAGACCGATATCGGCTATATCAACGCGCATGGCACCTCGACGCCGGAAAACGACAAGATGGAATATGGTGCGATGTCCGCGGTGTTTGGCGACCGTCTGCCGTCCATCCCGGTTTCATCCAACAAGTCGATGATCGGTCACACGCTGACCGCGGCCGGTGCCGTCGAGGCGGTGTTCTCGCTGCAGACAATGCTGGCCGGCACGCTGCCGCCGACGATCAACTACCACAATCCCGATCCGGCAATCGCACTCGATGTCGTGCCGAATACGAAGCGCGAAAAACAGGTGCACGCCATACTTTCGAACTCCTTCGGTTTCGGCGGGCAGAACGCCAGCCTTGTCATGGCGCTCGATCCGGCTTAGAGGCTGTCCTCAACCAAGAGATAGATACGACGCCTTCGGGCGAAGGGTTTTCCTATGCGCGCTTTGCAACTGATCGACGACCGTAAACTTGAGATCACCGACCTGCCGGAGCCAGATGCGCCAGGTCCTGGCGAAGTCACCCTGCGCGTCAAGGCCGTCGCCCTCAATCACATCGACGTCTGGGGTTGGCGTGGCATGGCCTTTGCCAAGCGCAAGATGCCGCTGGTGATCGGCGCGGAAGCGTCCGGCGTCGTCGAGGCGATCGGACCGGGCGTTGCCAGCGTACTGCCCGGGCAGCTCGTGTCGATTTACGGTGCACGCACCTGCGGTCTTTGCCGGGCGTGCCGGGAGGGTCGCGACAATCTCTGCGACCATGTCAGCGGCGTGCATGGCTTCCATCTCGACGGTTTTGCGCAGGAGAAGGTCAACCTGCCGGCGCGGCTGCTGGTTCCGGCGCCTCCCGGTGTCGACGCGATCGCTGCGGCACTTGCGCCCGTTACCTTCGGCACGGTCGAGCACATGTTGTTCGATAACGCCAAGCTCGAACCGGGCGAGACCATCCTCATCCATGCCGGCGGCTCGGGCATCGGGTCTGCCGCCATCCAGCTTGCCAAGAAGATAGGCTGCACCGTCATCACGACTGTCGGTTCCGACGACAAGATCGAGAAGGCGAAGGCGCTCGGCGCCGACCACGTCATTAATTACCGCGTCGATCGCTTCGAGGGCGTGGTGCGCAAGCTTACCAAGAAGGAAGGCGTCGACGTCGTTTTCGAACATGTCGGCAAGGACACCTGGGCGGGCTCCATGCTCTGCATGAAACGCGGTGGCCGGTTGGTCACCTGCGGTTCCACATCTGGCGTTTCGACCGAGATGAACCTGATGATGCTGTTCCAGCGGCAATTGAAGCTGCTCGGCTCCTTCGGATGCCGCATGGAAAATATGGCGGACGCGATGCAGAAGATGGCGCGCGGTTTGGTCCACCCTGTTATCGACACCGAAGTCCGGTTCGACGATATCGACCGGGCGCTGGAGCGGATGGAGTCCAGACAGATATTCGGCAAGATCATCCTGAAGATGGATTGATCTGTTGAAGCTGTTCATTACCCGCATCGTGCTTGCCCTGATGCGCTTTCGGCAATGGTCGATTGCGCAGGTCGCCTTCGGATTCCTCAATTTCCTGAAGCTGTTTCCGGCCGATGCCGGCATACGCTTCTCAGATAGGCTGATGCGAGCCATCGGCCCGCACATGGCCCGGCACAAGCTGATGCTGGCTAACCTGCGCAATGCGTTTCCCGAGAAGAGCGAGGCTGAGGTCGAGGCGATCGCCATCGGCAGTTGGGGCAACATGGGTCGGTTGGCCGCTGAGTATGTTTTCCTCGACCGGCTGTTCGATTTCGACCCGGCGAATGAAAAGCCGGGCAGGGTCGAGGTTTCGGGTATCCCGATCTTCCTCGATCTTCGCGACAACCCGCGGCCTTTTATCGTTTTTACTGCGCATACCGGCAACTTCGAGTTGCTACCGGTCGCCGGTGCTGCCTTCGGGCTTAAGGTGACGGTGCTGTTCCGCCCGCCGAACAACCCCTACGTGGCGCAGAAAGTTTTCGATTTCCGCAGCGAGCGCATGGGCCGCCTCGTGCCTTCACATGCCGGTTCTTCCTTTGCTTTGGCAAGGCAGCTCGAAGCAGGTGCAGGCGTCGGTGTTCTCGTCGACCAGAAATTCCGCAAGGGTGCGAAAACGAAGTTCTTCGGGCTCGATGTAAAAACCAATCCGCTGTTGCCGAAGCTTGTGCGGCAGTTCAATTGCGAGATTTACCCGGCACGCTGCGTGCGCCTTCCCGGCAATCGCTATCGGCTCGAGATCGAGCCGAAGATGGAGGTTCCGCGGGATATCAAAGGCAATCTCGATTTGCCCGCCACCGCTCAGATGCTGAACGACAAGGTCGAAAGCTGGGTCAGGGAAAATCCGGAGCAGTGGCTCTGGTATCATGACAGGTGGAATATCAAAAAGAAGATCCTTTAGTAGTTCTACTGAAATCAATACTACCTATGGGTGAATTCGATACCGGTTGTTGAACCCCGGTGCAAGTTATGTTACTCAGATTTACTTAAGTTCAGCCGCGATATCCAACCGCTGGCCTGGATGGATAGGTTCCTTTTGTGGACTTGGGTCGGGGGGCCTGAGTTCGCATCGATGGCAAATCAGGAGGGGATATTGCTAGCGCTCTTCCACGCTTTTTCGACAAAATGCGCACTGATGCGACGCGCCGTCAACACTGGCGACGACGAACTCGCTTACGCTCTCGACCGGGAGTTGGGCCCCTTATTCACGGCAATTATAGAATATCGGGCAAGCAGCGCGCTTGAAATCTACATGCAGCTGCAGTTCGTCAGCAACATCATCCGCGATGAGGCGGACGATCGCGCGTCGGTTATTCGCAACGCCCAGGCTCTATCCGTTCTGATCGACCGGTACTTTGCCGGCTCCAGCGCTCCGGCTTCCGATTCGCTGGTCGTGCTTCCGGCGCTGAAGACGGACCCCGATGCCGAGGAATTCGATCGCGGCCGTCTGCTCAACGATACGATCCTCGACAGCCTCCCCGATCGCGTCGTCGTTGTGACCCGAGATTACCGATATCTCTACAGCAACGCCGCGAACGGCGAATACCGGAAAATGAAGCCAATCGAGCTTATCGGTCGGCACGTCAAGGAGTTCATTGGCTCCGAGTTCTTCGAACAAACTGCCAAGCAGAAGCTCGATGCCTGCTTTGCCGGCGAGAATATCGACCATGTCTTCAGGGATGACATGACTGAAACAAGCGGCATGGCGCTGCGTTGCCGCATGACGCCGCTCAGGGACGATAAGGGGGGCATTTTTGCCGCCCTTCTGACGCTCCAGGATGTGAACGCGAAGACGAACGCGTTGGTCGGCTAATCTGGGCGACCTTCCGGACGGGGCAGCAAGCCGTTGTCTCCGGGAGTGGGCGCTAGCTGTCTTGCGAGAGGCAGGACTTCAGCGAGTTAGCTATTCCATGCATCAGGTCGAAATAGAGTTCCGGCCCTTCTTTCAGCGTCGCGGCTTCGGGATCGAGCACGCCTGATTTTGCTGACGTGCCTTCGATGACCACGTCGATCAGCCTCGGCTCGAATTGCGGTTCGGCAAAGACGCAGGTCGCGCCGAGCGTCGCGACCTTCTCATGAATCTCGGATATGCGTGCCGCGCCTGGGATAGCGTCCGGGCTGACGGTGATCGAGCCGGCGACGCGAACCCCATATTTACGCTCGAAATACTGGTAGGCATCGTGGAAGACGACGAAGGGCTTGTCCTTGACAGGCGCGACCGTCGCCACGATCTCCTTGTCGAGGGCATCGAGCCTGTCATCGAGCGCTGTCTGGTTCGCCTGGTAGGTCAGCGCATTGGCCGGGTCGGCCGCGACAAGCGTCGTGGTGATTTCGGCGGCCATTGCCTTGGCATTCATTGGGTCGAGCCAGAGATGGGTGTCGAACTGTTGCGCCGGATTGCCTGCATCTGCCGCGGGCTCGTCGCCGTCGTCATCGGCTTCGAAGGCGCCGCCCTCGCGGAACTTGAGTTTCTTTATTCCGGGAGCCTTGTCCAGCTCCGCGATGACTGCGTTGGAGCCGAGCGCCGACAGCGGCTTTTCGAGGAAGGCTTCCATGCCCGGACCCACCCAGAAGATCACCTTGGCCGCTTCAAGAGCCCGCGCATTCGAAGGTTTCAGCGAATAGGTGTGCGGCGAGGCGGCGCCTTCGACGATCAGGTCCGGCTTCCCGACGCCATCCATGATGGCCGCAACGAGCGAGTGGATCGGCTTGATCGAGGCAACGACCTCGGGCACGTCTCCTGCAAATGCAGCGCTCGAGAAAAGCAGGCCGGCGGCCAAAGTAAGGATGGCTTTTGCCATGATTGTCAGAAGCTCCGCTTGAATGCAGACCGTTATGTTATTACATCAATTGCGTAATGCTATAACGTGTGCGATAGCAGGACGCAACTGCGCAATCCGGAAAAAACATGCTTTCTCCCGTCCATGAACAGGCACAGGCGCTCGTATCGCTTTCCAATGTCGGCATCCTTCGCGACGGCCGGTGGCTAGTGCGCGGCATCGATTTTTCTGTTCGCCGCGGCGAGATCGTCACGCTGATCGGGCCGAACGGTTCGGGGAAATCCACCAGCGCCAAGGCTGCAATCGGCGTGCTGAAGCCGGACGAGGGACGCATCGAGCGACTTGCTGGCCTGAAGGTCGGTTATGTGCCGCAGAAGCTTTCGATCGACTGGACACTGCCGCTCACCGTGCGCCGGCTGATGACGCTGACCGGGCCGCTTGCCGAGCGCGAGCTGATGGCTGCGCTCGAGGCGGTCGGCATCCCGCATCTGGCCAGATCCGAGGTGCAGCATCTCTCCGGCGGTGAATTCCAGCGGGCGTTGCTCGCGCGCGCCGTTGCCAGGAAGCCTGACCTTCTGGTGCTCGACGAGCCGGTCCAGGGCGTCGACTTCGGCGGCGAGATTGCGCTGTATGATCTGATCAAATCCATCCGCAATTCAACCGGATGCGGAATTCTCCTCATCTCCCATGATCTGCACGTAGTGATGGCCGCGACCGACACCGTGATCTGCCTGAACGGGCATGTCTGCTGCCGGGGTACGCCGCAGGCGGTGAGCCAGAGTGCCGAATATGTGCGCCTGTTCGGCAGCCGCGCGGCGGCATCGCTTGCCATCTATAGCCACCATCATGATCACGCCCATTTGCCAGACGGGCGAGTGCAGCATGCGGACGGAACGATCACCGATCACTGCCATTCCGACGACGGGCACCATGATCATGGTCATCATCACGAGGGCGGGCATCATGATGATGTATCTGATCATCGGCACGGTTCCGACGAGGAGCTGACCGGCCGGGCTTCCCCAAGGGATAAGGCGGAGGGAGAGCGTCATGCTTGACGATTTTTTCCTTCGGGCGCTCGTCGCCGGTGTTGGGCTGGCGATCACGACAGGTCCGCTTGGCTGCTTCATCATCTGGCGCCGGATGGCCTATTTCGGCGACACGATCTCGCATTCCGCGCTGCTGGGCGTGGCGCTGTCGCTGCTTTTGCAGGTGAACCTGACGCTTGCAGTGTTTGTCGTTGCGGCCATCGTTTCCATCCTCCTGCTTTTCCTGCAGCGCCGGCAGGCGCTGTCCGCCGACGCGCTGCTCGGCATTCTGTCGCATGCGACGCTGGCAATCGGGCTGGTTATGGTCGCATTCATGACCTGGGTGCGGATCGACCTCATCGCATTTCTGTTCGGCGACATCCTCGCGGTGACCTGGACCGATATCGCCATGATCTGGGGCGGTGGCATCCTGGTGCTTGCTGCCATCGCCTGGCTCTGGAGGCCGCTTCTGGCGTCGACCGTCAGTTCCGATGTGGCTGAGGCGGAGGGCTTGCGGCCTGAGCGGGCGCGACTGTTCTTCATGCTGCTGATGGCTGTCGTTATCGCCATTGCCATGAAGATCGTCGGCATCATGCTGATAACCTCGCTGCTCATCATCCCGGCCGCCGCCGCCCGCCGTTTTGCCGCAACGCCTGAGACGATGGCTGTGCTTGCATCGCTGGTCGGCGCCGCGGCCGTCGTTGGCGGGCTCTTCGGTTCGCTTCGCTATGACACGCCTTCCGGCCCCTCCATCGTGGTTGCAGCGCTGATCCTGTTTATGATCAGCCTACTGCCGTTTGGCCGCCGAGGCAGCGCGCGGGTCGCGCAACAGGAAGGACAAGGCTCATGAACACGCCGCAGCTGACCAAGAACCAGACCCTCGTCTTTGATGTCCTCACCAAGGCCGAGGCGCCACTCAGCGCCTATACGATCCTCGACAAGCTGCGCGATAACGGTTTTCGCGCACCGCTGCAGGTCTATCGCGCGCTTGAGAAACTGCTTGAATACGGCGTCGTGCATCGGCTCGAGAGCATCAATTCGTTTGTCGCCTGCGCCCACCCGAACGAGGACTGCCACAACCACGGCCTGGTCGCCTTTGCCATTTGCGAGGGTTGCGGCCAGGTGATCGAATTCCACGACCACGAGGTCGATCACCGGCTGATGGACTGGCTCAAATCGCAAAAATTTAAGGCCGAGAAGGCAACCATCGAAATCCGTGGGCATTGTGCTACGTGTTCGTAATAAACATGTGGCATACGCCTGATCTGTATGGTCCGGCGGGGCAGGCTGACAATGGATTTGAAACGGCGAAATTTTCTGGCCGGCGCGGTGTTGGTCGCGGCCGCATCCCAGGCCAAGGCGGCAACGACAGCGCCTGACGCGACGCTGGAGGTCATCAACCTCTGGCCCGGCCAGCCGCCGGGTGGCGCCGGTCCGGCAGCGAGCGAAGATCTCACGCCTCGCGGCGCCCTCAGGCAGATTTCCACCCCGCGGCTGATCGTCCACAAGCCAGACAAGCCGAGTGGCGCGGCCATACTGTTATGTTCCGGTGGTGGGTACCGGAAGGTCGACATCGTCAACGAGAGTACTCCGGCTGCCATCTATTTTGCGTCGCGGGGCGTCACTGCGGTCGAACTCGTCTATCGCGTGCCGCAGGAAGGCTGGAGCATTCATGCGCCGTTCCTCGACGGCATGCGGGCACTGAAGATCATGCGTGCCGAAGGCGAGCGGCTGGGCATCGATCCGGCCCGCACCGGCGTTCTCGGCTTTTCCGCCGGCGGTCACCTGGCCGGGATGCTTGCGACGGGCGCTGCCGAAAGCTTCTACGTCCCGACAGACGATATCGACAGCCAAGTGCTGAAGCCGGCCTTCGCGACGCTGCTTTATCCTGTCATCACGATGATGGCGCCATTCGACCAGACGCAGAGCCGGCTGAACATCGTCGGCCGCCATCCTGCCCAGGATCTGCGCGAGGCGTTTTCAGTCGAGCGGCACGTGACCCGCGATACGCCGCCGATTTTCCTCGCCCACGCATTGGACGATCCGATCGTTCCTGTCGATCACAGCCTGATGATGTTTCAGGCTCTGCGCACGGCCGGCATCGAAACGGAAATCCACGTGTTCCAGTCAGGCGGCCACGGCTGGGGCATGGGCAAGACACGACCTGCAGTCCGCAGTTGGGCGCAGCTTGTCGAAACGTGGCTTCGTCTCAACGGAATGCTGACGACCGTCTGATCAGTCCAGTCGCTTCAGGTCCCGCGCAAAGCGCTGCCAGTTGGCTATATAGTTTGCCGCCGAGCGGCGTAGGCCTTCGATCGCTGCTTCGTCCAGCGTCCGAATGGCCCTTGCGGGCGAACCGATAATCAAGGATCCATCTGCAAATTCCCTGCCTTCGGTGACCAGCGCATTGGCGCCGACCAGGCAGTTCCTGCCGATCCTCGCACCATTCAGCACTGTCGCGCCCATGCCGATGAGGGAGTTATCGCCGATGGTGCAGCCGTGGACGATGGCGTGATGGCCGATCGTGCAGCCTTCGCCGATGGTCGTCGGAAAGTGTGGATCGGTGTGTACCATGACGCCTTCCTGGATGTTCGTCCCACGGCCGATCAGGATCGGCTCATTGTCGCCCCGCAGGATGGCGCAGAACCAGATGCCGACATCCTCGCCGATCTCGACCTGACCGATGACCGACGCATCGGGCGCCAGCCAATAGCGGTCGGGAGCGGGCGTCTTCGGTACAAGCTCGCCAAGGGCATAAAGCGGCATCGTCTTTCCTCCGCGATCAGATGACTGACAGGTCGAGCGACGCTACGCCTTCAACGCCGCAGGAGATGCGGTCGCCTCGTTTCACCGGGCCTACGCCTGCCGGTGTGCCTGTCATGATGACATCGCCGGGCGCCAGGGTGAAAAGCTTCGAAAGCTCGGCGATGATTTCTGGGACCTTCCAGATCATCTGCGCAAGTTTGCCCTGTTGCGCTCGCTTGCCATTCACCTCCAGCCAGATGCCGCCCTTGTCGGGGTGGCCGATCCGCTCGGCCGGGATCAGCGCGGAAACGGGCGCGGAATGTTCGAATGCTTTGCCGATCTCCCAGGGGCGACCGGCCTTCTTGGCCTCGCCTTGCAGGTCGCGCCGGGTGAAATCGATGCCGACGGCATAGCCGTAGATGCAGGCAAGTGCCTTGTCGGCCGAAATGTCGGCGCCGCCGGATTTCAACGCAATGACCAGCTCGACCTCGTGATGCACATCCGACGACAAAGGCGGGTAGGGAAAGTCTGCGCCCGCCGGCAGCAGATTGTCGGGATTTTTCTGGAAGAAGAACGGTGGTTCGCGGCTGGGATCGTGCCCCATCTCGATCGCATGATCAGCATAATTTCGCCCGACGCAATAGACGCGGCGGACCGGGAAGCGATCATCAGTTGCATCGATCGGCAACAGGACGGGCGCGGGGAGGGGAATGACGGTGGCGGGCTTTTCGGACATGCGTCAACTCTTCGAGCAATGAAAAACCTGTTGTCTTCCGATTCCATCGACAAGGCCAGCCACGATTTCGGGAGCAATAAAATCCACCCGCGAAATCGGTAAATATGCTATTGAAATCTCCGATCGGTCGTCGATCTGCTGAAAACATGGTTAATTTTTTAACTATTTGCCTGGTATGAAGGGAACGAATTCAACTATCTGTCCGTTTGAGCCGAATTGGGAGGAATCCAATGCTCTTCAAGCTGTTCAAGACCAGGTCCGTGGAAGTCAACGATATCGAAGCCTTCGATGTCGAGCGTTGCGAGGTCTTTCATCCCGCGATCGCCGACCTGATGGTCGCACAGGAAAAAGGCATTCGGCAATCTTCTCACGAGCGCGACTACGGTGTTGCACGCAAGGCAACGAGACTGCCGGCAGCCTTCGTCTAACCTCTCGTTTGTCAGGCCCAATCCTCCGCCCCGCCGGCCGCTAATTCTGGCCGGCACATGCTTTGGTGCTCATCTCGCTTTTTCCCTGTTTGCGCTGTATAAGGCCCGGACCAAGTCGGCCCCATCTCGCTACTTTCGCTTGCCAAATCTCCCGGCCGGCGACGCAGAGACAGACTAAAGATAAAGCGACACATGCAACAACAAGCGCAAATTCCTGCTTTGCAAGGAAAATCTCACTGCTCAAACGGCAAGATTTTAGCCGTTGCGCCCATGATCGACTGGACGGATCGGCATTGTCGTTATTTCCACCGGCAGATCAGTGGGGAGGCGCTGCTCTATACCGAGATGGTGGTGGCGGATGCGATCATCCATGGGCCGCGGGACAGGCTGCTCGGGCATGACGTTTCGGAGCATCCGCTGGCTCTGCAGCTCGGTGGGTCGGATCCGGCAAAGCTCACCGAGGCCGTTCGGATCGCCGAGGCGTATCGCTACGACGAGATCAATCTCAATGTCGGCTGCCCCTCAGATCGGGTGCAATCCGGAACCTTCGGCGCCTGCCTGATGCTGACGCCCGAGACGGTGGCAGCGAGCGTTGCGGCGATGAAGGCGGTGGCCAAGGTTCCTGTCACCGTGAAGTGCCGGATCGGCGTCGACGAGCAGGACCCGGAGCAGGCGCTGCCAGACCTGATGGAGCGCGTGCTCGACGTGGGCGCCGATGCGATCTGGATCCATGCCCGCAAGGCCTGGCTCAAGGGCCTTTCGCCGAAGGAAAATCGCGATATTCCGCCGCTCGACTATGAGATCGTCTATCGGATGAAGCAGCGCTTCCCGGATGTCTTCATCGGCATCAACGGCGGCATCCATACGCTTGACGAGGCGGTCGGTCATTTCGCGCATGTCGATGGCGTCATGCTGGGCCGCGCGGTCTATCAGAATGCGGCGCTTCTGGCTGAGGTCGACCATCGCATCTATGGCCATCCGGCGACCGAGGCGGACTGGACGCGGCTGCGCGACACGATGATGGCCTATGCCGAGCGGCATATCGCCCGCGGCGGGAGGCTGCACCACGTCGCGCGGCATATGGTCGGCCTATTCACCGGCCTACCCGGTGCGCGTCGCTATCGCCAGATATTGTCGACCGATGCGGGCAAACCAGGCGCAGGGCCCGAGGTGATCGCCGCTGCCTTTGCGGCTGTCGATCTTTCCTCTGGCCGAGATGAAGCGCTCTCCGCCTGATCGGCCTAACGCGCGGCCCCTTCGACGCGCCAACAACGGATATGTCGACAATAGAAAACGGCGCGCTTTTCAGCACGCCGTTTCGAAAATTTGCGTCAGCGATGATCGAGCAGATCAAGCCTGGATGTTGACTGCCTTCGGGCCCTTGCCCATGCGATCCGGCTCGGTGTCGAAGGTAACCTGCTGACCTTCGCGAAGCGACTGGATGCCAGAAGCCTGCAGCGCAGAGATGTGAACGAACACGTCCTTAGCGCCGCCATCCGGCGTGATGAAACCAAAACCCTTGTCCTGGTTGAAGAATTTTACGGTGCCCTTGGTAGCCATGGGATAGTCCTTTTCCCTGTAGTCCAGATATGCCCGGGGGTCGGTGCCCGGACGGCTTTTGCCTCTGCGAAAGTGCTCGGGCCGGTCGAGAAGTCACGTACGGGGAAAGAACGTCTACGCAGGCTTTGCCACATCAGTCCAGTCACCGGCAAGTAAATGCCCGAGAATTATTTCGTGCCAGTATTTATGCAAAAAAGCAAGTGGCAATATTTATGGGCGTTCCGGAAAGCGACGCATACCCCCCTGAAATCAAGGGTTTGGCTAAGGGATTCGCCGTGGGGCATAAGCGGTTTTCCCATTTTCGAACGTTGTCAAGCAAGCCAGCAGCCTCCTGAACGCGATCCACAGGGGGCACCCAAGCTAAAAACCTGCGATATTCTGAACACTCCAAAGCAACGAAGCAAGACAGTCGGCGACGTTGTTGTCCGGAGCGGGTTCGTCGCTGCTGCTTCGGAGCGGCGAGCCGTTGTCGGCGAGGGCCGGATCGTGCAATCTTCCCAAGTGGAGGCGATGGCTTCGGGCCGGTGCTCGATCCGCCCCTCGGAGGGGAAGTCTGCATGGTGGAGAAAATCACGATCGGTGGGCTGGAGCTGGAGTTCCTGCAGGAAAAGGACGGGACGGGCGGCAGCCTCGATTTCTTCAGGATGACCGTGCAGCCGAAGGCGAGGGTGCCGATTCCGCACTATCACGAGAGCTGGGACGAGACGGTCTATGGCCTCTCGGGCACCATCCTTTTCCGCGTTGACGGGAAGGACGCCCCCGTCGGGCCGGGCGAGTGTCTGTTCATACCGCGCGGCGCCGTCCATCATTTCAGCAATGATACGGCCGAGCCGACGACCTGTCTCTGCATCCTGACCCCCGGCGTGCTCGGGCCGGGGTACTTTCGCGAGATTGCGGCGCTGCTGGCCGGCGGACCGCCGGATCCCGCCGCGATGAAGTCGTTGATGTTGCGGTATGGGCTGGTGCCGGTGGTGGGCTGATTTGCCGGGAGGCGAGCGGGACGGCGGAGCGGGAGCGGCGAAATCTTCGAGGCGGAAATCGGGGATATCTCCGTCTCTCCACAATTTCGTCCCGACTGCGGCCGAATATGGCGCCGCCAACGGATGCCGAGGGGCTTGCTGCCCGGCGGGCAAGCCGTTAGGTCGGGAGCGAACGTGCAGGTAATGCGAAAGACAGGTGGCAGTGTGATCGATCCCTACGCAATGCTCGGAATTGAACGGGATGCCGATGGCGAGGCCGTCAAGACGGCGTATCGACAGGTGGCCAAGAGCGCCCATCCCGACAGCGGCGGCGATGCCGAGCAGTTCGGCCGGCTGCAGGCCTGCTACGACCTCTTGAAGGACCCGGTGCGCCGCAAGGTCTACGACGATACCGGCTATGATCCGCAGCTTGCCGATGTCCGAGACCTCGAGGGCGTTGTCGTGCTGGAAACGTTGATCAACGATTTCATCCTTGACGAGCGCGAGCCCGGCAGCTTCGACCCCGTTGCCGCCATGCGCCGCAAACTCTCCGACGACATCGTCAAGAGCCGCTTCCACATCCTCGAGCTCGAACGCCACCGCGCCCGCGTTCGCAAACACATCGACCGCCTCGGCCGCCGCCCCGAAGCCGACATCCTCGGCTCCATGCTCCGCGCCCGAACCCAGTCCATCGCCGACGCCATCCGCAAGGCGGAAGCCCAGATCGAGACGATCGAGCATGCATATACGATGCTGGAGGGGTATTCGTATGAGGTGGAACTGGTGGAGGTGAGGGGATTGGCTGCGGAGTGAGGTGGGATGAGACAGGCGGCGTATTGCTCTCACCAGTCACATCGCTCGCGGCAATTTAGCTTCAACCTGAACGGTGTCGCCTGCCATCTAGCACTGCGACGAACCATCTCGATTATCGACGGAGAACTTGTGTAGCCGGCCTATCTCCATGGATCGCCGTGCCTAGGGCCACATGCCGAATTCAAGATTAATCCGTAGTTTATCACCTGTTGGATACTGCCATGTAAAATACAGCAATATTAGCTCTCCGGTAGCGTCCTCGCCGGAATGTGAGTTTTTTGAATCTCCTCTATTAAAGTTGATCCGTATTTGATCCTCATTCTGCCTAAAAACTCGGGCTCACAGGCAAGAGAAAACGCAAGATATCCTTTGAGCTTACCCACGTCATTTGCGTCGAGCAACATCAGAGAATATTTGTGTATGAGGGATGAAATCATCCGTTTTCTTTCTCTACCAAGGGAAATTTTCCCAGATGGCGTAATGTTCAATCCGGTTATGTGCCTGCGTTGTCCAGTAGAATATATTCCTCTTTTACTCTCGTTGAATAGAAGTTTTGGTGATTTGCATTTTCTCACTGCGACTCTTATCGCTTTTTCCGCCTCTATTACGCTTTCCTTATTGCTTCCGGACAATGTTATGT
Source organism: Arminella tubonensis (assembly GCF_003240585.1). Classification (GTDB taxonomy): domain Bacteria; phylum Pseudomonadota; class Alphaproteobacteria; order Rhizobiales; family Rhizobiaceae; genus Rhizobium; species Rhizobium tubonense. The sequence continues at coordinate 253,570 of NZ_PCDP01000036.1, forward strand.
CGTCCGCGTATCGGGTATAGGTGACGCCTATATCATTTGTTATTTGAAAAAATTGCTCATCGAGATCATACATTATTAGGTTGGACATTACTGGAGATGTAGGCGCGCCGATCGATAGGCAAATCGGCCTATTACTTTTCATTCCCCAGAACAGTACTTTTGCTGATAGTTCTACATCTTCTTTCGAAAGACTCGGAATGTGTACCTTTGCGTAATTCCTCCAATCGGTGGGTTTGATACTATGAAAAAAATCGGTAAAATCTAGCTTTAGTATTATTCTGTTTGCAGAATGAGATTGGACATTAGCAAATATGTTTGCGCCTTCTTTATATGCGGTTGCAGCCGAGTGGATCGGGAGCCTATTTAAGACCAGTCCAGCAATGTACCGCTGAACAATTTTAAGCTCCCGCGACGGCTGAGCTATTATGCGATCTTCGCCAGACCGCTTTTTAATTGGAAATTCCTTGTAGCGCGCGGGCGCATTGTAAATTAGCCGGTTAAGGTCCGACGCTCCGAGACCGGTTAGAATCGATAGTTCGTCAAAAAGGGTCATTGCTGATCCCCCATTGACCGGACTACGTACCGAATAACATGAGCAGGGGCACGCAAATCTCTCTTGATTGCTGCAACGACCTCGATCTTCCTTCGAACGGTATCGCGTTCAAGCGAGGTGCTTTTATAGCTGTAGCGGGCAATCGGATCTGTCTCTAGAAGCGGATGCCAATATACCTTGTTGCTGTAGGTGTAACTATTCACCCAACCCGCGATTTTCATACAATACAATTTATTTTTACGTCTCGTTGCGATGTTGCGACGCCAATTTCCCTCACGTAACCAAGTATTTCCGTAACGGAAATCGCCTTGGAAAGATGTATTATCCAAAGTATAATTCCAAAAATTTGAAAATTTTCACTGTTTCTAAATAAGAACTGTTCTGGATTTTGGCTAATCTGCGAGTTTACAAATTTTTTTATCGCGGAAAAATGACCTTGAATTGAAGACTTTATAATTTCTCCGTGCTTATTATTTCTCCACGGAAACGCTGCAATACGCCGTTCATCTTCCTTGAATATCTTTTGTACCGGACCGAACCGGACAAATGATTCTGCCTCGTAGTGTTCCGTTTTTAATATGACGCACGTGGAAGGTCTTATTTGATCAGAGGTGGCGAACGCACCTAGTTCCGCAAGCGAACCAGCACTTTCCGCGATCAAGAGTACTACCGATGCGATTACGGCTATATCTTCCTCGAAGCTAATAAGGTCGTTATATTCCGTGTCGCGATACAGTTGATTAGCTGCCTCGGCGAGGACTATTTTAGCTCTTATTTTTTCGCCGAGTTTCCTCTCGGTTAGCAAGTATTTGCGAAGACTAAGGGGTTTACTATCAATCCCTCCCATGAGCCCACCACACAGAAATACAAACTTCCTCACTCGTCTTAAGCGAAGGGAGTCAAAATCCAAATCGTTGTAAAATTGGATGAGTGGAGCAGGCGCTGACAACTTTTACTCTTTACCTCTGGAAGGTAGGAAGAAGACCGAGAGTTCACCGGTGGAACGAGGCGTAAGCCGAGAGGTGAACTCTCGGTCTTCTTCCTGCCGATAAACGCTCACAGTTTTAATTCCGTCTGGCTTACCGCCCGACGTAGCCGATCAACTCAGTTGACGACTCAAAACGCGTAAAGAGTATTTTTAAGGCTAATCACAAGAAAGATGCGTGTCAATCTTGCGGGAGTCGTTCTACCGCCCCGGCCCACCAATCTTCCTTGGCTGCGCCCCAGTCAGAAGTCGCGTCGCACTCTCTTCCCGCTGGCATGGTGCTTGGTAGTTTCAGACCTTCGACCTTCGCCATCCCCACTCGCAGGTCACAGAGTCATATACTTGCCCAAGAATGTGCTAAATTCGTCCACCAAAAGCGATGCTGATGTTGCGCTTGATCTCGCAAGAGATTGGCGTCACGGATCCAGGCATCGGCATGAAATCACAGCACACCGAGGTCAAGGCCATGCACAAATTCACAGTCACCGTCACACAGGAGATCGAAGCGGACACCGCCGAGGAGGCTGCGCTGTTGATGTACCAGGAGCTTACCAAGGGGCCGGCGCCTATCTATTATTCGGTCACGGATGAGGCGAAGGTGACAACGGATCTCGTGCTGGACAGGGAAAAGGCGGATGAATTCGCTGGTATCGATCACACTGCAGATCCGGGGAATTGGTAGGCAGGTGGGTTTGGTGAAATTGGGGGTTGGTGGCTGATCTCTCCGTTGTGGGAGATGTCCTGGAAGGGTGGAGGGGGTGTCGCGGCGTCGGGATTCGTGGAGGGTAGCCCCCCTCTGTCGGCTTTGCCGACATCTCCCCACAGGTGGGGAGATTGGGCTCGAGTGCTTGGCTTTTTCTACCGGCCCGGGCGGCCGGTCTTGCCTTTGGTTCGTTTGGTTCTCTGCTTTGTGTCCACCGCATCCTCATAGGAGCCTGCGCCCGGTTTGGCGCGGATGATTGGGCGGATACCCCCCTCTGTCACCTCCGGTGACATCTCCCCCACAAGGGGGGAGATTGGGCCGGCGCGTTCCGGCTGGCCTTCCATTCGTGGTGAGCGCTTGCCTGGTTCGATGGCCGGCTTTGCAGGCACCTTGCCTATGATGGGTTTTTCGGTGCGGCCGACGGTCATTTCGTCGAGGTCGTTCTTGCGGAACAGCGATTTGCGTGGCTCGGCGACGTCGCGGCCCATTTCGTCGAGGTTTGGTTTGCGGAAGAGGGGGCGGGCGGTGTCGGTGCCTGGGCCCATGTCGTCGAGGGATGGTTTGGCGAAGTAGGAGGCCTGCTGCTGCTCTCCCCCCTTGTGGGGGAGATGCCCCGGAGGGGCAGAGGGGGGTGAAGCGGCGTCGGGATTCGTGGAAGGTAAGCCCCCCTCAGTCGGCTTTGCCGACATCTCCCCCACAGGTGGGGAGATTGGGCCCGAGCGCTTGGTTGTCTTCTTGCCTCCTTCGATGGCCTTGGCTTCCTCGCGGGCCATCGGATCATCCATGACGGCGAGTTCGGCGGCCTTGAGGCGTTTGATTTCGTCGCGTAGGCGGGCGGCTTTTTCGAAGTCGAGGTCGGCGGCGGCGTCGCGCATCTGTTTTTCCAGCGCGTTGAGATGGGCCTGCAGATTGCCGCCGACGAGGTGGCCGCCATCGGCGAAGCCCTTGCCGGTGACGCCTGATATGTCGGCTCGGACGTGGTCGCGCTCGTAGACGCTGTCGAGGATGTCGGAGATCCGGGCCTTGACCGATTCTGGGGTGATGCCGTGCTCGGTGTTGTAGGCCACCTGCTTTTCGCGGCGTCTGGCGGTCTCGTCCATCGCCCGCTTCATCGAGCCGGTGATGTTGTCGGCATAGAGGATGACCTTGCCGTCGACGTTTCTGGCGGCGCGGCCGATGGTCTGCACCAGCGAGGTTTCAGAGCGCAGGAAGCCTTCCTTGTCGGCATCGAGGATGGCGACGAAGCCGCATTCCGGAATGTCGAGACCTTCGCGCAGAAGGTTGATGCCGACGAGCACGTCAAAGGCGCCCAGCCGGAGATCTCGGATGATCTCGATGCGCTCCAGCGTATCGATATCGCTGTGCATATACCGAACGCGGACGCCCTGCTCGTGGAGATATTCGGTCAGGTCTTCGGCCATGCGCTTTGTCAGCACGGTGACGAGCGTGCGGTAGCCGGCAGCGGCGGTCTCGCGGATCTCGCCGAGCACGTCGTCGACCTGGCTGCGGGCGGGGCGCACCTCGACCGGCGGGTCGATCAGGCCGGTCGGACGGATCACCTGCTCGGCAAAGACGCCGCCGGCTTGCTCCATTTCCCAATTGCCCGGCGTCGCCGAGACGGCGATGGTCTCGGGGCGCATGGCGTCCCATTCCTCGAAGCGCAGCGGGCGGTTGTCCATGCAGGAGGGCAGGCGGAAGCCGTATTCGGCCAGCGTCGCCTTGCGCCTGAAGTCGCCGCGATACATGCCGCCGATCTGGCTGACGGAGACGTGGCTCTCGTCGATGAACAGCAGGGCGTTGTCGGGGATGTATTCGAACAGCGTCGGTGGCGGCTCGCCGGGATTGCGGCCCGTGAGGTAGCGCGAATAGTTCTCGATGCCGGCGCAGGAGCCCGTGGCCTCGAGCATCTCGATATCATAGCGGGTGCGCTGCTCCAGGCGCTGCGCCTCCAGCAGGCGGCCGCCCTTTTCAAGCTCGGCCAGGCGAACGCGCAGCTCCTCCTTGATCGAGCGAATGGCGCCGTTCAGCGTCGGGCGCGGGGTGACATAGTGCGAGTTGGCGTAGATCTTCACGGATTTCAGATCGCCGGTCTTCTGGCCGGTCAACGGATCGAACTCGGTGATCGCGTCGATCTCGTCGCCGAACATCGAGATGCGCCAGGCGGCATCCTCCAAGTGGGCGGGGAACAGCTCGATGGTGTCGCCGCGGACGCGGAAGGAGCCGCGCTGGAAATCCATGTCGCGGCGCTTGTATTGCTGGGCCACGAGATCGGCCAGCAGCTGGCGCTGGTCCAGCCGGTCGCCGACGGTCATCTGGAAGGTCATGGCGGTGTAGGTCTCGACCGAGCCGATACCGTAGATGCAGGAGACCGAGGCGACAATGATGCAGTCGTCGCGCTCCAGCAGCGAGCGCGTGGCGGAGTGGCGCATGCGGTCGATCTGCTCGTTGATCGAACTTTCCTTCTCGATGAAGGTATCGGAGCGCGGCACATAGGCTTCCGGCTGGTAGTAATCGTAATAGGAGACGAAATATTCGACGGCGTTATCCGGGAAGAAATTCTTGAACTCGGAATAGAGCTGCGCCGCCAGCGTCTTGTTCGGCGCGAGAATCAACGCCGGGCGCTGCGTCGCCTCGATCACCTTGGCCATGGTGAAGGTCTTGCCGGACCCGGTAACGCCGAGCAGCACTTGGCTGCGCTCGCCGTTTTCAAGGCCCTCGACGAGGTCCTTGATGGCGGTTGGCTGGTCGCCGGCGGGCTCGTAGTCCGAGACCATGCGGATCTTGATGCCGCCTTCTGACTTTTCGGGCCGGGCCGGGCGGTGTGGCGCCCAGAGCTTGCCGTCCTTGAACAGCGGGTTGCCTGATTCGATCAGTGCCGAGAGCGCCTCGACCGTAGCGGTCACGGCCGTGCCGGCATTGCCTGCGTCCTCGAGCGACGTGTCCATGCCGGAGACGGGATTGAGGCCGGCAGCGGCGCGCGTCTTCGGGTCGGTGGTGCCGCCCATCGACGTTCCACGCCCGGATTTCGACGCTGCAATCTCGACCTTCCTCCGGTGTTTCCCGGCCTTGGAGGCGATCTGCCTTTGCGTCTCGATCCCCGAGAGCTCCGCCTCGGATTCCAGCTGCTTCACCCAGTCGGAAACGCCACCGGACAAGGGCGCGCCCTCGAAAGGTGCCTGCGGTGCTTCCTCGAAACCATTGGGGGCGGGGGATTTCTTCGTCGATTTTGCCATGGCCGGAATATGGAGCGCGTTCGGCGGAAAGTGAAGAGGGAGGAGTACAAAAGGGAAACGAAATTCAGTATTTTGTTTGGCTCCTGAAACCACCCGGCGGTCCGGCCCCGCGTCAGGTTCTCAACACCTTGCAGCCGCTGAACCGGTCGTAGAAGGTCTGGCCGCGCCAGACAGCGAGAGGCAACAGCCACCAGGTAAAGCCGGCTACGAGGATGGCACCGTAAATCCAAGGTGCTGTTCCCAGCGGCACGGCGGTGCCGTCGCGCATGGCGGCGACCATGTGGTCGAAGTTTGCGACCATGGGAGACTGCAACAGGAAAAACACCACAATGACGAAAACAAGGGCGATCAGGGGAAGGAATTTCAATACCTCGCGGAAGGTCGCCCCCTTGAGGGTCGGCAGATGACTATCGATAGTCGCGACCCGCAGCGACATGATCCTCTTGCCCAAGGTGCGTCGGCCGTTTGCCGTGAAGAAGGCGAAGGCGAGCGGAATGATCAGAAGCGGCATTAGCGAAGATAGCTGTCCGGCGCCGGTCGCGTCGATCGCGTTTCCGTTCTGGTCAATCTGTGTCGATACCGAACGTGTGTACGTCGACGCACCTGATGTGGTGACGACACTGGTCGTGAAATAACCGTTCGGAGGATGTCCGTCGAACTGGCTGACGCGACAGATCTGGTTGAGGCGTTTTTCGCCCGGCTTCAACGGCCATTGCGCTTCAACCTTGTCAACGAGCGGTCCTGTGGCGGCCTGCTCGCATGCAATACTATTAAAAGGCGAGAAACCTATGTTCCAAGGAGTGGCGAGCGCCAGAGCATAAAACAGGACGGTGAAAACGATCTGGATGGCTGTGACGTCGATGACATAGGCAAGGGCGCGCCGCCAGAAATAACGTGGTAACCCGGTAACGTCCTGCACGCGAATCCCCTAATGAATGAATGCATGCCGAGATAACATTGCCGGCTGCGGTGGCGTCAATCTCTGCGCGCAATTATTGCAGTGATCGCCCAGCAGTCGGTTTTGCTGGTCTCGTTCCGACTGCCAGCCCAAGTCTTGTCGGCAAACCGCGGCCGGGCTAGATGTTCGGCAATCGTCGAGCAATCGAAGACCGCAATAGTGCCCCGAACAGTGAGAAAGCCCAGACCGAATTGATCAACGCAATTTCATTGACGTGGGGTGTTGCCGGGCTGACGGCGCTGGGGGTGGTGGCGCGGCCTTTTCGCTGGCCCGAAGCCATCTGGGCGGCGTCGGGGGCTTTGCTCCTTTTGCTCCTCGGTCTCATCGGCTGGCAGGAGGCCTGGGCAGGTGTCATCAGGGGTCTCGATGTCTATCTGTTCCTGATCGGCATGATGCTGCTTTCGGAGCTCGCGCGCCGGGAAGGGCTCTTCGACTGGCTCGCAGCGGAAGCGACCGCCCATGCCAAGGGTTCGCCGATCCGTCTTTTCGTGCTGGTCTATGTCGTCGGCATTGTCGTGACCGTCTTTCTCTCCAACGATGCCACCGCGGTCGTTCTGACGCCTGCGGTCTATGCGGCGGCGCGGGCGGCCAAGGTCAAGGAGCCGCTGCCCTACCTGCTGATCTGCGCCTTTATCGCCAATGCCGCCAGCTTCGTGCTGCCAATCTCCAATCCGGCCAATCTGGTGATTTTCGGGGGCGGTCATATGCCGCCGCTGATGCGATGGCTTGGCACCTTCGCGCTGCCATCAGCCGTGGCCATCGTCGCGACATTCGGTTTGCTTTATTGGACGCAGCGGTCAGTGTTGGCGGCCGAGATCATCGCGCTTGACGTCGAGCAGCCGCACCTGTCCAAGAGCGCGAAGCTCGCCGCCGCCGGGCTCATCGTCACCGCCATCGTTCTTATCGCGGCTTCGGCAGTCGGGCTCGATCTCGGGCTGCCGACCTTTGCTGCGGGCGTTGTCACCGCCGCACTGATCGTCATCGTCAATCGCGAGAGCCCCGCAGAAATGTTGCGCGGCATTTCCTGGAGCGTGCTGCCGCTGGTTGCCGGCCTGTTCGTCATCGTCGAGGCGCTCGACAAGACGGGGGTGACACGCATGCTTGCCGACAGTCTCGCGCAGGGTGCGCAGGCGGCGCCGTCGCAAACTGCCGCCTTCGCCGGGGTCGCAGTGGCGTTCGTGTCCAATCTGGTGAACAACCTACCGGCTGGCCTTCTCGCCGGTAGCGCGGTTCAGCTGGCGGGGTCGCCGGACAAGATTTCCGGCGCTATCCTGATCGGCGTCGATCTTGGCCCCAATCTATCGGTCACCGGGTCGCTGGCGACCATTCTCTGGTTGAACGCGTTGCGGCGGGAAAATCAGCATGTCGGCGCCTGGCAGTTCCTGAAGCTCGGCATTGTCGTGATGATACCGGCCCTGCTGCTGTCTTTGCTGGCGCTCATTCTCGCCTAGGCGTTCAGCCTCGCAACGAGCTTGGGCGAGCGTGGGAATTACAAATTGTCCATGTCCGGGAAAAGCCGCAATTTCTATACAATCCCGACGCAATTGGCTGCCAGCCTGCCCGCAATTCCTGATCCTCGTGACCGGCCTTGCGGTGATATCAGATGAGCATTTCCTTTCAGACCATGGCGGCAATGCGCTTCGGCTACGGTTTTCGTCCGGGGGAGCCTGCGCCGGGCGACAGACAGGCAATGCTGGAGCAAATCCGGACTGGCCCGGCGGCGACACCGCTGTTTCCGATTGGCGGGGTCGACGAGCGCCGCCGGTTGATCGGGGAGACTGCCGATCGCCTGCGAGACATCCGCACAGCCGTCGGTGCCGACGATGCCAAGCGGGATCAGGAGCGCACCGTGTTCAGGGAGCTTGACCGCCGCTATCAGCGCGATATCGACGCACGCATCGCCCAGGCGGTGTTTTCGCCCAGTGGTTTTTACGAGCGGCTGGCCGGCTTCTGGACCAACCATTTCTCGGTCAGTGCGCAGAAAAGCCAGCCCATGAGATTGATCGTGCCGCTTTTCGAGGCAGAGGCGATCCGGCCAAATATCGGGGCGAAGTTTCCCGTGTTGCTGCGGGCTGTAATGCGGCATCCGGCCATGCTGATCTATCTCGATCAGTCGCAATCGCTAGGTCCGGATTCACCGGCCGGCATCAAGCGAAACAAGGGGCTGAACGAGAACCTCGCCCGCGAGCTGATGGAGCTGCACACGCTTGGAGCGGGCAGTGGCTATACGCAGGACGACGTGCGCTCGGCGGCCATGGTGCTGACAGGGATCGCCGTTGATCAGAGGGGCGCAACAGCGGACTTCCGTCCTGGGATAGCCGAGCCCGGAAGTCACGATGTGCTCGGCGTCAGCTATGGCGGCAAGCGGCGGACGGAGCAGGACTATCTTTCCATGCTCGACGACCTCGCGCTGAACCCGAAGACGGCGCAGCATATCTGCCGCAAGCTGGCGGTTCATTTCATCGCCGATGTGCCGCCGCAGGACATGGTCGATGCGATGGCCGACTGCTGGAGGAACTCCGACGGCGATCTTTCTGCGGTCTACGCCACCATGCTCGATCACCCGGCCGCATGGAGCGGCGAGGGCGCAAAGGCGCGTCAGCCCTTCGATTTCGTCGTCGCTGGATTGCGGGCGCTCAACCTCGAGAAGAACCCTGCGGCAGGAAGTCTTGCGCCGATGAGCGATGGGGAACCGGGCTCGATGATGGCCGGGGCCAACCCAGCGATGCAAGGCCCGCCGCCTGCCACGGGGATATTGTCCGGATTGGCCCCCGACGCCGTGAAGCTGCAGCAGGCGGCTATCGATGCCGGGTTCTACGTGCCGCGTGGCCTCGGGCTATATGCGTTGCGCCGGATGGGCCAGCCGACATGGCAGCCGCCGAGCCCGGCTGGGTTCCCCGAAGGTTTCGACGCCTGGGTGAACGCCAGCGAGCTTGCCGAGCGGCTGTCGTGGGCGCGTCGAGCGATCGGCCGATACGGAAAGCAGCACGACCCTCGGCAGTTTCTCAAGGACACTCTGGCGGATGCCGCCCGCGACGACACCATTCGCGTCGTCTCGCAGGCGCCCAACAGAACTACGGGCCTGACGCTGGTTCTGGCCTCGCCCGAATTCAACCGACGCTAAGGCATCATCAACCCCTCGGCGATGCCTTCGTTTTTCTTCGCATCAATTTTTCGACAAGCCGATTCCCAATTTTTCGAGCAATGCCCAAGGAGCAGGATGATGAGCAAGGAACTTTCCCTTTCGCGCCGCGGCTTCCTGGCCACTGCCTGCTGTCTGGCGGCGGCGCCCGTGTTCACGCCGCTGACCTTTGCGGCAATGCCTGGCGACAACCGCCTCGTGACGATCGTTTTGCGCGGCGCCATGGATGGGCTCGATCTGGTGCAGCCCTATGGCGAGGCATCCTTCGCCGGGCTGCGGCCCGATATTGCGATCGCCCCGGACAAGGGGTTGCTCGATCTTGACGGCTTCTTCGGCTTGCATCCGGCGGCGGCCGATCTCATGCCGCTGTGGCAGGCGAAAGAATTGGCCTTCATCCATGCCGTCTCCACGCCGTATCGCGATGCGCGCAGCCATTTCGACGGGCAGGACATGCTGGAATCCGGCGGAGGGCATGTCAGCGAGGAAAAGACCGGCTGGCTGAACAGGGCGCTGGATGTCATACCGCGTTCGACGGCGCGCAAGGCGATCGACATCAACACCTCGACCGAACTGATCCTCTCCGGTCCCAATATCGTCGACGTCTGGGCCTCGGATTCCACCTTCGGCGCGGCCGCGGACGAGCTGCAGTTCCTGACGCGCCTCTATGCCAACGATCCCGCCTTCGCCAAGGCCATGGACGAGGCGGTGCGGGCGGATAAATCGGCCGAGATGGGCACTATGCCGGGCGCCAAGCGCGGCGAGCAGATTACCGATATCGCGGCACTTGTAGGCAAGATGCTGCTTCGCGAATATCGCATCGCCAGTTTCTCGATCAATGGCTGGGACACGCATGTGCAGCAGGCGAGCCAGTTCAAGAAGGCAGCAGGTGACCTGACGCAGGCAGTGGTGACGCTGAAGAACACGCTCGGGCCGGATGCGTGGAAGACGACTGTCGTGCTTGCCATGACCGAATTCGGGCGCACCGTCCGACAAAACGGTTCCGGCGGCACCGACCATGGGACCGGCGGCTGTTGCCTGCTTGCCGGCGGCGGCATCAATGGCGGCAAGGTTCTCGGCAAGTGGCCGGGATTGAAGGACGGGCAGCTTCTCGACGATCGCGACCTGATGCCAACGGCGGATGTGCGCGAAGTGGCGGCAGCGATGCTATCCCGCCAATTCGACGTCAGGCCCGACGATCTGACGGCGAAGATCTTTCCAAGCCTCGATTTCGCAAAATCCTCGCAGTTCCTGCGGGTCTGATCAATCCTCCACAAACGTCCGAAGCCGGGAGAGGGCGTCGTCCCATTGTCGGGAAACGCTGTCGAGGTAGGCTCTCAGCTCGACAAACGGTTCCGGTTTGAAGGCGAACTGGCTTTCGCGGCCGATGCGCATGCTTTTGACGAGGCCCGCCTCTTCGAGGACGCGAAGGTGTTTGGTGACGGCCTGGCGCGTGATGTCGGTATCGGCCGACAGGCCGGCAATGGAGCGTGCCTGTCCATCGCTCAGCCGCGTCAGCAGCGACAGTCGCGTCCGGTCTCCAAGGGCAGCAAAGATCATGGCCGGATTTGCGCCGTGGGCGGCGATTCTATCGCTCAACATGCGCCTTGATGTTCTCCATCTGCATCGCCCATCCCTTGTCGTTCATCCGCAAGGCATCCGACCGGCGGTGCGGCGGCAGCGCGTCGAAGCCGGTTTCCACGACGGTCAGGTGTGTTCCCGTAGCAGTCGGCGCCAGCCGGAATTCGACCAGCGTCGGCGTCTCCTTCGAATAATCAACGTCGGGCTCGATCGCGTAGGGATGCCAGGTGAAGGAGAACAGGCGCGGCTCTTCCATGGCTTTGATCGTCGCCTGCCATTTGACATGCTCGTAGCCGGGATAGGTTATCTGGCCTGTCGCAAGGCGACCCGGCACGAAGGGCGCGTCCAGCTTGACCTTGAACCATTCGCCGAACTGTCTGTGATCGGTCAGCGCCCGCCAGACCCTGTCGACGGGTGCATTCAGCTCCATCGTTTTCTCAACGGTGTTTGTCATATCGGCAACCTCCTGGTTGCCCTTTACCTTGCCTCAAGAAATCGAGAATAGCAACCATCGGGTTGCGCTTTTTCGGGTCTTTATTGATGAGCAATCGCGAGCTTGAGGCCGAGCAGGCCGAAAGCTCCGGCAAATCCCCGGCGGAGCCAAAGCATGATGCCTGGCCGTGAGATCACGTAGCGCCGCGTGGCGGAGGCGAAGGCGCCGTATCCGACGAAGACGATAAAGGTCAGCAACATGAAGATCGCGGCTAATCCCAGCATGTAGGATGTCGGGTTCGGGATGTTCGCGGGCACGAACTGCGGCAGGAAGGCGAGAAAGAATATCGACAGTTTTGGATTGAAGATGTTGAGCAGGAAGCCGTTGACGACGATCTTCGTCGGAGGGACGGTTGCCTGCTGTTCCGATATCTGCAGGGCACCCCCTGATCTGAGTGTGCCCCAGGCCATGTAGAACAGGTAGGCGACACCGAGATATTTGATGATCTGGAAGGCCAAGGCGCTGGCGTGGAGGAGGGCGGCGAGCCCGACCACGCTTGCGGCGATGCTGGGGACTATGCCGAAGGTGCAGCCGAAGGCAGCAAGGATGCTGGCCCGCCAGCCTTTGCTCAGGCCATAGGCAAGCGTGTAGAGAACGCCCGGGCCGGGCAGAAGAATGACGATCATCGACGTCAGCAGATATTCAAGGGTCATGGGCGGCTCTCCGGGCTCTCCAGGGAAAACCATAGAAAAGCAGGTCGACCGGGTCCGCGTCTTGAACGGAATTGCAGGTGTCGATCAGTTCATCGCAACGGCATAAGCGCCGGGGGAGACGCCATAGTTGCGGATGAATATCCGGGTCATATGGCTTTGGTCCGCGAAACCGCTGTCGATCGCCGCGTCCGCCAAGGGCCTGCCGCCGGCAATCAGCCGCCGCGCGAGGTGGATGCGGCGCTGGATCAGGTAGGCGTGCGGTGTCAGGCCAGTGACCCTTGCAAAGGTGCGCAAGAGCTGAAACCGGCTCATGCCGCTTTCGCGTGCAAGATCGGCAAGTGTAAGGCTCGCTGCCGGATCGTCGTCTATCAGGGCTTTCGACCTTGAGATCGCCTTCGGGATCGGTTGCCGCGCCTCGAACCCTTTGGGTCCGGGCACGAGGTCGGCCAACAACCTCAGAAGAGTCTCTTCCCGGCGCATCGCCGCGCTGCCGTTTTCGTCGGCCGTCATTGCCGCAAATACAGCCTGGAAACGGTTGGCAAGATACGGCTCCGTCATGACCGGTCGCGAAAACTCGAAGTCGGCGATCTTGCCTTCGCTGATATCCAGGTGCAGGTCGGTGACTATCCGCGGGTCGAAATAGAGCATCTTCCAGGAGCGGCCGGTTTCGCCGATCGGCGTGCCGTCGTGAACCTCGCCCGGGTTGACGGTAATCATGTTTCCGGGGCCTGCTTCGACGATCCCGCGCCCGCTAAGCGACTTCTGCGCGCCGCGAAAGATCACGCCGATGCCAAACTGCTCGTGGGTGTGCTTCGGGAATACATGGCTGGTTTCCGCCTCGACGGCTTCCACACCGGCGAGGTTGCAGCGCTGCATTCTGAACTGGCCTGTTGCCATCCGTCATCTCCTCAGCCGAGCACGTCATAGAAACGGAAGATGAAGGTGATCTGGTAGATCAGGCCGATGCTGACGAAGATCGCCTGGAAGCGGCGATTGGCGGTGAGCGCCGCGACGACGCAGAGTACGATGAAGGCGGCGTTGCGGATCGGGTATTCCCAGCCGAGCGACTGGAAATAGGCATGGCCCTTGAGGAAGGTATCGACCAGGTCGACCGCGTAGGTCACGGCCAGAAGTCCGAAGAACCAGCGGCGGCGCGAGATGAAATATTCCTCGTAGCCGCCGTACTCGTCGACCGAGGTCGGGAAGAGCAGGACGCAGAGGAAGAAGAACAGGCAGCAGAAGCAGATCAGGAAGAGATAGACGCCGAAACTGATGACGGCGAGCGACTGCAGCCGGTATTCCCACCACCAGAAATGGATGATGAACAGGAACATCGACAGCACCCAGCCAAGCTGGACCAGGTAAACCCTGTGCTTGCCGGGCGACTGTACGAAGCCTGCCAGGCCGGTGAGCAAGCGGGCAAGGCTGAGGCTGATGACAATCGACATCACCGTCCTGATGTAGACGTAGATCTCCGCCGTACTTGCTGCCGATCCCATGCTCAGCCCTCCGGAGGCACTGCCTTCGGTTTTCCGTCTTCGTCGAGCGCTACCATGATGAAGGTGCCGGCCGTCACTTTTTCCATCTTCTCATAGCGAAAGCGCTGGGCCCAGGCTTCGACCGACAGCGTGATCGATGTCGTGCCGACCCGGGTGATGTGGGTGTAGATGCTCATCGTATCGCCGATCTTCACCGGCAGTTCGAATGCCATTTCCTTGACCGCCGCCGTCACGACGCGTCCCTTGGCGCGCTCGGCGGCGCGGATACCGCTTGCCAAGTCCATCTGCGCCATGACCCAGCCGCCGAAGATATCGCCTGCAGGATTGGCGTCGGCGGGCATCGCAAGCGTTCGCAAGGTCAGCTCGCCCCTCGGCTTTGCTATATCGGTCATCCGGTGGCTCCTGTCGGCGCGGGTGTTGATTCCCGACACCCTAGGCAATCGCGGCAGAATGGAAAAGACCTCCCTTGCAAAGGTCACACTAAGGCCCTTTCGCTGCCATGAAGAAGTAAGTCTTCATTTACCGTTTTTATTTAAATTTGAAGGAAATGCCGACCATTGCAGCGGACCTGGACTGGCAGCAGACGTGGATGGAGTATATGGCGTATTTTCCGTTTCTGCAGAAATCCCTGCTATCGCTGTTCCTGTCCTCCGCGCTGGTTGCCTGCTCGGCGGATAGCCTGATGCCGCCCTCGAGCGTCGGCAGCACGCATGTCAGCTCCATCCAGCCTCGCCGGGTTTCGCCGGCCATCGCTCCACAGAGGCAATACGCCTATTCCAGCAATACGGCGCCCGTCCGCTCCGCCTCGGTCGATTTTCTCGACACGCCAAATCTTGCCGGCCTTGGCCACGCTCCGGGGTCCCGGCAGCCTGTCGCACCGCAAGCGATGGAGAGTGCATCCAGCCAAAGCGCCCCGCCTGTGAATGCCGGAGAGAACGTGGCCTTCGCCAGCGGTAGCCGGCAGACCCCAATCCCGTCACAAGGCGTCAACATGGATGCCGGCCTCGGTGTAGAGCCGGCAGGCGGGCAGGGTGCTGAAGGTCAATCTGCCTCGGACCAGGCCGTTATCGGCCTGGCGCAGGAGGAGGAGCAGAACATCGCCGAGGGCAATTCCGACGAGCCCGTCGTCGACGGCATCGGCACTGACGACCCCACGCAGACGAACGGGCCGACGCGGGCAAATCAGCGCGCTCTGCCGCGTTCTGTAATGCAGGCGCAAATCAGCCAGAACCGGGCATGGCAACAGGGGCAGCAGGTTGCGATGCTGCCGCGCGCGCAGAACCCGATGCTTGCCCCGGAGCCCGACACCGCCCCGCAATCGACGCCGGCAATGCCCGGCATGATGCCTGCCTCGGAGCTGCAATGCCGCCAGGAACTCAAGCGGATGGGCGTGGTGTTCGAGGACAAGCCGCCGATCTCCAACGGTCCGTCCTGCCAGGTGCCCTATCCCGTCTCGCTTCGCGGCCTTTCCGGCGATATCGCCGTCAAGCCGGCGGTGACGCTGAACTGCCAGGTGACGCTCGCCTTTGCCAAATGGGTGAAGAACGAGCTCGCACCGGCTGCTCGCACGCGCTACTGGTCGGGCGTCGGCACGATCATTCCGCTCGGCGGCTATTCCTGCCGGCGCATGAACAACAGTTCGCAACGCTACAACCCGATGTCTGAGCATGCCCATGGCAACGCCATCGACGTCGGCAAGTTCGTGCTGAAGAACGGCCACGAGATCGACATTCGCAAGAAGGGCTTGTTCTCTTTCCGGGAAGGCGCACTCCTGAAGGCGGTCCGCTCGGATAGCTGCCGCTACTTTGACACCGTCCTCGGACCCGGCAGCAACCCGGAGCATTGGAACCACTTTCACTTCGACCTCCGGGAACGACATGGTGGCAGGCGCTATTGCAGCCTGTAATATCTATTCCGGGCGGATTTGCCGCGCTCGGTCGGCAGCACATCTCATCCAGCTCAAGGGAGCAATTGAATGGAAGAAAGAGTGCGGGGTAGGAGAAGGGGGCTCGGTATCGCGCTGGTCGCGGCTATCGTTGCAATTGTCGTCGTGTTCGGCGGGCGCTGGTATGCCTACGTCGCCTATGCGGACGATCCCTTCGACGAGGTCGGCATCGGTCTCAACATGATAATGCCGACGCCAATCCGCGAGATGGGGTGCGCGAAGCTGAAGGAACGCTTCGGTGACAAAACCTTGCCGCCGGCCGGCTGTGGCGTCAACGGCATGTGGTAGGTCAGGGGCCGCTCGGTACGGCGAAGCTTCGCGAAAAAAAGCCGGCGCTAGGGCCGGCTTGAATGGTGCTCAGCGATATAACAGGGTTTTGCTGGCTCCAAAAAATGAATTTGATATCGAAATGCGTTTGGTTGAAACAGAATCGGCAAAAAGGACTTTGAGTATGAAAGGCGGTTGCGTGCCGCTAAGGGGCGTTGGGCGGGGTGCGGCAGACGCCATCGCCTGACGGGGTTATCGCCCATGAAAGTCACGGTTTGATGACGTGCGGCGTCTGCAACTGATTGTTTGAGCCTGAACACACTGTTCGCGGCTGACGGGATGGCAAAAGCTGCTGCGACGGCTATATAGCGGGCAGTTGCCACCGAAATATTCGAAAAGCCTGATAAATCCCGCCATGACGCCAATCATATCAATCCGCAATCTCACCAAGACCTATGCCAATGGGTTTCAGGCTCTGAAGGGCATCGATCTCGACGTCGCCAAGGGCGAGATCCTGGCATTGCTCGGGCCGAACGGGGCCGGCAAGACGACGATGATCTCCATCGTCTGCGGCATTTCCAATCCGAGCGGCGGCACGGTGACGGTGGCCGGCCACGACGTGGTCAAGGATTTCCGGGCGACCCGCACGCTGATCGGGCTGGTTCCGCAGGAGCTGACGACCGATCAGTTCGAGACCGTCTGGAATACGGTGAGCTTTTCCCGCGGCCTGCATGGCAAGAAGCCCAACCCGGCCCATATCGAAAAGGTCCTGCGCGACCTGTCGCTCTGGGAAAAGCGCGATAACACGCTGCGCGAGCTTTCGGGCGGAATGAAGCGGCGCGTGCTCATTGCCAAGGCGTTGTCGCACGAGCCGCAGATCCTGTTTCTCGACGAGCCGACGGCCGGCGTCGACGTCAGCCTGCGCAAGGATATGTGGCATGTGGTCGAGGCACTGCGCGCCTCAGGTGTCACCATCATCTTGACGACGCACTACATCGAGGAGGCCGAGGAGATCGCCGACCGTGTCGGCGTCATCAACGGCGGCCGGCTTTTGCTTGTCGAGGATAAGAATAAGCTTATGGCGAAGCTCGGCCGCAAGCAATTGATCCTCGACCTGACCGAGCCGCTCGAGACATTGCCGGAATGCCTTGGCGGCAACGGCCTCTCGATCGGCGCCGGCGGCAATACGCTGATCTATGATTTCGATGCGGAGCACGAGCAGGCGCGCATAGGCACGCTGCTGACCAGCATCGGCGCCCAAGGCATTCACTTCAAGGACCTGTCGACACGGCAGAGCTCGCTCGAGGACATTTTCGTCCAGCTTGTGGGAGAGGACAAATGAACTTCGAGGCAGTCAAGTCCATCTATCTGTTTGAAATGGCGCGCACGCGACGCACGCTTCTGCAGAGCGTCGTTTCGCCTGTCATCTCCACGTCGCTCTATTTCATCGTGTTCGGGGCGGCCGTCGGCTCTCGCATCCAGGAGGTCGAGGGCATTTCCTACGGCGCCTTCATCACGCCGGGCCTGATCATGCTGACGCTGCTCGGGCAATGCATCAGCAACGGCTCTTTCGGCATCTATTTCCCGAAGTTCGTCGGCACTATCTACGAGCTACTATCGGCGCCCGTTGCAATGACGGAGATCGTGCTCGGCTATGTCGGGGCGGCGGCGACCAAGGGAATGATAATCGGCGTCATCATCCTGATCACCGCCAATTTCTTCGTGCACGTCACAATCCTCCATCCCTTCATGATGGCGCTGTTTTTCGTGCTGACGGCGGTCACGTTCAGCCTGTTCGGGTTCATGATCGGCATATGGGCAAAGAATTTCGAGCAGCTCAACCTGATCCCGATGCTCGTCGTACCGCCGCTGACCTTCCTCGGCGGCAGCTTCTATTCGATCAACATGCTGCCGCCCTTCTGGCAGGCGGTCAGTCACCTCAACCCGGTGCTATACCTCGTCAGCGGCTTCCGCTGGAGCTTCTACGGCATCGCAGACGTAAACCCGGCCATCAGCCTCGCGATGATCTCGCTGTTCCTGGTGATCTGCCTCGGAACGCTCGGGTGGATATTCAAGACTGGGTATCGGCTGCGGAACTGAAGAAGCTTCGCAGATCATTCACGCCACGGGTTGACGACGGGCACGCCGGCCGCAAGGAACGGAGAGATATCGCGTGTCGCGACAGTGAAGCCGCAAGTGGCGGCGATAGCGGCGACCTGCCCATCTGCCATGGAGATGGTGTGGCCACTGCCGCGTGCACGGCTCACCAGCGAGGCGTATGTGGCCGCTGCCTTCTCATCGAAAGGCAGGACACGCATTCCGAATAGTCCGGATATCAGCTCATTCAGAGCGTCGCCCAACCCGTCTTTCCGTCTGCCGTCCGGTAGGACTTCGATACCGACAAGCAGTTCGGCGAGACTTATGGCCGTCAAATACAGCGTCTCTACCGGTTGCCGATCCAGCCAAGCGACAACAGCCGAATCCGCGCCTGATTTCATTGGCTCAGAAACAACATTGGTATCCAGAATGATCATTCGAAGGTTGCCGGCTTCATCGGCGCCGGATCGCGGCTGACATCAAGATCAAGACCACCGAACCGACGGCCGAAAGCTGCCAATGCAGAGCCAACCTTGACGCTGTCGGCTGGATGAACCGCGTCCTCCAATATCGCCCTGATTTCAGCCTCGGTGCTGTGCCCGTTTTTGGCCGCGCGCAGCTTCAGCGCACGATGCGTCTCTTCAGGCAGATTGCGGATTGTCACTGCGACCATTCGACAAGCATCCTCGTGGTCGGAGAGTGATGATATCATTTTCGCGCGATGATATCAAACACGTTTCATCGAAACCCATCAATCCCTAAGCCGCAGTTCATCCGTCTGCATCTGCATCGAGCCGAGGGTTTCTAGGAAGCTCATGCCCAGCAGGCTCTGGTCGAGCTTGCCTTTCTCGGCAACGGTGGCGGCGACGTCCCGGCGCGAGATGGGGCCGATCGAGACGTCTCCGAGTTCGACAGGGGCGGCGCGAGCGCGGCCGTTGGCCGTCATCACGGTCATCGAGTAGTTAAGGTTTTCAGGAATGAGGCCGACGCGGGCGGCGTCGTCGTGCGACAGGGCAACCATGCTGGCGCCCGTGTCGACAAGCATCTCGATTTTCTGGCCATTGATCCTGACATCGGCTTCGAAGTGGCCGTTGAGCAGTTTGTGCAGGATGACCTCCTGGCCACCTTCGCTGGTCGTCACGACGAAAGCGCGTCCTGGGATCAGACCGGCAAGCAGGCGGTTGCCCACTTCCATTGCGTCGTGGCGGTATAGATAGGCGGTTGCAAGGGCGAGGATTATGACGAGCCAGATCAGGAGATTGCGCAGGGTCTCGCTGACGGTGCGGCGGCTTGCCCAGATGCCGGCGCTAAGCACCAGGGCGATTGGCAGCAGATAAATGACGCGTCCGAAATCGTTGTTGTCGATGCCGAGGGTTGTGCCGGTGTCGTGGTTGAAGACCAGAAGCGCCAGGCCGATGCCGAGCACGGCAAGGACGACGGTCAGGCGGTTCATACGGTGCTGCGCTCCCGTGCCAGCCGCTTTCGCAAAGTTTCCCTGCGCGGCTTGCGCTCCACGCCTTCGAGGCGGGCGGGCAAGGCCTCCATGATCTGGCTGCGCTGCTCATTGCTATAGAGCGTCCACTCGCCGATCTCTTCGCGCGTACGTCCGCAACCGAAGCAATAGCCGGTCTTCATGTCGATCGAACAGACGAGGATACAGGGTGTTTGCATGAGGCAATATATCGTCGCTTCAAATGCACATGGCAAGTGCGCAAAAAGTAGCGATTTCACAAATCTGCTGCGCCGCGCCGATGGTGTCCCCGGTGTGCCCCGACAGCCTCCGGCGTATGTGCGCGGTGAAAAAGACGGTGCAGAGGGCGACGACAAATAGGCTGATCATTGTGGATGTCAGCCCAACACCGGGCCACAGCAGGATCGCGGCGACAAGTGCCGCCGTCGCCAGGGCTACCCACATCGCCGAGCTATCGGGCCTGCCAGCAGCGGCTGCCACGCCGTCGCTTTTTGCGGAAGGCAGGGAATACCAGTGCCATACGAGGGCACCGCGACTGACGGCCGCGGCGGCCGGTATCGAGAGTGCGGCTGGTAGCGGCGGCAATCCGCGGGCAATCGCGGCAAGAGCCGCGGCTCGAAGTGCGAAGGAGAGGACCAGCGCGATTGCGCCATAGGTGCCGATACGGCTGTCCTTCATGATGGCAAGGCTGCGGTCGCGGTCCTTGCCGCCGCCAAGCCCATCCGCGGTGTCGCTGAGACCGTCCTCGTGCAGTGCGCCTGTCGTCACGGTCTGGATCGTCAAGGCGAGAAGGGCGGCCATCAGCGGATCGGCATGCAGCAGCAACAGGAAGCCGAACGCCAAGGCAGACGGCAGGGCGATGATCAGCCCCGCTACCGGAAAAGCACTGGAGATGCGGCCGAGATTGCCATCGTGGCCCTCGAAGACGGAGGACGGCACCGGAATGCGGCTGAGGAAGGCGAGGGCGCGGGCGATATCGGCGGCATAGTCCTTCACGCCCATAGGCTTCTATTGTCCTTTGCCCGTTGGGCTGCGACTGGTGGCGGCGCTTTTGGAGTTGTTCGCGCCTGCTTCCGTCATTAAGAGAGTCGCCAAGCAAAAAAGCTGATTTGGGACCAAAAGACAAGGAACCACCATCATGAGCGTCACCGGGCTTCCATTCGACGATTTCCGTGCGCTGTTGCGCGACCTGCCGGGACCCGATGCACGGGCGCTCGCCGATGCGCGCGAACGGGATGCGCAACTGACGAAACCGCCGGGTGCGCTTGGCCGCCTCGAGGAGATCGCCTTCTGGCTTGCGGCCTGGACCGGCCGCAAACCCTCCGTGACGCGCCCGCTTGTGGCCATCTTTGCCGGCAATCACGGGGTGACGAAGCAGGGGATAACGCCGTTTCCGCCTGAAGTGACGCAGCAGATGGTGGAGAATTTCGCAGCTGGCGGCGCGGCCATCAATCAAATCTGCGTCGCCTACGATCTCGGCCTGAAGGTGTTCGACCTTGCACTCGATTACCCGACCGGCGACATCACCGAGGAGCCGGCACTGTCCGAACGCGACTGCGCGGCAACGATGGCTTTCGGCATGGAGGCGATCGCCGGCGGCACGGACCTGCTCTGCATCGGCGAGATGGGCATCGGCAACACGACGATCGCCGCGGCAATCAATTATGCGCTCTACGGCGGGACGGCTGCGGAATGGGTCGGACCGGGCACGGGGTCCGAGGGAGAAATGCTGACGCGGAAGATTGCAGCCGTCGAGAAGGCGGTTGCCTTGCACCGAGATCATCTCGCAGATCCGCTGGAAGTCCTGCGTCGTCTCGGTGGCCGCGAGATTGCCGCGATGGCCGGTGCGATCCTTGCCGCGCGCGTCGAGCGCATTCCCGTCATAATCGACGGCTATGTGGCGACGGCTGCTGCCTCTATCCTCAAGGCTGCTAATCCGTCGGCTCTCGATCATTGCCTGATCGGTCATGTTTCCGCGGAACCGGGCCATCTGAAGGCGATAGAGAAGCTCGGCAAGACGCCGCTGCTGGCACTTGGCATGCGGCTCGGCGAGGGGACGGGTGCGGCTCTGGCCGCTGGCATCGTCAAGGCCGCCGCCGCGTGTCATTCAGGCATGGCGACGTTTGCGGACGCGGGTGTCGCCAATAAGCATTGATCCGGCAATCGACGGTGATGCCGCAGTGGACGTGGGATCGCCGGAGCTGCCGACTTGCCTAGCCCTCGACGAATAGGTATTCGCAGGAATGCTAAATAATGAGCCGGATAGGGAAATGGCGGAATTGTCGAAATCAGCGGTAACCAAGGAAACAGGGATCAGGCACTTCTTTGCGGCTGCCGGTTATTCCTGGGGTGGTTTTCTTAGAATCCTGCACGAGGCGGCGTTTCGCCAGGAGCTGCTGTTCTGCGTGGTTGCCCTGGCGATCCTGGCGCTGGTCGGTGCGACGCTGCCGGAAATCTTGATTTCGGTGATGCTGTTTCTCGGGCTTTTCGCTATCGAGGCGATGAATACTGCGGTCGAGGAAGTCATCGACAAGATATCGCCGGAGATATCGAGCGTTGGCAAGCATGCGAAGGACCTGGGCTCGTTCGCGGTATTCTGCATGCTGCTTGCCTGCGGGCTGCATCTGATCTTCACGACCGTCAGCCACCTCTTCTTCCACTGATCAGGCGAAGCTTTTCCTCTTGCGCCCGACAGTCAGTGCATCCTCGACGGCGGGCAGGCTCTGCAACACCCGCATTGCCGGCAGGATGGCGATTGCCTCGGTGCCTTCGCGCAGCTTCGATTTCAGGATGAATTGCCCGTCGTGCTTTGCAAGGATCGCCTGGACGATCGGCAGGCCGAGGCCGGTGCCCTGTTCGGCGCTCTTGATGGCGATCGAGCCTTGCCCAAAAGCAGAGAGAACGACCGGGATTTCCTCCTCCGGAATACCGGGGCCGTTGTCCTTGATGGAGACATACTGACCGCCGCCGGCTGTCCAGCCGACCTTGACGCAGATCTCACCGCCTTGAGGCGTGAATTTGACGGCGTTGGAGAGCAGATTGAGGACCACCTGGCGCAGCGATTTCTCATCGGCCCAGAGGGACGGGAGCTTTGGTTCGAACTGCTGTGAGATCGAGATATTCTTGGCGCGGGCGCGCAGCTGCACCATGCCGATGCAATCCTCGGCGATGTCGAGCAGGGAGATCGCCTCTTCACTCAAATCATACTTTCCGGCCTCGATGCGTGACAGGTCGAGAATTTCGTTGATGAGGTTGAGGAGATGCTGGCCGGAGCGGTGGATGTCGCCGGTATATTCCTTGTAGGTCGGATTGTTGAGCGGCCCCATGACTTCCGCCGACATGACTTCGGAAAAGCCGAGGATCGCGTTCAGCGGCGTCCGGAGCTCGTGCGACATTGAAGCGAGGAAGCGGGACTTGGCCAGGTTTGCTTCTTCTGCGCGGCGGCGGGCTTCGTCGGACATCGATTTGGCCACCTCGAGCTCGACGATCAGGTCGTCCTTTTCCGACTGGAAAGACAGGATCTTCAGGTTCGACTGGAAAAGGCGGTCGGTGATGAAGGTGAAGAAGACGACGGCGGTGACGAAGATCGCCATCAGGCCGAGATCAAGCGGCTCGCGCGTGAGGGCGACCCTGAAGCAGAGAGCAAGAACCGTCGGCGCGAAGGAAAAGAGGACTGCGCGCGGCAGCATGAAATTCGACATCGCGGTGACGCAGACCGCGGCCAGCAGCATTGCTCCCTTGTAGGCAGCGAAGGATTGACCCTCGCAGGTCGCGCAGCCCTGTATCGCGAAAAACGCCCAGCAGCAGCCTATCAGGACCTGCCCGAGGATCAGGATGCGTCGCCATTTGCGGGCGCTTTCGGAGGTGATTTCCTGTTTGGCGGCGCGCTTGGCGAGCAGCATGTTGATCGCATGCGCGCTCAACGTCAGGAATGCCCAGGTAAATATCTGAATGTCGCGGGTGAAATAGATGCCGAGACCGGCGATGATGACGACGAAGACCGGCATGATCGACGCGCCCTGCAGCATGGCGCTGATATGCATCGCGATCAGTTCGCGGTCGAAATTGCCGACATGACCGGTCTGCAGCCTTTCGCGCGTCTGTCGCACAGCCTTGGACACGGCCTTGTTGCGATGACTGCGCGATCGGTCAACGATGATTTTATCTGTCGATGTGCTGACGCCGTTACTCATGTGCACGTTGAAACTTGTTCTGCAGATGGCTACAGACTATTCGCCAATCGTTAAGAAGATGCTGCGTCGGCAATGATCTGTTTGCCATCTTTGCGAAGGATTTGTTTTTCAAGGAGGCAAAAGCGTGACGCGATCCGGTCGACTCAGTCGTGACGCGATCACCGCATTCGCGCTTCTGGGGCTGATTGCGCTCTTTGCAGCGATGTTGAACAACCGGCCGCAAACCACTCTATCGGGTGGATTTAACGTCATCGACGGGGATAGTTTGTCACGCAGCGGTGACCGCTTTCGGCTGGTCGGGATCGATGCGCCGGAATACCGGCAGCAATGTGAGCGGGATGGCGTGCATTGGCTCTGCGGGCAGGAAGCTCGGGCGCTGCTTGTTAAGCTTCTGCAGGGTGGGTCTATCGAGTGTCGTGGCAATGACCGCGACCGCTACGATCGGTTGCTTGTCACCTGCCGAACGAATGAAGATGACATCAACGCGGAGATGGTGAGGCGGGGGATGGCCGTTTCCTTCGGAAGCTATCGATCCGAGGAGAATGCGGCTCGGGCGGCGCGTGCCGGGATGTGGGCCGGCAATTTCGAGCGCCCGCAGGATTTCCGACGAGAGGAGCAGGCAGGTAGTCCCAAAGGGCAGGATCTGTTCGCGGCGGCGGCTGATTTCGTGAAGCGCCTGGCAGGATGGAACTGATGATGACGACCGAGGCCGGGCGCGAGGACGCGCTGCAGTTGCTGCGACGGGATATTTCCGCGTGCCGCGTCTGCCGCGATGCACCAGCGCGCGGGATGGAGTATCGGCTGCCGCATGAGCCACGACCGGTGGTCGTTCTATCGTCCAGGGCGCGGATTCTCATTGCCGGACAAGCGCCCGGCCTGAGGGTCCACCAAAGCGGCTTGCCATTCGACGACGCGTCGGGCGACCGGCTGCGCCAATGGCTGGGGGTCGATCGCGGGATGTTCTATGATGCGGAACGATTTGCGATGGTGCCGATGGGCTTCTGTTTTCCGGGCTATGACGCAAAGGGAGGCGATCTGCCGCCGCGCCGCGAATGCGCACCGCTCTGGCGCCAGGCCGCGATGGCCGCGATGCCGCAGGTCGAGCTCATCCTGACAGTCGGACAATATGCGCAAACCTGGCACCTGGGGTCGGTACGGATGTCGTCGATGACGGAGACCGTCGCCGAGTGGCGCCGCTATCTTCTGACGAACCGGTCTCCCGCGATGTTGCCGCTGCCTCATCCGAGCTGGCGTAATAGCGGCTGGCTGAAGCGAAATCCCTGGTTTGAAGCGGAGCTCGTGCCGGAGTTGCAAAAACGTGTGAAAATCCTGCTTTCTTGAAACAAGTTTCTTCGCATTTGTCGGAATCGGGTTATATAGAGAATATATTTCGAAAGGACATTGGGGATGGACCGTCTAGACAGAAAGATCCTGCGGCTTTTGCAGGAGGATTCAACGCTTGCAGTGGCCGATCTTGCCAAGAAGGTCGGCCTTTCCACGACACCTTGCTGGCGGCGCATCCAGAAGATGGAAGAAGACGGCGTCATCCGCGGCCGCGTAGCGTTGCTCGATCCGGTCAAGGTCAACACCAAGGTCACCGTCTTCGTTTCGATCCGCACCAGCAGCCACTCGATCGAATGGCTGAAGCGCTTTTCCGAGGTCGTCTCGGAATTTCCCGAAGTGGTGGAATTCTACCGCATGAGCGGCGATGTCGATTATCTGCTGCGCGTCGTCGTGCCTGATATCGCTGCCTATGACGCGTTCTACAAGCGGATGATCGCCAAGATCGAGATCCGCGACGTGTCCTCGGTCTTCGCCATGGAGCAGATCAAGTACTCGACCCAATTGCCGCTCGATTATATGATCCTGGACAACGCCAAGTCGCACGACGAGTGAGAGCTTCTGAATTGGAAGCGACAACGCCCGCGCAATGCGGGCGTTGTCAATTGGGCAATCACTTCCGATCGAGCCGTGCCAATAGCGACGACGTATCCCAGCGTTTGCCGCCCATCGCCTGGACGTCGCCGTAGAATTGGTCGACGAGGGCCGTCACCGGAAGTTTGGCGCCGTTGCGGCGGGCTTCGGTGAGGACGATGTCGAGGTCCTTACGCATCCAGTCGACGGCGAAGCCGAAGTCGTATTTCCCGGCATTCATCGTCTTGTGGCGGTTTTCCATCTGCCAGGAGCCGGCGGCGCCCTTGGAGATCACCTCAATGACCTTTTCGATATCGAGGCCGGCCTGCTTGCCGAAATGGATGCCTTCCGCCAGACCTTGAACGACGCCGGCGATGCAGATCTGGTTGATCATCTTCGTCAATTGGCCGGATCCGACCGCGCCCATCAGCCCGACCATCCTTGCATAGGCATCGATCACCGGCTTTGCCTTGTCGAACGTTGCCTCGTCACCACCGCACATGACGGTCAGCACGCCATTTTCAGCACCCGCCTGACCGCCTGAGACCGGGGCGTCGATGAAGCCGCAACCTTTTTCCTTGGTCGCGGCAAAAAGCTCGCGCGCGACTTCGGCGCTGGCCGTGGTGTTGTCTATGAGGATCGCGCCGGATTTCATGGCCGGAATTGCGCCGTCCTCACCGATCGTTACGGACCGCAGGTCGTCGTCATTGCCGACGCAGGTGAAGACGAAATCAGCGCCTTCTGCAGCTGCGGCAGGTGTCGGGGCGGACTTTCCGCCATATTGCTTCACCCAGGCGTCCGCCTTGGCGGCGGTACGATTATAGACAGTGATGTCGTGGCCGCCCTTGACCGCGAGGTGTCCTGCCATGGGATAGCCCATGACGCCCATGCCGATGAACGCGACTTTTGCCATTCTTGAACCCTTTCTGAAACTCGGCTTCGAGGCTTAGCGGAAAGGTGAAAGAGGGG
The DNA here is from genome assembly GCF_003240585.1 of Arminella tubonensis. GTDB lineage: Bacteria > Pseudomonadota > Alphaproteobacteria > Rhizobiales > Rhizobiaceae > Rhizobium > Rhizobium tubonense. The sequence continues at coordinate 280,223 of NZ_PCDP01000036.1, forward strand.
GAAGGGTGTTTGCCGCTTCGGCGCGCTGCGTGTGGATGCCCGAACGAGAATTCCTCGTTTCCGGCGTTTGGCGGAATTGCAATTCGCCAGAGGGCGCGACCTAGAAATATATATTGTCGATAAATTTGATGGAGTTGCCATTCTTAGGCAATGGATTTGATGCTTTGCTCTTTTAAAAAAAAGGAATTTTCATGATTTCGCGTAGATACACTCTTGGCCTCCTCGGTGCATTTGCTGCATCCTCCGTCCTTTCAGCCATGCAGCCCGCCCGCGCGGCGACGGCGACAAGCTTCCGGATAGGCTGGCAGAAGAGCGGGGTACTTGGGCTTGCCAAGCGCGAAAAGGCACTTGAGACCCTTTTGGCTGAACGGGGGATTTCGGTTGAGTGGGTGGAATTCACATCTGGCCCACCGTTGCTGGAAGCGCTTGGAGCAGGTGCACTCGACTTCGGCGCAACAGGCGACATACCGCCGCTGTTCGCCCAAGCTGCCAACGGAGATTTGCTCTATGTCGGGCTATATAAGGGGAGCCCTGAAGGTCTGGCCATTCTGGTTCACAAGCAGTCTAGTATTCAGTCGCTTGCTGATCTCAAGGGCAAGAAGGTGGCTTTCAAGCGCGGCACGGTCGCGCATAACCTTGCCGTCGATGCGTTGCGTAAGGCTGGTTTGACGACCGAGGATATTGAGGCCATCGATCTTTCGCCGCCCGACGCGGCGGCGGCATTCAAAACCGGTAGCATAGACGCGTGGGTAATATGGGATCCCTATCTGGCGCTCGTTGAGGCTGACCCCAATACCCGGATCCTGTCCACCGCACGTGGTATTGTTGATACCTATAGTTTCTTCCTGGGCAACGGCGATTTCACAAGGTCGAACCCAAAGGTCATCGCAGATGTCATCGATGAGTTGCGGAAGGTCGGCACCGCCGCTCAAGGTCGCCTTGACGAAACGCTTGCCGCATTGTCAGAAATTACCGGCATATCGCCGGAGGCGACGCGGGTAACCTATACGCGTCCCGGCTATGATCTTGGCAACGTTTCAACGATCACGGATGACGCAGTCGCCCACCAGCAGAATCTTGCCGACGAGTTTTATGGACTGGGGATCGTGCCGAAGAAGCTCAACGTCAGCGAGATCGTCTGGAGACCCAAAGCGAGCTGATCGGCTCAGCTTCGCCCTGGCGCTCAAAACATGATGCCGGACCCCTGGTCTCGGCAAAAATATTCCACGCAGCCAAGAAGAATAGAAAATCCCTATTGTCGATCTAATCAGTGGTCTATGCGACTATCGGCCTTATCGAGCGGGCCCCGATGCCGGCTGTTTTGAGGGAAGGCGGCTGCTTGTTCGAGCCGCATCAAGCTGGAAGGGATTTTCATGATCACGCGCAGAAGGATATTGGGACTGATCGGTGCCGCTGCTTCGGTCGCGCTTTTGCCTGAGGTAAGGGGCGCAAGCGCCGCGACTGGCCCCACCCTTCGGATCGGCTGGCAGAAGTTCGGCGTCGTGGCGCTGGCCAAGAGCACCGGTGCGCTTGAAAAGCGGTTTGCCGACAAGGGCGTGACCATCGAGTGGAACGAGTTCACCTCGGGGCCACCGATCCTCGAGGCGGTCGGCGCCGGCGCTCTCGATTTCGGCATCACAGGCGATGTGCCGCCACTGTTTGCGCAGGCGGCAGGCGGCGATCTGCTTTATGTCGGCGCCTACAAGGGGCCGGCAGCGTTTCATGGCTTGCTCGTGAAAAAGGACGCGCCTTACCAGAAGATCGAAGATCTGAAGGGCAAGAAGGTCGCTTACAAGCGCGGTTCGAGCGCCCATAACTTCGCCATCAAGGCGCTGCGCAAGGCCGGGCTGACGGTGTCCGATATTACCGAAGTCGATCTTGCGCCGCCGGATGCCGCTGCTGCCTTCAAGAACGGCAGCATCGACGCCTGGGCGATCTGGGACCCCTTCTTCGCGGTGACGGAAGCCGACCCGGAAACGCGGGTGCTGACGACATCGGAAGGCATTCTCGACAACTGGGGCTATTTCCTCGGCAACGGCGCCTTCACGGCAAAGAATCCCGAACTGATCGCCGAAGTCATCGATGAACTCGCCAAGGTTGGCGCGGCGGCTCAGGGCAACCTCGACGGCACCGTCAAATCGCTGTCGCAGATCACCGGCGTTCCTGCCGCCATTACCCGCGTGACGCTCACCCGCAGCCAGGCCGATCTCGGCAAGGTATCGCTGGTGCCGGACGAGGCGCTTGCCTACCAGCAGGCGCTTGCCGACGATTTCTACAGCCTCGGTATCGTGCCGAAGAAGCTCAATGTCAGCGACATCGTCTGGCATCCGAAAGCAAGCTGATCTCCTCGAATACGGAAACAGGACAATACCTATGACCGCGACTTCCAAGCCCATCGATTTTCTCTGGTTCATCCCGACATCCGGCGACGGCACCTATCTCGGCTCTGCCGATCTCAACCGGAGCACCGACATCGGCTATCTGACGCAGATCGCCCAGGCGGTCGACAGGCTCGGCTACTCCGGCGTCCTGCTGCCGACGGGCGTTGCCTGCGAGGAATCCTTTGTCACGGCGGCCGCGCTTGCCGCCCACACGCAGAAACTGAAGTTCCTGGTGGCCATCCGCCCAGGAACTGCTTCGCCCGCCTATTATGCTCGTCTTGCATCGACGCTCGATCGCGTCTCCAACGGGCGCCTGCTGCTGAACATCGTGGTTGGCGGCAGTCCGGCCGAGCTTGCCGGCGACGGCATCTATCTTGAGCATGATGAGCGCTATGCTCATGCCGACGAGTTCTTCCATGTCTTCGAAGAGCTGATGGAGAAAGGATCGTCGACTTTCGAGGGCAAATACATCAAGGCAACGAACGCGCGCCTCGGGCTGCCGCCGGTCCAGTCGCCGCGCCCACCTCTCTATTTCGGCGGTTCGTCGGATGCGGGTGTCGATTTCTCGGTTGGCCGTGTCGACAAGTATCTCACCTGGGGCGAGCCACCAGCGCAGGTCGCCGAGAAGGTCGAAAAGGTTCGTGCCGCCGCCGCCCTAAAGGGCCGCGAAGTCAGCTTCGGCATTCGCCTGCACTTCATCGTCCGCGAGACCGAAGAGGAGGCGTGGGCGGCTGCAGACCGGCTGATTTCCCATCTCGACGACAAGACCATCAGCGAGGCGCAGGAGCGCTTCGTCAAGGAGTCCGACTCAGTCGGCCAGAAGCGCATGGCAGCGCTGCATGGCGGCCGACGCGACAAGCTCGAAGTCTCGCCGAACCTCTGGGCCGGCGTCGGGCTGGTACGTGCCGGTGCCGGTACGGCACTGGTCGGGACTCCGAAGACAGTCGCGGCGCGGCTACGCGAATATCAGGAGATCGGTATCGAAACCGTGATCGGCTCCGGCTATCCGCATCTGGAAGAGGCCTACCGGGTGGCAGAGCTCCTGTTTCCGGAACTCGGGCTCGTCCGGCAGGAACAGCGCTCGAACTTCGACAACGAGTTCGGCGCCAAGCAGGTGTTTGCCGGTGGCAGCCATGGCGGCAATCTGAAGGTCGTGTCCGGATCCTGATCCGGTTGCACGCGAGGAGACCGACCATGGTGGCATTCGACGCATCACTCGTACGGGGCAAGCCGCGGAGCAAATCCCGCGGCAGCGGCTCCGCTGCTGCTGCGGCATCGGCGGAGCGGCTGGTGCCGTATCTCGTGCCGGTGCTGGTTGTTGCCGTCTGGCAGATCGCGTCGTCGGCCGGGTGGATTTCCTCGCGCATCATGCCGTCGCCGGCCGACGTCGTGCTCGCCTTCTGGCAGACGACGATCTCCGGTCAGTTGCCGAGGGATATCGCCGTCAGCGCAGGACGGGCGCTGGCTGGTCTCTTCGTCGGCGGCGCGATCGGCTTCCTGCTCGGGATCGCCAACGGCGTGTCACGGCTGTCGGAACGGCTGACCGACACGACGCTGCAGATGCTCAGGACCATTCCGCACCTGGCGATGATCCCGCTGGTCATCCTCTGGTTCGGGATCGGCGAGGAATCGAAGCTGTTCCTGACATCGCTCGGCGTGCTTTTCCCTGTCTATCTCAACACCTATCATGGCGTCCGCAATGTCGACCGCGACCTTATCGAAATGGGACGGGTCTACGGCATGAGCAACTGGACGCTGTTTCGCAAGGTGATCTTTCCCGGCGCGTTGCCCTCGATCTTCGTCGGCCTGCGCTATGCACTGGGCATCATGTGGCTGACGCTGATCGTGTCGGAATCTATCGCGGCATCGTCAGGTATTGGCCATATGGCCAACAATGCCCGCGAATTCATGATGACCGACGTGGTCGTCCTATCACTGGTGATCTACGCCGTGCTCGGTAAGCTGGCGGATGTCGTCGCCCGAGCCCTGGAGCGCAGGGCACTCCGCTGGAACCCGGTCTATCAGCATTGAGGACGAGATGATGAATGTTGTTACCCACGAGCGTTTCCGTGCCGCCGAAGTCGACGACCTCGGGCCGCGCCCCGTCGCCGCAGGCGCTGCCGCCATCCGCGTCAGGGGTCTCGAAAAGGATTTTGGCGACAACAAGGTGTTGCGCGGCATCGATCTCGACATTCCCGCCGGGCAGTTCGTTGCGATCATCGGCAAGAGCGGCTGCGGAAAGAGCACGCTTCTGCGCATTCTGATGGGCCTGGACCAGCCGACCGACGGTACCTTGAGCTTTGAAAGCGCCGACCGCTCGGCGACGCCGAATGCGCGAATCGTGTTTCAGGAGCCTCGGCTGCTGCCCTGGCTGACCGTCGCGGACAATGTCGCTGTCGGCCTCGGCGAGGGTGTCTCGAAGCCAGCGGGCAGGGCGGAGGCTGCTGCCGTCCTTTCCGAGGTGCAGCTTTCGGAGAAGGCGGGCGATTGGCCGGCGCAACTTTCCGGCGGCCAGAGGCAGCGCGTGGCTCTTGCTCGCGCACTGGTCAGCAAGCCCGGCGTGCTGGCGCTCGACGAGCCGCTCGGGGCTCTCGATGCGCTTACGCGCATCAGCATGCAGGAACTTCTGAACCGCGTCTGGCGCGAGCTGGGCTTCACGGCAGTTCTCGTCACTCACGACGTCAGCGAGGCCGTGCATCTTGCCGACCGCGTCGTCGTGCTGGACGAGGGACGCATCACGCTCGATATAGCCGTTCCGCATCCCCACCCGCGCCGGCACGGCAATCCGGCGTTGGCGGAACTGGAGGGCAAGCTGCTTGCCGCCATTCTGGGCGAGGGGCGGACGTCTTAACCTCCCCCTTGATGGGGGAGGTCGCGCGGAACACGCGGGTGGGGGTGATTGTTGGGTGTCACCAAAGGTCACCCCACCCCGGCACTTCGTGCCGACCCTCCTCATCAAGGGGAGGGTGAACCTCAGGGCCCGCCGAAAGCTGGCCGTTAGGCCAGCCGGGCAATCACGAGATGCCCCGGGGTCGGCTCGCCGTCCTGCATGCGGACATTGATGTCGGTGATTTCGACCAGTTCGAAGCCGGTGGCTGTCAGGCGTTCGCGAACGTAACTTTCGGAATGGGCAAAGCGCTGATGCGGGCCGACCATATAGGGGCGGCCTGCCATCGTGGCTTCGGGCAGGGTCTCGGACGAGAAGATAAACAGGCCGCCTGGCTGTAGATTTTCGGCGGTACCGAAGAACAGTGGTTCGAGGGCGCCGAGGTATGGCAGCACGTCTGTCGCCGTGATGATGTCGAACGCCTCATCGTCATTGTCCTCGAGGAAATCCTCGACCTCGGCGACGTAAAGCGTCTCGTAGATATCCTTTTCGTGGGCGACTTCGACCATGTTCTCGGAAAGGTCAATCCCGGTCATGTCAGCGACGATGTCGCGCAGCGCGCCGCCTGTCAGGCCGGTGCCGCAGCCGAGGTCGAGAAGACGCTTGAAGGGGCCGAGCCCGAGTGCCTGCAGGCGCTGGCGCACCAGCATCGGCACGTGATAGCCGAGTTGCTCGACGAGTACGTCCTCGAAGACCTCAGCATGTTGATCGAACAGCGTCTCGACATAGGCGTCGGGCGCTCTTGCGGGCGTTTCGCCCCGGCCCATGGAGGCGATGCGAACGGCGGCGCCGCCGTGATCCTCCGGGTCGATAGCGAGCACATCGGTATAGGCGGCTACCGCGGCGTCGATATCGCCGGATTTTTCCAGCGCCAATGCACGGTTATAGGCTTCCGCGAGCGCGTCTTCGTCGATTTTCTTTTTCATGCGCGCCTTTTATGCCGAGGCAAAAGGCGCCGCAACCGCTATTTCAGTTCAGGATGAATTCGCCTTTCAGCGCCCGCCAGTCCGTGGCGGAGATCAGCCTGCGATGAACGTAGCGGACAGAGTGCAGAGGCCCGTCCAGTTTCTCCTGCCAGAATTTGAGGAAGCCGTGCATCTCCGGAAAATCCGGAGCCAGATCGTAGTCCTGCCAGAGATAAGTCTGGAGGATCGCCGGATGGTCGGGCATTCGATAGAAAATCTGCGCAGTCGTCAGTCCGTAGCCTTTCAGTTGCAGTTCCATTTCCTTGTGCATGAGCTCTCGCTTTCTGTTCCCACATTTTCGGTGACTCGCGGTCATCCGGGGGATGACAAGTGGTCACACCGGGGATGACAAGTCGTCACCCCCAAATGAGAACATGCCACGCTTAACCTAAGCTTTACAATTCTGTCGTAAATGCAATTTTTGTTACGAATATCAATATGTTAGCAGCGTGCGTGGTTGAGTGCTGCCAAGCCCCAGTCGTCGGCGTTCAGCGCTTCAGATGGCGCGTCAGCCGCGCCTCGAACCAGGCCCAGAGGTGACGAAGCGCTTCGACGATCGACAGGTAGAAAATCGCGGCCCAGAGGTAGGTCTGGTAGTCATATGTCTGCGAGAATGCGTATCGCGTCTCACCCATCAAATCGAGCACGGTGATGATGGCGACGACGGCCGAGCCCTTGATCAAAAGGATGATCTCATTGCCGTAGGGCCTTAGCGCCACGATCAGCGCCTGCGGCAGGATGATCTTGTAGAAGGCGACCAGCTTGTGGATGCCGAGCGAGGCTGCTGCCTCATGCTGGCCGCGATGGACGCTCTCGATCGCGCCTCGCAGGATTTCCGTCTGGTAGGCTGCCGTGTTCAGCGTCATCGAGAGGAGGCCGCAATACCAGGCCTCGCGGAAGAACCACCAGAGGCCAACGCTCTGCAGCTCGGGACGAAAGCCGCCGAGGCCGTAGTAGAGCAGGAACAGCTGCGCCAGCAGCGGCGTGCCGCGGAAGATATAGACATAGACGTAAGCAAAGCCGCTGAAGATGCGATTTCTCGACATGCGGGCGAAGGCCAGCGGAACTGAAAGCAGGGCGCCGAAGATCACCGAAAAGATCACGAGTTCGAGCGTCGTCATCAGGCCATGCAGGTAACGGGGCCCGAATTTGAAGAACTTCTCGTTGTCCCAGTTCGTGACCATCATCAGCAGCAGCGCTAGGCCGAGCAAGGCCCATAGGCCGACAACGAAATAGCCGACGACACGGGCGGTGGTAACCCTTTTCATCAATTCCGGCGGTGCCGGCTGTGCCGGGATAAGGGCTTCCGCGTGGCTCATCGGCGAACCTCCGAACGCTTGGTCCAGCGATCGATGAAGCCGAGACCGATCGACGAAATGACGGCCAGCGCGAGATAAAGAATGCAGGCGAGCATGTAGAAAAAGAATGCGTCCTTGGTGACCCTGACGGCGATGCCCGTCTGGCGCAAAATGTCGGAAAGGCCGATGATCGAAACGTAGGACGTGTCCTTCAGCAGGTTCATCCAGAGGTTCCCGAGGCCCGGGAGCGCGATGCGGATCAATTGCGGCAATACGATCAGCCTCATCGTGCCGACACGATGTAGGCCAAGCGAATCTCCGGCCTCGTATTGTCCCTTGGGGATCGCCCGAAAGGCCGAGAGCAGCACCTCGGCGCAGTAGGCGGAGAAGACGACCGATAAGGCGAGCATGCCGGCGACGAATGCGTTGATTTCGACGCGTCCGTTATATCCGAGCCCGGACAGGGCGGACTGGATCAGGATCTGCATGCCGTAATAGACGATGAAGAGTGTCAGAAGCTCGGGCAGGCCGCGGAATATCGTGGTGTAGATGCCGGCGGCAAGACGGACGGACTTTTCTTCCGATTGCTGGCCGAGGGCGACGATGAAGCCGATGAGCAGGCCGACCGGCAGCGTTGCGAGCGCGACGATGATCGTGACCTTCAGGCCCAGTCCTATCTCGTCGCCCCAGCCGGCGTCGCCGCAGGCGAGAATCGTATTTGAGCCGAACAGGGTGAAGAGGCCGGCAGGGCCGCACATCGGGTCAAGAATAGTGCTCAGCCAGTCCCAGAACGAGCCGAGCGCGGAAAACAATCCGCTCATGCCATATTTTCCCCTCGCGACTTTTTGCCGCTTTCATCTTGCTGCAACAGTTCAACAAAAATGGCGGAAGAGCAAGTCTTCCGCCACGATGTTTTCTCAAGGAAACAAGCTATCAATCGCCGTAAACGTCGAAGTTGAAATACTTGTCCTGGATTTTCTTGTAGGTGCCGTCGGCGCGGATCGCGGCGATGGCAGTGTTGAGCTTGTCCTTCAGCGGATCGCCCTGGCGAACGGCGATGCCGGCGCCTTCGCCGTTGATGACCTTGTCGGTCGGCAGGGTGCCAAGCATCTTGCAGCATTTGCCGGCGTCCGAGGCGACCCATTCGGACAGAACGACGACATCGTCGATGACGGCGTCGATACGGCCGTTGGCGATATCGAGCTTGTACTCGTCAGCCGTCGGATAGAGCTTCAGTTCGACGTCCTTCAAGTGGGCGGTGGCGTAGTTGGCGTGGGTCGTCGAGGACTGCGCGCCGATGGTCTTGCCCTTGAGCCCGGCATCGGTCGCTTCGGTTACCGTGGAATCCTTCGGCACGGCGATAGCCGGTGGCGTGTTGTAGATCTTGCTGGTGAAGTCGACGCTTTTCAGGCGCTCAGGGGTGATCGACATCGAAGAAACGATGGCATCGAACTTCTTGGCCTGGAGAGCCGGGATGATACCGTCGAAGTCCTGGTTGATGAACGAGCACTTGACCTTCATCTGGTCGCAGAGAGCATTTGCGATATCGATGTCGAAGCCCTGGAACTTGCCCGCGGAATCCAGCGACTCGAAGGGTGGGTAGGTGGCATCGGTGCCGATGACCAATGTATCGCCTTCAGCCATGGCGACGCCGGCGAAGAGCGACATCGCTGCAAGTGAAGCGGCGGCGAAGAAACGGGTTGAATTACGCATGTGGGTCCTCTCTGTTGGTACCGCGTGGTGTTGTTGTTTTCCGTGCGCGGCTATCAGGGACGGCGCTTGGCTCGCCCCGGCTCGATAATTTTCCTCTTTTCTCGGAAATTGCAACTGGAATTACGAAGTGGTGGTGCGGCGCACAATGCGGCTCGTCATCCAGAAGCTGAACGCAACCCTGTTGGCGCGTTCATAGCGGGTTAATTCGATGTTTCCTATGACCTGGGGAACAAAGGTGGGCTTGGCGCGATTCTGCCCCGGCTTGACCGCAAATAGGCCCCGTTGTGACGCGATACCCCGGCACCGTCCGGCTTCAAGTGAGAACGGCAAAAGAATTTTATGAGGAGACCCAATGGGTAACAGATCCAGATTGTTCGCCAGCGCAGCCTTTCCCTTGCTATCGCTATCGTTGATGTTCCAGCCCGCCGGCGCAGCATTGCTCCAGCAGGGCGCCGCAAATACCGTCGCCCGACAGGTTGCCGAAGGAGGTTCGGTCGAGGTCGCGCAGCAGGCAGCGCCGGACGCGGGCGACGCTGAACAGGAGCTCCTCAAGAAGAAGAAGGCCGAGGAGGGACAGGCTCAACCGGAGAAGAAGCCGGAAAAGCACGAGCCCGCTGCCGAAAAACCGGCTGCTGAGCCTGAAGCTCCCAAGCCTCCTAAACAGGAAGCCCCGAAGCAGGAAGCGCCGAAGCCAGCGCCCGCCGCCGAACCGGAAGCCGCGCCAAAGCCGAAGGCTGCAGCCGAGCCGGCTGCTCAGCCGGAAGCCCAGCCTGAAGTCAAGAAGCCACACAAGCAGAACGCCGAAGAGCAGGCCCAGCCTGAGGCCGCGCCGAAGCCGAAAGCCGCCGCCGCCGAACCACAGGCAGCGCCGGCCGAACCGGCGCCGGCTGCTGCCCCGGAAGGCAAGCCGAAGAAGCATCAGAAACCTGCCGAACAGGCGGCCGAACCGGCACAGACGCCAGCAGCTAAGGCCGCCGCCGAGCAGCCGACCGCTACCGCAGCTCCGGCTGCCGAACCGGCTGCCCCAACGCAGCCTGACGGCCAGCCGAAGAAGCATCACAAGCCTGCAGAACAGGCCGCCGAGCCAGCTCAGGCCGAGGCTCCCGCTACCGTTGTTCCGACCGCACCTGCAGCGCCGGCCCAGCCGGCCGAAAAGCCGGTTCACAAACAGCCTGCGGAACAGGTCGTTCCCGGCACCGAGAAGCCTCCGGTTCCAAAGACCGAGGGTGCCAAGGAGCCTGCCAAGCAGCAGCAGGGCGAACAGCCCGCGGCAACGCCAGGAACCGAGAAGCCGGCCGCGCCCAAGACCCAGGCTGAAGGCCAGCCGGTAGCCCCGGCGGCGCCCGGTGAAAAGCCCGCGGCGCCCGCCGATGCAGCAGCCCCTGCAACACCCGCAAGCGGCGCGGCTCCGGCGGCAAATGCCGCTCAGCAGGCGGCACCGGCGTCAACAGGCGGAGAAACCGTCTCGCCGCAGGAACTCGAGCGTCGCAAGAAGATTGCTGAGAATCCAACCGCTGCAAGCGCCGGCACGGGACCTGTCATTCTGCCGGTCCAGAACGGTGCCGCAGTCCTCGACAGCGACAAGGATGCTGCTCGACGCGGGCATCACCAGCGTAACGGCCAGGAGCCGCAGGTTCCGGGCCAGCCGGCACAGGCCGGACAGCCGTTGGCGCCTGCAGGGCAGGGCCAGGCCGACCAAGGTCAGGCTCAGAACGGCCAGCGGCCTCCGGCACCGGCCAATGTCAGGGCGCCGACCTCGGATGCAGACGCACAGCGGGCTCCCGGTGGAAACCAGGCACCGGCGATCAAGGTCGAGGCCATCACCCGCGATCAGGGACGGCGGATGGATCAGCGGCCGAATTTCGATGCGCCTGACGGCGCCCGGATCGGGGATCGCCAGAACGACCGCGTGATCATCAACTTCGGCGACGACGTCTTTGTCCGTCACGATGACACCCAGCGTTTTACCCGCGACGGAGAACGGCCGACCTACGAGCAGCTCGATCGCGACCGTTATCGCGAGACGATCGATCGTCCGGACGGCGATCGGATCATCACAGTTCGCAATCGCTATGGCGACATCATCCAGCGTTCGCGCATCGACGGCCGCGGCCGTGAGTATGTGTTGTTCTATTCGCCGGAGCTTGAAGACCGGCCCAACCAGGACGATTACTACCGCGACCCCGGCGACGACCTGCCACCGATGCGCCTGCGCATTCCGCTGAACCAGTACATCATCGATACCAGCGAGGATCAGAACCAGGACTACTACGACTTCCTGCGCAAGCCGCCGGTCGAGCCGGTGGAGCGCGTCTATTCGCTGAACGAGGTGCGTTACTCTGCCCGTATCCGCGACAAGGTGCGTCGTATCGATCTCGATACGATTACATTCGCCACGGGCAGCGCCGAAATTCCCATGGTGCAGGCTAAGACCCTGCGGGGGATTGCCGATGCGATCGGCAAGGTCGTCAAGCAAGATCCGACCGAGACCTTCCTGATCGAGGGCCATACGGATGCCGTCGGATCGGACCAGAGCAACCTCATCCTTTCGGATCAGCGCGCTGAATCGGTCGCCAACGTGCTTACCGACGTTTACGGCATACCGCCGGAAAACCTGGCAACGCAGGGCTATGGCGAGCAGTACCTGAAGGTGCGGACAGATGGCCCCGAACAGGAAAACCGTCGCGTCACCATTCGCCGCGTGACGGCACTGGTTCGCCCGGTCGCCTCGAAGAACTAAATCGCTTCTGATTGAAGATGATAAAGGCCGTCGGGAAACCGGCGGCCTTTATGTTTGCGGCGGCTGGAGATCGACTGTCGTGGCTATGAAATTGGCGATCGCCATCGTGTCGTCGAGGTCGAATACCGGAAGCGTCGCGTCGCCGACCAAGTGGTCTGCAGCGATCGCCAATATATGCGGATCCTGCGGCGCCAAGGGTTCGCGGTTTGCGGCGTCGAGACGCCGCGCCTCGATCTTGGGGATGGGTTCCCGCTTGTACCCCTCGATCAGCACGAGGTCGCAAGGGGCAAGCCGGGCCAGGATCTCCTCGAAAGAAGGCTCCGGCGCGCCGCGCATCTCGTGCATGATGGCGTATCGGGTTCCCGAGACGAGCGCGACTTCATGGGCGCCCGCCTCGCGATGGCGAAAACTGTCGGCGCCGACCTTGTCGATATCGAAGTCATGGTGCGCATGCTTCATGGTGGAGATGCGGTAGCCGCGACGAGTGAATTCGGCCACCAGCCGAACGGCCAGGCCGGTTTTCCCAGAGTTTTTCCAGCCTGCAATTCCAAAGATTTTGGGTGCGGTCATCGAGGGAGAACCTGCAGCCATTGTTCCGCCTCCTTGAGATCATCAGGCGTATTGACGTTGAAGAACGGGTCGAGCGCGCCATGGGTCGTCTCGATCATTTCAAACTCCACTCTCCGAACGGTATGCCGCGCCAGGAAATCACGCATTCTGCGCTTTTCGTCGGCCAGAAGCCAGTTTTCCAGCTCGTCGGCGATTGCGACGGGCCAGAGACCGAAGACGGGATGGTCGCGGTCTTGAGATGTGGCGATGGCAATAGCTTGCGCTCCGTCAAGCGATGCGGCCAGACTCGACACGAGATCTTCCGGCAAGAACGGGCTGTCGATCGGCACAGTCACCACATATGTCGCTTGCGGGTGACTTGCGGCCGTATCGCGCAAGGCGGCCAGCACCCCGGCGAGCGGCCCGGCCTTGCCGGGAATGGTGTCGGGGATCAGCCGTAATCCCAGCGCCTCAGGCCAATCCGGATCGGCGTTGAGTGCGAGAGCCGAAACCTGGGGCGAGATCCGCGCCTTGATGCGCGCGAGCAGGCTTTCTCCACCGAGATCGGCAATAGCCTTGTTGCGTCCCATTCTGCTGGAGCGGCCGCCGGCAAGTATGACGCCCGGGATTGTCTTCGGATCGATCTTCAACACGCTCATTTTCAGTCTCAGGCTGGAATTCGCGCCGTCGATTCCGTAGCGACCTTGTTGGCGAGATTGCGCCGGCTCTCGCGGTAGAAGGTATAGAGACCGGAGGCGATGACAATGGTGGATCCGATACCGGTCCAGACATCGGGCATCTCACCAAAGAAAATCATGCCGAGCAGTGCCGAGAAGATGAGGCTGAGATAACGCAGCGGAGCGACGACCGATATTTCGCCGGTGCGCATGGCCTGGATCGCCGTCTGGTAGCCGATCAGCACCGTGACGCCGGCCAGCGCGATATGCGACAGCGACGTGATGCTGACCGGTTGCCAGCCGCCGAAGGGTACGATGCAAAGACCGCCGATGGCCGACACCGAGATAGCGGTGCAAACCGTTACCATCAGCGACGGGATATCCTTGCTGACGCAGCGCGTCGCCAGATCGCGGGCTGCGGTAATGAACATGCTGGCGACCACGAGCAGGGCCGCAGCGGTGAAGCCCTCCGGGCCTGGGCGGATAATGATCAGCACACCGAGAAAGCCGACCACGATCGCCGACCAGCGCCGCCAGCCGACCGGCTCTTTCAGGAACAATGCCGCGCCTAGCGTCACCGCGAGCGGGATCGCCTGCAGGATCGCCGAGGCGTTGGCGATCGGCATCATGCCAAGCGCGGTGATGTAGGTAACGGCTGCCAGTGCCTCGCAGATCACCCGAAGCATGATCATCGGCTGCAGGACGACGCGCCAGGAGCGAAGGGCGCCAACCCTTCGCGCCATCAGGTAAACGAGGATACTGGTGATGATGCCGCGCAGGAACATGATCTCGCCGGCGTTCATCACCGAGATGACGGACTTCGACAGGGCGTCGCCGCTCGAAAACGCCGCCATTGCCGCGGCCATGTAGAGCGCGCCCTTGCTGTTGTTCGTCAATGTCATGAGAGATTCCCGAGCTTCCGTACGGCACTCTGTACTTCGGAAAGCTGCGGAATGAAATCGGGCCGGCCGCAGCCTAGATCAAATTCGATTTTGCATTGCAATGCAGGTTGAGCGAGCCCTGAACAGGCCGTCTCCGGGTAGAAAAATCGCCTTCCGGCGCAATTTGCCATATGATTACATGCTTTTATGCCCGCGATTAATCGTTATTCAACCTTATTTCCCGAGATTTATGTTAAGTTTTGCATGAAGCGAAAACATCGACCGAAACGCGACGGGAATGTGATCCTGCCAACGCCGGACATCTGGTTTCTGGCCAGTACATTGGGGCGCGGCATGTTTTCCATCGATCGTCTGTTGCAAGGTCGTCGTATCGTCACGAAGGTCCTGATTTTCGTCGTACCGCTGGTTGTGCTGATCGCCGGTGTCGGCCTTCTCGGTTATCACACCGCCAACATCCTCAATGGACATATGACGGTCACGCGGGCGACGATCGGCAATATCAGTGATTTCGAAAACCTGCAGGCGGCGCTCCAGGAATTCACGACCTCCCCGACCGATGAGACGCGCAAGGCGCTGACTGCCAAGATCGATGCCCAGGAAGATGGCGTGCAGCGCCTCAATGGCCTGCTGCCGACCGACGAGCAGCGACAGAAGGTGGCGATCGTCAGCGCGCTTGCCGCAAAAATGCGGACCCAGGCGGCGACGCTCTGGGCGCTGAAGCAGAAGCAGGACGAAAGCATCGACGCCATCGCCAAGGCGGTTCAGGGCATTGCGGCCAATGGACAGGCCGCGGCAAAGCAGATCGACATCATCCGCAAGGATTTCGGCGACAAGGAGACCTTCGCCAAGGAACTGCTCTACGACTCATCCGCCTTCAAGGCGCTGATCGACAAGATGGGCAAGCTCCGGGTGCAGGTGCAGATGTCCGCGGATTCGAATGAGGAAATATCGGATGCGCGGCTTTATCTCGATGCGATCCTCAAGCAGCTGACCGCCTCTCAGGCACTCGCCTCCAAACGCGGTGCTCCGTTCATTGCGACCGTTGCCGATGCGGCCGGCAAGTTCGACGCGATCCTGAAAGGCAGCGACAGCGCCGACCAGAAGGTCCAGAATTTCGCTCCGATCCTCCAGGTGTTCGTCAAGAGCGAAGGCGACATGTCGCTGCAGGCGACCAAGAACAGCGACATGGCCGCCGACCGCTTCGTCAGCCTGGACAAGATCATCGATGGCCAGAAGGAATTGCTCAACTATGTCGACCAGGCTCTCCGGCTGATCGACCGCCTGCAGCTTCATGAGAGCCGGATGGTCAACCTGCGCGACGATGCTTCGCGCGCCGTTGTACTCGCCGATCTCAAGGACCTGACAGATGCCGGCGCCAAGATCACCGAGCTCGGCCAGACGAACAGCACGATGCGCGACTTTGCCCCGCACAACAAACCACTGAGCGACGGCCTCGAAAAGGCTTCCGCCGACATGATGCAGTCGGCTGCGGACTGGAAGAAGACCCGGATCGAGTCGAACGCCATGCTGTCCGACGCCATGTCCTCGCTTCGCACCTTCGTCGCCCAGGCCCAGGAAATCGGCAAGGAAGACAGCACGCGTTCGGCCAATGTCTCGGTCTTCGTGATGATCCTCGGCACGCTTCTCGCCATCGCCGGTGGCCTGATGCTGGTGGAGGCGCTCCGTGCGCCGCTGAAGCGCGTGACGGAAATAATGACGCGGCTTGCCAGCGGCGACCTCGAGGTTGCGATCGACGGCCGCAACCGCGGCGACGAGATCGGCGACATGGTCCGCTCGGTCAGTGTCTTTCGGGATGCTGCAGTCGAGAACGTCCGCCTGGAACGCGAGGCCGAGACTGCGCGCACGATTTCGGCCGAAGACGCCGAGCGTCGCGGTGCCGAGCGCGCCCAGATCGAGGCCGAGCAGAAGCAGGCGCTGACGGCGCTGGCCGACGTGCTCAGCAAGCTTGCCGACGGCAATCTCGAAGACGAGATGCGCGAGGATCTTTCCGCCGACTTCATCGACATGGCTTTCACCTACAACCACGCAATCCAGGCACTACGCCAGACGCTTGCCGACGTGCGCACGACCGCCGAGGAAATCAAGGGCGGGACCGGCAACCTGGCAAGCTCCGCCGACGATCTGGCGCGCCGTACCGAACAGCAGGCGGCAGCCCTCGAACAAAGCTCGCGTGCGCTTCGACACCTCAGCGCCGTGGTCAGTTCCACTGCCGACCGTGCCAAGCAGACTGCGGTGACCGTCAACGAGACGCAGGCCTATGCCACGCAGTCCGGCGAAGTCGTCGCCAAGGCGGTCGGTGCGATGGGCGAGATCAATCGTTCCTCGGAGAAGATCAGCAATATCATCAGCGTCATCGACGAAATTGCCTTCCAGACCAATCTCCTGGCGCTCAACGCCGGCGTCGAGGCGGCGCGGGCAGGCGAGGCGGGTCGTGGATTTGCCGTCGTCGCGCAGGAAGTCCGAGAGCTGGCGCAGCGTTGCGCCAATGCCGCCAAGGAGATCAAGGGACTGATCTCGGCAAGCTCCGCCCAGGTCCAGAACGGCGTCCTGCTGGTCGAACAGACAGGGTCCGCACTGACGCAGATCATCCACCACGTCACCGGTGTCCAGCAACTCGTCGCCGAGATTTCCGCTGCAACCGCCGAGCAGTCGACGGGCATCGCCGAAGTCACGCACGCGGTGAACCAGGTGGAACTGATCACCCAGAAAAATGCCGCGATGGTCGAAGAGAACAACGCCGAAATCCACGGCCTGCGCCAACGCGTCGACCTGCTAGCCGACAAGATCGATCGCTTCCGCACGGGCGACGCCGAGGGCGAGGCGGACTATCAGGGCTATGATTATCGGGCTGCGTAAAGCGTTCAGCGATCGATGAGAATTCGGAAGGCCGGGTCTTGCCCGGCCTTTTCGATTCCCCGTCTTGTCACCCGCCGGTGACGCTCATGTGGCGGGCGACGGCGGGTCGGTTGTGGGTGCGATCTATGATGAAGTCGTGGCCCTTCGGCTTGCGGGTGATGGCCTCGTCGATGGCGGAGTAGATGAGGGCGTTGTCTTCGGACGTGCGTAGTGCCGAGCGCAGGTCGGCGGCGTCGTTCTGGCCGAGGCACATGTAGAGTGTGCCGGTGCAGGTAACGCGGACGCGATTGCAGCTCTCGCAGAAATTATGGGTCAGCGGCGTGATGAAGCCGAGCCTGCCGCCGGTTTCCCTGACCGTCACGTACCTGGCCGGTCCACCGGTCGCGTAGGCGCTGTCAACGAGCGTGAACTGTTTCTCGAGATCGGCGCGCAGTTCCGACAGAGGCAGGTAGCGATCGGTACGGTCTTCGTCGATCTCGCCCATCGGCATCGTCTCGATCACGGTCAGGTCCATGCCGCGACCATGGGCGAAGCGCAGGATTTCGGGTATCTCGCCCTCGTTGAAGCCCTTGAGAGCGACGGTGTTGAGCTTGATCTTCAATCCGGCCTTCTGGGCCGCGTCGATGCCTTCCATCACCTTCGACAAGTCGCCCCAGCGGGTGATTGCGTGGAATTTGCCCGGATCCAGGGTGTCGAGCGAGACATTGATGCGGCGGACACCGCAGTCGTAGAGCTCCTGGGCATGCCGGGCGAGCTGCGAGCCATTGGTGGTGATGGTCAGCTCGTCGAGTGCGCCTGCCTGCACCTGGCGACCGAGCTCGCGCACCAGGAACATGATGTTCTTGCGCACCAGCGGCTCGCCTCCGGTAAGACGGATTCTCCGGACCCCTTTGGCGATGAATGCCGAACAGAGGCGGTTCAGCTCTTCGAGGGTCAGAAGGTCCTTCTTCGGCAGGAAGGTCATGTTTTCCGACATGCAATAGGTGCAGCGGAAATCGCAACGGTCGGTGACGGAAACACGCAGATAGGTAATCGCCCTGCCGAAGGGATCGATCATTGGCGACGCGTCTGCCGAGAGCGGCGATGCGTTGCCGATTGAACCCGGGCCGATGGAACCTACGATGCTATTCACAATAATCTCCGTAATGACCTTAATGTGTGCTTAGGTGATTGTTGGGTCAAGGGAAACTGCTGAGAAAGACACTTGCGCGCCAAAGACCGCCAGCCTACTCCTGCGGTCTCAGATGAAGGGTGGGAAATCGATGAGCGATGTTTGGCCGACCGAGTTGCGGGTTTCGAAGGATCGGCATCGCCTGCTGGTGACTTTCAACGACGGAGCGAGCTTCGATCTTTCCGCCGAGCTCATGCGCGTGCTTTCGCCCTCGGCGGAGGTACAAGGGCATGGTCCGGGCCAGAAGGTCACGGTTCCGGGCAAGCGCAATGTCGCGATCATCTCGATGACGCCAACCGGCAACTACGCGGTGCGCGTCGGCTTTGACGACATGCACGACACGGGCATTTTCACCTGGACCTATCTGCGCGAGCTTGGAGAGAATGCCGCCGCACTTCTGGCCACCTACGAGGCGGAATTGAAGGAAAAGGGCATGAGCCGCGACGTTTCGGAAAAGCCGCGGTAACGGGACGGGCAGACCGATGGTGCCGCTCCCTCTGGTCGCCTGCCGGCCGCTAAGCTCATGCCAGCCGGAAGTAAAGGGTATGTTGGGCGCCGCTCAGCCCTTGTAGATCAGCCAGCTCTTGCTGAAATCCTTCTGCATTCCCTGTTGGTAATGGGAAGAGCAGTTCCGGCCCGAATTCTTGGCGACATACAACGCAATGTCGGTGTTGCTATAGAGCTCGCCCGGATCAGCGGCTTCGGAACCCATGCAGATGCCCAGCGAGATTGTCACCGGACCATAGTCGACGCGGGTGCGGGAATTCTTGAACGGCGTCGTCTCGAGCGTGCGGCGGATGCGTTCGCAGACCGCCATGACTTCCTCTGACGTGTTGCCCTCGATGATGAGTGCAAATTCCTCGCCGCCGGTGCGGGCAACGAAGACGTCGCGCCGGACGTTTGAACGGATGACGGAGGCCACGGTCGCCAGGATCTTGTCGCCGACCGGGTGACCGTAGGTATCGTTGATCTTCTTGAAATTGTCGATATCGGCCAGCACCAACGCCGTCACCGGCTTGGTCATCGGATTGTCGAAGACGGTGGCAAGACGGTCGTCAAAGGCGCGGCGGTTGGATAGGCGCGTCAGCGAGTCTGTATTGGCGATGCGCTTGTATTCGTCCAGTTCCTTGCGGACCAGGTCCATCTCCTGCGAGCGCTGAGCGACGTTTTCGACCGTCTTCTCGCCGTGCGCCATGGTGGAGCCGGTCGCCTCGCTGAGGATGTCTATAGCGCTGCTCAAGAGGTCGCTGCTGGTAGTGGTCTTGGAATTGATGCGGTTGACGGTTTCGCCGAGCAGCTTGTTGTAGCTGGCGAGCGACGTCTGCTCCTGCTTCAGCACGCGAAGCACGCCGTCGAGTTCCGAAATCAGACGCGAATGCGCATCGTCGAATACGACGCCGGCATTGTGCGAGAAATACTGGGATCCGACCTTGTCGAGCTCTTCCTGCGTCGCGTTGCTGCCGAGCGCGGCAAGCTCGCGGGTCAATGCGGGATTGGATCCGATGTAAGCCTCGTAGAAGAGCTCGTAATTACGTGGGATCGGTGCGACGCCCATGGATCGCATGGCAAAGGTGATCTGCCCCGCCACGTCGGGAACTTGCGCCTTGGGCGCAAACACCGTGCTCATCCGCGAACTCCTGAAATAATTCAAATTGTCCTTATTTTTTGTTACCTTAAAATTCTTTTGAAAAGATTAAGAGAATGAGTATCAAAGATTATTCAAAGTCTATGGATATCGCCGTTACTTGCCGGCGCCTAGTTGAAGCTGCTGTAGAAAGTCATCTTGAAAAGGAAAAAAGAGACGCCGTGGAGGCGCCTCTTTTCTGATCGAGCTGAGTTCTGAACTTCGCATCCCCAGTCAGGTTGCAATCACTTCGGCCCGATCATCGTTTCCGGCCGGACGATGGCGTCGTACTCTTCAGAAGTCACCAGCCCGCTTGCCAACGCTTCTTCCTTCAGTGTGGTGCCGTGCTTGTGGGCCGTCTTCGCAATCTTGGCGGCGTTGTCGTAGCCGATCTTCGGCGCCAGCGCCGTTACCAGCATCAGCGAGCGTTCCAGACCTGCCTTGATATTATCCTCACGCGCCTCAATGCCGACAACGCAATTGTCGGTGAAGGAGACGGCGGCGTCGCCGAGCAACTGGACCGACTGGAGGAAATTATAGGCCATCATCGGGTTATAGACATTGAGTTCGAAATGGCCCTGGCTGCCGGCGAAGGTGAGGGCGGCATTGTTGCCGAAGACATGGGCGCAGACCTGCGTCAGTGCTTCGCATTGGGTCGGATTGACCTTGCCCGGCATGATCGAGGAGCCGGGTTCGTTCTCGGGCAGCGACAGTTCGCCGAGGCCGGCGCGCGGGCCGGAGCCGAGGAGGCGGATGTCGTTGGCGATCTTGAAAAGGCCGGCGGCCGCGGAGTTGATCGCGCCATGGCTGAACACCATCGAGTCGTGCGCAGCCAACGCCTCGAATTTGTTCGGCGCTGTAACGAAGGGAAGGCCGGTAATGCTGGCGATCTCGTCGGCGACCTTCTCGGCAAAGCCGATCGGTGCGTTGAGGCCGGTACCGACTGCCGTCCCACCCTGAGCCAGTTCGCAAAGGCCCGGCAACGTCAACTCGATGCGCTTGATCGCCGAGGCGACCTGCGCGGAATATCCCGAAAATTCCTGGCCAAGCGTCAGCGGCGTCGCATCCTGCGTGTGGGTGCGGCCGATCTTGATGATATGCGCAAACGCCTTGACCTTGACCTCGAGCGCCGCGTGCAGATGCTTCAAGGCGGGGAGCAGATGGTGGACGATCTGTTCGGCGCAGGCGATGTGCATCGCGGTCGGATAGGTGTCGTTCGACGACTGGCTCATGTTGACGTGATCATTCGGATGGACAGGCTTCTTCGAGCCCATGACGCCGCCGAGCATCTCGATGGCCCGGTTGGAGATGACCTCGTTGGCGTTCATGTTCGATTGCGTGCCTGATCCGGTCTGCCAGACGACCAGCGGGAAGTGTTCGTCAAGCTTGCCGTCGACCACTTCCTGCGCTGCCGCCGCGATCACTTTGCCGAGTTCCGGATCGAGCTGGCCGAGTTCCACATTGGCGCGGGCGGCAGCCTGCTTGACGATGCCGAGCGCGCGGACGATCGACAGCGGCTGCTTTTCCCAGCCGATCTTGAAATTGCCGAGCGAACGTTGCGCCTGCGCCCCCCAATAGCGGTCGCTGGCCACTTCGATCGGGCCAAAGGTATCGGTTTCCGTGCGGGTCGAAGTCATTGACGTTGTCTTTCCTAATGCTGTGGACGGGGCAAAGAGTTGGTGCCGTTTATAGGTCCGATCGGCGCTCAATAAAACAGTCGAAATCGGTCTTTTGTGATGTCAGCTGTCATGATTGCTTGGGGCGGCGGAAGGTCGTGCCTTTTATGACACTGTTGGTAGATATTCGTTTTTCGTCCACCGGACGTCTTCAAAATGCAGCATAAAATGGAGTAAAAAATTAACTAATAATTTCATAATTTTGTGTGAGCTAAACAGCGAGTGACGCTGCGTCTTTCTCACGTAAAGTTGAGGTGCCGAAACGTCGGCAAGACGGTGCCGTTTTGTTTTAATTGATTGAGCGATGTTCTACAATTGCGTCAATTGATCTGGACATCGACTCGCCTGCGCGAAGCTACAGCATGAATACGGGGACTGATTTGAGAATGACACTTTTGACGAAAGCCGCAGCATCCGTACTTGCACTTTCCTGCAGCATGGCAGCGATGGGCGCCACGTCGGCGAACGCGATGACGTTCATGGATTTCATCCGTGGCGGCAGGGGAAATGCGCAGCAGCAAAGCACGATGGTCAACCCGACCATGCCGATCGCGCCGGTGCCAGGTGACAGCCAGGTGAAGGGGCCTTTGCCGACTGTCGATGCGCCGCGCTACTATACCTACAAGGCCGAGCCGATGCGTCTGGTTGCGACCGGAAGGTTCGCAGATCCCGTCGTTACGGGTGCCGTTGCTGACGCGTCGACCACGCCGGTCAATGTTGATCCGTCGAACGCTCAGCGTCGGTCTCTGGCCGAAGCCAAGGTGATGGCGACCAATGACGTCGCCAAGGCACTGGAGTCCTACTATGGCGACGGCAGCAGGCCGCTGGTCTGGGTCTCGGACAGCGGAGTGAACGACAGCGCCAAGGCGGCTCTTGCCGTGCTGGCTGATGCCGGTTCCGTGGGGCTTGACCCGGCAGACTATGCCGTGCGCGTCCCGACGATCGATAGCGGCAGCGTCAATCCGGCAGATCGCGATCATGCGCTGACGCAGTTCGAACTTTCGCTGTCCGCCAAGGTCCTCGCCTATGTGCAGGACACTATCCGCGGTCGGCTCGATCCCAACAAGATATCCGGCTATCACGACTTCAAGCGCAAGGACGTCAAGCTGGACGCGGTGCTGAAGCTCATCAAGGCGAGCCCCGACGTTGCGGCCTACCTGAACAGCCGCTCTCCATCGAATCCTGAATTCCTGGCGTTGAAGGCCGAACTTGCCAAATTGAAAGCTGCCAGCAGCAACGATGGCAGCCACCTGTCGATCACGCTGAGCGGCATCATCAAGCCGGGCGACAGCTCGCCGCAGATCGCCAATATCATCAAGGGTATCCAGCAGCGCGGTTCCGATGCGCTTAAGGCCGATCATGCAGCTGTTCTCGCCTCCTATCAGCAGACGCCCGAATACACGCCCGACCTCGTCTCGCTGGTCGAGGGTTTCCAGAAGGAAAAGGGCCTGACGGCAGACGGCGTGATCGGACAATCGACGGTTCGCGCCATGGTCGGCGAAAACAGCAATGCCAAGATCCAGAAGCTGAACATTGCGATGGAGCAGATGCGCTGGCTTCCGGCCGATCTCGGCCCGCGCTACGTCTTCATCAACCAGCCGGCCTACATGGTCTATTACCACAATAACAACAAGGAAGAGCTGGCGATGCGTGTCGTCGTCGGCGGCAAAGCGCACCAGACCTTCTTCTTCGAAGATCAGATCCAGACCGTTGAATTCAACCCCTATTGGGGGGTTCCGCAGTCGATCATCATCAACGAGATGCTGCCGAAGCTGCGCGCCGATCCGAACTATCTCGACCGGACGGGCTATCAGGTCGAGGTGAACGGGCATGCTGTTCCGTCGTCCAGCGTCGACTGGTACGGCTCGACGAAGTCGATCGCCGTTCGCCAGCCGCCAAGCAGCGACAATGCGCTGGGCGAATTGAAGATCCTCTTCCCGAACAGCCATGCGATCTACATGCATGACACGCCGTCGAAGAGCTTCTTCAAGAAGGACATGCGCGCGCTTAGCCACGGCTGCGTCCGTCTCGCCGACCCACGTGCGATGGCTGCGGCGGTGCTGAACACAACGGTCGCCGACGTCGCCAAGCAGATCGCAAACGGTGAAAACAAGGCCGTGCCGGTGCCGCAGAAGGTACCTGTCTACATCGCCTACTTCACGGCGTGGCCGAACAAGGATGGCGTCGTACAGTATTTCGACGACGTGTACGATCGCGATGCCGCCACACAGAAGGCATTCGACATCACGACCAAGGCGCGCGGCGCACAGATCTGATCTGTCCAACCGCGGCCAATCAGAAGGCGGCCCACTGAGGCCGCCTTTTTCGTTTTTGTCTTGCCGATTCAGGCGCGTTTTCAGGCTCTTGCAAGCAGTCCTTCGACCAGATCTGGCGTCAGCTCGTCGAAGTGGGCGATGATGTGGCTTGGGCCTAGCGTTTCAACGGCGACGTCGGAGTAGCCGAAGGGAACGGCGATCGAGGGTACGCCGGCGTTGCGGGCGACCAGCATGTCGTTGAGGCTGTCGCCGATCATCACGGTGCGGTCGAGTTTGCCGCCGGCGCGCTCCACGGTGCCGATGAGGTGCTGTGCTTCGGGCTTGCGAACCGCAAACGTGTCGCCGCCGGTGATCGCGTCGAAATAGTGCGTCAGCTCGAGTTTTGCGATCAGCGTCGTCGCCAACGATTCCATCTTGTTGGTGCAGATTGCAAGCTTGAAGCCGTTTGCCTTCAAGGCGTCCATGGCCGCGATGACGCCTGGAAACGGCTTGCTGTCACCGGGCATCGTGTCCGTGTAGAAGGCGACCAAGCGTTCCAGCAGTGGCGGCAGCGCTTCGGGGGTGAGGGGATGACCCCGCAGCCTGCAGGCGCTCTCGATCATCGCCTGCGCGCCATGCCCGACGAGGTGGGTCAGGTCTTCGTAGCCGACCGGTGCAAGGTCGAGGGCCGCTATGGTGTGGTTGAGGCTGGCGACGAGATCAGGCGCTGTGTCGATCAGCGTACCGTCGAGATCGAATACGACGAGAGGAAATGTCACGGGGGAACGACCTTTGAAAATGATAGCCAGAAGGAACATTCCCGCAGTAGAAGATCGTCCGGCCAAATGCAACGGCACCACTCGCGGGTATGCCTCCGGCTGGCGCCAATAGCGGCTTTCCCGGTGGTTGGCATTTCTTTCGGAGGCCGCTATTTTGGCTTTCGTTTGCCGGGAGAGCCGTGTAAACAGCACTCCAACGGAACGATCGGGAGCACGTGGCGCATGGACGCCCGCGAAATGAAGATCAAGGCTGCGGAGGCGGCTCTCGCTTATGTCGAGAGCGGCATGCGGCTTGGAATCGGAACGGGCACCACGGCCGAAGAGTTCGTAAGGCTTCTTGCAGAAAAGGTCGCGGATGGCCTGAAGGTGGAGGGCGTTCCGACATCTGAGCGCACCGCAAGGCTCTGCGTCGAACTGGGTGTGCCGTTGAAGTCCCTGGACGAACTTCCGGAACTCGATCTTACGATCGACGGTGCGGACGAGGTGGATCATTCGCTGCGGCTGATCAAGGGCGGCGGCGGTGCGTTGCTGCGCGAAAAGATCGTGGCGGCCGCATCGACGCGGATGATCGTCATCGCCGACGAAAGCAAGGTCGTGGAGACGCTCGGCGCCTTTCCCCTGCCGATCGAGGTCAACCCTTTCGGGCTTGCTTCCACCCGTATCAAGATTGAAAAAGTTGCCGCTCGGCTCGGCCTTTCCGGCGAATTGCGCCTTAGGCAATCCGGCAGCGAGAACTTCATGACGGATGGCGGCCACTTCATCATCGACGCATCTTTTGGCCGCATTCCTGAGGCAGAGGCGCTATCGACTGAGCTGAATTCGATCCCCGGCGTTGTCGAACACGGGCTCTTCATCAACATGGCTACGCTTGCAATCATTGCCGGTCCGGCAGGCGCGCGGACGCTGCAAGCGAAAAATACATAGGAGCATTGAACACATGATCAAAATAGCGCGTCTTGGCCGTTTTGCCGCTGCGACCATCGTTCTTTCCGGCATTGCGTTTGGCGCAGCCAACGCGCAGGAAGTCTCCGACGAGCAGATCAAGGCAGCACGTGCTGCGATCGAAGCGCTTGGGGTCACTGCCCAGTTCGACAACATTCTGCCTAATCTTGCAGAGCAGTTGAAGAGCACGATGATCCAGGCCAATCCGGACCTCGAAAATGTGATCAGCTCGACCGTCGACCAGCAGGCGCTCATTCTGGCCGCCCGCCGGGCAGACCTCGAGCGGGAAGCCGCCTCGACCTATGCCAAGGCCTTCAGCGTTGAAGAGTTGAACGCCATCGCTGCATTCTACACCTCGCCAGCCGGTAAAAAGCTCCTGAAGGACGGGCCGATCGCCACGCGCGAGCTCTACAAGGCCGCCGATATCTGGGGGCAGGGCATCTCTCGCGATCTCGCCAACCAGAGCGGTGCTGCGCTCGACAAGGTCGTCGTGAGGGCGCCAGCCGCTGCTCCTGCAGCCACCGACGCTACGGCTGCACCCGCACCGGCGGCACCGAAGCCTGCGGCCGCACCGAAGCCTGCAGCGGCTCCGAAGAAGTAAATCTCTTCCCTATTCGAAAATGAAGAGCCCGGGTTTTCCGGGCTTTTCTTTTTGCCCCGGCGCTCCCTATATCAGGCTCTGTTACAAGCGCTGTCTACCAGCTTCTCCACGCGGTTCGCCGCGTCTCTTTCCGCAGGAGTTATCGAATGTCTTCCTATGATTATGATCTTTTCGTCATCGGTGGCGGCTCCGGCGGCGTGCGCAGCGCACGCGTGGCGGCATCGCTCGGCAAGAAGGTCGGGATCGCCGAGGAGTATCGGTATGGGGGCACCTGCGTCATTCGCGGATGCGTGCCGAAGAAGCTGTTCGTCTATGCGTCGCAATATCACGAGCATTTCGAGGACGCGACCGGCTATGGCTGGACTGTCGGCGAGAGCACGTTCGACTGGAAGAAGCTGATCGCAGCGAAGGACAAGGAAATCGCGCGGCTGGAGGGCCTCTATCGCAAGGGTCTCGACAACGCCAAGGCCGATATCCTCGATACTCGGGCCGAGCTGGTCGACGCCCACACCGTACGGCTGGTGAAGACGGACAAGACGGTAACCGCTGACCGGATCGTCATCGCTGTCGGCGGCGCACCGAACCATCACAGCGCACTACCCGGCCACGAGCTCTGCATTTCGTCGAACGAGGCCTTCCACCTCGAGGAGTTGCCGAAGTCGATCCTCATTGCCGGCGGCGGCTACATCGCCGTGGAGTTCGCCAATATCTTCCACGGCCTCGGCGTCAAGACGACGCTGATCTATCGCGGCGCTGAAATCCTTTCCCGCTTCGATCATGACATGCGCCAAGGTCTGCATGAGGCAATGGTCGCCAAGGGCATCCAGATTCTTTGCCATGATGTCATCGAGGAGGTGAGCAAGGTCGAGGGCGGATTGCAGGCTCGGACGATGAAAGGCGAACTGCTCGATGTCGACGTGGTGATGCTGGCGCTCGGCCGCGATCCGAATACCAAGGGCCTTGGCCTCGAGGCTGCAGGCGTGAAGACCAATGAGCGCGGCGCCATCGTCGTCGACGATTATTCACGTACATCAGTACCGAACATCTATGCTCTGGGCGACGTCACCGATCGGGTACAGCTGACGCCGGTGGCGATCCACGAGGCGATGTGCTTCATCGAGACCGAATACAAGAACAACCCGACCAAGCCGGACCACGATCTGATCGCGACCGCAGTCTTCTCACAGCCGGAGATCGGCACTGTCGGCCTGAGTGAAGAGGAGGCTTCCAGGCGCTACAAGGCGCTTGAGGTCTACCGCGCCCAGTTCCGGCCGATGAAGGCGACGCTGTCGGGACGGAACGAAAAGATGATCATGAAGCTCATCGTCAATGCCGAGGATCGCAAGGTGATCGGCGCCCACATTCTCGGCCACGACGCCGGCGAGATGGCCCAGCTACTCGGCATCACGCTGAAGGCCGGCTGCACCAAGGATGATTTCGATCGGACCATGGCTGTGCATCCGACGGCATCCGAGGAACTGGTGACGATGTACTCGCCGAGCTATCGCATCATCGACGGAAAACGGGTCTAGACTGGCACCGAAGGCAAATCACAGGGGCTGGATTTCGCCACTTAGCTCGTGATGCGCGCACTGGCGACGGCCTTTTGAAAAAGGGCCTTCATCGCGGCATCAATGCCGTCCGTTGGACTGACCTCGAAATACAGGTCGGGGCTCGCGCATTCCTCCATCTTGCTGCCGATGGAGGTCTGGAAGGGTGCTATCCAATAGTTGTAAAAGCCGTTGGTGGGTAGCGGCAAGTAGGTAGTGTAGAGCACCGCTATCTTGATTTTGCGATCCTTCAGCTTCTTGCAATAGCTGGTGTCGATAGGTTCTATGCATCGCGTCGCGTCTTTTAGCTTCTTTGTGCAGCCCTTGGGCTTATTGCTATCTCCGACGCCATCTCCAACAAAATAGACGATCTTCTGCGGCTGCGTATTGCTGGAGCCATCGCCTGCCGTGTCGATTTCCTTGTCGATCTTAGTTAGTGCTTCGTCGAAGCTTGTCAGCTGATCGTCTTTGTAGCCCTGTCTGGGGATGCTCATCAACGTGATATTTTCGGTGGCTTTTGCGACGGCGGCAAGGTCGGATGTCAGTTTGGATACCGTATAGAGATTGGCATCCATCGCCGTCTGGCCGAATGTGTATGCGGCCATGCGGAAGCGATTGGCACCTGGATCCGATGCGTTTTTTGCAAGCGCTTTCGTCGCCTTGGCTACGACATCAATGCGGATCGTAGCCCCGATGTTGCGCGCGAGGTTATAGTAGCTATTCTTATCCTCGACACCGGTCTCGGAAACGATGTGGCATGCAAATGCGCAATTGGCATCGTCCTTGTTTTTCGCTGTTGCAGCCACCATCATTGCAACATCGGCGGAGGTGGCGCCGACACCCATCGACGGGGTATTATCGAGCAGCATGTAGAAATCGATGAAGGTTGCTGTTTGATACTCTGCCGTCGCGGTTCCTGAAATCTTGATCGTGTCCCTGCCGAGGATGCGGAGGAATGTGGTTGGTATCGAGGCGTTGAATGTGACGTTCGACTGCAGCATAACGCCTTTCTTCGTCACGCTGACGTCTACGTTCACCTTGTCGGCTTCGATGCCGACGGTCCTTTGAGCAAAGAACAGGTTTTTCGCGTCGGAGGGTCCTACGGCAACGGCACCGTCCGATGACATGGCCACGGCTGCTTTGAAGGCGGGAGATTTCTCCGCAATCGAGCCGACAGCGGCCGCATCGGCGGCGGTGAAGAGTTGCGTCCTGACACTCAGTGCGTTGGAAAAATCAATCGCCAGACCTGCGGCACCGAGAAGCGGCACTATCAACAGGGCTGTGATCAGGCCAAAATTGCCGTCCCTGCAGTTCCAGAAGCGCTGCCAACGATTCTCCATGATCTGTCTACCCACCCACCAGTTGCAATTCGCGGCAAGGGAGAAGCCTGACGGCTAGTCGATCGCTGCGTTCACTTTACAGGCATAGGTAGTGCTTCTGAATAATCAGAGAAATTATGTGGTAAGCGCCTGGTAAATCCGACAGCGATTATTTAGCAATTTAGTCGCTGACGTGCCATTGCAATGCGCTTCCGACAGAAGGGGTCGATCGCGGAAGCGGCGCAATCGACCTGGCCTTTTTCCATCAATTCGTCAGTCTCGGATTTTGCAGGATGCGCAGGAAAAGCGCATTCATGGCGTCGCTGATACCTTCTGTCGGGCTGACTTCGAAATAGTATCCCGGTGAGGCGCAGGATTGCATCCTTGTTGCAATCTGGCTCTGGAATGGCGCTATCCATTGCTGGTACCAGGCGTTGTTCGGCAGCGGCAGGTAGGTGGTGTAGAGCACGGCGATCTTGATGCCGCGGTTCTTCAGGGGCTGACAGAAAGACGTGTCTATCGGTTCCTGGCAACGTCCGCCGGTTGTCGGCTCCGTGCAAGTATTCGGCTTGTTGCTGTCGCCGACCCCGTCGGTGACAAAGAAGACGACCTTTTCAGGGTCCAGGCTGCTCGTGCCGTTGCCGGGCGTCGGGATGCTCGCGCTCAGCTGCGTCAGGGTGTTGTCGAAATCGGTTTGTTCGTCGTTGTTGTAGTTCTGTTTTGGCGTGGTCATCAGATCCACGGCGTCGGTGTACTGGCTGACCTGCGCCATGTCCGATGTCAGGGCCGAGACCATGGTGAGCCCTGCTTTCTCGGCAGCGGCGCCGAACGTATAGACCGCCATCCGGTACTGATCCGCCGCGGTGCGGGTGTTGACCGCCGTTGTCGTCAGGCTCTTCGTCGCCTCGCGGACCACGTCGATGCGCAACGTGACGCCGAGGCTCTTTGCCAGAGCGTAGTAATTATTGCTGGTATCCATCTGGTGGCAGGCAAAGGCGCAGCTGTCGCTGGTATTGCTTTCCATCTTCGCGACGTCCTTGGGTGTCGCGCCAACGCCCATGGAGGGGGTGTTGTCGAGAAGCATGTAGAAATCGATATAGGTCGCCAGCTGGTTCTGCGCCGATGCGTTACCGGAAACAGTTATAGTATCCTGCCCGAGTATACGCATGAAGGTGGTTGGAATGGTTGCCGTGAAGGTCACATTGGATTTCACGGTGTTGGCGGTCTTCGTAACGTCGATGTTGACGTTTACTGCGACATCCTGCAGCGATCCATCATCCTGTTCCTGACCGAAAAACAGCTGTTTGGCATCGGCCTGCGCGAGGCTCACCGAGCCGTCCGAGGGCATGATCATCGCCGCCGCCATGCCCGGTGATTTCTCGGCGAGCGAGCCTGCGGCTGCGGCGTCGGCGCTGGAATAGAGCTCGTTGCGGATGCTGACGGCGTTCGAGACGTCGACGGCCAAGCCTGCGGCGCCGATCAGAGGCACCATTACCAAGGCAGTCATGATTCCGAAATTGCCGTCTCTATCGCTGCAGAAGCGCTGCCATAAGCTCCACATAAACAGCCGCATCCCACGTCGCCCTTTGTGCCAACTCGGTCGTGACCACCACGGCCTTTAATTCCTAATTTGATTGTATTTGGAAAAGCTAAATACCCGGCAAAGCAATCTGGTGAGCGACTGGTAAACAAGAAGCCGCAGATTCTGCGTATTCGCCAGTCGCTGGCGGCGCGGGTGGGGTCGTGATCGTCGCAGGAAGGCGTTCTGCGTGACGTCGTCCCGACGATTCCTGCCGTCCTCGAACGCAGGGACGTCCGGACGTTTGCAGGCGCGACCGTTCGCTCCTGTCTGATGGATTGGCGCGGCTTAAACACACAGAAATCTCGTAACGGACGGCTTGCACGGATGCTATGCAAGCCGGTCTCAAAGGTTTATAAGCCGCCGTTATTTAACGACGACGGGACATCCGGCGGAGACCGGCTTTGAGACAGGTGAGTGAAATGGCACAGAATTGGACCCCGAACAGTTGGCGGCAGAAACCGATCCAGCAGGTGCCGGAATATCCGGACAAGGCAGCACTGGCAGCGACCGAAGCCCAGCTTGCAACCTTTCCACCGCTCGTTTTTGCCGGTGAAGCTCGTCGTTTGAAGAAGCACCTCGCCAATGTCGCCGAGGGCAACGCTTTCCTGCTTCAGGGCGGTGACTGCGCGGAGAGCTTTGCCGAACACGGCGCTGACAATATCCGCGATTTCTTCCGCGCTTTCCTGCAGATGGCGGTGGTCCTGACATTCGGCGCCCAGCTGCCGGTAGTCAAGGTTGGCCGTATTGCGGGACAGTTCGCAAAGCCCCGCTCGTCGAATGTCGAGAAGCAGGGTGACATCACGCTGCCGGCTTATCGCGGCGATATCGTCAATGGCATCGAGTTCACCGAAAAGGCGCGCATTCCGGACCCGGAACGCCAGCTGCTGGCCTATCGCCAGTCGGCTGCGACGCTGAACCTTCTGCGCGCCTTCGCGATGGGTGGCTATGCGAACCTTGAAAACGTGCACCAGTGGATGCTGGGCTTCGTAAAGGATAGCCCCCAGGGCGAGCGCTACAAGAAGCTGGCGGATCGCATCAGCGAAACGATGGACTTCATGAAGGCGATCGGCATCACTGCCGAGAACCAGCCGAACCTGCGCGAGACGGATTTCTTCACCAGCCACGAGGCTTTGCTTCTTGGCTATGAGGAAGCGATGACACGTGTGGATTCCACCTCGGGCGACTGGTACGCCACGTCAGGCCACATGCTCTGGATCGGTGATCGAACCCGTCAGCTCGATCATGCGCATGTCGAATACTTCCGTGGGATCAAGAACCCGATCGGCCTGAAGTGCGGCCCGTCACTGACGCCTGACAACCTGATCGAACTGATCGACGCCCTCAATCCGGCCAACGAAGCCGGGCGCCTGACGCTGATCTGCCGCTTCGGCTACGACAAGGTGGCGGACAGCCTGCCGAAGCTCATTCGCGCCGTCGAACGCGAGGGCCGCAAGGTCGTCTGGTCCTGCGACCCGATGCATGGCAACACGATCACGCTCAACAACTACAAGACCCGGCCGTTCGAGCGGATATTGTCGGAGGTCGAGAGCTTCTTCCAGATCCATCGTGCGGAAGGTACGCATCCGGGCGGCATCCATATCGAGATGACCGGCAAGGATGTCACCGAATGCACCGGCGGCGCCCGCGCCGTCACTGCCGACGACCTGCAGGATCGCTACCACACCCATTGCGACCCTCGCCTCAATGCCGACCAGGCACTGGAACTTGCCTTCCTGCTGGCAGAGCGCATGAAGGGCGGCCGCGACGAGAAGCGGTTGGCTGCCAACGGCTGACGGTTTCCGTCGGGAAATATTCTTGAGAACGGGCCGGTCTTCGATCGGCCCGTTTTCGTTTCCGCCTCGGCGTGCATTCAGAACTGGAGCCGAGAGGCTGCGGCAGGATCAATCGCCTTGATTGATCCGATCATTCTTTTCCATTTGACGCAGGCCTAGGCACGCGTGACGTTGCGACCCTGCGCAGGGCAGCAACAAGAGGGGAAGCCATGGCCGACGAACAGCATGGGGGATCGTGCCTTTGCGGCGCCGTTCGTTTCAGGACCAACGGAAAACTACGGGAGGTGGTGGCGTGTCACTGCTCGCAATGCCGGAAGCAAACCGGGCTCTACTACGCCGCGACCAACGTTTCGGTCGACCAGATCGAAATCGAGGGTGAGGATCACATCACCTGGTATCGCGCGAGTTCGTTCGCGCGACGCGGCTTCTGCAATGTCTGCGGCTCGGCGCTGTTCTGGGTAGCGGACGGCGCTGACGAGATCTCGATCATGGCAGGCCTGTTCGACGAACCGAGCGATCTGAAGCTTGCCTACCACATCTATTGTGCCGACAAGGGTGATTTCTATGAAATTAGCGACGGCCTGCCGCAATACCGCCAGGGCCGGCCCGGCCTATTGACCGCGGGGCCATCGGATTGATGGTTGTCTCTCAGCCCTTGGCCGCCAGGATCGTGGTCAGTTGCGAGACCTCCTGCCGCAGCGAAGACAGCTCCGTCAATACCTGCAAGTCGATCTTCTGGTGTAGCGACAGGACTTCGAGCTCCGCCTTGAGATTGACTTCGTAGTCCTTGGCCGCCTCGAAGCGGTCGCGCTCGGTCTGGCGGTTCTGCGACATCATGATGATCGGCGCCTGGATTGCGGCGATCATCGACAGCAGGAGGTTGAGGAAAATGAAGGGGTAGGGGTCGAAGGCGCGGGTGGCGAGGACGATGGTGTTGATCACCGTCCAAACCGCGAGGAACGTGAGAAAGGAGATGATGAAGCCCCAGGAGCCGCCGATACGAGCGATATCGTCGGCCAGGCGCTGGCCGACCGACGCTTCGGCTGACAAGGCCGCATTGACATCAGTCGAGATGATCTTGCGTTCGTGTGCCTTCTTCAGCACGCGCTTTTCGATGTCGCCGAGTTCTTCGGCAGGCTTGTCGAAATGGGTGTGAACGAAATTCGGTAGGTTATACATGCCTGGCTCCGCGGGCTAATCGTCTTCGGCGCCAGTATTCTTCTGTCGGGGTAAATTGCAACTTGAAAACGGCTATTGCTTGCATCAGGTACTCTGGCCGGTGAGCCAGGCGTGCGATGGAAAGAAGCGCCCCAACCCGTATTCCTTGCCGAACATCATGTCGTGTTGCAGGTAGCGATAGTCCCGCATCACCGGGTCGATGGATTTGTCTTTCAGCACCCAATTCGGAAAAGTCTGGTTGTCGCGCGTCGCCAGCTGGTAGCGGTCGATGATGCCGTATTTCTTCTGAACGCGGCCGAGGAGGCCGGTGTAGAACGGATGCTCGAAACCGGCTGTCTTCAGGACATTGTAAGGGATGAGGGCAGGGCTGATGGTGCCGACATCCTTGCGTACGCCCTTCTTGCTCGACCAGATGACCAGCGGTGTCTCGTGCTCGCGTTTCATCACGTCGAGTGCGGCCTTGCGGGTCGCAACCTGCTCAGGCATGTAGCCGGTATCGGGGTACACCGTCCCGAGTGGCGGCAAATGGTCACCCCAGAGGACGATGATCGTCTCCCGTTCGCGCTTGGACGCCCAGTCCATCAGCATCTTCAGGCTTGCATCGGCTTCTTTCACGCCCTGGGTATAGGTCGCCAGCGTCTCGCGATCGGCATCGGTCAGGGTGCTCCCTTTAATGTCAGTCGTGTTGTTCTCGTAGCGATGGGCCTCGTAGGGGCCGTGGCCTTGAAGCGTAACGGCGAAGAAGAAGAACGGCCGTTCCTCTTCCTCGCCTTCATGCATGATCTCCTTCATCAGGGAATCGTCGGAGGCGAACATGCCGCGTTTCTCCATCGGCGGCAGCGTTTCCTCGGTTCGAAATTCCTCGAAGCCGAAATCCCGATAGACCTCGTTCCGGTTCCAGAACCACCCGCTGAAGGGATGAAGCGCGCGGGCTGCATAGCCTTCGCCCCGGAAGAAGGTGGCAAGCGAAGGGAGCTGGCGACGAACATATTGCTGATAGGGAATGCTGCCATAGGGCAGGAAGGCGTTGGAGAAACCGGTAAGCGCTTCGAACTCGACATTGGCAGTCATGCCGCCGAACTCCGGCGAGAACACGTATCCCGACTGAGCGGCACGGACGTTGGGCAGCGGATCGGGTGTGAAGGTCAGGTTGGAGATGCGCGTCGGATCCCAGAACGATTCGCTCATCAGCATGATCACATCGGGCTTTTCGCGCGGACCGGAGAGATAGCCGTAGTTTCGGGCCGGAATGGCGTCGATCGCCTCCCTCGCATAGCCTGCCGGCGCCTGAACATGTGCCATCGGCACATTGAGCGAGAAGGCCATGATGAAGCCGTTATGGCTATAATTCTCCTTCTGGTCCCACATGATCGGAATGACCTGGAGATGATCGCGCATTGCCGAATATTGCGAATAATCCATCAGCGAAACGAAGGCGGCAAAGACCGGAAGGCAGATGGATAGTCGCGTAAGGCGAGCGCGGCGCGACAGCACTTGGAAATGTCGCCACGCATAGCGCCAGAGCAGCGCAAGCGCGACTAGCGCGACGACAATGCCGATGGCAACCGCCACGGCGGTCCCCGGGCGGTCCTTCACGATAACCGGCATGAGTTGCATGATCTGGCGGGCGAAAAGAAAATCCGATGGGTAGAGCGGATCGGACAGATAGTGCTGCTTCTGGCTGGAGACGATCGCCG
The DNA here is from genome assembly GCF_003240585.1 of Arminella tubonensis. GTDB lineage: Bacteria > Pseudomonadota > Alphaproteobacteria > Rhizobiales > Rhizobiaceae > Rhizobium > Rhizobium tubonense. The sequence continues at coordinate 315,380 of NZ_PCDP01000036.1, forward strand.
GGATTATGGCCAGCGGCACGACGACCAGCGCCGATTGGTAGGCGCGGCCGAACAAGGCATCGAGCGACAGCATGACCAGGATGAGCACGCCGACTGTCGTGTAGCCCGGGCGCCCCGGCGATACCATAAACGCCGGAATATCCCGGAAGGAGCCGCGAGCAATCCACTCCACCGCGACAACCGTGGCTACAGAGATCGTGAACGAAAAGGCAAGACTGGCCGCGAGACGAGCGGCGGGAGACTGATCTTCCGACAGGCCGTGGCGCGCAAAAATGCCGAACCTGCGACCCGACGCGGGCTTGTTGACCAACGCGACCAACGCTATCTCCAAATTTCATAAATCTGTCTTATTACTGTCACATCGCCTATATGAACGCTAGATGAACTATGAGCTTTCAAGGCCTTGTGATCGCCGCGTTATTTTCTGATCGCTCCGATCAATAATTGTGATGCCCGCGGCGTTGCAGAGGTCACGCACCAGCGCTAAATGTGTGGCATGACAGAACAAACTTCCATCACCCAGGCGTTCCGCATCGCGGTCGCGCAACTCAACCCAACGGTCGGCGATGTCGCGGGCAACCTTGCCAAGGCACGCGAGGCGCGCGCCGATGCGGCGCGGGAACGCGCGCATCTCGTCGTGTTCACCGAGCTGTTTCTTTCAGGCTATCCGCCTGAGGATCTTGTGCTGAAACCGGCTTTCATCCGTGCCTGCCTGAAGGCTGTGGAGAGCCTTGCCGCCGATACGGCGGATGGGGGCCCGGGCGTCGTAATCGGATTTCCGAGGCAGGACGAGACCGGACGCTACAACGCCATCGCGGTTCTGGATGGCGGCAAGATCATCGCCATCCGCGACAAGGTCGATCTGCCGAATTATGGTGAGTTCGACGAGAAGCGTGTCTTCGACCAGGGAGCGATGCCGGGCCCGGTGAACTTTCGCGGCGTCCGCCTCGGCATCCCGATCTGCGAGGATATCTGGGGTGAGCTCGGCGTCTGTGAGACGCTGGCCGAAAGCGGCGCAGAGATCCTGCTATCGCCGAATGGATCGCCATATTTTCGCGGCAAGGTAGACATTCGCCATCAGGTCGTTCTGAAGCAGGTGATCGAGACCGGGCTGCCGATGATCTATGCCCACCAGGTCGGCGGTCAGGACGAGCTTGTCTTTGACGGCGCCAGCTTCGCCTTCAACGCCGACAAGTCGCTGGCCTTCCAGATGAGCGAGTTCGAGGTGGCGCTGGCGGTGACGACATGGAGAAAGGGCGACGCCGGTTGGCACTGCGCCGAAGGTCCGATGTCGCATATTCCCGAACACGAGGAGGCCGATTATCGCGCCTGCCTGCTCGGATTCCGCGACTACGTCAACAAGAACGGCTTCAAGACGGTCGTGCTCGGCCTCTCCGGCGGCATCGATTCGGCCATTTGCGCTGCGATCGCGGTGGATGCGCTCGGCGAGGAGCGGGTGCGCACGGTGATGCTGCCCTACCACTACACGTCGGAGGATTCGTTCAAGGATGCGGCCGATTGCGCGAGAGCGCTCGGTTGCCGGTACGATATCGTTTCAATCGAGGAGCCGGTGGAGGGCTTCAGCTCGGCGCTTGCCGGCCTGTTCGAAGGTACTGAAACCGGCATCACCGAAGAGAACTTGCAGAGCCGTGCCCGCGGGACGATCCTGATGGCGATCTCCAACAAGTTCGGCTCGATGGTTGTGACCACCGGCAACAAATCGGAGATGTCGGTCGGCTACGCCACGCTCTACGGCGACATGAACGGCGGTTTCAATCCGATCAAGGACCTCTACAAGATGCAGGTCTATGCGCTGGCGCGCTGGCGCAACGCGCATGTGCCGCCGGATGCGCTCGGACCATCGGGCGAAGTGATTCCGGTCAACATCATCGACAAGGCGCCATCGGCGGAGCTTCGCCCCAACCAGACGGACCAGGATTCGCTGCCGCCTTATCCCGCGCTCGACGATATCCTCGAATGCCTTGTCGAAAACGAAATGGCAGTTGACGAGATCGTTGCCCGCGGCCATGACGTGGCGACGGTCCATCGCATCGAGCATCTGCTCTATCTTGCCGAATACAAGCGCCGCCAATCGGCGCCGGGTGTGAGGATCACCAAGAAGAACTTCGGTCGCGACCGACGCTATCCGATCACCAACCGGTTCCGGGACAGGTAATAAATAATGCGCAGTTCAGTCGAGATCTACAACATCCGCACCGGCGAGAACGGGGTGGTGTGGCAAACCGATCAGCTGCTGGAGGCGCCCAACTTCTCGCCGGATGGAAGCTATCTATTGGTGAACGGTGACGGCCAGCTTTACCGGATCCCGCTTGACGACGGCGACGAGCTTGAGGAAGTCGATACGGGTTTTGCCGTCAGGTTGAACAATGACCACGGGATTTCACCTGATGGTTCGCTGATTGCGATCTCCGACAAGACAATGTTCGGAAAGTCCTGCATCTATGTGCTGCCATCCGAGGGCGGCACGCCGCGACAGGTGACGACGAACCTGCCGTCTTACTGGCATGGATGGTCGCCTGATGGTAAGCGCGTCACCTATTGCGGCATCCGTGACAATGTCTTCGACATCTATACCAATTCTGTCGAGGGCGACGACGAGCTCCGGCTGACGCATGGGGAGGGCCGCAATGACGGTCCTGATTATTCTGCCGACGGGCAGTGGATCTATTTCAACTCCAGCCGCACCGGTCTCATGCAAATATGGCGCATCCGCCCCGACGGCAGCGACGTGCAGCAGGTGACCGACGACAATTACGGCAACTGGTTTCCGCACCCGTCGCCGAATGGCGACAAGGTGCTTCTGATCTCATACGACGCCGATGTGTTCGACCACCCGCGCGACCTGAATGTGCGGTTGCGGCTCATGGACATGGACGGCAGCAATCTCGTCACGCTGTTCGAGCTTTTCGGCGGGCAGGGCACGATCAATGTGCCGAATTGGTCGCCTGACGGCGATGAATTCGCCTATGTCAGGTACGAGCCGGTCGCCTGATACGGTCTGGGAACAGGCCTAACTAGCGCATGTAGAAATCCTAAGTCGATCGGCAGCCGCGGCGAGAGAAGTCGGCAGCGAGGAAATTGCCGCGCTTCTGAGGCGAACCCGGTCATTCTGAGGTTTGGTGCAAGCCGCTGCGATCCACTTGCATTCGGCTGATGGATCGCGCATAGCTTTGCGATCAGGTGCCCGCGCGAGCGGGAGAATCGGGAAGCCGGCGAAATTCCGGCACGTGCCCAACGCTGTGAGGCGGATGATTGCCGCGGGGAAGAGATGACCGCTCTTTCAATAGTTTGCCACTGGTTGTTAAACCGGGAAGGCAGCGGCAGCCAGACGAAGCCAAGTCAGAAGACCGGCCTGATACGATAGACTGATCCGCGCGGACGGCGGCTAGGTCGGCATTGTCAGGGATAAACGATGCGACCCGATCCGAAGGACGTTCTCGTCCACGCGCAAGCCTTTTCCGCGACTGAGCGTGAAGCCGTCTACCGCGCCATCGAAACCCGGCGTGACGTCCGCGACCAGTTCCTGCCCGAACCATTGCCCGACGATCTGATCGGTCGGTTGCTTGGTGCCGCTCACAACGCACCCTCCGTGGGGTTCATGCAGCCGTGGAATTTCATACTGGTTCGGGATCCCGATGTTCGCGAGGCCGCCTGGCGGGCCTTCAGCCGCGCGAATGAAGAAGCGGCGCTGATGTTCGATGGAGAACGGCGCGACACATATCGCTCGTTAAAGCTCGAGGGCATCCGCAAGGCGCCGCTCAGCATCTGCGTTACCTGCGATCCCGACCGCGCCGGCAGCGTCGTGCTGGGGCGCACCCACAATCCAAAAATGGACGCATTTTCGACGGTCTGCGCCGTTCAAAATCTCTGGCTCGCCGCGCGAGCCGAGGGGGTGGGCGTCGGTTGGGTCAGCATTTTTCACGATGCCGACATCCGTGCGCTACTCCGCATCCCCGAAAGGATCGAGATCGTTGCCTGGCTATGTCTCGGCTTCGTCGATGAACTATATCGAGAGCCGGAGCTCGCGGTAAAGGGTTGGCGGCAACGATTGCCGCTCGACGAGCTGGTGTTCCATGATCGCTGGCAAGAAGCCGACGCCAGGCTTTAACCGGTCGAGTAGACGCTCGTAGGATGACCGTGCGCCGAGCCCCGTCGATAATGGAATTTCAGTCGAAACCGCTTTTTTGGCTTCCTACGTGTTTCGGCTAGGCGACCTGCAGCTGTGACTAGTCTCTCGTCATACTTTCAAAAAACCGTCATCAGAATTTTACGAACCGTCGCTATCCCGGCCTTTTGAACCGCAAGACATTTTCAGTTCTACCGCTACGGCTCGTTCGCTAGCTTAGCCTTTTGGACACAGACAAGGGCGTGCCGATAGTGGCCGTTTTCGTCAAAGCTTTATTATAATTATTTTTTGGAGAGCGATTTTGAAGTATCGATTTTATCTACTATCGCCGCTGGTTTTCATTGCGGCCTGCAATGGGTCTGACCAAGGGTCGAACCAGGCAAAACAGGTCTCACAATCCACTTTCGACACGCAGGCCGCCGAACTCGACAAGGCTAGCAAGACGATTGCCGATCTTACGAGCACCGTCCAGACCGTCAGCGGTGAAAGAGACATTCTTGCGAAGAAGAACGCCGAATTCGTCACTACCATTCAGACCTCAATCAGAGAAAAGGACGTCGTTGCTGCAGAACGCGACCAGCTCAACCAAACAATCCAAGTGATATTGAAGGAAAAGAGCGATATCACCGATAAGCTGACGCAGGCCAAGGCGGATTTGGTCGATGCGGCAAGCAAGCGAGATGCGCTACAAGATGGATTGGCAACGACGGATGCTAATCGAACCAACCTAACGGCTACCCGAGATGCCCTGCAGGCACAGCTCGCCACGGCCAAAACCGATCTGACCACCAGGATCGCTGAACGAGATGCTCTGCAAGCACAGCTTGACGCCGCGCAAGGCGACAAAACTGCCCTGCAGGCTCAGCTCGCCACGGCCAATACCGATCTGGCCACCAGGATTGCCGAACGGGATGCACTGCAGACACAGCTTGATACGGCCCAAGGCGACAAAACTGCCCTGCAGGCACAGCTCGCCACGGCCAATACCGATCTGGCCGCCAGGGTTGCCGAACGGGATGCTTTGCAAGCACAGCTTGATACGGCCCAAGGCAACAAATCTGCCCTGCAGACACAGCTCGACAAGGCCAATGCCGATCTGACTACCATGACGAGCGCCCGGGACGATCTGCAGACGCAATTGACAAAGGCCAACACCGATCTGACCACCGTGACGAGCGCGCGAGACGCGCTGCAAATTCAGCTTGGGGAAGCTAATACCGCCCTAGCCAAGGCGAATGAAGCGATGGTTGATTTGCAAAATAGACTTCAAAGTACACAGGTAGATCAACAGAAGGCGATCGCAGATCGTGATGCTTCGAACGCAAAATTACTTCAGTTTGCCAAGAATGTTTGCGAACCGAAGGTGCCGCAACTCCAGTAATTTTTACTGAAATATTCAAAGATCCGAAAATTATATTTTACTAGCAGGATATTATTATGAATAGACGCGATTTTATTAAGAAGCTGGGGCTTGCCGGCACCAGCGCGGCAGCCTATGCCGCGTGTTCCGCCTACATGCGCGAGGCTCTTGCGCAATCGACACATACGATCGACGATCTTTTGACGGCGACTGCCGAATGCAAGACGCAAGGCTCGCTTGAAGATATCGAGCATGTCGTCTTCCTGATGCAGGAAAACCGGTCCTTCGATCATTATTTCGGGACGTTGCGGGGGGTACGCGGGTTTGGCGATCCGCGCCCTTTGACGATGCGGGATGGGCAACCAATCTGGTATCAGCTGCAATCAGGAGCTACATCAACGCCCCCCGCTGCGACGGCCCAAAGAATTAGACCATATCGCATGCCCAACAGTGCGGCCAACAAGCCGATCGACGACACCAGTCCCGAGGGAACTGTCGGTGGTGTGTTTGTAACGGACCCGGCTCACGACTATATGAGTGGCATCGGCGCTTGGAACAATGGTCTGAGCGACAAGTGGATCTCTAAAAAGGGGATCGTTTCGATGGCGCATTATACGGAAGCCGATATCCCCCTTTATTTCAAGTTGGCCAAGGCATTTACATTGTGCGACGCATATTTCTGCTCAATCAATGGTCCAACAGACTGTAACCGCAGCTATTTTTATGCGGGAACCAGCAATGGCAAGAACAGCAACAGTCCGTTCAGCGGCGTAGCAGACAGTGTTGGCACAGCAGGCAGGGCAAACTGGAAGACCTATCCCGAGAGACTGGAGGATATCGGAGTCAACTGGAAATTCTACCAGGACGGTTTGACCTGGACAGGAGACCCCTTTGCCGGGAACTACGGCGACAATACGCTCGAATATTTTGCGCAATACAGGGCAAATTTTTCCGCGACCTCGGCTGATCCGGCTTACTACGCTTCGATCAACAAGAAGAACCAGCGCGTCAATTCAGTTCTCCGGACTGATCCGAACAAGCCGTCGCAATTCGAGCAGGATATTATTGACGACAAGCTGCCGGCCGTTTCCTGGATCGCCGCTCCTGAAGCCTTTTGTGAACACCCGAAATGGTCGCCGCATCTGGGCGAATATTATGTTCACGAAATTCTGCGCGCGTTTACCGCCAACAAGGAGGTCTGGAAGAAGACAGTCTTCATCATCACCTATGATGAGAACGGCGGCTTTTTCGACCACGTTCTTCCGCCGGTTCCACCATTGAGCAGCAGCATCGGAAGCACTTCACCTGCGATAACCGTGACAAGTGGCACAACGACACGGGACGTCAATTCAGAGGCAACGGCCAGCAGCAGCAGTCAGCCGCTGGGCATGGGAATACGGGTGCCGACGCTTGTCATTTCGCCGTGGAGCGCCGGCGGGCGCGTTTGCTCTGAGGTTTTCGATCACACCTCGGCCATTCAATTCGTCGATTCCTGGCTCAGTGCAAAAGGCAAGCAACCCAAGAATACGAACTTTCCCGGGATTTCATCCTGGCGTCAGGCCATATCAGGTGATCTGACCAGCGCACTCGATTTCAACAGGGTCGTACCGCTCGTGGATACGGCTTCGGTGGTCGATACCGCCCGTCTGGGTGTCGCTTTCAACGCGACCCAAAAGACGAATGCAAACAATGCCGGCGCTTTGTCTCCAAGCCTCGGCAATTTCAACGCCGATCCGGACAAGGACAAGCTTACCCCGTCAAAGCAGGACAAGACACGCTGCGAAATTTTGCCGCTCGGATATGACTTTTTCGTCGGCGCTTATATCAGGGCTGCGAGCGGTGGCTCGGAACGTGTGGAATACCCCATCACCAATCGGGGCAAGCTTGCTGCGTCCTTCTATGTCATTCCCTATGACAGGACCGGCGCGTTTCCGGGAGATGGCCCCTGGTTCTTTGCTATCGAAGGGGCGAGGGGTGCCCCTGTGACGATCGCTGCCGATGCCGGTGCCTACGCCGCGTTTGGAGCAGCAAACGCAACCACTAAAAACTACTCCTATGCGGTCCACGGTCCGAACGGGTATTTGTTCGAATTCAAAGGCAGCGCGGCAAGTGCCACGGAACGACAACTGGCCGATATCATGGATGCCGTTTCAGCCGATGACGGCAAGACCATCCGCTTTACGCTCAACTGGCCGGGGGCCAATGGTTCTTTGAAGGTGATCAATGCCTATACGGGCGATTTCAAGACTGTCTCCGCTGGAACAGCCGCGGCTTCCATAACTGTCGACATCCCAACCGCCGACGGCTGGTATGACGTTGCCTTTGTCGATGCCGTCAACACGTCATCGCGCTATTTGCGGCGCTACGCCGGGCATCTCGAGAATGGCAAGATCAGCAGGAGCGATCCTGCAATCGGCAAACTCTACAATGCGATCTCTCGCATCTATGAGGACATTCCGGTGATCATCGCGGCGGTGGCACCCGTGGCTGGAGGAGCCGCGGCGGCAACGCCACCGGCGGCTGTCGCGGCTAGCTCTCCGGCTGCGCCGACGCCTGCTTCCGGTGGGGCGACGCTGCTGAACCTTTAGGGATTTGATGCGAGGCAGGCGGTCATAGGTCGCTTGCCTCGCAGTCATGATTTCAGAAAGCCGTCATCGCAACTATACGCATTGCCGCTATCCGCGGCAGCCGATCCTGCAAGTTCCATCAGTATTATTGACGTATTCAAGTTTTTGAAAACGCACGGTTAATTTTCAGGATATTATTATGAACAGACGCGATTTTATTAAGAAGCTGGGGCTTGCCGGCACCAGTGCTGCTGCCTATGCCGCATGTTCTTCCTATATGCGGGAAGCGCTGGCGCAATCGACAACTACGATCAACGATCTCCTGACGACAGACATGCATTGCAAAGGATCGCTCGAAGATATCGAGCATGTTGTGCTGCTGATGCAGGAAAATCGCTCGTTCGATCATTATTTCGGCACGCTACGCGGCGTGCGCGGGTTTGGTGATCCCAGGCCTTTGCGCATGAGGGACGGCGAGCCGGTCTGGCATCAAGCGCAGGTTGACCCAAAAGCGCAGAGAGTGCGGCCTTATCGTTTGCCTAGCACAGGCCCGAAGCCGGTGGACGATGCCAGCGATCCCGGAACCTCAGGCAACGTCTTCCTTCAGGACCCTGCACACGATCATTCCACCGGGCTTGCCGCGTGGAACAATGGCCTGAATGACAAATGGATATCCCAAAAGCAAATCGTCGCGATGGCGCATTATACCGAGGCGGATATTCCGCTTTATTTCAAACTGGCTAAGGCTTTTACCCTTTGCGACGCTCATTTCTGCTCGCTGAACGGCCCAACGGACCCCAACCGCAGCTATTTCTGGACGGGAACGAGCAAGGCCAACAATGAGAACTTTTCCTTTAGCACCTTGGCTTTGTTCGGTTCGTTTGGGAGCGATTGGAAGACCTATCCGGAAAAACTGGAGGATATTGGTGTAAGCTGGAAGTTCTACCAGGATGGCTTGGGATGGCCTTCTGATCCGTTCGATGGAAATTACGGCGACAATACAATCGCATATTTCAAGCAGTTCCAGAACAAGACAACAGTGAAATACGCCAAAGCCCAGAGCGTGAACTCGATCCTTCGGAAAACGGCCAATGTACCTTCGCAATTCGAGCAGGATATAATCGACGACAAGCTTCCGGCGGTCTCATGGATCGTTGCGCCAGAGGCATTTTCCGAACATCCGAAGTATCCGCCCCATTTCGGGGAGTATTATGTCCATGAAATCCTACGTGCGTTCGCTGCGAACAAGAAAGTCTGGCAGAAGACGCTCTTCCTGATCACCTACGACGAAAACGGCGGCTTCTTCGATCATGTGCTCCCGCCGGTCGCTCCAATGAAAACAACGGACGGGCTTGTATCCCCGGGGATTAAATTGACGCCTGCGACCGCCCCGACCGATATTAATTCGGAGTCGACGCAGGCAACGACCGGCTGGTTCGCTTCTGCCGGCGAGCCTCTCGGCATGGGAACTCGCGTACCGACGCTGGTCATCTCCCCCTGGAGTATAGGCGGAAGGGTCTGCTCCGAGGTTTTTGATCACACCTCCTTTATCCGTTTTCTCGATACCTGGCTGATCGCCAGGGAGCTTCAGGCAAAAGACGCGCCGGTCTTCTCCAATATTTCCTCCTGGCGTCAGGCGATAGCCGGCGATCTGACGAGTGCGTTGGATTTTGACCGGCAGAAGCCGACAAGTGAATTGGCTGCGGTGATCGATCCGACCCAGCCGGCCGTGATCCTGACAGATACACAGCGGGCGAATGTCAGAGCCACCGGGGCCTTCTCGCCGAATATGAATACGGTCAATGCCGATCCGGACAAGGATAAACCTGTAGCAGCGAAGCAGGACACGACTCGCTGCGATATTCTTCCGATCGGCTATGACATGCAGGCCTTCGTCAGGTTCACAAGCGATGCGTCAAAAAAATTGCAGTATACGTTTAGAAACCGCGGCATGCTCGGCTCATCGTTCTATGTCATTCCTTATGACAAGGACGACGCCCCCTTGCGTTACAGCATCGAAGGCGCAAAGGCTGGTGGAGCGCCGGTAGAGCTGTCCGACAAGGTCCCGATAACGCAAAGACCCGGCGGTACGCCCGGCGACTATTCCTATGTGGTCTACGGGCCCAACGGCTATTTGTTCGAGTTCAAGGGCAACGCGCTCGCTGGTACTGAAGGGTTCATGCCGGACATTGCCGATGTGAAGTCATTGTCGGAGGGAGGCAGCGTCGAGTTTGGCCTCGATTGGCCAGCGGTAAACGGCAAGGTGAAGGTGATCGATGCCTATACGGGCAGGACCAAGACCGTTGACGCAGGGACGCGCACGGTTGAGGTGGTGACCGCGGATGGCTGGTATGATGTGGCCTTCGTTGATGCCAACAACACCTCGCGCTATCTGCGTCGCTACGCCGGGCATCTGGAAAACGGCAGGATCGGCAAGAGTGATCCGGCTATCGGCAGGCTCTACAACGCAGTCACACGCGTTTACGAGGGCATTCCTGTGATGACGGCGACTGCAACGCCCGTGGCAGGGGGAGGCGGCGCAGCGGCAGCAACCCCGCTGGCCTCCCCGGTTGCCGGACCGGCAGTCGCGACGCCGCCTTCCGACGGCGCAATACTGTTGAACCTTTAGGAGTGGGATGCGAGGCAGGAGCCATCGATCGCTTGCCTCGCATCCGCTATCGGATAAGCCCTTTCGACTTTCACTGTCGCGGCATCGAGGTTGCTGTGGGATGGCCGATCGGGCCTACTGCGCCGGTTGGGGTCCGGGCGTTGCCGGATGTTTCAGGTCGATCTTGCCCTGTTCGGTCGACAGGAACTGTGGGCCCACCTGGCGTACCTTGCTGGAAGGATCGTAAGGTCGATCCTCCGGCGTCTTGATGGGTTCGCTCTTCGCGGCCGATTGCGGGGCAGGTGCCTGCGGCTTGATCGTCTGGATGTTTGTGATGGAACTCTCCGGCTGGCCTGTGACAACCGAGGGCGCGCGCGCGCCGGGTTGCGGATCGCTCATGGCCTTTTCGCGCCTTATCTCATCGTAATAGGCCGACATGTTGCAACTGCAGGAGGATTTTTCGCCGGGCGGCCGCTTCTTGTAGGCGAAGGCATAGGGCATTGCGCTATAGGGCGCTCCCGTCGCCGCCGAGATCATCTGGGTGGTTTCCTGGTTCGGCAGATAGTGGAAGAAAAGCTCGGTCTGGATGCCTGGACACATCTTGGCGCAGCTGTCCGCGTCGCGCTGGAAATCGGCCGCCGTCGCGTCAGGGGTCATGGGAAAGAAGCCGCCGTCGCAGGTTCGCACGCAGACGGTGCGGACGCTGGCTCCGTAGGCCCCGGCGGGCGAGCCGTAGGCATTCTGCGGCAGGCTCCGACCGCCGATCGCCGGCCTCGGCGATGTCTCGTCCAACGGCGGGAAAAACGTGTCGGTTCGCATCGCCTGTTGATCGGGCGTCGGCGGCGGGTCTGTTCGATTGGTGATGATCGTGTCGCCGTCCGTTGATACCGGTTGATCGCAGCCATTGTCGCGAAGCGCCGTTTCCAGCTCGCTGCGCAACGCGTTGTCCGATCCGCCGCTGGCGTCAGCTCGCCGATCCATCAAGTAGCGCAGGTCCTGCTGCATGCGATCGATAGAGCTTCCGATCTCGTCACAGGCGGCCGCATCGTTGGCATCGGCGATTGCAGAGCCTTCGGGGGAGCAGCCGCGATCGCGCAAGTCGCTGCGGGCCTTGCTGATTTCCGAAACCTGTTCGGCAATTGCGTTCGAATACTGCCGTGCCTGATGGGTCGTCCCGATGGTCTCGCTGACGTCGGCGAGCCGCCCGCGCAAATCCTCACAGACGGGATTCATCTGCGCCGCAACCGGCGCCGCCGCCATCAGCGACGCCAGAAATATAAAGGAAACGTTCCGGTTGCGCATCACGTCCCATCCTTGATCAGGGCATCGATCAGGGTCTTCGATCGGGGGGTTGCGCATGCGCCAGCATGAGCAATGCACCCGTCTTTGCTATACAGTATTCCGTCTTAATAAGATGCTGAAGGACCTAGTATCGATTGCCGGGTTTTCCAGCCCCGCATCCGGTGGCGATGATGATATCAAGCGGCGCGCGCAAGGGCCATCGTCGTCGGCGCTGCAAGGACAGTGCCGTCGATCTCGGCGACGGCCTTCATGCGTGACAGCAGGTCCTCGTTGACCTCCCAGGAGACGGCAACGGCGTGGACCGAGCCGATCTTCTTCGGTTCGCCGATGCGCTCGCCCGGGCAGCCCATGCGACGGAACATGCGCTCGAGGAACACATCGGTGACCGTTACGATGTGCGACAGGCCGGAGGTGAGCCCAAGCTCGCCGACGCCACACATCAACTCGGCCGCCGCCACCGTCACCTGGTTCGAGGCACGGTCCTGCGAAATCTCCGGATCGATGCAGAAGCGGCTGGACTCCCAGACGGCGGCGCTGCGGATTTCCGGATTGTGACCAAGGAGGATCGGGAAGGTATCGTCGAGCATGTTCGGTCCCAGCGTCGGCAACAGTCTGAGCGCGCCGCGCAACCTGCCAGTCTGGTCAGAATAGGAGAGTACGTAAATCGGGTTCGACAGATCGTAATGGTCGATCTCCCATTCGCCGTCGACCAGGACGTCCCACTTTAGAAGGTCGTGAAAGACGCGCTTGCGCAGCCGGAACATCTCGTCCATCGCGCCGAGATGATGATGGCGGGTGGTGCCGCTGAAAAGTTTGATCATGCCAGTCTCCGTTGGTTGTTTTCGACGGAAGACTGGCAAATGAGGCAGGGTCGCCATACTGGCACTTGTGACAGTGGAAGAAGCGACGGCTCGACGCTAGAGCTATTTCCGATTTGATCGAATCAGCCTTGAGGACATAACCTTTTGTTTTTCAACAATTTCGTTCGCGGAATCCGCGCTCGGAAAACACGCCAGGACGCTGTATATCAGCAATGCGGGATCAGGCCGCGCCAGACTGCTTCCGCTACTGCCTGGGTGTTGGATACGACATTCAGCTTTTCGCGTGCGTTGCTCATGAAGAACCGGACGGTGCGTTCGCTGATGCCGAGGATGATGGCGATTTCCCAGTAGCTCTTGCCGGCTGCCGACCAGCGCAGCACTTCGCGTTCGCGTGGGGTGATCAGTCGGAGCTCGTCGTCACTAACGGCCCGCGGTCGATCGGCGTCGATCATCGCGGCATGGAACAGAGATGCCAGCGTCTGAATGTCACGACCGAAGCTTCTGAGGAAAAACGGCATCTCGTCGGCGGCAAGCGGGATACAGATGGATAGGGCAGCGGCGCGCGAAGCGCGTGAAAGTAGCGGGTAAGAAATGCCCTCCGCCGGGATGTCGAGTAGCACCGCACGCGTGAGTAACGCTTCTGCTGCCGGCATCTGTTGACGCAAGGTCCCGTGATCCACCGGTCGCACTGATGAAGCGACGAATCTCAACGGCGGCAACAGCAGGTTCAGCCCAACGCCTCCCAGGGCGTGGGCCTGATCATGGGAGAGCGTGTGGTGCAGGCGGTGAAGGAGCGTGGACTGCGAGAAGGGGATAATGTCGATGTAGAGAAGATGGGCGATGCCGTAGGTGGCCCGCATTCGCTCGAAAAAATCCTCAGGCTTGACCGGTTTGCTCTGCTCCAGCCAATCGAACAGTTCGAAGTATCCCTGGCGCATTGTTCAACTCGAACGAAGAAGATCGACGAGTCGAACGGTGCCAACTCAAGGTTGAATTGTCCAGTAGATAAAGGGGGGATTTACCGATTTTCACACTTTAAGCGAGGAAGTTATTGCTTCGCCCGTTTTCGCGCGAGCGAAGTTGGATTCCCCCTGTGGGATCAAGCCGGTTGTGACGCTTCGACCACCGCAAGAGCCGCCATATTGACGACGCCGCGCGAAGTGACCGACGGCGAGAGGATGTGGGCGGGCATGGCTGTTCCGAGCAGGATCGGTCCGACATGCAGGCCGTCGGTCATGGTCTTGACGACGCCGAGCGTGATGTTGGCCGCGTCGAGATTGGGGAAAACCAAAAGGTTCGCCTCGTCAGAGAGCGTGCTGTCCGGCATGACGCGCCGGCGCAGGCTTTCAGAAATCGCGCTATCGCCGTGCATTTCGCCGTCAACCTCGAGATCCGGTGCGGCTTCGCGGATGAGTTGCAGCGCATTTCGCATCTTTGTGGCGCTTTCCGATTCGCGGGAACCAAAGTTCGAATGGGAGACTAGCGCGACACGGGGCGTAATGCCGAAGCGCCTGATTTCTTCTGCCGCGAGCACCGCCGATTCGGCAATCTCCTCGGCCGTTGGATTGAAGGTCACGTAGGTGTCAGTGTAGAAAGTAGCGCCGCGCTGGGAGATCAGCAGGCTGAGCGCCGAGAAGTCGCGGACATCCTTGCGCTTGCCGATGATCTGGCGAACGCTGCGCAGGTGCTTTTCATAGCGCCCCTCGAGGCCGCAGATCAGCGCATCGGCGTCGCCCCGCCGCAGCGCCAGCGCACCGATGACGGTCGTGTTGGTGCGCACGATCGTCCGAGCCGCTTCCGGAATAACGCCGCTGCGGCCGACCAGCGAAAAGAACAGATCTGCATATTCGCGGAAGCGCGGATCATCCTCGGGATTGATGACCGCGAAGTCCGTGTGCGGCCTGATTTTCAGGCCATAGCGCTTGAGGCGCGTCTCGATGACGGAGGGTCGGCCGATCAGGATCGGGACTGCAGTGTTTTCTTCGAGCAGCACCTGGGCGGCGCGCAGGACTCGCTCGTCCTCGCCTTCCGAGAAAACGACGCGCTTGCGTTCCGCCGTCTTGGCTGCCGCGAAGATCGGCTTCATGACGAAGCCCGAACGGAAGACGAAACGATTGAGCTGGTCGAGATAGGCGTCGAAATCGGCGATCGGGCGGAGTGCCACGCCGCTGTCCGCAGCGGCCTTGGCGACGGCAGGAGCGATGCGCAGGATCAGCCGGGGATCGAAGGGCGAGGGGATCAGATAGTCAGGCCCGAAGATAAGCGTCTCGCCGGAATAGGCGCGGGCGGCCACGTCGGATGGCTCTTCGCGGGCAAGGGCAGCAATCGCCCGGACCGCGGCCATCTTCATTTCCTCGTTGATCGTCACGGCGCCACAATCGAGCGCGCCGCGGAAGATATAAGGGAAACAAAGGACATTGTTGACCTGGTTCGGGAAGTCCGAACGGCCGGTACAGATCATCGCGTCGGGCCGGGCAGCCCGGGCAAGGTCCGGCATGATTTCGGGCGTCGGGTTAGCGAGAGCCATGATCAGCGGCTTTTCGGCCATCTGCACCAGTAGATCCGGCTTGAGCACGCCGGCTGCTGAAAGACCGAGGAAGACGTCGGCGCCGGCGATGGAATCGGCAAGCACGCGGTTGTCGCTCTTCTGGGCATAGATGGATTTCCACTCGTCCATCAATTCGACGCGGCCTTCGTAGACCAGGCCTTCTATGTCGTGGACCCAGATATTTTCCCGCTTCGCGCCGAGGATGACCAAAAGGTTGAGGCAGGCAAGCGCTGCCGCACCGGCGCCTGACGCGACGATCTTGATCTCCTCGATCTTCTTTCCGGCAAGCTCCAGCCCATTGAGGATAGCTGCGGCGACGATGATGGCGGTGCCGTGCTGGTCGTCGTGGAAGACCGGGATCTTCATCTTCTCGCGCAGGCGGCGTTCGACGTCGAAACACTCCGGCGCCTTGATGTCTTCCAGATTGATGCCGCCAAAGGTCGGTTCCAGCGCCGAGATCGTGCTGACCATCTCGTCGACGGTCGGGGCCTCGATCTCGATGTCGAAGACGTCGATGCCGGCAAATTTCTTGAAGAGGACGGCCTTGCCTTCCATGACCGGCTTGGATGCGAGCGGGCCGATGTTGCCGAGGCCGAGAACCGCGGTTCCGTTCGAAATCACGGCGACGAGATTGGCGCGAGCGGTGTATTCCGCCGCCATTGCCGGATCGTCGCGGATGGCGAGACAGGGGGCTGCGACGCCAGGGGAATAGGCAAGCGCGAGGTCGCGCTGGTTGCCGAGCGGCTTGGTCGCCTGGATCTCGAGTTTGCCGGGACGCGGGTAGCGATGGAAGAAAAGCGCCTGTTCGTCGAGATCGCCACTCGTCATGTTCTTTTGCGCCTTCGATCCATCATGCGTGTCCATTACGCGTCTCCGTCTTATCACGTCGGTGTCGATTTGAGAGTCCCTTGCATACATCAATCAGCCACGGCGCACAGTACGGAATTGTGACGGAGGACAGGTTTTATGCATGGTCCCATATTCCCGATCCAGCGACCGTCGCACACCGCTTGATACGCCGATGAAAAGGCATCTGTCATCATCCTGAAACACGAGTCTGATTTTGGATGGGTTAACGATGGATAGGGAGCGGACACCAGGTTCGTGATGGAAACAATGGACGTCAAGCGCTTTCGTACGCTGTTCATTTCCGATGTACATCTTGGCTCGAAGGCCGCGAAGGTCGATTTTCTGCTGGATTTCCTGCGTCACCACGAGGCCGACACGATTTTCCTTGTCGGCGATATCATCGATGGCTGGCGATTGAAGCGAAACTGGTATTGGCCGCAGGACTGCAACGATGTCGTGCAGAAGTTGCTGCGCAAGGCGCGCAAGGGTACCCGCGTCGTCTATATCCCCGGCAATCACGACGAATTCCTGCGCGATTTCCCCGGCACGCATTTCGGCGGCATCGAGGTTGCCCAGCGAGCAATACACGAGACCGCCGACGGCAAGAAATATCTCGTCCTGCACGGCGACGAATTCGACGTCGTCGTCCGCAATGCCCGGCTGCTCGCCTATCTCGGGGACTGGGCCTACGACATGGCGATCCTCATCAATATCGGTCTCGCGGCTGTCCGCCGCAAACTCGGCATGCCGTACTGGTCGTTTTCGGCCTGGGCGAAGCTGCAGGTCAAACATGCCGTCAATTTCATCGGCGAGTTTCAGCGCGTCGTCGTCGAGGAGGCAAAGCGCAACAATGCCGACGGTGTCATCTGTGGTCATATCCACCACGCTGTGATCGAGGATCTCGACGGTATTCGCTACATCAATACCGGCGACTGGGTTGAAAGCTGCACTGCTATCGCCGAGCACGAGGACGGCACGTTCGAGCTTATTACTTGGCGCGAAATACTCGATGTTGCGCCCGCCATGGCTCTTCTTGAAGACCTGCGCGAACCGCTTGGCGCCCAGGCTGCCTGAGGCGGCAGTAGCCGGCCCGTCAGGGCCTGGCGTTGCAAATGGAATACGCCTGGTATTTTTTCTGAAACGTTTCCGGAAAGACTATTTCTCGCCATAGTCGTACCCAGGATGCCGTGATAGAAAATTCTGAAGTTCCCTTCAGGTCTGTCATGATTCCCGCGACAAAAACGATTCCCGCGTCCAATGCTCTGGCGGGCGAGGGTGCGCCTCCTCACTTTCGGTTGCGCAGTGCCTTGTCCTATTGCGCTCCATTGATCGTCAATGGAGTGGCGCTGCCGTTCTTTCCGGTCTGGCTGGCGACATTGCATTTCAACGATCGCGAGATCGGTATCATCCTTGCGGTTCCTCTGGTGGTGCGCGTTCTCGTTGCGCCTGTTGTAGCGATGATTGCCGACAGGATGAACGAGCGTGCCAACGTGCTCGTATGGTCGGGTGCCTTGTCCTTGCTGACGGCGATCGCGCTCTATTGGACGAGCGATTTCTGGCCGGTGCTGTTTGTCTACGCGCTGCAGGGTGCGACTTATGCCCCCTACATACCGATCGTCGAATCGATCACCATTTCAGGTGTTCGGCGCTGGGGGCTCGACTATGGCTCGATGCGGGTCTGGGGTTCGATCGCCTTCATCTTCTCTACGTTGATCGGCGGTCAGATGATCGGGCAATGGGGCGGCGGCACGGTGCTGCCGGTGATGGTTGCAGGCTTCATCCTGACGACCGCGATGGCGGTTTTCTGCCCACGGATCGGTCCGACACGCCGTCGCAACATTCCGATCAATATCCAGGCGCCGGTCGGCAGTTCGCTGCGCAATCCGCAGCTTCTCGTGACCATGATCGGGGTGTCGGTCCAGCAGTCCAGCCATGCCATGCTCTATACGTTTTCCTCCATCTACTGGCATCAGCTCGGTTTCTCCGGAACTCAGGTCGGCATCCTCTGGAGTGCCGGCGTTTTTTCAGAAGTCATGGTTTTCTTCCTGTCGCGGCGGCTCAGCCGTCGCTTCAGCGCCTGGACACTGATCCGCTTCGGCTCGGCGATGTGCATCTGCCGCTGGATACTTTTCCCGATGAACCTCGGCTTCGTCGGTTATTTCGTGCTCCAGTGTTTCCACTCCTGCACCTATGCCTTCGTGCACACCGGCATCCAGCGACGCATCGTGGCGACCGTACAGGAAACACAGGAGGCTTCGGCGCAGGGGGCGTATTATTTCTATAACGGCATGTGCCTGGGCCTGATGACCGTCGCCTCGGGCTATCTCTACGCCTGGCTCGGCCTTGCCAGCTACTACGTGATGGCCGGCGTTGCGGCTTTCGGCCTCGGCATGGTGATGATCGCCTATTATCTTCAGCCCCAGAGCGCCGTTGTCGGAGGAAAGACCAGGGAGGCTTCGTAGCGCAGACCTGGATCGCGGTCTCGGGCGAGGAGCAGCGGTCCATCAAGGTCGACGAATTCGGCATCTTGCGCCAACAGCACGGCAGGCGCCATCGCAAGCGAAGTTCCCACCATGCAGCCGACCATGACTTGAAAGCCGAGGCGTTGGGCCTCCTTCTTCATGACGAGCGCCTCGGTAAGGCCGCCTGACTTGTCGAGCTTGATGTTGATCGCGTCGTAACGATCGCGCAAGGCCGCAAGGTCGCCAGTCTGGTGCACGCTCTCGTCGGCGCAAACGAGGATCGGCCGCTTGATCTCGCCAAGCATCGCGTCCCGGCCGGCCGGGAGGGGTTGTTCGACCAGTGCGACGCCTGCCTCGGCGGCTATCTGCAAGTGGTGGACGAGAACATCTTCGGGCCAGCCCTCGTTGGCATCGAGAATGATCATCGCATCGGGCGCCGCCGAGCGGACGGCGCGTATCCGGCTCTCGTCGTCGCCGGTGCCGACCTTGACCTTCAGCAGAGGCCGGTGGGCATGCTCCCGCGCTTGCGACGCCATAGCCTCCGGTTCGCCCATCGAGATTGTGTAGGCCGTTGTCAGCGGCTTCGGGTCGGTGATGCCGAGGCGGCTGGCGACGGACATTCCGGTGCGCTTCGCTTCCAGATCCCAGAGCGCGCAATCGACCGCATTGCGCGCAGCTCCGGGCTTCATGGCCTCAAGCAGATCCGACCGCGACAGGCCGGTCTCGATGCTTCCGCGGATCGCCTCGATCTCCGCGACGACGCTTTCAAGGCTTTCGCCGTAGCGCCGATAGGGCACACATTCGCCATGTCCCGCCCATCCATCCGCCACAATCGTGCAGGTGACCACCTCGGCTGTGGTTTTACTGCCACGGGAGATGGTGAATGTACCCAATATAGGGAATGAATTCATTTGGATATCGACATGTAGCGGCATAGTTTGATGGTCCCTTGCATGGAAATCGTGGACGGACTGAGTATATGTATCGCATTGAGCGTCGAACGAGAGTCCCTGAGTCGGCGATTATGCCGCGAGCCGCGAAAGACGCATGAGTTTGAAAGCTGCCGAAGACAAAGCTGATCAGCCCACGATCGACGACGAAGCCGACGGCTCCGGACACCGATATCGGCTCGAAGGCAGTTGGCGTAGCGCCGGCATCCACGGGGTGCTGCGCAAGATCGACGAGCTTTCCAAGCGCAGTAGCGGCGGAGCCGTGGTCATAGATCTCGCCGGACTTTCCGATGTGGATACCGCAGGCGCGCTCCTCATCCGCCGCTTGAAGACGAGCCAGGAAGCGCACGGTGCGACCGTGAGCATAGAGGGTTCCGATGCGCATGTTGACGAACTGCTGACTGCATTCACCGACGACACAAACGATGTGAAGGCGGAGCAAGGGCCGAAGGCTGGACTATTGGAGCGCATGTTCGCGCCCATCGGCGAGGTCGCCGTCGATCTCTGGGACAACGCGGTTGCCGCGATGTACATCCTCGGCTCGGCCGTGCGCGGTGCACAGCTGAAGTTCGGGCGTGGAAGCGGTGTTTCGCCGGCATCGATCGTCAACCAGATCGACCACATGGGCGTGCGCGCCGTGCCGATCATCTTGCTGATGTCCTATCTGATCGGCGCGATCATCGCGCAGCAGGGCGCATTCCAGCTCCGCTATTTCGGCGCCGAGGTCTTCGTCGTCGATCTCGTCGGCATTCTGCAGCTGCGCGAGATCGGGGTGCTGTTGACTGCAATCATGATCGCAGGCCGCTCGGGTAGCGCCATCACTGCCGAAATCGGTTCTATGAAAATGCGCGAGGAGGTCGACGCTCTCAAGGTGATGGGGCTCAACCCCGTCGGCGTCCTGATCTTTCCGCGGCTCGTTGCGCTAACCGTGGCGCTGCCGCTCCTGACCATTCTTGCCAATTTCGCGGCTCTGCTCGGAGCGGCCACGGTCACCTACCTGTATTCGGGCATCACTTTCGCCACCTTCGTGTCCCGGCTGCACGAGGCGATCAGCCTTTCCACCGTCATCTCCGGAATGATCAAGGCGCCGTTCATGGCGTTGGTGATTGGGATTGTCGCCGCCGTCGAAGGCCTTAAGGTCGGCGGCAGTGCCGAATCACTTGGCCAGCACGTTACTTCGTCTGTCGTGAAGTCGATTTTCGTCGTGATCCTGATGGACGGGCTTTTTGCAATGTTTTACGCAGCCATTGATTTCTGAGGGACACTATTTGAACGCGCTTCAGCCAGAGAGGGACGACAGACAGGATGAGCACGGTCGGAACGACCGTGATCGCGATGTCGTGCTCTCGGCACGCGGCGTCACCGTTTCCTTCGGATCGAAGGTCGTGCTCGACAAGCTCGATCTCGATATCTACCGCGGCGAGATATTGGGTTTTGTCGGCGCTTCCGGCGCCGGCAAGTCGGTATTGATGCGCACCGTCCTCCGGCTGTTGCCGCGGCAGGGCGGGATGATCAAGATTCTTGGCGAGGACTATGATTCTCTGGACGAGCCGGAACGCAACAAGCTCGATATGCGGCTTGGGGTACTGTTCCAGCAAGGCGCGCTGTTCTCGTCGCTGACGGTCAAGGAAAACATCCAGGTGCCGATGCGGGAATACCTCGACCTGCCGGCAGCATTGATGGACGAGCTTGCGCACCTGAAAATTCGCATGGTCGGCCTGGCAGCGGATGCCGCCGACAAATATCCATCGGAACTCTCCGGCGGCATGATCAAGCGCGCGGCGCTGGCGCGGGCCCTTGCGCTCGACCCAGACCTGGTTTTTCTCGACGAACCGACATCGGGCCTCGACCCGATCGGCGCCGCAGAATTCGACGAACTCATCGCCAAGCTGCGGGACACGCTCGGGCTCACCGTCTATATGGTGACACACGACCTGGACAGCCTGTTCTCGGTTTGCGACCGTATTGCCGTACTCGGACAGAAACGCGTGCTAGTGGAAGGGACGATCGACGACATGCTTGCCTGCGACGAGCCCTGGGTGAAATCATATTTCCGGGGCAAGCGCGCACGATCGATCGTACCGACAGACCGGGTCGGACATAAAGCCGGCAACGACGGCGCTGCAGCTTATAGCCGTGAGAAGTGACTGGGGACCATGGAAACCAAAGCCAATTACACCATCGTCGGACTTTTCACGGTACTTGTCATCGCCGCGGCCTTCGGTTTCGTCTACTGGATGGCTGAATTCGGCCGTGGGGGACCGATGGCCGAACTGGTCGTTCGAATTCCCGGCTCTGCCAACGGTCTGAGCGTCGGTTCGCCGGTGCGCTTCAACGGCATCCAGGTCGGCGGCGTCAAGAGCCTGTCGATCGACGCCGATGATCCGCGCTATTCGCTCGCTTTCACCGAAGTGCGCGCCGATGCTCCGGTTTCCGCCTCGACCAAGGCCGTGCTGGAAATCCAGGGTCTGACCGGTGCCGCCTACATCGAGCTCTCGGGCGGCGGAAACGGCGACGAAAACATTCTCAAGCGATCGATCGAAACCGGCAAGCGCGCGGTGCTCCTGGCGGATCAGTCGAGCGTCACCAACCTGCTTGCCACTGCCGACAAGATACTCAACCGTGCCAACGACGCCATCGGCGATGTGCAGGGCTTCGTCAAGGATGCGCGCGGACCGCTGACCGATACGCTGCGCAATGCCGACAAGTTCTCCAAGGCGCTTGCCGACAATTCCGACAATATCGACAAGTTCCTCGTCAGCATCGGCAAGCTCTCCGAGACATTTACCAGCGTTTCCGCCAAGGTCGATTCGACGTTGGATGCGATCGAGAAGCTTGTTCGCTCCGTTGATGCGCAGAAGATCAACGATGTCGTCAACAACGCCGACAGACTCGCAAAGAACGTTGCCGATGCGTCGGACGACCTGAAATCCACGATCGCCAGCATCAAGCAGACATCGGATACCTACAACGAGTTTGGCAAGAAGGCGCAATTGACGCTCGATCGTGTCGATGCGCTGGTCGCCCAGATCGATCCGGCGAAGGTCAAGGGTTCGATCGACGACATTTCGCAGGCAACCAAGGACGCCCGCGTTGCCATCGCCTCGATCCGCGATGTCGCCAACACAGTGTCCGCCCGCCAGAAGGACATCAGCCAGACCATCCAGGATGTCTCGCAGATGGCGAACAAGCTGAACTCGGCCTCGACCCGCGTCGACGGTATCCTGATCAAGGTGGATGCGCTGCTTGGCACCGACAATACGCAATCGCTGTTTGCCGAGGCACGCGACACGCTGACCTCCTTCAAGAAGGTCGCCGACAACCTGAATTCACGGATCGGGCCTATTGCCGACAATCTGCAGAAATTCTCGTCCGGGGGCCTGAATGACGTCCAGACACTCGTTAACGACACGCGGCGGACGGTTCAAAATCTCAACGACACGATCAGCAATTTCGATCGCAATCCGCAGCGCCTGCTCTTCGGCGGCGACACCGTCAAGCAATATGACGGTCGGACACGGCATTGACGAGTGGTAGGGACGGTTTCCAAGGGGTTAAGCGCAATATGATCGGATATGGTTCGGTTCGGCTGAAGTCGGTGGCGCGAAAAGCGGCCGTCGCCCTGCCTTTGCTTGCGGCGTTGCTGAGCGGTTGCGGCGGTGGAGCGAAGAACGATACCTTCGATCTGTCTGCAGACGTCACCGGCAAAGGGCCTGCTGCACACGGCAAGCAAATCCTCATTCCGCCGCCGACGGCGCTGAGCGCGCTGGACAGCAACCAGATCGTGGTTCGGGTGACACCGTCGGAAATCCAGTATCTGGCCAAGGCGCAGTGGAGCGACAAGCTCAGCCGCATGGTGCAGTCGAAGCTGGTCGAGGCTTTTGAAAATTCCGGTAAGGTCGGCGGCGTTGGCGTACCGGGGCAGGGCCTGGCGATCGACTATCAGGTCGTGACAGACATCCGCACCTTCGAGATCAATACCGGAGCTCAGCACGCGGCCACCGTCGAGATCTCGGCGAAGATCCTCAATGACAAGACCGGCACCATCAAGACGCAGGAGGTCTTCCGCAAGGTCGTGCCGATCGGCGCCAGCGACAACAACGGCTACGTCAAGGCATTGGACGCCGCGTTTGCAGCCGTGACGTCGCAGATCGTCGATTGGACGCTCAAAGCGATCTGAGCGATTCTGTTCAACGCTCCATCAACGTCTTCAGGGCATGAAGATCCCTGGCGACGTGATCTGCATCGGCGGTAAACTGTTCATCGGTCATTCCCGGTAAACGGAGAAGCGTGAACATTACCTCGCAGCCGTCGCCGTTCGGAACGACTCTCAAGGCGTTGTAGACGCGCAGGCCGGATTCGATGGTTACTGTATGGTCGAGCACGCCGAATTTGTTGCGTGGTACGAAGCTGACGCGGACGCGGCCGAGCACGCCGCTGGCGATCCAGTCCGGACCATCCGGCTCCAGCCCGGAGGCAAGGCCGGATGCCCAGAGGGGCATGTTCTCGGGCCGAGCGGCAAAGTCATAGACCTCCTGCCAGTCGTGATCGATGGAGATGTGGACAATTTTTGCGGCCATGACCGACATTGGGTTGTCTCCTCACTGATTTGTCTTTGCCTTGCTGTTTCCCGCTGTCAAAGCGGTTGATGACCGGCTTCCAGACAGGCGGCCTTCAAGGATTTGCCTGATCCTACGCCAGTGCTGCACGGTCCTGTCAATGAGCCGGATTCGGCGTTTCGAAGGCTTGCCGTTTTTCCATCGGGGTGCCACAACATCCGTCCCGAATGACATATTGGAGGTTTGTCGTGGAAAAGGCAGAAATCGGACTGATCGGTCTGGCGGTCATGGGATCGAATCTGGCGCTCAACATTGCCGAGAAAGGCAACAGGATCGCGGTCTTCAACCGGACAGCTCATGTAACCGATGAATTCTACGCCAATGCAGGGGCGCTCAAGGACAGGATCATCCCCTGCAAGACGATCGAGGAGTTTGTCGATGCGATCCGCCCACCGCGGCCGATCGTCATCATGATCAAGGCCGGCGAGCCTGTTGATCAGCAGATGGCGGCGCTGCAGCCGCATCTCGACAAGGGCGACATCATGATCGATGCCGGCAACGCCAATTTCCGTGATACCATGGCACGCTTCGACCGCCTCAAGGATACGGGCCTGACTTTCATCGGCATGGGCGTTTCCGGCGGCGAGGAAGGTGCACGTCACGGCCCGTCGATCATGGTCGGCGGTACGGAAGACAGCTACAAGCGCGTCGAGAAAGTCCTGACCTCGATTTCCGCGAAATACAATGACGAGGATTGCTGCGCCTGGCTCGGTACGGACGGCGCGGGGCATTTCGTCAAGACCATTCACAACGGCATCGAATATGCCGACATGCAGATGATCGCCGAAATCTACGGCATCCTGCGTGATGGGCTTGGCAAGAGTGCTGCGGAGATCAGCGGCATCTTCGGCGAATGGAACAAGGGTCGGCTCAATTCCTACCTCATCGAGATCACCGAGAAGGTGCTTGCCGCCAAGGACCCGACCACCGGCAAGGCGATGCCCGATGTCATTCTCGACAAGGCCGGCCAGAAGGGCACCGGCAAATGGTCTGTCATCGAAAGCCAGCAGATGGGCATTCCGGCGACCGCCATCGAGGCGGCAGTCGCTGCCCGCAGCCTGTCGTCGATGAAGGAGCAGCGCGAGGCTGCCGAAAAGATCTTCGGCGCCCCGAGCAACTCGTTCCCGATGGCGTTCGGGCCTGATCTCCTCAGGGATCTGGAACTGGCATTGTTTGCCGCGAAGATCGGGGCCTACGCGCAGGGCTTTGCCGTCATGGCCGAGGCGTCGCGCGAGTTTAAATGGAACCTGCCGATGCCTGTTATCGCCAAGATCTGGCGCGCCGGCTGCATCATCCGCTCGCAATTCCTCGACGAAATCACCAGCGCTTTCACCAAGTCGCCTGATGCCGCGAACCTAGTGGTGACGCCTGCCTTCTCGGCGATGGTCAAGGAGTCGCTTCCTTCGCTGCGTCGGGTCGTCGCTGCTGCCGTGACCGCCGGCCTTCCTGTTCCGGCCCTGGCTTCGGCACTCGGCTATTTCGATGCCTACCGCCAAGCCCGCGGCACGGCGAACCTAATCCAGGCCCAGCGCGACTTCTTCGGCGCGCACGGCTTCGATCGGGTCGACGGCAAGGATATCCATCATGGTCCTTGGGGCAGCGGCGCCAACGGCTGATAGCCACGTCGCCTGAAATCAGAAAGCCCGCCTGGAATTTTCCGGCGGGCTTTTTTTCTGATCGAAATTAGACGCTATCGGCTCTTTGGCCAGACCGGCGGGCTGATGCTCTGCAGTTGTTCCGGCTCTGCGCCGTCGATGCGGGCGATGACGGCTCTCGCGAGCTCCCTGCCGGCGTGACGAACGTCCTCGTAGATCGTGATGATTTCCGGGCGGATCCAGTTGAGGATCTCAGCGGATTGTTTGGCAACCATATCGACATCGGTGCCGAGGCGTCTGCCCGCCGCCTCGACGCCGGCATTGATGGCGATCGCGCCGCTGCCGGCTGAAGAAATTATGCCGTCAGGCGCGTTCGCGGAGCGCATCAGCGCCTCTACCGCGTCGCGGATGTCGTTAAGCGGCGTGTCGATGGTGACCCGCATGTGAACTTCCTCCGCGCCGAAGTCGTGCAGCCCCGTCTGGAACCCTATGCGGGTATGGGAATAGAAGGAGAGTTTGCTCGGCGGCTGCAGGAGCGCGATGCGGCGACGCCCCCTGGCAACGAGCGCCCGCACCGCCTCATAGGCAAATGCCTCGTTATCGAAATCGTGAAAGGGATGGGCGATGTCCATGTCCGTCCTGCCGTGGGTGGCAAACGGCATGTTGCGCTCCGACATCAGGCGGACGCGCGGATCATCGGGCTCGATGCGCGTGATGATAACACCGTCGGCCGAGCCGGTATCGAGGATGTAGCGCACAGGAACCATGGTGTCCTTGCTGTGCGAATGCGGCACCACCACCAGGTGATACTGGGTCTCGGCAAGAACCTCTGATATTCCGAAGACCATCTGGCTGGTAAAACCCATGATCTCCTCATCAACGCTCAGGACCAGGGCGATGACGTTGGTCTTGCCGGTCCTCAGGCGGACACCGGCACGGTTCGGTTGGTAGCCGAGCTGGCTTGCGACCATCCGCACCCGTTCCTTGGTCTCGGCGCCGATGTCAGGCGCATCCTTCAAGGCGCGCGACACAGTCGTCACTCCGAGCCCGGTCATGAAGGCTATGGTCTTGAGCGTCGGTCGCTCCGGTACCGTGGCCGGGGCTCTTCCGCCTGATTTCTGCTTGGTGTCCATTGCGCCCAACGCCGACTTGAAGACCCATCGCCTTATAACGCCCGCGGCAAAGCTGCAAGCTTGAACGAGATGACGTCGTCGCCTTTCAAACTGGAAACTGTAACGATACAGTAAAAATGTCCAGTGCCCTTCGCTGCCTTTTCAGAATACAGGGATTGCTGGTTGAAACGGCGGATGAAACGGGCATTCACTGCCGCTCCGACCGCAGTTCGAATGGTCTGTATATTTTGACAACTAAATATATGAAATAAAACAGATAATTACCTCTATTTTGTAGAGCATATCTGATAGAGCTTTTACTCCAAAGATGCGTCTTCGCGCTCGAGAAAATCGCAAGCATAGATAGAATTCTCGATCTCCACGCAAAAACGTTGGGAAGGCGGTTGCGCGATCAAACCGATTGAACTAGGTTTTTACGGCAACGTTTCAGTGAGGGAGGAGAACTCATGAATATTCGTTTGATGGCAGCCGCATTGCTGGCTTCCGTCGCGATTTCCGCCGTTTCGGCAAATGCGACAGATCTTGAGGTTACACACTGGTGGACATCCGGCGGCGAAGCTGCGGCCGTGAAAGTTCTGGCCGACCAGTATAACGCGCTTGGCAACAACAAATGGGTGGATGGTGCGATCGCCGGCGCTGGCTCGACCGCCACGCCGCTGATCGTCACCCGAATACTTGGTGGCAATCCTATGGGGGCGACGCAGCTCAATACGGGGCGCGACGCCGAGGAACTGGTCAAGGCCGGTCTGATGACCGATCTGACAGAGCTTGCGGAGAAGGAACACTGGAAGGACATCATCCGTCCGGCCAAGCTGCTCGACGCATGCACCTACGAAGGTCACATCTATTGCGTGCCGCTCAATATCCACTCCTGGCAGTGGATGTGGGTCAATCGCCACGTCTTCGAAGACAACGGCATGAAGGTTCCGACGAACTGGGACGAATTCGCCGCAGAGGCGCCGAAGCTGAAGGACAAGGGCATCGTTCCGCTGGCGACCGGCGCTCCCTGGCAGGTCGACGGCATCCGCAGCGTCATGCAGGTCGGCATCGGCGGCAAGGATCTCTATCTCGCCATCAATCAGAAGAAGAGCGAAGAGGCCGTGCGCAGCGCCGACAACCGCAAGGTCTGGACTGCTTTTGCGCAGGCGCGCGACATGGTCGACGAAAGCTATTCCGGCCGTGACTGGAACATGGCAACGAATATGGTGATCGAAGGCAAGGCTGCCGGGCAGA
Organism: Arminella tubonensis; assembly: GCF_003240585.1. Taxonomy (GTDB): domain Bacteria; phylum Pseudomonadota; class Alphaproteobacteria; order Rhizobiales; family Rhizobiaceae; genus Rhizobium; species Rhizobium tubonense. The sequence continues at coordinate 343,574 of NZ_PCDP01000036.1, forward strand.
TCATGGGCGACTGGGCGCAGGGCGAATTCGGCGTTGCCAAGAAGGTAGCCGGCAAGGATTACGATTGCCTGCCGGGTCTCGGCTTCCACGGACTGCTGGATACGGGCGGCGACAGCTTCTACTTCCCGAAGAACACCAATCCGGACATCACCAAGGCACAGTTGGAACTGGCGAGCATGCTCCTTTCCAAGGAGACGCAGGTCAAGTTCAACCTTGCCAAGGGTTCGCTACCGGTGCGCGGCGACGTCGACCTGACGGCGGCCAATGCCTGCATGAAAAAGGGCCTTGAAATTCTGGCGACGCCGGAAAACGTTCTGCCCGGCACCACGCAGATGCTGACGCCCGACACGATCGGCCAGTTGACCGACCTGTCGCTGCAGTTCTTCAGCTCGAAGATGTCGGTTGACGACGCGGTCAACAAGCAGGCCGACATCATCAAGCAGGCGCAATAAGCCAGAAGCATCTCAATATTCGAGACGGTCTTGCGAGGTCGGCGGGTTTTCCGCCGGCCTTGGCGACGCCGCCAAGGGAGGTATCCGATGGCGCATGCGCATCGTCCGTTCCGTCTGTTCCGCAATCTCAACGCCAAGATCGCCGCCATTCCCATGATCCTGACCGTGATCGTGGTGTTCGTCGGCTGCACGGTCTGGACCGTGATCTATTCCTTCACCGACTCGAAGCTTCTGCCGAGCCAGAACTTCATCGGGCTCGCCCAATATCAGCGTCTGTTCACGACGGATCGGTGGGACGCATCGATCAGTAATCTTGCGATCTATGGCGTGCTTAGCCTGATCTTTGCCTTCGTCGTCGGCTTCATCCTGGCAGTGCTGATCGATCAGAAGATCCGCTTTGAAAATACCTTCCGCACGATCTTCCTCTATCCCTTCGCGCTGTCATTTATCGTCACCGGCATTGTCTGGCAGTGGATACTCGACCCGGCGCTCGGCGTTCCAAAGCTGCTGCAGGACTGGGGCCTTCCCGGCGGCGGCGTTTCTCTGCTCGGCAATCAGCAGACAGTGCTGATAGCACTTGTGATCGCCGGCCTTTGGCAGGGAACGGGTCTCGTCATGATACTGATGCTCGCAGGGCTTCGCGGCATCGACGGCGAAATCTGGAAGGCGGCCCGCATCGACGGAATACCTGCCTGGCGCACCTATATCTTCATCGTCATCCCGATGATGCGCGGCGTTTTCGTAACGACCCTCGTCATCGTCGCCTCAGGCATCGTGCGGGTCTACGACCTTGTCGTCGCCATGACCAAGGGCGGTCCGGGCTTTGCCTCGGAGATGCCGGCCAAATACGTATTCGACTTCATGTTCCAGCGGTCCAATCTCGGCCAGGCGCTTGCCGCGTCGACCGTGATGCTGGTCACCGTTTTCATCTTCCTGGTGCCGTGGGCTCTGATCGAGTTCCGCCAGAAGCGCAGCTAAGGGAGACCTTCATGGCTATAGCGACATCAATCGAACCGTCAGGCGCCAAGCCCGGCAATCGCTTTGCTCCACGAACGATCATGCTTTACGGCATTCTCGGCCTTGCGGCGATCTACTATCTGATCCCGCTCTACGTGATGGTGGTCACGTCGTTGAAGGGCATGCCGGAAATAAGGATGGGCAACATTTTTGCCCCACCCATGGAGATCACTTTCGAGCCCTGGGTAAAGGCCTGGAGCGAGGCGTGCACCGGTCTCTATTGCCACGGTATTCAGGTTGGATTCTGGAACTCGGTCAAGATTCTGGTCCCGAGTGTCATCATTTCCATCGCCGTTGCCTCGGTGAATGGCTATGCACTGGCCAACTGGCGCTTCAAAGGGTCGGAGGTATTCTTTACCGTCCTGCTGTTCGGCGCCTTCATTCCCTATCAGGTCATGCTCTATCCATTGGTGATGGTGCTTCGGTCGCTCGGTCTCTTTTCCACATTGGGCGGAGTCGTCCTCGTCCACACCATTTTCGGCATGCCGATCAACACGCTTTTGTTTCGCAATTACTTTGCGGCGCTTCCCCCTGAGCTTTTCAAGGCGGCAAGGGTTGACGGGGCGGGGTTCTGGCAGATTTTCCTGCGCATCATGGTACCGATGTCGCTGCCGATTTTTTGTGTCGGCATGATTTTACAGATCACCGGCATCTGGAATGATTTCCTGTTCGGTGTCATCTTCGCCGGCACGCAAAACTACCCGATGACTGTACAGCTGAATAATATCGTCAATGCTGTGCAGGGAGTGAAGGAATACAACGTCAATATGGCCGCCACGCTTCTGACCGGTGCGGTTCCGCTTATTGTCTATTTCGTGTCCGGACGACTTTTCGTCCGGGGCATCGCCGCCGGCGCAGTAAAGGGTTGATCAATGAACAGCAGTGTTTCTATCAAGGAATTGTCGCTCAATTTCGGATCGGTCAAAGTCCTAGAAAATCTCAATCTTGAAATCAACGATGGCGAGTTTCTGGTTCTCCTGGGCTCTTCCGGCTGCGGCAAGTCAACGCTTCTCAACTGCATTGCCGGCCTGCTCGACATTTCCGAGGGGCAAATCTTCATCAAGGGCAAGAATGTCACCTGGGAAGAGCCGAAGGATCGCGGCATCGGCATGGTGTTCCAGTCCTACGCGCTCTATCCGCAGATGACGGTGGAAAAGAATCTGGCCTTCGGACTGCGTGTCGCCAAGATGCCGCAGGTCGAGATCGACAAGCGGATCGCCCGCGCCGCCGACATCCTGCAGATCCAGCCGCTGTTGAAGCGCAAGCCTGCCGAACTCTCCGGCGGCCAGCGTCAGCGTGTCGCGATCGGGCGCGCTTTGGTGCGCGACGTCGATGTCTTCCTGTTCGACGAGCCGCTGTCGAACCTCGATGCCAAGCTTCGTTCCGAGTTGCGCGTCGAGATCAAGCGACTGCATCATTCTCTGAAGAATACGATGATCTACGTCACCCACGACCAGATCGAAGCGCTGACGCTGGCCGATCGCATCGCCATCATGAAGAGCGGTGTCATCCAGCAGCTCGACGAACCGACGACCATCTACAACGCGCCGCGCAACCTGTTCGTTGCCGGCTTCATCGGCTCGCCGTCGATGAACTTCCTGCATGGCGAACTGGTCGATAACGGCGGCAAAACCGCGTTTGCCACCAACGGCGTGAAATTTTCGCTCGATGCCTACGCCACGTCGGAGCCGCTGAAGCCCGGTCGCAAAGTGATCCTCGGGGTTCGGCCTGAGCATATCAAGGTCAACGAAGATCTGGGTCCAGGCACCGAAGTGCACGATGCGGTGGTCGACATCGAAGAGCCCATGGGCGCTGACAACCTTTTGTGGATCAAGCATGCCGGCCATACCATGTCCGTGCGTATCAATGGCGCGCGACGCTTCGCGGCCGGCACACCGGTGAAGCTCGTTTTCGACATGTCGCTGGCGTCTCTCTTCGACGCGACCACAGAGGACAGAATCTAACGCCGGCAACAGCACGCGTCTGGCCGTGCCATCGGAGCCCTTTGTCGCACTGCGACAGGGCCGGCCATGCCAGCGAATCAAACGTGAAAGACAGCTAATATGATGCTCGTTTCAGCAACTCCAGTCATCGATCTCGCCGGTGCGTGGCGGCTTTCGTCACCTGGCAGCGATCACGACGTTTCCATGGCCGTGCCGGGGGATGTGCACTCGGCGCTGCATGCCGCAAATGTCATCCCCGATCCGTATTTCGCTCGCAACGAGCAGGTCGTGCAGTGGGTGGCTCAGCGCGACTGGGTGCTCGAGCGTAGCTTCGCGCTCGCTGATACCGACGGCGACTGGTACCTGGATGTCGACTACCTCGACACGATCGCGACGGTTTTCGTCAACGACAGCATCGTGCTCGAGGCCGACAATTGCTTCCGCCGCTATCGGCCTGACGTGTCGAAGGCGCTGAAGCAGGGTGTAAATACCATCCGCATCCTGCTTCGTTCCAGCATTGTCGCCGGGGCCGCGCTGCAGGAAAAGCAGCCGTTCTACATCCCCTACAGCACCGCCAACTCACCGATCCCGAACGGCAATATGTTGCGCAAGCCGCAGAGCCATTTTGGCTGGGACTGGAATATTGCGGTCGCACCTCTTGGCCTCTACGGCACCGTCGCCCTCAAGAGGCTCGATACCGCGCGCATCGAGAGCGTCGTGAGCAGGCAGTTTCACAACGAGGACGGTTCGGTCGACCTGCATGTTTCCACAACCTTCTTTGCCAAGGCTCAAGGGGTCGCCCAGGTCTATTTCTCGCTCGACGACGAGCGTGTGCGTCTCGATTGCGGCATTGCAGCGGGCGAGACGGTCGTCACGCATGTCTTCCACATCGAACAACCCCGACTGTGGTGGCCGGCGGGCAGCGGCGAACAGGCGCTCTACGATATGTCGGTCGACATCCCGTCTGAAACCGTTACCCGAAAGATCGGCCTTCGCACGGTCGAGCTAGTTACCGACAAGGATGAGGCCGGCAGCCGCTTCGCGTTGAAGATCAACGGACGCGAGATCTTCTGCCGCGGTGCCAACTGGATACCGGCGGACGCCTTGTTCTCGCGCTCGAGCCCTCAGCAAACCGAAGACCTGCTGCAATCGGCGGCCGATGCGAACATGAACATGATCCGCATCTGGGGCGGCGGGTTCTACGAGCACGACTGGTTCTACGATATCTGCGACCGGCTCGGCCTGATGGTCTGGCAGGATTTCATGTTCGCCTGCAATCTTTATCCCTCGACCGGCGATTTCCTCGAGAATGTCGAGATCGAGGTCGGTTATCAGGTGAAGCGGCTGGCGACACATCCGTCGATCACACTCTGGTGTGGCGATAACGAGCTTGTCGGCGCACTCACCTGGTTCGAGGAATCGCGCAAGGATCGCGACCGCTATCTGGTCTCCTATGACCGTCTGAACCGCACGATCGAGCAGGCGATGAAAAAGGCCGCTCCCGATGCGATCTGGTGGCCGTCGAGCCCTGCCTCCGGCTTGCTCGATTTCAACGACGCCTGGCATGCCGATGGTTCGGGCGACATGCACTACTGGTCGGTTTGGCACGAGAACAAGTCGTTCGACAATTACCGCACGGTGCACCCGCGCTTCTGCTCCGAGTTCGGTTTCCAGTCCTATACGTCGCTGCCGGTCATCAAGACCTATGCCGAGGCCAAGGACATGAACGTTGCATCGCCCGTCATGGAGCTGCACCAGAAGAATGCCGGAGGCAACGAGCGCATCGCCGCGACGATGTTCCGCTACTTCCGCTTTCCGAAGGATTTCCCGAACTTCGTCTATCTCAGTCAGATCCAGCAGGGTCTCGCCATAAAGACCGCGGTCGAATACTGGCGATCGCTGAAGCCGCATTGCATGGGTACGATCTACTGGCAGCTCAACGACACCTGGCCGGTAGCCTCCTGGTCAAGCCTTGACTATGGCGGCCGCTGGAAGGCGATGCACTATCTGGTGCGCCGGTTCTTCCAGCCGGTAACTGTGGCTGCAATCCCATCCGAGGACAATTCGACGATCCGCTTCTCGCTGGTCAACGATACGATGGAGGATATCAGCGTCGACCTTTCCATCTCGCTGGTCACGATGAGCGGGGAGGTTAGCCTGCTGACATCGGTACAGGCGATCTGCTCCCCGGATGCGGCGGTAACCGCGACTTCGATCGCTGCGTCGCAGGTTCCCGCAGATTGCATTCTGACGTGGCACTTTACCACATCGAACGGGATGGGCGGGCAGGGGCATTATGTCCACGGCACCTATAAGGCGCTTGAGCTCGAACCCGCTGGTCTGACGGTGCTGCGCGAGGAGATCGAGGAGAATGGTACGATCGAACTGACCGTGGCGGCAAAGGGTCTGGCATTGTTCGTGATGATCGAGAGCGAGACAGACGGGCGCTATTCCGACAACGCCTTTGACCTGACGGCGGGAGAGAGCCGGCGGATCGTGTTCACGCCTTCCGTGCCGCTGACGTGCGGCGTTGTTCCGGAGTTCCGCTTTTACGACCTGCAGTCCTGCCAGTCGGTGGACTAGTCAATAATACCGCCACCACGTGGCGGCATTCCAGGCTGGTGGCCCAACCGCCAGCCAAGAAGAGAGGCCCCGAGGGGCCAGTGGAGGAGAAATCGATGACGAAACTTGGTTTTCAGCTTTATAGCGCCCGCAACCACCCGCCTTTTTCCACCGTCTTCGCCAAGGTCGCAAAGGCCGGCTACAGCGAAGTCGAAGGCTATGGCGCGATGTATGCCGAACTCGACGACGCAGGACTTTCGGCCATGCGCGCCGAGCTCGACAGGAATGGTTTGACGATGCCGACCGGCCATTTCGGCCTCGACATGCTGGAAGGCGATCCGCAGCGCGCGTTGAAGATCGCCAAGGCGCTCGGCGTCGAATCGATCTATGCGCCGCACATCATGCCCGACCAGCGTCCCAGGGATGCCAAGGGCTGGCACGCATTCGGCGAGCGCCTTGAGAAAATCAGCAAGCCTTTCAAGGATGCCGGGCTGGATTTCGGCTGGCACAATCATGACTTCGAGTTCGTCAAGCTTGATGACGGGTCAGTGCCCATGGACCAGATATTTGCTGGCGGACCTGGCCTGTCATGGGAAGCCGATATTGCCTGGGTCATCCGCGGCGGCGCCGATCCTTTTGCCTACATCGAAAAATACGGGCCGCGGATCACATCGGTCCACGTCAAGGACGTGGCGCCTGCCGGCCAGAACGAGGATGAAGGCGGCTGGGCCGATGTCGGCCACGGCACCGTCGACTGGGCAAAGCTGATGCAGGCGCTGAGAAAGACCGGCGCCCGCCACTACGTTGTCGAACATGACAATCCGAACGATCTTGACCGCGTCGTGACGCGCTCGATCGCTTCCTTCAAGACCTACTGAGCAGGACAGATCATGGCCAAGGAACTCGGCGTCGGCATCATCGGATGCGGCAATATCTCCACCACCTACTTCTCTCTCTCGCCTCTCTTCAAAGGGCTCAAGGTCCTCGCCTGCGCGGATATCAATATGAATGCCGCGGAACTGCGGGCGGAGGAATACGGCGTCAAGGCGCAGACGATCGATGAGCTTCTCGCCAATGACGAGATCGATGTCGTCGTCAACCTGACGATCCCCGACGCGCATTTCCCGGTATCCAAGCGCATCCTCGAAGCGGGGAAGCACGTCTATTCGGAAAAGCCGCTCGTGCTTTCGCTCGATCAGGGCGAGGAATTGCGCCGCATCGCCAAGGCGAAGGCGCTTGCCGTCGGTTGCGCGCCCGATACCTTCCTGGGTGGAGCGCACCAGCTTGCCCGTAAGTTCCTCGATGATGGCGGCATCGGGCGGGTCACCTCCGGCGCGTGCTACGTGATGAGCCCGGGCATGGAGATGTGGCACCCGAACCCCGATTTCTTCTTCCTGCCGGGTGCGGGCCCCATCCTCGATCTCGGGCCTTATTACATCGCCAACCTGATCAACCTCATCGGCCCGGTGAAACGCGTCGGCGCGCTGACCTCGATGGCGCAAACGACCCGCACCATCACCAGCCAGCCGCGAAGCGGCGAGACCATTCCGGTGAAGACGCCGACGACGATCCAGGCTCTGCTCGAATTCGTCAGCGGTGCAACTGTCACGTTGACCGCGAGCTGGGATGTCTGGTCGCATCGCCACGCCAATATGGAACTCTACGGCACCGACGGCACGCTCTATGTACCGGATCCAAATTTCTTCGGTGGCAAGGTTGAGGCCAGCGGCCGCGACAAGGACATCAAGGAACTCGACAGCTGGGATCATCCCTTCGGCATCGCCAATCAGGAGAGCCCGCAGGGAGCCCGCGCGAACTACCGCACGGCCGGTCTTGCCGACATGGCGGCATCGCTGATCGACGGGCGCGATGCCCGCTGCTCGCTGGACAGGACGCTGCACGGCGTCGATGTGATGACCTCGATCCTGAAGTCGGGAGAGGAGGGCCGCTTCGTCGACCTGACGACAACTTGTACACAGCCGGCCGCATTGGGCATCGAAGAGGCACAGGCGCTCTTGAAGTAACTTACCGAAGGGCTAATGTCCGCGCGGGCTTGAATGCCCGCGCTTTTTGTTTGCAGGACCGGGCGTCCATAGAGGCCATGACGGCGCTGCAATTGTTGCTTTATGCGGCGCTCCACGGAAATCGAAAGCGGTTTCGCGAGCGTCGTCCTCGGAAGGATTTTAAGATAATGGCTTGGCAACCGTCGGAAGACCGTTACTCGAAGATGAAATACAACAGGACCGGTCGCTCCGGCCTGAAGTTGCCGGCGGTTTCGCTTGGCCTCTGGCACAATTTTGGTGGCGATACCCCGCATGACCGCAAGGTCGACATGTGCCGCACCGCTTTCGATCTGGGCATCACCCACTTCGATCTCGCCAACAACTACGGCCCGCCGGCGGGTTCGGCTGAAACCGCCTTTGGCGAGATTCTGCGTACTGATTTCGCCGGCCTGCGCGACGAGCTCATCATCTCGTCGAAGGCTGGCTACGATATGTGGCCGGGTCCATATGGCGAATGGGGCAGCCGCAAATACCTGATCGCTTCATGCGACCAGAGCTTGAAGCGCATGGGTCTCGATTATGTCGACATCTTCTATTCGCACCGCTTCGACCCGGAAACGCCGCTTGAAGAAACATGCGCAGCGCTCGACCATATCGTCCGCTCCGGCCGCGCCCTCTATGTCGGTATCTCTTCCTACAATTCGCAGCGCACCCGCGAGGCGGCCGCGATCCTGAAGAGCCTTGGAACGCCCTGCCTGATCCATCAGCCAAGCTATTCGATGCTCAACCGCTGGGTCGAGGACGACGGGCTGATCGATACGCTCGATGAGCTCGGCGTCGGCTCTATCGTCTTTTCCCCGCTGGCACAGGGCATGCTGACGACGAAATATCTGAGCGGTATCCCGGAAGACAGCCGCGCTGCGCAAAACCATTTCCTCAAGAAGGACTTCATCCGTCCGTCGATCATCGACAACATCCGCAAGCTGAACGGCATCGCCGAGAAGCGCGGGCAGACGCTGGCGCAAATGGCGATTGCATGGGTTCTGCGCGGTGGCCGCGTGACTTCAGCGTTGATTGGCGCCAGCCGCTCGTCGCAGATCGTCGATTGCGTTAACGCGCTTGCAAACGCCGAATTCACAGCCGAGGAGCTGAAGGAGATCGACGTCTACGCCCGCGAGGCCGACATCAATCTCTGGGCAAAGTCCGCCGAGCGCGAGTAGGCGCTGATTGCCGCCCAGTATTCTCGGCGGCTGTCACTTAGAACTTGCGCGTCGCCTTCGGGCGGCGCGCACCATGTCTTGCCTTTGGAGGAGGTGGCCGCGTCATGATCCGCAATCCCATTTTGCCAGGTTTCAATCCCGATCCGTCGATCTGTCGTGTCGGTGAGGATTACTATATCGCGACATCGACCTTCGAATGGTATCCCGGCGTGCAGATCCATCACTCGCGCGATCTGGTCAACTGGACGCTCGTGCGGCGCCCGCTGGAACGCAAGGCCCAACTCGACATGCGCGGCGAACCTGATAGCTGCGGCATCTGGGCTCCCTGTCTCTCCCATGCCGACGGCCAATTCTGGCTCGTCTACACCGACGTCAAGCGCTACGACGGCAACTTCAAGGACGCGCATAATTACATCGTGACCTCGCCGAGGATCGAGGGCGAATGGTCCGACCCTGCCTACGTTAATTCGTCGGGGTTTGACCCATCGCTGTTCCATGACGACGACGGCCGCAAATGGTTCGCCAACATGCAATGGAACCATCGCTCCGAAGGCTATGGCGGCGCGCCGAAAACGCCGGCCTTCGACGGGATACTGCTGCAGGAGTGGGACGCGCAAAGCAAATCCCTGATCGGGCCGATCAAGAACATATTCGCCGGCAGCCCGCTGGGTCTGGTCGAGGGGCCGCATCTCTTCAAGCGCAACGGCTGGTACTACCTGACGACGGCCGAGGGTGGGACTGCGTACGAGCACGCAGTGACCATGGCGCGCTCGCGCAGCATCGACGGGTCCTACGAGATGCACCCGAACATCTACCTGATCACATCGAAGGACCATCCGGAGGCGGCGCTGCAGCGGGCAGGGCACGGGCAATATGTCGAGACGCCTGATGGGCAATCCTATCATACGCATCTCTGTGGACGGCCGCTCCCACCACATCGTCGCTGCACACTCGGCCGCGAGACGAGCTTGCAGAAATGCGTCTGGAAAGAGGACGAATGGCTCTATCTCGAGAACGGTACAGTCGTTCCTGACGTCGAGGTTCCGGGATTGAATGGTGCCGTGCCGAGCGAGAAGCCGCGTCGAGCCGACTATAATTTCGATGGCGGAAAACTACCGGCGGACTTTCAATGGCTGCGCACGCCGCGGCCGGAGCGCCTGTTCAGCCTGACGCAGCGGCCGGGCCATCTCAGGCTTTTCGCCCGCGAAAGCATCGGTTCGTGGTTCGAGCAATCGCTCGTCGCCCGGAGACAGGAACATCATCGCTTCCGCGCTGCGACGGTGATCGAATTTGCGCCGGATACCTATCAGCAGGTGGCGGGGCTGACGCATTACTACAACCGCTTCAAGCTGCATGCGTTGGCCGTCACGCTGCACGAGAAGCTCGGTCGCTGCCTGACAATCCTTTCCTGCGCCGGCGACTATCCGGATGGTCGCCTGACCTTTCCGATCGGGGGCGGCGTTTCGATACCCGACGGGCGCATTCAGCTGTCGATGGAAGTGACAGACAACGACCTGCAGTTCTTCTGGCAAGCCGAAGGCATGGGCGCCTGGCAGGCGATCGGACCGGTTCTCGATGCCGGCGTGATCTCGGACGAGGGTGGACGTGGGGAACACGGCTCTTTCACCGGCGCTTTCGTCGGCATGTTCGCGTTCGATACATCGGGCCGGGCTCAGATTGCCGATTTCGACTGGTTCAATTACGACGAGCTCTAAGCGCTGCGTTTGCAATGCCCGGATTGACGAGCGGATCAGCCGGGCATTTCCCCGGGTGGTGAATTGCGAGATTAAGAACCTGTCCTAACCGTTAGATTCTTATTACGAAAATGTAATATTAACTTCAGTTTCCGTTCATAACTTCTGGCCTAGTTTCGGCTCGTGAAAAACACGAGGAAACACCAAAAATGAACAGGTTCTTCTCCATTCTTCTGGCTGCGTCCGTTCTGGCTACGCCGATTGCCTTCTCTTCCGAAGCAGGTGCCGCGCCGTATTATCGCGACAACCATCATGGCCCAAGGCATGAGAGCTGGGTCCGCGGTCATCGCATCTCGGATATGGATCGCCGTCGTGCGGCGTCGATTGACTATCGTCGCTATCGCCTGCAAGCGCCGCCGCGCGGCTATCGTTGGGTTCGCGTCGACAACAGCTTCCTGCTGATTGGCCTCACCAGCGGTCTGATCTCCAACGTCGTGATCGCTCGCTGATCAGCTCATTGGTTGTCGCTAGCCATTCAGCCGGCGATCAGATGGCGAAACAAAAAATCCCCGGCATGCCGGGGATTTTCTCGTTTGGTGACTGCATACCTCAATCAGTCGAAGCGTCCGGCGGCGTGCGCAAGCATCGTGTAGACCTTGCCGGTGTCGGACGTCAGGTATGACTGGGTGACGGTCTTGTCGCGATCGGTGCGGGCGACGTCTGCCAGCAGCTTTTCGAAATCGCCGATGTAGCGGTCCACCGCGGTGCGGAATTCCGGCTCGCGCTCATACTTGCGCTTGATCTCGTCGAAAGTCTGCTGGCCCTTCAGCGTATAAAGACGGCGCGTGAAGACATCCTGCTCGCCACGCTGGTAGCGGCGCCACAGATCGACCGAGGCGTCGTGATCGATTGCGCGGGCGATATCGACCGACAGCGAATTCAATGATTCAACGACGTGGCGCGGGTTTCGGCTGTCGTTGCTGCGTGACGCCGGAGCGCCGGCTTCGGGGGCGGATGCCCTCGGAGCGGCAGAGCGGGCGGGCGCTGCCTCGGCAGCGTCATCGCGGGATGCGCCGCGCAAGAGATCGCTGATCCAGCCACCGCCCGGCGAGAAACCGGCTGCGGGTTCCTGACGTGCGGGCGCCTGGGGAGGCGCTGAACGCAGCTGAGGGGCCGCGGGTTGTTCCGGCTGGATAGAGCCGCGCAGGCCGGCGGTCTCGATAGGCTGCTGAACTACCCGTTGCGGCGCAGGTTGCTGCACCGGAGCCGGCTGTACGATGGCCTGGGGTGCCGGCTGCGGTGCGACAATAGGCTGAGGCGCCGGACGCGGGCGAGGTGCCGGGTGGACGTCTACAAGCGCACGGGCAACCGGCTCGGAAATCTCGAGCTGCTGAGCCGACTTGCCGACCAGCTGGGAGATATCCTGGAGTGCCTTGATCTGCTCGGCGACAGCGCGGCGCATGGCAGCGGCGCTTTCTTTGGCTTCTTCGGGAAGATCGAAGGCGCCGCGCTTCAGTTCGCTGCGCGTCATGTCGAGTTCCTTGCGGATCTCGCCAGCGGAGCGACGGATTTCGTCGGTGGCGCCCGAGAAACGGCCGATTGCTTCGTCGACAGCGACGCGCAGTGTTTCGCGCAACTGCTGAGCCGCCGTGTCGGAGGTCTTGCCGGCATCGGTCAGCATACGCTCGACATCGGAGAGCGAGGCGGTCAGTCCGCCGCGAAGGCGGTTCGTCAGCTCGGTGGATCGGCGTTCGGCATTGGCGAAGGTGTTGTCGATCGTCTGGTTGGCGTCTTCGCCAGCCTTGTTCAGCGCTTCGCGCATTGCCTCGGCGGTCTGCTGCGTGCGCTTCTCGGTATCAGAGAGTACGCGGCCGATATCGGCGAAGGACGATTGCACGCCTTCACGCAGGTTGCCCGAAACCTGGTTGGAACGCTGCTCGGCGCGGTCAAAGGCGCTGTCGACCATGTTGCCGACGGCGCGCATGGTGTTTTCGATCTCTTCCGAACGCTGCACGAGACCGACTGCCAGACCCTGGAGTGCGCTTTCGCGCTCTTCGAGCGTGGTTACGAGGTTCGACTGGGCAGCCCCCAGAAGCTGCGAGGCCTGCGTCAGCACCTTGGAGTGCTCGTCGAAGCGGCCGATGATGCCGCCGACCTGTGCGAGCGTATGGCCGGATACGTCGGAGAGCTTGTCGACCTTGCCTTCCAGAAGCCGCGTCGAGGCGGAGACCATTTCGGCGGCCTTGCTTGCCGAGTCCGCAAAGCGCGACGTCGTCGAGCCCAGGCGGTTGTCTACGGCGGAGAGCTCCTCGGATGCCTGGTTCAGCATGCCGACGATTGTCGTGTTGTTGTCCGCCAGCCGTTCGATCAGGCTGTTGACGTTGGCCAGCAGACTGTTTTCCAGCGCGTTGACCGTGCTAGCGGCATTTTCGGTACGGGCCGAGATCGCGGCCAAGGTGTCGTTGGTGCGGGATGCGATCGCGTTGATGAGGGCCGCGTTTTCAGTCCGCAGGCGGTCAGACGCTTCCTGTGCCGCCGCCGTGATGCGGCCTGCAGCTTCGGTACCGGTTTCCGCGTAGCGCTCGATGATTGGGCGAGCCGTCTCGTCGATGAGGCGGGTCAGCTCGCTGGAGCGACCAGCCAGCATGGAGTTCAGTTCACGAGTACGTTCGTCAAGGCCGGTGCGGATCGAGTTGCCGCGCGCTTCGAGCGCCTTGTCGGCGTTGGCCATCGTGGCGTCGATCTCGCTGATATGCCGGGTAAGGTCCGAACGGATAGAGCTGCCGCGGGCCTCCAATGCCTTGTCCACGTCTGCAAGCGTCGCGTCGATCTCGCGGACACGTTCGTCGAGACCGAGGCGGATGGCGCTCGCGCGCTCTTCGAGGGCACGCTCCACCTGCGCCATGGTCGAGGCGATCTCTTCGCTTCCGCCTGAAAGTGTCGTGCGGATGGATGCGCTGTGAGCTTCCAGCGAATTTTCGGCGTCGGAAAGCGCCCGCGATATGGCATTGACCTGCCTGCCGACCAGCCCTTCGGCTTCGGCGACCTTGTTGACGATCGCATTGCCGGCTTCGGAGAAAGTCTGGGCAACGGCTGCGGCCTGGCTTGCAAGGCGGCTCTGCGTCTCGGAGACGCGATTGACGATCGCCTCCGAACGCTCATCCATGATGCGGGTAAAGCTTTCGCTGCGGCTGCCGAGCTCGTCGGCGAACTGCTGGCCGGTGCGGGCAAGCTGCTCCGTCGTACGCGTCGCTTCATCGTCCATCCCCTGCGCAGCGTCGGCCACAGCCGTGCGCAGCGTGGTGGCAAGGTTGGTCGCCTTGCCTTCAATGGTGCGGTTGACAGCTTCGAGGCCGACGTTGAGCGCGCGATCCATCGTCGACAGGCGTTCGTCGATACGTGCGGTGCCGCTGTCGAGCGCCTGGCTTAGGTTGGTCGTGCGGCCGTCGATGGTATCGGCGAGCGTCGAGGCTTTGGTGCTGATGGTGTCCGCCATGCGGGCTGCAGCGGCGTCGCCGGCGCGGTCGATCTGAGAGACGCCGTCGTTGAGGCTTGCTGCGAGCTTGTTGCCGGCGGCATCGACCTGTTCGGCAATGCTGTCGACGCCATCGCGGATGCGGTTTTCAAGCGCGGAAAGGCCGGCTTCGACACGGGAACCCGTCTCGGTAAACCGGCTGGTCATGCCGTCGATGGACCCGCTGAGATTGCCGGAGAAAGCTTCGGCCGTGCGGGAAATTTCAACGACCGTATCATGGAAGCTGCCGGCTATGTTGCTGGTGCTTTGGCGCAAGCGGTCCTCGAGCGAGAGGGCGCTGGTGTCGATCGTGTTTCGGATCGAGGCTTCGCGGTCTTCCAGCGACATTTCCAGCATGCTGATGCTGGTTGCGATCGAGGCGCCGATAGTGGTGACCTGATCGGAAAGTGTTCCGTCGATCTGTGCATGCGCTTCACGGAGTGTGATGTCTATCGCGTTGCTGCGGTCCTCAAGCGTAGCGCGCAGGCGGTCGTGGGCCAAAAGCAGGCTGCCGTCCATCTGCGACAGTCCGCTGCCGATGGTGTCTTCAAGTCGGCGCGTCGTATCGGAGAGGGCATTTTCGATGCGGCCGGCCGAGCCACCGATCATAGTCTCGATGCGGTCGCCGCCGGTATTGAGTACGCCGGTCAATGCGTCAGTGTGAACGCTCAGCGACCGGTCCAGCCGTTCCTGATTGTCGACATAGGCAGCGCGGATCGTCTCGGCCTTGTCGCTGAGAGTGCCGGCGACACGGGCTTCGGCACCAGCTACGCTGTCGAGGATCGCGTTGGTACGCGCTTCCAGAGCGGTATCGAAGCGGTTCTGTGTTTCGTCGAGCGAAATTGCCAGAGCCATGGTCTTCTCGTCGAGCACATCGCCAAGGCGGATGTGGCTGCCGCTGACGGCTTGCGTAATGGCGTCTGCACGGCTTGCGAGCGTTTCGTCGAGGCGAGCGTGGTTTTCGGCCAAGGCAAGGGTCAACGCCTTGGTCTTGTCATCCATGGCGTCGGTAAAGCGTGCGTGGCTCTCGGAGACAGTGCCGCTGATTGCATCGACCTGGTTGTTGAGCGTATTTTCCAGACGGGACTGGCTGTCCGAAAGCGAGATCGCCAGTGCCATTGTCCGCTCGTCGAGCGCGTCGGTCAGGCGCTCGTGGCTACCGGACACCGCGTTGATGATGGTCTCGGAGCGATTGGCAAGCGTCTGTTCGAAGCGCGACTGGCTGTCTGACAGGGCACCGAAGAGCGCGCCGCTGCGTTCGGCCATGACAGCGTCGATCCGTTCGTGGGCCGAGCCGAGCGACTGCGTGATCTCGCTGGTGCGCGCCGACAATGTCTCGTTGAGCGCCCCTGTGCGGCCGACGAAAGCGGCCGTCAGATCGTCGGTGCCCGATGCGAGAGCCGAGGTGATGCCGGAGGTTGCCGCCTGGAGAGCCGTCGTGAATTCGCCCGAGCGCGCGGCAAGCGTGCTGGCGAGTTCATTCGAGCGGCCGGTAAAGGCGGTGTTCAGTTCGTCCGTGCCGCTCGCGAGCGCCGTGGAAACGTCCAGTGTCGCTGCCTTGAGCGCGGAGGTGAATTCGCCGGAGCGCGCGGCCAGTGCTTCGTTGAGTTCGCTGGCGCCGCCTGTAAGGGCTGCATTGAGGCTGCTGGTGCCGCTTGTCAGTGCAGAGGAGATTTCGCGGGTGGCGCCTTGCAGGGCTGCGGTGAATTCGCCGGTCCTGTCCTGGAGAGCCGAGGTGATTTCCTCTGCCTTTGAGCCGATGGCGCTTTCCAACAGCTCATGTCCGGTCGAAAGCGCCGTTTCCAGCGCGAAGGACTGGTCGGTGAGTGACGACCCGAGGCGCTCGATGCTGGAGTTGAGTATGCCGTCGATCGCATCCGATCCGCCTGCAAGCGTTTCGTTGATGCGCGCAAGGCTTTCCATCAGCTTGCTGTCGAGCGAGCCGGCACGCTTGTCGAAGGCGTTGGCAAATTCGGAGACGCGCTCGTCGAAACTCGTCGAAAGATGCGCGACAGTCGTCTGAAGACGCTCCTCGAAGAAGCCCGAGCGCAGATCGAGATCCATGATCGTCTCGTCGGCGGTCGACTGCAGGCTCTGGCGGAAGCTCGCGCCTTTTTCGTCAAGGGCGCTGTTCAGCTTGGCAAGGACATTGTCGAGCGAGCCGGTGATGGTGCGTTCGCCGCCGGTGAGGCTTTCGCTGATCTCGCGGGTGCGGGCAATGAGGGTCTCGTTGAGCTGGCGGGCGCGGTCGTTGAGGGCCGCGTTGAGCTTCTCGGTGTTGGCGTCGAGCGTCGAGGCACGTGTCTCGAACTGGCTGAGAAGTATGCCGCCGCGCTCGGACAAGGTCGCAGACAGGCTTTCCAACCGTGAATCGAATTCCTCGTTGAGCGCAAAGCCGGACGCATTGAGGTTCTGCAGCAGGCTGTCGGTCTTGGCCGCGAGAAGCGATCCAAGTGCCTGGATCGCGCTGTCCGATCTCTCGGTCAGCGATGCGGCGCGCGTATCGATCATGGACGCGAAGGCTTCGCCCGAGGTTGCCAGGCGCACCGAGATTTCCTCTGTCGCAAGCGACAGGTCTTCCTTGATCTGATCATGCACGCCAACGATCGAGGAGCGGATGCGTTCTGCATGGCTGACGATGGCGTCACGCTCGGAGCCGAGCTCATGAACGAGGCCGCGGACGCGCAATTCATTATCGGCATAGCTGCGCTCGAGCGCGTTCACCTCGGAATGGACGAGCGTTTCCAGCTCTGTGGCGCGGGCGATGGTGCGCTCGATACCTTCGTTCATCGCGGAGACTTCGCGACGCACGGCCTGGCCGACCGTCATGACGCGCTCGGAGGCGATCGTTTCCGGTTCGGACAGACGCAGTGCCACTTCAGCCATGGAGCGGGCGGCGTTGCGCATGTCCTGGGCGCGGGCAATCATGATTGCGAATGCGTAGAAAAGAAGAACCGGGACGACGATGCCAACGAGACAGGCGATGACGCCCGGCAGCGCGAGGAGATTGGCGACCGAGCGGATTTCCCAGATTTGCGGCGAATAGAGCAGGAACGTGAGGCCGACACCACCGAGGATCCAGAGTAGCGAGATAATCGTCGCATTGCGGACCGCGCCGCTCACCGACGCGCCGTCGATCGATCTCAGAATGGATGCGGAACTCGCACGGCTGGCGTCATTGGCCGGGGAGAAGGTCGGCGTCTTGGCGGCCTCGGGAGTGCGTCCGGCCGCTGTGTTCCTCGCAGCGGCTCTGCGCGCCATCTCTTCCGGAGTCTGCTTGGCACGCGGATTGGATGTCTCGGACACTTTGGCCTCCGTGGCGTCCGGTCTCGGACCGGTGCGAGATGGTATACCTTCATCGCTGAAGTCGATCTGCAACGCTTCGTCCAAGGCCTTGAACGCCTTGTCTTCGATCGACTCGCTGTATTTGTTGTTTGCCATACGCTTACGCCTCGTTACTACTCACTCTGGCCCAGGTGTTTTTCCTGAGATCCGCCCAGATCGGAAACGCACCAGACCAGTCTTCCCAAGTCCTCAGGTTTCCCATTCGCGAGCCCCGAATTCCCATTACATTTCAGAGTGGAACCGTTTTTACAAACAGAGGTGTCAAAACATTACCACTATCCACCGCTTGGGCAAAGACGGGTGCAGGAAACCCAACGTACTAGTATCGTAGTGACACATTCCCTAAACTGTTACAATTAATTCGGTGGCTTCCGAATGGTCGCGTTAAGCACTTGTTAACACTTTTCAAATCAACGCATTGCCGAAAAGCTAATAATTCCGCGATGTTTAACGCGCATTAACCATAACGGTAGATTTCCGCCTTCAATGTGCCGAAATTTAACTCGATGGCCATGCCGACGCCGCAACCATGCGGCAACTCCAAAAACACAAAATGGGAGAATTGGCACATGGCAGCACTCAACATCGCATTTGAAGCCCCGGATAATTCCCGCGGCACCGGCCCTTCTAAGGAACGCCCGATCGACCTTGTCCATCTGGCAAAGCAGACGATGGGCGACAAGGTTCTGGAAGTCGAGGTCCTTCAGATGTTTGCCCGCCAGGCGCGCGCCTGTCTCCAGGAGATCGGCAGCGGCAATCCGGAGAAGGCGACCGCAGGCGCACATCTGCTGAAGGGTGCTGCAAGTGCGGTCGGGGCCTTCAAGGTCGCGCAGGCTGCGGACGCCTTCGAGGATCGCATCAACGATGCATCGCGCATGGCTGCTGTCGGCGCCGCGGTGGTCGATGCCGAAAACTTCATCCTGAAGCTCTGCCGCTGAGATCTGGCGGCGCCTGCGCCTTGATCTAAATGCTGCCGTCCCGGGCGGGGCGGCGCGATTAGCTCCATCTCCCCAAATATCCGGTCGAGTGACATGGCGGGGCGCTGAAAGCGCTTTCGCTGCCTGCGATGTTGACTGCCCTTTAGAATTGTTGGAAGAAAAATTCCGGACCTGTCCTCGCACTCAATACCGGAATTCATTGACATGACAAAACTGACCATCGTCGCTTTCGACGGCATTCGCTTCGACCTCGATGTCACCGAGGGGTCCACCGTGATGGAAAACGCCGTGCGCAACTCCGTCCCTGGAATAGAGGCTGAATGCGGCGGCGCCTGTGCCTGCGCCACCTGTCATGTCTATGTCGACGATGCCTGGGTCGAAAAAGCCGGTCCGCCGGCGCCGATGGAAGAGGATATGCTCGACTTTGCCTATGACGTTCGGCCGAGCTCCAGGCTTTCCTGTCAGATCAAATTGACGCCGGCGCTCGACGGGCTGGTCGTTCACGTTCCCGAACGCCAAGCCTGAACAAGCGAGACGGCCAATCCCCCAAAAAAAACCTCGCTCTGCTCAGAGCGAGGCTAGTGGGGCGCATCACCAACAGGCGAGGGAGGAAACACCTGCGGCGTCGGACGCGCCAGGAGAACCTGGACAAACCGGACGCAGAACTAATCGGCTGGTGAGAAAGTGTTGAGCATAAGAGAGCGCGATTCTTAACTCTCGTAAAGTTCAAAGACGACAAGAGCGAAGCTATTGTCGCAAGCTGTGACATGTTTCGCACAGGTTTTTCGGGCGAATTCCAAGGGATTTTGCATCGAAGGTGAAGAAATCGCTCAGTTTTCGGTGTTTTTCGAGATGGATCGGTAATTCATCAGCCGTTGTATCCGATTTCGGAAATTTGCGGCCTCGATCATGTCGAAGCGTGCCTGATCCTTGTCGTGATCTTCAATGTTGCGGGCTGATTCGGCGTTGACCTTTTCCTGGAGCAGGTCGCAATTCGGTTCCGACCGCAGGCCGAGGATGGCCTTTTCGGTCATGCGCGCATGCTCCCGCGCGATTTCCGCGTGCCGTTCCTCATGGCGTCTGATGTCGGCCGAGAGTGTGTCCCAGACCATGGAAAGCTGTTTCGACGCGTGGCTGCGGTCTCGCCAACGCGGCAAGATGATCTCCGTATCGACAGTCACCTTGACGCCGCCGATACGGCATCGGCCGTCTTTCTCGACATAGGTTGCCTGGCCTCCGAACCGGATTCTCGTTGCACCGGGATGATGGCTGCTTGCGCCGATGGTTGTCGGTCCGCGGGCGTTCAGCGCCGCATCCAGCTCGTCGGCGGTGTTGCCGGCGATGTCGAAATACGAAAAGGTTTTTTGCGCAACGACTTCGGCCGACGCCGCCCCGCTCACGCCGCATAGCAACAAGACGGCCAGCGGAAAGCGGGCATGACGGAAGGCGAGACGCATTCGTTGGGGTACCAGGTTGAACTTTGCGAAAGCTTGCGGCATAGCCACTACGAGCGCAATATCGAAGCGGTATTTTTTTATTTTCCAACGGGATGGACGTTTGTGACGGAGCTTCACGGCAATCGCTGGCAGGTGGCGCATGGGCGCAGTCTCGAGCTTGGCCGGTCGAGCTCGATCATGGCGATCGTCAATGTCACGCCGGATTCCTTTTCGGATGGTGGCCGCTTCGAAGCTGTCGACGCGGCGGTTGCGCATGCGCTAGCCTGTGTCGCCGAGGGCGCGCAGATCGTCGATATCGGCGGCGAGTCGACCAAGCCGGACGCCGATCCGGTTAGCCCGACGGAGGAACAGGGACGCGTGCTGCCGGTTATCGAGGCGTTGCGCGGCAAGACCGACGCGCTCCTATCGGTTGACACCTATCGCGCCGACACGGCCCGTCTGGCCATTGGTGCCGGCGCACACATCGTCAATGATGTATTCGGTCTGCAGCGGGAGCCGGAACTTGCCCACATCGCTGCCCAGACCGGCGCTGGGCTCTGTATCATGCACACAGGCAGGGATCGGCAAAAGCTCACCGACGTTATCGACGACCAGGTGGCGTTTCTCGATCGATCACTTGCTATCGCGGCCGCCGCCGGCGTGCCGCGCGATAACATCGTACTCGATCCGGGATTTGGTTTTGCCAAGGATGTCGAAGAGAACCTGGAACTGATGACACGCTTTGACGCGCTGCAGCGGTTCGGGCTGCCACTGCTCGCCGGCACCTCCCGCAAGCGCTTTATCGGTGCGGTCACTGGGCGTGACGCTTCCGACAGGGATGTCGGAACGGCTGCCACAAGCGTCATCCTGCGCATGCAGGGCGCCGCTATATTTCGGGTGCATAATGTCGCATTCAACAGGGACGCACTGGCGGTCGCGGATGCTATTCTGGCAACGCGGGCGAAATCACGGGAAAAGTCATCATGACCGGCATCTACACCATCACGCTTCAGAACTGTGCCTTCTTCGCGCGTCACGGCGTCCATGACGAGGAGGAGTTCCTCGGCCAGCGGTTTTTCGTGGACGCGGAACTCGACGTGGTTGCCGGCGATGCGCTTGAGAAGGATTCGATCGAGGACACGGTCAACTACGGCATCGCATTCACTGTCATCGAGGAGATCATCACCGGCAAGCGCCGCTATCTGATCGAGTCTCTGGCGGTCGATGTGGCCAAGGGGCTGTGCAATCGTTTTCCGCAGATCCGCAGGGCGAAGATTACGGTGCGCAAGCCTAATGCGCCGGTCCCCGGCGTTCTCGACTATGTGCAGGTGAGTGTTGAGCATCTTGCCTGAGAACGGATTGGCCAGGGCGACGCTTGGTCTCGGTGGCAATATAGGAGATCCGGTCCAGGCGATGGCGTCTGCGCTGCGGAGCCTTGATGCGCGTGCCGACTGCCAGATCGTTGCCGTGTCACGCCTCTACCGGACGCCACCATGGGGCAAGACCGACCAGTCGTTCTTCTACAATTCCTGCGCCGCTGTCGACACGACCCTGGACCCGGAAACGCTGCTGGGCGTCTGTCTAGGCATCGAGCGAGAGATGAAGCGGGTCCGCATCGAGCGCTGGGGACCGCGCACGATCGACATCGACATCCTCTCCTATGGCGACATTGAGAGAGAAGCTACGAGCCTCCAGCTTCCGCACCCGAGAATGACGGAGCGCGGCTTCGTTCTGATGCCGCTGGCGGATTTCGCGTCGGAGATGGTCGTCGGGGGACGACGAGTGTCGGATTGGCTTCGCGACGCCGATGTGCAGGGCATAGAGATTGCCGACGAGGCGACCGACTGGTGGAAAAACGGCTGAGGTGAAGGGCTTGCCTTACTGAATGGAGCCGACGGTCATGTCGTCGACGGACCGCTTCAGGCTGAGACCGATGACCGGCACCATCTGCTCCTCGACCTTGACCGAGATCGTCACGTTCATGGACTTGTCGTCCTGCAGGCGGGCGACCATTACGCCGTTCAGCTTCTGGCGGTTCAGGCCGACGACGACGGCGCTATCGTTGACGGTACCGGATACCACGTCGAGGCCCTTGCCGGCGGAACCGTCGAGGAACTTGCCCTTGTAGGTGCCATCGCCTTGCGTGATTTCGGCTGACATGGGCTGCTGGAAAACGCCGACGCGGCATGTGCCGTCGAGCTTGATGCCGGTGCTGGTGCCGTCCAGCGCCGTGCCCGTCAGGTTGCAGGTGAATTTCGTGCCCTTATACTTGCCGGCGACGATTTCGCCCGGGCCGCGCCATGCGCCTGCTACGGACTGAAAGAAAGCCTTGTCACGAGGTGCCGCATCCGCCCAGTCACCAAGAGACAGGGTAACCGCGGCGAGGCCGCATACGATAAAGAGCTGGCGCGAAAACATTGGCTTTCCCTAGCGAAGGAGGAACCGGCCTGGCGAAGAATAACCGGAAACTGTTCCCGAGTTTTGCCGTAGAATGGTTAATGCTTGGTTTCCAAGCCTGTTAAATCAGCACCATTCCGGGCAATTCGGCGCTTAGCGGCTGTTACCACCAGGAGTGAGATCGCCGATGAAATCGCTGATGCCGGGTCGCTTCAATGCCTTGAACGGCAATGGCCGGCAGAGGTCCATCGCAGCAATGCCGATGCGGGCTGTCATCATGCCGTTGACGACACCTTCGCCAAGGCGTGCCGAGAGCTTCGAGGCAATGCCGTGGCCGAGAATTTGCTGCACGAGGCCGTCGCCAACGGCGATGGAACCTGTGACCGCCAGATGGGCGAGCACGTCGCGCATGAGCTTGAACATGCCGAGCGTTCCTGGGCGGCCGCCGTAGAGGTCGGCCATGGAGCGTATCAGGCGCGCGGATTCGTAGAGAACGTAGAGAAGGTCGACGACTGCGCGGGGGCTGACGGCCGTGACCACGGAGACGCGCTTGGATGCCCCGAGGATAAGGGCACGGGCCTGACGGTCGAGCGGACCGAGCAGCTCACGCTCGGCAAGCATGACCAGATGCGGCGCGTCGATGATGTCGTCCTCGGTTGCTTTCAGGGTTGCGCGACCCTTGGCAGTTTCAGGCTTTGCCGCCAACAAGGTCGTCAGACGCTCGACCAGGGCTCTTGCACGGGTAGCCCTCGTTTCGAGAAAGGCAGCCTCGGCCTCTACCTTGATTGTCTGTACCGCAGCCAGCCGCATCATGCCGGCGGTCTCGCGGACGATGATGGCGAGCACGGCAAGAATGCCGATCGCCAATACCGTCAGTGCCGTGTAGCCCAGCCAATCGGCGCGGGTGAAGAGGCTTTGGATCAGATCGTCGATCCATAAGCCGAAGGCGAGCGATAGAAGCGCGCCGAAGGCGCCAAAGGCGATCTTGGCAAAGGAGAAGCGGCGGCGCGGAGCAGGAACGACTGCGAGACCTGTGCCGGGAGCAGACAGCTCCGGATTGAGGAATGGGTCTTCCTCGTCAGGCGTCAGCGTGATTTCCGCTTCGAAGCTTTGCGGTTTCCGCTTTGCCCGGGCAATCTCCGGATCAGGACGTACCTCGGCCTGGTGCTCGGGTTCCAGCGAAAATGCTGCCGGTCGGCGTTGGGGCCTGTTAGGTTCGTCGATGGTCGGTTTCGTCATGCGAGACGGTCTCCGAGCAGAAACTGCATGGCCCGATCGAGCCGGATATGCGGGATGGATAGCGTCACGCCGCCGGTCTCGTCCAATTGCGGCGGCCGGAAGCGGACGACGTTCAAGTCAGGCAGGCGCGCCTTGTCCGGACTGCCGTCGAGCGCTTCGAACAGCCATTTGGGATTATCGGGCAGGTCGCCGGGAAAGATCGCGGTCTTGCGAAGGCCGTCAAATACCTCGCCGTTGATCTTTTCCTGGTCCATCGGCGTGCCGACGATGACGGGGAGCATGTGGCCGTCATTCTTGACCGTTGCCTCGCGGGTGGCGCGGATCGAGGCGAGGGCCATGACGTCGATGCCGGCGCCGCTCATGCCGATGCGCTCGATGGCGCGTTCGACAAGGCGCCTTGTCAGGATTTCCAGCCGGTCGTGGCTTTCGTGATGCAGGTGGTCGGCCTTGGTGGCAGCGACCAGCACCCGGTCGATGCGGCGGCCGAGAAAAGCGGAGAAGAAGGAGTTTGTCCCCGGGCGAAAGCAGGCGAGCACGTCGCTCAGCGCCCGCTCGAGGTCCTGAACTGTCTCCGGACCACGGTTGATTGCCTGCAACGCGTCGATGAGGACGATCTGGCGATCGAGGCGGGCAAAGTGCTCGCGGAAGAAGGGTTTCACGACAACCGACTTGTAGGCCTCGTAGCGCCGCTCCATCATCGCCCAGAGCGAGCCTCTCAGCGAACTTCCTTCCGACGGTGGTACGAGCGGTGCAAATGTCAGTGCCGGCGAGCCGTCGAGGTCGCCCGGGAGCAAGAAACGGCCCGGCGGCAGGGTCGACAGCGAGCGTTCATCGGATTTGCAGGCTCGGAGATAGTCAGTAAAGGAGATCGCGAGGTCGCGGGCGCGCATTTCGTCGGCAGCAGCACTCACGTCGGCGGAGCGGGCCATCGTCAGCCAGTCGCGCGACAACTCGGCACGAACCCCGGTCTCGGCCAGCGCCAGCGTCTCTTCGCTGAAGGTGCGATAGTCCTTGGCAAGCAAGGGCAGGTCCAGCAGCCATTCGCCGGGATAGTCGACGATATCGATGGAGAGACGTCCCGGCGAAAACAGCCGGTTCCAGCCGCTGGCGCTCTGGTACTCGAGTGTAATGCGCAGCTCTGAAATTGCGCGGGTCGAATCCGGCCATATGCGATCTTTCACCAGCGCGCGGATATGGTCCTCGTATTGAAAGCGCGGAACGGCATCATCGGGTTGTTGCTCGAGCCGAACGGCGGAGACCCGACCCGACTGCACCGGCTCGAACAGCGGCAGCCGCCCGCCGTTGAGCAGATTGTGGACCAGCGACGAGATGAACACAGTCTTGCCGGAACGGGAAAGACCGGTGACGCCGAGACGGATCGTCGGATTGACGAGGCTCGTCGCCCGATCTGCCAGATTGTCGAAGGCGATCAGCGCGTCGTCGGTGAAGGATGTCAGGCTTGGCGGCAAGGCGGGATCCCGGGGTTACGGCTCAAGCGCAATATAGGAAGCGTTGCAAGGCTCGGAAAGGAGCAGGCGGCCGTGCCTTGCCTATTCGCTGACGAAGTCGGCGAGAAGCCAGCCGTTGCTTGCCGCGCCTGCATCCTCAATCGGCTCGAGAACCGCAAGCCCCGCCGTTGGAAAACCCTTCGGCAATGCCTTTGCCAGTGCGTCGTGGCCAATCAGCGCTTCGAGCGTCTGCAGGATGTTGGGATTGTGCCCGACCAACATCACCGAATTAACCGTTGTCTGCGCTGCCAGAAGGGCCAGGTAGGTTTCCCGCGTGCCGTTGTAGAGCGAATCCACGAAGCGGAACTCGACGGATGGGTCGAGGGAGCGGCGAACGGCTTCTGCTGTCTGCCGGCATCGGGCAGCTGTCGAGGAAATGACCAGCTCGGGTCTATATCCCTTGTCAACGGCCTGGTCGGCAACGATCTCCGCTGCCGCAAAGCCATTGTCGTTGAGCGGGCGGTCAAAGTCCCGCCCTCCGGATTGGGCAGCAGCTGCCTCGGCGTGGCGTAATAGATAAATCCGAAACGGCGGGGGCGAGATGCTGGTCATGGGATAGATTTCCAAGGTGAGAATAGTTCCTTGACGTAACGTCTGTAAGGGCGCTGCGTCAACCACGGCCCGTCAAGCAACGTTGCCTGCAAAGCTTCGGTCACGCAATGATTACACTCCGGCATAGTTTCAGCGATCGCAAATATATGGTGAAAAAATAGACATTTAGCTGAATTCTGTGACAGATTTAAAATTCTGTTCAGCGCTTCTATTAGGCTTGAATCGATACCACAGGTTGGGATATACACCCGCCAGATGAGATGTTCTTCAGGAGAATCGCGTTGAGTGAGAAGATCGATCTTAGTAGTTATGTCCCCTCGGAAGACGAGGAGTTCATGAACTCGCAGCAGAAGGCATATTTCCGAGCTAAATTGGTTGCTTGGAGAAATGACATCCTCAGAGAAGCGCGGGAAACGCTCGAGCATCTAGCCGAGGAAAGTGCCAACCATCCGGATCTCGCCGACAGGGCGTCGTCTGAAACCGACCGCGCCATCGAACTCAGAGCCCGCGACCGTCAGCGAAAGTTGATTTCGAAAATCGATGCAGCGATGCAGCGGATCGACGATGGGACCTATGGCTATTGCGAGGAAACCGGCGAGCCGATCGGTCTGAAGAGATTGGATGCCCGGCCGATAGCGACGCTTTCCATCGAGGCGCAAGAGCGCCATGAGCGCCGCGAAAAAGTCTATCGCGACGAATAGTCGGTCCGCGCAAGCTGATCGAAGAGATGCTAGGCACGGCGATCCATCGTCGTGCCTTTTTTGCTTTACGTAGCCAGACGCGCCTTTTGCGCCTGAAGAGTGCTTCCGCGTGGGGTAAGTCGACCCCCAGGCCTATTTATCGCGGTTGACGCTCATCTCGCCGAAGATGCGTGCGACTTCGCGCTGCAAGGTGCTGTCCGCGCCGGTCAGTGGGGCCATTTCGGGATCGCGGCGTTGGCCAGGCACGGGCTGCGCAGCATTCGGGCCTGGAGGAACAGGCGCATTGGGGATGATGCGTTGTGCCGACAGATTGTTCGACATTTCCGCTTCGAGGATGCTTTCGAAATCGATGCCGAGGTCGCGCGGCTTTGCGGCCTGAACTGTATCTGTGGAAGCTGTGTCCAACGACACGACAGGAGCGGGGGTCTGTCCGGCGTTGCCGTCCTGCGGCGCGACCGGCACGCCATCGGCAACGACCGGCATGCTCTGCGCCGGCGACGACATCTGCGGCTCGCGCTCTTCCGGGACAAGAACACGGTGGCGGGCTGCGTCGAGGATGTCGGCGGCTTCTGCCTCTTCGTTACGCTGGTACACCGCTGGTTCCGGCCGGCGTTCGGACCTTATCGACACCGGCTCAGGCGGTTGAGGCTCTTCCACTGGCGGCGGAGGGGGGCGACGGACCGGCTCGAAGGCGGCTGTCTGTTCAGGACGGTGTCTAGGCTCGAAGGCCGGGACCGACGGCACATGCGGCTTTTCAGTCGGCACCACCGGCGCCGGCGGTTCGACGGCGATGGGATGCGGACTGGAAAGCTTGATTACCGGAGCGGGATCGTCGGCGAATTTGGCCGGCGGAACAGGAGCTACAACAACCGGCTCCGGTCTTTCCGCCGGCGGGATTTCCGCGCGTACCGGCTGGACCTCTAACGCAGGGGCCGGGCGATGAGGCGGCTCAGGCGCGGCGGGTTCCGGAGCATATGGTTTTTCAGGTGGACTTGCCGGCTCGGACGGGGACTGCGCGACTGCCGGCTTCGGCGGCGCGACCTCGGGCGGGGGCGTCGGCGCTACCGGAGCCGCTGCCACTTCCTCGGCGCTCTCCATTTCAATAGCGCGGGGCGTTTCTCTGGGTGGTTCGAGGCGCGGAGGTGGGGACATAGTTTCATTGGCGACGAGTGTCTCAAAGGAGGCATTGGGCGCCAGAGCGATTTTCGCTGCGGAGATGCCGGATTCGATGACGATATCAGTCGGCCCGCCGATCATGATCAAATGTTCGACCCCGTCGCGGCGAACCAGCACAAGTCTGCGGCGGGCATCGACGGCGGCGGCGTCCAGCACCTGCAGTCGCGGCTGCCGGTTTCGACCGCCTCGCACGAAGGGAGACGGCGCACGGCTGCGCAAGAGCCAAAGAACGGCGATCAGGATCAGAAGAGCAATTCCGACCCCGCCTGCTGCGATAAAGAAACGATTACCATAGGCCCCGACGATTTCGTCCAACATTCCGCGATACTCCGTTTTTCCGACGACCGTCGAGGACGGTAGATTTCGACGGCAGCTGCATCACCCCCACCACTGCCCTGATATAACGGCAATCATATGAACAGGTTGCCGCCTGAGACAAGATGCGATCAGCCTTCACGTGGCGATCGAAGGTCGAATTCGGCGTGCCTTGGCCGTCTTTCGAGGTATATCTGACCAAGCTGGCACAGTTCCTTGTGAATTCAAGCCTTTCTGGTCACGCGGCGCTTTTTGCCGGTTCGGCAAATTGCTAAGTAAAGATTCGAAGTCCCGATTCTGGGGATCCGTCAAGACCATTGCCGGGACGCGGAACCGGGCGGAGGCGAGGGGTCCATGACGAAGCAGCGTCTGTCCGACGAATATAGCGTGCCGCTGGTGGATCGCGGGGTACGTTCGGGCACTGTTCTGCGCATCATCCTGCTTGCGCTGGTATTGATTGCGGCCGCAGCCGCGTTCGTCATATTCAAGAATTCGCTCGACAACGAGATGGTGCTGGGCGCGCTTGGCATCCTTGCCATGGTCGGCATCTTCTTTCTGGTTTCGTCGGTGATCGGCTTTGTCGAGGTCATGCCGCAGACACAGTCCGACAGCCTGGCGCGGTCTTTCCTCAACAGCCATCCGGACGGCACCCTCATCACCGACGAGAAGGGCCGCATCGTCTATGCCAATGCAGCCTACGGCGATCTGACGGGAGCCAAGAAGACGACCGAGGTGCAGTCGCTCGAGACTTTGCTGTCGCGCAATCGCGAATCCAACGAGGCGCTCTACCGGCTTTCCAATGGGCTTCGGGAAGGCAAGGAGGGGCGGGAGGAGTTCCGTCTGCTGAAGCCGCTCGGTCCCGTCGGCAGTAGCGGCTCCGGCGCGCACTGGTACCGGCTGAAGGCACGGACGCTGCCGGCCGAGGGTGGCAAGGAGCTGCATATCTGGCAGATCACCGACATCACCTCGGAACGCGACGACCAGGAGCGGTTCTTCAAGGAGCTGCAGAACGCGATCGATTATCTCGACCATGCACCTGCCGGCTTTTTCTCGGCCGGTCGCAAGGGAGAGATATTCTACCTCAACGCAACGCTCGCCGAATGGCTCGGCCTCGATCTTACCAAGTTCAGCCCGGGCTCGATCGCAATCGGAGACCTGGTGGCGGGCGAGGGCCTTGCCTTGATCCAGTCGGTGCAGGCCGAGCCGGGCTTCAAGAAGACGGTGACGCTCGATCTCGACCTGAAAAGGGCGAACGGCCAGAGCCTGCCGGTGCGGCTGGTGCATAGCGTCACCTCGATGCGCGACGGAGCGCCGGGCGAAAGCCGGACGATCGTGCTTGGCCGCCAGAAGGACGACGACAACGACCAGTCAGCCTCGGTTGCCGCGATGCGGTTCACGCGCTTTTTCAACAACACGCCGATGGCGATCGCCTCCGTCGACGGACAGGGGCGGATATTGCGCACCAATGCGCCGTTCCTGAAGCTGTTCTCCAATGTCGTTTCCCGTGACGATATCGAGCGGGGCGCGACGCTCGAGACCATCTTCAGCGAAAGCGAAAGGCCGAAGCTCGCCCAGGCTTTTGCCGCTGCCAAGGATCGCCAGGGCGACATCCCGTCGATCGATTCGCGAAACCCGAATGACGAGACACGACACTTCCGCTTCTACATCAATGCAGTCATCGAGCAGAGCGACGAGGCACCTGAGGAGGCGGCGATCGTCTATGCCGTCGAAGTCACCGAGCAGAAGGCGCTCGAGACGCAGATGGCCCAGACCCAGAAGATGAACGCAGTCGGCACGCTTGCCGGCGGCATTGCGCACGATTTCAACAACGTGCTCACCGCGATCCTGTTGTCTTCCGACCATCTGCTGCTTCAGGCACGGCCGGCCGACGCCAGCTTTGCCGACCTGATGGAAATCAAGCGTAACGCCAATCGCGCCGCAGTTCTTGTCCGGCAGTTGCTGGCTTTCTCGCGAAAGCAGACGATGCGGCCAACGGTGCTGAACCTCACCGATGTCATCGGCGACCTGCGCATGCTGGTCGAACGGCTGCTTTCGGGCACTCGGGTCAAGCTCGACGTTGAATATGGCCGCGATCTCTGGCCTGTCAAAACCGACCTTTCGCAGTTTGAGCAGGTGATGATCAATCTCTGCGTCAACGCCCGCGACGCGATGCCGGAGGGCGGCAAGCTGACGCTACGGACGCGTAACCTGCCGGCCGATGAAGTGCCTGCCTTCAACTACGCATATCTGCCGCATGAGGACATGGTACTCGTCGAAGTCAGCGACAACGGTACGGGTATCGCGCCAGAGATCATGGACAAGATCTTTGAACCGTTCTTCACCACAAAGGATGTCGGCAAGGGCACCGGGCTGGGGCTTGCCATGGTCTACGGCATCGTCAAGCAGTCCGGCGGCTATATCCAGCCGGAATCGGAGGTCGGCAAGGGCACGACGTTCCGCGTCTTCCTGCCCCGGCATATCATCGAGGTGATACCGGGCGTCGATGGCGATGCCGCGCCGGGGATAGAAGCACCGCCAATGGGCCAAAGCCAGATGCCGTTGCCTGCGGTGGAGCCGACCGATCTGACCGGCAAGTCCGCCGTGGTGCTCCTCGTCGAGGACGAGGAAGCCGTGCGCCGTGGCGGCAAGCGCATGCTGGAAACGCGCGGCTATACGGTCCACGAGGCCGGCTCCGGGGTCGAAGCGCTCGAGATACTCGAAGAACTCGAGGGCAAGGTGGATGTGGTCGTCTCCGATGTCGTCATGCCGGAAATGGACGGTCCAACGCTGCTTCGGGAGCTTCGGAAGATATACCCCGACATGAAGTTCATCTTCGTCTCCGGCTATGCCGAGGATGCCTTTGCGCGCAACCTGCCTGCAGACTCCAAGTTCGGCTTCCTGCCAAAGCCGTTCTCGCTGAAGCAGCTCGCGGTCGCCGTTAGGGAGATGCTGGACAGCTGATGATGTTGCCCGGCAGGCTGAGGTTCAGCCGCGCCGGGCGATCAGAATGCCCAGCAGCACGACTGCGCCGCCGACCGCCTGCAGGGGGCCGATTGCTTCGCCGAGCAGCGTCCAGGCTAGGATGGCGGCGACGACCGGCTGCAACAACAGTGTGAGCGATGAGAAGGCCGCAGGCAGATATGCCAGGGCGTAGGTGATGGCCACTTGGCCACCGGCATGACTGATGAGGGCGAGCCCGACCAGGATAGACCAGCCGAAAGCGGTCGCTGGAATGAGATTACCCTCGAAGAAGAGCGCGACGGGCAAAATGCAGATGGCTGCCACAGCCGTGCTCCAGACCATGATCCGAAGGGTATCGAACCGATTGCGCAGCCGGCCTATGACGAGGATATAACCGGCATAGAAGACGGCGGCGAGCGTAGCCAGCCCGTCTCCCCCGAGGTCGCCGTTGGCAAGGCCTGCAAGCCCTCCCTTCAATATGACGATGCCGAACATGGCAGCCGCAAGACCCGCCAGAAATGTGCCTGTTACTCTGGCGCGAAGAAACAGCCAACCGATCAGCGTTACGAAAACCGGTGCCAGATTGGCAAGCAGCGTCGCTTTGGCGACGGATGTAATATGCAGCGCCACATGCCACAGGATCAAATCGCTGGCGAGGAAAAGCCCCGGGAGCGCGAGCAGGGCGCAATCCGCGAGACTTTGGGGACGAGCGTCCCCTGGCTGACGTTTGATCGCCGATACGACGAGCAGTGGTATCAACGCCAGCGCGACGCGCCAGAACCCCGTCGTCATCGGGCCGACTTCCGACAGCCGCACGAAGATCGGCGATCCTCCGATGGCAGCACCACCGAGGATCAGGGCCGCAAGAGGCAGGCGACCTCCCTTCGACGGGGCGGGGACGACGGTACTTGCATTTGACACGCTGGAGCCTCGTGGCTAACGTTCTGCGCGGCGCCGAAAGCGGCGGGCTTGAAGTTTTCGGCGGTGCTCAGTCGGTCAGGGCGACCGCTATTTCGGCGGCGAGACGGGCGTTGTTTTCAACCAGCGCGATGTTGGTCTTCAGGCTGCGGCCTTCGGTCAGGTCGAAGATGGTACCGAGTAGATAGGGCGTCACGGCCTTGCCGGTGATTTCGTCGCGCTCGGCGCTATCGAGCGCTCGTTCGATGTAGATTTCCATTTCGCCGCCGGGTATTTCGTCCGCTTCAGGCACAGGGTTGGCGATCAGCATGCCGCCGTCGATGCCGAGCTGATCGCGGGTCTTCTGGAAATTGGCGATGGCGGCTGGGCTGTTCAGAGTCAGCGGGCTCGGAAGGCCGGATTCGCGCGACCAGAAGGCCGGGAATTGCGTGGCGCCGTAAGTGACAACGGGCACGCCGCGGGTTTCGAGGACCTCCAGCGTCTTCGGAATGTCGAGAATTGCCTTGGCGCCGGCGCAGACGACGATGACGCCGGTGCGGGCCAGTTCCTCGAGATCAGCCGAAATGTCGAAGCTCTGTTCGCCGCCGCGATGGACGCCGCCGATGCCGCCCGTTGCAAAGACCTTGATGCCGGCGCGGGCGGCGGCGATCATGGTCGCAGCGACCGTCGTGGCACCGGTGCGGCGTTCGGCGATGGCGAAGGCAAGGTCCGCACGCGATACCTTCATCGCATCCGTCGTCTGCGCCAGGCTTTCAAGCTCCGCTGGCTCAAGCCCGATATGCAGCGTGCCGTGAATGACCGCTATGGTCGCCGGCACGGCGCCTTCTTCGCGAATGATCGCCTCGACGCTGCGCGCCATCTCGATATTGCCGGGATAAGGCATGCCGTGGGTGATGATGGTCGACTCGAGCGCAACGATCGGCGCGCCGCGTTGTTTTGCAGCCGCAACTTCCTTCGAATAGGAGATCGGCAGATCCGGAGAAATCGGCTTGGTCATGGTCGCGTCCAGTAATTTAGAATGGAAAGGGTTGTTTCAGGCTTCATGACAGCATTTCGGCCTTGGGAACAAGAGCCAGCATCGTCTTCAGCAGTTCTGGCGACAGATTTTCGGCAGTCGCAAACGGCGATTGAACCGTAATTGCGGCGGCTGCGACACCATGCCGAACGGCTTCTGAAAGATCGAGGCCGGCCAAGAGGGCTGATAAAACGCCGGCCGCCAGCGAATCCCCGGCGCCCGTGACGTCGGCTATGTCCTCCACCGCCGGCGGCTGCAGGCTGACCATCTCGCTTTCCGAGAATGCGACGACCGGGCGCTGGCCGCGTGTGATGACGCCGCCCTTCAGGCCGAGCGCCCGCAGCTGGTCGATCCATTGCAGCGCGTTTTCCGGCCGACTTTGTGTCAGCGCCGCGGCCTCCGCCTCGTTGAGGAAGAGATAGTCGACCCCCGCTATGCAGGCGTTCAGCCGCACCACCTTGGCCGGCGAAATTGCGATTGCTGCAAGAGGCTTTGCGTCTTTTGTGGCGCGCGCGGCGATCGCTGTCAGCGTCTCAGTCGGCAGGTTGGCGTCGCAAAGAATGAGATCGGCTTCGTCGAAGGCGTCGCGCACCGAGCGGATCATCAGCCGACGCGGCCCGAACAGCCTGTAGAGCTCCATGTCGGCGAGCGCGATGACGAGATTACCGTCGTTTTCGAGTATGGCCGTATAGCTTGGTGTCTTGCGGTCGAGGAAGACGAAGGGCCGGTCGTCGACACCGGCCTGACGAGCGGCCTCCGCCACCATCTCGCCCGTCGCATCGCCGCCGCGCGGCGAGATCATCCGGACGTCGAAACCCAGCCGCGCCAGATTGCGTGCCGCATTGAAACCGCCGCCGCCCGGCTCCTCGAACCAGGCGCCGGGATTGCTGGAACCTGGCGCCGTGTCGCCGGATATGCGACCACGCCGGTCGATATGGGCGCCACCGAGGACGAGAATCTTCTTAGCCATTGCGCGCGGTCCTATCGTCCGAAAGGGCGAATCGAGCCTGCCGGATACCCCTGGCGTGAGGTGGGTACCGACGGGTAAGTGATTGCGACGAAAGAAGAAAACAAATATCGAACAAAGCTCATTTTACCTTTTTCTTTCAATCGGTTGGCGGACGCTTGCAGAAGCGGAACAAATCAGGTACAAACTTCTCATCAACTGCTTCATTGCTTGGGCGGCTTCAATAACCTAAAGGTGGATCGAATGTCACAGAATAGTTTGCGGCTCGTAGAGGACAAATCGGTGGACAAAAGCAAGGCGCTCGAAGCGGCACTCTCACAGATAGAGCGGTCGTTCGGCAAGGGCTCGATCATGAAGCTCGGTTCGAACGAGAGCATCGTCGAGATCGAAACGGTTTCCACCGGTTCTCTTGGTCTCGATATTGCCCTTGGCGTTGGCGGATTGCCTAAGGGTCGTATCGTTGAGATCTACGGTCCTGAAAGCTCCGGCAAGACGACGCTGGCGCTACAGACCATTGCCGAAGCCCAAAAAAAGGGCGGTATCTGCGCGTTCGTCGACGCCGAGCATGCTCTCGATCCGGTCTATGCTCGCAAGCTTGGCGTCGATCTGCAGAACCTTCTGATCTCGCAGCCTGACACCGGCGAACAAGCCCTCGAAATTACCGATACGCTGGTGCGTTCCGGCGCAATCGACGTCCTGGTCATCGACTCGGTCGCCGCGCTGACGCCACGTGCCGAAATCGAAGGCGAAATGGGCGACAGCCTGCCAGGTCTTCAGGCGCGGCTTATGAGCCAGGCACTGCGTAAGCTGACAGCTTCGATCTCGCGCTCGAACACGATGGTCATCTTCATCAACCAGATTCGCATGAAAATCGGCGTCATGTTCGGTTCGCCGGAAACGACCACCGGCGGCAATGCGCTGAAGTTCTATGCTTCCGTTCGTCTCGACATCCGCCGCATCGGCGCCGTCAAGGAGCGCGACGAGGTCATCGGCAACCAGACGCGCGTCAAGGTCGTCAAGAACAAGATGGCGCCTCCCTTCAAGCAGGTCGAATTCGATATCATGTATGGCGAAGGCGTGTCCAAGACAGGCGAACTCGTCGACCTTGGCGTCAAGGCCGGGATCGTCGAAAAGTCAGGTGCGTGGTTCTCCTATAACAGCCAGCGTCTCGGGCAGGGCCGCGAGAACGCCAAGATATTCCTGCGCGACAACCCCGATCTGGCCAATGAAATCGAAACGCTGCTGCGCCAGAACGCCGGCCTCATCGCCGACAAGTTCCTGCAGAACGGCGGCCCGGATGCGAATGACGGCGACACCGCCGCCGAGATGTAATCCGGCGGTCTGCTCTGGCGCTCAGCCTTCGGCGAATTCGAACCGGCCGCACTCTCGATAAGAGATGTGCGGCCGGTTTCGTTCGTGCGGCTGGACAGGGCAGGGGGCGGACGATAAAAGCCCAATGGATTTGAAATATACCTGCCTTCGGCAGCAATGAAGGGCATAGCATGAGCGGCGTGAACGAAATCCGGTCGACCTTCCTCGACTACTTCAAGACGAACGGGCACGAGATCGTTCCGTCAAGCTCGCTCGTTCCACGCAACGACCCGACATTGATGTTTACCAATGCCGGTATGGTGCAGTTCAAGAACGTCTTTACTGGAGCAGAGAACAGGCCCTACAAAACCGCGACCAGCGCCCAGAAATGCGTGCGGGCCGGCGGCAAGCACAACGACCTCGACAATGTCGGATATACGGCGCGCCACCATACGTTCTTCGAAATGCTCGGCAATTTCTCCTTCGGCGATTATTTCAAGGAGCGCGCGATCGAGCTCGCCTGGAACCTGATCACCAAGGAATTCGATATCGATCCGAAGCGGCTGCTGGTGACGGTCTACCATACGGACGACGATGCCTTTAACCTCTGGAAGAAGATCGCCGGATTGTCGGACGACAAGATCATCCGCATTGCGACCAGCGACAATTTCTGGGCGATGGGCGATACCGGCCCCTGCGGTCCCTGTTCCGAGATCTTCTACGATCACGGAGATCATATCTGGGGTGGCCCTCCAGGCTCGCCTGACGAGGATGGCGATCGGTTCATCGAGATATGGAACCTCGTTTTCATGCAGTTCGAACAGCTGTCGAAGGATGAGCGCGTGGCCCTGCCGCGGCCGTCGATCGATACCGGCATGGGCATCGAGCGGGTTGCCGCCCTCCTGCAGGGCAAGCACGACAACTACGATATCGATCTTTTCCGCGCGCTGATTGAGGCATCCGAGGAAGCGACTGGCGTCATGGCCGAGGGCGAGCATCGCGCGAGCCATCGGGTTATTGCCGACCACCTGCGCTCGTCGGCCTTCCTGATCGCCGATGGCGTCCTGCCGTCGAAAGAGGGTCGCGGCTACGTGCTTCGCCGTATCATGCGTCGCGCCATGCGCCATG
Source organism: Arminella tubonensis (assembly GCF_003240585.1). GTDB lineage: Bacteria > Pseudomonadota > Alphaproteobacteria > Rhizobiales > Rhizobiaceae > Rhizobium > Rhizobium tubonense. The sequence continues at coordinate 379,886 of NZ_PCDP01000036.1, forward strand.
CACAGCTGCTCGGCGCCAGGGATCCCTTGATGTACAAGCTTCTGCCGACGCTGGTGCAGGAGATGGGCCGCGCCTATCCGGAACTGATACGTGCGGAATCCTTGATCTCGGAAACGCTGAAGCTCGAGGAAAACCGGTTCCACAAGACGTTGGAGCGCGGCTTGTCCTTGCTTTCCGATGCCACGTCGACGCTATCGAAGGGCGACAGCCTCGATGGCGAGACCGCCTTCAAGCTTTACGACACCTATGGATTTCCGCTCGACCTGACGCAGGATGCGCTTCGCGAGCGCGGTATCGGCGTCGATATCAGCAGCTTCACCAATGCCATGGAGCGCCAGAAGGCCGAGGCCCGCTCGCATTGGGCCGGCTCCGGCGACAAGGCGGCCGAGACGATCTGGTTCGAGCTCGGGGAGAAGCACGGCGCAACGGAATTCCTTGGCTATGACACCGAGACGGCGGAAGGCGTGATCCTTGCGATCGTCAAGGACGGCGTCGCCGTCGATAGCGCCGCGGCTGGGGACAACGTCCAGATCATCGTCAACCAGACGCCGTTCTACGGCGAGTCGGGTGGCCAGATGGGCGACACCGGCGTGATCGCTGGCGATAATGCAAAGCTTGAGGTCAGCGATACGCAGAAAAAGGGCGACGGTCTTTTCTCGCATGTCGCCACGGTTTCCGAGGGCACGATCAAGGTCGGCGATGCCGTTGCCTTGACGGTGGATCATACCCGCCGCAGCCGCCTGCGTGCCAATCATTCGGCAACGCATCTATTGCACGAAGCGCTCCGTGAGGTCCTGGGGACGCATGTTGCCCAGAAGGGTTCGCTCGTTGCGCCCGAACGCCTGCGTTTCGACGTTTCTCATCCGAAGCCGATGTCTGCCGAAGAGCTGAAGATCGTCGAGGATATGGCCAATGAGATCGTGCTGCAGAACTCGCCTGTCACGACGCGGCTGATGAGTGTCGATGATGCGATTGCCGAAGGTGCCATGGCACTGTTCGGCGAGAAATACGGCGACGAAGTTCGCGTGGTCTCAATGGGCGAAGGCGTGCGCGGCGTGAAGTCGAACCGGCCTTATTCTGTCGAACTCTGCGGCGGTACGCATGTGTCGGCGACCGGCCAGATCGGCCTTATCAGGGTTCTGTCCGAAAGCGCAGTTGGCGCCGGCGTTCGCCGCATCGAGGCCGTGACTGGCGTGTCGGCCCGGGATTATCTTGCCGAGCAGGACGACCGCGTAAAGACGCTTGCCACAGCTCTCAAAGTACAACCAAGCGAGCTCGTGGCCCGCGTCGAGACATTGATGGACGAGCGACGCAAGCTGGAACGCGAGCTTGCCGATGCAAAGCGCAAGCTCGCGATGGGCGGTGGGCAGGGCGGATCCGCCGATGCCGTTCGCGAGGTCGGTGGCGTGAAGTTCCTCGGCAAGGCGATTGCCGGCGTCGATCCCAAGGACCTCAAGGGTCTCGCTGATGACGGCAAGACGAGCCTTGGCTCCGGGGTCGTTGCGCTGGTCGGCGTGTCCGACGACGGCAAGGCGAGTGCAGTCGTAGCCGTGACGCCGGATCTGGTTGGCCGCTTCAGCGCCGTCGATCTGGTTCGCGTCGCGTCTGCAGCGCTCGGCGGCAAGGGCGGCGGCGGCCGGCCCGACATGGCGCAGGCAGGCGGCCCGGATGGCTCAAAAGCCGACGAGGCCATCGAGGCGGTTGCCACTGCGCTTGCCGGGTAGGTGAGACGCCGGATTGAGTTTCATAGCGGCGGGAGCTTATCGGCTTCCGCCGTTTGCTTTTTGCGGCGTTGCCAAGTCAGCAGGATTTGTCAAATCGGGTTATGCTTTTCTGTGGGCGATCGAATTGCATGAGGTTCCGATATGAATGGCGAAGCGGCATGGGCACTTTATGAGACCCGTCTCCGACGGGTTTCCGCCTATATCCACGAGCACCTGGATGAAGAGCTCGACATGGATAGACTGGCCGAAATCGCCTGCATGTCGAGCTATCACTGGCACAGGATCTATCGGGCGATTTACGGCGAGACGCTCGCCGCCACGGTCAAGCGGTTGCGGTTGCACCGCGCGGCCGGGGATATCGTCCGGACGGATCTCGCCGTCAGCAAGATTGCAAGGCGATCTGGTTATCCCAATCTCCAGTCGTTCAATCGCATCTTCAAGTCAGTCTACGGCATGCCGCCGGCGCGATATCGGAAAGAGGGAAGCCATAGGATCTTCGAACCCAACGAAAACGGAAAGGCCAACGCCATGTTCGACGTCACGCTTCGCACCATTCCCGCTGTCGATCTGATCGGTATTCCCCACATTGGCTCCTATATGCAGATCAGCCAGGCTTTTGAAATACTGGGCGGCACCTTGAACGCCCGCGGCCTGATCAGTCCCGATATGAAAATGATCGGCGTTTACCTCGACGATCCGGATATCGTGCCGGCCGAAAAACTGCGCTCCTTTGCCTGCGTCACGGGCGGATCCGAGGTTCCGGCCGAACCGCCGCTTGTGCGTCGTGCCATCGAGGGCGGCGAGTACGCCGTCCTTCGGCACAAGGGGCCTTACGCGGATATGCACAAGGCATATCAGTGGCTCTACGCCGAGTGGCTTCCGGCCTCGGGCCGACAGCTGCGCGACTCTGTCATGTTCGAAGACTACATCAACAATCCTCGGGACGTAGGGCCAACCGAGTTGTTGACGGATATCTACATGCCGCTACAGAAGGCAGCATGAAGGTGACCATATTCGACGGCTATAGGTCGTTGGGTTAATGCATACTCTGTTGCGCTGGGATCGCGGCGTTGTCTATTTCCGTTGCGCGGCGATAGGCATCGCGATTGCTGACGCGTTCCCAGTAGTCGATGAAGGCCGGCCGCTTCTCGATCGAGCCGAAGCGGAGGCCCCAGCCGACTTGCGAGCCGACATAGACGTCGGCGGCCGTGAAGCGGTCGCCGACGACATAGGGCGTGCCGGAAACCGCCTGTTCCAGCGCGTCCATTGCCTCGTCGAAACGTCCGCAGCCGATCATCCGTAATCGGTCCTTCGGCGGCTCGAACCCAAGGGCACGATTTGTCACTGCCATTTCCAATGGGCCGGCCGCAAAGAACATCCAGCGATAGTAGGGACCACGCTCATCGGCGGCCGGTGCCAGATCGGCGTCCGGAAAGGCTTCGGCCATATAGGCGCAGATCGCCGCACATTCGGTGACGACGGTCTCGCCGTGGCGGATCGCAGGAACCTTGCCCATCGGGTTGACGGCGAGGTATGCCGGCGCCTTCATCGTCGTGCCGAAATCGAGATATTCCGTGTGGTAAGGAACGCCTGTCTCTTCCAGCATCCAGCGGGCGATGCGCCCGCGCGACATCGGGTTGGTATAGAACGTGATCTCTTTAGACATGACGCGCTCCTTCTTGATACGGGATGGAGGAGGCGGAGTGTAGTCAGTTCGGCTTGACTTGTGGAGTCGGGGCCTAGGACCAGTTGGCCATAGGCCCCGACGATCAATTATTTCGGGCAAGCGCCGTTCTGGGTTTTTGGTCCGCATGTTCCTGAGGAATCCTGCGGCACATAAAATGCGTTCGAACCGACGCCGGCGGCGGCCTTTACCTCAGCAGAACTGAGGGCTCGGGTTTCAATATCGACTGCTGCGATGGTTCCTTGCAGCTGGCCCGCCAGACCGCTCCCAATCTGATCGAGAGCGAATGTGCCGTCCCACGTGCCCGTACCCGTTTGAACGCCATTGAGGTACATTGTCAGCTTCTTCGAACTTCTGGTCACGGCGACATGCGCCCACTTGTTTGGGGAGACAGTCGTATTGGAGACTACCGCGTCGGTGATGCCGTTGTACAAGCGCGGCGCCCCTCCGTAGAAGTTCAAATCCGCAGCACCTCCACGAAAGAGCCCGTCCGCGTTCGTTGGGGGTGTCCGGGTAATAAGAGTCCGGGCCGCCAGCGTAAAATCCTTGTCCAAGGCAACGATCGGCGTTGTCTTGGTGTTGGATTGTATCGCCGAGCTCTGGATCAGATTGTTGATTTCCAGTGCGCTCAACGACCTTTTGTAAACGCGAACCTCATCCAGCGCGCCGTTCAGCCCTCCCGCAGCGGTTTTTCCAACGCCGTCGACGGTGAAGGTCCCGGCCTCCCATGCGCCTGATCCCGTCTTCAATCCATTGACATAGATGGCAAGGTCTTTTCCTGAGCGGGCGACCGCGATATGGGTCCAGACACCGCTGTTGACGGGAGCGATCGAAGTCACGGCATCCGAACCGATGTAGAGTCGAGGGAAGCCGTTATATAGATTTAGATCGTAGCCTTCCCTGGAATGGAACAACCCGTCGCTGTTGCTCGGAGTGCCATTGGTCTTTATCCAACTTGCTAATGTGCCTCGTAAAAGCGCTGATAAGCTGCCCAGAAAGGCTCCCAGGCCGAGCGGTCGGATTGCTGCAGCGGACGAACGGTCGTTGTGCTCATCGTTGAAAGACCTCAATTTGCTCCTGAAACAGAGACGGCGGAGAAATCCCCGCCGCCATCGTTCGATTTGCTGTTGCGAAGGGCCTTATGCCATCGCCTTCTGCAGGTTCTCGTCGATCTTGTCGAGGAAAGCCTCGGTCGACAGCCAAGGCTGGTCTGGGCCGATCAGCAGCGCCAGGTCCTTGGTCATGAAGCCCGACTCGACGGTGTCCACGCAGACTGTTTCGAGCGTCGTTGCGAACTTTGCGAGTTCGGCATTGTCGTCGAGCTTGGCACGATGAGCAAGGCCACGGGTCCAGGCGAAGATCGAGGCGATCGAGTTTGTCGAGGTCGCCTGGCCCTTCTGGTGCTGGCGATAATGGCGGGTAACCGTGCCGTGGGCAGCTTCCGCTTCGACGGTCTTGCCATCTGGCGTCAGGAGAACCGAGGTCATCAGGCCGAGCGAGCCGAAGCCCTGGGCGACCGTGTCAGACTGGACGTCGCCGTCGTAGTTCTTGCAGGCCCAGACGTAGCCGCCTGACCACTTCAGCGCGGATGCGACCATGTCGTCGATCAGGCGATGTTCGTAGGTGATGCCGGCTTCTGCGAACTGGTCCTTGAATTCGTTCTGGAAGACCTCCTCGAACAGGTCCTTGAAGCGGCCGTCATAGGCCTTGAGGATGGTGTTCTTGGTCGACAGGTAAACCGGCCACTTGCGCATCAGGCCGTACATCATCGAGGCGCGGGCGAATTCGCGGATCGAGTCGTCGAGGTTGTACATTGCCATGGCGACACCTGAACCCGGCGCGTTGAAGACTTCCTTCTCGATGACAGCTCCGTCTTCGCCGACGAACTTGATCGTCAGCTTGCCCTTGCCCGGGAAGCGGAAATCGGTGGCGCGATACTGGTCGCCGAAGGCATGGCGGCCGACGACGATCGGCTTGGTCCAGCCCGGAACGAGGCGCGGCACGTTCTTGCAGATGATCGGCTCGCGGAAGATGACTCCCCCGAGGATGTTGCGGATGGTGCCGTTCGGCGACTTCCACATTTCCTTGAGGTTGAATTCCTTGACGCGGTCTTCGTCCGGCGTGATCGTCGCGCACTTGATGCCGACGCCGTATTTCTTGATGGCGTTGGCGGCGTCGACGGTCACCTGATCGTTGGTCGCGTCTCGGTTCTCGACGGAAAGATCATAGTAATCGACGTCGATATCGAGGTAGGGGAAGATCAGCTTATCCTTGATAAGCTGCCAAATGATGCGAGTCATTTCGTCGCCGTCGAGATCGGCTACGGGGTTGGCGACCTTGATCTTCTTCATGTATCTGCCTCGTTTTGCTAATGGGACCGGCTGTCCGGTGAGTGGGAGTAAAGTCTCTCGCGCTATAGCACCGCAAGCCTGGAACGCAAAGCCGGAAGCAGGCCGGAAACGGCGTTTTTGCGTTCACAAAAGCCATCGTGCAACCAGTCATTTTCGAGGGCTGCGGCATTGCCAAAGCAACGGATGGAGCTAATGTCGGGCAGATGTTTCAAGGATATTCACGGAAAATTCCCATGCCCAAATTCGCCGCGATGGCGCTCTCAACCTTTTTCCTTTCGCTCGCATCAGGAACTCTGGCGGCATCGGCCGCCGACGTTGTCGCTCCGGTCAAGGAGGTCATGGATGCGACGGCTGCCAACTGGGCCGGTGGCGACAGCGAATGGCAGGACCTCTTCGGCCCCGACAAGCTCAACCATCTCTACAGCAAGGATTTCATTGCGAAATACGAGGCCGCATCGAAATTTCCAGCTGTCGACGACGATGGCATCTCTCCGTTTGATTACGACGTGATCGTTCAGGGGCAGGATGCGTGTCCGCTTGAAGATGTGACCATCAAGCCGGGTACGCCGGCGAACGGCAAGACCGAGGTTATCGCGCAGTTCAAGAAGCAGACCTGTATGGGAACGGATGCCGCAAACCAGGCCTTCTCGGTCGTGCGGTTCGAAGTGCTGGAAGAGGACGGCAAGCCCGTCATCGACGACATCCTCACCGTCGACGAAAATGGCAAGGACAGCTCGCTCAAGGAGACGATGGACAGCATAGTCAAACAGCAATAGCGGTTCGACCGAATGCGGGCCGAAGCGGTCTCCGGCTCTGGAGATCCTATCTTTAGAGAAGGACATTCATGCAGCTTGGGCATCAGCTTCGCGACTGGCTGGCCGCCAACGATCCGGCCTTTTCGCGACTGCGCCAGGCCCTGCGCGTAACGCTTACCATCGCGTTTTCCTTTTCGATTTTATTCGTCATCCACATCGTCCTCGTGCCGCTTCCGACGGTTGCCTATGCACTCGGTATTCTTCTGTCGATCCAGGGTGGATTGACCGTTCGCGACAAGCTGCCTTCCGAGCAGCTGGTGACAAGGCTGATCGGCTGTCTCGCCGGTGTCGTGGCGGTCAGTCTGGCGGCAACGCTCGAAAGCGACCGCTATCTCACCGACTTTGCCTTCCTCGCGATCATCTTTGCCGCGAGCTGGGGCCGGGCGCTTGGCGTGCGCTGGAACGCCGTCGGCATGTTTGCGTTCATGTCCTATTTCATGGGAGCTTATTTTCATCCGACGTTCACCGAGATGCCGCTTGTCGCATTGGGTTGCCTGGTGTCCGTGCTGGTGGCGCATGCCGTTCGGATTTTCCTGCTTCCCGACAATTGGCGGCGCGATCTTTCGCGGGCACTTGAAAGCGTGGCGGGCAGGGTCAACCAGATGTTGCTGGAGCTTGCCGTCAATGTCAGGAATGGAAATCTCTCGGAGGCCGGATTTCGCGCGCTGACACAGTCGGAAGAGCGGCTGAAGGAAGCGGTCCTGATGGCCGAGAGCTTCATCCCGAAGCCGACCGACGATGCGCTTGCGGGTGATACGCCGGCCTCAGAGATCGCCATGCGCCTGTTCGACGTGCATCTGGCCGCAGAAAGCGTGATCGTGCTCAGCCAGCAGAGTTCGCCGACGTTCGCACTGGTACATGCCGTGATCGAGCATGACGCAGCATTGATGGCTTCGGAGACGGCCGGCTTCGAGACAATGGACGATGCCGGCCGGTCAGAGACCATCCGCGCGCTGATCTGGCTGCGCGACGCCCGCGATGCGTTGCTTGAGACCATCGAAGTCGGACGCCGGACCAGCTTCAGCGGCGTCGAGAGCGGCGAGACCACGGGTGCCGGACCGATAAAGTGGCCGAAGATGTCGTTCGACGATCCCGCCATGCGATCGGCGGTGCAAATCACGGTCGCGACCGGGCTTGCGATGGCGATTGGCCTGATGCTGTCGCGGGAGCGCTGGTTCTGGGCGGTGCTGACCTCTTTCCTCGTTTTCAGCAATACCAGCTCCCGCGGCGATACCGCGCTCAAGGCCTTGCAGCGTTCGGTCGGCACGGTGCTCGGGATAGCGATCGGCATGTTGCTGGCCGTGCTGGTCGTCGGGCATACTGTCCTAGCCATTGCGATCTCGGTCGTTTCGATCTTTCTCGCTTTCTATTTCCTGCAGGTCTCCTATGGAGCGATGACTTTTTTCATCACCATCGTCCTCTGCCTGATCTACGGCATGACGGGGGCGCTGACATTCGACGTGCTGAAACTTCGCGTCGGCGAGACTATCATCGGCGCGTTGGCGGGGACCTTGGTCGCCTTCTTCGTGTTCCCGTCGCGTACGCGCGGCGCGCTCGATTTAGCATTGTTGAAATGGTTCGACGCGCTGCGTGCGCTGATGAATGCGGCCTTCGGCAATGGTCCAGGACTTGAGGTCATCCAGCTCTCGCAGGTTCTCGACGCCGCCTATCGCGATGTGACAACGGCTGCCAAGCCGCTCGGCTCGACGTGGTATCTCGTCAGGCGTCCCGGACATATCCGCCAGACGCTGGCGATTTTCATGGGCTGCACCTACTGGGCGCGCGTGTTTGCAAAGAACATCGCCTTTTCTCGCGATGACCCGAATGGCCAGATTCGCGACAATGTTCAGGATACGCTGCGCAAGCTGGACGAAATTTCACCGCGTGGCTCCGATTGCTTTTTCGTCACCCGAAAGACGCCACGCTCAGCCGGGCGGCATCTGCCGTTGTCGCGCGGCGGCACGCGGCTGGGTATCGAAATGGTGGGATCGATGCTGGACAGGCTTTATCCCTGACGCCGGGCGTCTGCCGTTTGGGCTTGCCGTTTTTCGGCGGCACGGCTATTTCGCTGGAGAATTGCGCGGTACTAGCGCGCCAGGGATAATTTCATGTCGGGAACTAACAGCGAGCGCGAGCTTCTGGCCGAAGGGCCGGTCATCATTCTGGTCGAGCCTCAGATGGGCGAGAACATCGGCATGGTGGCACGTGCCATGGCCAATTTCGGCCTTGCCGAACTCAGGCTGGTCAACCCGCGGGACGGCTGGCCGAACGACAAGGCCCAGGCGGCAGCATCGAATGCCAATCACGTTATCGAAGGAACGCGCGTTTTTGCGACGCTGGAAGAGGCGATCGCGGATCTGAATTTCGTCTATGCTACCACGGCGCGGGAACGCTACGGCTACAAGCCCGTGCGGTCTCCGGTCGTTGCGGCCGAGACGCTGCGGGTGAAGTTCGCTGCGGGTGAGGGGGTTGGCATACTGTTCGGCCGCGAACGCTGGGGTTTGACCAACGAGGAAGTGGCGCTTGCAGACGAGATCGTCACTTTCCCCGTCAACCCCGCCTTTGCGTCGCTGAACATTGCCCAGGCGGTGTTGCTAATGTCCTACGAGTGGATGAAATCCGGGATGGAGGACCTGAGCGCGACCGCCTTTGCGGCGAACCGCCAGCGGCCATCGACCAAGGAGCAGTTGTTCGGGCTGTTCGACCAGGTCGAGGAGGCGCTTGAATCGCGCAACTATTTCCATCCGGTCGAGAAAAAGCCGAAAATGATCGACAACCTGCGTGCAGTGTTCTCGCGCCAGGCCTTTACCGAACAAGAAATCAGCGTGTTGCGCGGGGTAATCTCCTCCCTCGACCGGTTCCCGCGGAAATTGCCGCGCGGCAGCCGGACTGCTGCAATCAAGGAAAAACCGAGCGATGACAGCGCCGACGATTGAGCTGAAACCCGTCCTGGTGTTTGACAGTGGCATCGGGGGGCTGACGGTGCTGCGCGAGGCACGGGTTCTGATGCCGGAGCGGAGTTTCATCTATTTCGCCGACGATGCCGGTTTTCCCTATGGTGGCTGGGAAGAGCAGGCGCTGAAGGAACGCATCATCGGGCTCTTCGCGCAGCTACTGCGGGATTATGACCCGCAAGTCTGCATCATCGCCTGTAACACCGCCTTCACGCTCGTCGGCGCCGACCTGCGGGCTGCATTCCCACAAATGACCTTCGTCGGCACCGTGCCGGCGATCAAGCCGGCGGCGGAGCGGACGCGCTCCGGCCTTGTCTCCGTGCTGGCGACGCCCGGTACCGTCAAGCGTGCCTATACGCGCGACCTGATCCAATCTTTCGCAAGCCAATGCCATGTCCGTCTGGTCGGGTCTGAGAACCTGGCGAGGATGGCTGAGGCCTATATTCGTGGCGACACGGTTTCGGACGACGCCGTTCATGCCGAGATCGACCAGTGTTTCGTCGAAAAAGACGGCCGCAAGACCGATATCATCGTGCTTGCCTGTACCCACTATCCGTTCATGGCCAACCTGTTCCGACGGTTGGCGCCGTGGCCGGTCGACTGGCTCGATCCGGCCGAGGCTATCGCCCGTCGCGCCCGCAGTCTCGTTCCGCAAGTCGCAGACGCAGTCCACCCGGATAATTTCGACTTCGCTGTGCTGACCTCCGGCAACCCCGATTTTGCGACAAGGCGGCTGATGCAGGGGTTTGGGTTGAGGGCTTGAGCGCTTCGAAAACAATCCCTGTGAATTTCCCAATTGCTTTCGCGTAAGCTCGTGAATTCTCTGATAGACGGGGTCGCGGCGTTCCAGGAGAATGGACGTTCGCGCATTTATTGAGTCTGTCTGAACGAGGTGAGGCATTGCAGGTCGGTATCGACATGGGAACGGCGTCCGGCGGGACTTCGGCCACGCTCGATATCGAGGAACTGCTGGCGACGCGTCTGCTTGTCCAAGGCAATTCCGGGTCCGGCAAATCGCATCTGCTTCGTCGTCTGCTCGAACAATCGGCGCAGTGGGTGCAGCAGTGCATCATCGATCCCGAGGGTGATTTCGTCACACTGGCCGACAAATTCGGCCATGTGATCGTCGATGGCGAACGCTCGGAGGCGGAACTCACCGGCATCGCAAATCGTATCCGTCAGCATCGGGTCTCCTGCGTCCTGACGCTCGAGGGCCTTGATGTTGAGCAGCAGATGCGCGCCGCGGCCGCCTTCCTCAACGGCATGTTCGATGCCGATCGGGAATATTGGTATCCGGTTCTGGTCGTGGTCGACGAGGCGCAGATGTTTGCGCCATCAGTGGCCGGCGACGTTTCCGAAGATGCGCGCAAGATGTCGCTGGGCGCCATGACCAACCTGATGTGCCGTGGCCGAAAGCGCGGCCTTGCCGGCGTCATCGCCACGCAGCGGCTTGCAAAGCTTGCAAAGAACGTCGCGGCCGAGGCGTCGAACTTCCTTATGGGCCGCACATTTCTCGACATAGACATGGCGCGCGCCGCAGACCTGCTCGGCATGGACCGTCGCCAGGCGGAGATGTTCCGCGACCTGAAGCGCGGCAATTTCGTTGCCCTTGGGCCGGCTCTGTCGCGGCGACCGCTGCCGATCACCATCGGCACGGTCGAGACGTCGGCACGTTCTTCCAGTCCCAAGCTGATGCCGCTTCCCGATGCCAAGCCGGATGTCGAGGACCTGATCTTCACGCCCGATCCGGAAGAGTTCCTGCGCCCCGTTACGCGCCGGACGCCGCCGGCGCCGCGGCCGACGACTGATATCCTCGCCGAGCTTTCACGCTCGGCTCCGGCGGGAGCGACATCGGTCACCGAACCGCGCCCCGGCCGCGCAGAAATCTCGAAGGAAGATCGCGAGGAGCGGCTTGGCGCCGTGCTCTCCGAGATCCTCGATGATCCAGGTTCGGCGTTCAGAACCGATTCGGTGCTCTATCAGGAGTTTCTTGTCCGGCTTCGCATGCGCCGCGTACCCGGGCCGCCTTTGGCGCTTCCGGATTTCCGTCGTCGCGTGGCGATTTCGCGCTCCGGTGTCGATGTCGCGACGGCGGAAAGCGACAGCTGGGCCACGGCACTGTCGCTATCATCGGGGGTCACCGATGATCTGCAAGGCGTGTTCCTGATGCTTGCCAAGGCTGCCATCCGCGGTGAACCCTGCCCATCCGACGCCCGTATCGCCCGCGCCTACGGCACGCATTCGGCCCGGCGCGCCCGCAGGCTGCTGAGCTACTTCGAGGAGCAGGGAAGCGTCGTCGTCCATACGGATTTCGGCGGCAAACGCATCGTCGCCTTTCCTGACATGGACTGCCAGACCGCACCGGGCGATCCGAATGCTCCCGATGTAGCCGACGGCGAGCAGACGGCTGCGGAGTGAAAGCTATCTTGTCTGGTTGCCAATGACGTGAAGAGCGTCTTTCCCGCCCTTTACCGCGACGACGGAAAGACGCCGATCAAGTGTCGCGAGGGCGCCCCCGTGAAACCGTGCGAGGGCGAGCAGGTAGCTATCTGTGCTTGTTGACAAACTCCAGCGTTATCGGAGGGCTTCCCGGCTTAGCTATCAGGAGGGGAATGCCATTTCGCTCCTGGACTGGCTGGGCTTGATTGAGTTGACGGCGAGCCAAATCAGAAATTACTTGTCCTACGCTGCGCCCCTGTTGCGCAGCTATCACATTAGCGGCTGCCAGCACGTCGTCATCTATAGCTATAGCTAAGGTGGTTCGCATTGCGATCGTTTCCACACGCGTCAGTCATCGCGCATCATTGTCAGATAATCAAATGGCGCTCAATTTGCTTTTCGGCGCGCATAGGCGGATTTCCCGCTGTCCCAGTTGACAATTCCATGACTTCTGCCTAAACACCGCCTCAACGCCGGGCAGAAATGTCCGGTGTTTTATTTGACATGTCCCGTGGTTTGTCCGTTCGCTAATGTGACGAACCTGTCAGAACTCTTAAATCAGGGTTCAGAGGAGGGCGTGTTTCCTTAACCGGTTTGGTAACAGACCGGTTTAACACTATGAAAGGAAATACGATGAGCAAGCGCGAATCGTCCAAGTACAAAATCGACCGCCGCATGGGCGAGAACATCTGGGGCCGCCCGAAGTCCCCGGTCAATCGCCGCGAATACGGCCCAGGCCAGCACGGCCAGCGCCGCAAGGGCAAGCTTTCCGACTTCGGCGTTCAGCTCCGCGCCAAGCAGAAGCTCAAGGGTTACTACGGCGACCTGCGCGAGAAGCAGTTCCGCGCCATCTTCGCCGAAGCCGACCGCCGCAAGGGCGACACGTCCGAGAACCTGATCGGCCTGCTGGAGTCGCGTCTCGATGCGATCGTCTACCGCGCCAAGTTCGTTCCGACGGTCTTTGCTGCCCGTCAGTTCGTCAACCATGGCCACGTTACGGTCAACGGCGTTCGCGTTAACATCGGTTCTTACCGTTGCAAGGCCGGCGACGTTATCGAAGTTCGTCAGAAGTCGAAGCAGCTTGTTACGGTTCTTGAAGCCGTGAGCCTCGCTGAACGCGATGTTCCTGACTACATCGAAGCCGACCACAACAAGATGGTTGCTACCTTCGCCCGCGTGCCGACCCTTGCCGACGTGCCTTACGCCGTCGTCATGGAACCGCATCTGGTCGTGGAATTCTATTCGCGTTAATAGACGCGGATCATTTCGAACGGAAAGCCGCTCATTTGGGCGGCTTTTTCGCATTCGGAGGATGGATGATGGATCTGCAAGCGATACTGGACGGCATTCACGCCGAGCTCTTGCCCCGTCTGGGCGAGGGAAAGGTTGCCGATTACATTCCAGAACTGGCCAAGGTCGATCCACGGCAGTTCGGCATGGCGATCGTGACGGTGGATGGCCAGGTCCATAGCGTCGGCGACGCGCAGGCGCCGTTTTCGATCCAGAGTATTTCCAAGGTTTTCATGCTGACGCTGGCGCTCGGCAAGGTCGGCGAGCAGCTATGGACCCGCGTCGGGCGCGAGCCCTCGGGTTCGGCCTTCAATTCGATCGTGCAGCTCGAGCATGAGGCGGGTATTCCGCGCAATCCCTTCATCAATGCCGGCGCCATCGCCATCAGCGATGTCGTGCTGTCCGGCCATGCGCCGCGCGAGGCGATCGGCGAGTTGCTGCGGTTTGTCCGCTATCTCTCGGACGATGAGGCGGTGACTATCGACGAGAAGGTGGCACGCTCCGAGACGCAGACCGGCTTCCGCAACTTCGCGCTGGCCAACTTCATGCGCTCCTACGGCAATCTCGACCATCCGGTGGAGCACGTGCTGGGCGTCTATTTTCACCAATGCGCGCTCTCGATGAACTGCCAGCAACTCGCGAAGGCGGGGCTCTATCTTGCGGCGCGAGGCACCAACCCGCTTACCGGCCATTCGGTCGTCTCTCCGAAGCGGGCGCGGCGCATCAATGCCCTGATGCTGACTTGCGGTCACTATGACGGGTCGGGGGACTTCGCCTATCATGTCGGCCTGCCGGGCAAGAGCGGCGTCGGCGGCGGCATCATGGCCGTGGCGCCCGGTATCGCCTCGATTGCGGTATGGTCGCCGGGCCTGAACAAGGTCGGCAATTCGCAGCTGGGGGCAGTCGCCCTGGAAATGCTCGCAGCGCGTACCGGATGGTCTGTGTTCGGCGATTGAGCCGGTGTTTTCCCGTGGCAATTTCTGCTATGGGCTGCGGCAAGATTTCGATGGGACGGCAAGATGAACATTGCAATATCAGCAACTGGCGACCCGGATGTCGAATTGGAGGAGAGCGGGGCCGCTTCGCATCCGCTGTTTGCTGACGTTCCGCGTTCCGTCTCCTTCAACAAACTGCGCAAACGGCTGTTGCGCCAGGTGCGCCAGGCTTTCGACGATTTCGACATGCTGAAGGGGCAGCAACGCTGGCTGGTCGGTCTCTCAGGCGGCAAGGATTCCTACGGGCTGCTGTCGATCCTGCTCGATCTCAAATGGCGCGGCCTGCTGCCGGTGGAGCTCATTGCCTGCAATCTCGACCAGGGCCAGCCGAATTTTCCGAAGCACGTCCTGCCTGACTATCTGACCAGGATCGGGGTCCAGCATCGCATCGAATATCGCGACACTTATTCGATCGTGAAGGAAAAGGTGCCGGAGGGCGGGACCTATTGCTCGCTCTGTTCGCGTCTGCGCCGCGGCAATCTCTATCGCATCGCCCGCGAAGAGGGGTGCCAGGCGCTGGTGCTTGGTCATCACCGCGAGGACATCCTCGAGACCTTCTTCATGAATTTCTTTCACGGTGGCCGATTGGCATCGATGCCGGCAAAGCTGCTGAACGACGAAGGCGACCTGATGCTGCTTCGGCCGCTTGCCTATTGCGCCGAGGACGATCTTGCCAAATTTGCGGTGGCGATGGAATTCCCCATTATTCCCTGCGACCTCTGCGGGTCACAGGACGGCCTCCAGCGCAATGCGATGAAGGACATGCTTGCCGATATCGAACGGCGCATGCCGGGCCGCAAGGACACGATGCTGCGGGCGCTGGCGCATGTTAACCCGTCGCACCTGCTTGATCCGAAACTTTTCGATTTTTCCGGGCTCTCCGTCACCGAGCCGTCGTGAAACCTCGGCTAGGTGCGCTAGTGCCTTCGCGAGAGTCGGCACGGAGCACTACCATCTAAAGGACGAGCAAAAATGGCATCGACGATCGACATCACTGCCTTGGCAGACTTGCTGCGACATGCAGCGCAGCAAGAGATTCTTCCGCGCTTCCGGCGACTGGGCAAGGGTGACATCCGTATCAAGAGCGAGGCGACCGATCTTGTCACCGAGGCCGACGAGCGGGCGGAACGGCTGATCAAGGCGGAGGCGGCGCGGCTGTGGCCGGACGCCGTATTCATCGGCGAGGAATCGGTCGCGGCCAACCCGGCGCTGCTCGACACGCTGGAAGGCGCGGAGTTGGCGATTGTGGTCGATCCGGTCGACGGGACATTCAACTTCGCGTCAGGCGTTCCGGCTTTCGGCGTCATGGCCGCTGTCGTTGCCAAGGGCGAGACGGTTGCCGGCATCATCTTCGATCCGATGGGCGACGATTGGGTCATAGCGGAGAAGGGCGGCGGCGCCTGGCTGCGTCGCCCAGGCGGCGAGGCGGAACGCTTGTCTGTTGCCGTGCCGGTGGCGCTTGAAAACATGGTCGGGATGGCCTCGACCGGCTTTGTGCAAAAAGACAAGCGTGCGGAAATCATGGGCAATCTGGCCAAGGTCCGCTTTGTCGCGAACTATCGCTGCGCGGCCCATGAATACCGCACCTTTGCCGGCGGCCATGTGCACTATCTCATGTACAACAAGCTTATGCCCTGGGATCATCTTGCCGGAACATTGATCGCCCAGGAGGCGGGCGGATATGCGGCACGGTTCGACGGTTCCGCCTACCTTCCGCACCACTTTGACGGCGGGCTGCTGATCACGCCCGACAGGGAATCCTGGGAATTGATGCGGCGCGAAGTCTTTACCGTCTGATCAACACTCTTCATTGCTTCAAAGCCCGCGCAGAGCCTTGCGCGGGCTTTTGCTTGATCAGACGTGGCCGGCACCGGGATCCAATTGCGGGTCGTCGCCGGGATGCGAAAACAGCCTGCCGTTTTCCGCCCAGAGGGTCGATGCGATCGTCAGCAGGCCGAACACCGCGAAGCCCGCAAATAGCGGCCGCACTGTTCCGTCAAACATCTGGCCGACCGCGCCGCCGACAAGCGCGCCGCCGGTGGTCGATACGCAGCCGGTGATTGCCGTTGCTGTTCCCGCGAGATGTCCCATTGGTTCCAGGCAAATCGCCGTGAAGTTGGTGGCGATGACCGCAAACATCATCAGCAGGATGGTGAACGCGATATAGCTGTAGACGAACTGCGGCTTGCCCCCTAGCGCCACCATGAAAGCAAAGGCGGCGACCAGGGTGAAGATGATCAATGCCGCGTGCGAGATCCGCCGCATGCCGAAGCTACGGACAAAAATGCCGTTGGCGAAGTTGGCGACTGCGATGCCTGCGGCCGTGGCGGCGAAAGCTATCGGCAGCCACTCGCCGAGACCGTAGACTTCGCCGAAGACCTGCTGCACCGATGTGATGTAGGCGCAGATGACACCGCTGAACAGTGTCAGGCCAATCATATAGCCGCAGGTGATGCGATTGGTCAGAACGGTTTTGAAGCCTGAGGTTACCGAGACCACCGAAAGAGGCAAACGTTCCTCGATTGGGAGCGACTCCCGCAATCGCAGGAATGCCCATGCGAACAGGATGGCGCCGATCGAGCCGAGGAGGATGAAAATCCATTGCCACTCGGCATAGGTCACGATCAGCTGACCGACCGATGGCGCCACGATCGGCACGATCATGAAGACGATCATGACATAGGACATCACGCGCGCCATCTCACGACCGCCGAAGCAATCGCGAATGATTGCCATGGTGGTGATGCGTACGGCGGCGGCACCGACGCCCTGCGCGAATCGCAGGGTCAGCAGCATGGCGAGGCTGGTGCTCCAGGAAGCGGCGAGCAATGTCACGCTGTAGAAGGCGAGGCCGCCCAGCAGGATCTTGCGACGGCCATAGGTGTCGGACAGGCTGCCGAATACGAGCTGCGAAATGCCGAAGCCGAAGAAGTAGACGGCTATCACCAGCTGCGTGTCGTTGGCGTTGACCACTCCCAGCGATCGGCCCATCGCCGGAAGTGCAGCCAGCATGCTGTCGATCGCCATCGCCACGCTTGCCGTCATCAACGCGATGGTGACGATGAACTCGAACACGCCGAGCCCTATGCGGGCGGAGCCCTGTGGTTCCACTGAAGGCAGATGGGTGGGGTTCATTGTGGTCAGCCTATCAGTGGAGGGCAAGGGAAGGATCGGCGGATGGCGGTGCGTTCTGTGGGCGGAACAGCTTGCCGTTTTCCGCAATCAGCACGAAGAACAGGCCAATGACGGATACCGAGAAATAGCCGACGACCATGGGCGTTGCCGTTCCATCGAAGTGCTGGCCGATCGCGGCGCCAATCAGAGCGCCGCCGACCGTGCTCATGAAGCCAAGGACGGAAGATGCCGTGCCCGCGACATGGCCGAGCGGCTCCATGGCCAGCGAGTTGAAGTTTGACCCGATCCAGCCGAACTGGAACATGGCCAGCGCAAAGAAGATCATGAACAGCGGAAACGGCATCGGTGCTGGACCGAGAAGCTGGATGATCAGCCAGATGCAGGTGATGCAGACGAATCCCAGCAGCGCCGCATGCGACAGGCGCCGCATGCCGAAGCGGCCAACCAGCTGCGAATTGATGAAAGAGGAAAACGCCATGAACAGGGCCACGCCGGAAAAAGCGAGGGGCGAATAGATGCCGAGCTTGTAGATGCCGACATAGATCTGCTGGGCGGAATTGATGAAGCCAAACAGGGCACCGTAGAGGAAAGTGCTGGCGATCGTGTAGCAGAGGGCGACGCGGTTCGTCAGGACGATCGCGAACCCCGCGGCGACCGAACGGACGGTAAATGGACGAACATCTTCCGGGTGCAGCGTATCGGGCATTCGGAAGTACATCCAGACGAGCACGCAAGTGGCCACCGTTGCGATGAAGACGAAGATCATGTGCCAGGTCGCGAACAGCATGATGATCTGGCCGGTGCCTGGTGCAATGACTGGAACGATCATGAACACCATCATGATGAGCGACATGACCTCGGCCATCTGCCGCCCGCCGTAGATATCGCGCACGATGGAAATGGTGATCACGCGGGTCGCAGCGGCACCGAGGCCCTGGATGAAGCGCAGCGTCAGCAGACCGACAAAGGAGGGGATCACCGCAATGCCGATGGCGGAACAGATATAGACTACCAGGCCGATCAGCAGCGGTAGCCGCCGACCAAACCGATCCGATAGCGGTCCATAGAAAAGCTGGGCACCGCCGAAGCCAAGCAGATATGCTGAAACGATATACTGCCGGTGATTTTCGTTGTCGACGCCGAGGCTGGCGCCGATCTGCTGCAGAGCCGGCAGCATGATGTCGATCGCGAGCGCATTGATTGCCATCAGCAGGGCCGCCAGCGCGATAAATTCAGCTTTGCCCATGGGCGTGCGCGCGGCGGACACAGCTTGCGAAGAGTTCGTCACAACATAGATCCCATAAACATGCCAAGGCGCTGCCGGGAGGCAGCGCCTTCTTATTCAAACGGATTGTGGAAACCGGGCGGAGTGCCCGGTGACCGGTCAGGCGGCGCCGCGAACGGTTATGCCGTGTTCCTGTAAATGCTGCTGTAATTCGCCCGCCTGGAACATTTCGCGGATGATATCGCAGCCACCGATGAACTCACCCTTCACATAGAGCTGAGGGATGGTGGGCCAGTTCGAGTATTCCTTGATGCCCTGACGGATTTCCGCATCTGCCAGAACATTCACACCCTTGTAGTCGACGCCGATGTAATCGAGAATCTGCACGACCTGGCCGGAGAAGCCACACTGCGGAAACTGCGGAGTGCCCTTCATGAAAAGAACGACGTCGCTGCTCTTTACTTCATTGTCGATGAATTCGTTGATGCCGCTCATAAATGTTCCTTTCACATGCGGGGTCAAGGCCCGCAGCTTCGTTCGTGGAATTTAAATAGCATGTGGTGGTTCGATTTCCAGCCGCAATAACGCATGGCCGATATTTTTCATCGCGGGACCGGGCACGGATGCAACACCGGCTGTCACGAGACGTCGAAGCGCCTGGAGGAAGACATTCACGTCGTGGGCCACCATCCGCAATGTCGCGGATGGTGGCTTTTGAGGTTTCACATTTCTCGTCGCCTTGCTAGTCGACGAGTGTAGCCGGCATCAGAACTCTTCCCAGCTTTCCTTGACTGCGGCTTGACCGCCGAAAGCCTTTGCGACCTGCCCAGCCAGGCGACGCACTGGTGGCGAGGTTGGTTCATGCCTTCCGCCTGCCGCGTTGACTAGTCGAGGCCGACCCGTTGTGCCAAGCTGGAATTGGCCGACCAGTTCACGCAACTTGCCGCTTTCGGAGGCAAGGGAGGCGCCTGCCGCGTTCGTCTGCTCCACCATGGCTGCATTCTGCTGGGTCACCTGATCCATTTGATTTACAGCGGTATTCACCTCGGCGAGGCCCAACGATTGCTCTTTGGCCGAGGTCGCAATCGCGTCCATATGCTGGTTGACGGTGACGATATAGCCTTCGATCGTCTTCAGCGACTCTCCCGTCTCACGCACCAGCCTGACACCGCTTTGAACTTCGACGCCGGAAATGTGGATCAATGCCTTGATCTCCTTTGCAGCCTGCGCCGAACGCTGGGCCAGTTCACGTACCTCCTGTGCCACGACCGCGAACCCTTTGCCGGCATCGCCCGCCCTTGCTGCTTCAACACCGGCGTTCAAGGCAAGAAGATTGGTTTGGAAGGCAATCTCATCGATGACACCGATGATGTTGGAAACCTGGTTGGAGGACTGTTCGATCTTTTGCATCGCGTCGACGGCGTTGGCCACGACCTTGCCGGACTCAGCGGCACTTGCGTTAGCCTTGACGGCCACCGTGCGCGCTTCTTCGGCACGTCCGGAAGAGCTGGTTACATTCGCGGTGATTTGATCCAGTGCGGCCGCGGTCTCTTCGAGGGAGGCGGCCTGCTGTTCGGTGCGTCTGGACAGGTCGTCCGCGCTCTGGCTGATTTCACGCGAGCCGCTATCAATGGCAACGGTCGCCTGGGCAACGGCCTGCAGTGTCTCGCCAAGCTGCGCCACCGCGCCATTGAGGTCGTGGCGAAGGTTTTCAAAATCCGGTGCGAAAGGCTCATTCAGCTGGAACACCAAATCCCCTGACGCAAGGCGCCTCAGACCCGCAGCCAAACCCGCCGTCGCCTCCTGGAGCCGTCTCTGAGCAGCCGCCTCCGCTTCTGCGGTCAGGCTTATGCGGTCCGCTTCAGCCTGGTTCCGCAGGGCTTCGGCGTTTTGCTCCAGCCGCGCTTTTTCGATCGCTGCCTGGCGGAAGACCTCGACGGAGTGCGCCATATTGCCGACCTCGTCCCTTCGTCCTATGCCGGGAACCGTCACCGCGGTGTCGCCGGCGGCAAGCTTCATCATTGTTTCATTTATGCCGCGCACTGGTCGGACAATATTGCGGCTCAAGAAGAGGAGGCTAAGGGTGGCTACGACAACCATGGCCAGTCCGCCGCCAATGATTGACGCGCGGGCTGTCGCGCTCGCGGCAGCGGCTCTTGCCTCTCGCTCGCTCAGAAGTCCGGATTCTGCTTCCGACATTTCCTTTACCTTGGCGCGGATACCGTCCATCGACTGTTTTCCGGCACCTGATATTTCCAACTGGCGGGCAGCCTCAATCGTCGCCGGGCTTTTCATATGGGCTTTTTCGGCATCGACGATCGTCGACGTCCAGATCTTGGCCAGCCTATCGAGCTCATCAAGGCGTTTCTGTTGGATCGGGTTATCTGATGTCAGCGTCCGGACCTTGGCGAGTTGTTCGCCATAAGTGGCCGCACCAACCTCCTGCGGATCAAGAAATTTTTCGCTGCCGGAAATGACATAGCCGCGCATGCCTGTTTCCTGATCGACCATTGCGGCCATGATCGCGTTCAAGCCGCCAAGGACTCTATAAGTATGGTCGGTCCAGGAGGCAGTTTGTTCCTGACTCGTCATGGATCTGAAGCTAACCGTCGTGACGGCGAGGCTGATAAGGATGAGCACCGACAAGCTCAAAGCGATCTTTCCTAAAATTCGTAAATTCATAAAAATAGACATCCGAATTCTCCAATAATTTAAAACGCCGTCGAACGGACTCGCTCTCCTCTCCGCCAATCTGTTCTAAGGCGTTGCGAATATAGTCGGCGGCGGAGGTCATTTCGGCCGCGGAAAAAAGGAAATGCCGTCACCTGATGTTGGGCATGGCATCGGTATTAATCATAAACATTTACATGGATTTAACGTCGATTGTTAATCTAATATGCCTACTATTTTGCGTAAAGCGATGATAAATAATCCATAGATCGAATGACTCGTCGCTGCACAACTGAAGGTTGCTTATGGGCGCCCAGCGGTCACAGACTGGTGCACTTCTTGCTGTCAATTCCAGTAAGTTTGGGTTAGCTAGCTGCCAAATTGATCCGTCAGGCGCGATGGCCTGCGACGCGATGCCATGAAAAAGCCTGCAGAGGGTGGTGCTGGCAGCGGTCCGCATACCCATCTCATCGGAAACAGTATGAATCGCATTGCAAAAAGGGTGGTTCTCCACTTCCCTGGCTTCGAACCCCTAGATGCCGCGGCCCACCGGGCTCGCTACGGTCGGTCCGCAAGACAGAGTGCCTCGGCATGGGACTATTCCGCAGAAATGGGTGAGCTGGAGGACTTCGGCGCTGCTCCCTATTTCGATATCAGGACAAAGGGCGAAGAGTGGGAGACTCACAGCCGAATCCATGTGCTTGACCACAACGAGATTGTGACGCGGCTGAACGGCCGCAATCTGCTGGTTCGACTTTTAACGGGTTACCTTGCAGCGTTGCGTGTTGCGTTCGGCGGAGGATTGGTCGGCTACTTCCGTCATGCCTGGCGCTTCGGCCTGTTTTTCATCTTCCCATTTTTGCTCATCCTCATCGGACTGCTGATCAGCCTTGCAATCGTGCTCGCGCCGCATGTTGCCGGCCTCCCCAACTGGACCCTGCTTCTCGCCGTGCCGATAGCAACTGCATTCTTTGTGTATCTCTTTGCGCCGCAGGCCGAGCGGTTACACACCATGCATCTCTTTTCCGATTGGGAGCTGGCGGTGGCGATGGGCGGTTCGAATGACGCCAGCGTCGAGCGTTGGATCGAGGCTTGTGCGGCAAGTGCCCGCAAGGCCTTCGACGAGCCCGCGGATGAATACGTAGTTTCATCGCATAGCATGGGTTCAAGTGCTGCGGCACACGTGATCGGCTTGCTTCTGGAGCGCGAGCCGGATCTTTTTGCCGGCAAGCGCGTCGTCTTCAGCACGCTCGGCAGCGCGATCCTGCAGTGCGCATTGCTGCACTCGGCGTCCGTTCTTCGCTCTCGCGTAGGAGTGATCGCCCGTTGCAAACAGATATTCTGGACCGACGTCCATTGCCTGACCGATGCCATCCACTTTTACAAGGCGCAGGTTGCGGCTCTTTGCGGGGAGAGTGAGGCACCACAGGCGACGATTGTCTTCATACGCTTCAAGACGATGCTGACTGAAGAACATTATCGCCGGATCAAGATGGATTTTCTGCGGGTGCACCGCCAATATGTGCTCGGTCCGGACCGTCGAGCGGCCTTCGACTTCACGCTCATGACGGCGGGGCCGTTGCCGGCGTCCGATTTTGCCGGTTTTACACAGTCGAAGATGCCCGCTCTATAAGCGGGCATCGGTCTATAGTGTGATTTCAGTCCGGTGCCGATGTCTGCAGAGCCAAGGCATGCAAGACGCCGCCCATGTTGCCCTTCAGGGCGTCATAGACCATCTTGTGCTGTTGCACACGGCTCTTGCCGCGAAAGACCTCTGCCACGACCTCTGCAGCATAATGATCGCCATCGCCCGCCAGGTCACGGATCGTCACTTTTGCACCGGGAATGCCGGACTTGATCATGTCTTCGATGTCGCCGGGATTCATGGGCATGCTGGATAAAACCTCATTCTTGTCTATTCGGCAGCTACAAGAGTACTGCCATCCATGAATTCAGGAAACCATGATTCATGGGCGTCGCGCAACCGATTGACGGGCAAGGACAGGATATCGTCGATCGCAAGCGTGTCGCCGCCGACCTTGCCGAGACGACGGAATGGGATACCGGCGCCCTCGGCGTTTATGCAGACGTAGTCCGCCAGGTCCGGCTTGACCGCGAGCACGTAGCGCGCCTGGTCTTCGCCGAAGAGCAGGGCATGTGCCGGGCCCTTGCATTCCGACAGATCGATCTGCAGGCCCTTGTCCGAAGCCATGGCCATTTCGGCGAGCGTCAGTGCGAGACCGCCGGAGGAGATGTCATGGCACGCGGTAACCTGGCCGTTGCGAATGGCGGAGCGGACGAAATCGCCGTTGCGACGTTCGGCGAAGAGATCAACTGACGGGGCAGGGCCGTTGATTTCTCCGAGGATGTCGCGGAGATAGATCGACGAGCCGAGGTGGCTGCCGTCGACACCGATCATCAGGATGTGATCGCCTTCGGAGGCGCTGCCGATACGGGCCATCTTGCTCCAGTCTGGCAGGAGCCCGACGCCAGCAATCGTCGGCGTCGGCAGGATCGCGACGCCGTTGGTCTCGTTGTAGAGCGACACGTTGCCGGAAACGATCGGGAAATCCAGCGCTCGGCAGGCTTCGCCGATACCGCGGATGGCGCCGACAAGTTGCCCCATGATCTCCGGTTTTTCGGGATTGCCGAAATTGAGATTGTCGGTCGCAGCCAGCGGCTCTGCGCCGGTTGCCGTGATGTTGCGCCAGCATTCGGCTACGGCCTGCTTGCCGCCCTCGAACGGGTCGGCCTCGACGTAACGCGGCGTCACATCCGAGGAGAAGGCGAGCGCCTTTGTCGGATGGCCCTCGACGCGGACGACACCGGCGTCGCCGCCGGGAAGCTGCAGCGAGTTGCCCTGGATCAGCGTATCATATTGCTCATACACCCAGCGACGGCTGGACTGGTTGGCCGATCCTACGAGTTTCAGCACGGTCTGGCCATAATCCGCGGGTGCCGGGACCAGATTGGCGGGAAGGGCGGCACGTTTGTCGGCCTCTCGCCACGGCCGGTCATATTCCGGCGCCTGGTCGCCGAGATCCTTGATCGGCAGGTTGGCGACTTCCTCGCCCTGATGGAGGACGCGGAAACGCAGGTCGTCGGTGGTCTTGCCGACGATCGCGAAATCAAGGCCCCACTTGACGAAAATTGCCTTGGCTTCCCCCTCCTTCTCAGGCTGGAGGACCATGAGCATGCGCTCCTGGCTCTCGGACAGCATCATCTCATAGGCGGTCATCCGCTCTTCGCGGACGGGCACCTTGTCGAGATCGAGCTCAATGCCGAGGTCGCCCTTGGCGCCCATCTCGACGGCCGAGCACGTCAGGCCGGCAGCACCCATGTCCTGGATGGCGATGACGGCGCCGGTCTGCATCAGTTCCAGGCAGGCTTCCAGCAGGCACTTTTCGGTGAAGGGATCGCCGACCTGGACGGTTGGGCGCTTTTCCTCGATCTGCTCGTCGAATTCCGCCGATGCCATCGTGGCACCGCCAACACCATCGCGGCCGGTCTTGGCGCCGAGGTAGACGACGGGCAGACCGACGCCCTTTGCCTCGGACAGGAAGATGGCATTGGACTTTGCCAGGCCGGCTGCAAACGCGTTGACAAGGATGTTGCCATTGTAGCGGGCGTCGAATTCGACCTCGCCGCCGATTGTGGGCACGCCGAAGGAATTGCCGTAGCCGCCGACGCCGGCGACAACGCCTGAGACGAGATGGCGCGTCTTTGGATGGTCCGGCTCGCCGAAGCGGAGCGCGTTCATAGCGGCGATGGGGCGCGCGCCCATGGTGAAGACGTCACGCAGAATGCCGCCGACGCCGGTCGCCGCGCCCTGGTAGGGTTCGATATAGGACGGGTGGTTGTGGCTCTCCATCTTGAAGACTACGCAATCGCCGTCATCGATATCGACCACGCCGGCATTTTCGCCCGGCCCCTGGATAACGCGGGTGCCCTTGGTTGGCAGCGTGCGCAGCCACTTCTTCGAGGATTTGTAGGAGCAGTGCTCATTCCACATTGCCGAGAAGATGCCGAGCTCGGTGAATGTCGGCTCGCGGCCGATCAGATCCAGGATACGCTGATACTCGTCGGGCTTGAGGCCATGAGAGGCCACGAGTTCGGGGGTGATCTGGATCGAGTTGGAAAGTGTCATGAGCGCTTGGGAGTCCTTGGCCGAAAGGGTTTAGGGGTCTCTTTAGCGCATGTGAACCGGTCGTGCGACAGGAAAATGGCCGCCATTCACAGCGGCGGCCATCAGGCATGCAATCGGATTTCGGAAATCAGAACTTGTAGCCGACCATGAGACCGGCGCGGGTCATGCCGCCGTTTGGGCCGTCGCAGAGATTGGCATGCGATGAGTGTGCCACCTGCGCCATTAGGCTCCAGTGATTGTCGAAATTATAACCGGCGCCAACATATTCGTGGAAGAGCAGGTGACAGCCGAGCTTGGGGCCATCGTTTTCATCAGTGAGATTGCCGTTGTGAACCACGCCGCCAAAGCCGGCCTCGGTAAAGACCTTGCTCGAATAGGTCATGGTCCAGGAGAGGCCGCTGTAGAGCTGGCTTGCTGATCCGCCTGTCCCGATCGAGGTGCCGAGATGAATACGTGGATGCGACAGTTGCTCTTTCCAATCGCCGGCCGGGTCATAGCCGAACGGATTGAACAGCACCTGGACCTCTGGGAACACACCACTTTCGTGGTCATGTCCGGTCTGGATCGATCCACTGGCGCCAAATCGCATTTCGTCGAATATCTTGGTGTCGCCGGCAACTGCCGGCTGGTTCGCGAACGGGCCCAACAAGGCAAATACCGAAACTGCCGCCGCCGAAAAACGTCGGCCGAATCTGACCCGTTGGTGCATGAAAAGAATCCCCCGAATCTCTGCGAATCGCGCACGTATTAGCTAATTGGTAGCATCAAGAAGGGGGAGGTAAAGAAGGTGCGTAAGCATATTATTCTTTTCGAATTCTATGCGGCTAAACTGCAACAGTTGTGTCAGCTATAGCTGTCGTAACTCGCAGAGCCGTTTTCCAGTAACCTTCGGAGCGTCATGAAGCCAGCTGTTACTTCTTCTCTGCTCTGCGGCGAGGAGAAGGCGACGCGAATGCGATAGTAAGCCTTCTCCGTTCGTGCAGCTTTGAACTCGTCCTCGTCGTCGACAAGAACGCCTGCAGCGAGCGCAGCGTTCTTGAAAGTGCCGGACAGCCAGGGTTCCGGCAGCTTCAGCCACAGAAACGGCACATGCGGGTCCGACTGGAATTCGAATCCGGCAAATGCCTCTCGTGCGATCGCCTCGCGAGCGCGTATTTCCTCGACGGCTTTTCGGCGAAGCACCGGCGCGTGGCCGCTGAGGACGAGGCGGGCGCCTGTTTCTGCCAGGATGAAGGGCAGTCCGCCCGTGGTCATCTTGTGGGTGACCTTGACCCGCTGGGCAAAATGCGGCGGGCAGGCGACCCATCCGCCACGCAGGCCCGCAGTTACTGATTTTGACAGGCCGCTTACCAGAAAGGTCCGCTCAGGCGCGATACTTGCCAATAGCGGGTTCGCGTCTTCCGTCATACCGCCATAGATATCGTCCTCGATCAGCCACACGCTATGGCGCCGCGCGATGGCGGCGATTGCGCGGCGCCGTACCTCCGGCATGGTCGTCAGGGTGGGATTGTGCGCCGTCGGCATCAGGAAGGCGAGGCGAGGATGTTGCTGCTGGCAAAGACGCTCGAAATCGTCGGGGATCATGCCGTGTTCGTCCGAGTCGACGAGGATGGAACGGCGGCCCAGCAGCCGTGCGGCACGGCTGACCTGCGTGTAGGTCAGGGTCTCGAAGACGATCTTGTCGCCGGGCGACGTTACCGCAGAAATGACCGCGATGGCGGCTGCGTGCGCGCCAAGTGTCGGCACGATATTCTCGACCGCGGCCTGCCAGCCATTGCGACTTAGCCATATCTGGCCGGCCTGATACCAGCTGGCGGGGAAGCTGCGGGAATAGGACGATATTTCCACGCGGCGATCACGGCTGATGTCGGCAAAAAGCTGACCGATGATTTCACCCTGGCCAATGTCCGGTGCCGCGGTGGTATCGAAGCGGATACTGGCGACCGGTGCGTCGACGCCACGCGTCCCGGAGAGCGCCTGGGTTATCGGGTCGATCTGTTGAATTGGCTGGCTGTTGCTGCGATCGAGCACATAGGTGCCGCGTCCGACCTCGCCCGCCACGAGCCCACGTTCGTGCACCAACGCATAGGCTCGACTGATTGTCCCTATTGTCACCCCGATGTCGAAAGCGAGATTGCGTTGCGGTGGCAGCTTCGCACCCGGCGGCAATACGCCGTGCGATATGGCGGTCTCTATGCTGTCGGCGACCCGGATATAAACCGGCCCGCTTCCGTTCGATATGTCAGGAAGCCAATTTGTCATGGTGACAATCGATAGATTGAATAGCAATCAGAGTCAATATTAGAAGAAAATGCACCGCAAAGCTAGTCTGCGGCGTAGTTCGACTAATTGGTGGTCAGTAAAATGGGTACAATAGATACAATGTCTTCCGATGAAGAGCATCTCCGCCTGTCAGGCTCGATCGGCGTTGCGGGTTGGAAGTCGATGCGTGCCATCGCCTCCTGGCTCCTTGAGGAAGCCAGGATCTGGGCGAGCAAGCGCGCGAGCCGGAAGGTGCTGCGGGATCTAACCGACGGTGAATTACTCGACATCGGGCTCACCCGCAGCGAGGCGAACCGCGAAGTGAACAGGTCGTTTTTCTGGGATTGATGCCTACCGAAGGCGGTATCAGCAGCTCTTCGCGCCGCCCGCCCAGCGATTGACGTCGTTGGTGATCCGAGCGGATGCCGGGCCGCTCATCATCGGACCGAAGGCCTCCATCCTTGCCGGGTTACCCTCGGCCTGCACGACAAGCAGCGGACGTCCTGCAGGATTGCTGCGTGGAACGACGAGGATACGTGGGCGACCCGTGTAGGAATTGAGCTCCGGTGCCAACGAGTAACTTGCGAATGCCGGATCGGAAGACTTGAACCAGCAGCCGTTGGCACTGACGGCCACTCGTTCCATCGTCGACAAAGCGCTGTGAGCATCTGTGGTGACGATCGGCGCTTTTGACTGGCAGGATGCAATAAGCGTAGCCAGGGCGGCGACGGCAGAGGCGGCGTAGAAACGGCTGGAAAGGCTGAAGCGCATCGATTTATCTTTCGTCAGGCAGGAGTTGGATGCTCGTAGAGCAAGGCGGCAAAAAGGGGAATCCCTTTCCGCCACTGTCGTTCGACGAATGAACGTCGTTTGCGTTCTCTGGAATTGACGGTTGAATACCTCAGGCCGCTATCACGTCGAGCGCCGAGGCGAAAAGTCCGCGGCCATCTGAACCGCCGTGAGCGGATTCGATGAGATTCTCGGGATGCGGCATCATACCAAGCACGTTGCCCCTGGCGTTTATGACGGCCGCGATGTCGTTCATCGAGCCATTCGGGTTGGTGCCTTCGGCATAGCGGAACACGACCTGGCCATTGCCTTCGATCGTGGACAGGGTCTCGCTATCGGCGAAGTAGTTGCCGTCGTGATGGGCAATCGGGCAGCGGATGATCTGACCCTTGGAATAGGCACGCGTGAAGTCCGTCTCGGCATTGGCGACTTCGAGTTTGATTTCCTTGCAGACGAACTTGAGCGAGGCGTTGCGCATCAAGGCGCCTGGCAGCATGCCTGCTTCGACCAGAATCTGGAAACCGTTGCAGACGCCGAGAACCTTCACGCCTTTGTCGGCCTTCTCCCTGATTGCCTGCATGACCGGCATGCGTGCAGCAATCGCGCCACAGCGCAGGTAGTCGCCGTACGAAAATCCACCGGGAATGACGATCAGGTCGACATCGGGGATTTCCGTCTCGGTCTGCCAGACGGTGACTGGAGCCTTGCCCGAAATCTTGGTCAGCGCCGCGATCATGTCGCGGTCACGATTGAGGCCTGGAAGTTGGACGACGGCTGATTTCATGGGTGCGGTTCAAACCTTGCTTGTGCTTCTGCGAGTTCGCGCAGTTCCAGACGATTTTCGATGCGATCGAGGCGATCCAGGATTTGCGTATTGACCGAATGCAGGTTGTTTATGTCACCCTGCATGACATGCATATGGTTGCGAAGGCCGTTTATATCGTTTCGCATATCGCGTTGGCCCTCTTTCAAAGAGGAGATATCAGCCTGAATCCTTCTGAGAATCTCAAAAAGCAGATCTTGATTCAATTCAGTCATCCGGCTTTCTCCACAACCTTCAGTCGAGAGAAATCGTATAGTTCTCGATCACCGTGTTTGCGAGGAGTTTTTCGCACATTGCCTTGATGTCGGCTTCGGCGCGGGTTTTGTCGACGCCGTCGAGCGTAAGGTCGAATACCTTGCCCTGCCGGATCTGGTCGACGCCTTCGAAGCCGAGCGCGCCGAGCGCTCCTTCTATAGCCTTGCCCTGGGGATCGAGAACGCCGTTCTTCAGCGTGACTGTTACGCGAGCCTTGATCACGATTGTCCTTTCGTGCCTTTACTTGACGAGAACAGGGCCGGTGCCGCGCACAGGCTCGTTTTCATTGATGATACCGAGACGGCGCGCAACTTCGGAATAGGCTTCCAGAAGCCCGCCCAGGTCGCGGCGAAAGCGGTCCTTGTCCATCTTCTCATGGGTTTCGACGTCCCAAAGACGGCAGGAATCAGGCGAGATCTCGTCTGCTAGGATAATGCGCATCATGTCACCTTCAAACAGGCGGCCGCATTCGATCTTGAAGTCGACGAGCTGGATGCCAACGCCGAGGAAGAGGCCGGTCATGAAGTCGTTGACACGGATGGCGAGCGCCATGATGTCATCGAGTTCTGCAGGGTTCGCCCATCCGAAAGCCGTGATGTGCTCTTCCGAAACCATCGGGTCGTTCAGCGCATCGGACTTGTAGTAGAACTCGATGATCGAACGCGGCAGGACTACGCCTTCCTCGATGCCGAGGCGCTGCGCAAGCGAACCGGCGGCGACATTGCGCACGACGATCTCAAGCGGAATCATCTCCACTTCCTTGATCAGCTGCTCGCGCATGTTGAGGCGGCGGATAAAGTGTGTGGGAATGCCGATCTTGTTCAGATGGCTGAATATATATTCGCAAATGCGGTTGTTCAGAACGCCCTTGCCGTCGATGACTTCATGCTTTTTCTTGTTGAACGCGGTGGCGTCATCCTTGAAAAACTGAATCAATGTTCCCGGCTCAGGTCCTTCATACAGGATCTTGGCCTTGCCTTCGTAGATACGGCGGCGACGGTTCATCTTGTTATTCTCTGTAGTTGGCGCCCTTGGGACAGCGCAAGTGGATCGATCTCTGGGCGTCCCCATAAAGGAAAAGAAGGGAATTCACAATCCGCCCGTGCCTCCTTCCGAGGGATTCCGCCGTGGGGCATTTATCGCAACGAGAATCGCAAGCTTTCTTAGGCTGTTCTACAGGCTTTTGTTTGACGATGGAATGAACCGTCGGGAATACTTCACAGACTTACGGAACTATCCCGCAATAGCCGGCACCGAATATGGATCTCGTTCAGCGCAATGCGCGCTTCAATTCCTGCTGGATAACCCGGGCGCCGCGATCATTGGCGCGCCAGCTTTCGCCACGAATGAAGGCTGGGATGTCGGCTGCCGCCATGGGACGGGCGAGGGCATAGCCCTGGAGATTATCGCATCCGAGCTCGGCAAGGATATGGGCATGATGCATAGTCTCAACGCCCTCCGCCGTCACACGGATGCCGAGCGAGCGGCCGATCTCGATGATGGAGCCGACGAGACGTCGCTGTTCGGCGGATTGCGGCAGCGGCTTGATCAGTTCACGGTCGATCTTCAGCGTCTTCGGGCTCAGCCTCAGCAGGCTGACGATCGACGCGTGTCCCGTGCCGAAGTCATCAATCTCGATGTCGACGCCAAGCTTCTTCAGCTGCTTGAGGTTGGCGATCGAGGCATCGTTGCATTCCTCCAGCGAAATGGATTCCAGCAATTCGAAGGAGACAGTTCCGGGCTTGATCTTCAGTGCACGGATGGTCTTTGCAAGTGCCGGGTCGGCTAGGCGGCGGGCGGACACGTTGACTGAAATCTTCGGAATATCGACGCCTGCCTCGCACCATTGGCGATGGTCGGCAAGCGCCTGCTGCAGCACTAGAGCGTCCAGGGTAGCCACGACATCGAGATCTTCGGCAATCGACAGGAAGCGGTCCGGGCCGAGAAGGCCGCGGACGGGATGATTCCAGCGTATCAAGGCTTCCGTCCCGACGACGTCAAGCGACCGCGCGCAGAATTGCGGCTGATAGAACGGCACGAATTCGTGGCGCTCGATGCCGAGCAGGATCTCATCCGAGAGGCGCTTTGTGGTGACGATGTGATGCTGGGCGTCAAGGGAGAAGAACTCATGTCGGTTGCGGCCACCGCCTTTGGCGCGGTAGAGAGCGATATCGGCATTGAGCAGCAATTGCTTGGCATCGAGGGTAGGGCCGCTATCGCAGGCGATGCCGATACTGGCGCCGAACCGGCAGTCATGGGTTTCATAGCGAACGGGCCTGCGGAGCTCGCGAATAATGTGGGCGGCGAGCGCGGATATCTTCTTGGAGAAGCGATCGTACTTGCAGACAGCCACGAATTCGTCGCCACCGATCCTCGCCACGAAATCGCCACTGCCGACGTTGCTTCGCAGGACGTCCGCGGCGTGCTTCAGCATCATATCGCCGGCGCGATGGCCAAGCGTGTCGTTGATCTGTTTGAAGCGGTCGAGGTCGATGTGGAGAATGACCAGCATTGAACCATCCGCCTTGCATTCGGCCGAACGCTGCTCCAGCGTCTTGTCGAGATAGCGGCGGTTCGGCAGGCCAGTCAAATGATCGTGCAGGGCGATGTGCTCGATCTGCTCCTTGGCCGTCTCAAGCTCAAGATTGCGCGCCTCGGCAAGATCCTTGGAGCGCTTAAGTTCGTCCCGCAAAGCGACCTCGGCCGTCACATCCCAATTGGCACCGATCATCTTGCGGCGGCCGCGGTCATCGACAAAAGGTGCTGCGCGGGCACGGATGACGCGCTCTTTCTTGTCCGGGCGGATGATGCGGAATTCGTGCATGAATGCGTCGTCGCTTTCAAGATGGGCGTCGACACGCTTCAGTACCCGGTCCCGGTCTTCCGGATGTAGCGTCGTCTCCCAAAAGTCGCCGGTCTTGATGCTCGGCGTTCCTTCCAGGCCATAGATCGACATCAATCTGTCGTCCCACTCGACTTCGTCTTTTTCGATATCTGCCTCGAATACGCCGATCCTTGAAATCTCGAGCGCCAGATTCAATCGCCGTGACGTGTTTGCCAACAGCTCTTCGGCCAGTTTTCGCTGGGTGATATCGGCGTCGGTGCCGATGATACGGGTGGGAATGCCGTCCTCATTCCATTCGACGCAGGCACCGCGGCATTCGATCCAGATCCAGTGGCCATCCTTGTGGCGCTCACGATAGCTGAAAGCGCTATAGTTGAGATCACCTGCATTCTGACGCTCGATGGCCGCCAGAACATAGGTCCGGTCATCCGGGTGAACGTTGAGAATCCAGTTGTCGAGAGCGGCGTTGAACTCTGCGTCTGAGACGTAGCCGCGGATTTTTCGCCACGTCTCGGAATAGATCATTCGGCCGTTGGTGAAATCATGGTCCCAGACGCCAAGCTCGGAACTGATCAGAGCGGAGTTCCACCGCGCTTCCCGTTCTCGGAGGTCATCGTGCTCCTGCTTTTCGCGATCGACGTCGGCAAACTGGAGGAAGGCCAAAGCTTCGGCCGTCTCCCAATCCGCCGGTGGTGAGAAGAATGTCGGCTTTACCCAGAGGCTTTGACGATCCCGACCGAAGATGCGCAGGAGCGACAGATCGGATACTTCGTTGCTGGTCAACCGTTCGAGAGACTGCGAAAAAGCGATGCGGTCTTCGTCGAGCACGAAGGCATCGATGTTTTTTATCTCACTGCTGTCAGGAGGTCCGCAAAGTCGGCAGAAGGCGGTGTTGGCGTAGACGACCCGGCGGCTTTCCAAAGCGAAGGCAACGGTTGCCACCGGCATTTCATGCAAAATGCCGAAAGGGTCCGTCGAAACATTGGGAAAGAGCGGCCGGTCTTTTAGAAACCAAATCAATGGGCACACCTGTGCGAAACTCACTGCAGTGTGCCTGCATTATGTTAAGTAGCTCTTAAGCCCGGATACCGCCGAACATAATTGGCGTTTGTAACCCTATGATGTCGCTCAGAAACTTGACCCGGTTCAAGGCTTCAACTTGCTGAGAAACTGGGCGAATGCCATCGTGCCCTCGGGCCATGGACCATGGCCGGAATCGGCATTGATATGGCCGGCTTCCCCTGCATCCATCAGCACCGATCCCCAGCTGCTGGCGATGTCGTCGGCATGTTCGTAGGTGCCGAAGGGATCGTTTCGACTGGCGATCGTCATGGAAGGGAACGGCAGCGGGTCGCGCGGGTAGGGACCGAACGTCATCAGATGCTTCGGGCGGATATCCGGGTTTGCGACGTCAGGCGGAGCGACGAAGAAGGCGCCGGCGACCGGCTTGCGGAAATGGGGAATCGCATGAAGGACTGAGGGCACGCCGAGCGAGTGCGCTACCAGCACCACCGGCCGCGTTGAGGCATTGACTTCCTCGGCGATCCGCGCGGCCCATTCTTCGCGCACCGGCTTCGACCATTCGGCCTGCTCGACGCGTCGCGCGGTGCTGAGCTTTTGCTCCCAGCGCGTCTGCCAGTGGTCGGGTCCGGAATTGGTGTAGCCGGGGATGATGAGGATATCTGCGTCGGAAGCTTTCATGATCCTGCCGATTTGAGAAATGGGGGCGTAGGAGTCAAGGGAAAACGCGACAAATGCGGCAGAATTTGCTATCGTCTTGACATGCCGGTAGCGGCTGACGACGTCGGCGCGAGATTCGTCCGGGTTTCGAACCGCCTGCCTGGCTGGCCCAATATCCCTCATCACGATGGAGAGAGGGCCTTGAGCGCGTTAAAGATTTGCTGCGTTCCTAGCATGTCGGGAGGATGTGCTTCGCAGCAAGCTCCAGGAGGAGAAGCACAATGGCAGCATTCCATGTCATGGCCGGCGCAGAAAATACATTCGTGCGTCCGGTCGTCCGCAAGATAACGGTAGCCGATATCATCGATTGCTTGAGGCGCGGCCTCGAGGATTTCAGCGAAAAGCCATCTCATTATGTCTTTCTGTGTCTCCTTTATCCGATAGCCGGCATCGTGCTTGCGGCATGGAGTTCCGGGGCAAATCTCCTGCCATTGCTGTTTCCATTGATGTCCGGCTTCGCGCTGCTTGGCCCGCTTGCGGCCATCGGTCTTTATGAGATCAGTCGCAGACGCGAGACCGGGCAGGACACCTCCTGGCGACATGCGTTCGACGTTCGGCATTCGCCAGCGCTGCCCTCGATCATAGCTGTCGGGCTTATGTTGTTTGCACTGTTCATTGCATGGCTCGTTGTCGCGCAAATGATCTATGCAGCCTATTTCGGTGATGCGGTTCCGGCGTCCGTGTCATCCTTCCTGTCAGACGTCCTGACGACGCCTCGGGGCATGTCGCTTATTCTCTGGGGCAATCTGACTGGCCTTGTCTTCGCGGTGATCGTGCTGGCAACTACCGTCGTCGCCTTTCCGCTATTGCTCGACCGGGATGTCGGTGCGGTTGCGGCGGTCGATGCCAGTGTCCGGGCGACCCTTGCCAACCCTATACCCGTGGCGCTTTGGGGCTTGATTGTCGCGGGCCTGCTCGTCCTCGGAACGATACCGATCTTTGCGGGCCTTGCCGTGGTGATGCCGATCCTCGGCCATTCGACCTGGCATCTCTATCGCAAGCTGATCGCTCCGGTCGCCTGAGGTCGACAAAAGCACAAACGCCGCCGGGGTCACCGGGGGCGTTTGTAAGCGTTCACATCTGTATCAACCGAAGACGCGCTTGAAGATCGTGTCGACGTGCTTGGTGTGGTAAGCGAGATCGAATTTCTCGCGGAGTTCCTCTTCCGACAGCGCCGCGCGCACTTCGGTGTCGGCCAGCAGTTCCTCGAGGAAATCCTTGCCCTGTTCCCAGACCTTCATCGCATTGCGCTGAACGAGGCGGTAGGAATCTTCGCGCGAGACACCGGCTTGTGTCAGGGCGAGAAGGACGCGCTGCGAGTGAACAAGTCCGCGGAACTTGTTCAGATTGTTCATCATGTTCTCGGGGTAGACGAGCAATTTATCGATGACGCCGGTCAGGCGTGCCAAGGCGAAGTCGAGGGTGATCGTGCCGTCCGGTCCGATCATGCGCTCGACGGACGAGTGCGAGATGTCGCGCTCGTGCCAGAGTGCCACATTTTCCATGGCCGGAATTGCATAGGAGCGCACCATGCGGGCAAGGCCGGTCAGGTTCTCGGTCAGCACTGGATTGCGCTTGTGCGGCATGGCTGAAGAACCCTTCTGGCCGGGCGAGAAATATTCCTCGGCTTCCAGGACTTCGGTGCGCTGCAGATGGCGGACTTCGGTGGATAGGCGCTCGATGCAGGATGCGACGACGCCGAGAGTTGCGAAATACATCGCATGGCGATCGCGCGGGATTACCTGGGTCGAGACGGGTTCGGGCTTCAGTCCAAGTGCTGCTGCAACATGCTCCTCGACGCGAGGGTCGATGTTGGCGAAGGTGCCGACGGCGCCGGAGATGGCGCAGGTGGCGACTTCCTCGCGGGCAGCAACGAGGCGCGCACGGCAGCGCTCGAACTCGGCATAGGCCAGGGCCATCTTGATGCCGAAAGTGATCGGCTCGGCGTGGATGCCGTGCGAGCGACCGATTGTCACGGTATCCTTGTGTTCGAACGCGCGGCGCTTCAGCGCTTCCAGCAGCTTGTCGACATCGGCGATCAATATATCGGTGGCGCGGACGAGCTGGACATTGAAGCAGGTGTCGAGCACATCGGAAGACGTCATGCCCTGATGCACGAAGCGGGCGTCCGGGCCGACGATTTCCGACAGATGCGTCAGGAAGGCGATGACGTCATGCTTGGTGACGGCTTCGATCTCGTCGATGCGGTCCACGTCGAATGTGGCCTTGCCACCCTTTTCCCAGATTGTTTCAGCTGCAGACTTCGGGATCACGCCGAGTTCGGCGAGGGCGTCGCAGGCATGGGCCTCGATCTCGAACCAGATGCGGAATTTGGTTTCTGGCGACCAGATGGCGACCATTTCCGGTCGGGAGTAGCGCGGGATCATGGGCTCTCAGCTTTCTTCGAAGGCGGGAAGGGAATGCTTTGCGGCCCCTGTAGCAAAGAAGCCGGACAATCTCAACTTGCCGGCCTCATTAAGCGGTGGCTCAACGCGTGCGCCTGGCCAGGTAGAGGCTGGTGACCAGCAGAAACGGCAGGCCGAGCGGCATGAAAAGCCGGCTGCCAAGAACGGCGAACTGATAGACCGCGCTGGCGCCCGTGAACGCGAACTGGAACATCCAGACCAGCGATCCGAAAGGTGCGTGCCAACGCGAATAGAAGATACGGTAGTCCATGGCGAAGAGGAAGGCGGTCATCGCCATCGTGCCGAGCGAAAGCCACAGGACGAAGGCGGCAAAGCGTGTTTCTGTAGGCTTGCTGTAGGCGGAGAACCGAGCGACGGAGATCGAGCAGGGCCAGGCCAGCAACCCGCCCAGGAAATAGAGCACTACCAGATCGAGGGCACTATCCGTCTGCAGTCCGTTACGGCAATAGATAGCAAGACTGGCGGAGAAGGCCATCATCACACCCCAGCAGAGTGCTCCAAGCACCAGCAAGGGCAGGGGCGGTACTGCGGCTGCAAAGCGACCTCGGGGTCTTGCGGGCTCAACTTGCGCCAACGCGGCCTCGTTCCGCTGCAGCGCGCAGGTCACCCACGGTCTTGCGGTAGGCCTCGACCGACTCGCCTTTGAAGATTGCCGATCCGGCGACGAATACGTTGCCGCCGGCGGCAGCGATCATCGGGGCTGTCTCCGTCGTAACGCCGCCATCGACTTCGAGTTCGATCGGGCGATCGCCGATCAGCAATTTTGCGCTCCTGATCTTGTCCGTCATCGCCGGGATGAACTTCTGGCCGCCGAAGCCGGGATTGACCGACATGATCAGGATCAGGTCGACATCATCGAGCACGTTTTCGATCGCGGAAAGCGGCGTTGCCGGATTGAGGGTGACGCCGACTTTCTTGCCGAGATGTCGAATTGTCTGAAGCGAGCGATGGAGATGCGGTCCTGCCTCAGCGTGAACAGTGATCCTGTCGCAACCGGCCTTGGCAAATGCCTCGAGATAGGGGTCGACCGGCGAGATCATCAGGTGGCAGTCGAACACGGCATTGGTATAGGGGCGCAACGACTTGATGACGTCGGGGCCGAAGGAGATATTCGGCACGAAATGACCGTCCATGATGTCGAGATGGATCCAATCGGCGCCGGCCTCGGTCACGTCGCGTACTTCCTGCCCGAGATTGGCGAAGTCTGCGGCGAGGATGGATGGTGCGATGCGGATCGGCAGTGTCATGGGCGGTAGCTCCATCAGTGGCTGTTTCGGTTTGGCTTATCACCCGATCGTGGGGCAAACAACCAAGCGATCGGTAACATCGACGCCCGGCGCAATGCGAGATCGTTAGTCGGTGGCTCCATCTGCCGGCTGGAAATCCTTGCCGTTCCAGCGAAGAACTCGATAGGGATTTGCGGTGAGTTCGTGATTGGCTCCGAAGGCAATGGGCCCAAGCGCGGTTTGCCAGGTCGTACCGATCAGTTTGTCGAGAAGAGGCTTTTTTTCTGCAATCGTAGCTTCGACGACCTGGCTGGCAATCGCAGCGGCGGCGGCTGCGCGCAGCACATAGCCTTCCGGTTCGATGCCCTTGTCGCGCAGGGCCTTGGCTGCGGCAAGTCCCGGCGGAAGCGTCGCGTAGGTGGGAAGGGTGACTGCCTGAACGCCTGCAGCCAAAGCCAGCGGCTGATCTGCGGCGCGCATAGCATCGCCGCCCATGAGTACCAGCGGTATCTTCTCGGCAGCGGCATCTCGGGCAAGGATTGCCACATCGCTGCGGTCGCCGCCGATGAAGACATTGGTTGCGCCAGCTTTCCTTAGCCGGCGTACAAGGCCGATCTGCTGTTCCTGTCCCGGCCGGTAGGTATCGACAAAAACCGGCTTCAGGCCTTGCTCTTCGAGCGCATTGCGCACCGCCTCGACCAGTTCGCGGCCATGGATTGTCCCGTCGTCAATCAGTGCGATCGGCTTTGCAGCCCATTCCCCGATGATGGTTTCGACCACCTTTTTCGCCTCGGCGCTGTCGATCGGGGCCAAGCGGAAGAGCGGCCACCCGTTTTTCAAGGCATCTTCCATCAGGATATGCGAGCGGACGGAGACGGTAATTGCCGGGATGCCTGCATCCTTCAGCTTCGGAAGCGCACCCTCGAGCGTTTCGCTGCAGAGAAAACCGATGGCGATCTGCACCTTGGCCTTGATCAGGGCGTCGGCAACAGCCTGGCCGCTATTTTCCGTGCAGGGCTCGTCGACGGGGACGATGGTGTTCTTGGATGTTTCGGATTCGAAGCCCGCGCCGGCGGTGATTTGAGCGCCGAGCGAGGCATAAGTGCCCATCTGTGGCGCGACGACGCCGATTGTCACCCCGGCGGCATGGCTGCTTCCCGCTGCAAGCAGCAGCGAGACCAGAAGCAGTATGCCACGCACATCGTTCATCGAGCAGGATACCCAGGGAATTTCTCCTGCTCTTTTATCTATCCAGTGCGGCCCGTCAAAGAAAAACCAACGAATTCCGACCGTTTTGTCATCTCCCATTGTAGAAAAGCTAACGCATGGTAGCCATATTGGCTCAAAACGGTAGATCCGGAATGCGGGAGAAGATGGTTGTTGGATAGGCAGCAGATGGACCCGGCGCATTATCGCGATGCCATGAGCCGCTTTGCCGGCCATGTGCAGTTGGTGACGACTGTGCTCGGCAAGGAGCGGCGCGGCGTAACGATCACGGCCGCCTGCTCGGTGTCCGACAATCCGGCAACGGTGCTCATCTGCCTCAACAACAGCAATGCGAAGAACGAGATCTTTTTCCGCAGCGGCATTTTCGCGTTGAATACGCTGGGCGCGCACCATCAAACCTTGGCCGACGCTTTTTCCGGCCGGACGAACCTGACGACGGACGAGCGTTTCGCATCCGGAGACTTCGACACGCTTGTAACCGGCGCCCCGACGCTGGTCGATTCGCTCGCCACCTTCGACTGCCGGGTTAACGAAATCACCCGCGGTTCGACCCACAACATTCTTTTTGGCGAGGTCGTGGCTGTCCGCTTCAGCGAGGCAAGGCCGGCACTGCTCTATATGAACCGCGACTATCACTCACTATAAGCTGTCCGAGCCACAGGATTTCAGCGATGAACAATACCGATATCGAGGAGATGTTTTCGGCGCTCGGACCCGTGACGATCAAGCGGATGTTCGGCGGCAAGGGTATCTATCATATGGGTCGCATCATCGCGATCGAGCTTCGTGACGAGATGATGCTGAAAGTGGATGCCGTCAGCGCGCCAGAGTTCGAGGCGGCCGGCGCCAGGCGCTGGGCCTATGAGGGCAAGAAGGGCAAGGCAGTCAATATGCCCTATTGGTCGATCCCCGAGGATGCCTATGACGATCCCGATATTATGGCGCACTGGGTGCGGCTGGCCTACGAGGCGGCGCTGCGGGCGGAGTGAGGTGTGGGAACCGAGCGAACCGATTTTTCGGCACGCTCGATTTCGTCTGAGTTATCAATCAGGTGCCACAAGATTTTTCGGGGGAGAAGCTTTGTACTGCTTTTCGACGGCGTCCCGTGGCTGCGCGCTATACTGTTGTTTTACGTCCAGATTTTTTTGGGGTACCGAAGTCGACGAGCCCTGAATTACCTTGCCGGAAGGTTGCATGTTCAAAGTATCTTTTTTCGGGCTGAGGCCTTTCACAATCGCCGGGCAACCTTTGGACTTCTTTACATTTCGGCTCGAGCAATCCCAGAGTCCAGTTGTTGTGTCTTTTGACCAAGTCCCGGCCATGCAGAGCATGGTGCAGTCTTTGCCAAAGTCATGCGACTCGTTTACTGCCGCATAGCTGCTCGCGCTAAAGGAAAACATTGCAACTGTTGCAACTGCAGCAAATATAGAAGATTTAATATTTGATTTTGCGGAAATATTATTCATTTATTCCTCACATTAATTTAGAATATTCTTATTTATTTACATTTTTACTTTAAGTCTGGCGAAGTGAACCTTTGATGAACGACCAAACACCGCGCTGCCGTTCCAGCAAGAGATTCCGGGCGCGGGAGCCCTCTGGGTGCCAGCCGATGTCGGGCCAACGAACGCCAGCCATACCGAGGGCGTCTAGTAAAATTCGTCTTCGCTAAGATGAGCGATTGCCGCGCGGGTAAAGGCGGAGAGGGGCGAGGGGAGGTCGTGGGGGCCGAACCAGCCGAATTCGGAAAGTTTGTCGGGCTCGGCAAGACGCGGCTGGCCGCTGAACTCGGAGGTTAGGTAGATCAGCGAAATCCAATGCTGGTTGTCGGCGGCGATGATCTGTTCGGTGGTGCAGAGCAGCTCGACATGACCGACCGTCAGGCCGGTTTCTTCCTCGGCTTCGCGACGCGCTGCCGTTTCAGCCGGCTCCATATGGTCGACCTTGCCGCCGACTATATTCCAATAGCCGGCTTCGGGCGCCTTGAGACGCTTATAGAGGAGCAGCTTGCCATCGCGGAGGATCGCAAGGCCGGTTCCAAGTCCTGGAAAATCGATGCCGGGTTTCCCCATTGGGCCGAAGACCGTTAGGCCTTGGCGCCGGCGCTGGCAACGATCAGCATGAAGGCAGGGATATCTTCGCCGAAGCCGACAGGTGTCGGGCCGTCATCCTGGTCGCGGTGATAACGGGCGCGGCGTTCGCGATTGTCGTCGTTTGCAGCCGGGATGGGCCGGGCATTGTTTCGCGAGCCGTTATGGCCACGGCCATTGTCGTGAGACCTGTTGTTGTCGGACCTGTTGTTTTCGGACTTGCGCTCGTTTCTCACGGTCTCGACCTTTACTGGTGCTGGTATGAATGCGGGTGCTGGTACGGATGCTGCGATTTCGATCGGCTGTTCGACGCGAGTATCCGCCGTATCGATATCAGATTTGTGAACCGGAGCGCTGCGGCCCCTGCCACGGCTGCGATCGCGGTCCTTGTCGCGGCTGCTGCTGGCGCGGCGGGGACGCTCGTTGTCGTTGCCTTCTTCGGCCGGCGGCAAGGCGTTGAGATCGCCGTTCAGCCACTCGATTTTCTGGCCGATGAGCTTCTCGATCGAATCAGTGTGCTTCGTCTCGCGCTTGGTGACAAGCGTAAAGGCGGCGCCGGAGCGACCGGCACGGCCGGTACGGCCGATACGGTGGACGTAATCTTCGGAGTGGATCGGAACGTCGAAATTAAAGACGTGGCCAACATCAGGCAGGTCGAGGCCGCGGGCAGCGACATCGGAGGCGACGAGAAGCTGGATCTGGCCGTCACGGAAATTCTGCAGCATCGTCGTGCGCGAGCGCTGGTCCATGTCGCCGTGCAGCGCGCCGACCGAGAAGCCATGGCGCTCGAGCGAGCGGAAGAGATCAGCCACGTCCTTCTTGCGGTTGCAGAAGATGATGGCGTTCTTCAGGTCCGTCTGGGCGCGGATGAGATCGCGCAGCGTTGCGCGCTTTTCGTAATCCTTGCCGTGAGTTGCGACGAAACGTTGAGTAACTGTTGTCGCAGTCGACGCTGGGAGAGAGACTTCGACACGCTCCGGGTTCTGCAGGAAGCGGTCAGCGAGCTTCTGGATTTCTGCCGGCATCGTTGCCGAGAAGAACAGGGTCTGGCGCGTAAAGGGAATAAGTTTGGCGATGCGCTCGATGTCAGGAATGAAACCCATGTCGAGCATACGGTCGGCTTCGTCGATGACGAAGATCTCGACGGCGCTCATCAGAAGCTTGCCGCGCTCGAAATGGTCGAGCAACCGGCCGGGGGTGCAGATCAGCACGTCGGCGCCGCGCTCAAGCTTGCGGTTCTGGTCCTCGAACGAAACGCCACCGATGAGAAGCGCGATGTTCAGGCGGTGGTTCTTGCCGTATTTCTCGAAGTTTTCCGCAACCTGCGCAGCGAGTTCGCGCGTCGGCTCGAGGATCAGCGTGCGCGGCATGCGTGCCCGGGCGCGTCCGTTCTCGAGAAGGGTCAGCATAGGCAGAACGAAGGAAGCTGTCTTGCCCGTGCCGGTCTGTGCGATGCCGCAGATATCGCGGCGCTGAAGCGCAAACGGAATGGCGCCGGCCTGGATCGGTGTAGGGATGGTGTAGCCCGCGTCGGTGACAGCGGAAAGGACTTTTTGGCTCAGGCCAAGGTCAGCAAATGTGGTCAAAGGGAGGACTGTTTCCGTTCCGGTTCGGTCGACACTGATGAGTCGACGGGCGTTGTGTGCCGCAATGCAGCGCGACATAGTCCCAAATGCCCCGGAAGTCAAGAAAAGCGGAAGCCTGGTGCGGCGCATCGGTTAAAGATGCCGCAATTTTTTGGCTAGATTTGCGCTTGTTGCGCGTTTGTCACATTTTATAGCTGGAAAAAGCCAAAGTGGCAAAGTCTTATTCGCCTTCAGCTACTTGATATAGCTGGCCAGCTTGATGCCGGCGTTGACGAAGTACATCGGATCGATGGGATTGCCGTTCTCGCGGACTTCGTAGTGCAGGTGGGTTCCGGTCGAGCGTCCGGTGCTGCCGGCCAAGCCTACGGTATCGCCGGTTTTCACTGCGTCCCCGACGCGCACCAGGATTTCTGCCATGTGGCCGTAGCGGGTGGTGATCCCTTCTCCATGGTCGATCTCGACCATGTTTCCGTAACCGCCTGCCCAGCCCGCCGAAACGATCTTGCCGGGCGCTGTCGCCCTGACCTTTTCTCCCGGGCTGAAGTGAAAGTCGGTTCCGGTGTGGAGGGCCAGCTTGCCGAAGAACGGGTCCTTGCGGTTGCCGAACGGACTGGTGATCAGTTTGCCGGGAGCAGGGTTGCGGAACGGCAGGCTTTCGACGGTGCCGCGGGCGGCTTCAAGTCGTGTCAGCGCGGTATCGAGATCTGCCATCGAGCGTTCGAACTGGTCCGCGCTTTGGGGTGCGACAAAGGGCCCACCGACGCCGCCGTCATCGTCCATGCTGACTGCGGTGCCTGCGGGAACGGTCACGCCGACGTGCTTGACAATCGACTGGATGTTGTCGGCCGTCTCGGATGCGCCTTCGGTCAGGTGCTGAACGCGGCTCAGCTGGTCTTGCTCGATGTGCTTCAGCGAAAGAGTGACCTTGGAAAAGACCCGATCGGCACGGTCTGCGACAGTTTCAGGGGCGGGCACGTAGGCCAGGGTCGTGTTCTCGGGAGTGACGTCCGCAGGGCTGCCACTGGCAAGCGCTGTCTCGATCACCTTCAGCCCGCCGGTCAGCGCGGCATGGTCGTTCCGCGGCGCCGGAGCGCTTGCGGTTGCCGGAGTATCCTTGTCCATCAGGCCGGAATTTTCTGCGCGGTCGAGAAGCGCGTCGAGCTTTCCGTGGCGGGATGACAGCGCCTGCTGCTGTTCGATCAGCTTGTCGACCTTGTCTTCGACCACCTGCTGGTCGAGAAGCTGTCGGGAGGTTACGCGGTCGACTTGTGCGCGAAGGGCAGCGATGCGATCCTCGTAGTCGTATTGCATGCGCGCCTGGCGGGCCATGGTGGCGCCGATGAGGTCGTCGCGCAGGACCAGATAGGACGTGGCCAACAGGTAGCCGATGGTGATGACGCCGACGAAACAAAAGGCGAGGGCAGTCATCCAGGGGCGGATCGTCATGTGACGAAGATTGTCGCCGCTGGCAAGGATGATGACGTGTTGCTGCGCACGCTTACCGAAAATCCGGCTTTGATGCCCGTTCGTCACGGAGAATCTCCCAATTGTGCTGTCAGCACCGTTTGGTTGATTACGCACTGTTAAGGTTAATATTTCCTTTCCATAGGCCGGTGCGTCGAGTGCCTGACGTCCGTTTTCCCTTTTAAAATCAGGCGTTACTGGTCGCCGTCAAGGAGCGGTAGAAAGACGGCGTCAATCCGGCCTCGGCGCGTGCGATATCATTGAATGGGGCCTTCAGCGGGCCTCGGAAATTGGCCCGGACGAGTTCGTGGAATGTCCTCGCCGGATCCCGTTTTTCCCGGGCACAAAGAAAGCGGAACCACTTGGCACCGACAGCGACGTGACCCTTTTCATCGTTGTAGATGATGTCCAGAACGGCGGCACTTTGGAGATCTCCGGTCTCTCGCATCTTTGCCTGCAGAGCGGGCGTGACGTCGAGGCCGCGGGCCTCGAGTATCAGCGGCACCACGGCAAGGCGTGCGGTCAGA
Source organism: Arminella tubonensis (assembly GCF_003240585.1). Taxonomy (GTDB): domain Bacteria; phylum Pseudomonadota; class Alphaproteobacteria; order Rhizobiales; family Rhizobiaceae; genus Rhizobium; species Rhizobium tubonense. The sequence goes on from NZ_PCDP01000036.1 coordinate 424,575, forward strand.
TCGTTGCGGGTTGCGTGCGCCGCCTGCCAGAGCCCGTCATGAGCTGGAAGGTCGCCGTAATCGGCACCAAGATCCCGCAGGCGCTCGCGGATGAGTTTGAAGTGCTTGGCTTCCTCGAACGCGACCTGCATCCAGCCGTCGAAGAATGAACTGGGCACCTGTTCGGTCGCAAAACGAGCGACGATGTCGAGCGCGAGATCCACTGCGTTGAGCTCGATATGGGCGATCGCGTGCAGCAGCGCGACGCGGCCCTTGACGCTGTGTAGCGACCGCTTTTCCATCTGTTTCGGCGGGATCAGTTCCGGTTTCGCCGGCCGGCCCGGGCGATCCGGCAGATCGGGGTCCAGCGGCGAACGCAGCGAGAGTTTGCGCGCGAACCAACGTGTCGTCGTTTGTTGCGTGATTTCGGTCTTTTTATCTAGGTCGGCTGAGCGCATCGCAGCGATCGCTCCGCCGCGAAGCGAGATAATGTCGGTACCTGCGATCATGGATTAATCGATAGTGCTTCTAATTCACGGACGGTCTTGAGAACGTCCTCGGCGTGCCCGTCGACCTTGACCTTGCTCCAGATTTTCGAGATTCGGCCATCGGGTCCGAGCAGGAAGGTCGTGCGTTCAACGCCCATGTATTTCCTGCCGTACAGGCTCTTTTCCTTCCAGACGCCATAAGCCTCAAGGGTGCCTCGGCCCTCGTCCGATGCGAGGATAACGCCGAGTGCGCGCTTCTTGATGAATTTGTCATGGCTTTTCGCCGAATCCGGCGACATGCCGATAACCACCGCGCCAGCGCGATCGAACTCTGGCAGGAGCTGGGTAAAGGCTATCGATTCGGTGGTGCAGCCGGACGTATCATCTTTGGGATAGAAGAAAAGAACGACGGGCTTGCCTTCAAACTCGGCGAGACTGACACGGCCGCCGCCGTCGCGCGGGAGATTGAAGTCGGGAGCCAGCGTGCCAACGTCTAGTTCAGCCATGGATAATCTTTCTTTTGCCGGTATTTTGGATGACTATGTCACCCGTCGATATATACTACCGATATATAGCGAAGCGGTATGTCGTCCAGCCGAGACACGGCGTCACCCGGAAAATAGCAAAAGATATAAAGGGACGCATTGGAGTGATCCGCGGCGAAAAAGTTACGTTCCGGAAGAAGGATCTGGTTCCACTCGAGGACCTGCCGTCCTCGCAGGTCGAGGACCCGATGGTTGTGAACTGCCCGCCGCGTCGCCGCCGCTCGCAGTCGCATATCTGGCATGTCTGCAGGATGACATTCGTCTTCGGGGTTTTCATCCTGCTGATCATCGGCGCTATCGTGGGCACGGTCGAGAGCGGCGTATTCGACGAGCCTCTGTCGCGCAAAGCCCAGGAAGCACTCGATGCGGCCATAGGGCCACGCTACAAGGCCGAAGTCGGTACCACTGTCGTCCGCTTTACCTCGCATCTGAGGCTGGCACTCGAAGCCCGCAACGTCAACGTGGTCGATCAGGAGAGCGGCAAGCATCTCTCGACCATGGGGGCGGTGCGCATGGTCCTCGACCCGCTGGCTTTGGTCGAGGGACGCTTCGTCGTCGTCACGGTTCAGGCCAGCGGTATAGCGCTCGATACTGCCCTTTTGCCTTCGGGAGACCCCATCGATCCGGCGAACCTGCGCGTCGACGACATTCCGGTCGGCATCGAAGAAATTTTCTCGAACCTCGACCTCCTGCAGCACTTTGCCGAACGCGGTGGTACCGATGCGGTCGAGATCTCCGGCCTCGCGCTCAAGATCGCACGTCAGGACGGAGGCGCCCCATTGTCGGTCGTGGTCAACAAGCTGACATTTACCCGGCCAGGACCGAATTCGCTCGATCTCAAGGGACAGTTGTCGATCGACGGCGCAGTGGCTACGCTCGATGTCATCGCGCGCCAGGAGGCCGATCGACCTTCGTCGTTGACCGCGACCCTCAGCCATCTGGATCTAACGCCGCTGACGCTCGCTTACGATGCTCTTGGGCAGCCTCGCCAAGGCATCAACAGTTTCGCCGATGTGACTGTGACCGCGGTTCGAGGTTCCGATTCGGTTCAGCCGAAGCTGAAGGCGTCGATCGATCTCAAGCCCGGCCAGATCTACATGGACCGCGACAGACAGGATCTGAGCGGCGCGAGCATCAATCTCGCCTATAATCCGGACCATAAAACGCTGGAGATCGATAAGTCGGTGGCTCGATTCCAGGCGACGACGGTTCCTTTCACCGGCGCCCTGATCGATCTGGATCGTATCGATCCGACTGCCGAAAAAGGCTTCGGCGTCGATTTTCTGATCAGCGGCGGGTCCGCAGCGCCTGTGGCGTCCGGCGAAGCGCCACTCAGCTTCGACGGGCAGGCAAATGGCCGCTATATGTCGGCCGCCAAGGAGCTGCAACTCGACAAGGTCGGCATCATAACGCCGCTCGGCTCGCTGTTTGGCTCACTGCACATGCGCCTCCGGCCGGGATCGCCCGAGATCAGCTTCGCAGCGCAGGCGGATACGTTGCAAACCGCAGCGGTGAAGCAACTCTGGCCCTTCTGGATGGCGCCTAAAGCGCGGACCTGGGCGCAAACCAACCTGTTCGGCGGAACGATCACCAACGGGACGATTTCCGTATTCATTCCGGAAGGCAAGCTGGCACAGGCGGCAAAGACGGGCGATATGAGGCTTGCAGCAAACGAGCTGCACATCGCCTTCGACATCGCGGGCACCCGTTTGAACGTGCCGGGCGAGATTCCGCCGATCCGCGACACGGTGGGTCATTTCGATCTCTCCGGTCCCACGGTCAAGGTGGATATCGCCAGCGGCACCTCCTATTTCGCCTCCGGCCGCTCGGCGGCACTTGGCCCCAGCACGTTTTTCATTCCGGAAACCCATGACAAACCGTTGATGGCGCAGATGAAACTTGCCGTTTCAGGAACGGGAGACGCCATCGGCGAACTGCTGACCTTCAAGCCGCTCCGCGTGCTGCAGCGTACCGAATTCAAGCCTGAAGACTTCAACGGCAAAATCCAAGCCGACGTGCAGGCGACCATAGGGCTGGTGGACGAGCAGAAACCCCCACCGCCTGTTTGGAAGGCCACTTTGCATCTCGACGACGTCGATGTCCTGAGGCCGTTCGACGGCCGACGGATATTTAACCTCAACGGCCGGATAGACGCGGATCCGCAGCAAGTGCATCTGAACGCCGACGCGCAGATTGACGGCGTGCCCGCGAAAATAGACATGATCGAGCCCACCGAAGCCAACTCCGGCGTTAAACGGCAAAGGGTGATCACCGCGACGCTGACCGACCAACAGCGTGACAAGGTCATGCCGGGCCTCTCGGATATCGTCAACGGGCCGGTCGCATTGACGCTGACGCGGATAGACGACGACCGGCAAAACGTGAAGATCGATTTGACGAAGGCCTCGCTGACAATGCCGGTCATCGGTTGGTCGAAGGGTAGCGGCATTTCGGCAAGCGCGGAGTTCGAGGCCTCCGGTCCCCCGGATCAGACCTCGCTGAAGAATTTTTCGCTGAAGGGCGATGGTTTTGGCGCGAATGGCGATCTGGTGGTCAGCAAGGGCGGCCTATCATCCGCAGATTTTTCCAGCGTCAAGCTGTCCGGTATTGATGACTTCGCGCTCGCGGTCAAACGTGGCAAGGGTTCGTACGATGTCTCGGTATCGGGCGATTCCGCAGATGTCCGGCCTATTCTGGCGCGGATGAAATCGCCTTCGGGTGGCGTCGACAACGCCGCGGTTGATGTCACCGTTCACGCCAAGCTCGACAAGGTCGTCGGATTCAACGACGAATCGATCGGAAACTTCAAGGCGCTCTTTGCCATATCGGACGGTCACGTCACTGCTGCCGATCTATCGGGCGTCACCCGCAGCGGCGAAGCCGTCGTCAGCGAAATGACCAAGGGCGGCGCCAACGGCACGATCCATGTGACAAGTGGCGATGCCGGGGCGATTGCCCGTTTCGCCGATATATATCGCCATATGCGCGGTGGGCTGCTGAACCTGTCGCTCCGCTCTACGGGCGAGGATTCCTGGGACGGATCGCTCGACATACGCCGTTTCTCGATCACCAATGAAAAGCGTCTTCAGTCGATTGTCTCGACGCCAAGCGGTCGCAACGGCCAGAGCCTGAACTCCGCGGTCAAACAGAACATCGACACGAGCGCGCAGAATTTCCAGCGTGCCTTCGCCCGGCTGTTCGTGCGCAAGGGCGTCGTCGCGATCGAGAATGGCGTGGTGCGCGGCGATCAGGTCGGCGCGACGTTCCAGGGCACGGTCAAGGATAAGAACGGCAATACCGACATGACCGGCACCTTCATGCCGGCCTATGGTCTCAACCGGCTGTTCGCGGAACTGCCGATTATCGGTTTCATCCTCGGCAACGGCAGCGACCGTGGTCTGATTGGCATCACCTTCAAGCTGACGGGCGATTTCGACGCGCCCAACCTGCAGATCAACCCGCTGTCGATCATCGCCCCCGGCGTTTTCAGGCAGATCTTCGAATTCCAATGAAAAAGCCGGCGAGCGCGCCGGCTTCGGAATGCGAAAATGTCGGGGCGCTCAGGCTGCGGGGCGGATGAGGATGTGCTTCTTCTTGCCGAGCGAGAGCTTGATGACCCCGTCGGCGGTAATTTCTCCGCTGCCGATCATTCTGCGCTCGTCGCTGACAGCCTGGTCATTGATCCGCACCGCGCCGCCCTGGACGTGACGACGGGCTTCACCGTTCGAGCCGGCAAGCCCGGCACGCACGATCAGGGACAAGAGGCCGATACCTGCCTCCAATTCGGATGAAGGCACATCGACCGAAGGCAGATTTTCTGCAACGCCGCCTTCCTCGAATGTCTTGCGCGCCGTCTCCGCAGCCTGTTCCGCTGCTTCTCGGCCATGCAGGATCGCCGTCACCTCGGTCGCAAGGATCTTCTTGACCTCGTTGATCTCGGAGCCTGCGAGTGCAGAGAGACGGGCGATCTCGTCCATCGGCAGCGTCGTATAGAGCTTGAGGAAGCGCGATACGTCGGCATCCTCGGTGTTGCGCCAGTACTGCCAGAAGTCATAGGCCGACAGCATGTCGGCATTCAGCCAGACGGCGCCGGTAGCCGACTTGCCCATCTTGGCGCCCGAAGAGGTCGTCAGTAGCGGCGATGTCAGTGCATAGAGTTGCGGCGTCCCCATGCGGTGACCAAGGTCAATACCGTTGACGATATTGCCCCATTGGTCGGAGCCGCCCATCTGCAGGCGGCAGTCATAGCGCTTGGCCAGTTCGACAAAATCATAGGCCTGCAGGATCATGTAGTTGAATTCGAGGAACGACAGCGACTGCTCGCGCTCGAGGCGCGTCTTGACGCTGTCGAACGAGAGCATGCGGTTGACCGAGAAGTGGCGGCCGACGTCGCGCAGGAATTCGAGGTAATTCAGCGAACGCAGCCATTCGGCATTGTTGATCATCAATGCGCCGGTCTTGCCTTCGCCGTAGCTGAGGTAGTTCGAAAACACGCGCTTGATCGAGGCAATGTTGCTCTCGATCGTATCGACGGTCATCAACTGGCGCGATTCCTCCTTGAAGGATGGATCACCCACCATGCCGGTGCCGCCGCCCATCAGGGAAATGGCGCGATGACCGGTCGCCTGCAGCCAATGGAGCATCATGATCTGGATCAGCGATCCGGCATGAAGGCTCGGCGCAGTCGGATCGAAGCCGATATAGGCGGTCACGGTTTCCTTGGCGAACAGGTTGTCGAGGCCGCTTTCATCCGAGATCTGATGAACGAAGCCGCGCTCTTGCAGGGTGCGAAGGAAATCTGATTTCAGCTGGGACATGGTCTCTTCTCTGCGACGCCCCGCAACAGGGCAAGGCGACGAAAACGCTATTGTTGAACTGTCGCGGCGCGTTTAGCACTGTTTTGGCGAAAGTGCACTATTGGGCATTCAATGTTTTTGCGAGGATCTATGGGCAGGGTGAGAACGGCGATCGGTCTGATGAGCGGCACTTCGATGGACGGTATCGACGTTGCCCTCCTGCGTACCGATGGCGCGGACCTGGTGGAGCGTGGGCCGAGCCTCTACGTCCCCTACGACAACGCCCTGCGGGGCCGATGGAAGAGGGCCCTGGAAACCGCAAAAACAATCCGCGAGCGGCGGGAGAGGCCTGGCGACCTTGCCGATGCTGAACAAGCGCTGACCCTTTGTCATGCCGCTGCGGTCAAATCCTTCCTCCTGCGCAATCGTCTTTCGCCTGAGGATGTCGACGTCATTGGCTTTCACGGCCAGACCGTGCTGCATCGTCCGGACGAGGGGCTGACGGTGCAGATCGGCGATGGGCCGCTGCTGGCGGAGGAAACCGGGATCGATGTGGTTTACGATATGCGCGCCAACGATATGGTTCATGGCGGCCAGGGGGCGCCGCTCATTCCCATTTATCACGCGGCGCTGTCGGCCAATCTGCCCGAGGAGTTCGCAGCCCCTGTCGTCTTCGTCAATATCGGCGGGATCTCCAATCTGACCTATGTGGGCGAGGATGGCGTTCTCTCCGCTTTCGACAGTGGCCCTGGAAACATGTTGATCGACCAATGGATCGAGGCACATACCGGCCATGCCTATGACCGCAACGGTGAGACGGCGGCGCGGGGCAGTGTCGTTCCGGCGCTGAGCCACCGTTATCTCGGAAGCCCCTTCTTCTCGGGCAATCTGCGACGGTCGCTTGATCGGAGCGACTTTCGACCGCCTGTTAAGGGCGAGGTGTCGATCGAGGACGGTGCACGAACGTTGGCACACGTTACGGCAGCTTCGATCGTGAAACTGTCGGACTACCTTCCGCAGGCGCCGAGGACCTACGTCGTCTGCGGAGGCGGGCGGCTCAATCCTGTTATCATGGCGGAATTTGCGGAACTGGCTGCAAGAGACGGCGCCCGCGTCATCGCGGCGGAATCAGCCGGTTTCGATGGGGGGAGCATGGAAGCGGAAGCCTGGGCCTACCTCGCTGTCCGTTCGCTCGACGGCTTGCCGCTGACGTTTCCGGGGACGACGGGGGTGAGGGAGGCGGTTAGCGGCGGGGCGCTTGCGAGAAGAGGCTAACTGAACAAGAGCGCAGAGACTCTCGCTCAACGACGAGTCACTATCGACGCAGCAATGAGAGCGCTTCGCTTTCCAGACCCTCTCCTGCTTCGGCGCGCTTGCGAAAGCGAATTTCTGCGTCGTATTCGACAATGATCGAATTCGTTACCGACGCTAGAAGTTCAGGGAGGCTGACGCCCTTCTCGGCCGCAATCTCCTCCATTTTTTCATGCACTTCCTCTGGAACCTGGAATGTTATGGCGTTCATCGACCCAACTCCGAGCAAAATGCTTCCGGCGAAATGATACCAATGTGTTCGAAGCGAAGATTCTGATTTCGAAAATCACGTTGGTTACTGGTAACAATATAGCCCGCATTTCCAGCAACTGCCAACTCGACAAGAATTGTCGCCCTCGTCGCGCAAATTGGGTCGCCACTTGAAGTAAACGGCGCACCATTCGCATCTACTTATGAATACGTTGAAAAGCAGCTGCCTTTCGGCGAAGTTCAAACGCGCTCGTTCGAACAGATCGTCTCTTGCCAAGACATCTTCATATTCAAGAAAGAGAGCTGCTCCCATTATTGGGCTCGCCTGCCTGTCAATACAAGCTGCAATAACCGACGATGCATAGCCTTTGCCGATGCACGCGCTGATAAATACGTTAGTATCGATGACAACCCTCATGACAGGAGATTGCCATCTGATACCGATTCGTCAACCTGTTGCGACAGTGAAGACTGGCTTTATCTGATCCGCTTGGCAGCTGGTTCCGGTACGAGTTCGCCGTTGAGGCGGCGGTCGAGGTAGTCTTCGCATTCGCCCATCAGGGTATCTACCTGGCCATTGAAGAAGTGATTGGCGCCCGGGACGATCTTATGGGTGATCAGGATGCCCTTCTGCGACTTCAGTTTCTCGACCAGACCGTTGACGTCTTTTTCGGGGGCGACCTTGTCGGCGTCGCCATTGATGATGAGGCCGGAAGACGGGCAGGGCGCCAGGAACGAGAAATCATAGATGTTCGGCTGCGGTGCGATCGACATGAAGCCTTCGATCTCGGGGCGGCGCATCAGAAGCTGCATGCCGATCCAGGCGCCGAAGGAATAGCCCGCGACCCAGCAGCTCTTGGAATCCGGATGCAGGCTCTGCACCCAATCGAGCGCGGATGCGGCATCCGAGAGTTCGCCGCCGCCGTGGTCGAATTCGCCCTGGCTGCGGCCAATGCTGCGGAAATTGAAACGAAGCGTGGTAAAGCCGCGCTTCTGGAACATATAGAATAGTTGGTAGACAATCTGGTTGTTCATCGTCCCGCCGAACTGCGGATGCGGATGCAGCACAAGGGCGATCGGTGCGCTTTTTTCCTTAGAGGGCTGATAGCGGCCTTCAAGACGGCCTGCTGGGCCGTTGAAAATGACTTCGGGCATCGATACTCCGTACCTGATTTTCTGCGTTCATATCATGCGCAACGCAGCAAGTTGACTTGACGAATGCGCTCATCTTTTCTAGAACGCAGTTTAGAACAGTTCGAAACTTTGCATGATCTTCCACGAGTGGTGGAACGTGTCATAAGGCAAGCCCGGCGGAAATTACAAGAAAAATGAGCCGGGGCTCCCAAACGGTACAATTGAGGCAGGAAAACTAAGGTCATGGCGGCATCGCGCCTCTATCTTGACTGGAATGCCACCGCACCGCTCCACCCGGCGGCGCGCGATGCGATGCTGCGCGCCCTCGATCTGTTTGGAAATCCAAATTCGGTTCACGGCGAAGGCCGCGCGACCCGCGCAGCCATCGAAGCCGCCCGCCGACAGGTGGCGATTATTGCCGGCGCCGAGCCGTCGCATGTGGTTTTCACCAGCGGTGCCACGGAAGCTGCCAATATGGTGCTGACGCCAGAATTTCGGATGGGCCGCACGCCGCTGGCGATCGGTCACCTTTATGTCTCGGCAATCGAACATCCGGCCCTGCGCGAAGGCGGACGCTTCCCTAAGGATAGGGTCAGCGAAATTCCCGTCACGTTTGACGGCGTGGTCGATCTCGCGGCGCTCGAGGCTCTGCTTGCCGGCCATGACAAGGCGACGGGCTTGCCGATGGTCGCGATCATGCTTGCCAATAACGAGACCGGGATCATCCAGCCGGCGCGAGCCGCGGCCGACATCGTGCAGGCGCATGGCGGTATCTTCGTCGTCGATGCGGTTCAGGCGGCCGGTCGCGTGCCGGTCGATATCAATGGGATCGGCGCGGACTTCCTGATCGTCTCGTCGCACAAGATCGGTGGTCCCAAAGGCGCCGGTGCGCTCGTCTCACGCGGCGAAGTGTTGATGCCCAAGCCGCTCATTCATGGTGGCGGCCAGGAAAAAGGTCACCGCTCGGGGACGGAGAATTCGTTGGCGCTCATCGGCTTCGGTGCCGCGGCGGCAGCGGCGGTCGCGGAATTCGAGACGCGTAATGTTGCGATCGGCGCGCTTCGCGATCGGCTGGAGAGCGGCATGCGGCTCGCCGCGCCGGACGTCATCATCCATGGTGCTGAACAGAGCCGGGTGCCAAACACCTGCTTCTTCACGCTTCCAGGATTGAAGGCCGAGACCGGGCAGATCGCCTTCGATCTGGAAGGGGTTGCACTGTCTGCGGGATCCGCCTGCTCGGCCGGCAAACTGGGCGAAAGCCATGTGCTCGTTGCGATGGGTCGCGATCCGCAGTTGGGCGCGCTGCGCATTTCGCTGGGCTTTGCGACCACGGATGAAGAGATCGATCGAGCTATCTCGGTCTTTGCCAAGATTGCCGGACGGCGAAAGCCTGCGGGCGTCGCGGCTTGACTAACTAGTAAATTTGAGGAAACGCAAATTTACTCTTGCCAATCGGGCTGAAAAGTCCCCTTTGGCCACCTACATACGAGCAAGCGCAAGTTTGCTTAAACGTTGACAAGCTGCCGGACCTTGTATCCGGCGAGATTGGAGAACGACATGGCTGCGGTTCAGGAAACAATCGATCAGGTTCGTCTGATCGATGTGGACCAGTACAAATACGGTTTCGAGACCATCATCGAAATGGACAAGGCACCCAAGGGCCTTTCCGAAGACATCATTCGCTTCATTTCGGCCAAGAAACAGGAGCCGGAATGGATGCTGGAATGGCGTCTCGACGCCTATCGCCGCTGGTTGACGATGGAAGAGCCCACCTGGGCGCGCGTCAACTATCCGAAGATCGACTTCAACGACATCTATTACTATGCCGCGCCCAAGAGCACGCCGGGTCCGAAGTCGATCGATGACGTCGATCCGGAGCTTCTGAAGGTCTACGAGAAGCTTGGTATTCCGTTGCGCGAACAGGAAATTCTCGCTGGCGTCCAGACATCGCGGATTGCGGTCGATGCGGTGTTCGACAGCGTTTCCGTTGTAACGACGTTCAAGGAAGAACTGAAGAAGGCCGGCGTGATCTTCATGTCGATCTCCGAGGCGATCCGCGAGCATCCGGAGTTGGTGAAGCAGTATCTGGGCACGGTCGTGCCGCCGACGGACAATTACTATGCGACGCTGAATTGCGCTGTCTTTACCGACGGCTCGTTCGTGTATGTCCCAAAGGGCGTTCGCTGCCCGATGGAGCTGTCGACCTACTTCCGCATCAACGAGAAGGGCACCGGCCAGTTCGAGCGCACGCTGATCATTGCCGAGGAAGGTGCCTATGTGTCCTACCTCGAAGGCTGCACCGCGCCGCAGCGCGACGAAAACCAGTTGCATGCCGCCGTGGTTGAGCTTGTTGCGTTGGACGATGCACAGATCAAGTATTCGACTGTCCAGAACTGGTATCCCGGTGACAAGGACGGCAAGGGCGGCATCTACAATTTCGTCACCAAGCGTGGCGATTGCCGTGGCGACCGTTCGAAGATTTCCTGGACGCAGGTCGAGACCGGCTCGGCCATCACCTGGAAGTATCCGTCATGTATCCTGCGTGGCGACGACAGCCGCGGCGAGTTCTACTCGATCGCCGTTTCGAACGGCCATCAGCAGATCGACAGCGGCACGAAGATGATCCATCTCGGCAAGAACACCTCGAGCCGCATCGTTTCGAAGGGTATCGCCGCCGGCGTCTCGAACAACACCTATCGCGGCCAGGTCTCGGCTCATCGCAAGGCATCGAACGCCCGTAATTTCACCCAGTGCGACTCGTTGCTGATTGGGGACAAGTGCGGGGCCCACACGGTGCCCTATATCGAGGCGAAGAATTCGACGGCGCAGTTCGAACATGAAGCGACAACCTCGAAGATCTCAGAGGATCAGCTGTTCTATTGCCTGCAGCGCGGCATTCCAACCGAAGCGGCGATCGCGCTGATCGTCAATGGTTTCGTGCGCGAAGTGCTGCAGGAACTGCCGATGGAATTTGCTATCGAAGCACAGAAGCTGATCAGCATTTCGCTGGAAGGCAGTGTGGGATAAGGGCTTAAGTAGCACGTCATCCTCGGGCTTGTCCCGAGGATCTGCGGTGGTCGAAGGACGGCGGGATGAGTGGAGTCGTCTACATGATGTCTGATAAACCGCGCGGCGTCATATACACAGGCGTGACGAGCGATTTGCAGGGACGCGTGTGGGAGCATCGCAACGAAACTCAGCAGGGTTTTACGCAGAAATACAAGGTGAAAAATCTTGTGTGGTTTGAAACCCATCCTAACATTGTGCTGGCGATCCAGCGGGAGAAGTCGCTGAAGCGCTATCTGCGTGAATGGAAGATCGAGCTCATCGAAGGTTTCAATCCAACATGGATCGATCTTTACGAGAGTATCGCTGCACTGGAAAATGTCTATCGACCGCATCCGAATACGAGGCAATGGGGCGATTACAATTGACGATTTAGATCCTCGGGACAAGCCCGAGGATGACGGATCAAGACGGTACCGATGGTCAACTAGGCCGCCCTCGAAACCGTTCTACGAACAGGAAGAATATTATGCTTGAAATCAAGAACCTGCACGCCCGCATCGCCGAAGACGGTACCGAGATCATTCGTGGTCTGAATTTGACTGTCAAAGCCGGGGAAGTCGCTGCGATCATGGGGCCGAACGGGTCTGGCAAGTCGACGCTGTCCTATATCCTCTCCGGCCGCACTGACTATGAAGTGACGGAAGGTGACATTCTTTATAACGGTGAGAGCATTCTCGAGCTGGATGCCGCCGAGCGTGCATCGAAGGGCATTTTCCTTGCCTTCCAGTATCCGGTCGAAATTCCGGGTGTTGCCACCATGCAGTTTCTGAAGGTGGCGATGAACGAACAGCGCAAGGCGCGCGGCGAGGAAGAGCTGAAGACCCCTGATTTCATGCGTCTCGTCAAGGACGCTGCCGGCAAGCTGCAGATCAATACCGAGATGCTGAAGCGTCCGCTCAACGTCGGCTTTTCCGGCGGGGAGAAGAAGCGTGCCGAGATCCTGCAGATGGCGCTGCTGCAGCCGAAGCTTTGCGTGCTCGACGAGACCGATTCGGGCCTCGACATCGATGCGTTGAAGGTCGTTGCCGATGGCGTCAATGCGCTGCGTTCGCCAGATCGCGCCGTGATCGTCATCACGCACTATCAGCGCCTGCTCGACTATATCATCCCCGATACGGTCCACGTCCTCTACAAGGGACAGGTGATCAAATCCGGCGACAAGACGCTGGCCCACGAACTTGAAGCCAATGGATACGCCGACATCATTGGCGCTGCAGCCTGATAGGGCGGAAAGGACGACGTCGATGAATATGCAGACGACGACCCGCCTCACCGCCGCGGAAACAGCGTTGATCGAGGCCTATAACAACCAGCTTGGCGAACTGCCCGGCAATGGCGACGTGTTCGCGACCCGGGACCGATTGTTGGACGAGCTGAAGACAACCGGCCTTCCGACGCGGCGCATCGAAGCCTGGCACTACACCGACCTGAAGAACCTGTTGCGCACGGTACCTGCCGAGAGCGGCACGGGAAACGTGGCGGAACTGCCACCTTTGGTCGAGGGCTCGGCCGTGCTGTCGGTCCTGCAGGGCCAGACCAGCGTCAAGGCTTCGGTCGATGGTGTAAGCGTTCGCTCCTATGCCGACGGCCTGCTTGACGGCAGCGCCGTCGCTGGCCTCGCGGCGCTGGGCGCCGATGACGCGATCGGGCGGATCAACGGAAGTTTCGTTCGCGACGGCTATGTCGTCGAGATCGCGGAAGGCGCCGAACTCGAGGCGCCGCTGGAGGTGCAGTTCGTCCACGTGGGCGGCCAGATCCACAGCCGCCTGCCGGTCAGCTTCGGCGCCGGCTCGAAGGTAACGCTGATTGAACGTCACCAAGGGGTGACGGCGAACGCCGCACCGGTGACGGCGAGCGGAGGCGCGGCTCTGGTGTCGGCGATCAGCGAAGTCCGCATCGGCGACGGCGCAGAGGTGACGTGGATCATCCTGCAGCAGCAGGGTGCCGACGATACGCACCTCGGACAAATCCGCATCGATCTCGGCAAGGACGCCAAGCTCAAGCTTTTCGTCATCAATGCCGGCGGCGAGCTGGTGCGGCAGGAACTGCATATCGCGGTGACGGGCGAGGGCTCCGATCTGCAACTGCGCGGCGTCAACCTGCTCGGTGGCGAGACCCATACTGATATCACTCTGGTTCTCGGCCATGACGTGCCGAATACGACATCGACCGAGATCGTCCGCAGCGTAGTATTCGATCGCGCTCGCGGCGTTTTCCAGGGGATGATCCGGGTGGCACCCGACGCGCAGAAGACCGACGCGAAGATGGCGTGCAACACGCTCCTGATGTCGGATGATGCGGAATTCTCGGTCAAGCCGGAGCTTGAGATCTTCGCCGATGACGTTCAGTGCGGTCACGGCGCGACGGTTACCGATATCGATGCCAACCATCTCTATTACCTGATGGCCCGCGGTATTCCGGCAAAAAAGGCGCGAGCGATGCTGGTCAACGCATTCGTTGCCGCAATCGTCGAGGAACTGGAAGACGAGGCCGTCGTCGAGGCGCTGGAAGGCGTCATTTCGACCTGGCTCGAGAAGCACGCCTGATTGGATCGACTGCCATGGACAAGATAGTACCCGCGACTGCCTACGATGTTGAGGCCATAAGGCGGGATTTTCCGATCCTGTCGACGAAGGTCTATGGCAAGCCGCTGGTCTACCTCGATAACGGCGCCTCGGCCCAGAAGCCTCAGTCTGTCATCGATGCTATCTCGCATGCGTATTCCAGCGAATATGCCAATGTGCATCGCGGCTTGCATTTTCTGTCCAACGCAGCGACCGACGCCTATGAGGCCGCGCGGGAAAAGGTGCGCCGCTTCCTGAATGCGCCTTCCGTCGACGACATCGTCTTCACCAAATCTTCCACCGAGGCGATCAACACGGTCGCCTATGGCTGGGGCATGCCGAAGATCGGCGAGGGCGACGAGATCGTCGTTTCGATCATGGAGCACCACTCCAACATCGTGCCGTGGCATTTCATCCGCGAGCGCCAGGGTGCAAAGCTCGTTTGGGTGCCGGTCGACGAGGAGGGTGTTCTTGATGTCGACGCGTTCGAGAAGAGCCTGACCGAGCGGACCAAATTGGTGGCGATCACGCATATGTCGAATGCTCTCGGCACGGTTGTTCCGGTGAAGGAGATATGTCGCATTGCCCATGAGCGGGGCATTCCTGTTCTGGTTGACGGCAGCCAGGGAGCGGTGCATCTGCCCGTCGACGTGCAGGACATCGATTGCGACTGGTATGTCATGACGGGCCACAAGCTCTATGGACCCTCGGGCATTGGCGTCCTCTACGGCAAACAGGACCGGTTGCGCGAGATGCGGCCGTTCCAGGGCGGCGGCGAGATGATCTTTGACGTTACCGAGGAGGCGGTCACCTATAACGATCCGCCGCATCGTTTCGAGGCGGGTACGCCGCCGATCGTGCAGGCGATCGGTCTTGGCTATGCGCTCGACTATATGGAAAGCGTCGGTCGCGAGGCAATCGCCCGCCATGAGGCTGATCTGGCCGCTTATGCCAATGAACGTCTGCGTTCGATCAATTCGCTGCGGATATTCGGTAATGCTCCGGGCAAGGGGGCTATCTTTTCCTTTGAACTCGCCGGCATCCACGCTCATGATGTCTCGATGGTGATCGATCGCCAGGGCGTTGCGGTGCGTGCCGGAACGCATTGCGCCCAGCCGCTCTTGAAACGCTTCGGCGTCACCTCCACATGCCGTGCATCGTTCGGCATGTACAATACCCGCGCCGAAGTCGACGCACTGGCCGATGCGCTGGAACATGCGCGCAAGTTTTTTGCCTGAGGATACCGCTATGAGCCTGGACGAAAGCGAACAGAAGATCGACGTGCGCGAAGGCATCGTGCATTCCAGCATTCCGCCGGAGGAACTGGCGCGTCTCAGCGACGACGTGATTTCTGCGCTGAAGACGGTCTATGATCCGGAAATCCCGGCTGATATTTTCGAACTCGGCCTGATCTACAAGATCGACATCGAAGACGACCGCATGGTGAAGATCATGATGACGTTGACCGCGCCCGGCTGCCCGGTTGCCGGCGAAATGCCCGGCTGGGTCGAAAATGCCGTTGGCGCCGTCGAAGGTATCTCCGGCGTCGAAGTCGCGATGACCTTCGACCCGCCATGGACTCCGGACCGCATGTCGGAAGAAGCACAGGTGTCGGTGGGCTGGTATTGATCCGTTTACCGGCAGCGACTACATTTTAGTTGACGAAGCATCGGGCCTTGAACCCGGTTGCGAAGGAGAATGAGCCGATGGGCTTTGCAGTGATGACCATGACCGACACGGCGGCTGAGCGCGTGAAGGCGATCGTCGGGAATTCCGGATCGGATGCGAAGGGCGTGCGCGTCGGAATCAAGAAGGGCGGCTGCGCGGGGATGGAATACACCATCGATCTCGTCACCGAGCCGAATGCCAAGGACGATCTGATCGAACGCGACGGCGCCAGGGTCTGGGTCGAGCCATCGGCAGTGCTGTATCTTCTCGGCACGGAAATGGGCTTCGAGATGACCACGCTGCGCTCCGGGTTCACCTTTACCAACCCGAACCAGACATCTGCCTGCGGCTGTGGCGAATCGGTGGAGCTCAAGCCCGCCGATCTCGCGGCGCTCGCCGCCCAGCGCCAGGGCGAACCTGCGCACTGAAGCGGCATCCGACAATCTGTTCTATTCTCAGGCGGCTGGTTGGCCGCCTGATTCGTTTGTGGGCATAGAGGTCAATTTCAGTCCGAGCGCCTTGACGACCTTGAGTATCGTCGAAAATTCCGGATGCCCTTCGCCGCTCAAAGCGCGATAGAGCGCCGACCTGTTCATGCCGATCTCGCGGGCGAGTTGGCTCATGTTGCGAGCCCGGGCGACGGTGCCGAGTGCCTTGGCGATAAACCGCGCGTCCTCTGTCTCGAAAGCTGCCGTCACGTAGTCATGAAATGACTGGCCATTGTGCGAAAAATCGCCATTGCCGTCGTCCGTTGTCCCCAGCGCCATTTATATCCCCTTCAGTCGCAGTTCTGCGATTTGGTGCAAGAGCCCCCGACTCTTTGCTGCACCAACTCGGTCTGCCTCCAGTAAAGGCATTTGGCAATAGATTTATGTCAGAGATAGAGGAAACGGCCGTAACCGTTTCCTCTATTTTGCGTTTTGCCTATTCAGCCGCTTCCGCATATGCCTCGACGGGCGGGCAGGCGCAGATCAGGTTGCGGTCGCCGTAGACATTGTCGACGCGATTGACCGGTGACCAGTATTTGTCGACGCGGAAGGCGCCGGGCGGGAAGCAGGCCTGTTCGCGCGAATAGGGCCTATTCCATTCGCCGACGAGATCCTCGACAGTGTGCGGGGCGTTCTTCAACGGGTTGTTTGCCTTATCCATGCGCCCGTCCTCGATGGCCCGGACCTCTTCGCGGATCGCCAGCATCGCTTCGCAGAAGCGGTCGAGCTCGGCCTTGGTCTCGGATTCGGTCGGCTCGATCATCAGCGTGCCGGCAACGGGCCAGCTCATGGTCGGAGCATGGAAGCCGCAGTCGATCAGGCGCTTTGCGACGTCGTCCACGCTCACGCCGGCGCTGTCGACCAGCGGGCGGGTATCGACGATGCATTCATGTGCGACGCGTCCGGTCTTCGACTTGTACAGCACGTCATAAGCGCCCTTGAGCCGGGCAGCGATGTAGTTGGCGTTGAGGATTGCCACCTTGGTTGCCTGCGTCAGCCCTTCGCCGCCCATCATCAGGCAGTAGCTCCAGGAGATCGGCAGGATCGACGCCGAGCCGAAGGCTGCCGCCGAGACGGCGCCCGGGCGGCCGTCGGTCTGCGGATGGCCGGGCAGATGCGCGGCCAGATGCGCCTTGACGCCGATCGGACCCATACCCGGACCACCGCCGCCGTGCGGGATGCAGAAGGTCTTGTGGAGGTTCAGGTGGCTGACGTCGGAGCCGATGTCACCGGGGCGAGACAGGCCAACCATGGCGTTCATGTTGGCGCCATCGAGATAGACCTGGCCGCCGTGACCGTGGACGATTTCGCAGATGTCACGGACGGTTTCCTCGAAGACGCCGTGGGTCGAAGGATAGGTGATCATGCAGCAGGAAAGGTTGGCCGCGTTCGCCTCCGCCTTGGCGCGGAAATCCTCCATGTCGATATCGCCGTCGTCCCGGACCTTGACGACAACCACTTTCATGCCGGCCATCTGAGCGGAAGCTGGATTGGTGCCATGCGCGGATGTCGGGATCAGGCAGACGTCGCGATGGTCGTCGCCGTTTGCAAGATGGTAGTTGCGGATCGTCAGGAGGCCCGCATATTCGCCCTGCGCGCCGGAATTCGGCTGCATGGAGAAGGCGTCGTAGCCGGTAACGGCGCAGAGCTTGTCGGTCAGGTCGTCGATCATCTCGCGATAGCCGAGTGCCTGATCGTCTGGCACGAACGGATGGATATCGGAAAATTCCGGCCAGGTGATCGG
This sequence comes from Arminella tubonensis, assembly GCF_003240585.1. Classification (GTDB taxonomy): domain Bacteria; phylum Pseudomonadota; class Alphaproteobacteria; order Rhizobiales; family Rhizobiaceae; genus Rhizobium; species Rhizobium tubonense. The sequence goes on from NZ_PCDP01000036.1 coordinate 442,571, forward strand.
CAGCATCTCTGCCGTGGCATTCAGCTTCATGGTGCAGGAGCCGAGCGGGATCATCGAGCGGTCGAGCGCGAGGTCACGGTCGGAGAGCCGCCTGATATAGCGGGTCATCTCGCTTTCGGCGCGGTTCATATGGAAGATCGGGTGGGTGAGGTAGCCGCTGGTCCGGAGCAGGCCTTTCGGAAGTCGATAGCCGGGCTCGAAATCGGCGATGACAAAATTACCGCCAAAAGCGCGCCAGACGGCCTCGAGCGTTGCCGGGCGAGTGCGTTCGTCCAGGCTCATGCCGATCTTGGTGTCGCCGACCTTGCGCAAATTGACGCCTTCGGCGACCGCGGCTCGCAGGATCAGGCCTTGCATGTGACCGACGTCGACGGTGATCGTGTCGAAGAAGGTGTCGGGCTCGATCGTGTATCCAAGCTTTTCCAGCCCCTTGGCCATCAGCACGGCTTTCTGATGAACCTGCTGGGCAATGGCCTTGATGCCCTGCGGGCCATGGAAGACGGCATACATCGAGGCCATGACAGCCAGCAGAACCTGCGCCGTGCAGATGTTGGATGTCGCCTTTTCACGGCGGATGTGCTGTTCGCGCGTCTGGAGGGACAGGCGGTAGGCGCGGTTGCCGCGGGAATCGACAGATACCCCGACAAGGCGACCGGGCATCGAGCGCTTGTGTGTATCTTTGACCGCCATATAGGCCGCGTGCGGGCCGCCGTAGCCGACCGGCACGCCGAAGCGCTGCGACGAGCCGACGGCGATGTCGGCGCCCATTTCGCCGGGAGATTTCAGCAGCGTCAGCGCCAGTGGATCGGCAGCGATGACGGCAATCGCGCCTGAGGCGTGCAGCTTGCCGATGACATCGGTGAAATCGTGCAGATGGCCGTGGGTGCCGGGATACTGAAAGATCGCGCCGAAGACGTCTGACGGAACCAGATCGGTCAGCGGATGGCCTATGATGACCGTCCACCCGAGCGGCTCCGCACGGGTCTGGATGAGGGCGATCGTCTGCGGGTGGCAATCGGCATCGACGAAGAACGCCTTCGCCTTGGACTTGGCCACGCGCTCGGCCATGGCCATCGCTTCGGCGGCGGCGGTTGCCTCGTCCAGCAGCGAGGCATTGGCGACGTCGAGACCGGTCAGGTCGCAGATCATCGTCTGATAGTTGAGCAGCGCCTCAAGGCGACCTTGACTGATCTCGGGCTGGTAGGGCGTATAGGCGGTGTACCAGGCCGGGTTCTCGAGGATATTGCGCTGGATGACCGGCGGCGTGATCGTGCCGTAGTAGCCTTGGCCGATGAGGGAGACGAGCAGCTTGTTCTTGTTGGCGATCTCACGCAGCTTGTCCAGCGCCTCGCGCTCGGTCATTGCCGCACCCCAGGTCAGCGGCACTTTCTGGCGGATGGATGGCGGCAGCGTTGCGTCGATCAGTCCGTCGAGGCTGTCATAGCCGATAACCCTGAGCATGTCGGTCATCTCCTGCGGAGATGGACCGATATGGCGTCGGTTGGCGAAATCATAGGGCTGGTAGTCGGTGAATGTGAATTCGGTCGGCGTATTCATTATGCGGTGAGCTCCTTGTAGGCCGCTTCCTCGAGCAGGCCATCAGCATCGCCGGCGTTCTTGAGCTTAAGCTTGAAGAACCAGCCGTTGCCCATCGGGTCCGAATTGACCAGCGATGGATCGGCGACAATGGCTTCATTGACTTCGACAATCTCGCCGTCGAGCGGACAATAGACCTCGGATGCCGCCTTGACTGATTCGACCGTCGCCGCGTCGTCGCCCTTGGAGAAGTTGGCGCCGACGTCAGGCAGCTCGACAAAGACGAGATCGCCCAGCTGTTCGGCGGCAAAGGCGGTAATCCCGACCGTTGCGATGACACCTTCGATTTTCAGCCATTCATGATCTGCGGTAAATTTCAGCATGATATATCCTCTCTCCATTATCAAATTCAGCGTTTGTAGGTCGGTGTGACGAAGGGCAGGGCGCTGACGGTAACGGGCAGATACTTGCCTCGTACTTCCGCGAAGACCTGCGTACCCGGCAATGCGTGGCTTGTGGGGACATAGCCCATGGCGACGGGGAATTCGGTGCTTGGTCCGAAGCCGCCGGAGGTGACTTCGCCGATCTCGGTCTGGCCGGCTGCATCGGCATAGAGCTTGGCGTGACCACGCACCGGCGCCTTGCCCTCGGGCTTCAGGCCAACGCGGCGGCGGGGAGCGCCGTTTTCCAGTTCCTGGAGGATGCGGGTTGCACCGGGAAAACCGCCGGCGCGAGCGCCGCCGATGCGGCGGGCTTTCTGGATCGCCCATTCCAGCCCGGCTTCGACCGGCGATGTCGTCTTGTCGATATCGTTGCCGTAGAGACAAAGCCCGGCTTCCAGGCGAAGCGAGTCGCGGGCGCCGAGACCGATCGGTTGGACATCGGGGTGCTCCAGCAGCCATTTCGCCACGGTCTCGGCTTTGTCGGCCGGGATGGAGATCTCGAAGCCGTCCTCGCCGCTATAGCCCGAGCGCGACACCAGACAGGGGACGTCGTGCAGGCCGACATCGCGCACATCCATGAACTTCATGTCGCAGAGGCCGGCCCACAGTTCTACCAACACCGCCTGCGCGCGGGGTCCCTGCAGGGCGACCAGCGCTCGATCGAGCAGGGTGATTTCGCAGCGGTCGCCGATATGGGTTTGGAGATGAGCAAGATCCTCGTGCTTGCAGCCGGCATTGACGACGACATAGAAATGGTCGCCTCGATTGGCGATCATCAGGTCGTCGAGGATGCCGCCGTTTTCATCGGTGAAGAAGCCGTAGCGCTGCCGGCCGGGCTTCAACCCGACCAGATCGACCGGAACGAGGCTCTCGAGTGCCAGTGCGGCGTCCTCGTTGTTGCCGGAGCGGGCGCGGACAATGACCTGGCCCATATGGGAAACGTCGAACAGGCCGGCGGAAGTACGAGTTTGGATGTGCTCCTTCAGCACGCCGGACGCATACTGGACCGGCATGTCATAGCCGGCAAACGGAACCATGCGGGCTCCGAGCGCGACATGCAGGGCGTGCAAAGGGGTCTTCTTCAGGGCAGCGGTCTCGTCCAAATGACGCCTCCGGGTTAGCGCTTGGTCGAAAAGCGCGGGCTCAAAATTTCGGCACGAATATGCGCCTCACGATGAGCCCCCTCTGTCCGTTCGCCTGAGATTGTTATCCCTTCGGCGAGCGCCTCGAGGGCGCTTCTCTCCAGAGTTCCGTCTGCCCCCAGCTGGTCCTTTGGCCTGAGAGTTTCCGGGGCGGTTGCTCCTTCGGCACCGGCTTGCGGCCGGATTCTCCCAACTGGGTCGGCTGCCATTATCCGGTGGCAGTTTGTCTTGGCAAGCTTAAATGTCGCCGCTAAACAAATTTCTGTCGTTGCCGCCTTGCTGGACACCCGCAACGAGGCGGCGTGTCATGATGCCGCGCGCCAAAAATGGCTTTGCAATCACGCCGCGGGCGGCTATCCCATGAGCCGATCATAGTGAATGCCACGGAGTTGTTCATGAGCCGTCCACGCCTTATTGCCGTAGCGATATTTTCGTCTATTGCCGTCTTCTCGCTGTCGGTCGCTGTAGCCGACGCTCAGCAAGCTGACGACATGAGCAAGATGCCCGGCATGAAGATGCAGATGAGTACGGCGAAGGCGCCGGTCGGGGCTGCTGCCGCCAAGCTTGGCGATCTCGATCTGAGCGGCGGTTATGTCAAGGCGATGCTGCCGGGCCAGCCCGTCGGCGGCGGTTACGTGACGATCCATAATGGCGGCAGCAACGACGACCGACTGGTTTCCGTCAAGTCAGGCGATGCCGGCAAGGTTGAGCTGCATGAGATGAAGATGGAAGGCGACATCATGAAGATGCGAGAGCTGAAGGAGGGTATCGCCGTGCCCGCCGGCGCAACCGTGTCCCTGTCGCCGAACACGCTGCATATGATGTTCAAGCAGGTGAAAACGCCGTTCAAGCAGGGAGCAACAGTGCCGGTGACTCTGACGTTCGAAAAGGCCGGTGCTGTCGAACTTGCGCTGCCGGTCACGTCGGCCAAGGGAAACTAGCTAGTCGTTCTCGGCATAGGACTCGATCGCGTGTCTCAATGTCGATCGCGGCTGACTATTTCCCTGGGTCATCAAATCCAACGCCACTGACGTCGACTGGATGACCAGCGTCGGGCTTTCGATATCATTGTCGGTGGCGCCATCGCGCTCCTGGCGCTTCTGAAGCTTTCTCGCATCACGCGCTGCAATGCTCGAGGGCACGAGAACCGGAGGCTTGGCGACGTCAGCAGCCCAGGCCGCCATGTAGGCGGATACGTTTACGACCTCGACCATTGCGTTCGTCCAACATTGAAAATCAGCCTTCATCTTATTTGGCGGGCCTTCACTTACGGCTAAAAAAGCCGATAGGATTTTAGCAATCGTCGATCCTCATTTTCCGGGCCTGTTGATTGGCAGAAGGTTTTCGATGCGGTAATCAGATTTCCATGATTCAAGTCTTGCTCGTCGCCTTCGGCGGCGCAATCGGTTCCGTTTTCAGATATTACGTCGGCGTCTGGAGCATCAGGCTTGCCGGACCGGCCTTTCCGTGGGGAACGTTGACGGTCAATGTGGTCGGCTCGTTCATAATCGGCGTGCTTGCGGAGCTCATCGCTCGAAAGTTCGGTGGGTCGACGGAGCTGCGGTTGTTGTTGATGACCGGCCTCGTCGGCGGGTTCACGACGTTCTCCGCGTTTTCACTCGATACGATCGGGTTGCTCGAGCGCGGCGAGGCTTTCATGGCAATTGTCTATGTGGCCGCAAGCGTTGGCCTGTCCCTAGCGACGGTGTTTGCGGGCCTGACTTTGGTCCGTGCCCTCGTCTGACACCTGAGCTTCCGTCACCGGAATCTCTAAAATGGCTAGTGGTGGACGATTCCAGTTTCCACTTTGCGGCAAAATGCTCTAAAGCGACCTGAAAAGGCTGGCTTTGCCGTGCCTGACAGTTTGAAAGAAGAAGTATGGCCGGAATTGAACACATCATGGTCGAGCCGGACGAATCCGGCATGCGCCTCGACCGCTGGTTCAAGGTGCATTTTCCCGGTCTCGGTTTCGGGCAGCTGCAGAAGCTGCTTCGCTCGGGCCAAGTGCGCGTCGACGGCGGGCGGGTGAAGACCGATGCCCGCGTGCAGCCGGGGCAGGTGGTTCGTATCCCGCCGATGGATGTCGATGCGAAAGTCGTCAAGGGCGGTCCGATCAGCGGCGGCGATCTGAAATATTCCGATGACGACGAGCTGCTTACGCGCATGCTGCTGCACGAAGACGAAAAGGTCTTCGTACTCAACAAGCCGGCAGGCCTCGCGGTCCAAGGTGGGTCCGGCCTTCACCGTCATCTCGACAAGATGCTGGAAGCATGGACCAGCAAGAAGGGCGAGAAGCCGCGCCTGGTCCATCGTCTCGATCGCGATACGTCGGGCGTGCTCGTTGTGGCGCGAACGCGTGGCGCTGCGCAGAAGTTGACCGCCGCCTTCCGCGAGCGCGATACAAAGAAGACCTACTGGGCGCTGGTCAAGGGCGTGCCGCGCAAGCATGAAGACAAGATCTCGACCTGGCTGGTCAAGGAAGCGACGCCTGATGGAGACCGCATGCGGGTCGCCAAGCACGGCGAGGACGGCGCCGATCACGCTATTACCTATTACCGCGTCCTTGAGATGGCGGCACAGAGCCTCGCCTGGCTCGAGATGGAGCCCTATACCGGTCGTACGCACCAGCTGCGCGTCCACGCGTTGCATATGGGTCATCCGATCATTGGCGATCCGAAATATTTCGAGGACGATCCCAATTGGGACTTTCCGGGCGGCGTCCAGAAGCGGCTGCACCTGCATGCTCGCCACATCGACATCCCGCACCCGAATGGCGGGCGTCTGCGCATTACCGCACCGCTGCCGCCGCATATGGTGCAGACCTGGAATCTTCTGGGCCTCGACCTGTCCGGCGTTGAACGGGACGGCAAATGAAACTCGTTCTCTTCGATTGCGATGGCACGCTTGTCGATAGCGCCCGGCTGATCCACGAGGTCATGGCACGCACCTTCGTGGCTTTCGGCCACAAGCGCCCCGACCTGGCACTGACGAAGTCGATCATTGGCCTTTCTCTCGATATCGCCATTGCTCGCATGCTGGGAAAGCCGCATGTCGACGACGAGGCGGTGGCGATGACGGCGCACTACAAGTCCATCTACGTCGACGTCCGCGGCGAAGCCGATATGGACACGCCGCTCTTCGACGGCATCAAACCGCTGATCGAAGCGCTCATTGGCCGCAAGGAACTCCTGATCGGCGCCGTGACCGGCAAGTCTCGTCGCGGGCTGACGCAAATTCTCGACATGCATCAGTTCGCGCAGCACTTTGTGGTGTCGCGCACGGCGGACGATTGCCCTTCGAAGCCGCACCCGGCGATGGTAACGGAATGCTGTAGCGAGACCGGCGTTGACCCGCATGATACGATCGTCATCGGCGATGCGATCTTCGATATGCAGATGGCAAAGTCCGCAGGCGCAACGGCTATCGGCGTCGCCTGGGGTTATGCCGCCATCGAGGATTTGCTCGCCAATGGCGCAGATGCGATCGCGCATCATCCGAACGATCTTTTGAGCCACATTGTTTAAGGTGACGCCATGCGCGACCTTCTGACCGATTTCACAGAAAACCTGAGCGATCCGGATCCCGTACGCCGGGCACAGATCGCCATGAAGAAGCCGCTGCCGAAGCGGTTCTACAAGGAAGTTGGTATTCGGGAGGGCGAAGCCGGCTTTGCGATCGAGCTTGACGGCAAGACCGTCAAGACGCCGGCGCGCAGACCTTTGGCCGTGCCGACCGAGGCGCTGGCCTTGCTCGTTGCCGCCGAATGGGAGCGGCAGGTCGACGTCATCAATCCGACGATCATGCCCGTGACGCGTCTGGTCAACACGGCGCTTGACGGCGTGGCCGACGACCGCGAACCGGTCTTTCAGGAAATCGTCCGATTTTCGAACAGCGACCTGCTCTGCTACCGGGCGGACGCGCCGGAGAAACTCGTCGAGCGACAGTCGCTACGCTGGGGGTCAGTAGTCGATTGGGTCCAGGATCGTATCGGTGTACGGTTCATTCTGGTCGAAGGTGTCATTCATCGGGAGCAACCGGTGGAGACGCTGGCGGCTTTCGCGGCGGCGTTGCGCAAATATGATTCAGCGCTGGAATTGGCGAGCTTGCATACCGTCACATCGCTGACAGGCTCGGCGCTCCTTGCCTTCGCATTCGCGGAAGGTCGATTGACGCCTGACGAGGTCTGGTCGGTGGCGCACCTCGATGAGGACTGGACGAATGAGCAGTGGGGCAGCGATGCCGCGGCGGAACATCGTCGAGCTGCGCGGTTTGTGGAGTTTCAGGCAGCGACCGACATTTTTTCAACGGTTCAGCCCTAATACTGTTGATTTGCAAGCCGTTATAGCGAAGGTTACCGTTCATAGACGGGCGGAACCATGACGGGGAATAGAATAGTGCTTTGGCTGATGCCGCGGACATGGCGTATCCTTACGGGATGCCTGGCGCTGACCGCTTGCTCGCAATTTTCGTCACTCAAGCCGCCACCTGATCCGGTCTATGACGTGCGCAGTGCCGTTGTCGTTTCCGGGCCGGGAATTGCGCCGGCGCTTCTCACTGCAACCAACGATCGCATCAACGCGGCGATTGCGGCGACAACTCACAATACGACCCTGCCATCAGTCGTACTGACCGTTCATGTCGTCCAGGTCGAGAAGGCGCAAGGCTTCCAGCACGATCGCAACACTGCAAAGATCAACATCGATGCGACGTCGGTAGACACTGGTTCGGTCATTGCCGTCGCTTCCCTCGAAACCACGACATTTTCCCCCGATACCAGCATTGTCGATGATCTGATGGCGGAAGATATCGCCGCTCGTATTCGCTCTACCTTTGCGCTGAAGACGCCGCCGCTGGGCAGCTGATGCCAGAGAAATCCGGCAGGTACCGGCTTCATTCGCCCCCTTCAAAGGCTGCAGTCCACGTGCTAAGCCGGGTAAGTGACGAAGGGAATTTTCCATGAAAGAAGTGCTTCACGAACTGGAACGCCGGCGCGAAATCGCCGGGCTTGGCGGCGGTCAGGCGCGTATCGACGCGCAGCATAAGCGCGGCAAGCTGACGGCTCGCGAGCGCATCGAGCTTTTTCTCGATGAAGGCTCGTTCGAGGAATTCGGCATGTTCGTGGAGCACCGCTCCAGCGACTTCGGCATGGAGAAGAACAAGATCGCGGGTGACGGCATCGTTACCGGCTGGGGAACGGTCAGCGGCCGCACCGTTTTTGTCTTCGCCAAGGATTTCACTGTTTTCGGCGGGTCTCTTTCCGAAGCGCATGCGGAAAAGATCATCAAGGTTCAGGAGATGGCGCTCAAGAACCGCGCGCCGATCATCGGGATCTATGACGCGGGCGGCGCCCGCATCCAGGAGGGGGTCGCGGCGCTCGGTGGCTATGCCGAGGTGTTCCAGCGCAACGTATTGTCGTCAGGCGTCATTCCGCAGATTTCGGTCATCATGGGACCGTGCGCCGGCGGCGACGTCTATTCGCCTGCGATGACGGACTTCATCTTCATGGTGCGCGACACCTCCTATATGTTCGTGACAGGTCCGGATGTCGTGAAAACCGTGACCAACGAGACGGTGACCGCCGAGCAGCTTGGCGGCGCATCGATCCACACGACGAAGTCCTCGATCGCCGATGCCGCCTTCGACAACGATATCGATACCCTGCTGCAGGTGCGCAGGCTCATCGACTTCCTGCCACTGTCGAATACCGCGCCTGTGCCGGAGATCGAATGCTACCAGTCTGTCACCGAGATGGACATGTCGCTCGACACGCTGATCCCGGCGAACGCCAATAAGCCCTACGACATCAAGGAATTGATCCTCAAGACGGTGGATGAAGGCGATTTCTTCGAAATACAGGCGAGTTTTGCCAAGAACATCGTCTGCGGCTTTGGTCGGGTCGAGGGCTCGACGGTCGGTTTCGTCGCCAATCAGCCGATGGTGCTTGCGGGCGTGCTCGACAGCGACGCGTCGCGCAAGGCCGCGCGCTTTGTCCGCTTCTGCGATTGCTTCAACATTCCGATCGTCACCTTCGTCGACGTGCCGGGATTCTTGCCGGGGACGGCGCAGGAGTATGGCGGATTGATCAAACATGGCGCCAAGCTGCTCTTCGCCTATGCGGAGGCGACAGTGCCGAAGATGACGGTCATCACCCGCAAGGCGTTCGGTGGCGCTTACGACGTCATGGCATCGAAGCACCTGCGAGGCGACATCAACTACGCATGGCCAACGGCGCAGATCGCCGTAATGGGTGCCAAGGGGGCCGTCGAGATCATCTTCCGCAAGGACATCGCGGACGCTGACAAGATCGCGGCACATACCAAGATGTACGAGGATCGCTTTCTATCGCCCTTCGTCGCTGCCGAACGGGGCTATGTCGATGAGGTGATCATGCCGCATTCCACTCGAAAGCGCATTTCGCGGGGCCTCAAGATGCTGCGCAACAAGGATCTCTCCAATCCCTGGAAGAAGCACGACAATATCCCGCTGTGACCAGAAGTCGCGGATTTTACACGAAAAATTGATGAGCTGTCAGAAGCTGTGTCTTCACGCCTGCAAGTGTGCAGGCTAACGGTGGGCGGGAGCCTAAAACTGGAGAATCGCATGGCACTTTCGGACCGCTTGAACCAATACCAACCCTACGCACTGACCGTGCTTCGTATCGTGACCGCACTTCAATACATCGAACACGGTACGCAGAAGCTTTTCAATTTCCCCGCAAGTGCCCAGGCGGCAACCGGAAGCCTGCCGCCGCTAATCCTGACGGCCGGTATCCTTGAGGCCTTGGGCGGCTTGCTATTGCTCCTCGGTCTTTTCACCCGTCCGGTGGCGTTCATCCTCGCCGGCCAGATGGCTTTTGCCTATTTCATGGCGCATTTTCCGCGCGATTTCTTCCCGGCAAACAACGGCGGCGACGCTGCTATCTCGTTCTGCTTCATCTTCCTGTACCTGGTATTCGCTGGTCCGGGCCTTCTGGCTATCGATAACCGCCAGAAGTAACCATTGGCCGGGCTCAGGCAGTCAGCTTGAGGCCGGCAATTCCAAGGACGATCAGGCCGATACAGGTGAGCCTGACGGCGGTGGCGGGGTCGCCCAGCAGCCATATGCCAACGAGAACGGTTCCAACGGTGCCGATGCCTGTCCAGACCGCATAAGCAGTGCCCATCGGTAGCGTTTTAACGGCCAAGCCGAGAAGCACGACGCTGATTACCATTGAAATGACGGTGAGAACCGTCGGCATGGGCTTCGAGAAGCCTTCGGTGAACTTCAAGCCGACCGCCCAGCCGACCTCGAACAGACCAGCCACAAAAAGCAGAAACCAAGCCATAAAACGCTCCATCCAAAAGAGCGAGGCCGTCCCCGCGGTGTGGTACGAACGCAAGGTTCGCTGCAGCCGTCTGCCAGGTCGGATTTATATCTTGTCCGGCTCCGGTTCAAGATCGTATCGAGGATATCAGCTCAAACGATCAGCATGCCATTTCAAATGCTCGTCCATAAATGTCGAGATGAAAAAGTAGGAGTGGTCGTAGCGCTCGTGCATGCGCAGCGTGAGTTCGATGCCGGTTCCTTTGATTGCCTCCTCGAACAACCATGGGCGCAGGCCGGTTTCGAGATAGGCGTCGGCCTTGCCCTGGTCGATGAGAAACTCCGGAAAGCGGGCACCGTCGTTGACCAGAGCGCAGGCATCATATTGCCGCCAGCTTGATCGGTCGTCGCCCAGATATTTCTCGAATGCACCCACCGACCAGTCTGCGGTCGACGGCTCGACGATCGGTGCGAAGGCGCTGCAGCTCCTGAAGCGGTCAGGATTTTTCAGGGCGATCGTCATGGCGCCGTGGCCGCCCATGGAGTGACCGAAGATGCCCTGGCGGCTCATGTCGATGCGAAAATGCTGGCTGACGAAGGCTGGGAGTTCTTCGGTGACGTAGGTGTACATCCGGAAATTGGTCGACCATGGCGTCTCGGTGGCGTCGACATAGAAGCCGGCGCCTTTGCCCATCTGCCAGTTGGTCAGCTCGTCCGGCACATCGTTGCCGCGCGGGCTGGTGTCGGGGCAGACGATGATCAGCCCGAGCTCTGCCGCCATGCGCCGGTATTCGCCCTTGTCCATGACATTGGCATGGGTGCAGGTCAGGCCGGACAGATACCATACGACGGGGCAGGGCTCACGGATCGCCTGTGGCGGTACAAAGACGGCAAACGTCATCTCGCACTGGCAGGCCTCGGATTCATGCGAATACACGCCCTGCATGCCGCCGAAGGCGGTGCTCTGGGAAAGAACTTTCATGGTCGTTCTCCGGTCGGTGGTGCGTAGGCCTTGGCCCGTCGGCACAGGCGGTCGAAGGTTTCGAGAAAGCTCGAGCGGTCGCGGGGGCTGAAGGCCGCGTTGTAGCCTTTGCTTTCACCGGTTTCGCGCAGATGGGCGCCGAGATCGCGCATCGCCGTCGCCATGCCGATATTGGCCTGATCGAAGACCCGCCCCGTCGGACCTGTCACCAGAGCGCCGGTGGCGACGCAGCGTCCCGCAAGCGGCACATCGGCGGTAATGACGACATCGCCCGGGCCGCAATGCTCGGCGATCCAATTGTCGGCGGCGTCAAACCCGTTTGAGACAATGACGTTTTTTACCATCGGGTCGCGCGACGGCCGCAGGCCTGAATTGGCGACAAGGGTCACCTCCATCCCATGCCGCTCGGCAACCTTCAGGATTTCCGGCTTTACCGGGCAGGCATCTGCATCGACATAAATCATTCGTTCGCAATCAGGTTCGACGGAGGGCACTGCGCATCTATGCGCCACGCAGTGCGATTGATTGTTTCACTCCTTAAATCAATTTCGATTCAGAGCGTTATAGCTATTCTCTAAGAGTTCCGGCTTTTTTCGCCACCCAAGTGGAGATGACGTCCATCAGGGTCGGCGAGAGGCAGTCGTAGGGTTCAAGGTGAAGCTCCCGCAGCCGGGAACGCACGCCTGCCATGGCGGAGGGCGGGGTACCGGTCTCGATGATCGACGAGACGAAAGCCGCAAAGGTCGGTTCCGGCCAGCCGCTTTCCTGGAAGCGCTCGGGATGGATGAAGTCCAGGCCCTTGAAGGCATGGTCGCGCTCGACGGGACCGTACATATGGACTCCGCATTTCGTGCATGCATGGCGTCTGATCAGCGCCTCGGGATCGACGATCTTCAGTTTGTCGCCGTTTTCGAGAACGGTGACATTTTCATGCGATGTGACGGCGACGACCGAGAATGTGGCTCCCGCTGGCTTCCAGCATTTGGAACAGCCGCATGCGTGATTGTGCGCGATCGCTCCCTTGATCGCGACTTTGACAGGACGGTCGGTGCAGGCGCAGACGAGCGTCCCACCCTTGAAATTGGCCTGCCCCGGCTTCACTCCCTGGTCGAGCGCCGGATGTATCGATACTTGACTTGGCATGTTCAGCTCCTCCTCCTTAGCTGCCCACGGCCCCCAAATCAGGTTCGATTTGCGAAAAGACCGTTGGCCATTTCAAAGTAGCGCCACGCTTGCTGCATCCTCCTCAGTAAAGCACGACGCTTCGAATGCTCTCGCCGGAATGCATCAGCTCGAAACCTTTGTTGATGTCTTCGAGCGGCATCGTATGGGTAATCATCGGGTCGATCTGGATCTTGCCTTCCATGTACCAGTCGACGATTTTCGGTACGTCGGTGCGGCCACGTGCGCCGCCGAAGGCCGTGCCCATCCAGGTGCGGCCAGTGACGAGCTGGAACGGGCGGGTGGAAATTTCCTGGCCGGCGCCGGCAACGCCGATGACCACGGATTTGCCCCAGCCGCGATGCGATGCCTCAAGCGCCTGGCGCATGACCCTGGTATTGCCGGTGCAGTCGAATGTGTAGTCAGCGCCGC
>NZ_PCDP01000012.1 GCF_003240585.1 Arminella tubonensis
AAAGCCGTCGAAGTCATCGCGCAATGGAATTCCTGATGTCATCCGCAAACCTCAGTTTGCGATATTGATTCAGAACTCAACTGATTTGGAAACCTCAAAAAGAGTCAGAGATCGCTCACGCTGGTATCAGGTAGTTCCGGGTATCCACGATAGACCGGACGAGACCGCATAAAATCCTCTCAACCGACGACTCTTGTCGAAGTTGCGCGGAACGCTTTGGCCGCTTGCCTGCGATTAACTTCAACTGCAGAAAATATGGGTGACGCCCGCGAAGATTGCACCTTCGCAAAAAAGAAGGGCTGTCTCAAGGGAGTGAGACGGCCCGTGGCGGATTGTGTCCACTGGCACGCGAGGGAGGGGAGGACATCGCGGCGATCACTTCGCTATTGGGAGGGATGCAAGGCGACGATTTAAAGGTAGTGCGTTCCTACACCTGCGGGCACGGCTCATCCTCGCGTATAATCTACGGCATTGTTCTCTGGGATGCTCGGCGTATGTTTGGTCTTTTCCTGACACCGGTCTTCTTCGTCATCCTGCGGAAACGGCACAAGGCCAAGGCACCCGAAGCTCCTTTCGAACGGGCGCAGGTCCAGCTAGCCAGTAGATTAGACAGCTGGATACGGGCGCCGGACGACCAGTCGTTCGGCGCCCAAGTCTTTGATGTCGATCAGCCGTATCGGTTCTCAGATGTCGGTTCGTGTTGAGTGGAGTCGACTGTTTCTGCCTGGAATGTAACGTTTACCGGATCGCTCATTGGGTCGATCGACGACAGGTCCACCTGGAAGAACTTCGATTTCCCGTAGACGTTTGGATCAACCAGGTCGGGAAACCTGAAGAAAGGAATAGGATCGCTGGTGCCCTGAGCGTCATTCAGAGCTGACGGCACCGGAACCTGGAAGGTCTCGTTTCCATACCTAATCGCGATGAACGCGTACGGGTAGCGTGTGTCGGCTGATCTCCGCATCAGCAGCGCAACGCCTAGAAATCCGGGCGGCATTGGGCCGGGATGGAAGCCGACGAACACTTGGATAGGACCACCGATGCTCTCATGGGTCTTCGTCATGATCCACCGTCTGACGTCCTTGAAATTCTCAAGCTCGTCCTCCGGCATCAGCGTCACAGCCATTTTCCAGAAGGCTTTCAAGACTGCGAGCGGGATGTAGGGCTTCCGCCTTATTGTAAGACCAAGTTGCCTTGCCTCTCCATTAACGGTCGCGACGGGATCGTCCTCGTAGGATTTGATTTGAAACCCGCTTTTGGGATCGTATTCCATTTTCCAGCCTTTCCCGCCACTCTCTTCAAGTTGCGGAAAGCGCTTTTTCCCTTTGATTCGAGCGATATACCGCATTGGCTTAGACCAATGCCCGAGATGGGTTTCGATACCCTCGCCAAATTCTTTGTTGCAAGTGTCGCATTCGTAGGTCGTAGAAAGGGCTTTATTACCCAAAGATTCCGGAATTGCGTGAGCCAAATTCCGGAATGAGACAGCAGGTTCGCCTTTCCCGCAGAAACGACACAGCCGCTCGCCGTCCAGACTTATTACAATCTTTTCCCCAGGCTTAAGCACATGGTGCCGGACCATGTCGTAATGCTCAAAGTAGAAGCGAAGGGATTTCTCGATATCTGACGAAAGCCTCAAGGCGGGCTCCGGCTCAACTGCCGCCTCGTCTATGTGGCCTACACCCCCAATGATTACTTGCCCCAAGATAGTTGATCCCCATAGGAACCGGAAACGTTTCTTCATTGAATTCATATTGCAATACCACGCTAATAGGCGCCCCCTTGCGGAGCTTTAACACTAAAATTTTCTAGGAATACCGCCTTTCACGAGCACTCGCATCGTGAGTCACAGACAGATCAATGTACCACAAAATCGAAGGCATTAACACTGAATTAATGAGACGATGAAGCCGACCCGAGACGGTCGGGGCGCTTTATTATGCGGAACTCGGCTTCCGGAAGCTTCGGGTTCGATTGGTGTCAAATAGAGCGACTTCCCGGTCGGGAAAACCCTATCCAAATTGCTTGCAAAGATTTCGCCGCTTTGGTTCGTCGCGGTGTCAGCTACTATGCGACAGGGCCCAATAGCTCTGTCTTCGGCTCCAGCAATAAAGAGACCTTCTTTCCCCGCGTGTCAGATCGATCCATCCTTCGACGGTGAAGCTTAGTTTTTCGGTTGCGGCCGTCGAGAGGTCAGCTGACAATGTATCAGACGAAATAGAGAGAAGACGAGTTCGCGCTCTCGCTGGTTTCAATCGGCACCAGGCAATCAGCGCGTATCGAGTCTTTGCGACCGATTTTGCAAGCCAATATCCCATCATATGTCGAGCAGGAAGTTTACAGGCTGTTAGATGACGCCGGAGCGGAGAGCGCCGTGGCCATCTTATGCGACTATTGGAACCAGCTACGAAGTGACATGCCTAATGACCTGCCACTGCGAATTTCCTCCAAAATTGATTAGAGTTCGGCCTGACGAAGGACGGACGAATGAAGAAGCAGAGATTTACGGAAGAGCAGATCATCGGTGTGCTGCGTGAGCAGGAGGCTGGCG
>NZ_PCDP01000015.1 GCF_003240585.1 Arminella tubonensis
TCAACCTCCAAGCCAAAGGGATCTGCATATCGCCGCGATCAGCAGAGACGGCCGGATGAATTGGCAAGCTTCCACCGGATACGGTAAGCGCGCGCGGGTCGAGACCGCCATCGGACGCTACAAATCGGTCATCGGACCGCGTCTGCGGGCTCGGTCGTTTCTCGCTCAGCAGACGGAGGTAGCCACCGGCTGCGCCGTCCTCAACCGCATGCTTGCCTGTGCGCGCCCGAAATCCCTTCGCCGTAAGGCAAAGGCAGCTTAGATCACGCCATCAAAGACCGAGTTCCGCAATCCTTCAGATCCGCGCACCAACGCCGATCGTGAGCACTCGGCCTGGCGATATTCGTTGATGAACTGGGGCCGCCAGGCATTGAACTTTACTCCGGCTTCGAAGGCGCTCGATACCGTCCCGGAAAGCTTGGGACATCGCATAGTCGGCGTAATTATGAAAACTTTCATTGATCCAGAATCCGTTCGTCGCCAACCCCGACTTCATGGCTTCGAGCGCGCAGTCCCCCGAGTTCTGGAAATTGTTTGTATCCGATCCCAAGGACTTTAAGCCGCCGGCAAAGGTGTCAATATTAAATTGCGGATTGGCGCGTGATCGCGGGACCGTTCGAACGTCAATGACCAGCGATATCTTGGACGCTTTGACAATGCCGGCAAACGCTTCCAGCCCCAAGGTTGAATGTCCGATGGTATAGATCTCCGACTCATGCGAACGGCACACTTCGACCCCAGGATTTTAAGCGTTACCCGTCGAAACCGATGACTGTTTTTCATTCACTCTCGGAATAAAGCCGGGCACGCCGGTATCGACGACGCCATTGAACCGGACATTTGTGGTTATCTTGTCTCGTATTTCTCGCATGGCATCGTCGGGTAAAGTGGAAATTTCAATGTTCTCCGCGATGCGCCGGGGTGTGACCGAGGTGGTCAGGAAAGCGGTGCCGCGCTGCACGGCCCAGGCCAGCAGGACTTGCGCGGGCGTCTTGTTGAGGCGTTGTGCAATTTTCACGATGACTGGATCTTCCAGCACCTTCGGGTCCATGCCGTGTCCAAGAGCCGCGAAAGCCAGCACGACGATCCCCTGCTCCTGACAGTACTCGAGCAATTCCCATTCGGGCAGATATGGATGAGATTCCACCTGGACTATCGCCGGCTTGATGCGGGCGCCGGCGACGATCTCTTTCAGTTTTTCGAGATTGACATCAGACAACCCGATCGCCTTGCATCGACCCTCGTCTACCAGGGCTTCGAGTGCGTGCCAGGTTTCGATCAGCTTCACGCCGGGGTCGTAGATGACATGACCGAACTCGTCCCTTGGGTCTTGTTCCTCGCCGGGCAGAAACGCAAATGGCGTGTGGATGAGATAAGCATCGACATAGTCGAGTTGCAGCCGCTTGAGGCTTGCCTCAAAGGCCGGCTTCACGCGCTCCGGGCGGTGATTGGTGTTCCACAACTTCGTCATGAGGAACACGTCTTCACGCTTGCATGTCCCGGCTTCGAACGCCTCCTTCATCGCCTCGCCGACGGCTTTTTCGTTGCGGTATCGCTCGGCGCAATCGAATTGCCTAAATCCGACTTCCAGTGCGGTCCTGGTAGCCTGTTTGGTCGCGTCCGCATCGGGGATCAGCGTCCCGAACCCGACGGCGGGGATCGCGCTCGATCCATTGTTAAGCGGAATCTTTTTGTTGCGAAGTGACATGACGGTATTCCTTCATTTACAGCGATCACCGGGACCTCCAGCGTTCACCCGTTCTGTGGGACGATGAGCGAGAGAGAAGAGCACGTCCATTATCCAATGGTGTCGATCCATTCGGCATGCTGAAGCGGAGGTGCTCGTGAATCTGTCTTCGATGTGGCCAGGCGTTCAGTGAGCCCCGCCGCCGGACAGTTGACCGGGTTTCTTGAGGAGCAGAGAGGCGAGAAGGGCGACCACCAGTCCCATGCCGAGCAGGAAGAAGGTGTCGCTGAAGGCCATGATATTTGCCTGCCTGCGCAGATTGAGAGCGATCGCAACCACGGCCTTGTGGGTGGCTGTCGCCTGGTCGCTGACGCCATGGCTCATGAAGTAGGCGGCAAGCTTTGCAACGCGGTCGCGAGTGGCCTCCTCGAACACGGAGACGGAGTTGGTCAGGATGTTCGAGTGGAACTGCTCGCGCTTCGACAGGAAGGTCTGCAGCGAGGCGATGCCCACCGCACCACCGAGGTTGCGCATCATGTTGAAGAGGGCGGATGCCGACCCCGCATTTTCCTGTTCGATACCAGCGGCGGCGATCGCCGACAGTGGCGTGAGATGGCCGCCACTGCTGCTGTTTTGGTCGTCTGGTTGCTGTTTGCTACGATCTGGAGCGTGGCCATGACTCTTCTCCTTCCGGCTCTGCGGAAAACATTCTCATGCCATTGATGGGGTGATAATCGAGGAAGGGAGGGAAGGATTATC
>NZ_PCDP01000008.1 GCF_003240585.1 Arminella tubonensis
AAAGCCGTCGAAGTCATCGCGCAATGGAATTCCTGATGTCATCCGCAAACCTCAGTTTGCGATATTGATTCAGAACTCAACTGATTTGGAAACCTCAAAAAGAGTCAGAGATCGCTCACGCTGGTATCACATATCACATAGGCGAGATGACGGCGGGAGAGCCGACCGCGGGGGCTTGTTGTGAAACGAACATTTTTGTCCTCCAAGTTACATCTTTTCCTTGCTCGTGGTACGCTAAATGCATACCATAAGAACAGGTCAGGAACGGGTCTCCCTATGGCGAATGTCGAGAAAATAACGATCGCACTCACTCCGGAGATGGCGGGCTTCGTTCGCAGCGCCGTGGATGCTGGCGAGTATGCGTCAACCAGTGAGGCGATCCGTGACGCAGTGCGCGAATGGAAAGAGCGGCGCGATCTGCTCGGCTACACCGTCGAGGAGCTGCGCGAGCTGGTACAGGAGGGCATCGACAGCGGGCCGAGTCCACGCGCCTCGATGGACGATGTGAAGGCGGAAGCTCGCCGCCGGTTTGACGCTTCCCGGCGTGACGCTTGATCGTGCTGCCGATTATCCGCACAGATCGCGCCGACGAAGACTTAATCAACATCTGGGCCGCGATCGCGGCCGACAACCCGAACGCCGCCGACCGCGTACTCGACGCCATCGAGGCCCGCTGGCAGCAGTTGGCCCAGCACCCATATTCCGGAATGGTACGTGACGACCTCGCGCCAAACATACGGAATCTGGTCGCCGGCCAATATCTGACCCTATATCGAGTCAACGACGAATGCGTCGAGATCATCCGCGTCCTGCATGGTCGTCGGAAGATCAGTCGCGATATTGTAACGTAGGAAGTTGGAGGGATCGTTATACCGACTTCCCTCAACGACACCTTCTCCCGGCTTGCCACCCGCGATAACCGGCGCAGCGAAGCGGAGCTACAGGCCGACGTGCGTCAATTCATTCTCGACGCGCCATTCGAGCTTGAAGAGGACGACTTATCCCTCGTTCAGCTTGAGTCGCAGTTAGGTGACCGTCGGCGGATTGACGTGGAAGTCGGGGCAACCGTCATCGAGGTGAAGCGCGATCTTCGCTCTGAACGTATAAGACGATGAGAAACTCGCGGATTCCGCCTTCCCACGTCCTAATGTCCGCAAGAAGCTCCTGAAAGCCCTCGACGCCATCAGCCGTCAGGCCTTTCGTACGTTGCCGGAAGCGGTGAAAGAGCCGATGGTTGCCATTGTCGTAATCCTTTTCGGTGTTGGGGCCGCGTCCATCGCGGCCTCGATGGCAGTCGATAGGACCGGAGACGATCGGCCCGCACCTGAAAGGCCGCAACGAAGTGGAGGACGGCCAAAGGAGAGGCTTTCTTGTCTCGCGAAGAATCGGCGCTTGCGGTCAAGGGAAGAAAACGATCCGGCCGTTGCGGATGCCGATCGAGCCGGGTATCGCGAGGCGGTCTTTGGTCAGACATGCTCCATCGAGACCGCAGTGGACGTGCCAGCTGGCGGATCAAGGGGAACGGCAATGGCATCATCTGGTGGTGACCAATGGGAATGGGTGCATAGCGCCCACAAGCCCGGATCGAATGGTCGGAGCCTACGACTGCATGTGGGAGATTGCCGGCAACGGTGCATTGTACCTCCTCGCGTAGTTGATGGCGGCGCCGGGCCTTGATGACCTTAGCTCGACTTTGTACAAAATTGCCTGCAGGTTCCCCAGTTTTTTGCAGCGCTCGTGTGCCGCATTCGAACCAGCTTGAGTTGCTCCTGCCCAAGTTAATTCCGGAGCAATCAGGTCGGGGTGAATCAATTGGCCGCAGTCGGTCGACCTTGCCTCTTTTGTGTCTTCGGATTCGAACCGATGGATGACCGTTGATAAGAAGAATTGCGTCGGACCGGGTGACCCCGTTCCACACATCCTTGGGAATTGGCTGTCGCCGTTTCGGCCTTGGTTCAGCGCACCCAGTTGGGACCATCTGCTGGTTCTGGTGATGGGCGCGGTTCTATGTCCCGGCAAGCGTAGAGTGACAGCCTGCCTGCGGATCACCGGCCGGGCGGAAGCTGCCAATTTCTCGCTCTACCATCAGTTCCTCAATCGAGCCCGCTGGGACCCGCGCACGTTGGCGGCACGCCTGCTGTCTATCGTCGTCGCCAGCCTCCTGCCCGATGGTCCCATTGTGATCGGCATGGACGACACCATCGAACGTCGATGGGGACTAACAGGCTGTTGAAGAAGTCTCTGGTTTGGCCTTCAGCACGGCCTCATCGCCGTTGTGGTACGCGAAAGTGATCTCGATCGCGTCATCGTCGAGCAATTCGGCATGACCGTCGCCCGAGACCTCGTCCA
>NZ_PCDP01000017.1 GCF_003240585.1 Arminella tubonensis
CGATACTGTTGAAAAACTCGGCATTGCTGAGGCTTGCCTGTCGTGATTCAATCGTCGCATTGATTTGCGGAGGGTTGAGCGATGATGGGATGCCAGACGGTTCCGATGCAGCTCTTCTATGATTTCTGCCTCGATGAGCACGTGCCTGCGGACCATTTGCTGCGCGGGATTGATCATCACCTCGACCTCGATAGTGTTCGGGCACAGTTGAAGCCGTTCTACAGTAGCACTGGCCGTCCTTCGGTCGACCCTGAGCTGATGATGCGGATGCTGATCATCGGCTACAGCATGGGTATCCGCTCAGAGCGGCGGCTTTGCGAGGAGGTTCATCTCAATCTCGCATATCGCTGGTTTTGCCGCCTTGGCCTGGACGGAAAGGTACCGGACCATTCCAGCTTCTCGAAGAACCGTCATGGGCGGTTTCGCCAGAGCGATATCCTGCGTCACCTGTTTGAGACCGTGGTGGAACGGTGCCTTTCCCAAGGACTGGTGGGAGCAGAAGGCTTTGCTGTCGATGCCAGCCTGATCGCGGCGGACGCCAACAAGCAGCGTTCGGTGCCGGGTGCTGAATGGGAGGCCAAAGAAGATGCTGGCCGCTCGGTTCAAGAGTATCTCGCGGTTCTGGATGATGCAGCTTTTGGCGCGGCTTCGGCGGTAACACCGAAGTTCATCTCTCGGTCCGACCCGGCAGCGCAATGGACGGGTGCCCATAAGGGGCATGCATTCTTCGCTTACGCCACCAATTATCTGATCGATACCGATCATGGCGTCATCCTTGATGTGGAGGCGACGCGGGCGATCCGTCAGGCTGAGGTTGGGGCGTCGCGCACCATGATCGATAGAACCGAGAGCCGTTTCGGCTTGAAGCCAGGCTATCTCGCCGCCGACAGCGCTTATGGCTCTGCCGATAATTTGGCTTGGCTGGTCAAGGAAAGGAACATCGCGCCGCATATTCCAGTCTTTGACAAATCCAACCGGACGGATGGGACGTTCTCTCGTTCGGACTTCAAATGGGACGGTGAGAATGATCGCTACATCTGCCCGAAAGGCAAGGAGCTAAAGCAATTCCACCGAACCTATCAAACGCCCAGATCAGGGATCACGAGCGAAGGCACGCGGCTTTATCGCGCTCGAAACGGTGATTGTAATGCCTGTGAGTTGAAGCAGTGGTGCTGTCCAAATACACCCGCTCGCAAGGTGCCGCGCGATCTCAACGAAGATGCCCGCGATGTAGCGAGAGCAATTGCTGCCACGCCGGAATATGAGCACTCCCGGCATCGTCGCAAGAAGGTCGAGATGCTCTTCGCTCACCTCAAGCGAATTCTTCGAATGGCGCGTTTGAGGCTACGAGGTCCTTGCGGTGCGCGAGACGAATTCCTGCTTGCCGCAACCGCACAAAATCTGCGGAGGCTTGCAAAACTCAGGCCTCAGAGGCGGTCATACGGCGTTACTGCTGCATGAGAGCGGCATAGATCGATACCCTGCGCTGAGGCGCGGGGCAGAAAGCGATACCTACTTCGCCCAAAAGACCCAAACGGGCGGATGATCGGCAAATCCATCGAGTTTTTCAACGAAATC
>NZ_PCDP01000047.1 GCF_003240585.1 Arminella tubonensis
CACCCGACAAAAGGCCCCGCAGCGGTGCTGCGAGGCCCTTGAAGCCGGCGTAACCGGGAGAGGTGGCGACGCCAGCCTTGTTCGGGGGTCTTATCTGGCCCAGGCGGGCAGCCAGTCGCCATGGGCGGCGATGAGGTCGTCGACAAGGGACCAGATCTGGTCGAGATCGAGCTCGGCCGCCGTGTGCGGATCCATCATCGCGGCGTGGTAGATGTGCGCGCGGTTCTCGGTCATCAGCGCCTGCACGGTCAGCTCCTGGACATTGATGTTGGTGCGGATCAGCGCCGTCAGTTGCGGCGGCAGCGCGCCGATGAAGGTCGGCTGGATGCCCGACGCATCGACCAGGCACGGCACTTCGGCGGCGCAATTGGTAGGCAGCGAGGTGATGCAGCCATTGTTGCGGACATTGCCGTAGATCACAGAGGGTTCGCCGGTCCACACCGAATTGATGATCGAGGAGGCATATTCCTTCGACGGCTTGACCTCGATCGCCGCGGCGCTGCGATACTGATCGGCCTGGCTCTTCCAGCGGGCGATCTGCTCGATGCAGCGCTTGGGATATTCGTCGAGCGGAATACCGTATTTGTCGATCAGGTCGTCGCGGCCCTCCTTGATGAAATAGGGGGTATATTCGGCAAAATGCTCCGAGCTCTCGGTGACGAAATAGCCAAGCCGGGTCAGCATCTCGTAGCGCACCTTGTTGGGGCAGCGCGGGTTCCAGCCGGGCTTCGGGGCACGGCCGTCGCGATAGGCGGCCACCAGATCCGGATAGAGATTGCGGTAGGACCCATCCGCCTGGCGGTGCTCGAACGTCAGGTAGAAGGCCATGTGGTTGATGCCGGCGGCGCGGTAGCGGATCTCGTCATAGGGAATGTCGAGATCGTCAGCCAGCTCCATCGCCGTGCCCTGGACCGAATGGCAAAGGCCGACCTGGCGGATGGTTGGATATTTCTCGGCGATCGCCCAGGTGTTGATCGCCATCGGGTTGACATATTGCAGCATGATCGCCTGCGGGCAGACGGCCAGCATGTCCTCGCAGATCTTCCATAGATGCGGCACGGTGCGCAAGCCGCGCATGATGCCGCCGACGCCGAGCGTGTCGGCAATGGTCTGGCGCAGGCCGTATGTCTTCGGCACCTCGAAATCGGTGACGGTGCAGGGCTCATAGCCGCCGATCTGGAAGGCGACGACGACGAAATCCGCCCTGTCGAGCGCCCGGCGCTGGTCGGTGAAGGTCTCGACCGTCGCTGCGGCACCCAGCGTCGCGGCCAGCTTGCCGGCGACGATGGCGCTCTCCTCGAGCCTTGCGGGATTGAGGTCCATCAGGGCGATCCTCGCACCCGACAGCGCCGGGCGCTGCAGGATGTCGCCGATGATGTTCTTCATGAACACCGTCGAGCCGGCGCCGATGAAGGTGATCTTGGGGTTGGCTGTCATCAATGTCTCCGC
>NZ_PCDP01000044.1 GCF_003240585.1 Arminella tubonensis
CACAGCAACACCGCAGCGGCTTCGTTGCGCGACTGCCGGTTCAGCCGAACATGAGTAGCGTGATGGAGACGTCAGGGCTCAAGTCGGCGAAGTCGGCGCCGTTGCGGATAGCATTGATCCAGAGTGCCGTGCTTTTCGTTGTGGCAGCCCTTCTTCAGCAACGCTGGGGGACCATCGTCGATACCAGCTGGCTCATTACCGAGTCCGAGCGGATGCTGGCGGGACAGCGGCTCTATGTCGATGTGATCGACAACAACCCCCCGTTTTCGCTCTGGCTCTTCATGCCGGCGATGGTGGCGTCGCAATGGGCCGGGATCGCGCCCGAGATCGGCATCTATCTCTACACGTGCCTCGCAGTGATCGTCGGTCTGGGCTTGGCGGCCATCATCGTCCAGCGGGCAGGTTTTGCCGAAAATCGTGCCCTGCTTCGGCTATTGCCGCTATTTGTCGCGCTTTTCGTGATTTTTCCCGGCAATGCCTTTACCGAGAGAGATCATGTGGGCACCGTGCTGTTTCTGCCGTTGCTTGCAATGATGGCCTGGCGGGCCGACAGGACACGCCCCGGCTCGCCCGGTATCGCGCTGATTGTCGCCGCCGGGCTCTGCGGCAGCGTTCTTGTCCTGGTCAAGGCTTACTATGTGGTGGTTTGCATCCTGCCCGCCCTCTACGTGGCCTGGAGCCGGCGGGATCTTCGCTCCCTCTTCGCGCCCGAGAATTGCCTCATCGCCATTGTCGGCGTCGTGTATGTCCCACTGGTCTATTGGCTTCATCCCGAATTCATGCCGGACATTCTTCCGCAGGTGGTGGATGTCTACATGGGCACGGGAAATTCGCTCGGGGTGGCGCTAAGCTATGCACCGGTTTACCTGACGCTTCTGCTATTGTTCTGGATGGTTGCACCCCGAGCGCCGGTGACGCCGCTTGGCGCGGTGACGCTGCTGGCTTCACTCGCCGCCGTCATCCCTTTGGTCTACCAGGGCAAGGGCTGGCCATATCATGCCTTCGCCGCGTTCTCGCTGGCCATCGCGGCCGTGCTCTGCCAGATAGCGGCGTCCGATGGCTGGCGTTACAACCGCGAAACGCTTGCTCGCACGGTTCTTTGCGCAGTTGTCGTGCTATCTGCCTGGCAACCATTTCTATATACCCAAAAACCGGACAAGGCTTTTGTCGATGCCATCAGGGCGGCATCCACCTCGCAACCGACGCTCGGCGTCATCGGCAGCGATATCGCGGCTGCCCATCCGCTTTCCAGGATGATTGGGGCACGCTTTCTGTCGGCCAACAACGGCGACTGGCTGGGCGCTCTTGCCTTCGTTCGGGCCGAGCAGGCAGCGGCACAGGGAAACGCGGCGAATGCAGCGCATTTCCTGGAACAGTCTGATGCCTATCTGGACGCGAAATACGCCGAATTCGCCAAATACAACTACGATCTGATTATCGT
>NZ_PCDP01000007.1 GCF_003240585.1 Arminella tubonensis
ATGACCTTCTGTTCCGCTGGTTCGTCGACATTGGGATTGACGATCCAGCTTGGGACCATTCGGTGTTTTCGAAGAACCGCGACCGGTTGCTGGAAGGCGACATCGCTGCGAAGTTCCTGGGTGCGATCCTTTCGCAGCCCAAGGTAAAGCGGCTGCTGTCAACGGACCACTTCTCTGTCGATGGCACGCTGATCCAAGCCTGGGCGTCGATGAAGAGCTTCAAGCCGAAGGACGGCTCGGGCGAACCACCATCGGATGGCGGCGGTCGGAATGCGGAAGCAGACTTCCATGGCGAAAAGCGTTCCAACGAGATGCATGCTTCAACGACCGACCCAGATGCAAGACTCTATAGGAAGGGCAAAGGCAAGGAGGCCAAGCTGTGCTTCATGGGGCATGGGCTGATGGAAAACCGCCATGGCCTGCTGGTCGATGCCTGCCTCACTGAGGCCAGCGGATATGCCGAACGGGTGGCGGCGCTGCAGATAATCGAACCCTTCGCCGATCGGCCACAAGCCATCACGCTGGGTGCCGACAAGGCCTATGACACAAGGGACTTCGTCAAAGATTTGAGGTCGATGAAAGTGACGCCCCATGTGACGCAGAACATCAATGGTCGCCGCTCGGCCATAGACGAGTGCACGACGCGCCATTCCGGTTATAAGGTCAGCTTGCGTATCCGCAAGCGCATCGAGGAGGCGTTCGGCTGGATCAAGACAGCCGCGGGGCAGGACAAGACGAAGTTCCGTGGCCGCGACCGCGTCGGATGGGCCTTCACGTTCGCGGCCGCCGCCTACGATCTGGTGCGGTTTCCGAAACTGATGGCGGTGTCGTCATGAGCGCGGCCTCGAACTGCCGCCTGATTGGCCGCTGGCGGATCGTCGAGGCCGATCTATGGGATCGGGATTTTCTCGACCTTGTTGAGCCCGCCACAATCACTATTGGGGCCAACGGTCATGGCGAAATCGCCTTCGGCGCGATGCAAGCGACGCTCGATCTCGGTTACAGCACGTCCATGGTCTCGTTCACATGGGCCGGATTTGACGAAATGGACGAGGTCTCGGGCGACGGTCATGCCGAATTGCTCGACGATGACGCGATCGAGATCACTTTCGCGTACCACAACGGCGATGAGGCCGTGCTGAAGGCCAAACCAGAGACTTCTTCAACAGCCTG
>NZ_PCDP01000081.1 GCF_003240585.1 Arminella tubonensis
ATACCAACGAGCGCTAATCAAAACCGGTGCGCCCAGTCACGCATTCCAATCGACATGATCTTCCACGGCTGAGCGACCAGCTTATTCCATGCGTCGCAGCAATGGGCGACGATGTCCTCGTAATCTTTGAAGATCCGGTTGGACAACCAGTTGTCGCGCAGAAATTGCCACACGTTCTCGACGGGATTTAATTCGGGCGAGCGTGGTGGCAGGAAGAGCAGTGTGATGTTGTCGGGCACGTCGAGCTTCGGCGTGACGTGCCACCCCGCCTGATCGATAATCAGCACGGCATGAGCGCCGTCGTCGACGGCCTGGCTGATTTCGAGCAAATGCTGGTTCATGGCGCTGGTGTCGCAGTAGGGAAGAACGAGGCCTGCTCCTTTGCCCTTCTTGGGGCAGATAGCGCCGAAGATATAGGTCCACATCGTGCGTTGATCGTGTGGTGCCAAAGGCCTTGTTCCCTTGCGTGCCCATCGCCGGGTGATCTTGTTCTTCTGGCCTATCCGAGCTTCGTCGGCCCACCAGAGCTCGATCTCGACGTTCTTCGGGAGCCTGCTTTTGATGGCTGCCAGTGTGGCGGGGAATTTTTTTTAAAACTCTCCAGATCGCCTTCGTTCTGGGCGTAATGGCGCGGGCGGGCAGACAGCTTTGCAAAGCCGAGCGCCTTCAATTCGCGGCCAATGGTCGTTTCATCGACGGATATCCGATATTCCTGGAACAGCCATTGAACAAGATCCTTGCGCCGCCAGCGAACAACGCCATCCACTGCCGGTATCGGGCCACTTTCGACGATCTTTGCCAAAGCCTGGCGATGCACGTCGGAAAGCTTTCCTTGATTGCCGGGTGCTTTGCCATTGATGAGCCCTGACGGGCCACGCGCATTGAAGCGAATAACCCAGTCGCGGACAATTTGCAGGGTCACGCCTCCAATCCTGGCCGCATCGCTGCGGGAATGGCCATCATAGATTTCGGCAAGGGCAAGAAGCCGCCGAGCCTGTGCCGCATCCTTCGTGCCTTTGGCCAACGCCCGAAGAGCAAAGCCGTCGAAGTCATCGCGCAATGGAATTCCTGATGTCATCCGCAAACCTCAGTTTGCGATATTGATTCAGAACTCAACTGATTTGGAAACCTCAAAAAGAGTCAGAGATCGCTCACGCTGGTAT
>NZ_PCDP01000042.1 GCF_003240585.1 Arminella tubonensis
ATACCAATCCTCATTGATCAGAACCCATTCGCCCATTTTCTACGTCCGATTGACATGATCTTCCACGGTTGGCTTTGGAGAGTACGCCAGGCGTGGCAGCAATGATCGACGATGTCCTCGTAGGATTTGAAGATGCGGTTCGAGAGCCAATTTTCGCGCATATATTGCCAGATGTTTTCGACTGGATTGAGCTCGGGCGATTTGGGTGGCAGAGGAAGGACGGTGATATTCTCTGGGACAGCCAAGTTGTTGGACATGTGCCATCCTGCCTGATCCATGATGAGGATGGCGTGGGCACCGTCGGCGACATTTCTGGAAATCTCGATAAGA
Organism: Arminella tubonensis; assembly: GCF_003240585.1. Taxonomy (GTDB): domain Bacteria; phylum Pseudomonadota; class Alphaproteobacteria; order Rhizobiales; family Rhizobiaceae; genus Rhizobium; species Rhizobium tubonense. Next base: position 331 of record NZ_PCDP01000042.1, read on the forward strand.
TGCTGGTTCATGGCATGGGTATCGCACCATGGCATAACGAGAGCAGCTCCCTTGCCGTGCCTGGGGCAGATCGCACCGAAGATATAGGCGGAGCGTGTGCGCTGGTCGTGCGGTGCCGATGGCCTTGATCCACGCTTGGCCCAACGGCGGGTGATCTTGTTCTTCTGGCCTATTCGCGCCTCGTCCTGATACCAAATTTCAATCACTTTACCCTTGGCGGGGCCGGTGGCGATCTCTGCCACTGCGGTAGGGAATTTTTTTTAAACGCCTCAACTGCGTCAGTATCCTGCGCGTGATGCCTCGGGCGTGCGGAAAGTTTGCGGTAGCCCAGCGACCGGACTTCGCGGCCCAAGGTCTGCTCGCTTACCGAGACACGGAATTCCTCCCACAGCCACTGGACCAGATCGCACAAACGCCAGCGAACAACGCCATCGAGATAGGGTGTGGGGCCGCGCTCGATGGCCTTTTCCAAGGCCGCGCGCTGATCAGCGTTCAACAGCGACGGCTTGCCGGGAGCCTTGCCGTTGATCAGTCCTTCGGGACCGCGGGCGTTGAAGCGCACTACCCAGTCCCGGACAATCTGTAGGGTCACGCTGCCGAGCCGGGCAGCATCTGCACGAGAGCCCCCATCATAGATTGACGCAAGCGCCAGGAGCCGTCGAGCTTGGCTGGCATCCTTCGTTTGTCGGGCCAGAAGACGCAATTTGTCCCCATCAAAATCCACTCGCAAAGAAACCGCCGAACCCATCGCAAACCTCCTGTTTGCGCCATCGATTCAGATTCGCACGCTTTTGGGAATCCCGAGAGTCAATTTCAATGAGGGTTGGTAT
>NZ_PCDP01000018.1 GCF_003240585.1 Arminella tubonensis
TGTGAGTTCATGGCGAACCGCGACCTGCGGGCTCTGGGAGGCTAACCGGTACGCCTGATCTGCGCGAGGAGTTTCTGGCGGAAGACTTCGGCGGGTGTCTTGTAGCCGAGGCATTTGCGCGGTGTTGCGTTCAGATGATTGCAGATATCGGTGAGATCGCGGTCGCTGAGCGACAGTGGATCGACCTCTCTCGAAAGCCATTTCCTGGCCCGTCTGTTGGTGTTTTCGACGGTGCCTTTCTGCCACGGGGATTGTGGATCGCAGAACCATGTTTGCGCGCCGATGCTCGCCTGCAGGTAGGGCCAGTCGGTGAACTCCGTACCACGGTCGAAGGTGATCGAGCGGCGGGCGAGGCGGGGCAGAGACTGGAGAGCCTGGATCAGCCCGTCCATCACCGGTCTTGATTGCCGGTCATTGTTGCGCAGGAAGACGGCAAAACGACTAACACGTTCGACCAGCGACGTCACATTGGCCTTTCCGAACTTCTTGCGAAACTGAATGAGGTCGCATTCCCAGTGCCCGAACTGTTTGCGCTCGGCAACGGCTTCCGGGCGATACAAGATGTTGACATCAGGGGTGAACCGCCGCCCATGACGGCGTCTGGCATGTCGCGGCCGACGTCTGGCACGGTGCTCAGGAAGATGTCGCCATAGCTTGATGGCGTGGCCGTCCGAGGAATAGGCGAACTTATAGATCGTCTCATGGCTGACAGAAACCGGATGGCGCTCAAGCTGCAGCCGGCCGGCAATCTGTTGCGGCGACCAGCCATGCATGATGCGCTCGATTATCGATTGGCGCAGCTGCGAGAACCGGGCCAGCTTGCGCAGCTTGGCGCGGCGCTCGCGCGCAATCGCGTTGGCGGTCACGCAGTAATAGCCGCTCAACTCCGGCCATTCACGATCCTCGAAGACATTGCGTCTGAGCTCGCGGAAAATTGTCGAGCGATGGCGCCCGAGTTTCTCGGCGATGACATCGACGCTGATGCCCGCCGTCCGCCACCGCGCGATCTTGCGGCGTTCATCCATGTCGATCTGGGAGTAGGTGCGTTTCATGTCATGTTCCTTGCAAGCGATAAGCCGCTGTTATCTATCGCAAGTCGCACTTCATCCTTGAACCCACCC
>NZ_PCDP01000040.1 GCF_003240585.1 Arminella tubonensis
GGAGCATTTCAACATCAGTCACGTGACATTGCAGCCCGAGTTGGACGAACCCACCGCAGCTCACCTCGCGAACATGCATAGTCACTAAGGCCGCCAACCGGCGACACCATCCATTGTGGCCAGGGCTTGGACGTGCGGTGGTCGCCGCGCCATCCGATCATGACGGCGTGCGCATCCTGGAGAGGACGCGGCCCGCCCGCGTCGTCGGAGCGCATCACCCACGTCATGGACGAGGTTTCTTCAGGCGATCACCGAGGCGTCGTCCAGTCCATGATGCCGCGCCTGTTCTCGCCAGTGTGGTTCACTCGGCGGCCTCGAGCCTTTCGTCGCTCTCGGCAGCGGATGGATCGGACAGGGATGCCGACGGCAGCCGCCAGCCCTTTGCCAAGCCGTAGACCGCTGGGATGACCACGAGCGTCAGCAATGTCGATGACACCATGCCGCCGATCATCGGCACCGCAATGCGTTGCATGATCTCCGATCCCGTCCCCGTTCGCCACAGGATCGGAACAAGACCCGCCATGATGGCCACCACCGTCATCATCTTCGGCCGTACCCGCTCGACCGCCCCGACCATGATCGCCCGGTTGAGATCGGAACGGGTGAACGTCCGCCCCTCGGCCTCGCAGCGCTGCCGCTGCTCCTTCATGGCGTGGTCGAGGTAGATCAGCATGATCACCCCCGTCTCCGCCGCGACACCCGCGAGCGCGATGAAGCCGACCGCCACCGCCACCGAGGCGTTGAAGCCTAGCCACCACATTAGCCAGATGCCGCCAACCAATGCGAAGGGTAGCGACAGCATGACGATCAGGGTTTCGGTCAACGCCTTGAAGTTGAGGTAGAGCAGCAGGAAGATCAGCGCCAAGGTGAGCGGCACGACGATGGCGAGCCGGGCCTTGGCGCGTTCGAGATATTCGAACTGACCGCTCCAGGCGACCGAGTAGCCCGCTGGCATCTTGACGCTCCTGGCGACCGCCTGCTGGGCTTCCGCCACATAGCCGCCAAGATCGCGATTGGCGATGTCGACGAAGATGTAGACGGCAAGCTGCCCGTTTTCGGTGCGTATGGTCGTCGCACCGCGGCTGAGCTTGACGTCCGCGACCTCGCCAAGCGGAACCGTGCCGCCACCTGGCAGCGATATCTGTACATCCTTGGCAATGGATTGCGGATCGCTCCTGAAGGCCCTGGGATAGCGGATTGCCACGCCATACCGTTCGCGGCCTTCGACCGTCTGAGTCACGACCTCGGAGCCGAGCGCCATGCCAACGACATCCTGGACGTGATCAGATCAGCTGCAGCCACTCGTAGCTCCGCAAGTGTCGCACTTCTCGCACGTGCCGTTGCGCACCATTGTGAAGTTCTGGCACTCGCCGCACATGTTGCCGGTGTAGCCCTGCATGATCGAGCGGGCGCGGCGTTCGGATTCCAGCTTCTTCGCTTCGGTTTTGGCAGAGGCGGCATCCGCTGCGGATTTGTCGGAAAACAGCGCGTTGGCTCGTTCTTCGACGGCGATTTCCTCGATCACCTCTTCAGCGATCTCCTCGACCAATTCCTTGGCGCGCTCCTCGTAGTCCCGCTTGAAGGCGAGGACTTCCGAGGTAGAGATGACGGTGGCGGGTTCCAGTTTGCGCGCGGCACTGCCCGCAAAGGAGGTGACGACCGCGCCGCCCAGGGCCTTCGCAGGCGCTGCGGTCGCAGCGCCCTTTGGCTCGCCGCCCGAGACCAGCGTCGGCTTGTAGCCGCGCGTCAGGCCCTTGGAAACGATATCCGCCTTGCCTTCCGAAACGCCGCGGCCGAGCAGGGTATTGTTGAAGTCCGACGTGTCCACATGGGCAAGGTCGTGACGGCCGAGATAGGAGATCGCAAGCTCGCGGAACACATAGTCTAGGATCGACGTGGCGTTCTTGATCGCATCGTTGCCCTGGACGATGCCCGCAGGCTCGAACTTGGTGAAGGTAAAGGCATCGACATATTCCTCGAGCGGCACGCCATATTGCAGGCCGAGCGATACAGAGATGGCGAAGTTGTTGATCAGCGCCCGCAGCGCCGAGCCTTCCTTGTTCATGTCGAGGAAGATTTCGCCGAGGCGGCCATCGTCATATTCGCCTGTACGCAGGAACAGCGTGTGACCGCCGATCTTGGCTTTCTGGGTATAGCCCTTGCGGCGGGTCGGCAGCTTCTCCTGCTCGCGGCTGACACGCTCGATGACGCGTTCGATGATCTTCTCGGTGATCGTGACCGTCTGCGCCGCCATCGGAGCCTGGAGCAGCTCTTCCAGCGCATCCTCGTCGCCGTCATCCTCGATCAAGGAGGAGTTCAGCGGCTGGGAGAGCTTGGAACCGTCGCGATAAAGCGCATTGGCCTTGAGGCCGAGCTTCCAGGAAAGCAGGTAGGCGTTCTTGCAGTCCTCGACGGTCGCCTCGTTCTGCATGTTGATGGTCTTCGAAATCGCACCCGAAATGAAGGGCTGTGCTGCCGCCATCATGCGGATATGGCTTTCGACCGAGAGAAAGCGCTTGCCGATCTTGCCGCAGGCATTGGCGCAATCGAAGACTGCCAGGTGCTCGTCCTTCAGGAACGGCGCGCCTTCCAGCGTCATCGCACCGCAGACATGGATATTCGCAGCCTCGATGTCCTTCTTCGAGAAGCCGAGATGGTCGAGCAGGTTGAAGCTCATGTCGCCGAGCTGTTCGTCGGAGACCTTCAGCACGGTCTTCATGAAGTCTGCGCCGAGCGTCCACTGGTTGAAGACGAACTTGATGTCGAAGGCCTGCTTCAGCGCGCCGTTCAGCGCCTCGATCTTTTCGTCGGTAAAGCCCTTGGAGCGGAGCGAGCCGGGATTGACCGCCGGTGCCTGGTTCAGGTTGCCATGGCCGACGGCATAGGCTTCCATCTCCGCGATCTGGCTTTCGGAGTAGCCGAGCGTGCGGAGCGCCTCTGGAACTGCGCGGTTGATGATCTTGAAGTAGCCGCCGCCAGCGAGCTTCTTGAATTTCACCAGCGCGAAGTCAGGCTCGATGCCGGTCGTATCGCAATCCATGACCAGGCCGATCGTGCCGGTCGGCGCGATGACGGTGGCCTGCGCATTGCGGAAGCCATGCTGTTCGCCGAGCGAAAGCGCCTTGTCCCAGGCGGACTTGGCATGGGCGACCAGATCCTGGTCGGGATTTTCCGAGTGGATGAGGGCGACCGGGTTGATCGACAGCCCTTCATAGCCCTGCGTCTCGCCATGTGCGGCGCGGCGATGGTTGCGGATGACGCGTAGCATGGCGTCGCGGTTCGGGGCGAACATCGGGAACGGTCCGAGTTCCGAGGCGATCTCGGCCGATGTGGCGTAGGAGATGCCGGTCATGATCGCCGTCAGCGAGCCGGCGATGGCGCGGGCATCGTCGCTGTCATAGGGAATGCCCGTGGACATCAGCAGGCCGCCGATATTGGCATAGCCAAGCCCGATCGTGCGGTACTGGTAGGAGCGCTCGGCGATCTGCTTGGAGGGGAACTGCGCCATCATCACGGAGATTTCAAGCACGACCGTCCAGAGGCGCACGGCATGTTCGTAGTCGGCGATGTCGATGCGCTTGGTGGTGGCATCCTTGAACTGGAGAAGGTTCAGCGAGGCAAGGTTGCAGGCCGTGTCGTCGAGGAACATGTATTCCGAGCACGGGTTAGAGGCGCGGATCGGGCCTTCTGCCGGGCTGGTGTGCCAGTCGTTCATCGTCGTGTTGAAGTGAAGGCCTGGATCGGCCGATGCCCATGCGGCATAGGAAATCTGTTCCCAGAGGTCGCGGGCCTTCAGCGTCTTCATGACGCGGCCGTCCTTGCGGGCGGTCAGATTCCAGTCGCTGTCGTTCTCGACGGCGCGCAGGAACTCATCCTTGATCGAGACCGAGTTGTTGGAGTTCTGGCCGGAGACAGTCAGGTATGCTTCCGAATCCCAGTCCGTGTCGTAGGTCTTGAACTGCAGGTCCTTGTAGCCCTGGCGAGCAAACTGAATGACGCGGCCGATATAGTTTTCCGGAACCTGGTCCTTCTTTGCGGCGCGGATTTCGCGCTTCAGGGCAGGGTTCTTGTTCGGGTCGTAGCAATCGTCCCCATCCGTCGAACCGCCTTCGCAGTTGACGCAGGCCTTCATGATCGCCTTGAGGTGGCGCGAGACGACCTTCGAGCCGGTAACGAGGGCAGCGACCTTCTGCTCTTCCTTGACCTTCCAGTTGATGTAGTCCTCGATATCGGGATGGTCGATGTCGACCACGACCATCTTTGCGGCGCGGCGCGTCGTGCCGCCGGACTTGATGGCGCCGGCAGCGCGGTCGCCGATCTTGAGGAAACTCATCAGGCCGGACGAACGCCCGCCGCCCGAGAGCTTTTCGCCTTCGCCGCGCAGATAGGAGAAGTTGGAGCCGGTGCCGGAGCCGTATTTGAACAGGCGTGCTTCACGAACCCAGAGGTCCATGATGCCGCCCTCGTTGACGAGGTCGTCCTCGACCGACTGGATGAAGCAGGCATGCGGCTGCGGGTGTTCGTAGGCGGACTTGGACTTCGTCAGCTTGCCGGTGAAGGGGTCGACGTAATAGTGGCCTTGGCCGGGGCCGTCGATGCCATAGGCCCAGTGCATGCCGGTATTGAACCATTGCGGGCTGTTCGGCGCGACGCGCTGGGTGGCGAGCATGTAGGCAAGCTCGTCGCGGAAGGCGAGGGCGTCTTCTTCCGATGTGAAATAGCCGCCCTTCCAGCCCCAGTAGGTCCAGGTGCCGGCCAGGCGGTCGAAGACCTGGCGTGCGTCGATTTCCGAGCTTGTCTGTTCTTCCTTCGCCATGCCCTTGAGGGCGGCTTCATCGGGAACGGAGCGCCAGAGGAAGGAAGGAACGTCGTTTTCCTCAACCTTCTTCAGCTTGGCGGGAACGCCGGCCTTGCGGAAATACTTCTGCGCCAGGATATCGGCGGCAACCTGCGAAAACTGCGCTGGAACGTCGATGTTCTCAAGCCGGAAGACGATCGATCCATCCGGATTCTTGATCTCGCTGACGGCCTTGCGGAATTCGATCTCCGCATAGGGCGACTGGCCGGCCTTCGTAAAACGACGTTCGATGCGCATGTCCCGATACCTCTATAGTTGGTGCGCCCTGTCCCCGTGACCAAGGCGCAAAAATCCTCGTCCGGCTTCGCGGGTTTGATCGCGCAGCCAGTGTTCGTCCGCTTCGTGACAGGAGATGTCATCCGGAGATGTTCATCCTGTATCTTGTGGTGATGGTGGCTGCAAACACTAAATATAGTATTAACAGCTCATTTATGCGAGTCATATCTGTCGTTTTCGGAGGCATTTTTAAATCGCAACAATCCTCCCAAGGCGAATGCCCTTCATGGGCAAATCCCCGCGATTTCCACTCCGATTTCTGGAAGAACCGGCCTCGTAGTCTTGTCCGGTTCGGTCGCCGCCGCAACGTTGGTCTATTAACTTTGAAACACCCGATTCCGTCAAGGGCTGGTTTTAAAGACTTCGGTAACCACAATATCTTGTGGCAATGCCTGTGGAAACCGGGGAAACGCAGAAAGCCTCAAAGAGTCAATCGCTTGGCGCGAAATGCTTAAGCTCGGTGTACCCAACTGGAGGCACTTTTGCCCGGGCCGGCGCCGAAATGCGACAAGATTGTGACCGTTGCAAAAAGGTCACGCGCCGGTCATCGGAAATCGCTAAATCGCACCTGATTCGCCCTGCAGGCACTGCTGGACAAGGGAAGTCAGCGTTTCGATTTGGTGGCGGAGATCGGAGCATCACGCCAATCCATGTCGTAAGCCTTGCAGGCGGAACCACAAAAACTCTCAGCGACCCGCGTGATTCGTGTCAAACGAGCGCCCGCCATGTTTGCCAAAAGCAACCGGGGCGCAATGTCGCGCCCCGCAGCCTGAATGTCTCTGCTGGCAGATCAGCCGGCATGGCCCTTGGCGATCGGCTCCTGATAAGTGAAACCCATATCCCATGGGAAATAGATCCAGGTATCCTGGCTGACTTCCGTTACGAAGGTGTCGATGACAGGCACGCCCTTCGGCTTGGCGTAGACACAGGCGAAATGCGCCTTCGGCAGCATGGTGCGCACCTCGGCGGCCGTCTTGCCGGTATCCGTCAGGTCGTCGAGCACGAGAATACCCTGGCCTTCGTTCTCGCAAAGCTCCGGCGTGATCCCCTTCAGCAGGTTCATCTCACCCTGGTTGACGTAGTCGTGGTACGACGCGATGCACACGGTCTCGATCAGGCGGATATTGAGCTCGCGCGAGATGATGGCGGCCGGCACCAGCCCGCCACGAGTAATGCAGACGATGGCCCGGAAATCCTGCTTGAGACCCGCCAGGCGCCAGGCAAGCGCGCGGGCATCGCGGTGAAACTGATCCCAGGAAACGGGGAAGGCTTTATCGGGGAGGGACATGGCGTAGGGCTCCGCTAGAGCATGATCCCGAAAGTGCCAAGCGGTTTTCGGATAGATCATGCCAAATCAAATAGCTGGTGCAAGGCGACTATCCGAAGACAGGTCGTCTTGCCCAGGCACGGGATGACGATGCACCGGCGCGCCGGCGACCCTGAACAGACCCCCTTGCCGGCAGCGGAGCTGCCTCTAAACGCAGTTCGCGCAGCTTGAGACTGCGCGATTGGTTTCCCGTGGCGGGATGTCTGTCATTGGTCGCTGCTATTAGCTGGATTTGGGCCAAAAAGGCAAGAGCCGCTGACAGCGACCCTCGCTGTCAGCGCGACAGCAGCGTCAGGGCCGTCATCGAACGCAGCAGCGTCTTCGTCGTCCCGCCGAAAATCATCTGCCAGAGCCTGGAATGCGTATAGGCGCCCATGACGAGGAGATCGATGCTGCTGTCGGAAAGCCGGTTCTCGATGACCTGCGATGGCGATTTGTCCGCACTCTCGGCGGTGGACAGTGTTACCTTGACACCATGCCGGGCAAGTGTCGCGGCGATCTCCGCTCCTGTCGTCGACGGCGATTGCCAAGCGCTTTCAACTGGATCGACGGAGAATATCTCGACCGCGTCGGCCGCCTTCAGAAAGGCCATCGAATCGAAGGTGGCGCGCGTCGCCTCCTTGGAGCCGTTCCAGGCGATCAATACGCGCCTGATCGGTTTCGGTTGCTTGAAGATATATGGCACCATCAAGACCGGGCGCCCACTCTCGAACAGGAAGCTTTCAACGTCGACATGCGCGTCGGAGGGTCGCGCCGGGTCTGGCTGGACCGCCACGAGCAGGTCGGAGCTGCGAGCGCTGTCGAGAAGCGGTTGCGATGCGTAACCGACGGAGCTCGCAAAGCTGCGCCATTCGTAGGAAACGCCGTTACTCTCGCCCTTCGTACGGAATAATTGCTCAATGTCCGCAGCCTCGGCCCGCGCCATATCCTGCAAGGCCTGGACCGCGACCGGGTCGGGAATTTCCATCGGCGCAACTAGAGGCACAGCCGAGATGATTTCGGCATGCAGGCCGATCACATGCGCGCCGTGTTCTGCTGCCAGCGCAAAGGCAAAATCGATCGCGACACCCGCGTTTTCAGAGGTGTCGAGGATGGCGAGTATGGTCTTGTAGGACATAATTCGATCTCCCATGCGGATGAAAATTCAGCCTCTTCCCCGTGATAACAATGTTTCGAATGACTGCTATGACGTCGGATAAACTATCTGTTCAATATCACGTCTCAGCCGAATGATTCTCCTTGGTTTTCGCAATTCGGATCGCCTCGATCATGGCGCGCACCTCTTCCGCCGCGGCCTCCATTGGCGCTTGTGCCCGGGCTCGAACGACGATCTCGGTCGAAAAGGATTGGCCGACATAGCGCGGATAGGAGCCGATGCTGGTTTCCGGGTGTGATTTTTGGATCGCAGCAAGCGGCGTGCCGATGTCGCCTTCGCCGAACGGGCACGCGATGGCGGTCGACAACATGCGCGTGCCGACGCGCAGCGTCGGGATCACATTGTCGAGCATCGCCTGGAATACCTGCGGCACCCCGGCCATCACATAGACGTTGCCGATGACGAAGCCAGGTGCAGTCGAAACCGGGTTGGCGATATGCGCGGCGCCGACCGGCATGCGCGCCATGCGCTGCCGGGCCTCGGTGAATTCCATGCCGCGGCGTTGATACATTTCGCCCATCAGCTGCATCGCAAGCGCGTCGTGTTCACAAGGAACGCCGAAGGCCTTGGCAATGGCATCGGCGGTAATGTCGTCATGCGTCGGCCCAATGCCGCCGGAGGTGAAGACGTAATCATATGCGGGGCGAAGGGCATTCAACGCAGCAACGATCGCGTCTTCGTCGTCGGCGACAATCCGAACTTCCTTGAGATCGATGCCGGACATCAGCAGCAGGTCAGCGAGATGGCCGATATTCTTATCCTTCGTACGGCCTGACAATAGCTCGTCGCCGATGGCCAGCATGGCAGCGGTAACGATCGTTTCATTGGTCATGGAAATATCCGTGAATTAACTAATATTGATAGATAGGTAGCGCCATTTCGAGCGTTTGCAAACAGCGCCTCGCGGATTGTCGTTGGAGCGAATTTCGATACGCAAGTGAATTTTCGTCTACATCGGGTGAACAGTGCGTCCCGGCTGGAGGGGCTGCGCCGTCATCGTACCGCTGATACAAATCAACGCGAAATTGAACACGTCCAACAACAGGGAGACGTCAATGGCTAAGGTTCTGGTTCTCTACTACTCCGCCTACGGTCACATCGAGACAATGGCTTATGCCGTTGCAGAAGGCGCCAAGTCGGCTGGCGCTGAGGTCGTCGTCAAGCGCGTCCCGGAATTGGTTTCAGATGAAGTCGCCAAGGCTTCCTATTACAAGACGGACCAGGCCGCCCCGATCGCCACGCCGGACGAGCTGGCCGACTACGACGCGATCATCGTTGGCTCTGGCACCCGTTTCGGCACGGTCACCTCCCAGATGCGCAATTTCTGGGACCAGACCGGTGGCCTCTGGTTCGGCGGCAAGCTCGTTGGCAAGCTGGGCTCGGCCTTCACTTCGTCGGCGACCCAGCACGGCGGCCAGGAAACGACGATCCTCGGCTTCCTGCCGACCTTCCTGCACCATGGCATGGCAGTCGTCGGCCTTCCCTACGCCTTCCAGGGCCAGATGGGCACCGAAGAAGTCAAGGGCGGCTCGCCCTACGGCGCCTCGACGATCACCAACGGCGACGGCTCCCGCCAGCCATCCGAGATTGAACTCGAAGCTGCAAGATACCAGGGCGCGCACGTCGCCAAGTTGGCAGCCAAGCTCGCCTGACCCAGATATCCGGATTTAACGCATAAGAAGAGCGCAGTCTGAAAAGGCTGCGCTTTTTTGTCGATGGATCGACATAGGTGCGACGACAAGATGAGCAAAGGGCAAGGCGAAACTGTCATGCACTGAGAGATTTGGTGCGGACGACGGGGGTCGAACCCGTACAGCCAAGGCCGAGGGATTTTAAGTCCCTTGCGTCTACCAGTTTCGCCACGTCCGCATCGAGCGATTTCAGTACCTTGAGCCGTTCGATTTTGGAAGCCGTGGATCGCGCAATTTTTGTGATGGAAGCCATTCGATCAGGCGTTGGCAATCAGGCGCGCGCGGGTCCTGTAATAGAGACGGCCGATAGCTACGCCGACCAGCGCCCCAAGGGCCTTGACGATGGCGTCGTCGACGCGGGCGTGTCGGGTGGGAGAGAATTCCTGCAGGAATTCGAAACCCGCCGCGCCGATGGCGAGCAGGATAGCCACGATCTTCCAGTGTCGGGGGTAGGCCGATGCAAACAGCAGGCCGAGCACGGCATAGGCGCCGGCTCGATCGATATTGACGGAAATGATCGTATTCGGCCTGAGGTCGATCGGGGAAATCGTCACGAAAACAATATAGGCGAGAACGCACCAGGCAACGGTTCTTAGAAAAACGGATGTCATCATATCGTCATGTTAGCTGGCGGCGCCGTTGAATAAAAGTGAACTCGTCAGGCAATAGGCTACGCGAAGCGAAATTTCGCTGCCACGGTTAACGGCACCCGGAAAAGGCGAAGCCCGCCGAGCCGGAATCTTTCGGCGATAGCGAGCTTCTAACCATCATCATGATGGCTGAGCATATAGGGAATAGTACGACAGTTCCTGTCAATTCGCTTATTGCGGGATGTCCTTCATGCGACGCGCTGCCGATCGGGCAAGTGAGGCCAGACTGCAGCCAACGACAAGCAAAATCGCCCGGAAGGGTTCAAAAAACAGCGGCTGCAGCCTTTCTTTGGGCGTTGGGATTGTGCCATAGCGAAGGCCGAGGAAAAAACGGGGTCTTGAGGCCATGACGAAACAAGATGTGGATAGCGCGACCGAGGCCATGCGGGGCCTGTTCACGGTAACCCCGTTGCAGCTGAACGAGCATCTTTCCGCACGCTATGATGCCAACATCTGGCTGAAGCGCGAGGATCTGTCGCCGGTGCGCTCCTACAAGATTCGCGGCGCGTTCAATTTCTTTCGCAAGGTCATTGCCGCGGGCGGCACATCAAAGACATTCGTCTGCGCTTCGGCCGGCAATCATGCGCAGGGCTTCGCTTTCGTCTGCCGCCACTTCGGCGTGCCGGGCGTCGTCTTCATGCCGGTGACGACACCGCAGCAGAAGATCGACAAGACCCGCACCTTCGGCGGCGAATTTATCACCATCAGGCTTTTCGGCGATTTCTTCGACCAATGCTATCAGGCGGCGCGCGACTATGTGGAGGAGATCGATGGTGTCATGGTGCCTCCCTTCGATCACCCCGACATCATCGAGGGCCAGGCGACGGTCGCTGCCGAAATTCATCAGCAGTTGCCTGAGGATGTGCAACCGGATCTCGTCGTCTTGCCCGTCGGCGGCGGCGGCCTGGCGGCAGGCGTTACCGGCTATCTGGAGGGCGAGCTTCCAGATGCCGCCTTTGTCTTTGCCGAGCCGGCCGGCGCGCCGAGCCTTCGCCGAAGCATGGAGGCGGGCAGGGTGGTGACGCTGTCGAAGGTAGATAATTTCGTCGATGGAGCGGCGGTCGCGCGGATCGGCGATCTGAATTTTGCGGCGCTGAAGCGTTTTTCCGCCGAGCAGGTCATGCTGATGCCGGAAAATGCCATCTGCGTGACGATGGCAGACATGTTGAATGTCGAGGGCGTAGTGTTGGAGCCTGCGGGCGCCTTGTCGATCACCGCAATCGAGGCCATGGACCGCGAAACTGTCAGGGGCAAGACGATCGTCGCCATCGTGTCAGGCGGCAATTTCGATTTCGAGCGGCTGCCCGACGTCAAGGAGCGGGCCATGCGCTATGCCGGGCTGAAGAAATACTTCATCCTTCGGCTGGCCCAGCGCCCGGGCGCCTTGCGCGATTTCCTCAATCTTCTTGGCCCGGACGACGACATCGCCCGCTTCGAATACCTGAAGAAGAGCGCCCGCAACTTCGGTTCGATCCTGATCGGTATCGAAACCAAGAATCCCGACAGTTTCCGCCAGTTGACGGAGAACTTCGAGCGCGTCGGCCTCGGTTACGAGGACATTACCGAAAACGAGATTCTGGCAAACCTCATCATTTGATCTTTGCGAGCTATCCTGCGCATGCTAAAGGCGAAACATGGCTTCGATCATCTCAAAAATTCTTGGCGTCTTCAGCGGTAGCGGCTCCAGCGCCGGCTCTGCAAAAGCTCCCGTGGTCGCTGCCACCGAGCCGCAGCTTTATGCGGACTGCAAGATCTTCGCGACGCCTCAGCGCGAGGGCAACCAGTTTCGCCTGGCTGGCCGCATCGAAAAGCAGGTGAACGGTGAAACCTTGGTGCGCAATTTCATCCGCGCCGACGTCTTCACATCGGTCGACGACGCGGTAGAGACCACCTTCCGCAAGGCCCAGCAGATCATCGACCAGCATGGGGCATCCCTTTTCGGCGACGGCGAAAAAAGCCGCCAGGTGTAGCCAAGCCAACCTTGAAATTCCGGCGTCACCGCATTCGGCTGGTCGCGCAAGTTTGTCCGCTGGCGATCCTTGCCCAGGACAGCGATCGCTAATTTATTTTAAAGTTATACTTAATTTTAAGCGGTTGCCGCGATGATCAGGTCCGTATCGGTCCTGGGAGCCATCACGTCTCTCCGGTTAAGTAGAGCATTTTCAGAAGAGTCGACCGCTTGACGACTGGCACGTCAGACGTCGAGCATGAGAGCGGTCTGCATATTCGAGTGAATTTTCAAAGAGCCGACGCGATATGAATGAGCGTTGGAACAGGATCGGGCAATGTGATGGAAAGGGTCAATCTGGCTTTATTCGTCGTCGAAGCGGTCGCCTATTTCGCGATCATGGTGACGCTTCTGCATTTCAGCCAGCGCATCGGCCTTGGGGTTTTTCTGACCGCACTCGGCGTCATGCATTTCATGGAGACCTATCTCGCGGCAGTGTTCTATGTCGCGCTGCCCTTCGGCATCGTTTCGCCGGGTTCCTCCGTCTTCTTCGCTGGCAAGCTGATGATGATCCTGATGTTGTATCTCAAGGAGGATGCTGCGACCGTTCGTCAACCGATCTATGGCCTGTTTCTCGGCAACATACTGACGGTCAGCATTGCATGGTTCCTGCAATTCCACGTTACCGTCGAGGTGTCGCCCGGGCGCGGTGCCGATGTCGGCTTTCTCAAGGAGATGGGCTGGCTGATGGTCTGGGGCACCGCGTTGCTCTATCTCGATTCGCTCGGCATCATACTGCTCTACGAAAAGCTCGGCCGCTTCATTCAGCGCTGGGTCGTGCTGCGGTTCATGTTTTCAGGCTTTGTGCTCCTGACGTTCGACCAGGTCGGTTTCTTTGCAGCCTTGCACTATTTCCTGGGCGTACCGCTCCCTGTCTTCTGGGGCGGCTGGCTGGCGAAGATGCTGTCGGTCTGCATTTATTCGGCGCTGTTTGCCTTCTATCAGTTCGCCATTCGCCGTCACGGCGCCACTCTGGCGCAGCGATCCGTCGGCGACGTCTTCAACGACCTGACCTTCCGCGAACGTTATCACGACCTGCTGTCGCGTAGCGGTCGCGATATCCTGACCGGGGTCCTGGATCGCAGTCGCATGGAGATCGAAGGCCCTCAGCTGGTTCGCGGCGGCATGGCGAGCGGCGAGGTGGCGACTATTCTTCTCTTCGATGCCGATAATTTCAAGGACGTCAACGACCGGTTCGGCCATCTCCACGGCGACGAGGTATTGAAAGCGGTTGCCGGGCAACTGACTGCGATGCTCCGTCCGACCGACAGGCTTTTTCGCTTCGGCGGCGAGGAATTCGTTGTTCTTTCCGCCCGCACCAATCACGCGGAGGGTCTTCTGCTGGCCGAGCATCTGCGCTGGCAGGTCGCCAACACTGTCCGCAATCTCGAGGGCCATCCGATCACGGTAAGCGTTGGTGTCGCGACGACCGGCAGCGATGCCCTAAGTTTCAATGCCCTGCTGGCGGTGGCCGACGACCGGCTCTATGAGGCGAAGAGGAGTGGTCGCAATTGCGTCGTGGGCCAGAATGGTAGGGTCCAGGCTGCCTGAATGCAAAAGAGGCCGCCAATGGCGGCCTCCGAAAGCACAGCAACTACGATCAGACGGCGCGGAATATCTTCGCGCCCGATGGAGCGTTGGTTGCACCGCCGTCGACGGTGATCTCGATAGCCGTCACATTCAGCGAGTCATCCGATGCCAGATAGAGGGCAGCCTTGGCGATCTCGTCGGCTTCGCTCATACGTCCAAGCGGGCTCATGCCGCCGATCTGTGCTTCGAGCGCGCTCGCCGCATCTGGCGTCAGCGCCCTGGTGTTCCAGATCGGCGTGCGCGTGCCGCCGGGGGTCACCTGGTTGACACGGATACCGCGAGGAGCAAGCTCGGAGGCAAGGTTGCGGGTCATGGAGCGTACGGCACCCTTGGTCCCGGCATAGGCCGAATAACCAGGTATGCCGAGGACCGCATGCACGGACCCGTTCAGGATGACCGAGGCGTTGTCATTCAGGTGCGGCAAGGCAGCCTGGACGGTGAAAAACACCGAAGTGAAATTGGTGCGAACCACGGCCTCGAACTGTTCGAGCGTAGTCTTTCCGAGCGCCGTTTCGCCCGGGATGCCGGCATTGGCAAAGACGATATCGAACTTGCCGAACTCCGCGGCGGCCTTGGCAAAGGCCTCTTCCATGGCGGCAACGTCATTGACGTCGACCTGCAGCGTCAGGACGCCCTTGCCGAGCTGCTCGGCGGCGGCTGCGAGCGTCTTGGCATTGCGGCCGGTGATCACCACCTTGGCACCCTCGTTGAGGAAGAGCTGAGCGGTGGCAAGGCCAATGCCGCTGTTTCCACCTGTTATGACGGCGACTTTATTTTGCAAACGCATGTTCGTGCTCCTATTGGAAAAACGCGCGATCTGGATTATGATCGTTCGCCAAGAGGATTATGATAATAATCTACATGAGTCAAGCGTTGTCGACAGGAGAATTTCGATGGGTCACTCGCAGATGGACAAACAGCGCACGCATGAGCGTATCGTCGAGATCGCTGCCAAGCGCCTGCGCGAAGAAGGATTGGAAGGTGTCGGCGTTGCAGACCTGATGAAGGAGGCGGGGCTGACCGTCGGCGGCTTCTACAAGCACTTCGCCTCTCGCGACGAACTGGTCGCCGAAGCAATGCAGGTCGCTTTCACCTCGTGGGCAAAGAAGATGGAGGCGAGGGGGATAGAGGCCGCGGACGTCTCGCTCGAGGAATTTATGGATTCCTACCTCAGCATCGGGCACCGCGACTATCCGGGCGACGGCTGCGCATTTACCGGACTGATAGGCGATCTCGCTAGAAGCGACCCAAAGACGCGCAATATTGCCAGTCGCCAGATCGGCGAAAATATCAGGATCATGACCGGCCGCATGACTGACGCTGACGCCGATGCGGCGCGAAAAAAAGCGATCCTTGCTGTCTGCGCGATGGCGGGAGCGGTAGGCTTTGCCCGCATCGTCGACGACCAAGCGCTGTCAGAGGAGATTCTGGGCTCGGTAAAGGAAATCCTCGCGGAAATGTCCAAGGGCAAGGTTTCCTGATGGCGCAAAAAAAAGCGGCCGGTGGGGACCGGCCGCTCCATAGACCTGCACTGAACGTTTACTAGGCGGCGCGAGCCAGTTCTATCGTGCGGGCCTTGGCTGCGCCGATTGCCTTCTCGGCTGCTTCCGGACCGAAGGCGAGACCTTCGACATACACCGTCTCGACGTCGCTGATGCCGATGAAGCCGAGGACAGACTTCAGATACGGAATGGCATGGTTCAACGGAGCTGCTGGGCCGTCGGAATAGACGCCACCGGAGGCGAGAACGATATAGGCCTTCTTGCCGGTCGCAAGCCCAACTGGGCCGGTCTCGGTATATGTAAACGTACGGCCGGCGCGGGCGATGTTGTCGATCCACGTCTTCAGCGATGAATAGATGTTGAAGTTGATCAGCCCGGTGCCGATGACGAGCGTGTCTGCGGCCAGCAACTCGTCGACCAGCTGGTCGGAAACTTTTGCGGATTCGGCCTCTTCAGCCGTGCGTGCATCGGCTGGCTTGCGGATGGCGGCTGTGAAGAGATCGTCGATATGCGGCAGCGGCGAAGTGGCCAGGTTGCGATGGACGATCGTCTTGCCCGGGTTCTGCGTCTTCAGAGCGTCGGCAAGCTCCGTGGCGATCTGGGTGGAGAGCGAATCAGCGCGCGGGCTGGAGGTCAAGAGCAGGATGGATGACATAGTTTGTTCCTTATCAATGCGTTGCGACTGAAGACGAAGGGAGAATCTCCAGCTGTTCGCAACAGAGATAAGCGTGCATGACTATCGAAAAAACTGTGATAATATGGATCGGAATTATCGATGGAATGGATGGATCATGCTTCCGAACCCCACGCTGGACCAATTGCAGGTGTTCCTGGCCGTCGCCGAATCCGGCAGCTTTTCAGCGGCCTCCCGCACGCTGAACCGCGCGCAGTCGGTCATCAGCTATACAATCGCCAATCTCGAGTCACAGCTCGAGGTACCGCTTTTCGAACGCTCCGGTTCGCGCCAGCCTAAGCTGACGGAGGCGGGGACGGCGATGCTGGAGGATGCCAGACGCATCGTCTCCGACCTGGAAATCATGCGCGCGCGCGTGAAGGGATTGAAGGACGGCCTCGAAGGCGAGGTCTCGGTGGCAATCAGCGTCATGGTTCCAACCAACGCCGTCGTCCAGGTTCTCAGCGAATTCCGCGAGTGCTTTCCGTCGGTCTCCATGCGGTTGAATGTCGGCGAGCTCGGCATGGTCATGGATCTGGTCGCCAATGGCACCTCGACGATCGGCATCGGCGGCGCGATCATACAGAACTCCGATTCGTTGGTGACGGATCGGATCGGCCATTCTTTCATGATGCCGGTGGCCTCACCGAATCATCCGCTCGTTAAGCTGAAGAGACCATTGACGCTCGCCGACGTTCGCGAAGAAGTGCAGCTTGTCGTGACCGATGCGTCCGAGCGCACGAAGGGGCGGGATTTCAATGTTCTGTCTTACAAGACCTGGCGCGTCAGCGACATCGCCACCAAGCACAATCTCATCCGGGGTGGCCTTGGCTGGGGTGGGTTGCCCGCGGCGCTGATCTTTGACGACCTGCAAAGAGGCCAACTCGTTCACCTCGATCTCGAAGCGTACGAGCAGGGCCTGTATCCAATCTATGCGATCAGGAAGATCTCCAATCCGCCAGGCCCTGCCGCGACTTGGATGATCGAAGCATTTCGTTCCAGCCTGAGCCGCTGCCCAAGCCACGAGGACTTCAAGGCGCTATTGCCGCTGAACCAGTTAGATGACGCGATCGCGGCCGAATGATTGACCTCCTCCCCAGCGGGGAGAAGGTCTTCTCGTGTGCCTAAAGCACCAGGCGGAACTTGTGGAAGCCCTCGGTGCCTTCGCCGGCATCCTCGATCTTCACGGTCTTGACCTCGCTAAGGAAGTCCTTGGCCTTGGGTGCGCTTTCGAAGAGAACGGTCGTGCCGGGCATCGGCTTGAACGTCCAGTTGCCGTCCGCCGTCGGGTTGATCGTGCCTTGATCGTGGACATACCGCACGATGACGTCGCGGTTGGTATCCGGCGCCACGTAGACGACCTTGTCCGCTGCGATCTCGGGGAAATTGCCGCCGCCGCCGGCGCGATAGTTATTGCTGACGACAACGAACTTCTGAGTGTCGTCAATGGGTTTTCCGTCGAACTGCAAGTTCTGGATGCGGTGGGCATCGGCATTGGCGATCTTGCCGGTGTCGTCGAAGCGACGCGGCTGCGACAGGTCGATCTGATAGGTCACACCATCGATGACGTCGAAATTGAAGGACGGGAACGAGGCGTTCAGCAAATCCGCATCCTTGGCGCCGGGCTGTACCTGGTTGAACATCGCAGCCGACATTTCCAGCCAGTTCTTCACCTGCGCGCCGTTGATAACGACCGCCTGCACCGTGTTCGGATAGAGGTAGAGGTCGGCGACGTTCTTGATGGCGATATCGCCGGCCGGTACATCGGTATAATAATCGGCGCCGTTGCGACCGCCGCATTTGAAGGGAGCTGCAGCCGAGAGAACGGGCAGGTCCTTGTACTTCGTCTCCTTCAGCATCTCCTTGATGTACCAACTCTGCGCCTGACTGACGATCTGCACCGACGGATCGTCGGCAACGAGCGCGAAGTAGGAATAGAGCGGTGCGGAAGTCTTGCCGACCGGGGTGCGAACATAGGCAAGGGTCGCCTCGTGCTCCGTCGTGGCTGCTGCGACGATCTCCTTCTTGTCGCGGACATCGGCGATCACTTTCTTCTTGTCGTCGCGATGATAGATCGGACGCGCCTCGGAGGTGAAGTCGACGATCTTCCAGCTGTTTCCGTCCTTTTCGAGCAAGAGATCGATGAGGCCGAGATGCGACCCCCAGAAGCCCGCCATGACAGCCGGCTTGCCTTGCAGCGTACCCTTGACCGGATCCGCATTTTTGATTCCGTCCCAGCTCTTCGGACCGGGGAAAACCAGATGCTGATGGCCGGTGAAGATCGCGTCTATGCCGTCGACCCCAGCCACGTAGAGCGAGGCATTCTCCATCTTGTCCGATGGGCCGCTGCCGTCGATGCCGGAGTGCGACAGTGCGATGATGATGTCGGCGCCTTCTTCCTTCATGACAGGCACCCAGGCCTTCGCGGCCTCGACGATGTCGCGGGTTTGGGCCTTGCCCTCGAGGTTCTTGATATCCCAGAGCATGATCTGCGGCGGCACAAAGCCGATGAAGCCGATCTTGATCGGCGTGCTCTTGCCTGAACCATCCTTGATAGTCTTTTCGAGGATCAGGTAGGGTTTGAAGAACAGTTCGTCATCCTTCGGATCGGCGGCAAGCTGGCCTTTGGTCAGGTTGGCGCAGACGAAGGGGAAGTTGGCTCCGGCGAGCACCTTGAACATGAAGTCGAGGCCATAGTTGAATTCATGATTGCCGAGCGTGCCGACCTCATAGCCGAGCGTATTCATCGCCTTGATGACGGGATGGACGTCGCCGTCCTTCATGCCGTGCTGATAGGCCATGTAGTCGCCCATCGGATTTCCCTGCAGCACGTCGCCATTGTCGATCAAAAGCGAATTGGTGGCCTCGGCGCGGATGCTATCGATGATCGTGCCGGTGCGCGACAGGCCCATCGTGTCATTCGGCTTGTCGGCGTAGTAGTCATAGGGGAAGACGTTGACATGTATATCGGTCGTTTCCATCAGCCGGAGATGGGCCTGATTGCCCGCTGCCCGCGCTGAAAACGGATGCAGCAGGACCAAGGCTGCGGTCGCACCAAGCCCGCTGAGAAGCGAGCGGCGGGATATTGGAGGCAATTCCAGAAAGGACGACATGAAATACTCCTTGAACGATCATCTACCCCGGCGAAGGCGGAGACTAGGATGATTTGCCAAGGAGTGCACCACTTAAGTGACAAGGATATTGCGGCGGCAACGCCGATATCGAACAGTCGTCGCTCAACGCTTCAGAACAGGCTTCACCTCTTTGTGGAAGAAGCGGAAATAGGAGTTCACCTGCGCCGAGGCATTGGAGTTGCGGTTGAATTCGACCCCGATACGACCGTCGCGGAGCCATTTTACGGTTCCTTCCAACGACCCGAGATCCTCGCAATCAATCCGCACCTTGCTGCCGGCGGCGCCGTAAAAAGGGCCCGCAAGATCGAGTGCGATTCCGGTCGCCGAAAGATCGACAACGCGGCTGTTGGTCTCGTGGTTGAGGTATCTCACTTTTCCGAAGATACGGCAGCGCCGCCGCACCGCAGTACGGACTTTCATGCCGAGATTGTTTTGCATCGACGCCCCCCACATATCCGAATATCACTGTAACCATACAACGTAGATGTTGATTTCCTTTTATAGTCTCCGATCAATTGCTGTAGTTTCCGTTAAAGTTGCTTTTACTGGCGGCGCTACCAACAACGGGCGGCGTATCTCGACTTTCACGGCCGTGATCTTGCCACGGCGATATTTAGATCAACCGAGAATCTGATAGATATCCTTTCGATCACCGCTTGGGGCAGTTGGGAATGACGTTGGGCATCGTTTCGCTGAATGCGTGGGGCGGCAGGCTTCATGCCCCGCTGATGCGATATATCGCCGATGCAGATCCTGACATCCTATGCCTGCAAGAGGTTTCGCGCACTGCCTCGGCGCCGTCCGAATGGTTGGTGTATCGCGAACCCGGCCTCGAACTGCCCCAACGAGCCAATCTCCTTCAGGAGGTCAGCGCGGCTCTGCCCGACCACAACGCCTTTTTCTTTCCGGCGGCAAGGGGCGATCTGTTCGATGGTGACAGGCTGATTGCCTCCGAGTTCGGCTTGGCGACGTTTGTGCGCAAATCGCATCCGGTCATCGGCCAGTCGATGGACTTCGTGCATGGCGCATTTGCAGCAGACGGCTGGGGCGAGCACCCGCGGTCACGAAACGCGCACGGCGTTCGCATCTTCGACTACGAACTTGGATTTCCCGTCACCATTGTCCAGTTACACGGCCTCAGGGACCTTGCAGGCAAGGGAGATACTCCAGCGCGTATCGAGCAGGCGAACAAACTGGTTGAGCTGATCGGGCGGGTCTGGCGGAAGGGCGAGAGGCTGATCGTTTGCGGCGATTTCAATGTCCTGCCGGATAGCGTGACGTTCGAGGCATTGGGCAGGCTCGGATTGACGGACCTCGTGACGTCGCTGGGCTATACCGACACCAGAACGTCGTTCTATCGGAAGGAAGGCCGTTTCGCCGACTACATGCTGGTGACGCCGGACGTGGAGATCGCCAAATTCGAGGTCGTCGAGGAACCGGAAGTTTCCGACCATCGCGCCCTGCACCTGGAGATGCGATAGGAAATCGATGCGAACCGTCAGAGCCCGACATTTGGCCGGTCGATGATCTCGCGTAGTGCAAAGCTCGAATTGATCTTCACCACATGTGGCAGTGCTGACAGCCAGTCGCGATGGATGCGCTCATAGTCCTCCAGGTCGCGGGCGGCTACGCGCAGGATGTAGTCGTATTCGCCTGACATCAGGTAGCACACGAGCACGTTCGGACACCGCTTCACCGCGATCTCGAATTCCGACAGCGTTTTTGCGAACTGGCCGGAAAGCGAGATGTGCACGATGGCAATCATCTTGTAGTCCAGCGCCTTGTGCGACAGCCGTGCATGGTAGCCGCCGATGGTGCCGTCCTTTTCCAGGATGTCCAGCCGCCGCGAGCAGGCGGAGGGCGACAATCCGACCTTGACGGCAAGGTCCGCATTGGTAATCCGCGCATTCTGCTGAAGCGCCCGCAGAATCGCACGATCTATGGCATCCAGGTCCGACATTCGAATATCCTTCGAAGATTTGTTGCTGGACGCAATTATCTTCGAATAAATGGCAGTCCGCAATTCTTCTTTGCAAGGACATTGCAGAGAGGGAATGGTTCAATCCTCAACTATGATCCGCGAAGCGGACGGTCTGAGAGAGGAATTGAGTATGCGCGTCGGTTGCCCCAAGGAAATCAAGAACCACGAATACCGCGTCGGCCTCACGCCCGCAGCGGTTCGCGAATATGTCGCCCATGGCCACGAGGTCTGGGTGGAGACGAAGGCGGGTGCCGGCATCGGCGCAGATGACCATGCCTATGCCGCCGCTGGAGCAAAGATCGCCGCTTCGGCCAAGGACATCTTTGAGAAGTGCGACATGATCGTGAAGGTCAAGGAGCCACAGCCCTCCGAATGGGCGCAACTGCGCGAGGGTCAGATCCTCTATACATACCTGCATCTCGCGCCCGATCCGGAGCAGACAAAAGGCCTGCTTGCATCAGGCGTCACGGCTATAGCCTACGAAACGGTCACCGACGAGCGCGGCGGTCTGCCGCTGCTGGCGCCCATGTCCGAAGTTGCCGGCCGTCTGTCGATCCAGGCTGGTGCGACGGCGCTGCAGAAGGCAAACGGCGGCCTCGGGATACTCCTCGGGGGCGTACCGGGCGTACTGCCAGCCAAAGTCGCGATTATTGGCGGCGGTGTCGTCGGCTTGCATGCTGCTAAGATGGCCGCTGGTCTCGGTGCCGACGTCAGCATTCTCGACCGGTCGCTGCCGCGTCTGCGCCAGCTGGACGATATCTTCAACGGTCGGGTCCACACGCGCTATTCCAGCATCCAGGCTTTGGAAGACGAGGTCTTTGCAGCCGATCTGGTTATCGGCGCGGTCCTCATCCCCGGTGCGGCCGCGCCGAAACTCGTTACCCGCGAGATGCTGACCGGCATGAAGAAGGGCGCCGTCATCGTCGACGTTGCAATCGATCAGGGCGGCTGCTTCGAGACTTCGCATGCGACCACCCATTCCGACCCGACCTACGAGGTCGATGGTGTCGTGCACTATTGCGTTGCCAACATGCCGGGTGCCGTACCT
This sequence comes from Arminella tubonensis, assembly GCF_003240585.1. Lineage (GTDB taxonomy): Bacteria > Pseudomonadota > Alphaproteobacteria > Rhizobiales > Rhizobiaceae > Rhizobium > Rhizobium tubonense. Next base: position 21,895 of record NZ_PCDP01000040.1, read on the forward strand.
GTCACGTCGGCGCACGCCCTCAACAATGCGACACTCCAGCATGGGCTGGCGCTCGCAGATCGCGGCTTGCGGGCAATCGCCGAGGACAAGCATCTTCGAAACGGCCTCAACGTCCACAAGGGCCGCGTCACCAACAAGGCCGTAGCTGAAGCCCTCGGCTACGAAGTCGTCGCCGCCGAAAAGATACTCAACGTAGCGTAATTCCCATCGCGCTACCTGACGAAGGCCGGCCGCATTTCCTGCGGTCGGCCTTTTCGTTGATCAGGCCTTGTCGATTCTGCATTGGTAGCAATTGTTGCGCGCTGAGCGAACGTGGACATAGGCGATGCCCTCCCGGTTCAAAAGCTCCTCCGCATAGGCAGGAATATCGGCAGTGGGCGTCACGGCGCCTGTCCCATAGACGATGCGGTTGTTGTCGCTATATCCCCGGACGATGAAATCTTTGCCGCCGGCAATCACAGGCGGCATGATCTCCTCGGCGGCGTAGCGTTGGCACGGCGTCTTGTGCAGGAAGATCGGCCCGGTCTCGGCATAGGGCTGGAGATCGGGAAACGGGCGATAGGCAAAGACCAGCAGCGGTTCGCCCGCATCAATATTCGCGAGGCAATGGCGGCAGGGATGGCCTGGCCCGTCGGAGATCATTGTCTCCGGAAGGTGGCCGTAGGAATCGGCATCGCCGTTCCAGAGAGCCTCGGCATCTGCAGTGGGCATGGCTGTGAAACTGATGTTCGACATGACAAGTCTCCTTTGAGCATGTCATGAAATGCCGCGTTTCCGAGCTTCGATCCACCCGATTCCTGCGCGCTGGCTCAGCTCCGCTTCGCTATTTCCAGCAATTCCTTGTCGCTCAGCGGTCGAACGATGCCGTGGCCCGTGGACACGGGCGAAAACCCGAACATCTGATAGAGCTGCAGGGCCCTTGGATGATCCAGCGTGTTGGTCGTCGTGACGACGCGCGTCGGATTGAGCACCCAGAGTGCGTAAAGCGCCTGCAACAGGAACCATTTGCCGATGCCTAGCCCGAGCGCATGCTCGATCAGGCCGAAATGAGTGAGCTCGATCGTATCCTCGTCCTCGCGGAAATATTCGAAGAAACCGGCCGGCGCGCCGTTGACGTAGAGAACGCTGATGTCGGTACGCTCGTCGTGGAGAATGGCGGCGAGCTTCTCGTCGCTCATGCGCAGGCGCTCGACCCATTGCCAGCGCGCGCCGACCTGGCGGTAGAGATAGCGATAAAATGGCAAGGGAATTTTCGGCGCCCGCATGATTGCCGCCTGGATGTTGACGGGAATGTTGAGGCTCGTCTTCGGCGGCGCGGTCATTTCCAGTCGGGTGATCTGCACCTTGAGCGATGTGGATGGTTTCAGGGCCATGGGCTCAATCTTTACCCGTTGCGACAGGCGTATCGGCGCGACTGCCCCATTCGGACCACGAGCCGTCGTAAAGCCTGTTGTCGGTATGCCCGAGTGATTCGAGCGCCAGCGTGATGATGGCGGCTGTAATCCCTGAGCCGCATGTGGTGACGACAGGCTTGTCGAGATCGATACCGGCGGTCTCGATCGTCTGCTTGAGCTCGGACAGCGACTTGAACTTGCCATTCGTTGAAAACACGCCCGACGGCAGGCTTCTTGCGCCGGGCATGTGGCCCGACCGCATGCCCTCGCGTGGCTCCGGTTCTGCGGCGGCAAAACGGCCGGCACTTCGGGCATCGGCAATCTGCATCGCACCGCTCGAGACGATGTCACGCATGTTTTCGAAAGCGACGACGCGTTTCGCATCGAAGTGCGGCTTGAAGACAGCAGGTGAAGGGTCGGCTGCGCCGGTCTCAACCGGGCGTCCCTCTGCCTTCCAGCCGTCTATGCCGCCGTCGAGCACCTTGACATTCTCCGCACCCATCACCCTGAACAGCCACCAGATACGCGGCGCGGAAAAGATTCCGGGGCCATCGTAAACGACGATCCGGTCGCTTTCGCTAATTCCGAGCCTGCCGACTTCCTCGGCAAAGAATTCGGGCGAGGGGACCATATGCGGCAGATTGCTCGAGTGGTCGGAAATCCTGTCGTGATTGAAGCGGACGGCGCCGGGGATATGGCCAGCGGCATATTCGGCATCGGCATCGCGCTTTTGCGCCGGTAGATAGAAGGAGGCGTCGACAACCCTAAGGTCCGCCGCGCCCAACTCCTGTTGCAGCCAATCGGCCGATACGATGAAACGGCTCTTGTCCGCGGTCATGATGTTCTCTCCGTCCTCAATCAGGCTTCGTCACCGGGCGTTCCAAAGCGGATACGAAACCGGCGGTTCTCCTTGCCCTTCTTTTCGATCTTGGCAATGTAGATAGAACCGACTTCCTGGGTCTCGGACACATGTGTGCCGCCGCAGGGCTGGCTGTCAACGGCGGAGTTTTCGCCGATGCAGACGAGGCTGACGCGGCCGAGCCCGACCGGCGGGCGCACATTCTTCGATTTGACCAGCCCCGGATTCGCGGCAAGCTCCTCGTCGGTGATCCATTGCAGGTAGACTGGATGGTTTTCGTTGACCAGCGCCATCAGCTTTGCCGTCACCTCGTCCTTGTCGATCGTCTCGGTCATGTCGAAATCGACACGACTGTCATCCTCGCTGACAGCGGCGCCGGTGATCGGATAGGGGCAGACCACCGAGAGCAGATGGCAGGCGGTATGCATCCGCATCAGTTTGTAACGTCGCACCCAGTCGATGTGCAGCACGAGCTTTTCGCCGACCGAGGGCTGCTGCTCGCCTTCAAGCGGCAGGTGAACGACAATGTCCTTCGTAGCCCCGTGCTTCGTCTGCCCGAGTGCAATCTTCGAACCATCGGAATGCTCCAGGAAGCCGGTATCGCCCGGCTGTCCGCCTGACGTGGCATAGAAGCACGTCTGGTCCAGTTCGATGCCCCCATCATCGTGGACGGCGGTGACCGTGGCTTCCGCCGTCGAGAGATAGAAATCGTCACGATAAAGGGCATTCACCGGCATGGGCGGTCACGCAATGCTTTCATAGGGAACGGAAATGTCGGAGTTCCCGACAAGCCATGCCGGAACCGGCAGGCCCTTGGACTTCAGGAAGTCCGGATTGAAGAGCTTGGATTGATACCGGTTGCCGTAGTCGCAAAGGATGGTCACGATCGTGTGGCCGGGGCCAAGGTCGTTGGCAAGGCGAACGGCACCGGCAATATTGATGCCGGTCGAGCCGCCAAGGCAAAGACCCTCGTGCTCGACGAGGTCGAAGACGTAGGGAAGCGCTTCGGCATCGCTGATCTGGTAGGAATAATCGGGCGTGAATCCTTCGAGGTTCGCGGTAATCCGCCCTTGGCCGATGCCTTCGGTGATCGACGAGCCGGACGATTTCAGCTCGCCGTTCTTGTAGAATTCATAAAGAGCCGCGCCTTCGGGATCGGCGATGCCGATATTTATGTCCTTGTTGAAGGCATGGAGACCCATTGCGGTGCCGGCCAACGTGCCGCCGGAACCAACGGAACATATGAAGCCATCGACCTTGCCGTCGGTATCGCGCCAGATCTCCTTCGCGGTCGTCTCGATATGAGCCTGGCGGTTGGCGACGTTGTCGAACTGATTCGCCCAGATCGCTCCGTTCGGGTCCGTCTTGGCAAGCTGCGCGGCGAGGCGCCCGGAGACTTTCACGTAGTTGTTCGGGTTCTTGTAGGGCGCGGCGGGAACTTCGACGAGTTCGGCGCCGAGAAGCTTCAACGCGTCCTTCTTTTCCTGGCTCTGCGTCTCGGGAATGACGATGACGGTGCGATAGCCGAGGGCCTTCGCAACCAACGTCAGGCCGATTCCGGTATTGCCGGCCGTACCCTCGACGATCACGCCGCCGGGACGCAGCAGTCCCTTCCTTTCGGCATCGCGGATAATGTAGAGCGCGGCACGATCCTTGACTGACTGTCCCGGATTGAGGAACTCAGCCTTGCCGAGAATGGTCGAGCCCGTTGCCTCGGAGGCACCCTTGAGCTTGATCAACGGCGTGTTGCCGATCGCTTCGAGGACAGTTGGGTGAACGCTCATGGAATCTGCCTTCTGTTGAACCCTAGTGTAAGAACCGCTTTTTCCCTTCACAAGCCAGGAATGACAAGAAATTCTGTTCTCCGGCGCGAACCGGGACGGTAAAATTCATTTTGTGATGGAAATATCTCGGCCGGGGCTACCGACGCCTGAGTGATCCGGCGATTGACTTTCCCCGTATGGAGGACAAAGACAGGGACGGAGCGTGTGAGCAGGCTTGACCGGCATAGATATGGTACGCGAGCAAATCGACACTGTTGACGCATTGATGGCGCATTACGTTGCAGGCTCGCTTCCAGAGCCCGCGCGAGTACTCGTCGCTGCCCATCTGGAGATGAAACCTGACAACCGCCTGATGGTGCACGATCTGGACCGGCTGGCCGGCGCGGCGCTCGAACTGGTTTCCCCCTCGGCGATATCCGACCGGGCGGGAAGGTTGTCTGCCATCTTCGGCTCTCCATCGCCTTTGCCGGATCTACCGCAGCTAAGCGAGGAAGCGAAAGGTGCTGTTCTGCCGAAGGCGGTCCGGGATTTTCTCGGTTTCGACGTAGCCGACGTTCCCTGGCGGACGAAGTTGCCCGGATTGAAGGAATATTCGCTCGGCGACATCGACGGCTGTGAAGTCAGCCTGATGTGGATTCGCGCCGGTCGCGCTCTTCCCGCCCACACGCATCGTGGCGTCGAACTGACGCTTGTGATCGACGGTGCCTATACCGACATTCGCGGTCGTTTCGGCCCCGGCGATATATCCATTGCTGACGACAGCCTCGACCATCGTCCGATCGTCGAAAAGGACGGGCCGTGTATCGCGTTTGCTGTAACCGACGCGCCCATCAAGCTGACCGGCTCGCTCACGCAGCTCATTGGCGACCTTATCGGCTGAAAGCAGCCACATTCACGTGATATTTCGCTGGGAAATAAAGCCGGAAAGAACTTCCTGGCATCTCTTGCTATTTTGTCGAACAAACCGAGGAGCAAGCTATGCGCGACTTCGTTGCCCGCCCAGAACATGGAATAGTCTGGATATCCGGTGCCAGCTCCGGCATCGGTCGAGCGTTGGCACTGAAGCTTGCGGGCGAGGGCTACAAGGTTGCCGTTACCGCCCGCAACCACGAAAAACTGCTCGAACTTCAGACGGAAGCCCACGGTTTGAGCGGGAGCATTATCGTGCTCGACGGCGATGTGACCAATGCAGAGGACATGGAACACACGGTCGCCGCCATCGAATACCAGCACGGTAATCTTGCGATGGCTGTTCTTAACGCCGGCGTCTATCTTCCGGTGGACGGCGCGCATCTGAAACATGAGGATTTTAACCAAAGTTTCGCGGTCAACCTTTCCGGCGTGGTCAACTGTCTGATACCAGCCGTTCGCCACATGAAGCTGAAAGGGCAGGGACAAATCGCCATTGTTTCCTCTGTCACCGGTTATGGAGGCTTGCCGACAAGCGCTGCCTACGGCGCAACCAAGGCGGCTTTGATCAATATGGCCGAGAGCCTGAAGTTCGATTTCGACAAGCTCGGTATCCGCATCCAGATCGTCAATCCCGGCTTCGTCGACACGGAGGCCACGCGGCAAAATCAGTTCCCGATGCCTAATCTGATTTCCCCTGAGGTAGCCGCAGACGAGATCGCCGCAGGCTTGAAATCACTGGCCTTCGAGATCAACTTCCCCAAGAGCTTCACCTACAAGCTCAAGCTCCTGCAATTGTTGCCATATGGGCTCTATTTCAAGGCGATCAACCGCTTCACCGGCTGGGGCGAGAAGCCGAAGGTATCCCATCAGCCGGCTCCGCATCCGGCTGAATAGGCGCTGGCAACCATCGATACCAAAACGTGGTTCCCTGCGGATCCCTCAGCTCAGGATTTGGCGAAGACTACCTGGCGGACGTCGATGTTGCGAGCGCGAAACCCAGCCTCGCAGTAGAACAGGTAGAATTCCCAAAGCCGCTTGAAACGATCGTCGAAACCCATCGGCCTGATGCGCTCCCACACCGACCAGAACCGCCCGCGCCAATCCGCAAGCGTCCGCGCATAGTCGAGCCCGAAGCCGAAGTCCTTGACCAGTGACAAATCGACCCTGCGGCTGAGTTCTGCCAGATGATTGCGCGTCGGCAGCATGCCGCCCGGAAATACGTATTTCTGGATGAAGTCCGGATTGGCCTTATACTGGTCGAAGGCTTCAGGTTTAATGGTGATGATCTGCAGGCCGGCCTTGCCGCCGGGTTTCAGGCATTGCTTCAGCTTCGAGAAATAGGCAGGCCAGTATTTTTCACCGACAGCCTCGAACATCTCGATCGAGATGATCCGATCGTAAAGCCCAGTCTCGTCGCGATAGTCCTGGAAGCGAAAGTCAACGCGATCGCTCAAACCGGCCTTCCTGATGCGCTCCTGCGCGAAGGCGAGCTGTTCGCGGCTGATCGTCAGACCGGTGACCCTGCAACCGATCTCGCTTGCCGCAAATTCCGCAAAACCTCCCCAGCCGCAGCCGATCTCCAGAACATGGTCGCCCGGCTTGATGCCGGTCGCTTCCGCGAGCGCCCGGTATTTGGCGTTCTGTGCAGATGCGAGGTCGTTCGCTCCGTTCGAATAAAGCGCAGATGAATAGGTCATGCTCGGATCGAGCCATTCCTTGTAGAAGTCATTGCCGAGATCGTAATGCGCCGAGATATTGCGCTTCGATCCTGATTTCGTATTGGCGCGCATCCAGTGGCGGATGCGCTCGACGAAGCGGACGATGCCGCCCGTGCCGTTGGCGTATTGGTCGGCTGCCTCCCCGTTGAGGAGGAACAATTGCAGGAACGAGACGATATCGGGGCTGTCCCAATCGCCGTCCATATATGTTTCTGCCACCCCGATCGTGCCGCTCATCAACGCGCGGTGGGCGAGGTTCCAGTTGCGCAGCGACACGGCAGCGTTCGGTCCCTGTGCCTTGCCCTTGACGAGAAGCTTGCGACCGTCGGGAAGCTTTATGGCGAGCGATCCATGCTGCATTTGGAGTAGGCCCCTTAAGGCCATTCGCGCCTTGAAGGGAAGACCTTTGACGGCGCGCGAGATGTTTTCCGCAGAGAGCGTCTCTGCGCCTTGGGCAAAAATATTCCAATCTTGCGCGTTGGTCATGGATACTCCTCCAGCAACAGGGATAGTGCCAGTAACAGGTCGGTCAAAAGTTCAAATATGCAGGCCCCGGCGTCGTCTACCCGAGCCTAGCGTTATTCAGCGGCTTCGACAATAACGGGCTCCGCCTTGTCGCTGACGGGAGCCGCAGCTGCAGGCCGGCGAATATATCTTGCTCCCTTGACCCACAGTCTCAGCGCTTCCCAATGTATGCCAGCGACGATCTTGAAGGTCAGTAGCGGAATGCGCAGTGTCAACCCGGCAAGGTTCCGGGACGACATAGCTTGCCGCCGCCCGGTGAACGTCGCCGCGAGCAATGGCCCCTCCGCGTCGGTTTCCAGTATGCGCCAGCGAATTTCATGCCCTGGTGGAAGCATCCGAAACTGATAGCGCATGCCCATTGGAATAAACGGCGAAACGTGGAAAAGCTTGCTGCAGGTCTGCCGCAAACCACTTGGCGTCATCTCGCCGTCGGTGACGGGGCAGACATAGCTGTGCCTCTCGCCGAACGTATTTCGAACCTCGTAGATCATCGCGATCAACCTGCTATCGCTGTCATAGGCGTGATAGATCGAGATCGGATTGAACACGTATCCGAGAATACGGGGATAGCAGACCAGCAGGACGCGCGCCGCGGGCACCGCAATGCCCACATTCGCAAGCAGCTTATCGACATAGGACCTGAGGGACGCGCCTTCGGCACCCGCATGGTCCTTCTCGTAAAACGCCACGAGATTAGCGCGATTGACCGAAAACAGGCGGGAAAGCCGGCCGGCCTCGCTCAATCGGTCCAGATCGATCAGCAGCGAGAAAACCTTGTACTGGAAACGGTGGCCGAACGGCTTGATGCGCTGGTGCATGACCTCGCCGACGTAAAGGCAAGCTGCGGCTTCCGGCGCTGGACCGTTCTTCTTCATGTCGGCACCGAACCGTTTTGCGAAGGCGGTCATGCGAATGCCTCCAGTTCCCGCGCGCGATGAATGACCGGCGTGGCCCACCGGCGCCAAGGGATGATGCCGCCAAGCGCTTCGGCGGCAGCCAGACCAGAGACCAAACCGTCCTCGTGAAAACCATACCTTGTCCATGCGCCTGCAAAGTAGCAGCGATCGCGTCCCTGGATCGCAGCCAGTCGTCCTTGCGCCGCCATTCCTTCCGTGTCGAACTGCGGATGGTCGTAGGAGAATTCGCCGAAGACCTTGGCGGGATCCGGCTCGCGATCCGGATTGAGCGTCACGAACAGCGGAAACTCGTTGCTGATACCCTGCAGGCGGTTCATCCAGTAGCTGACCGCGCAACCGCTCCTGCCGTCGTCGCCGCTTGAGCGAAGATAATTCCAGGATGCCCAAACCTTCTGCCGCTTCGGCATCAGGTTGAGGTCCCGGTGCAGCACGACCCGATTGGGGTTGAAGGGTACCGCGCCGAGCAGTCGTCTCTCCTCGTTCGTTGCATCCTTCAGCATCCGAGCGGTTTGATCGCTGTGCGCAGCGAAGATCACCTTGTCAAACGCCGCTTCGCAGCCATGCTCGTCCGTGACCAGCACATGACCCTCGCACCGCCGAACGGCACGAACATCGCACGAAGGCTTCAGCCTGTCCCGGAGTGGTGACAACAGCTTTTCGAGATAGTTGCGGCTGCCACCGGTGACGGTTCGCCACTGATGCTGTTTTGTGTAGATCAGTCGGTGATTGTCGAAGAAGTTGACGAAATGCTCCGCCGGAAATTCCAGCATCTTGCCCGCCGGCGTCGACCAGATGGCGGCGGCCATCGGCACGAGATAGTTGTTCGTGAATCCGGGCGAGAAACTGCGCCAATCGAGATAGTCGCCGATCGAGCGCGAAGTAAGGTGACCCGCAGCACGGTCGGTGAGGCAGGTCTTGTTGAAACGCAGGATCTCGCGGACCATCCAGAGGAAGGAAGGGCGCAACAGGTTTCGCTTCTGCGCAAACAATGTCGACAGATTGTCGCCGCTCCACTCGAGCCTGCCTCGATCGAGCGACAATGCAAAGCTCATGTCGCTTGGGTGCGTGTCGACGCCGAGTTCGGCGAACAGCGCTGTGAGGTTCGGATAATTCTGTTCGTTGTAGACGATGAAGCCCGTGTCGACCGCGATCGGCGTCCCATCATAATCGATGTCGACAGTGGCGGTATGCCCGCCGGGGACGGCATTCTTTTCGTAGAGTGTCACGTCGTGCACGGGATTGAGCGCCCAGGCCGCCGATGCGCCTGATATGCCCGAACCGATGATCGCGATCTTCATGCGAGGCTGCCTGCCGATCGCTGGATTGGGAACGAAGGCGTTCATGCGGCGTCCTTTGTGGCACTGTAGGCCTGCAGCGCGCGACTGCGCGCCTTGGCGTGGTCGACAATCGGCTGGGGATAGGTATCGCCAAGAATGACACCGGCTTCTCTCAGGACCTTCTCCGGCGCGTCGAAAGGCCGGTGGATATATCTGTCGCCGAGGTCAGCAAGCTCCGGCACGAATTCCCTGACATAGCGGCCTTCAGGATCAAATTTCTCGCCCTGCAGCACCGGATTGAAGATGCGGAAAAACGGCGAGGCGTCTGCGCCGGAACCTGCCACCCATTGCCAGCTTGCGGCATTGCTGGCGGGATCGGCATCGACGAGCGTATCGCGGAACCAGGCTTCGCCGCGTCGCCAGTCGATCAGCAAATCCTTGATCAGGAACGAGGCAACGATCATGCGGACGCGATTGTGCATCCAGCCGTGCTTCCACAATTGGCGCATGCCTGCGTCAACGATCGGATATCCAGTCTGCCCACGCGTCCAACTGGCAAAGAGTGTGCAATCAGTGCGCCACGGGAAGCCATTGAAGCGGCTGTTCCAGTTGGCGTAGGGCAAGCCGGGGAAGTGAAAGAGCAGGTGGTATGAGAACTCCCGCCAGACGAGCTCCTTGCGAAAGTGAATGACATCGTCTCTCGGTATCGTGTGCGAGAGGCCGCGTGTCGCATGCCAGATGCGGGCAGGGGAGATTTCGCCGAGCGCCAGATGCGGAGACAGCATCGAGGTCGCGGGCTTTGATGGAAAATCCCGGCCTTCCTTGTAGCCGTCCAGCGCTCGGTCGATAAAGTCCTCCAGCCGCAGCAGAGCAGCGGTCTCGCCGGGCGTCCAGATTTCATTGAACGATTTCGCCCAGTCCGGCTTCGTGGGCAGAAGCTTCCATTGGGAAAGCTCTTCCGATTTCGGCCAGGACACCGGTGAGGTAATCTTGAGCGGTGCTTTCAATGGTTCCGGGGGCTCGCCCGAATTTTCCAATGCCCGCCAGAAAGGCGTGTAGACCCGAAACGGTGTCCGGGCGCCGGTAAGAAGTCTGGTCGGCTCGTGAAGCAGCTGGCCAGCAAAGCTGCTGATGTTCAACCCCAGCTTCGACAGTTCGTCCTTGATGCGATGGTCGATCGGGATACCGACCGGATCGTAGCGTCGGTTCCAAAGGACCGTGTCGACTCCTGTCTCGCCGACGAGCCCCTTGAGCACCGAAAATGCATCGCCCGTTCTGAAGACAAGGTCGCTGCCGAGGCTCCTGAGTGAGCTCTGCAACGCGGTCAGCGAATGGTGCAGCCACCAGCTCTGCGCGGCGCCGAGTGGACCGGTGCCATGTCCATCGGGCTCCGAGATATAAAGGGGGATGATGGGCCGACCTGATCGGCAGGCCTCATGCAGGGCATGATTGTCGTCGAGCCGCAAATCCTTGCGGAACCACAAGACAACAGCGTTCTGCGTGTTCTCTGCCAATAGTAGATTCCCTTGAAACGGAATGTTCTGACCCTGTTACGGATGTACGGCGGGTTCGGATCAAAGTTTCAGGGCAAATGAAAATTCATCGTTGGGAGGCCCATAAATGCCCCTCGCAATTCGATCTCCGGCCTGAGGTTCGGGGCCTGTTGTCACCGTTCTGTAACGCAAATTCGGTAGCGCTCATTTAAATTGACAGACAGGGAAAAACGCCATGGCAGAAATCCGCATCGAGCAGGTCCGCAAGTCCTATGGGCACAACAAGGTCGTCCATGGTGTCGACCTGAATTTCCGCTCGGGCGAGTTTGTTGTGATCCTGGGGCCATCCGGTTGCGGCAAGTCGACGTTGCTGCGGATGATCGCCGGACTCGAGGACATTACCAGCGGCGAGATCGTCATCGACAGCAAGGTCGTCAATCAGCTCGAGCCGCGGGAACGCGGCTGCGCCATGGTCTTCCAGAACTACGCGCTTTATCCGCACATGGATGTTGCGGCCAACATGGGCTATGCCCTGAAGGTCGCCGGCGTGCCGCGCGAGGAGCGTGATCGCCGCATCAAGGAGACCGCCCGCATCGTCGGCCTCGAGGACTTCCTGGACCGCAAGCCGGGCCAGCTTTCGGGTGGCCAGCGCCAGCGCGTCGCCATGGGCCGCGCCATCATTCGCGAGCCGAAGGTCTTCCTGTTCGACGAGCCGCTGTCCAATCTCGATGCCAAGCTGCGCGTGCAGATGCGCGTCGAGATTCGTCGCCTGCACAAGCGCCTCTCCGCGACCTCGGTATTCGTCACCCACGACCAGGTCGAAGCCATGACCCTCGCTGACAAGCTCGTCGTTATGTACAAGGGCAATGTCGAGCAGGTCGGCACGCCGCTCGAGGTGTACAACACGCCGCGCACCCGCTTTGTCGGTTCGTTCATCGGCTCGCCGGCGATGAACTTCCTTGAAGGCACCTTTGCAGCCGACGGCACGCATTTTATCTTCGATGGCATCGCCATTGCGATCGACCCGGCGATTGGCAAGGCCAATGCAGGAAAACCGGCAGCCCTTGGCATCAGGCCCGAGCACGCCCGCATGGTTCCGAACGGCACGCCCGGCAGCATCCCCGCGACGGTCGATTTCGTCGAGGAACTCGGCGCCGGCCGGGTCATTCATTCCGATATCAACGGCTCGACCTTCGCGCTCAGCATAACGGACCATACGACAGGCGAAACCGGCCAGACGATCGCACTGCAGCTGCCGTTGGAGCACATTCACCTATTCTCCAACGAGACCGGCATCCGTCTGGATGCGACATCCGTTGCGGCGCCGGTGAGGGATCTTGTTTCGTATAGCTAGGCAGATCCTTCTGCGCCACCTGTCGCAGCCGCTGAAGTTCGCTTTGGCGGCTTTTTGCTGTTCCGGGCAATCAGCTGAGTTGCCATCATCTTGCCGACACCTCGAATGAGAAATGGCGGACCTCGCGGCCCGCCATTCGTATACACCGGACGATAGGACCGTCTCATTTCTCCGTAGCGATCAGCCCGCGCACGAACCAACGTTGCATCAGAACGACGACAATGAGCGGCGGCAGCATGACGATCAGCGTGCCGGCCATGGCAATGTTCCACTCGGGAACGCCGCCTACGTTCGGGATCAGCTGCTTGAGTTCGGTCACGGCCGTCGAGTGCGTCGGATCGGTGGTCACCAGCAGGGGCCAGAGATACTGGTTCCAGGCCCAAAGGAACATGATGGTGCCCAGAGCCGCCATATTGGTGCGCGATAGCGGCAGCAGGATATCGATGAAGAAGCGCATCGCGCCTGCGCCGTCCATACGGGCAGCCTCGGTCAGTTCGTCTGGAATGGTGAGGAAGAATTGGCGATAGAGGAAGGTCCCTGTCGCCGTTGCGACCAGTGGCAGGATGAGGCCGGGAAAGGAGTTCAGCAGCCCCAAGTTCATGGACAGCTGAATGCCGGAGACTTTCTCTATCAGCCAGGTAATCCCGGTCACGTCGAGGATTGCCTGATATGGCGTCAGCACGTTTGCCGCGACCGCATAGGTAGGAACGATACGAACTTCGAGCGGCAACATCAGCGTAATGAAGATCAACCAGAAGATGGCCTTGCGCCCGGGATAGCGGAAATAAACGATCGAGAAGGCGGTCAGCGCCGAAACGATCACCTTGCCCGCCGCAACGCCAGTGGCAAAGACCAGGCTGTTCAAGAGCTTTGGACCGAGATCGGCCAGAGTCCATGCGGTCTTGATGTTGTTCCAGAAGTCACTGCCTGGAATAAGCGGCATCGGCACCTGGTTGACGTCATGCAGATTATGCGACGAGGCGATCACCACGATCACCAGCGGTCCGACGGCAAGGAGAAAGCCGATGAACAGGATCACATGGGTCGCGAAATTCAGGATGGGAGTGCGTTCGACCATGGTCGCCTCAGTTGTAGTGGATGCGCCGCTCGATGAAGCGGAACTGGAAGATGGTCAGGATGACGATCAGGATCATCAGGATGATGCTCTGGGCAGCAGCGCCGGAATAGTCGAGACCCCGGAACCCATCAAAATAGATCTTGTAGACCATCAGATTGGTTGAATTCGCCGGGCCGCCGCTAGTCATGATGTCGACGATGCCGAAGGAATCCTGGAAGCTTTCGGTGATGTTGATGACGAGCAGGAAGAAGATCGTCGGCGTGATCAGCGGGAATTGAATATCCTTGAAGCGCCGGAGCACGCCCGAGCCGTCCATTGCCCCCGCTTCGATCAGCGAGCGCGGAATGGCCTGAAACGCAGCGAGGAAGAAAATGAAGTTGTAGCCGACATACTTCCATGAAAAGGCGATGATAATGGAAGCCATGGCGTCGGCTCCGTCGAGGCCCGGGTCCCAGATACCGGGCCACCAATGGTTGACGATGGAGATGAAGCCGGCTTCGGGCGCCAGGATGAAACGGAAAGCGAGAGCCAGCGCCGGAGCGGCAATGCCGTAGGGCCAGACCAGCACCACGCGGTAGAATTTAGATCCGGTGAGCTGGCGGTCCGTTAATGCCGCGAGCACAAGCCCGATCGTCATCGCCAGACCGGTGCTGATTGCGGCAAAGACCATGCTGCGAACGATCGAGTTCCAGTAGTCTGGGCTGGAAAGTAGCGACCGGAAATTGTCGAGCCCGACCCAGGTGTTGCCGCCACCCCAAGGCTGCTGCAGGGTCAGGGACCACCACACCGCCTGGCCGGCTGGCCAGTAGAAGAAGGTGAAGATGAGGAGGAGCTGCGGCACCGCGAACAGGATACCGATCGTTCCCTTGCTGAATGTCGTACGTTTTTCCATCGCTTCTTCCGGCGGCTGTCAGGCATCGTGCGTCTGACGAAATAACAAAGACGCCGTCCATCCGAGAGAACCCGGATGAACGGCGCGGCTTGTTTGATCGATCAGGGAAGGGTCTTGCCCTTGTAGGTCGCTTCAAAGCGATCGAGAACCTGGTTGCCATTGGCGACCAGATTGTCGATGCCCTGCTGCACAGTCACCTTGTTGGAAAAGATTGCCTGCATCTGGTTGCCGAATTCGGCGCGGATCTGCGTGAAGTTGCCGAGGCGAATGCCGCGGGTGATCGGCGTCGGCTCGGAAGCCGTCAGGCTGGCGATAGCGACTTCACGGCCCTTGTACGGTGCCTTGTCGTAGAAGCCCGTAGATTTCATGTAGTCGAAGCCCGACTTGGTGACCGGGATGTAGCCGGTGTTGGTCGACCAGAACAGGGCGGTCTTCGGATCATGCACGAAGTTCAGGAACGCGGCAGCGCCCTTGTATTCGTCGGAGGACTTGCCGGAGAGAACCCAGAGCGAGGCGCCGCCGACGAGCGAGTTCTTGCGCTCGGTGCCGGCATATGCCGGAAGTTCGGCAACATCCCAGTTCATGCCTGCCTTCTGCGTCTTGGTGACGGAGCCGTGGTCGCCGACGGAGGTCAGGATCATCTGGCAATCGCCGGAAGCAAAGGCCTGGACCATGTCCTGCCCGAGATCCTTCGACTTGATCTTGATGAGACCCTGATCGTACCAGCTCTTGAGATCAGTGACGTACTTGACGAACGACGTCTTGTTGACCGTCAGGCGGGCGTCAAGACCGTCATAGCCGTTGTTCTCGGTAGCGATGGGCTGGTTGTGGATCGCAGAAAACTGTTCCATCAGCTGCCAGCTCTCGTTGCCGCTGATGTTGATTGCCATCGGGCATTCGTAGCCGGCATCCTTGAGCGCCTTGAGGTCGGCGCCGGCGTCTTCCCAGGTCTTGGGAGCTTCGGTCTTGCCGATCTTGGCGAAGGCATCCTTGTTCCAGTAGAGCAGGGCGGTCGAGGAATTGAACGGGAAGGAGAGAAGCTCACCCTTTGACGTCGCGTAGTAGCGGCCGATGCCGGGGAAATAGTCGTTCCAGTCGATCTTGTAGCCGTTTTCGGACATCAGCTTGCCGGCCGGATAATAGGCGCCGGAGAGCATCATCGTTGCGGTGCCTGCGTCATAGACCTGGACGACCGTTGGCTGCTTGCCGGCGCGGAAGGCGGCAATCGTGTTCTGCAGCGCTGCGTCGTAGTTGCCCTGGCTGGTGCAGGTGACCTGATAGTCGGTCTGCGAGTTGTTGAAATTCGTGCAGAGCGTCTGCACAACTCGCTCGAGGTCGCCTGAAAGGCCGAACCAGAAATCGAATTTCACCGGAGCAGCGGCGGCCGGCATTGCCAGCGCAAGGCTCATCGCGGCCGCGGCAATTGCCGGCAGGCTGTGCCTGATTTTTGGCAAGCTTTTGAATACGTTAAGTTTTAGCATTTTCTGAATTCCCTCTTCAACGCACATGGCCGCAGCCTGCGCAAGCCCGTGGCAGCGGCGTTATAGACACGCTGTGTGACAGTTTTTTTGTCAGGCTCCGGCTCGGTCTCCGAAGTTGTCGGACGGCCCTGGCATGGGGGAAAGGCCCTGCCGTCACGACCGTAAACGGCTGGCTGGGTGTGATTTATTTATTTATTTGAGATATCGAGGATTTGGATGGGTTGGGGTGGAAGAGGATGCACGATTTTTTCCGCAGCAGGGCAGGTAAGCAACTCCTGGTATTGCTCGGAGTAGGCGTTTCGCTATGGACGCTGGGATTCGAGTTGCGCTTTCACGAGAACCTGCTGCATTTCATAATGGCCTTCCGCAGTGCCGACGCAATTTTTCTTGCGGTGAGGGTCGCCGGTGCAATGAGCATCGTTTATTCCGCGTTGCGGATCTACGATCTGCGCAAGGAAATGGATATTAGAAGCACCGCCGAAGCCCGCGCTGACTGGATTGCGACACATGATCAGCTGACAAAGCTTCCCAACCGCTACGCCTTTGAACGCACGAAGATTTCGGTCGGGCAAGCAGGCGAGCAGGATATCGCAACCATCACCCTTTTTTCCGTCGATCTGGATGATTTCAAGAAGGTCAACGACCTGGTCGGCCACAAGGGCGGCGACGCCTTGCTGGTCGAGGTATCGCGGCGGCTGGGCGCCTTTGCCGACCCCTCATGCGTCTATCGCTTCGGCGGCGATGAATTCATCATCATCGCAAGGGGGCTGACACTGGCAAAGGAGGATGCGTTTTCGAGGATGATCGTCCAGGCGATTACGCGACCGATCATGATCGGCAATTTTGTCGCCGAAGTCGGAGCCAGTGTGGGCTATGCGCGTCTGCCTGACCACGGGCAAACCCTTGATGATGTTGCGCATTGCTCCGATGTAGCCATGTACGAAGCAAAAAGCACGGGGCCGAACCATTCTTTCGCGTTCAATCCGGCCATGCAGCACAAGGTGACGGAGAGCGCCCGTTTCGAGGCCAAGCTCCGCTCCGCCATAGAGGCCGGTACGATCAGGCCGCACTATCAGCCGCTAATCGATCTGCGCACGGGCCATATCTGCGGTTTCGAGGCGCTCGCACGGTGGGTCGATGAGGACGGTGTAAGTGTTCCACCGCTGAATTTCATCGGTGTCGCCGAGGAAACAGGATTGATCACCGACCTCTTCAAGCAACTGCTTGCTCAGGCCTGCCGCGACGCCCGGTCATGGCCGGAGGAGCTCATTCTGTCGTTCAACGTCTCGCCGGTGCAAATGGAAGACCGGCTGCTCGCATCACGAATATTGAAGATTTTGGAGGACGCAGATCTGCCACCCCAGCGCCTTGAGATAGAGATCACCGAGAACGCCCTAATTGGCGATCCGGATATGGCAGCGCTCATTATCGAGGATCTGCATCAGGCGGGCGTCCAGATCGCACTTGACGACTTCGGTACCGGCTATTCCAGCCTCGCGCAGCTGGCACGCTACAAGTTCGACAAGATCAAGATCGACAAAAGTTTCGTGGCTACCTATGGCAGTGACGAGCGTCAGGAGAAGATCGTCCGGGCCATGCTCGGACTTGGCCGCAGCCTCAATATCAAGACAACCGCAGAGGGTATCGAGGAGCACAGCCAGCTGTCCTATCTGCTGAGCCACGGCTGCGACATCGGCCAAGGCTACCTCTTCGGCAAGGCGATGCCGGCAGAAGAGGCTTTAGGGTTCATCTACGATCGGGACGCGATCCTGTCGGCTTAATCGTCAAAGCGATCACGAAAACGTCACCGACCGCGCAGGAACCACGGCGCCCTAGCGGCGTTTTGGTGTTGTTAATTCCCATTGAGGTAGAAAAATGCGAAATTTATTGCTTGCTTCGGCCGTTGCAGTGTCAGCGGTACTTTCCTTCGGCGTATCGGCCCAGGCTGACGACATGAATGGCCACTCGATGCACCACGATCACATGCACAAGCATTGCATGATGAAGTCGGTCAAGCATCACGACCACCATGGCCATTCGGTCTGGACGAAGGAAAAAGTCTGCTACTAACGTTTGGTTGCCGACGAAACAGCCCGGTTGACGGAAGTCAGCCGGGTTTTTTGTGCTGGCTGCGTCAACGATAGCGTCTGGCCTTGCTGCGCGCCTCGCTCCCGCGTCGGCGCGGTCTTAGCTCCACTTCCAAGAAGTTAGCGCATCGCCACTTTTACCGCGCCAATCATGTTCAACGGAAGAACAGCCATAAGTAAGAGAATTGCAATGGATAATTGTGCAACTCTTGCGCTTGAAGAACCTGATCCCAGAAGCCCGATAGCGATGGCGAGATAGGTGGCATTCGGCAAACCGTAGGAGTTGATACGGATAAGGAGAAGGGCAATCACGAAATATGAGATGCCCCTTACTATGCGACCTATCCACTCAAGCCCCTTCATAAAGAGGTCGCGTACTTGTTCGTCGGTAAAGAAGTCTTCGCTCTGCATATGTTTCTCTCGGCGCTTGGCATCAGCAATAAAGCCTATAAAAATTTCAATCGCAACGGAAAATTTAATGCAAAAGAAACATTCTATGCGAGCATTTTCTTATGTTATAATTTAGATTATTGGCGTCTAAGTCAGTTGAGCGCTTCTTCGCGATGAAGATTTCAAGGCGGATGCTTGTGAAGCGCGCTGTGCCAGCGCTTGATTTTAGATAGTGCTAAGATTCGGGAGCGGAAAGCCGAAGTAGGTTTGCTCGGCTTGCATCCAGAGGACACGCTCGATTTCGTCGGTGTCGTCAAGGCGCTGCAAAGCGGTGGGGAAGGGTTGGAGGCCTCGCCCGGAATTGAACCGGGGTACGAGGATTTGCAGTCCTCTGCGTCACCACTCCGCCACGAGGCCATCCGTAGTTATAAAGGCGAGTGATAGCGGGCGTTTAGAACGGATCGAAAAGGAGTGCAAGAGGCGATGTTTCAAAAACGCTCTCGACGCGTTGAAAATGGGTCATCGTTTTAGACTCGAGGGCGGGGCGGAGGCGAAGTGTAGCCGTCCCAGTCGAGCCTGATCATTCCGATTTGCGTCGCCGCCTGGCCCACCAGACCCCGAAACGACGACGCCAGCGGCGCACGATGGGTACGTCTTGCGACAGGACCAATAGCCCGAGCGGAAACATCCAGAAGCCGAGGATGGGCAGGAAGCCCAGGAAGCCACCGAAGAGAAGCACGATCCCCGTCGACACGCGGGCGACACGCGACTTCGGAAGAGGTATCCGGACGGATCCGAAAACGAGCCTGCCATTGCGATGATCCAGGCCGAATGTCTTCGTCTTTCCGGGACTTTTCGCTTTGTCGTTGGGGAGAATTCCGGTACGGTCGGTCATCCACAGGAGATGGTGACGCGGGCGAATATTGCAAGGCGAAGACAGTTTTTTGAAAAAACCGCTTGGCAAATCGAGAAAGCATTTGTATTAGCCCACTCACGCCGCGACCAAGCGGTGTTCCCTGGTAGCTCAGCGGTAGAGCATTCGACTGTTAATCGACAGGTCGCCGGTTCGAATCCGGCCCGGGGAGCCAGTTTCTTCAGTATTGAACTGATTATATCAAAGAGGCGGATCTGCAACGATCCGCCTCTTTTTCTTTGCGCTTCTCTCAACGCTCCATGGGGCAGCGAGGCGACGTCGCCAATGAATCTGTCCGGGCACAGTTGCGATGCCTTGAAAGCTTTGGCGCAGGCGACTAAGACACGAAGCACAACAGACAACCCGCTTTCCCATGGGGCACATGACATGATGGATTTCGAAGCAGCGCGCGTGAAGATGGTGGAAAACCAGATCCGGACGACGGATGTCACCTCGCATTCGGTGCTGAACGCGTTTTTCGCCGTGCCGCGTGAGGCGTTTGTTCCTGAAAAGCTGAAGGCGCTGGCCTACGTCGACAATGATATCGAGATTTGTCCTGCGGAAGCCGGTAAGGCCGCCCGTTTCCTGATGGAGGCATCGCCGCTGGCAAAGTTGCTGCAGCTCGCAGCGATCGGCAAGCAAGACGCCGTCCTCGAAGTTGGCGCCGGTACCGGCTACACCTCGGCGCTGCTGTCTCTGCTCGCCGGCTCGGTCGTGGCGCTCGAATGCGATGAGGGCCTCGCTGCAAACGCCAAGACGACGCTCGCGGAACTTGGCTACGGCAATATCACGGTCACATCAGGCGATCTTGCCAAGGGACACGCGACCGGCGCACCCTACGACCTGATCTTCATCAACGGCTCGGTCGAGGAAGTACCTGCATCGCTTCTGGAACAGCTTCGCGACAACGGTCGTTTGGTCGCCGTCAAGGGCTATGGCAATTCAGCCCGCGCCACGGTCTTCGTTCGGGAGCACGGTGCCTTTTCGGAAAATGTCTTCTTCAATGCCTCCGTCAAGCCGCTGCCGGGCTTTTCAAAAGCGAAGGAATTCGTTTTCTGATCAGCGACTGTTGATTTGTGAAACATCATCGAAATCGGGCGCTTCTGGCGCCCGTTTCTCGTTTTGCATGAATGCTCTTTGTAGACGGCTAGACATCGGCAACAAAACTGTGCATCGCGGCATTTAGTTGATTCGCGATGATTTTTTTCCCCATGAGAGTATCCTAAGGTGGCGGTGATTCGGGTGCCGCAACATGAATTCCGGCCTCGGTTTCAGGGATAACGGGGATGAATATGGCTCAGCCAAATGTAGCGCGTGAACCGTCCATGGAAGAGATTCTTGCGTCGATCCGCAAGATCATCGAAAGTAACGAGCCCGGCGCGGGCAACGCCATATCGCCCTCGCTGCCACCCGTCTATGCAGTATCCGACGAGGATGCCGACGACATCCATCTGACTGTCGACGATGAATTGGTTGCCACTGATTTCGACGACGCCCCGCCGCGCTTTGTCGCCGCCAACTCGCAAAGTGCTGCCCGCGAGCAGGAGGCTCCGGCTCGTGCAATGTCGCTGGCCGATGTGGCAGCCCGGGTCCGCGCGGCTTCGGATCGCGGCCCGGCCCAGCCGAATATTTCACGCGATGCTCCACAGCCGCGCGAACTGCCTCCCGCCATGGCCGCCCGTCTTGCGGAGGCGCGTGAAGAGACCGTCACTCCACCGCTTCGTTCTGTCGTCACGGATTCCATGTCGGCCGATCTCGCTCCGACACCAGCCCGGCAGCCCGAGGTAGTGGTTCCCATCCGACCGGTCGAGCAGCCGCAGCAGGAAAGCCGCGACGCCGCCGAGAATGTCCATCTCGTCTCGGAGGCGGCAACCGTTGTCGAGCCGCTGACGGTCGACCCAATACCAGCGGAGCAGCAGTCCGCACCGCAGGTGCACGCCGTCCGGGAATCCGAAAACCGCTTCCTGCCGCAGCTTCAGGAAGAGATGCCGCAGGTTCTATTGTCTGAAGCAGCGGGTGAGCAGATCGCACGATCCTTCAGTGAGCTTGCTGCTGCGATTGACGGCGGCGAACGTCGCTCGCTTGATGAGATCGCCCAGGATATGTTGCGCCCGATGCTGCAGGATTGGCTGGACGATAATTTGCCGACGCTGGTCGAGCGCCTCGTCCGCGAGGAGATCGAGCGCGTCGCCCGCGGGCCGCGCCGCTGACGGGTTGGTTGCTTGTCGCCTGTCGCTTGTGCAACATGCCGCTCCGGGCGCCGGGGCGGCTTTTTTATTGACTTGCCGGCAGCCATCCTATTTACAAACTCGCATCAACGAACCCTCCAGATCCGGTCCAAAAATGCTCGAAAAGACCTACGATTCCGCCGCTGTCGAACCGAAGATCGCCCGGAAATGGGAAGAGGCGGATGCTTTTCGCGCCGGTGCGAACGCCAGGCCCGGTGCCGAGACATTCACTATCGTCATCCCACCGCCGAACGTCACCGGCTCCCTGCACATGGGCCATGCGCTCAACAACACTCTGCAGGACATCCTGGTGCGCTTTGAACGCATGCGGGGCAAGGATGTTCTCTGGCAGCCGGGGATGGACCATGCGGGGATAGCGACGCAGATGGTCGTCGAGCGTCAGCTCGCTCAAAAGAAGCTGCCTGGCCGGTGGGAAATGGGCCGCGAGGCTTTCATCGACAAGATCTGGGAGTGGAAGGAAGAATCCGGCGGCCTGATCTTCAATCAGCTGAAGCGGCTTGGGGCGTCCTGCGACTGGTCGCGCGAGCGCTTCACCATGGACGAGGGTCTGTCGGCCGCCGTTCTTGAGGTTTTCGTTTCGCTCTACAAGGAAGGCCTGATTTACAAGGATAAGCGCCTCGTCAATTGGGATCCGAAGCTGCTGACAGCGATTTCCGATATCGAGGTCGAGCAGATCGAGGTCAACGGTAATCTCTGGTATCTGCGCTACCCACTGGAGGAGGGCGTCACCTACCAGCATCCGATCGCCCTCGACGATGAAGGCAAGCCGACCGAATGGGAAACGCGCGACTATCTCGTCGTCGCGACGACGCGCCCGGAAACCATGCTGGGCGACACCGGCATCGCCGTTCATCCGAGCGACGAGCGCTACAAGTCGATCGTCGGCAAGCATGTCATCCTGCCGATCGTCGGCCGCCGTATTCCCGTTGTCGCCGACGAATATCCCGATCCGACGGCGGGCTCCGGAGCCGTCAAGATGACCCCGGCCCACGACTTCAACGACTTTGACGTCGGCAAGCGGACGGGGCTCAGGATCGTCAACGTGCTGACCACCGACGGTCGCATCACCATCAAGGACAACGAGGATTTCCTTGAGGGCCTCGACAATCCAGCGGCCCTCCACGGAGCCTGGGACGAGCTCGAGGGCAAGGACCGCTTCGAGGCGCGCAAGATCATCGTCCGCATCATGGAAGAGGCTGACCTGGTCGAGCGCATAGAGCCGCATAAGCACACTGTCCCGCACGGAGACCGCGGCGGCGTGCCGATCGAGCCGCGCCTGACCGAGCAGTGGTATGTCGACGCCAAGACGCTGGCCGAGCCGGCGATCGCCTCGGTCAGGGAAGGGCGCACCCGGCTCGTTCCGAAGAGCTGGGACAAGACCTATTACGAATGGATGGAAAACATCCAGCCCTGGTGCATTTCGCGCCAGCTGTGGTGGGGCCATCAAATCCCGGCCTGGTATGGTCCGGACGGACAGGTCTTCGTTGAGAAGACCGAGGAAGAAGCACTGCAAGCGGCCATCCAGCACTATCTGTCGCACGAAGGCCCGATGAAGGCCTATGTCGAAGACCTGCTGGAAAACTTCAGGCCGGGCGAAATCCTCACGCGCGACGAGGATGTGCTCGACACCTGGTTTTCCTCGGCGCTCTGGCCGTTCTCGACGCTCGGCTGGCCGGAGGAGACCCCGGAACTCGCTCGCTACTATCCAACCAACGTCCTGGTGACCGGCTTCGATATCATCTTCTTCTGGGTCGCCAGGATGATGATGATGGGTCTGCATTTCATGAAGGACGAAGACGGCGAGCCAGTCGAGCCGTTCAGCACGGTCTATGTCCACGCGTTGGTGCGCGACAAGAACGGGCAGAAGATGTCGAAGTCCAAGGGCAACGTCATCGATCCGCTCGAACTCATCGACCAATACGGCGCCGACTCGCTTCGCTTTACCCTGGCGATCATGGCCGCTCAGGGACGCGACGTGAAGCTCGACCCGGCGCGCATTGCCGGCTACCGCAATTTCGGCACCAAGCTCTGGAACGCCACGCGCTTTGCCGAGATGAACGGCGTCAAGAGCGATCCGCATTTCGTTCCTGAGGCGGCCGAGCTGACGATCAACCGCTGGATCCTTACGGAGCTTGCCCGCACCGAGCGCGATGTCACCGAGGCGCTCGAAGCCTACCGCTTTAACGACGCCGCCAGCGCTCTCTATCGCTTCGTCTGGAATCAGTTCTGCGATTGGTACCTGGAACTGCTGAAGCCTGTCTTTATCGGCAACGACGAGGGCGCGAAAGCCGAAGCGCAGGCCTGCAGCGCTTATGTCCTGGAGGAAATCTACAAGCTCCTGCATCCCTTCATGCCGTTCATGACCGAAGAGCTGTGGGAACATACGGCCGGCGAGGGCGCCGTGCGCGACGGGCTGATCTGCCACGCGCAATGGCCTGTCCCATCCTACGCCGATGATGTCGCCGCAGACGAAATCAACTGGCTGATCGATCTCGTTTCGGGCATCCGCTCGGTGCGCTCCGAGATGAACGTGCCGCCGTCCGCCACGGCACCTCTGGTCCTTATCGGCGCGAACAGCGTGACGCGGGAGCGACTTTATCGCCATGATGCGGCGATCAAGCGTCTGGCCCGCGTAGAGGGTATCTCACTCGCCGAGACGGCACCCAAGGGCGCGGCACAGATCGTCGTGGCGGAGGCTACGGTTTGCTTGCCACTCGGCAGCCTGATCGATCTCGATGCCGAAAAGAGCCGGCTGGAAAAAGCTACCGCCAAGACAGAATCCGAGATCGCGCGCATCGTCGGCAAGCTGTCGAACGAGAAATTCGTGGCAAACGCAAACCCCGATGTCGTTTCCGCAGAGCGCGATCGTCTCGAGGAATTGGAGAACCAGCTTTCGAGCCTGCAGGTTGCGTTGGCAAGGGTCAGCGAAGTCGGCTGATTCTGTACTATCCGCATTTGAAAAGGGCATGCCGGCGAAACCGGCATGCCCTTTTTGCTTTTCTGTGCCGATTGAACGGGAAAAGAGTCCACGAAAATCCCCGGAAGCAGTCCTCCAGCTCCGCGCATGGCCTGTAGATTACCCCTAAATAGCTAGGGGTTCTGAAAATCAAAACTGTTGTCAGATTGTAACAACAGCTGGCTAATGAAGAATGAGAATCTATTTGCGAGCCTATATCGGCATTGGAAAAGCAAAAAATGTTTAAATATCGCTACTTCTCGGCGTGCAAATCATTTTTTTACGTAAGTCGGTCACTATGTCGCACAACGACAGGGGTAGGCCTCACATTGCCAAATTGGGTGAGCGCTTTAAGACGGACCCCAAAGAATACGAAAACGGGGGAAAAGACATGGGATATCGTATCGTTTGGAGCGGCGCTTTGGCGCTTGTCACCTATTCGGTGATCACAAACGTTGCCTTCGCAGGAGGGATAGAACGCGGTGGCTACGATATTGATCGGCTGTTCGACACGTCACGCTATGTGATTGATGGCGGCGTCACCTATGTCATGCCGGACCGCAAGCTCAAGAACGTCAAGGACGTCAATCCGAAAAATGGCAACCTCAACCTGACGCGCCCAAACACCGCTGACGAAACCTCGGGCTATGCCGTTCCCTATTTCAGCGCCAAGATCGGCATCACCGACGACGTCGATTGCATGTTTGATTATTCCGAGCCGTTCGGCGCCCACTCCGATCCCGGCTTGAACTGGGCTGGCGCCAACTACGACGTCGAACAGAAGATTCGCACCCATAACTACGGCGCAACCTGCTCTTACAAGTTCGATGCCGGTCCGGGTCAGATTCGTCTCATTGGTGGCGGCTTTTTCCAGGAAGTGACCGGCTACAAGGAACAGCTCGTGACGACGCTTCCGGCGTCGCTGTCCAGCCGCTACGACGGAACGGGCACGCTCAACGTGAGCGACCAAGGCTGGGGATGGCGTGCCGGTGCTGCCTACGAGATTCCGGAATATGCATTTCGGACCAGCCTCGTCTACAACAGCCAGGTTAAATACGACAATCTTTCCGGAACGGTGGATCTGACCCAGGTTCCGCACATCGCCGGCATTCCGGCATTGTCAAACCCGGCCCTGGGTGTGGTTACGCCGGTCTATGGTTCCGCCACGGCGCCAGATTCGATCGAGTTGAAGCTGCAGACAGGCATCGCGCCGGACTGGCTTGCATTCGGGTCGGTGAAGTGGACCAACTGGAGCGTTCTGCAGAGCGTCTCCTTCTGCCCGAAATCGACCCGCGGCAAAGTAGCCTGCAAGCCGGGAAGCGCTGTCGAACTGACCTCACTCGATCTTCTCTACCGTGACGGTTGGACCATCAACGGCGGCATTGGACATAAGTTCAACGACCAATGGAGCGGTGCCGTCAGCTTGACGTGGGACGAAGGCACCAGCCAGGGTTATGGCATGCAGACGGATGTCTGGACGCTCGGCGTCGGCGTCTCCTACGCTCCAACGCAACATGTCGAGTTTACGCTCGCAGGCGCGCTGGGCATCCTCACCAGCGGCAAATCCGGGACCGTCGTGTCGAACGGCGTCACCTATGGCGACGAGGCCACCTACAGTTTCGGCAACGATCTTGTGGCCGCCGTGTCGACTTCGATGAAGGTCAAGTTCTAAGCAAACGCCGCCCTGGCAGCATTGCCCGGCGGCAACATCGTGTGCCGGTTGAAATCGTGAGCCGCGCATCCAGCGCGCTCATCGGTATACGATGCGACAGTGCCAGTTTAACTCCAGTAACGTCAGTTCGCGGGCCGCCAAATATACTGGGTTGGCCAACGCATTTTTGTGCGCGTGGCATGCTTTCTTTGTGCTGATTCAGCAACACTCTTTTGCAACCGTTTGCGCCTGATTGAGGTGCTCCTAATTTGTCCATTTCCCGCCACAAATAGAGCGCAGCGATACATCCGGGCTTGGGGCGAGCCACAGAAGAAAGTGCTTAAGACGTAAATGGGTCAGTTTTCACTTGTGCAGAATGAGCATTCCGGCGTCGGGGCGATAGTTGCCTCGCCAGTGCCGAAATATGCCTATTTGCAGGGGAAACCCAGCGGCAGGAAGACCACCTCGCCATTTTATCAGATGATCGAGATGAGCTGCGTTGGGGCGTTGGAACGCCATGACGGCTCTGCCAATGCTGGTTTGGACACAATTTCCGGCTACGCTGAAAAATGTGGCGATCGGCATTTTGCCGGCGTCGCTCGATGGACGGAAAGTGCGCGATCGATCGCCGATTTGCCCGTGGCGAGCGGTGGTGCAGGACAACAGGAACCTCTCCTCGGAGGGGTATGGGCCGGAGGCAAGGCACGAGCTCCTTCTGGTGGGGTTTGTGCCGGTTTGCCGGGCTTGGGGGAATACATCCGGAAGTGGGACGGTGCAGGGGGCATCGTGGCAAATTCGGGTGAAGCGAAAGAAATCGACTGCTATGCGTAAGTCCGAGTTCATATCAGTGAGAGTTATGCTTATGGGCCTGTCGCTTGCCGTTCTGGCAGCGGTTGCAAGCCCTGCGCGCGCATTCGACATCAATGCTGGGGTCACCAAGGAATCGGGGCCTTTCGACCTCTTCAAGTTCGGTTTCAAGGCCTACAAGAACGGCCAGAAGGAAGAGGCCGTCGAGGCCTACAAGTATGCTGCCGAAAAAGGCCATACCGGCTCGCGCTGGGCGCTTGCCAATATGTATGCCGATGGCGACGGCGTCGCCCAGAATGATTTCGAGGCGTTCAAGATTTACAGCGAGATCGCGCAACAGGGCGTGGAGCCCGGTTCCGAGGATACCGGCTTCTTCATCAACGCGCTGCTGGCTCTTGCCAGCTATTACAAGAGCGGCATTCCCAATACACCCGTCAAGACCGACCTCAGCCAGGCGCGGCAGCTCTATTTCCAGGTTGCGTCGACCTTCGGTATTCCCGAGGCGCAATTCCAGCTTGCTCAGATGATGCTGGACGGCGAGGGCGGTACGCCAAACGTGCAGCAGGCGAAGAAATGGCTGAACCAGGCCCGCAAGAGCGGCCATCCCGGTGCGATGTCCGTCTTCGGCAACATCCTCTTCCAGGAAGGGCAGTCCGTGCGTGGGCTGGCCTTCATGACGGCCGCCCTCGACAAGTGCAAGCCGAAGGACTGTCAGTGGATGCAGGACCTGCAGGAGCAGGCATTCTCGATTGCTAACGAGAGTGACCGGCGGGTAGCCGTATCCATGGCGCACCAACTCGACGTTGCCGGCGCCGAATAGTTTTTCATATGCCGCGACGCCAAATCAGTTGGCGCCTTGGGACCTATCCCGCGAAATCGAAATGCGCCACGACCGGCACGTGATCCGACGGCTTTTCCCAGGCACGGACGTGCTTCTCGACCGCCGCAGCCGTCATGCAATCGGCAGCCTCTGGCGAGAGCATCAGGTGATCGATGCGGATGCCGTTGTTTTTTGGCCAGGCTCCGGCTTGATAGTCCCAGAATGTATAGAGCTTTACGGCGTCCGATGTCGCGCGGATCGCGTCGGTCAGCCCCAGATTTTCGAGGCGTCGGAACGCCTGGCGTGTCTGCGGCAGGAACAGCGCGTCGTTCTCCCAGACTTTCGGATCGAAGCAATCGTGCGGCTCAGGAATGACATTGTAGTCGCCGGCAAGGATCAGCGGCTCTTCAAGCGCAAGCCGTCCGGCGGCAAATGTCGCCAGCCGCTCCATCCAGGCGAGTTTGTAGGTGTATTTTTCAGTGTCGATCGGATTGCCGTTCGGCAGATAAAGGCAGCAGACGCGAACCGCACGGTTGCCGGGGAGGGAGAACACCGCTTCGATGAAGCGCGATTGCTCGTCGGCCTCGTCGCCCGGCAGTCCGCGATTGACTTCGTCCGGCCGAATCTTGGACAGAATGGCAACGCCGTTGAAGCCCTTCTGGCCGTGCGTTTCGACGTGATAGCCCAGCGCCTCGATCTCAAGCCTCGGAAATCCCTCGTCGACAGTCTTGATCTCCTGCAAGCAGACAACGTCAGGATCGGAATCTTTCAGCCACTGGCAGAGGTTGTCGATACGGGCTTTGATGCCGTTGATATTCCAGGTGGCGATTTTCATGGACGAGCCGTTTCCTCTGCTTTCTCACTCTTTTATCCGCAGCCATCGACCTTGGCCACCCGCTACGCGCCAAAAGAAAACCGGCCTGACGCAACGGCGGCAGACCGGTTTGATGGGAGCAGATAAGTTCAGTCAGACGGAGAAACTCGTTCCGCATCCGCAGCTTGCGACCGCGTTCGGATTCTTGATCTGAAAGGATTGCCCCAGCAGGTTGTCGACGAAGTCGATTTCAGAGCCTGCCATGTAGATCAACGATAATTTGTCGATCAAAACCGTGGCATTTCCCTTGGCGACGATGGTGTCGTCATCCTGCGGTCCATCGGCCAGATCGAATTTGTAGGAGAACCCCGAGCAGCCACCGCCTTCAACGGCGACGCGCAGCGCACTTTTTCCCGCTTCAGCGCCGACGATCGCAGCGATTCGCTTGGCGGCGGAATCCGAAAGGGTTACGTTTGCTTCAGTCATGCTTTCCTCTTGGCCGGGGTCAAGATCCGGAGAGAACCAGTTGTGATCCGCTTTCAAACGGCTGATAAGAATAGCCTTTATCATAAATGCGAGACCGGTGACAGCAAACAGTTTCCACCTATTGGAAGGCCCTGTCTTTGCCGTTTGTTGTGAGTATAGGTATGAATGCAGAGAAGCGGCGTCAATGGGCAGGCGCCGGATGGATGGATAATGACGATCGACAGACATGCACTCGGTTTCGGATACGGTGAAAGAGCGGTCTATGCGGCAGATCCCTGGACCACCCGCGGGCGGCTCTATGCGGAATCCGACAGTCCGACGCGATCCGATTTCCAGCGCGACCGCGACCGCATTGTCCACACCACGGCATTTCGGCGGCTGAAGCACAAGACGCAGGTCTTCATCGCGCAGGACGGCGATCACTATCGGACAAGGCTTACGCACACCATCGAGGTGGCGCAGGTCGCCCGTGCGCTGGCTCGTGCCCTCAAGCTCGACGAGGATCTGGCCGAAGGCGTGGCCCTGGTCCACGACTTCGGCCATACGCCCTTCGGACATACCGGCGAGGATGCCCTGCACGAAGCGCTGCAGCCCTATGGCGGCTTCGACCACAATGCGCAGTCGCTGCGCATCGTCACCAAGCTCGAGCGCCGCTATGCCGAGTTCGATGGTCTGAACCTGACATGGGAAACCCTTGAAGGGCTGGTCAAGCACAATGGCCCGCTGCTTACGCCTGATGGTAAGGGCACGCATGGGCCGGTCGCGCAGCCGATCCTGGATTACTGCGAGATCCACGATCTCGAGATAGCAAGCTATGCCAGCCTCGAGGCTCAGGTCGCGGCGATCGCCGACGATATCGCCTACAACACCCATGACATCGACGACGGTCTGCGCTCGGGCTATCTGACGTTCGAGGTGCTCGAGGACATTCCGTTTCTGGCCGGCCTCATGGCAGAGGTGAGGGACCGGTATCCGGGGTTGGAGGCGAGCCGCTTTACTCATGAAATCATGAGGCGTCAGATCACGCGAATGGTCGAGGATGTGATTTCCGTGTCGCAGGCCGCGCTCGCGGAAGTCCGACCGGAGAGTGCGCAGGACGTTCGCAACGCCGGCCGCGTGATCGCCACTTTTTCGAAAGACATGGCCGAAACCGACAAGCAGATCAAGGCGATGCTCTTCAAGCGCATTTATCGCCATCCGGATATCATGCGCATACGGGCCGGTGCGGCGCAGATAGTGGCCGATCTCTTTCAGGCTTATATGAACGATCCGCGCCAGATGCAGAGCCACTACTGGGTGGACCATATAGCCGGCCTCGGTGATGCCGCCAAGGCGCGCCACGTCGGCGATTACCTAGCTGGAATGACCGATACATATGCCATCAGCGCCCACAAGCGGCTGTTTGACCAGACTCCTGATTTGCGATAGGCAGCGGGCGCCAGACGGACGTCCGGACGGCCAGGCCTATGCGTGGAAGATACGATGAACCTTTTCACAGACTTCGAAGATAGAATTAAGAACGCTCTTGAACAGATTGATATCATCAAGGAAAAGCGATCTGAACTCGACTTCGGGCGTGTCGGTGTAGAGCCGCCACGCGATGCTAGCCATGGCGACGTCGCCACCAATGCGGCCATGGTGCTCGCCAAGGCGGTCGGCACCAGTCCGCGCGCGCTGGCCGACATAATCAGCGTCAAGTTGAGGGAAGATCCAGACGTCGCCGAGGTTTCCGTCGCCGGTCCGGGCTTTATCAATATCCGTCTTTCCGTCGGCTATTGGCAGCGGCTACTTGCCGCGATCATAACGGGCGGCGAGGTCTTTGGTCGCTCGGAGGTTGGCGCAGGCCGCAAGGTCAATGTCGAATATGTCTCCGCCAATCCAACAGGCCCGATGCATGTCGGCCATTGCCGTGGCGCTGTGATCGGCGACACGCTGGCAAACCTGCTGCAGTTCGCCGGCTATGCGGTCACCAAGGAATACTACATCAACGATGCCGGGTCGCAGATCGACGTCCTGGCCCGTTCAGTGTTTCTTCGCTACCGCGAGGCACTCGGCGAGCAGATCGGTGAGATACCGGCCGGCCTATATCCTGGCGACTACCTGGTGCCGCTTGGCAAGGCGCTGGCCGAGGAGTTCGGCACCAAGCTCAGGGGCATGCCGGAAGCTCAATGGCTGCCTATCGTCAAGGACAAGGCGATCGACGCGATGATGGTGATGATCCGGGAGGATCTGGCTGCGCTCAACGTCCGGCATGACGTCTTTTTCTCCGAACGCACCCTGCATGACAATGGCGCGGCGCCGATCCGCACTGCGATCAACGACCTGACCTTCAAGGGATTTGTCTACAAGGGAACGCTGCCGCCACCGAAGGGGCAGTTGCCGGAGGACTGGGAAGATCGCGAGCAGACACTGTTCCGCTCGACGGAGGTTGGTGACGACATCGATCGGCCACTGATCAAGTCGGATGGATCCTATACCTATTTTGCCGCCGACGTTGCCTACTTCAAGAACAAGTACGACCGAGGCTTCAACGAGATGGTCTATGTCCTGGGCGCCGATCACGGCGGCTACGTCAAGCGGCTCGAAGCTGTGGCGCGTGGCGTCTCGGACGGGCAGGCGAAACTGACGGTGCTGTTGTGCCAGCTCGTCAAGCTCTTCCGCAACGGCGAGCCGGTGAAGATGTCGAAGCGCTCCGGCGACTTCGTGACGCTGCGCGACGTGGTCGAGGAAGTCGGCCGCGATTCCGTGCGCTTCATGATGCTCTACAGAAAGAGTTCCGAGCCACTAGACTTCGATTTCGCCAAGGTCACCGAGCAGTCGAAGGACAATCCTGTTTTCTACGTGCAATATGCCCATGCCCGTTGCATGTCGATCTTCCGGCAGGCAAGGGAAGCCTTTCCCGACCTCGATATAGCCTCGCTCGATCTGGCCAAGGCCGTCGATGGCAGGATCGTCGATCCCGCCGAACTGCAGCTCGTTGCGAAGCTTGCGGAATTCCCGCGAGTCATAGAGGCTGCAGCGCAGGCTCAGGAGCCGCATCGCATCGCTTTTTACCTGTTTGATCTGGCCAGTTCGCTGCATGGACACTGGAACAAAGGTAAAGATTTTCCGGAATTACGATTTGTTAACGATAAAAACCGAGAATTGACCATTGCCAGACTTGGGTTGGTGTACGCAGTCGCGTCGGTTTTGAAGTCAGGGCTCGGTATAACCGGGACCGCAGCACCGGATGAAATGCGATAAACGTCACCATTTACCCACATTGCGCTGGCATTAGCGTGTGTAGTTGTGGGTGGATAAGTAATGGCTGAAAAACAGTTGGCGTATCGTACAAACGGTAAGGACGAGATCTTTGCGGAAGATGATCCGCTTGCGGAACTCGCCCGTATCGTTGGCTTCGAACCTCGCTCGCCCGCGCCTGCAACTCAGCGGAATGAGCCGGCTTTCGATCTTGAGGACGAGCTCCTCCGCGAATTCGAACGCTACGACGCGCCGCGGCTCAGCCCAATCGACGATATCTCGATAGAGCCGGAAGATGAGCCGCTATATGGCGAAGCGGCATACGCCCAGCCGGGCAATGAAAACGTCCCGCGCCCCGAACCCCATCATCAGACTGAACCCGAATTCGCCGAGCTGTCACTCGAGGATGCGGCTCCTTCCGTCGAGCCAGAAATATCTGCCGAGGCTTATGAAGATGCGCCGACCAGCGAGTGGGTCGATGAGGCTCCGCTTGCGGAAACCTTTGTAGAACAGGCAACTGAGGTTGCTTCCGTCGCCGCTGAGGTTGTTGCTCCTGAACCTGCGGCACGCGATCTTGCCGACGAATTGGAGCTATCGATCGGTAACGCGCCCGTCGCTCGCGTAGCACCCCGCACGCCGCAATGGGCCGCAGCAAGCATCCGCCTTCCGCTCGCCAATTTCAACGCGCCGCGCAAGCAGGAACAGCCTGCCGAGAACGTCACGCCGGTTGAGCAAAGCCACGCCGAAACGCCGGCCGAGCCCGAGCTGGAGATAGTGCCGGCGCTGGATATCCGCTCGTCCGAATTGGAGCATGACTTCGAGCAGCCGTCAGCGCTCGGCTTTCCGGCCGAGCAGGATCGTCATGAAGATCTTGCACCGGAGCAGCACGCGTTGGCTCCGCAGGCTGTCGTTGAAGCGCCGATTTTTGATCTTGTTGCTGCTGCCGAGCATGGCGATGTGCAGGCGGATGCCGCCCTGACAGAGCCGGCTTACGAAACGCAGTCCGTTGACGACTTCGACGATCTCCTTGCAGATGTCTCGCGCTACCCCGTGCCATTGCGCGGCGAGCCGGTTGAGGCAAAGGCCGAACCGAATTTCGGTTCCATTTCCGTACAGCCTCCGATCGCGACAGCTGTTGCTGTCCCGGAACCAGTCGCAGCGCCCGTGGAGCCGCTTGCTGAAGAAGTGGAGCCGGTTACGGCAGGATCGGAGGATCCGTTCGCGGACCACGATTTCGATTTCGACTTCGCAGGCATCGAAATGGAGCTCGCCGAGCTGGATTTCACGGAGGCAAAGAAGCCGGCGCCGGAAGACGTGGTTGCTGACAGTCAGCCCCCCGCAGCCATACCGACGCCACAAAGGTCGATGGCGACCCCGTTGGCCGCGCCTCGCGCCGCGCAAGCCGTTCGTCCAGAGCTGGCAGCGCGCCCTGCATCCGCGCCGATCCTGACCTTGCCGCCCGCGCCTCCGGTTGCCGCGGCAGTCGTGGCACCCAAAGCGCCACTCCCGGCCTTCGATTCGGAGCAGCCTTTGCCGTTCGATCCGTCGGAGATCACCGAAACGGAAGATCGACTGGAAACTTTCGATGGCATGAATGTTCCCGTTTTGCCGCATGTCGAAAAAGAAGAGCCGGTCGCTGTTCCTCCGGAATATGATTTCGACATCGATGCCGAACTGGCAAACCTCTTCAATCCGCCAGCGAAGGAAGCAACGCGCCAGGCCGTCAAGTCATCGTCTGCGGGTGACGCCGCTGCCGCTGGGTCGTGGTCGCCCGATTCCTCCGCGAAGACCGCGGCCGGAAAGTCAGGCGAAGAGCTCGATGAATTCGAACGGGCGCTGGAAGAAGATTTCCGCCGCAGTTTCAGCGAGCCCCAGCAGCCGGCACCCGACAACGTTGCGCGCATGACGCTGGAATCATCCAGCGAGACGACAGATCGCCGCCGCGCCCGCTCGATGCGCGGGATCGCAGCCGCAGCCGCGGCCGTGCTTGTCCTCGGTGCTGGCGCTTATGGCGTTTACGGTTTCCTCTTCCACGGCTCCTCGCTCGGCTTGTCTTCCGGCGAGCCGCGCGTGATCACCGCCGACAAGGAGCCGATCAAGGTCGTGCCGGAGAATCCGGGCGGCAAGGTCGTTCCAAACCAGGACAAGGCCGTCTACGACCGCGTCGCCGGCGACGCAACGCAGGCGCCGAAACAGAAGCAGCTTGTCTCGTCCAATGAGCAACCTGTCGACGTGGTGCAGAAGACCCTCATTCCCGAAGCGATGTCGCCCGACGACAATGATGACGGAGCTGGCGACGGCAACGATGTCACGGCGACACCGGTTGGCGAAACCGAGGATCCACGCCTGCTGCCGGGACAGAGCAATTCGACCGATACGGCCGCCGCTGCTAGCGACCAGGAAAATGCGCCTTCGGTATCGCCGCGCAAGGTGCGCACGATGATCGTCAAGCCTGACGGTACGCTCGTTGCCCGCGACGAACCGGCCCCTGCCGTCGACAACAGCGTCAAGGCGCCGGCTCCCACGGTCGCTAAGTCGCAGCCGTCCCGGCCTGCAGCTCCGGCCGCAACCGCGGACGTGGCACCGACAGGAAAACTAGCGTCGACCGATTTGCGCGCAACGAACTCGGACAACGCACCTGCTTCCTCTGCACTTGCCGATGCTGCCGATAGCGATGCCGCGAGCGCTGAAAGCACGCCTATCCGGGTCGTGAAGACGACTAAGATCGGCGATACGGCACCTGCTGCAGCACAGGCCTCCGATACGGCTCCGGTCCCGGCCTCGCGTCCGGCGCAACCCGCCGTCGCCCCTAAGGTAGCTCCTGCACCAAAGCAGACGCAGGTTGCCGACGCGGTCGCGCCTCCAGCTGCAAAGCCGGTCGTACCGGTCGCTCCGGCGCCGAAGCAGCCCGTCGCTGCCGCTCCGGTCCAGAAGCAAGTGGCTTCGGCCGCGACCGCTGCCACGAGTGCGGGTGGCTATGTCATGCAGATCGCCTCGCTGCCCTCCGAAGAGGAAGCCAAGCGCTCTCAGGCCAACCTCATGTCTAAGTTCGGCAGCGTCATCGGCGGCCATGCGATCGAAATCAGAAAGGCCGACATTGCGGGCAAGGGCACGTACTACCGCGTCCGCGTCGCCGCAGGCTCCAAGGACGATGCGGCCGCCCTCTGCGTCCGCTTCCGCGCCGCCGGCGGTACTTGCCTGATTTCGAAATAGTCTGTCCGGCTTTCCGGATGACATCTATCAAAGAGCGGCGGGCAAAAACCCGCCGCTCTTTTTTGTGAATGGGATGTCAGTCTCTCTCGTATTTCGCGACGCGACCTCTATGATTCGACCATGACCGAATCGAAAGCAATGATCCTGGGCTGTAGCGGCCTCACAATCACCCCCGAGGAACGTGCGTTCTATCAGGCTGAGCGCCCCTGGGGTTTCATCCTCTTCGGACGCAACATTTCGGAGCCGGCGCAGATCGCCGATCTCGTCGCTTCCTTGCGTGACAGCGTTGGCCAGGACGTCCCGGTTCTGATCGATCAGGAAGGGGGGAGGGTTCAGCGCATCCGCCCGCCGATCCTCCAGCACTATCCCTCTGGGCAGGCGCTCGGTGATATTTATCGCCGCGATCGGGACGCAGGCCTGCGAGCGGCATGGCTGATGTCTCGGCTGCACGCCTTCGATCTTCTGAAATTCGGCATCAACATCGACTGCCTGCCGGTACTCGACGTTCCCGTCG
This sequence comes from Arminella tubonensis, assembly GCF_003240585.1. Taxonomy (GTDB): domain Bacteria; phylum Pseudomonadota; class Alphaproteobacteria; order Rhizobiales; family Rhizobiaceae; genus Rhizobium; species Rhizobium tubonense. The sequence goes on from NZ_PCDP01000040.1 coordinate 57,719, forward strand.
AAGGTAGCAGCAATGTCATCGGCAACCGCGCCTATGGCGGCGACCCGGTGACGGTGACGGAGATGGGCCGTGCCGCTGCCGAGGGGTTGAAGGCCGGTGGAGTCCTGCCTGTGATGAAGCATATTCCGGGCCACGGCCGCGGTTTTGCCGATTCCCATCATGAGCTGCCCGTCGTCACCGTCTCGCGCGCCGAACTCGAGGAACACGATTTTCCGCCGTTCATCGCACTGAAGGACGAATTGATGGCAATGACCTGTCATGTGGTGTTCTCTGACATCGACCCGAGCAATCCGGCAACGACGTCGAAGAAGGTCATCGATGGTATCATCCGCGGCTTTATCGGCTTCAGAGGCCTGCTGCTCTCCGACGACACGTCGATGAATGCCCTGGCAGGAACTATCGGGGAGAGAGCGGCGAATATTGTTGCAGCCGGTTGCGATATCGTGCTGCATTGCAATGGCGTGATGGACGAGATGCAACAAGTCGTTCGCAACGTGCCGGTTCTGTCTGGACAGGCGCTCGCGCGCGCAAAGGCAGTCGAAGCGGCGTTCGGTCACGATGACGGCGCCGACGAGGCCGCCATTCGCGCGGAATTCGACGCCATGTTCGCGGCCGTTTGAGACCGAGAGTGGAATTCCTGGGGGCTGAGGATTGAATAAAGTCAACGGCACGGAACATGCGATGACGGCGACGGAGCCGATGGACAAGTTGTGGCAGGAGAACGTCTCCGATCGCGGCCTGCATGAGCCTGCGCTCGTCATAGACATTGCCGGCTTTGAAGGTCCGCTCGACCTGCTCCTGCATCTGGCCCGCAATCAAAAGGTCGATCTGTCGCGTATCTCGGTTCTGGCTCTGGCCGAGCAATATCTGATCTTTGTCGAGACCGCACGCCGGGTGCGCATCGAGCTTGCAGCCGATTATCTCGTGATGGCCGCCTGGCTCGCCTTCCTGAAGTCGAAGCTGCTGATCCCGCAGCAGAGCAAGGATGAAGGCCCGAGCGGCGAGGAAATGGCCGAAACGCTCGCCTTCCGCCTGAAGCGGCTTGAAGCCATGCGAGAGGCCGCCAGCCAGTTGACCAGCCGGAACCGCCTCGGCCGCGATGTCTTTGCCCGCGGAGCGCCGGAGCACATTCCAGATCGCAGGGCATCGGCCTATGACGCAAATCTTTACGATCTGCTGAGCGCCTATGCAGGGCTGCGCCAGCGTCAGGCGGTAACGCAGGTGACGATCGAGCGTCGCACTGTCTGGTCGCTCGTCGATGCCCGGACCATCCTGACACGGATGATCGGCGATATCAGCGACTGGACGGCGCTAGAGCATTATCTGCTGCGCTACATGACCAGCCCGAGCGAACGCGTGACGGCGATCGCCAGCGCCTTTGCAGCATCGCTGGAGATGGTTCGCGAGGGCCAGATGGAAATCCGCCAGGACGGCGCGTTTCAGCCGCTCTATGTGCGCCGAGGCCCCAAGCGCGGTTCGCTGCAGGCTGCGGAATAGGAGAGGGCGGTGGCAAGTCCTGATGACGATATCGAGACAGACCTGAATTCCGAGCAGCGCGGCATGCGAACGGCTCTCGAAGCCGAGCGTATTGCCGAGGCCCTAGTTTTCGCCTCGGCTCAACCGGTGTCCGAAGGGTTCATTCGGGATCGGTTGCCTATCGGTTCCGATGTTCGAGCAATCATGCTGCGGCTGAAGGATGACTACGCGATGCGCGGCGTCAATCTCGTCCAGGTCGATGATGCCTGGGCCTTCCGCACTGCCGCGGATCTGTCCTTCGTCATCCGCCGCGATGAAGATGAGGTGAAGAAGCTGTCGCGGGCCGCACTCGAGGTTCTGGCGATCATCGGATATCACCAGCCCGTGACGCGCGCCGAGATAGAGGATATTCGCGGCGTCCAGACATCGAAGGGCACGCTTGATGTGCTGATGGAGGCGGGCTGGGTTCGCTTCCGCGGCCGGCGGCGGACACCCGGCCGCCCGGTGACGCTCGGAACGACCAAGGATTTCCTTGACCATTTCGGGCTGGAGGAACTGCGGGATCTGCCGGGTCTCGAAGAGTTGAAGGGGGCGGGGCTCCTATCTGGCCGTATCCCGGCCAACTTTAATATCCCTTCGCCGCTGATGAGCGACGAATTGACCGAGGACGAAGATCCGATCACGCAACTGGACCTTGAAGAGCTTGGATTGCTGGCTCCCGGCGGCGCCTCGGACGATTAAGCGATTGCACAGGTTTGGGACGAAGCGTCGCGGCCACTTGCAAAGGTCTTGGTTTTGCCATTAGCAGAGAAGATTATCGGGAACGATCTTCCGGTGTCCTGACATGACTGGCTCAAGGCTCGCATCTGATGGTGCGGAAGCATCAAGGGGCAGTTTATTTTGGTGTTTGAAAAACAAAGCCAAACGGCTTACATCGGGAAGATGACAAACAGGGAGTATCGTAATGGGTTCTTTTAGCATGTGGCACTGGCTGATCGTTCTGGCCATCGTGCTGTTGTTGTTCGGTCGCGGAAAGATCCCGGAATTGATGGGCGACGTCGCCAAGGGCATCAAGAACTTCAAGAAGGGCATGACAGACGAGGACGAAGCAGCGCATGAAGCCGCGCGTCCGGATCCGATCCGCCCGGAGATGAGCCGGACCGTTGATCACAAGGCCGACGAAACAAAGTAATCACGTTGGTGCATGACGGCCTGACGCGCCGTGCCTGCCCAGGAGCCTTCGCATGTTCGACATAGGCTGGACCGAACTGCTTGTCATAGCGGTAGTATTGATCGTGGTCGTCGGTCCCAAGGATCTGCCCCCCATGTTGCGGGCATTCGGCAAGATGATGACCCGTTTCCGCAAGGTGGCGGGCGAATTTCGGGCGCAGTTCGACGAGGCCTTGAAGGAGGCCGATCTCGATGATGTCAGGCAGACTATCGCCGACGCACAGAAACTGAACCCAATGCACAGCCTCCGGGAAGCGATGACCCCACTCCGTCAGATGGGCGACGATATCAAGTCGGATCTGCAGCGTTCGACCACGGTGGATCGGCCTCCGGCCGAGACGCCGGCTCTTATGACTTCGGAACCGTCGCTGAGCCTGCCGGAGGCACCGCCCGTCATCGCTCCACCGCCTGTCGTCGTCGCGGAAACGCCGGTGAAGGCAAAGGCGGTACGCAAGCCCCGTCCCAAGCCTGCGGCCATCGTTGATGAGCCGTCAGTGGTAGAGCCTGCCCAGGTCGCGGCGGCTATGGCGGTCGAAAAGCCGAAGCGCGCAGCTGCGCGCAAGCCTGCCGCGCCGGCCGTCATTGCGGAAGTGCCAGTGGCCGCGCCGAAGAAGCGCGCGCCGGCCAAGAAGAAGGACGACGCATGACCAGTGATATCGGCGACAAGCCACAGCCGCTGATCGAGCATCTGATAGAACTTCGCACGCGATTGATCTGGTCGCTTGCCGCGTTCTTCATAGCATTCATCGCCTGTTTCGCCTTTGCCAAGCACCTCTTCAACTATCTCGTCTATCCATATAAATGGGCTGTCATCTGGGCCCATCTCGACGTTGCCAAGTCCCAATTGATCTACACGGCGCCGCAGGAATTTTTCTTCACGCAGGTCAAGGTCGCGATGTTTGGCGCGCTTGTCATCGCTTTCCCGATCATCGCCGCGCAGATATACAAGTTTGTAGCTCCAGGACTTTACAAGAACGAGCGAAACGCCTTCCTGCCGTTCCTGATTGCTTCGCCGATCCTGTTCCTGATGGGGGCGGCGCTGGTCTACTTCTTCTTCTGCCCGATGGTGATGTGGTTCTTCCTGAAAATGCAGCAGTCGCCCGCCGATGGCGAAATCGCGATTTCGCTGATGCCGAAAGTCTCGGAATATCTCAGCCTGATCATGACGCTGGTGTTTTCGTTCGGGTTGGTCTTCCAGCTGCCTGTGATAACAACCCTTCTGGCGCGTGTCGGTCTTCTGACCTCCACCTGGTTGGCGCAGAAGCGAAAGTTCGCGATCGTTCTGGCATTTGTGGTCGCAGCGGTACTGACGCCGCCTGATCCGATGTCCCAGATCGGTCTTGCGCTACCGACGATCCTTCTCTACGAGATTTCCATCTACGCGGCGCGACTCGTGGAACGCCAGCGTAACCGGCAGGCGCTTGAGGAGAGTGGATCTTCGGAGATTACTCCCAGTGAGTAAGCGTAGACACTGAATCCTCGCTTCAGCGACAATTGCCCATCTTATTCTCCGGCTGGAGGCTCGGTCAGGCCCCGGCCGGAGTTGTTTCATGTGAACGACCGGGAACGACGATGCTTGATATCAGATGGATCCGTGAGAATGCCCAGGCTTTGGATGGAGCGCTTGCCAAGCGCGGCGCCGAACCGCAGTCGCAAAGCCTCATAGAGCTGGACGAAAAGCGCCGCTCCGTCGTCCAGGGCATGCAGGAGATGCAGTCCCGCCGAAACGCGGCGTCGAAGGAGATCGGCGCGGCGCTGACGCAGAAGAACGCAGAGCTTGCCGACAAGCTCAAGGCCGAGGTTGCGGAAATCAAGACGTCTCTTCCTGCGGCCGAGGAGGAGGAGCGCGAGCTGACTGCCGCCCTCAACGACGCCCTGTCGCGCATCCCGAACATCCCCCTCGACGACGTGCCGGTCGGCAAGGACGAGCACGATAACGTCGTGACGCGTGTTGTCGGCGAGAAGCCGCGCTGGAACCATGCGGCCAAGGAGCATTTCGAGATCGGCGAAGCGCTCGGCTACATGGACTTCGAGCGCGCCGCAAAGCTTTCCGGATCGCGCTTCACGGTGCTGACAGGCCCGCTTGCCCGCCTAGAACGGGCGCTCGGCCAGTTCATGCTCGATCTGCATACGGGCGAACACGGCTACACCGAAGTAAGCTCGCCGCTGATGGTGCGCGACGAGGCCATGTATGGCACGGGGCAACTGCCTAAATTTGCCGAAGACCTGTTTCGCACCACCGACGGTCGTTGGCTGATCCCGACTGCCGAGGTAACGCTGACCAACCTGGTTTCTGGCGAAATCCTCGAGCAGGAAAAGCTGCCGCTGCGCTTTACGGCGCTGACGCCGTCCTTCCGCTCGGAAGCGGGCTCGGCCGGTCGCGATACGCGCGGCATGCTGCGCCAGCACCAGTTCTGGAAGTGCGAGCTGGTCTCGATCACCGATGCAGAAAGCGCGCTCGACGAGCATGAGCGGATGACGGCCTGCGCCGAGGAAGTGCTGAAGCGCCTCGGGCTTCATTTCCGTACCATGACGCTCTGCACCGGCGATATGGGCTTCAGCTCGCGCAAGACCTACGACATCGAGGTCTGGCTGCCTGGCCAGGATGCCTATCGCGAAATCTCTTCCTGCTCGGTCTGCGGCGATTTCCAGGGCCGGCGCATGAACGCTCGCTATCGCGGCAAGGAAGACAAGGCGACCAGGTTCGTCCACACGCTGAACGGTTCCGGCACCGCCGTCGGCCGCTGCCTCATCGCCGTCCTTGAGAATTATCTCAACGAGGATGGCTCGGTGACTATCCCCGATGTGCTGCTGCCCTATATGGGCGGATTGAAGAAGATCGAACGGGCAGCGTGATCTGCTAAGACAATCGGGGCGGGCGACATGCGAATTCTTCTGACCAATGACGACGGCATTTACGCCGAAGGACTGGCCGCGCTGGAGCGCATCGCCCGCACACTCTCCGACGACGTCTGGATAGTGGCGCCGGAAACGGACCAGAGCGGTCTTGCTCATTCGCTCAGCCTCTCGGAGCCCCTGCGGCTGCGCAAGGTTGCTGACAAGCACTATGCGTTGCGGGGCACGCCGACCGATTGCGTCATCATGGGTATTCGCCAGGTGATGGATATCAAGCCGGACCTCGTTCTGTCAGGCGTCAATTCAGGCTCGAACGTCGCTGACGACGTCACCTATTCCGGTACGATCGCCGGCGCCATAGAAGGCACGCTGCAGGGCGTTCGGTCCTTTGCCCTCAGCCAGGCATATTCGCACGAAGGCGGCGAGCGCATCGTGCCGTGGGACGTCGTAGAAACCCATGCTCCGGCCCTGCTCGGAAAGCTCCTGAACCTCGATCTGCCGATCGGCACCTTCCTCAACCTCAATTTTCCGAACTGTCGACCGGAAGAGGTCGAGGGCACGGAGGTGACGTCACAAGGAAACCTCGCGTTCAATCTTCAGGTGGACGAACGCGCCGACGGTCGCGGCTTTCCGTACTACTGGCTGCGTTTCGGCGAGAGGAGCGGCCATTTTCGCGAGGGCACTGATATTCATGCCCTCAAACAAAAACGTATTTCGGTAACTCCTTTGAAACTCGATCTGACTGATTATTCCGTACAGGACCGCGTAGCGCGGGCGCTTGGGTATGGAGTAGCGGATTGACACCTCGACTGGTCGAGAAGGAAGGCTTTGCGGCGGTCGTGCTGCGGCTCCGCGCCGAAGGCATATCCGACCTTGATCTTCTGACAGCCGTGGAACAGACGCCACGCTCGCTTTTCGTGCCCCCGCAATTTGCCGAGGAAGCCTATTCGAGCCGGACCATCCCGATCGAATGCGGCTCCTTCATGGAAGGCATCGATCTTGTCGTGCGTATCCTCCATCATCTCAAGGTCAAACCCGGCCATCGGGTGCTCGAAATCGGTACAGGCAGCGGTTTCATGGCGGCTGTCATGGGGCGGATGGCCGAGCGCGTCCTGACGATAGACCGCTACAAGACACTTACGACAAACGCGCAACGCCGAATGGATGCCTTGTCGCTTCGCACGGTAATCGTCCGTCACGCCGACGGCAGCAGCGGAATGCAGGGCGAAGGCACCTTCGACCGCATCCTGGTGACGGCGGCATTCAACTCCATGCCGCGCTTTTATGCCGACCAGCTGGTATCCGGCGGTTCGATGATCGCGCCGCTGATGATTTCCGAGGATGTCTGCCGGCTGGTGCGGTTGACCAAGACGGGAAGCCGCTTCGAACGGGAGGAGCTTTTCGAAGTTCCATATCTGCCGGTCGTTCCGCTTCTCGCGTCCTATCTGTAGGCGTCGATTTCGATAGTTTTGATCCGGCTTCCCCGCATCTCAGGGGTTTTTGCGTCTATGGTTAGCAATTCCTCAAAAAAACACTCATGAGACCAGTGCTTTAACGGCATGGTAAGATTAACGCGCTTTAATCTCACTCACAAACGGTTGCGTCTAATGTGGGTCGAGTCATGCGTTTCAATCTATCGTCAAACATCGGAAAAATGCTCACGGCGGCCCTTCTGGCGAGCGCCGTGACGGGTTGCAGCTCTGACGCCACGCGCTTCGGAGGGTTGTTTGCAAGCTCTGATCAGATGACTACGAGCTCGATCCCACGCCGGAGTGTGGGCGGGCTAGATGGCGATCCAGTGCCACGCGAGAATGTTGCGTCTGGCGGCCAGTACCAACAGGACAACGGCAACCGGAATGCTGCTTTGAACCAGCAGTATCCGAGCGCTCCGGCTCGCTACAATCCATCCTATTCCAGCGCCCGGGTCGCATCTGCACCCATCGCCGTCCAGCGCTCGGAACTCGCAGCTCCGACGACATCCTCGTCGCCTGCGCCGGTCGCTCGCAGCGCCGAACGGCAGGCTGCCATGGCTCAGCCGTTCCCGTCGACCCATCAGGCTCCGACCCGTGAAGCAGCGCCGAGACTGGCGCCGGATCCGATGTCGACCGGAACGACCCCAGAGAAAGCCTCCGGCTGGTCCGCGATGAACGCGCCGAGCGTGACGCTTCGCCCTGGCGAGACAACCGATACCCTGTCGCGCCGCTTCGGTGTGCCGGAAAAGGAAATTCTGAAGGCAAACGGCCTGAAGTCGTCCGCCTCTGCTGCACCCGGCCAAACCATCATCATCCCGACCTACAACGGCGGCAGCTCTTCCGCCAAGGCGGCTTCGGAATCGGCTGACCTGTCCAAGGGCGGCAAGGTGCCGACGCCAATGAAGGAGCCGACACAGAACGCTGCGGTCCTGCCGGCGAATGGTTCAGCGCGCGACAAATGGCAGGTGGGCGCCGAAGGTGCCAATGGCAAGGTCGCGGCCGGTGCCGGCAAGGGTCCGGTCCCGACAGGTGGCACCTATGTCGTCAAGTCGGGCGACTCGCTTGCCAAGATTGCCAAGGCCACCGGCGCGCAGATCGCGGATCTCAAGGAAGTAAACGACATCGGCAAGGGCGGCATCCACATCGGCCAGACGCTGAAGTTGCCCCACGGAGCCACGGCGCCGGTGGATCAGCTCAAGACGGCCTCGATTGCCCCAGAGAAGGTTGCCGCACCGAGCCCCAAGGCACCTGCCGCAGCACCTGCGCCGAAGGTCCAGACCGCTTCCATCGCGCCGGTCAAGGCACAGGCCGCAGCTGCACCAACCCAGTCGGTCGACGATGCCGAGCAGAAGTCCGACGTGGCGTCCGTAGCTCCGGAATCAACCGGCATCGGCAAGTATCGCTGGCCGGTTAGAGGCGCCGTCATCGCCGCTTACGGTGCGAATGTCGAAGGCAGCCGCAACGACGGCATCGACATCTCGGTACCGCAGGGCACGCCCATCAAGGCCGCCGAGAACGGCGTCGTCATCTATGCCGGCAACGGCCTGAAGGAACTCGGCAACACGGTGTTGCTGCGCCACGACGACGGTACTGTCACCGTCTATGGCCATGCCGATGCCCTGAGCGTCGCCCGCGGGCAGAAGGTCCAGCGCGGCCAGACGCTGGCAACCTCAGGCATGAGCGGCAACGCCAAGCAGCCGCAGCTTCACTTTGAAGTCCGTAAGAATGCCTCGCCGGTCAACCCAATGACATTTCTTGAATAGGTAGTGCGTCTCAAGAAGTCTGCAAAAAGCCCGGTCAAAGCCGGGTTTTTTGTCTTTTTGGATCTTTGTCGAAGCATCAGTCCTGATCGAGCGCGATGCGTTGGCGACCGGCGAGATCCTGGATGTATTGCCAGGCGACGCGGCCGGAGCGTGCTCCTCGGGTGGTGGCCCATTCGAGCGCCTCGTGGTGCATCTGGCTGCGATCCAGCGCGAGCTTGAAATGGTCGGCATATCCGTCGATCATCTGCAGGTAGTCGTCCTGACTGCACTTGTGGAAGCCCAGCCATAGACCGAAGCGATCCGACAGCGACACCTTCTCCTCGACCGCTTCCGAGGGATTGATTGCGGTCGATTGCTCGTTCTCCATCATGTTGCGCGGCAGGAGATGGCGGCGGTTCGACGTGGCGTAAAATAGCACGTTATCCGGCCGGCCTTCGACGCCACCGTCGAGCGCTGCCTTCAGCGATTTATAGGCGGTATCATCATGGTCGAAAGAGAGGTCGTCGCAGAAGATGATGACCCGATGTGGCGCAGCTTTTACGAGATCGAGCAGCACCGGCAGCGTCGAGATATCCTCGCGATGCACCTCGACCAGCTTGAGCGAGACGCCCGTCGTGCGACGGACATCTTCATGAACGGCCTTGACGAGCGATGATTTGCCCATGCCCCGCGCGCCCCAGAGCAGCACGTTGTTGGCGGCAAACCCTTCGGTGAAGCGCAGGGTATTTTCATGGAGGATGTCCCGAACGTGATCGACGCCGCGAATGAGCGTCAGCGCGACGCGGTTCGGTCTCGGCACGGGCTGCAGATGCATGCGCGCCGGCGCCCAGACAAAGCAATCCGCCGCCGTCCAGTCGTTGGCGACAGGGGGTGGACCCGCCAGCCGTTCGACCGCGGCCGTCAAGCGACGGATTTCGGTCAGGATCAGGGAATTTTTGTCTTCGCTCATCTGCTTTCCTCCAACAATGTGACGCCAGCGATGGTCAGATATCCTATTGTCTGCCGGGTAACATGGCGTTTCCGCAGCCGAAAGGCTAACAGCCCGGGAAAACGGTACGGTTCGTGGCTCTTTCTGTTGCATTCGCCATGCTCGCAATGATATTCCGGCGATCTGAAACGGGGCATTCCCGCTGGAAGTTTGAGGAGTTCTCGATGTTTATCACCAATGCGTACGCACAGAGCGCGACAGATTCAGCCATGGGGGCTTTTGGCGGCTCCGGCATGGAGATGCTTTTCCTCTTCGTGCCCCTGATGGTTGTCTGGTATTTCCTCCTTATCCGGCCGCAGCGCGCCCAGGCGAAGAAGCGTGACGACGTTCTGAAGAACATTCGTCGTGGGGACCAGATCGTCACCGGCGGCGGTATCGTCGGCAAGGTGACCAAGGTCGTCGACGAGAAGGAAGTCGAAGTGGAAATTGCCGAAGGCGTCAAGGTTCGTGTCGTTCGCAGCGCAATCTCCGAAGTCCGGGTTAAGGGCGAACCGGTCAAGGCAGACGCTGCGTAGCATCTTGAAATAACGACGGGCCGGGGTGGTGCGTCGCGACGATTGTTCAAGGTCGAGGACGCAATGCTGCACTTTTCACGGTGGAAGACTATCCTGATCTGGTGCGCCGTCGCGTTAGGCATGCTGGTTGCATTACCCAACCTGTTCAGCAGCGCGCAACTAGCCGCGCTGCCGAGCTGGGTTGCGCATAGCAAGGTGAAGCTCGGCCTCGACCTTCAGGGTGGGTCGGCCCTGACGCTGAAAGTCGAACGCGACGACATTGTCGCGACGCGTCTCGAAGACACGGTCAGCGATATTCGAACCCGCCTGCGCACCGTCAATGTCGGATATAGCGGCTTGACCGGCACCGGGCAGACGATTGCGGTTCGCATTACGTCTCCAAATCAGGTTCAGGCAGCAATGGCGGCGTTGGCGCCTCTTGCCGCAGCTGTAACCAGCGATACGTCAAACGGCTCCTTCCAGGAGGCGACGCTGGCTGCCGGAACCGACGGCCTGATCACCGTCAATCTCACCGATCGCGGCATCGATCGTCGTGTGTCGCTGGCCGCCAAACGCTCCCTCGAGATCATACGCCGCCGGGTCGTTCAGATCGCGAGCGAGACGCCGTCGGTCAGACGGCAGGGTTCCGATCGCATTGTCGTCCAGGAGCCGGGCCTTGCGGATCCGCAGCTGCTGAAATCGCTCCTGAACCAGAAGGCGAGCCTTAGTTTTCGCCTGATCGACCAAAGCGTTCCGGTGCAGCAAGCGATCGATGGCCAGTTGCCGGCGACGTCGAAGATACTCTATTCCGAGGACGACCCGCCGGCTGCCTATCTGGTGCAGAGACAGCCCATGCTGTCGAATATTGATATCGCCGATGCTGAAGCGCGTGTTGATCCGGAAAACAACAACGGCACCGTCACGATAAGGCTGAATACGGAAGCGACGGGCCGTTTCGGCCAATCCACCCAAAGCAACATAGGTAAGCCCGTTGCGATCGTTCTCGACGATCAGGTGATTGCAACGGTTGTGCTCGCGACGGCCATTCCCAACGGCAGCGTTGACATCGCAGGGGTCCTGTCCGCCAAGGGTGCGCAGGATCTTGCGGTCATGCTGCGATCCGGCCCCTTGCCTGCAACGCTCACCGCCGTAGAGGAGCGGACGATCCGTCCCGGCTTCGGCAGCGAAACGATGCATTCGGGCGTCGTCGCCTGCATTGCCGCGGGGATTTTCGTAACAGTGCTGATGCTGGTTTTCTATGGGTTGCTGGGCGTGGCCGCGACGCTCGCACTTGTGATCAACGTCGTCATGGTTCTGGCCATCATGGGGATCTTCGGCATGGTGCTCACCTTGCCCGGCATCGCCGCAATCGTACTGATCATCGGTATCGCGCTCGACGCCAACGTGTTGATCTACGAGCGCGTCAGGGAAGAGGAGAAGAAGACCCATCTACTCGTCGATGCCTTGAGGCATGGGTTTGCAAGAGCGGTGAGGACCGTCATCGATGCCAATCTCACTGTGCTTATCGTCGCGATCATTCTATTTTACGTCAGCAACGGCTCGGTGCGCGGCTTCGCCGCGACGCTGATTATCGGCGTCTTCACCACATTCTTCACCGCCTGCCTCGTCACTCGTTCGATCGTCGATCTCTGGATTTCACGCCGCAAGCCCAGAACGTTGCTGGTCGGCCTCAGAAGCGGCATTTTCGATGGCTCGCGCATCCGCTTCATGGGAATCCGCCGCTATACGTTCACCGCATCTGCAATCCTCTCCTTGACGACGCTTCTGGCAATAGCGACGGTCGGCATGCATCTCGGCATCGATTTCACTGGCGGCTCCATTATAGAGGTTCAGGCAAAGCAGGGTCTCGCGGATGCGGCCGACATTCAATCGCGCCTGGAACAGTTGAATTTGGGCGGCGTGCAGGTCGATCGGACCAGAAATCGTGCTAGTGCGCTCATTCGCGTCCACGCGCAGAACGGTGGGGAAAACGCCGAGCAATCCGCAGTGACCCTCGTGCGCGACGAACTGTCAGCGGACTATGACTTTTCGCGTGTCGAAGTCGTCGGTCCTGCTGTTTCGGGTGAGATAGGCAAGACAGCGACGTATGGGATATTGGCGGCGCTGATTGCGGTGCTTCTCTACATCTGGCTCCGTTTCGAATGGCAGTTTGCCGTCGGCGCGATCGTCGCCATCCTCCACGACATCATTCTGACGCTTGGCCTGTTCGTGGTGACCGGAATGGAGTTCAATCTCACAAGCGTTGCGGCGCTTCTGACGATCGTCGGCTATTCGTTGAACGACACCATTGTGGTCTATGACCGCATGCGCGAGAACCTCAAGCTCTATCCACAAATGCCGTTACCGATCCTGATCGATGCCTCGATCAACCAGACGCTGTCGCGCACGATCCTGACCTCGGCGACCACATTGCTGGCGCTTCTGGCGCTCTTCATTTTCGGTGGCGAGGTCATTCGCTCGTTTACATCAGCCATGCTTTTTGGCGTGGCCGTTGGCACATTCTCGTCGATCTATATCGCGGCCCCCGTCCTTATCGTCTTCAAGCTCCGACCGGACGGCTCGAAGACCGGCGGGGAACGGAAGATCGATACAGACGTTCAATCCAGCAAACCGGCGGTATGAGATAGTGGCAAAGGGAATAGAAATCCGGAAGGCGCATTTTCCAGGTCGCGCACCGATCGATGCGTACGGCAACGGCGGTTTCCGCTTTGCCGACATGTCGCATCGAGGCTCGCTGCTTTGCCTCCCGTCCGGCATTTACGGTTGGGACATGGCGCTCGGCGATCCCTTGACCACGGCCCAGTTCCAAAGGGTCCTGGACGAAGCCGCCGATATCGAGGTTTTGCTGGTTGGTACAGGTTTGGAGTTGCGTCCAATTCCAGCGGAACTGAAGGCTGCGCTGCGCGCCAAGAAAATCTCATCCGATCCGATGAGTACGGGTGCTGCGGTGCGCACCTTCAATATCATGCTGGCCGAATCGCGCGCTGTCGCCGCTGCTTTGATCGCCGTGTGACAGGGAACCGGCAGGGCATGACACCAGGCGCCGTAAGCAGCAACCAGGAAATCTGCCTGGCAACGCTCCGAGAAACCGATCGCGACCGCTATCTCGCCTGCCTGCTTTCGCCGCAGGACAAGCGCCGATCGCTGGCCGCACTATATGCCTTCAACGCCGAGTTGGCCCGCATCCGCGATCTCGTCCACGAGCCGCTGCCGGGCGAGGTCCGCATGCAATATTGGCGCGACCTCCTGGAGGGAAACGCCCACGGATCCAGCGAGGCAAATCCTATCGCAGCTGAGTTGCTGACCGCTATCGAAGCGGAGCGTCTGCCGCGCGCGACGCTCATCGACATGATCGACGCCCGCATCTTCGACCTATACGACGATCCGATGGAGACGCGAAGCGCGCTGGAAGGCTATGCGGGCGAGACCGCGTCGGCGCTGATCCAGCTTGCGAGCCTGATCCTCTCGCCCGAGGATGCGCCTCGCTCGGCCAATGCAGCGGGTCATGCCGGCGTAGCGCAAGCAATTTCGGGAATGCTGATGCTGATGCCGTTGCACCGCAGCCGCGGTCAGCTTTATCTGCCGCTGGATATCCTGTCCGCAACCGGTCTCGATCGCGACGGTTTTCTTGCCGGTAAGGATACGGCGCGGATTACTGCGGCAATCGATGCTTTTGCCGGGTTGGGGCGAGAGCATCTGGCGAAGGCGAGGGCCGCGGGAGCCATCTCGGCGAAGGTTATCCCGGCGTTCCTGCCGGTTGCGTTGGCAGAACCGGTGCTGAAACAGGCGCAGACCTTGGGGAGAGGGCTGCTCGATAAGCCTATACAGCCGCCGCAATGGCAGCGGCAGATCAGAATGGCCCTGGCGTCGACGCGCCGGAGGATCTGAGATTGGTCAAATTCGCACAAGGCTCGTAAGCTACAGCAGCCCTTGAGCTCATTCTTGTCCCGAAGGGAGAATCGCCATGGCAATATTCATCTGGTCGGCGATCTTCGCGATCGTCATCTGCTTTGCTTTCGTTGCCACGCGGATTGCATCGCAAAGCAAGGACGAGGGCCTTCAGGATACAGGCCTCGCCATCCTCGAATTCGGCCGCGCTTTCCCGACCGAGGCAATCCGGCAGCTGCAGAGAACGGAAAACGGACAGGCAATGTTCGTACGCCTGCACGACAACAAGGCAGGCTTCATGAAGAACCTGCGCAATCATTTTGCCTGTCACCTGATCCAGCCGGGCAGGGTACGGGTGCGCGATGCGGTCAATCCCAAGGCAATCACCATCGATTTCCTCGACGCGCCGCATCACAACGGCACCTTTGAGTTCTCGACGCCGATGGATGCAGCGGAAGTATCGCTCTGGCTGCTCGGCAACTATGTCGCGACCCACGACCTCGAGCCGCCGGCCATCACCGCCGCCAATAAGGCCTGATCGCTAGGCGCTGATTGCCTCGCCGCTTCCTGCAAGCCCAAGCCACTCGGCGCAATCGGCCAGCGCGCGCTTCGCCACCAGTTGACGCTTCATGATTGTCTTGTCCTTGCCGCGGAAGCGCTTGACGCCTTCCGGCTTGACGATCGATCCCGGTTCCAGCTCCGGAAACAATCCGAAATTGATGTTCATCGGCTGGAACGAACGCTTGCCCGGCTCCTCGTCCGAGACGATATGACCACCGGTGATGTGGTTCAACAATGCACCGAGCGCGGAAGTTGGGGGCGGCAGCGACACCGCTTCACCTTTGCGCTCTGCGCTGGCGAAGCGTCCGGCCAGCAGGCCGATGCTGGCGCTCTCGACATAGCCTTCGCAGCCGGTGATCTGTCCCGCAAACCTGAGACCCGGGCGAGATTTCAGCACGAGCGAGCGGTCAAGCAGGGTCGGCGAGTTGATGTAGGTATTGCGATGCAGTCCGCCGAGCCTCGCGAACTCCGCATTCTGCAAGCCCGGAATGAGCCGGAATATCTCGGCCTGTGCGCCGTACTTCAATTTCGTCTGGAAGCCGACCATGTTGTAGAGCGAGCCGAGCGCATTGTCCTGCCGGAGCTGCACGACGGCATAAGCCTTGATAGTGGGGTTATGCTCGTTCGTCAGCCCCATCGGCTTCATCGGTCCGTGTCGCAGCGTCTCGCGCCCGCGTTCCGCCATGACCTCGATCGGCAGACAGCCGTCGAAATAGGGCGTCCCCTCCCATTCCTTGAAGCCGACCGCGTCGCCGGCGACAAGCGCGTCAATGAAGGCATTGTACTGGGCCTCGTCCATCGGGCAATTGATATAGTCCTTGCCGGTGCCGCCCGGCCCGACCTTGTCGTAGCGGGACTGATACCAGCAGATGTCCATGTCTATGCTGTCACGATAGACGATCGGGGCGATGGCGTCGAAGAAGGCAAGCGCGTCGGCGCCGGTCTCCGCCTGGATGGCGCTGGCGAGATCGGGCGCGGTCAACGGGCCGGTGGCGATGATCGCCTGGTCCCAATCCTTTGGCGGCAGGCCGGCAATTTCCTCGCGAACGACCGTGATCAGTGGATTGCCAGCGATCTCTCGTGTGACGGCGGCGGAAAAGCCATCTCGATCGACGGCAAGTGCGCCGCCCGCCGGCACCTGATGCCTGTCGGCGCAGGCCATGATCAGCGAACCGGCCAGCCGCATCTCGGCATGAATGACGCCGACTGCGTTGCTCGTGGCGTCGTCCGAGCGAAATGAGTTGGAGCAGACGAGCTCTGCCAGATCGTCTGTCTTGTGCGCGTCCGTGCCACGTACGCCGCGCATTTCGTGCAGGATAACGGGAACGCCCGCAGATGCGATCTGCCAGGCGGCTTCGGAGCCGGCGAGGCCGCCGCCGATGACATGGATGGGAGAATAGGAAGATGCTGTTTTCATGCGCGGGTGATTATCACGGGGACGCGCAGGTTCCAATCACCCCGAATCAAAAACGGCACCGCAGGGGTGCCGTTTTGAAGGTCGAAGCTTGGTCCGGAACGACCGGCCCATGCTTGGGCCAGTACTTAACGGAACGAACGGTTAGCGATCGTACGGATTTCGTAACGGCTGATGCCGATATCGGAAAGCGTCTGGTTCGAAAGGCTGCCGAGTTCGTTCAGCGTACGGCGATAGCTAATCCAGCTCTTTGCAATGCGAAGCGGGTTCATGGTCTTATCCTCAGTCATCAAGTTGGCGAGCGGCGTTATTGCCGCATCAGCGCTTGACACTCATATAGGAGAGAACTCGGAGATTTTGCAGTGCAAATAAAAGGCTCCTGCTATGCGTTTGTGCAGTGTGACGCTCAAAAAATACGCAACATTTAAATTTTAGGCGGTATGCGCTGAGTGGGCAGCTAAAAAGCTGAATATTTGTGCTGCACTAGCGAGCTGAGCTTGGACCAAAAAAGAGAACGCCCGCTGCGGTGGTCCGCAACGGGCGTTGATAGGCTATCGCTGATATCAGACGATGCCAGGGCTGTCGATTAACGGCCGGTGGCTTCGCGAGCAACGCGATGGATGTCGGAGCGGTCGATACCGAGGTCGTGCAGTTCGCGGCTGCTCATGCGGCCGAGTTCGGTAACGGTCTGACGATATTTGCGCCAGTTGTTGAAAGAGCGGGTAATGTTCATTTTAAAGCCCCTTTCCTAGGGTTTCGCGGATGGGCCAGCAACCTTGCGTGCCGGCCTCTATCTGATGACGCTCAATATATGCTGCGCCGCGAAAACTAAAAGCGCCAATCCATCATGTCACCTATGCGCTTTACGCATCTCTCGGCGGCTGGATGGCTAATTGGTGGTCACTTCTTGGCAATACGTCGCGAGGTGTGAAGCAACCTATCCCGTTATCGGCTGACCGCTGCTGGACCGCACGCGAACATTCGATCTGGCGCCGCCAGCCAACGGAAATTAGCCTGCGGAACAGCGCTGCGGCTTTAATTCAATGCGGGGTCGGCAGGAGCCGCGGCAGATTTGGAAGGTCGCCTATCTCCCTAAAAAATAACGCTCACCGCGGGAGGAGTGCGGTGAGCGTCATTTGAGATGATCGACAACGGGGAGGAGGAACGCTGTCAATCCATCGGAGAGCACTGGGAGGAGGAGCGTGCGTCTCCGAATGTCGTACAGGGATATCATTTCCCAGGGCACTTTCCGGCGATAGGCCGGGGCCGCGCGCCACCGAGGCTCATTGTTGACGTCTAGATAGGCGACATCTGAAAATTGTGCAGTGCAATAATTTCATGAAAGATATGCTGCTCGTGCATGTCTGCGGATTATCCAGTATCCGCGACCCATTCATACTCCGTAAACCGTTAATTGCTGGTTAAGGTTTGTCTCAGGATGTTGCACGGCGCCAAATTTAGCGTGTTCCTCGAGGCGGATTTGCCTCTCCTTTGTTATTAGCGAATATATAGCAATCGAAGGTGGGCCTTTTCGTTAGGTCGGCCGCTGCTCAAGAGGTGACGATGTATCGAGGACGGCTGCAAAGAGATCTTTCGCTGTGGGTAGATAAGGGACTGATCCAGTCGCCGCAGGCGAAGGCCATCATGGCGGATTACGACAGCCGGCCGGCAAGCTTCAGTTTGGGGCGGGTTCTGTCGGTGCTGGCGGCGCTGCTTGTCGCGGCAGCGATCCTTTTGCTCGTTGCCTCCAATTGGGAACTCATACCGCGCGCAGTGCGCGTCTCGTTCATCGTTGCGCTGATATGGGCGTTCTACCTCGCCGGCGCTGCGTTTACGGCACGCGGGCAGACCTCGGTCGCTGCGGCGATGCTGCTGCTCGGAACGCTGAGTTTCGGCGGAGGGATGTCGCTGGTCGCGCAGATGTATCACATATCGGGCGACGAACTCACCCTGATGGCCGTCTGGTTCGGAATTGCGTGCATTGCCGCGGCTCTCTTCCACTCCGGCAGCCAGGTGGTCGTCGCCGGCTTTCTTGCCTGGGCCTATTTCTGCGTTTTTCTCGAGGAGAACGATTTGAAATGGACGGGTTGGTCGCCCTGGGCGCCGCCGGTCATGGCGGCGATCGTGCTGGCGCTGATCTATTATACCGGCGCGGGCCGGGCGCGACATCTGGTCTACCTGCTGCTGATCGGCTGGCTGACCTGGATCTACTCGCTGCACCAGGACCTGACGACTGCCGTTCTGTTCGCCGCCGGCGGTCTGGTCGCGTTCATGGCCGTCAGCCTGCCGATGTCGCCGCTTACCCGGATGATCCGCAATGCGGGAGCGGCGCCGGCCTTTTATACGTTCCTCTTCACAAGCATCGGCCTTTTCCTCATCCACTTCGAGGTATTGAGCGAGCAGCGGCTGACGGTGCTTGGCATCGCGACGCTGGCCATAGCGGTAGCCGCAATCACCCTTTGCGGTCGGGACAATGGCGCGGTGCGCTATTCGGCCTATCTCGTCTTTGCCGCCGAGATGCTCTATCTCGCCTCGGAAACAATCGGCTCGATCATCGGTACATCAGGCTTCTTCCTGATCTCCGGGCTGCTGGTCGCCGTCGTCGCCTGGATCGTCATCCGCCTCGAGCGTCGGTTTTCCCACAATGAGAAGCAGGAGACACGGCCATGAGCTCCATCTTTGACGCGGGCGCAGCCGCCCACCCTTACGTCAGACGCGCATGGATCGCCGCAATCATCGTCGCCTTGCTGCAGACCGTGATTATCGGATACACGATTGCAAGCCATGCCTCCATCCTTCGCAGCGGCACCGAGGTACTGCTGAAAACGGCACCAATCGACCCGCGGGATTTGCTGCGCGGCGATTACGTCGTGCTGAATTACGAGATTTCAAGCGTGCCGGCATCGACGATCGTCGGAGGCCCGCCGAAGGAAGCCGGGGAGAGGGTGCTTTCGGTCCGTCTCCAAAAACAGCCCGACGGTTTCTGGGGCATAGCCGAATCATCCTTCGGCGCGCTGGAGGCCAAACCCGACACGGTCGTCCTCAAGAGCCAGCCGTTCCAGTATTATCCCGTTGACCCCGAACAGACGATAAGGGTCGACTATGGGATCGAACGCTATTACATCCCGGAAGGCGAGGGCAGCAATCTCGACACGGCGCGGTCGGAGGGCCAACTTTCCATAGCTGCGCGGGTGTCTGCGGGTGGGCAAGCGCAAATCCGCAGCCTGCTTGTGGACGGGAAGGCAGTCTACGAGGAGCCGCTCTATTGAGGCACCCAAGCGCAATCGCAAGGCATCTTGCCATCGCAGTCGTCGATCCGTCATTTTTCCTTTGCGTGGTTTGAAACGGGTGATATAGAGACGCCGCGCTCCGGAAGGCCTCATGCGTAGGCATTGCTATGCGGTTTTGCGAACGCGGGTATGGTGAAATTGGTAGACACGCCAGATTTAGGTTCTGGTGCCGTAAGGCGTGGGAGTTCAAGTCTCTCTACCCGCACCAAGGCTGCTTTGCTGCCGGGGGAGACTGAGAACCAGTCTGCCTCGAAGGCTTGCGATAAGACGCGCCATTTTGCCTTGCAAAATGCTAGGAATTGCATGAAAGCCACGCCCGGTCGTCGGTCCGGCGTCGTGCTCATCGAAACGAACGGCTGGCTGGGCACGGCCGCCACGAAATGAAGGTAAGAAGATGCAGGTTATCGAAACGCTCGCTGAAGGGCTGAAGCGCGAAATCAAGGTAGTGTTTCCCGCCAAGGATATGGAAGGCCGCATGAACGAGCGCCTTGCCGAGATGAAGGACAAGGTCCGCATCAACGGCTTCCGTCCGGGCAAGGTACCGGTCGCGCACCTGAAGAAGGTCTACGGCAAGTCGATCATGGCTGATCTCGTCAACGAGATCGTCCGCGACCAGCCGCCGGCAATCTTGACCGGCCGTGGCGAAAAGTCGGCTACCCAGCCTGAAATCGCCATGACCGAAGACAAGGACGAGGCTGACAAGATCCTGGCAGCCGAAGCCGATTTCGAATTCACGCTTTCCTACGAAGTCATCCCGGCAATCGAACTGAAGCCTGTCAACGGCATCAAGGTCAGCCGCGAAGTCGTCGAAATCGGCGAAGACGAGGTCACCGAACAGATTTTGAAGATCGCTGAAAGCGCCCGCAGCTATGAGCCAAAGAAGGGCAAGGCTGCCGACGGCGACCGCGTCAAGATGGCTTACCTCGGCAAGGTCGACGGCGAAGCCTTCGAAGGCGGCAAGGATGATGACGCAGAGCTGGTCATCGGTTCCAACCGCTTCATCCCAGGCTTCGAAGCCCAGCTCGTTGGCGTCAAGGCCGGCGACGAGAAGGTCATCAACGTGACGTTCCCGGCCGACTATCCGGCCAAGAACCTTGCCGGCAAGGAAGCGACCTTCGACATCACCGTCAAGGAAGTTGCCTCGGCTGCAGACATCGAGATCAACGACGAACTCGCTACCAAGCTCGGCCTCGAATCTGCCGATCGCCTGAAGGAGATCGTTCGCGGCCAGATCGAGAGCCAGTACGGCTCGGTCACTCGCCAGAAGGTCAAGCGTCAGATCCTTGACCAGCTTGACGAGATGTACCAGTTCGACACGCCGCAGAAGCTGGTCGATGCCGAATTCGACAGCATCTGGCGCCAGATCCAGACCGATCTCGGCGAATCCGGCAAGAGCTTCGAAGATGAAGACACGACGGAAGAAAAGGCTCGCGAAGACTACCGCAAGCTTGCTGAGCGTCGCGTTCGCCTCGGCCTCGTCCTCTCCGAAATCGGTGAAAAGGCCGGTGTCGAAGTGAGCGAAGACGAACTGCAGCGTGCGCTGTACGACCAGCTCCGCCAGTTCCCGGGCCAGGAAAAGGAAATCCTCGAATTCTTCCGCAACACGCCGGGCGCATCTGCGAACCTGCGCGCGCCGATCTTCGAAGAAAAGGTCATCGACCACCTGCTGTCTGAAGTCGATGTCACCGACAAGACCGTCAGCAAGGAAGAGCTGATGGCCGAAGACGAAGCCGAAGGCGCTGAGAAGTCCGAGACCAAGAAGGCCGCTCCGAAGAAGAAGGCTGCTGCCAAGACCGAAGCGAAGGCTGATGCTGCCGCCGAAGGCGAGGAAGCTCCGGCTCCGAAGAAGAAGGCCGCTCCGAAGAAGAAGGCTGCCGAGGACGCTGCCGAGTAATTCGGAACTCTATTGGATTTTTAGAAGCCCTGCCGTTCGCGGCGGGGCTTTTTTTGTATTGGGTGGTGTTGGATTTCTGCGGGTGTGGCCTGCCCCTCACCCTAGCCCTCTCCCCGCACACGGGGAGAGGGGACGACAGCGCGTGAGGCCATTTGAGGCATGCGAGAGCTTGAATTTCAACGGCAGATGCGTCTATCGCCTTCTCCCCGCGCGCGGGGAGAAGGTGGCCGACAGGCCGGATGAGGGGCATTTTCCGGTGCGCTGCGAGAACGCCGAGGGGCTTTTGTCTGCGAAAATATCGCCTCAAAGCTCCGACTTGATATCGCCCATTCGGTTCCCTGCATCGAGCCCGGCGATCTTGTAAGCCTCGGCAAGCGTCGGATAGTTGAAGGTGTTCTCGACGAAATATTCGACGGTGCCCTTGAGGTTGAGTACGGCCTGGCCGATGTGGACGAGTTCGGTTGCACCTTCGCCGACGATGTGGACGCCAAGCAGGCGGCGCGTCTTCAGCGAGAAGATCATTTTCAAGAGGCCAGTGTCCAACCCCATGATATGCCCGCGCGAGGTCTCACGGAAACGGGCGATGCCACATTCATAGGGGATATGACGCTCCTTGACCTCTTCCTCGGTCAGCCCGCAGGTGGAGATTTCCGGGACGGCATAGATGCCATAAGGAAAGTATTTCTGTGGCTCCTTGGCGATGGCGCCGACGGCAACCCGGGCAGCGATGCGCCCCTGTTCCATCGAGGTGGACGCAAGGCTCGGAAAGCCGATGACGTCGCCGGCCGCAAAGATATGCGGAACTGTCGTGGCGAAGGTTTCCGGGTTGACGCTCAGGCGACCGCGGCTGTCGGCCTCGAGGCCTGCCGCTGGAAGGTTTAGCGTATCGGTCGCCCCCATGCGGCCCGCGGCAAACAGAACCATGTCGGTGACGATCCTGCGGCCGCTGTCGAGCGTGATCTCGGCCTTGCCGTCCGGTAGCTTGACGACCTTCTCCGCCTTCTGGCCAAGCAGCAGCTTCATGTTGCGATCGCGCAGCTGGTAGGTGAAATCCTCGATGATTTCCCTGTCGATGAAATCGAGCATCGTCGACTTCGGATCGAGAAGCGTCACCTGCGTATCGAGGGCGCTGAAGATCGTTGCATATTCGATGCCGATGACGCCTGCGCCGATCACGACCATCGAACGTGGCAATTGCTCCATATCCAGCAGCTCGTCGCTGTCGAGGATGACCTTGCCGTCGAAGGGCATGTAGTCAGGGCGAAATGGCTTGGTGCCGACCGCGAGCAGGATACTCGCCCCGGTTACGTGCAATACCTCCCCGTCCTCCTTGAGGACCTCGAGCGTCTGCGGATCGACGAAGCTGGCCTTGCCTCTGATGTGCTGCACATGGTTGCGGGCAAACTGGTGCTCCAGCACTTCGACCTCGTGGTCGAGCGTAATCAGCAGGCGGCGGCGCAGATCCTCGGCGCTGATTTCCTGCTTCACGCGGTAGGCGCGGCCGTAGAAGCCGCGCTCGCGCCAGCCGGAAAGATTGAGCGCCGTCTCGCGCAGCGTCTTGGACGGAATAGTGCCGGTATGGACGGAAACGCCGCCGACACGCTTGCCCTGTTCGATGACGAGGACCTTCTTGCCGAGCTTCGCTGCTTGAATAGCCCCTCTTCGCCCGGCCGGGCCACTGCCGACAACGACAAGATCGAACTGGTACATCGAAAAGCCCCGCAGAATTGAGTTGGAATCAATGTCGCACCGCAACATATGTGCGCTCAACCGGTAGCTGGTCAATGTTACAGATTGTCTAACGCCAAACAATCACGAATCGGAAAAGCCGAGCCATGGCTCGAGCTTCTCGAACGTGCGGTCCATGGCATAGGCATGGCTGACAGACAGCGAGATATGACCGTAGAGGATCGATATCTGCTTTTCGGAAACGCTTTCGTCGACCTTGGCGATTGCCGCTAGATAGAGCGCGGATGCAAGGCCCGTGCGATCGGCGCCCGCCTGGCAATGGATCAACAGAGGCTTCGGCGCCTCGCGCATGATATCGACAAGTTCCGCCGCCTGGGCCTGGGTCAATTCACGGTCGGCGGACATCTTGAAGTCGATATGATTGATACCGAGCTCTTTTGCCTGGGCGACTTCCTTGTCATACCAGTCGTGGCCGCTATTGTCGCCGCGCAGGTTGATGATGGTTCTGATGCCGTACCGCTTTTTGAATTCTGCGATATCATTTGCGGAAGGCTGTGACGACCGATAGACCTCACCCGCGATAACAGGGTGGAAGTTCGTCGTCAGCACCATGTTGCTATAGAAAGCACCGACGAACAACGCGGCGGGCAGCACTGCAAAACGCAGAATTCCCTTGGCTACATGGAGAAGAGAGCGACTGCGCGACAATGCGATCTGCATGATATCTCCAGACGCCATGCTGAAATGGGCAGGCGCGGTCGAATCTTTCGGCTCCCGTTGACCATCGACGAACCACGAGAATGTTGGCGGGCGAAAGCATGTTCGTTTTGCCAGATCATCCTGACAACCGCCTGAAGACGGTCAGTGAAAACAATCGAATGGCTCGATCACTCTTGCCGATGATGAAGCGACAGCGGGTGGCATGCCGATGCATCGGCGGGTCACTCGGCGCAAACGTCTCGAACGCACCCGCGCAGCCAGCGATGCGCCGGATCCGCATCGAGCCGCGGGTGCCAGAGCAATGAAATTGTAAACTCGGGTATGGAGACGGGGAGGGGAAAACTGTGCATTCCGGCGCGCAAATTGCCGGTATGTCTCTCGGGCACGCTGGCGATCAGGTCGGAGGCCCGGGCTAGAGCCAGGGCGGCCGAAAAACCGCCAACGATCGTGACGATCTGCCGTTCGAGCCCGAGCGGCTCCAAGGCTTCGTCAATCGGCCCCTTGTCGAAGTCCCGCCGTGATACGCAGATGTGCCGGCCGGCCGAATAATGGGAGGGAGTGATCTCGCCTCGGCTCAGCGGATGCCCCATTCGCACGACGCCGATGAAGCGGTCTCGAAACAGTGCCTGCGCACGCACTTCCGGGCTAGTGCTTTTTCCCACAACGCCGGTTTCCAGGTCGACGGCCCCGTCGCGAAGGGGGCCGCTCTCCTTGTCCGGCTTCTGCACGAAGCGCAGACGCACGCCGGGAGCCTCGTCACCGATGCGTGCAATGAGGGCCGGTCCGAAGTTCTCGACGAAGCCTTCCCTGGTCCTCACGGTGAAGGTTCGGACCAACTGTTTGAGGTTGAGTCTCTCAGTCGGGCGCAATACCGCTTTCCCGCCCTCAACGAGTTGGCTGACCTGCTCGCGGAGCTCGATCGCTCGCGATGTCGGAACGAGACCGCGCCCAGCCCTGACCAGCAGCGGATCGCCCGTGGTCTCACGCAATCGAGCCAGAGCCCGGCTCATCGCCGAAGGACTGAGCCGCAACCGCTGCGCCGCGCGGGCAACGCTGCCTTCCGCAAGCAGCACATCAAGGGTGACAAGCAAGTTGAGATCAGGTGTCGACATCTCTCGACCGTAGCACAGCTTGATCCGGATGTGGCGTCAAACGCACGAATATAGTGCAAACAGTGCGCGTTCCGCCATGCCAGGCAAAGGACTAGGTTTCCAGCAGCTCCGTTTCGGGAGTGGCCAGAAAGCGGAGTTCATGTTGAAGTCGATCATTGCAGAACGAGATGAGGCGGCCTCTGGAGGTGCCGAACGGGCACCTTCTGTTCGATGGGCGCTTGCCAGTCTTTCGCTATCCATGTTGCTGTCCTCGCTCGGAACCAGCATCGCTAATGTTGGCTTGCCTACATTGGCGCAGGCGTTCAACGCCTCCTTTCAGGAAGTCCAGTGGGTTGTCCTCGCCTATCTCCTCGCCATCACCACGCTGATCGTCAGTGTCGGACGGCTCGGCGACATCATCGGTCGCCGACGGCTGCTGCTGGCCGGCATAGCCCTGTTCACTGTCGCCTCGGTCCTATGTGGCGTCGCGCCAGCGCTCTGGGTATTGATTGCGGCCCGTGCGGCGCAGGGTCTTGGAGCGGCCGTCATGATGGCTCTCACCATGGCATTTGTCGGTGAGACGGTTTCGAAGGCAAAGACCGGTAGCGCCATGGGGCTGCTCGGAACGATGTCCGCGATCGGCACTGCTCTCGGTCCATCGCTCGGCGGCGTTCTGATCTCGGGTCTCAGTTGGAGGGCAATCTTCCTCGTCAACATCCCGCTTGGTCTCCTGGCTTTCGCGCTCGCCTATCGCTATCTGCCCCGTGATATCAGACCCCCGAAGGCCCATACGGTCGGGTTTGACGCCGTAGGCACGCTGCTGCTTGCCCTGACGCTTGCAGCCTATGCGCTCGCCATGACGATCGGACGCGGCAGTTTCGGCCTGCTCAATGTGGGCCTGCTACTGGCTGCTGGCTTTGGAGCCGTCCTCTTCGTGTTCGCGGAGGCGAGGGCCGCATCACCTTTGATCCGATTGGCCCTGTTCCGCGATCCTGCGCTAAGTGCGAGCCTCACAATCAGCACACTCGTCGCAACGGTTATGATGGCGACGTTGGTGGTAGGCCCGTTCTATCTCTCTCGTGGGCTCAAGCTCGATCCGGCTCATGTTGGAATGGTTATGTCGATCGGCCCGATTATCTCCGCGCTGAGCGGCGTCGTGGCTGGTCGTATCGTTGACCGTCTGGGCACCTCGCTCATGGTCACCGTTGCTCTCGTCGAAATGGCGGCTGGTTCAATTGCCCTATCAGTTCTTCCGTCGATGTTCGGAATTGCGGGCTACATAGTCGCCATCACCGTGTTGACCCCAGGCTATCAACTGTTCCAGGCAGCCAACAATACCGCTGTCATGATAGATATCCGCCCGGACCAGCGGGGCGTCATTTCCGGATTGCTCAATCTGTCGCGCAATCTCGGCCTCGTCACCGGCGCCTCTGTTATGGGTGCCGTGTTCGCGCTCGCATCGGGCACGGTCGATATCGCAACGGCACGCGCAGAGGACGTTGCATCGGGCATTCGGGCCACGTTCGCTGCTGCAGCGATTCTCATCGTCGTCGCGCTCGCCATCGCGGTTGTAGGCAGTGCTTTGGCAACGCGCCGCTCGCTCCCCGGGGACGCGTCCTGACTTATGGCGAAAAACCGATGCATGTTGAAATCAGGCAGTCAAATAAGCCGCAAGCCCTTGAGGCTTGCATGGCCATCCTTGCCGATGATGATGTGATCGTGGACGGTGATCCCCAGCGGCTTGGCTGTGTCCACGATCATTTTGGTCATATCGATGTCTGCCCGCGACGGCGTCGGGTCACCTGAGGGGTGATTGTGGACCAGGATAATGGCCGTTGCTGAAAGCTCCAGCGCCCGCTTCACCACCTCGCGGGGATAGACCGGCGTGTGATCGACGGTACCGCGGCCCTGGATCTCGTCAGCGATCAACGCGTTTCGCTTGTCCAGAAACAGAATTCGGAACTGCTCCCTCTGCTCGTAGGCCATCGCCATGTGGCAATAGTCGATCACCGAGGACCAGGATGCGAGCACCTGCTTGCCCTTGAGTTCGCTCTTCAGCATGCGTTGAGCGACTGTTGCGACCAGCTTCAAATCGAGCGCGACCGCTTCGCCGACGCCCTTCACCTCCTGTAGCAGGGCAATCGGCGCTCCGATCACGCCACCGAGCGTTCCAAAACGGTCGATAAGCGCTTTGGCTATTGGTTTGGTATCGCGGCGCGGGATGAGCCGGAAAAGCAGCAGCTCGAGCAACTCATAGTCTGCAAGTGCGCTCTCGCCGCTTTCGCGGAAGCGGTTTCGAAGCCGCTCGCGGTGTCCATGATAATGGCTCTCAGCTTCATGCTGGACGCCCAATAGCTTCGGTGGCCTCTTCAGAGCGGAGGCATTGGCGGGTTGTTCAGCAAAGAACATTCGCTCATCCGCGAACGGCGCCTGCTGCTCGCCCGCAGCTCCCTCGAAATTGTCAACGCTCATCTCACCTTGTCCGGGCGGACCGGGGAGCTTGGCCATGGTTCACCCTTGAGAAGGACGTAGGCCCGGCCGATCAAAGCCTCCAGGCGAAAGCGTGAATATTTCGCAGCCCGTCGAGGTGATGCCGACGGTATGTTCGTATTGAGCTGAAAGAGAGCGGTCGCGCGTCACGGCGGTCCAGCCGTCTCCAAGGACCTTCACGTGCGGACGGCCAAGGTTGATCATCGGCTCGATCGTGAAGATCATCCCTTCGCGCATTTCCGGCCCCTCGTTGGCACGGCCGTAGTGCAGTATATTGGGGCTGTCATGGAACAGGCTGCCGACGCCGTGGCCGCAGAAGTCGCGAACGACGGAGCAACGCTCGGCCTCGGCAAATGTCTGGATCGCTTCGCCGATGGCACCGGTCCTGGCACCCGGACGGACCGCGGCAACGCCGCGCATCAGCGATTCGTGCGTCACCTCGAGCAACCGTTCGGCAGAGCGCTTGATGGTTCCGACCGGATACATTCTGCTAGAATCGCCATGCCAGCCGTCGAGTACATAGGTCACGTCGATGTTGACGATATCGCCTTCTCGCAGTGGCTTCTCATTCGGTATGCCGTGGCAGACGACATGGTTGATCGACGTGCAGGAAGATTTCGTATAGCCGCGATAGTTCAGCGTCGCCGGATAGGCGCCCTGATCCATGCCGAATTCAAAGACAAAACGATCGATGACATCGGTAGGCACGCCGGGCTCGACGAGCGCGGCCAGCTCGTCAAGGCAACGTGCCGTCAACTGGCAGGCCCTGCGCATTCCCTCGAACGCGTCGTTCCCGTAGAGGCGGATGGCGCCTGTGTTTTTCGCAGGCGCCGTCGACGCTTCGATGTAGTTCACCATTGATCAGCCTTCAGCAGAAATCGCTATACTTGTACATAATGCAGCTATGCCGGGTTCGTCTATCGGGATCAATCCCGCCGGCGTTATTTCGCCCGGCGACACCAGGCATTTGATTGCGTAGGCCTCGACGCCGCGTTTTCGTGCACGCTCATAGGCGGTGGCGTAGAAGCCGTCGAGATCGCCGCAAATCCGAAAACGCTCGCAGTCATTCCGCTGGATGACGTAAAGCATGATCGCCCTGAAGCCCGCGTCGACCATGTCGCCCAGTTCTTCGAGGTGTTTCGCGCCCCGCGCCGTCACGGTGTCGGGGAATTCGGCCAGGGATCGTTCGCGCATGAAATGCACGTTCTTCACCTCGACATAGGTGGTGGTCCGCAGCGGATCGGTCAATAGCAGGTCGATGCGCGAATTTCGCCCGTATTTTTGCTCGCGCTGAACAGTCGTGTAGTCCGCAAGATCCGAGACCTGGCCCGCCGCAATCGCTTCCGCGGCAATCCGGTTCGGCATTCCCGTATTGACGCCGACGATGGTTCCGTCGGCCTCGATCATCTCAAACATGTGGCGGTATTTGCGGGTGGGGCTGTCGTGCTCGGACAACCAGATACGCGACCCTGGCGTCGTCAAGCCCTGCATCGACCCGGTATTGGGGCAGGACCCCGTGATCAATTCGCCGTTCTCCAGTTCGGCGTCGAACAGAAAGCGCTTGTACCGGGAAATCAGCCGGGCAGGGACCAGGGGTGTTTCAAAACGCATGGATGTCTCGGGTCACGCCTGTTCCATGACGAATGAGCCGGGCGCCTCTTCGATCGCATTCATCGCGCCGCCGCCGGGAATACGGGCAGGGACGCGGCTATTGTCCTTGTTTTCTATCCAGGCATGCCAATGCGGCCACCAGGAGCCAGCGGTCTCTTTTGCTTCTGCCAGCCAGGCGTCAAAATCGCCCTTTGCCGCGCCGCCGGTCCAGAACTGATATTTATGCCGGTCGGGAGGATTGACGACGCCGGCGATATGTCCCGATCCGGTGACAACGAAATCCACGGAGCCGCCGAAGAACTGGCTTCCCAGGAAAACCGACCTGGCGGGCGCAATATGGTCCTCCCGTGTCGCAAGATTGTAGATCGGAATCTTGACGTCCTTCAACGACAGGGTCTTGCCGTCGAGCACCATTTTCCCCTGGCTCAGCGTGTTGTCCAAATAGCAGTTGCGCAGGTAGAAGGAGTGGTTTGCCGCCGCCATGCGCGTGCTATCAGCGTTCCAGTAGAGCAGGTCGAAAGGCATCGGCTCCTGGCCCTTCAGGTAGTTGTTGACGAAGTAGGGCCAGATCAGCTCGGAGGCGCGCAACATATTGAACGCCGTCGCCATCTTCGAACCGTCGAGATAGCCGACGGCCTTCATCTGATTTTCCAAAGCCTCGATCTGTTCTTCGTCGACGAAGACCTTGAGGTCGCCTGCATAGGTGAAATCGACTTGCGTCGTCAGCAGCGTCGCCGTGCGAATCCGCTGGTTTTTCTCCTTGGCGTGAAGTGCCAGCGTCGCAGCGAGCAACGTTCCCCCGACGCAATATCCGATCGCATTGACGTCGGTCTCGCCGGTCGACTTCTCGATCGTATCCAGCGCGAAGTCGATGCCCTCGCGGGCATAAGCGACCCAGTCCTTGCCTGCATGGCGGCTATCTGGATTGACCCAGGAAATGACGAAGACGGTATGCCCCTGGTCGACGCACCACTTGATGAACGATTTCTGCGGATTGAGGTCGAGAATATAGAATTTGTTGATCCAGGGCGGGCATATCATAAGCGGCCTCCTGAGGACCGTATCCGTCGTCGCCTCATACTGGATGATCTGGCAGACATCGCTTTGAGCGATGACCTTGCCCGAGGTCAGCGCCATGTTCTTGCCGATGGCAAACTTGCTCATGTCGGTGTGTCGAAGCTTCAGAGCTCCGCCACCGGCTTTGATATCTTCGGCCAGCATTTTCATGCCGCGCACGAGGTTCTCGCCGCTTGATGCGACCGTCTCGCGATAAAGCTGCGGGTTGGTAGCGACGAAATTCGCTGGCGACAGAGCCGCAGTGATCTGCTTGACATAAAATGCCGCCTTGTGGCGCGTATGTGCATCGAGCCCATCCGCGTCGATGACAAGCTTTTCAGCCCAATCTGCAGTCAGAAGGTAGGTCTGTCGCAAGAAATCGAAAAAGGGATTCTTCTGCCAATCGTCGTCGGCGAAGCGCTTGTCCTTGACGGGAGGCTCGGATTGAGGCGGCTCTTCGCCGCCCAAACGTTGCATCGAACGGGTCCAAAGGCCGAAATAGCCCGCCATCAGCTGCGTCTGTGCCTCGAATGCCCGCTGCGGATCGGAAATCCAGTATTCGGTGACCTTGGAGAGAGTCTTGACCATATCCGCCATCGGATCGACGGTCTCGATGCGCTCGCCGCGTTCTCGAGGCGCCAGCCAAGCCGAAGCTGCCTGCCCGAGGCTTTCGAGCGCACGTGCAAAGTTCACCGCCATCGCCTCGGGATCCCTGACGATATAGGCCTCTACCGATTTCGGATCGAAGCCGGGATAGGCGCCTTTGCCTTCGCTGCCATCCTGCTTGCTGTCGGTCACGCATCATCCTCCCGGCGGCAGCACTGTTTTCTTTTCCATTTGTACATCTTGGCGGAAAAGGAATACAAGTTCCAATGACAGGCAAGCGTCCTCTTGCTTTGCTGCTGCGACAAATTTAACAGTCATGTGTGCGACGCAGACAGGGCAGGACAACAATGATGGACGGCGGCATGGTGGCAAGTTTCAACCGGTATTCCGTGATCTGCGGTATTCTCGCGATCGCGCTGGCCGGGTGCTCGACCCCTGCGGAGCGTGCAGCCTGGGCCGCCAAGCGTGCCGCGCCGACTGCAGTAGTCATGAAATCCAAGGACGGAACGCCCGTCGATGGAACTGGTGCAGCCATATCGAAGGACGGGTTCCCGGATTTCAATACGCCGCTGACCGCTGCCAATGTCCAGATCAACGACACGCAGGCGACCGATATCCGAAGCCAGCTGACCGCCTTGGGCGCACAACGCCAGACGGGAGCCATCTCGCAGGCGGAGTATGATCGCAAGGTGATCGAAATGCGCAAGCTCGCCGCCAATCACGGCCAGGATACCTTGTCGGAAATCCAGAAATAGCCTTGCCTTTCAGGCGATTTGGACGCAAAGCCTTCGATGACGCCGGTTTCCTCCAATATCTTTCTGGGGTAATCTTCCGGGTTCGAGGGCAAGCTGGGGCGAACGCCTAAGATTCACCGCATCCTTCGCGTCATGATAGAAATACGGCGCCGCGATTCCGAAGTTCGTATCGCGGCAGTCCGGAAGACGAACGAACTTCGGTGTGGTCGTTTTGACCGCTGTCCCATGGGGTCTAGAGATGGAAGAGTTTCACAAAGTCCGGCGTTTGCCGCCTTATGTCTTCGAACAGGTCAACCGTTTGAAGGCCAGCGCGCGAGCGGGTGGGGCCGATATCATCGACCTCGGCATGGGAAACCCCGATCTTCCGACCCCGAAGGCGATTGTCGACAAGCTTTGCGAAGTCGTTCAGGATCCGCGGACGCACCGCTATTCTTCCTCCAAGGGCATTCCCGGGCTTCGCAGGGCGCAGGCCGGCTATTATGCCCGCCGGTTCGGTGTGAAGCTCAATCCTGATACGCAAGTGGTGGCCACCCTCGGCTCGAAGGAAGGCTTCGCCAACATGGCGCAGGCGATCACCGCGCCGGGCGATGTCATCCTCTGCCCGAACCCGACCTACCCGATCCATGCCTTCGGCTTCCTGATGGCCGGCGGCGTCATTCGGTCCATGTCGGTCGAGCCGGACGAGAGCTTCTTTCCGCCACTGGAACGCGCGGTCAAGCACTCAATTCCGAAGCCGATCGCGCTGATCCTCAACTATCCGTCCAATCCGACGGCCTATGTCGCAACGCTCGACTTCTACAAGGACGTGATCGCCTTCGCCAAGAAGCACGATATCATCGTGCTTTCCGACCTCGCTTATTCGGAAATCTACTTCGACGATGCCCCACCGCCTTCCGTTCTGGAGGTTCCGGGCGCCATGGACGTCGCCGTCGAGTTCACCTCGATGTCGAAGACTTTCTCCATGCCCGGCTGGCGCATGGGATTTGCCGTTGGCAACGAACGACTGATCGCCGCACTGACGCGTGTGAAATCCTACCTCGACTACGGCGCTTTCACGCCGATCCAGGTGGCGGCAACCCATGCGCTCAACGGCGACGGCTCCGATATCGCCGAGGTACGCAGCATCTACAAGCGCCGCCGCGATGTGCTGGTCGAGAGCTTTGGCAAGGCCGGATTCGAGGTGCCGCCGCCGGCAGCGACGATGTTTGCCTGGGCGAAGATACCGGAAAAATTCCGCCATCTCGGCTCGCTCGAATTCTCGAAGCTGCTGGTAGAAAAAGCCGATATCGCAGTGGCTCCGGGCATCGGCTTCGGCGAATTGGGGGACGACTACGTCCGCATCGCCCTCGTCGAGAACGAGCACCGCATCCGCCAGGCCGCGCGCAATCTGAAGCGCTTCCTGTCGACGGCGGACGAGACCATGCACAACGTGATTTCGCTCAACGCCCACCGTTGATTTCATAGTTCTCCCGGCAGCCGCTCCGGCTGCCGGCTCATTACATTTATTCAGGATCGATCCATGGCAGATGCCCTCAAAATCGGCATTGCGGGCTTGGGCACCGTCGGTGCAGCGCTCGCTCGTATCATTCAGCAGCGCGGAGATGAACTCGCAGCTACCTGCGGCCGGCCGATCAGGATCGTTGCTGTTTCAGCACGTGACCGAACCAAGGATCGCGGCGTCGACCTTTCCGGCGTGGAGTGGTTCGACGGTCCTGTCGATCTCGCTCACAAGGCCGATATCGATGTGTTCGTCGAATTGATCGGCGGCTCCGAAGGTGCGGCCAACGCATCTGTGCGCGCGGCTCTTGCTCGAGGTCTCCATGTGGTGACTGCCAACAAGGCGCTGCTTGCCTATCACGGCGTCGAATTCGCCGAGATCGCCGAGGAAAAAGGCACCCTCCTGAATTTCGAGGCCGCGGTCGCCGGCGGTATTCCGGTCATCAAGGCGTTGCGGGAGTCGCTGACCGGCAACACGATATCGCGCGTCTACGGCATCATGAACGGCACCTGCAACTACATCCTGACCCGGATGGAGAAAGAGGGCTTGTCCTTTGCCGATTGCCTCAAGGAGGCCCAGCGCCTCGGCTATGCGGAGGCGGATCCGGCTTTCGACATCGAAGGCAACGACACGGCCCACAAACTTGCCATCCTGACGACGCTCGCATTCGGCCATCGCATCGCGGCTGACGATATCCACCTCGAAGGCATCACCAATATCTCGATCGAGGACATCCGCGCTGCTTCCGAGCTCGGCTACCGCATCAAGCTCCTGGGTGTCGCCCAGCGCACCGATACCGGTATCGAGCAGCGTGTTCACCCGACCATGGTGCCGCTCGATTCGGTCATTGCCCAGGTGGATGGCGTCACGAATGCCGTCGCGATCGAATCGGACATTCTTGGCGAGTTGCTGATGGTCGGCCCAGGTGCCGGCGGCAATGCGACGGCTTCCTCGGTGCTCGGCGACATTGCCGACATCGCCAAGAGCCAGCCGGGCGCTCAGCGCGTACCGGTGCTTGGCCATCCCGCAAAGCAGCTGAAGCCTTATCAGAAGGCCCAGATGCGCCTCCACTCGGGAGGCTATTTCATCCGCCTGACGGTGCAGGATCGCACCGGCGTCTTCGCCAGCGTCGCGGGCCGCATGGCGGAGAACAACATCTCGCTGGAATCCATCGTGCAGCGCTCCAAGCAGCACCTGTCACCCTCAGATCACCAGACGATCATTCTCGTCACCCACGCGACCAAGGAAGATTCGGTCCGCAAGGCGGTCGCGGCCATCCAGACGGAAGGCTATCTCGTCGGCGAACCCCAGGTCATCCGCATCGAGCGTCCGAAGGAAGACTGAGACATCCCTAAATCCGCCCCTGTTCTATTCGCCTTGCTCCTGTAAAAGAGAAGCAGGTTGGTACGAATACGAGGACAATGGTGGAAATAGCGGCGGATCCTGTACAGCGGGCTTTTCTAGGTGTCGAGCGATCGGTATCGGGAAACCGTTGGGTCTCGAGGCTCGATCAGGCCGGCCAGAATCGCGCCCTCGCCATGAGCCAGATGCAAGGCATGCCCGATCTCATCGCCCGTGTGCTTGCCGGTCGAGGCGTCGGTGTCGAAGAGGCGACCGCATTTCTCGACCCTACGATCCGTGGTCTCATGCCCGATCCGTATACGATGACAGATTGCGAGAAGGCGGCGCAGCGGCTGCATCAGGCAATCAAGACCGGGGAGAGTGTCGCGATTTTCGGCGACTATGACGTCGACGGCGCCGCATCTTCAGCATTGCTTTATCGTCTGCTCACGCATTTCGGTGTGCCGGCAACGATCTATATTCCTGATCGCATTTTTGAAGGCTATGGACCGAACCCCACAGCGATCAACCAGCTGATCGACAACGGCGCCCGGCTGATTGTCACCGTCGATTGCGGCTCGACCAGTTTCGAAGCGCTGGAGGCGGCGAGGGCACGCAACATCGACGTGGTCGTCATCGATCACCATCAGGTCGGCCACGAGTTGCCGCCGTGCCACGCGCTCGTCAATCCCAATCGCGAAGACGATTTGTCGGGTCAGGGCCATCTGTGCGCCGCCGGCGTGGTGTTCCTCGTGTTGGTTGCCTCCTTGCGCGTCC
Source organism: Arminella tubonensis (assembly GCF_003240585.1). Classification (GTDB taxonomy): domain Bacteria; phylum Pseudomonadota; class Alphaproteobacteria; order Rhizobiales; family Rhizobiaceae; genus Rhizobium; species Rhizobium tubonense. Next base: position 92,700 of record NZ_PCDP01000040.1, read on the forward strand.
TGCGCGAGGCCGGCGACCGCCGGGTGAATACGATCGACCTGCTGGCCTGGCTCGATATCGTAGCGCTCGCGACCGTCTGCGATGTCGTGCCGCTAAAGGGCTTGAACCGCGCCTATGTCGTCAAAGGACTGATCGCCGCCCGCCATCAGGGCAATGCCGGTCTATCGGCGTTGTTTCGCAAGGCTGGTCTTGGCGGTCCTGTGACGCCCTATCATTTCGGTTTCATGATCGGTCCTCGAATCAATGCCGGCGGACGCATCGGCGACGCGGCGCTCGGTAGCCGGTTGTTGACGCTTGACGACAACGCCGAGGCGGAGGCGATCGCCGAACAGCTCGACGACCTGAACAAGGAACGGCAGGCCATGGAAGTGGCAATGCTGCAGGAGGCAGAGGCAGAAGCGCTGGCGGAATACGGCAATGGCGATGGCGCGTCGATAATCGTCACGGCGCGGGAAAACTGGCATCCAGGCATCGTCGGCCTGATCGCATCGCGACTGAAAGACAAGTTCCGCCGTCCGGCTTTTGCTATCGCCTTCAACTCGTCAGGCGTGGGAACGGGTTCCGGCCGGTCGATCAGTGGCTTCGATATGGGCCGCATGGTGCGCTCTGCGGTCGACGCCGGGTTGCTCGTCAAGGGTGGCGGCCATGCGATGGCAGCAGGCCTCACCGTAGAGCGAGCCAATCTCGGCAAGCTCAGGGCCTTCTTCACCGAGAAGGCCGAAAAGCAGGTCCACGGCCTCGTTGCCAATGAGACGCTGAAGATCGACGGGGCGCTCGGGGCAACAGGCGCGACGGTGGAACTGATCGACAAGCTGGAAACGGCGGGCCCCTACGGCTCAGGACATCCTCAGCCGGTTTTCGCCATACCCGCACACCGGCTGCGCGATTCGCGCCTTGTCGGCCAGTCGCACATCAAGATAACGCTGGAAGCGCAGGATGGCGGTCGGCTGGAGGGGATAGCTTTCCGCTCGACGGAAACGCCGCTTGGCGATCTCCTGCTCAATTCCCGCGGCACGCAAATCCATGTGGTGGGAACGCTCGGTGCCGATCACTGGCAAGGTTCCCGCCGGGTGCAGTTGCGCGTGACGGATGCCGCGAAAGCTCCGTAATACTGTAGCAACTGGGGGGAAGTGGTACGCCCTAGGGGAGTCGAACCCCTCTTTACAGAATGAAAATCTGTCGTCCTAACCGATAGACGAAGGGCGCATACCGTGGCGCCCTTATAGTCAGGGGTCCTTGTTCCCGCAAGCGCAAAATCGCGCTTTGCAGTCAGAAATTTGGAACGGGTTCGGAGACTGCAAAAGACGCTCCGATGGTACGCCCTAGGGGAGTCGAACCCCTCTTTACAGAATGAGAATCTGTCGTCCTAACCGATAGACGAAGGGCGCATGATCGAAAGCAAAGATAGGGAAAGTTTCGTTGTCCTGCAAGCGAGCTTCATTCCGTTGCTCAGCCAAGGAACCACTGGTACGCCCTAGGGGAGTCGAACCCCTCTTTACAGAATGAAAATCTGTCGTCCTAACCGATAGACGAAGGGCGCATCCGGTGTGGCGCCCTTATAGTCAGGTGATTTCATTCCCGCAAGCCGCTATTTTGGCTTTTCCGTAAAAAAATGACAGAATGATTGCAGCCTGTTCGATCGCCAAATAGTCGCGTTTAACAGCGGGTTACCTCTGATTCCCGAAGTGCCGGCGAATGCATTTGGCTTGTCTCAACCGCGAACTTCTTCAACATGCCCGAAGACAGACGAGGCGCCTGATCGTGCCAGCGGCACTATTTCAGCGAGGCGGCCATGCCGGGTGTCAAAGTCATCTCGGGGTTGGTCTGCGGTACCATTGCGGTAGCGCTTCCCGGTGGCAGCGTCATGCTTCCGCCCTGGCTTTGCTTCGAGGCGAGGGAGCGCGCGACCATCAACGCCTCCTGGCTGTCGAGCTTATGCGAGTTGCCGGGTGCCGGCAGAATGCGGGAGGGGGTCGCATCAGCCGTCGGCCGGCTCCTGATAGGCACCGACATCGATGCCATCTGTTTCGGCTGTGGCGGTGCCGCATTCTGTGACGTCTGTTCGCTCGGAGGCATGATGCCGACTTGCTGCGGCATCGCGGCGGGCGCGAGCATGGGAGCGCTGTAGACATTGCGAAATGCCGGCGCAGCACCTTGGGGAGCGGCATAGGCCTCGGCGGGGCCTGCCAGCGTGCCATCCGGGCGAACGGCGATCGGCGCCGGCGTCGAATAGATGCTCGACCTGTTCGCATTGAGTGCCGTGGGTTGCGTGACCAGACCCGCTATGCCGGTCGGCCCGCCTGCAGCGCTGTCGACCGGCGGTGGCGGGGCCGCGGGATAGAAGCCCGTGCTGCCTTGCTGTTCGGAGACCGCATGCTGCGCGCCGGTTACGCTTCGCACCAGAGGATCGCGGTAGCCACCAGGTTTCTGGGCGTTCGCGACGGCCTTGGCATTGAGCGCTGACGCCAGCTGCTCCGACGCGCTGGCTTCAGGCGTGATCTCGCCCGCCTCCTTCGTCTTCGCTCCCGTGGTGACGCAGCCGGAAAGGATAGCCAGCGAGACCACCAGGCCCACGACCCTGCCACCGTTCAATGTGCTGAAAATTGTCTGCCGTTGGCGCAAAGGTCGTTCCCCGCTCATATCTGAACAAGCGTCGGAACCTTTCCCGGTTGGGAAGATGCTTTCCCGAGCGTCGATCGTAAACGAGGCCAGGGAATCCGATGCGTGATGCTTCGAGTCGCCTGAACATGCCGAGCGGTGAGGGCCTCTGCAAGTGCGAGCGGCGCTCAGGTCGCCGCTATTCGCACTTGCCACAAGCCTCGGGAAAGCCTCGCCTTACCAGACGCCGGTATTGCCCATGGAAGCCCATGGTTCGGTGGCGGGGAGATCGTCGCCCTTCTGGATCAGCTCGATCGAAATCCCGTCCGGTGAACGCACGAAAGCCATGTGGCCGTCGCGCGGAGGACGGTTGATGGTGATGCCGCTATCCATCAATTTCTGACAAATGGCGTAGATGTCATCGACCTCATAGGCAAGGTGACCGAAGTTGCGCCCGCCGGTATAGTTTTCAGTGTCCCAGTTGTAGGTAAGCTCGAGACAGGGGGCCAATTTGGTGCGCGCGTTATCGATATCGCCTTTCGCCGCAAGAAAGACTAAGGTGAAGCGGCCCTTCTCGTTCTCGTACCGGCGTATTTCGGTGAGACCGAACAATGTGGTGTAAAAATGTAGCGATGCGTCGAGATCTTTGACGCGAACCATGGTGTGGAGATAACGCATTCTATTTCCTCTCTAATGTTGCGTTCGTCTTTATTAGGTGACGTTACGCCAGCCTGGGGCAAGTCTCAGGGTTAAGATTTGGAGTTGGGAATAATCGAAAACTAGGACTTGCGCTTTTTGGTTACCAAGATGTTAATCTTCATTTGAAGAATCAGTTGACCGTAACAGTGTGACGCGTAATCGAGGGGCTGGCGCAGATGGGTGACCGAATTTCATCGAGTGGAATTGCCGACTTTGAAGAGCTGTCGGGGGAAGCTGTCGAGCTCATCGAAATCAGCGGCGTTGTCAAGTGGTTCGACGTCGCCAAGGGTTTCGGCTTCATCGTTCCCGACAATGGGATGCAGGACGTTCTCCTGCACGTGACCTGCCTTCGCCGCGACAACTATCAGACGATCCTCGAAGGTACCCGGATCGTCGCTCTGATCCAGAAGCGCGATCGCGGATATCAGGCTTTCAAGATACTTTCCATGGACCAGTCGACGGCGATACATCCTTCGCAGCTGCCTCCGGTTCGCACCCACGTTCAGGTCACGCCGACGAGCGGGCTGGAACGGGCGCTGGTCAAGTGGTTCAACCGCACCAAGGGCTTCGGCTTCCTGACGCGCGGCGAGGGCACGGAGGACATTTTCGTGCACATGGAAACATTGCGCCGCTTCGGCCTGACCGAGCTCCGCCCGGGGCAGGTGGTCCTCGTTCGTTTCGGACCGGGCGAAAAGGGACTGATGGCAGCGGAAATCCACCCCGATCAGCCAAGTCCGGTCAGCCGGCCGCACTGATGGGCTCCCGTGCCCCCATCGTCTTGAAAAGCGCCCTCCTGGCGCTTTTTTTCATAGGCGCCGTTCCGGCCGCCGCCACGCTCGCATTAGCTCAGCAGCCAGTTCAATTTTCCTCCGAGCCACTGACGATAGCGACAGCCAAAGGCGCGACGCAGGCGTTCACCGTCGAATTGGCGATCAGCGAAGACCAGCGCGAATACGGGCTGATGTTCCGTAAGGCGATGCCGGAAGACCACGGCATGCTCTTTGTCTTCGAAAAAGCTCGTAATGTCATGATGTGGATGGAAAATACGCCATTGCCGCTCGATATGCTTTTCCTGAGCGCCGGCGGCACCATCACGCATATTCAGGAGAATGCCGTTCCCTATTCAAAGGCGATCATCAATTCCGGAGGGCCGGTGAAGTACGTGATCGAGCTGAATGGCGGCGTCGCTAGAAAACTCGGTCTGAGCGTTGGCGACAAGGTATCGAGCGCAACGATCGCCAAGGGATAGTTTTAAAGGGGAAAAATGGTCGGAGTGGAGAGATTCGAACTCCCGACCCTCTGGTCCCAAACCAGATGCGCTACCAGGCTGCGCTACACTCCGAACCGGGCCGAACCGGCGATGCAGGGGAGATACACGCTTCACCCCTGCGCTGCAACAGCAAAAATAGCACTTTCATCATTGTGTATGACGGCGGCCCCAAAAGGCGAGGCGCGCGAGTACTATCACGAGTTCTTGCCACGGCCCCCGGTCATCTTCTGCCGACTGCCCTGGCGATCTCCCCAGAAAAATTGCGGAAGCGCTTTTACATGAGCGCCGCGCCAACCTTTCCGAAAGGGTTGGCGGCGATAATCCCTGTCTGGATTGTAGAGGTGCATCATGGCAGCTAAGCGCGCAAGACGCAGAAAGTCGACGACAAGCAGGTCAAGGAGCGGTAGCGGCTTTGGCATGTTGCCCTGGCTTGCTCTGGCCACTGTGGCGCTCATAGTCGGATATGATCATTGGGGCGACATCAAGCCGAGGGCGATGGCTGCGGTGCATATGGCCAGCACGTCGGTTAGCGCACCCTTGCCGGCGGCAAAGGCCTTCCTTGCGCCTTCTCCGGTGCCGAGGCAAATGCCTGTCAGGCAATCTGCTGCAATACCGGTGCCGCCGGCTCCGATCCCGGTCTCTATATCGGCGCCCTCGCAGCCACATCTGACGTCGACCCCGCCGATACCTTCGGTCGCGCCGGTTCCGGCATCCGTGTCCGAGAGCTTCGGCCTTTGCGGGGAAGGTGCTCACTTCAATTGCGTTCTCGACGGCAGCACGTTCTGGGTCCGTGGCGTCAAGGTGCGTCTCGCCGATATCGAAACGCCCGCCCTCAGTCCGCCACGTTGCGTCGAGGAGGAGCGCCGTGGACTGGCAGCCAAGGTTCGGCTGCTGACGCTGTTGAACGCGGGGCCTTTCACCCTGGAGCCGACCTCGCGCGACGAAGACAAGGGCCAGAAGCTCCGGAACGTCTTGCGCGGAGGCAGGTCGATCGGCGATACGTTGATCACGGAGGGTCTCGCGCGCCGCGCCGCCGACAATCGCCTTTCCTGGTGCGCGTGAGCTTCACCGGGGTCTACCGTGTACGCCCGACCGCCTTTTCGCTTGAACGCAAAGGGATTCGCGGCTAAGCAAAATCAGTATCGCGAAGCCCCAGGGCCGGACGATGATAGAGAATCAAAAGCGGGAAGCCCCGCTTGTTTCGGAGGCTCGCAGCGATGTCTGCCAAGATCTACCGTCCCGCGAAAACCGCGATGCAGTCCGGCAAGGCGAAGACCAACCTTTGGGTTCTGGAATTCGATCAGGAAAGCCCGCGCAAGATCGATCCGATCATGGGCTACACCTCCTCTGGGGACACGCGCCAGCAGCTGAAGCTCACGTTCGAGAGCCAGGAACAGGCTGAAGCCTACGCCCAGCGCAACGCGATAGATTACAGGGTCATCGCGCCAAAGGAGGCGACGCGACAGGTGCTTTCCTATACCGACAATTTCCGCTTCAACCGGATCCAGCCCTGGACGCATTGATAGCGCCATCTTTTATTACTACCGCCTTCGCCGCATCGATTCGAGCGCCGAAGCGCTAAGGGGCCCCTTAGCTCAGCTGGATAGAGCACCTGCCTTCTAAGCAGGTGGTCGCAGGTTCGAGTCCTGCAGGGGTCGCCATTAACCGTTTATTTTAATTGGAAAAACTATCCTCTCGACGATTGCTTTGCGCGACCTCGTCACGGCAATGCTGCGAGGCGAAGACGCCCCCGACTTAAAGGGGGGGGGCGCCTGAATCGGGCAAATGGCATTCTTTATCGGTTGGAGCCCCGCGGTGTTTGCCCGGCACAGTCAGGGGTAAGGCCACCGCAAGAGTCAGGGCTATAGGGCCCGGGTTGGTTGTCATTTCGTGGCGGCGGATTATTATTCCTGTCGGGCTGCCTTTCCGGCCTCGGCTGGGCGTTGTCTACCCGCGGCGGCTGAGGATTGCGGTCCGGTCGCTGCGCCTGAGGCGTTCGGTCGGGACGATTGTTCCAGTCCGGATTGTCATCGCCCTGCCTGTTCCAGTCGCGGCGGCGGTCCGGCTGCCTGTTCCAGTCACGGTCTTGGTCCGGTTGACTATCCCAGTTCGCATCATCGTTCTGTCGCCGGCGCCAACCCGAATCCCGACGGCTATACGGTCGGTATCCGTCAGAATTATCTCGCCTGTCGCCCCAACCACCTTCATTCCGCCAGCGGTCGCGATCATGATAGAAGTCTCGGCCCCGGTAATATCGACCCCAGTAGTTATCCAGATCGAAGCCGATCGTCGGGATGCCGAGCGGAGCGTAGTACTCCGGCCCCAGGTAGACCCGTCTTTGCCGATAGACTGCCTGCACGTAGCGGCCGGCAACCCAACCTCTTCCGCCAATGAACGACACGTCACACCATGGCGTCTCCGCAAGGCACCCGTTGATGTTCAATGGCGCTCCTGCTGGAATGAGCGTGACAGCGGGGTAGGCGGTGCTGGGACCGGACCGCATGTTCACATTGGCCGTCGAATACCCCTCGGCAGCCTGCGCAACAACGGGCGACATGATAGCCGCCAACAAAGTCATCGCGCATACAAGCCTCTTCCGCATGAATTCCACTCCCTACCGTTCAGCAGCGTCGCCGCCTGCTGTTGAAGTTGTTTGATTTCTGGCGATCTTAAGGGCAGGGCGATGAACGCAGCTTGAATGTGGAAGGATATCGCCACTCGCTTGGCGAGGTTCATCAGATGGTCGCTTGCAAACGATAGGGCATCACGCATCATCGCTGTCGCCAGCGACTTTTCGATGATATTTTCGGATTTTAAAGCGAGGGGCGCGGGAATGGAATTGAGTTCGATCCGTATCTCATACTGCCTGGGGCAGATGTTGAAGGCATCGAGCGCGGCAGCTTTCCTGCTGGCTGTCCTGCTGTCTCCTGCTTCCGCGCTTGACGGAACCGCACAGACGCCAGCGTCGCAGGAACAGGTCAAGAAGCTGATCGCGCTCTGGCATCAGCATTTGGATGGAGCGCATACGCTGCTCGAACAACGAAGCGCTTTCGAGAAATTCATGGAATCGACGCCGCAGCCGACGAGGGTCCAGATCAAGCACGTCGACGCCGATGGAGTAGAAGCGGATCTCATGTGGCCGGCGCGGCTTCACCATCCGATCGGAACGCGAGCAATCCTCTATATCCACGGCGGCGGCTTTTACAGCGGCTCATCGCGCACGCACCGGGCATTGGCCGGTGCGCTTGCAAAGGCGGCATCCGCCGATGTCTTGTTGATCAATTATCGTAGGGTTCCTGAATATACATATCCTGCCCAGATCGACGACGCGCTCGATGCATATCGTTGGTTGCTTGCTTCCGGATATCGAAATGACAACGTGGTCATCATTGGTGACTCGGTTGGAGGGACGATCGCCATCGAGGCCACGCTTCGACAGATGCGGTTCAATGCCCCGCTGCCGGCAGCCGTTGTCGTGATGAGCCCGATTACCGATCTCGCCGCCACTGGCGCATCGATGGACGACAATGCCGTCAGCGATCCATTGATCGGAAGGTCTCAGATCGAGACCATGCGCAAGGCATATCTGGGAGACCGTTCACCGACTGATCCTGAGGTTTCGCCGCTCTATGCGGATATGACCAGATTTCCACCGCTGCTGATGCAAGTGGGATCGGGCGAGACCCTGAAAGACGACACATTGCGTCTGGCCACCAAGGCGCGCCAGGCGGGCGTCGATGTGACGACTGAGGTCTGGACCGGAATGATTCATCAATGGCAGATGTTTCCGTTTTGGCTTGATGACGCCAAGCGTTCGAACCAAAGGGTTGCCGACTACGCCATGGCTCATTTTGCGGACAAGCCTGAGGAATGATATCTATTTTGCGGAGGTGAAGTCGCCTGCGCAGTAGTGCCAAATCCGAGGAGGCGGTCACTCGGTGGGTTTATCGGTCTTGCCGCGCAGGAGATTGGCAAACTCGATCGGGAAGGGGAACAGGATCGTCGAAGTCTTTTCGCCGGCGATGACGTTCAACGTGCTCAGGTAACGCAGCTGCATCGCCTCCGGTTGCCTCGCCAGGATTTCGGCAGCTTCGAGCAGCTTTGTCGCGGCTTGCTGCTCGCCTTCCGCATTGATGACCTTGGCGCGCCGCTCGCGTTCGGCTTCTGCTTGGCGGGCAATAGCGCGGATCATGGATTCGTTGATGTCGACATGCTTGATCTCGACATTGGCGACCTTGATGCCCCAGGCGTCCGTTTGGATGTCGAGTATTTTCTGGATATCTTCATTGAGCTTGTCGCGTTCCGCCAGCATCTCGTCGAGGTCGTGCTTGCCGAGCACCGAGCGCAACGTGGTTTGCGCGAGCTGGCTCGTCGCCATCATGAAATCTGCGACCTGTATTACCGACTTCTCGGGATCGATGACCCTGAAGTAGATAACCGCACTGACGCGCACCGAGACATTGTCATGGGAAATGACATCCTGACTGGGGACGTCGAGCACCCTGGTGCGCAGGTCGACCCGGATCATTTGCTGGACGTAGGGGACGAGTAGGATCAAGCCGGGTCCCTTGATGCCGGTGAAGCGGCCAAGCGTGAAAACGACGCCACGCTCGTATTCTCGCAGGATTTTGATCGCCGCCGCGATGATGAGCAGCAAGACGAGAATGGCGACAAGATAGAAGATGAGATCTGCAAACATGCCCATGAATTCCTCCTGCTTCTGCAAGCCGCTAATCTTCCCGTAGGTTGCGGGTGACTTCGAGCGTCAGTCCGTTCCGGCCGGTGACCCTGACCCCGTCGCCGGGGAGGAGCGGCTCGGTAGAAATCGCCTTCCAGCGCTCGCCGTGCGTGATGACGTATCCCGAGATATCAGTCCAACTCTCAACCTTGCCCGGAATGCCGATCATCTGCTCCGAGCCGGTAACGACTTTCCTCCAGCGCGAAATGAACGCGAGGCGGGCAACAACCAAGCTGAAAAGAAGGCTCGCCACCGCAATGCCGCCCAACGCGGTCCAGGAAACCTGCAATCCGGGTATTTCAGTATCGAACAGAATGGCCGCGCCGAGCACCAGCGCGACCCCGCCGCCGATGCCGAGTGCGCCAAGGGAAGGCGAATGCGCCTCGGCTACTGTTAATCCCACACCCAGGATGATCAGTCCGATACCCGCGTAGCTCACCGGCAGCAGTGCCAGGGCATAGAGACCAAGCAGCAGGCAGATGCCGCCGATCGTACCGGGGACGAATGTTCCAGGCGTGAGGAATTCGAAGATCAATCCGTAGATGCCCACCATCATGAGGATAAGGGCAATGTTCGGATCGGTGATCACGGAAAGCAGACGCGTCCGCCAGTCAGGCTCGAATTTCTCGATGGCAAGGCCTGAAGTATCGAGGCGGACATCCGTCTGGCCGACCCGAACCGTGCGACCCTGCGCCTGCTTCAAGAGATCCTCGATAGTGTCCGCGGTAAAATCGACGACACGCTCGCGCACGGCCGCAGTTGATGAAAGGCTTGCCGCTTCGCGCACAGCCCGTTCTGCCCAATCGGCGTTGCGGTTGCGCAGTTCGGCAAGTCCGCGAATATAGGCCACGGCATCGTTGATCACTTTCGCCTCGCTGGCGTTACCGGGAGACTGCCGCTGCGTGTTATCCGGCGTGCTCGGGCTACCCTTGCCAGGTTCGGGAGCGCCGCCCAAAGGGCCACCGCCGATCGCAATTGGAGTGGCCGCACCCAGATTGGTGCCCGGCGCCATCGCCGCGATGTGGGTTGCGTAAAGGATATAGGTGCCGGCGCTGGCGGCTCGGGCTCCGCTTGGCGCCACGAACCCGGCCACCGGCACCGGTGAGGCAAGGATCGCGCGAATGATGTCCCGCATCGACGTGTCGAGACCGCCGGGGGTGTCGATCTGCAGGACAACCAGGCTCGCGTTGCGTTCGCTTGCGCGCTGAAGGCCGCGCCTCACATAGTCGGCCATCGCCGGACCAATGGCGCCGTTCAGCTTTAGGACTATAGCCACGCGCTCGCTCGCCGACGTCGGCGAGGCCGCCAGGCCGAGTATCGATACAAGAGCCAGCATGAAGGCGAGAATTTGCGAAATTCGCCGCCAAAGCCTTAGATGCCGGGCCATCGTTCGTTGAGTATTCATTTGTTATAATATATGGCGGAAACGCCAAACTGTAAGGCCGGAGCCGCCCATATCGCCGCTACATGCGGGCCGCCGGAGAATATAAATCAGCGAGGGAACAAGTGGGGAGCCATCTTTGTTTCTGGCAGATATCCGCTGAAGCACCGACCGAACCCCGAGGGGCAGGGAGGGTTGAGCGACGCTCCCACGCTCCCACGCTCCCACGCTACACGGTGTCCCGGCAACCTATACCCTTGAGCTACAACCATGCGCGATACGCCAAAATTCGTCGATAGAGCGGACGCTGGACGCAGACTGGCAGCTGCGCTCGGCTACCAACGTGAAAAACCCATCGTTCTGGCTTTGCCGCGCGGCGGTGTTCCGGTGGCGTTCGAAATCGCAACCTCCCTCCGGGCGCCGCTCGACTTGCTTCTGGTTCGCAAGATCGGCGCCCCTGGCCAGCCCGAATGCGCGATCGGCGCCATCGTCGACGGCAAGGATCCGCAGCGGGTGATCATCGATCGGGCGCTGGAACTCGCCGGAGCCTCGCTTCATTATTTCGAGGAGGAAGCGGCGCGCCAGTTTCGCGAAATCGAGCGTCGTCGAAAGGCCTATTTTGGTGATCGCGAGCCGATGGACCTGAGGGACCGAAATGTCATCCTCGTCGACGATGGAATCGCGACCGGCGCCACGGTGAGGGCGGGCTTGAAAGCATTGAGACGCTTGGGTGTCGCAAGCGTCACGCTGGCCATGCCTGTCGCACCTGAAGACATTCTCGAAGAGCTCCGAAGCGAAGTCGACGAAGTCGTCTGCCTCTTCAGTCCGAGGGATTTTTATGCCGTCGGCCTTCACTATGCCGACTTCGATCAAACAAGCGATGGAGAGGTGATCGATCTGCTGAAGCGGTCGGAGCAGGTGCGAGCATGACTTGGGGAGAAGACCGGCTGTCGACCAATATTTGAAGCGGGCCGCCCGTTGGAGGATCGCTCCAACCGGCGGCTCTCAGGTCAGGCGAGATCGCGGCTACCGCATGTCATCCGGCGATGTTCGATGCAGCCGACATGACCTCGCGCGGCGCCGGGACGCCGAACATGTTGCGTCCGTTGTCGGCCACCTCGGTAAAGCACCACCTGACGACACCATCACGATCCAGCAGGAACTCGCCCACCAGTTGGCCTTCCCCCGTCGCGATCATATGCTTGTCATCATCAGTGAATTCGTAGCCGTCGCTCTTGTCGAGAAATTCCATGGCCGCCATGGGATCCATCGGCTCTGGCAGTTCCGGCATCTCAATGCGCATGGACGTTATGGCGTCCATTCCCACCTTGTAGGGCCAAGCAGTCTCTGATTTTGTGAACTCGACATTGGGCAGTCCGAATGCACGATGCGATATCCGCTCGGGATCGGAGGCAGCTAACAGATTGGGTAGCGGGTGATAGCGAAAGTAGAGGCGTGCCCGTTCGGTCGGGGTGTTCACCACAGTAAGGCTGTCTATGCCTTTCTCCTGTAGCTCTCCCGCAAGCGACGCCATCGCCGCAATCTGTCGTCGGCAAAAAGGACAGTGGAGCCCGCGGAATAGCCCGATAAGAACCGGCCGCTGCCCCCGAAATTCGTCAATGGACACCTTGCCCTGGCGAGTGATCGCATCGAGCACCACGTTGGGCGCACGATCGCCTGGCTGCAGGGGTCTCTCGGTTTGATTTTCCAGCATATCATTCTCCTCCGCTTGTTCTAGTGACGTGCTCCTCCGGTCGTCTGATCCGACTATTTTTGAGCCCCCAACTATCGTCTGCGCGGCTGTCGTCCGATCAATCGAGAAAAGGCAAGACAACCAGCGCGCCGGGATCGAGACCGTGGCGCCTGCAGATATCCTCGGCCAAGCAGAAGAACCTCTCGGCCTCGGCTAGATCGTTCTGCTCGAGGTTCAATGTCGCAAGGCCATCATAACACGGAAACAGCAATTGTGGTTCGTCGATCTCCAGCGCCAGCGCCAGCGCTTCCCCGTAATATTTGAGGGCCAATGCGGGCCGACCGTGGCACTGGTAAATTTGTCCGAGCACGATCAGCGGTACCGCCAGATGGTCGCGCTGATCCAACGCCCGATCGATCTCGACCGCTTTTTCGGCCGCGGGCACCCCTTCCTTGGCGCAGCTGTCAGTGAACGTGCAGCAGGCGACGGCAAGATTGGCGAAGAGCCGCGCCTGGAATCCAAGGTCGGCGATGCGCATGGCAAGGTCGAGCCCGCGGCGACACACCTCGATCGCACGAGCAGGATCGATGATGGTGTAAAGTACCCCAAGGTTGGAGTAGGCACGGCAGGCAGCACTCATCAGGCCCGCGTCTTCGGCGACCTTCAGACTTTGCTCCACTTCCTGTACCGCCTCGCGGTGGCGCCCGAGTCTGGCGAGTGCGACACCTTTGGTATTCAGCGCCTCGGCTTCGGCCTGGGCAGCTTCCGGAGCGAGGACGCCGTTCGCTTTGGAAGTCGCGGCGTTGAGGTGACCAAGAGCTTCGTCAGCCCATCGCGCGGCGGCATTATGGTCTCCCATGCGAAACGCCAGGTGGCCGCGCTCCTGCAGTAGATGAGCCAGTTCGATCGGCGCATCGCTACCACTCAGCAGCGTGAATGCCTGCGTATAGTTCGCGTCCGCCAGATCGCGCCTGCCCGCATCGAGGCTTAGACGTCCCAGTTTCCGCAGAATTCTCGCGGCTGCAAGCCGGTCGCCGGCGGCCTCGTGGATCGCCAGGGCGTCCCCATAGTGCTGGCGTGCCGCCTCGCGCTCCCCGATACGGCCGTGCAAGTCTGCCAGGCGCTCTACAAGCGCCAATTGTTCAGGGGCCGCGTCGGTCACGTCAGAGACAGCTGACAGCGCAGCGCGGTAGAGGCGCATCGCGTCCTCATTGGCGTAGGTTCTGCCCGCCAGGTCGCCGGCCGCCATCAGATAGTGCGCCCCTTTGCCGCTTTCGCCCGCCCGACAGAAATGGTGCCCGAGTTGCGCGATATCTTCCAGCCTCTCGGGCATGCCATGATGCCCGCGCTCGATTGCCCGGCCCACACGGCCGTGCATCTGTTCGCGCTGTTGCAGCAAGAGATTGTTGTAGATGACGTCATGCAACAGGCTCTGCGTAAAGCGATAGGTTGTCGAGGATTGCGGCTGTAATCGCGTGACCTCCTCCAGGATTTCCGTGTCGCAAAGAAAATCTATGCCCGTGTCGACGAGGCTCGGCTCGGTCGCAACCGAACGCAGCAAAGCCTCCTCGAAACGTGGTCCGATAACGGCTGCTTCCTGAGCAAGGTGCTTGGTTGAGGGCGGCAATCGATCGACACGAGCAAGCAGCATCGCTTGCAGGCTCATGGGAATCTCAGTTCCCACGTCCTTGCCGGAAACCGTCCAGGACCCTCCGCTGGGCTGAATGACACCCGTCTCGATCAATCCTCGGATGATCTCCTCGATGAACAGCGGATTGCCACCGGCACGCGCCAGAACACGGCCGCATATATCGGCCGGCATGGCACGATCGAAGAAGGCGGAAAGAAGGGTTTGGCCTTCTTGGGTGGAAAGCGGTGGCAGACGTAGCACGGTACGGCTGGTGCGGCTTGAGTCGAGGCCTTCGCCATCGGATGTCGATCTGCATGTGGTCAGCATCATAAGCTGGCTGCGCTCGAGCCTGTCCATCATGAACCGAAGTGCCTCGATCGAGGCCGCATCGGCCCAGTGCAGATCCTCGACGACCAACAGGAGCGGGCTAAGCGATAGGCGCCGCTCGATGATGGTGCGTGTAGCATACAGGATTTGTCGCCGCAGTTGCTCCGGCTCGACGAATTGTAGCGTGTCGCTGGTCTCTCCGAGACCAAATACGTAGAATATGGGCGGGGTAAGCTTTCCAATTTCATCGTCGGAAAAGCCCAGGTCCCTGAAGCCTGTTGTCAGCAGTTCCACGGTCCTGGCGGCGGTTTCCCTTTCGGCGATCGCGTAGGCACTGCGCAGGACAGCGGCAAGCGTGCCATAAGACTGCTCCCCCAGTGGCGAACACGTCGCCCGCCGAACGACCACGCGTTGGAACCGTTCGTCACTGGCGACTATATCAAGAAAATCGTTGGCCAGCCGCGATTTGCCAATGCCGGCTTCGCCGACCAACTGGACAAGCTGGGCGCTCCCGTTGCAGGCAAGGTCCAGACAGGAAAGCAGACGGGCCATCTCGGTCCCACGCCCGATCATCGGCGCGTGAAGCCCCAGGCTTTCCAATCCGCGCGCGGTATGAGGCGTCTCCAAGGGCCCCACAAGGCGGTAGACCATCAAACTTGCTGTCTTTCCTCGCAGCTCGTGCGAACCGAGGCTCTCGAACGAAAAAGCGTGCTTGGTCAGACGGTGGGTGAGCGGGCCGATCAGAATTTCGTCCGGGCCGGCCATGGACTGTAGCCGCTGGGCGGTATTCACCGTGTCGCCCGTCACTGAATAGGATCGCGCCGCGGCAGCGCCGAACCCGCCGGTCACCACGGGTCCGGTATTAATTCCGACATGCAGTCGGAGTGGCATTCCCGCCCGTGCTTCCCACCTGGCGCCGACGCGCGCAGCTCCGCTGATCATCTCGATCGCAGCCTTAAGCGCTCGGTCGGGATCGTCTTCATGTGCCGTCGGCGCACCGAACAGTGCCAGAAGCGCATCCCCTACGAATTTGTCGACGAAGCCGCCATAGGTTTCTACCGCCCGCGCCAGCTCTTCGAAAAGTTCGTTTTGCAACGCACGCATTGTCTCAGGGTCAGTCTTTTCGCTGAGTGTGGTAAACCCGCAGAGATCGGCAAAAAGCACGGTGAGCGGGCGACGGTCAGCCTCCGCGCCCGACAGTGGAGACATGCCCGGCTTGCTTTCCTCCGGCGCAACGGCTGCAGCTTCCGCGGAAGCGCTGACGCGCCGCTCTGAGCTGCCGACAGCGGCGCCGCATCTGGGGCAAAAGGCGAATTCGAGCTGACAGGCTTGTCCGCAAACCGCACAAACCACAGGCTGCCTTGCGCCACACTTCGGGCAGAACGCAAAGCCGCTCTGGATCGCATTACCGCAGGCGCCACATTCCATAGAAACCGGCCTCGCGAAAGCCGGATGCATGACCGATTTGAGAACGCCTTACGATCTGTGCCGGCGCATTACGTTGCTCCCGCTGTACCTTGTTGGCAAGAGTCAAACCGGCGACCGACGATGTCGGGCTTAAGCGGCGTCGTCAAAGTCGGCACGATATCGGGCGTTCCGCGGTCACTTCTTGTCGCGCGGTTGCGTGCCTCGTTTGACAATCGGCGCGCGCGGCCTGCGCCGGGCAGTCCGTTTTACATGTCGTAATGAAATTCGAATGCTCTTTGGCATTGATTTTTCGCACCTGTTTCTTGCGCATCAATGCCATAACGGGACGTTGTTTCAATGATGTGTTGAGTATGAGGTTAGGCGTTAAGGTTTACGCGTAACCATCGTCGATCTACTAAGCGCCGAAATTCCACCGGGCGCCATAACCAATCTGAAACGCGACTATGCATGATCTGGAATGGTCAGGAATATCCTTGCCGTGTTGTCTATCGCATTCGCCATCGGAGCGATCATGGAGAAGCTGTTCTTTGAACCACCAATCTCCGAGGAAGCCTGACGGAGATGCACCCCGGAAGCGCACGGCTTTTTCTGGCAGGAGCAGCGCGCGGCTTGCTTGCGCGAAAGCCGGCGCTAGACGGGGTTAGTTCATGCTACCCAGATTGGATGATAGGACACCTGTCCTCATAGCGTGTTAATATTTCCCTAATTTAGGGATTGATTATGTTGCGCTGGCGTCGGGTTCGAATCATTGCGTCATGCGTCGCGCTGTGCGGCGCGGGGCCTGCGCTTGCCTCGGAGCCGGTGGGCCAGGCGGTGCTCATCAAGACCGAGGTCAGGGGCGAAGGTGGCCCGCTGGAGGTCAACGACCCTGTCCACCGTGACGAAGCGATCAAAACGTCGAAGGACGGATTGGGCCAATTCGTGTTCCGGGACGGAACCAAGCTGGCGGTCGGATGGGGTTCCACCGTTGTCATCGACAAGTTCATCTTCGACGATTCAAAGACGGTGAAGAAACTGACCATAAAGGTCTCGCAAGGAGCATTCCGCTGGATTAGTGGAAATTCGAGCTCCTCGGCCTACCAGATCGTGACGCCCGCCGGAACGATCGGGGTTCGGGGAACCGCGTTCGACGTCAATATCAACCGCAATGGAACGACCGCCGTCGTTCTGCTGAGTGGAAAGGTCAACTTCTGCGGCGGCGGCGGTTGCACGGAGCTGAAGAACCGTTGCGATTTCGTAATCGCCAAGCGCAACGGTGATGTGGTCGACACCGGGACCGTCAATCGGGGGATTCTCAAGACGCTCGGCAATCAGCGAGCCTTGCCGTTCCTTTCCGGCGGCCAGCAGCTTTCCGGAGGATTGGGAGGCATTGGCGCCGGTTGCAGCTTCGCACAGGCGATCAATTCTCCAAGAAACAATACCAGCCCTCCCGGAGCCGACCCCAGCCCCGCCAGGGCCAGTTCGCCGCCTAGCCCGAGCCCGCCCAGCGCGCCGGCCCCTCAGAGCAGCCCACCCAGCCCCAGCCCGGCCCCGGCCAGCGCCCCGCAGGCGAGCCCGCCCGCTGCTGCCGATCCGCCGAGCCAGGCCGATCCTGGTTGCGACGATCACGACCACTCTCGCAGAGGCGACCATGACGGAGGGCACCATTCGGGCGACCACGGAGGTGGCCACCATCACAACTAGCAGTTCTCGCCAACTCTCATTCGGCAGAGATCCTGCTCTCGACGGCTTCCTCATCGCGAAAATGATCGGACCTTCGGGAAATACGCCGATAGAATTCCGGCAGACCCGCCGTCAATCCTGCAGCCATGAGTTTCGCGGACCTGACCAACTTGCGGCCGGTCGCCGAGCGCGTCTTCAATGCATCGACAAGCCGCTGATGAAGGAGGTGCATTGCGACGAACTCGGCGGAGCGGGCGACCTTCTGATCGCCAACGACGGCGAAAAGCTTTGTGCGCGTCTTCTTGCCCTTCAAGCTAAGCGTTCCTGCGTCCAGCAAGGCGTGGTCCGGCAGCAACTTCGCAGTGCTTTCTGAAATGAGAATGTCGAAGCCCACCTCCTTGCATGAGGATTCGATCCGGGCCGCAATGTTGACGGCGTCGCCGACGGCAGAATAATTGAAACGTGTCTCCGCGCCCATGTTTCCGACGCAGGCAAGCCCGGTGTGGATACCTATCCCGATGCCGACCTTTCGCTCGCTTCCGAAGTGAAATGCATCATTAGCGTTGAGACGTGCAAGCGTCTCGCGCATGGCCAATGCGGAGTGCACCGCCTTGCCCGCATGATCGGCGACATCGACCGGGGCGTTCCAGAACGCCATGATGGAATCGCCGATGAATTTGTCGAGCGTGCCCTCGTTTGCGATGACGTGGTGGCTGAGAGCATCCAGGAGCGTATTTAGAAACGTGACGACTTCAGTCGGTGTAATCTGTTCGCTGATCTCGGTGAAGTTTCGCACATCGACAAACATGACCGTCAACTCGCGATCGTCTCCGCCAAGGCGCAAGGCGTTTCGCGTGTGCTCGATGCGATAGAGCAGCGACGGCGACAGATAATGGCCAAAGGCTCGCCGCACGTCGCGTCGCTCCCGATCCGTCACCAGAAAGCGGAAAGCCGTGGCGGCGAAGTGGGTGATCGATCCGGCAACGATCGGTGCAAGTGGATCGAAAAGAAGCCCGGCATAAAGAAAAGCCGCCCAGGAAGCGGCAAGCGCGAATAGTGTGATCAGCAGCCCGCAAGCGAGAGCCACTGCGGGAGTGACAAAGGTCGTCAGGATCACGAGAAAGCTGCCCAGCACCACTATCGACAAGATCTCGACGCCATTTGCCCAATCCGGACGGGAGAGGAAATGACCGGAAAGAATCTGTTCGACGATTTGCGCATGGACCGAAACACCTGGCACATTTTCGCCGAGAGCCGTGGTGCGAACGTCTTGCAGACCGGCCGCAGACGTTCCTACGAACACGATGCTGCCCTCGATCGCCGCCCGGACCTCCGCAGACGCGCCTCCCGCTGCAAGGACTTTGCTTGCGGAGATGTATCTCTCAGGCGTGTCTCGGCTCACATAGAGCCAGAGTTCGCCTGAAGCGGTCACCGGGACCACGAAATCACCTATCTTGGTAAAAGTCATGGTGTTCAGGGCATCCGGGGCGCCCGCCAGCACGTAGGTCGAGGCGCCCTGCGCTACACGCAGCGCCTCCAGCGCCAGACTGGGATAGAACTGCTTACCGTCGCTCAGGAAAAGAGGAACGGCGCGCACCACTGCCGACGATGCGCCTGGATTGAGACTGATATGGCCGATGCCGGCCGCATTCGCCTCAAGCTGCGGCAACAACGGCGTCGCAGCCTTTATCGACGGCGGCGCGCCGAGGGGGCTTTCGCCGGTGAAAGCGAAACCAGCCTTCACCGGCGGCAGATACTGTCCTTGATTTGACAGGCCGAAGCCCAGGACAACAGGCTTTTGAGATATGGACCGGGCAAGAATCTCGTCATTGTCTGGCAATTGGTCAAGAACAAGCGGGTCAATGCCCGTGACGTCGCGAACTGCATTTCGCGGGGACAGGCGATCGGGCTCGGCGAAAAGAACATCGAATGCGATGGCCGACGCTCCCATTTCGGAGAGCCTGTCGACGAGCTCGGCAATTCGATTCCTGGGCCATGGCCATTGGCCGAATTCACGCAGTGAGGCTTCATCTATGTCGATGACGAGAACTGGCAACTTCTCGAAAGCACGAGGGGCCAAGCGTTGATATTGATCGAACGTCAGGTCGCGGACAATGCTCAATAGCGGAGGATCGCTTGCCCGCAATACCGATAGCACCGCAACGATCGCCAGGCCGAGAATGACGCCAATTTGCTGAGCACGTGTCATGTGGCGCTGTAGAACCTCTTTCGTGCCAAAGTCCAAAGCAACGATCGTCAAGGCGAAAGGAAATTGCCGAGTTCCACCGTATTAATATTGGCCAAAAAGGGAATGCTATAGTGCGCCCTGCGATGAGGGAAGAGCGGGCCTGAAGGATACGATCCGACGGTCAGTCGTGTCCGCGGCCGCGATAGGCCGTGGGAGTGCTGTTCGCCTCATGACATTGGGCCAATGTCTCAAGCCAAGCGGCCAAGCCGTCGGGAACCGCAACCGCGCCGACCTCAAGTGCCTCCACCCAGGACAAATCGCACTGCAGGGCGCTCGCCAGATTGATCGGCGTCCAGCGTATGTGCAGAAGGCACTCGGAGAAGCGGGCAGGGGTCATGTCAGCTCTTTAGTTGATGCGGTGGCTAACAACAGTGCCAGCGGATTGGGGATAGTCAAGGGTTCGTATTCACCAATGACAGCGTTTAACAACGGGGATGGACGATCTGGGTGACGATGCCACTATCGATACGAGGAAGCACATATCCGAGATGCTCTACCAACAAGGGCTTGCCTCTCATACCTCTTAAATCGGAATTTACTTGCCGTGCCCCTGACATCATTGATTGTGATCCCTGAATAATGCCAATGGAGCATGTCATGACTTCTGTCAGTGTCGAATGTGCCCGAAGCCTGATCGCAGACAACGCCGCTTTGAGCGATGTCTTCCCGAAGCAGCTGGCATCCGTGGACATATGGACACGCAAGGCGGAGGACGTGTTGCGGTTGGAGGCTGCCGGCATGTCGGCCGACCATATCGCTGAAGAGCTGGGATTGACCCGCGCAAGCGTCTTGAGGGTCTTCCGTTTCGTCGAGCGCGCGGCGGCGGGATAGTCGGGGCGTTAGTCCCGCGGCTTCCATTGTCCCGAGGCGAGAGCGTTGATATCGGCCGCACCCAGGACATGACGACCCCGCCCGGAACGTGCTGCCGACAGCATCGCTTGCCCGATGACCTCTGTGGTCAGCACGAAATTGGGGAAAAGCCTGCGAAACACCGGCAGCAACGGTTTTGTCAGACCATAAAAAATCCGATAGGCACTGGTTTGCGACTGGATGCCGTGGAGAGGTTGAATCACCCCCGGCCGGAAAACGAAGAGCGCCTTGAATGGCAGCCGCCGAAGCGCGTTCTCGGTCTTGCCCTTCACCCTGGCCCACATCGTTCCGCTTTTCTCGCTGGCATCGGCACCCGCGCCGGAAACGAAGACGAACGTCATGGCGGGATTTAGTCGCGAGAGAGTCTCAGCAGCGGCAAGCGTCAGATCATATGTCACGGGTGTATAGCTGTCTTCAGTCATCCCTGACGAAGACACGCCCAGGCAAAAGAAACAGGCATCAAGACCCGTCAGTTCCATCTCGATGCCTCCGTAGTCAAAGAGATCGGCTTTGACGATTTCCCGCAGTTTCGGATTTCGGACGCTGGTCGCCTTGCGAACGATGCTGACCACGAGGTCGACATCCGTGGCCCTGAAGCATTCCCGCAAGACACCCTGGCCGACCATGCCGGTGGCACCGAATATGATTACATTCACGGCCTGCACTCCCGACGCCTCTGATCGCTCTGCCAGTGTCGGCATCGCGCACCCATGACTACAGCCTGATTATGTGTGTGGAAACAAGCACATGTTTCTGCACATCGTGCGGGAAATTCCGCTCACGCTGCCCAATGCATCAGCGGCGCCTTTAACTCCGCAGCCGCTTCACCATATATCGGTGAAATCGCGCCGCCGTCTGATCGCTTGGCTGGTGCGGCCACGCCGGAGTTACGCAATGTCATCTTTCCTCGCTTCATCCCATCCTCCAGACGTTGCAGGAGATGGCATCTGGCCGACGCGAAGAAGACGGATACTCGACTGGCTTGTAAACGAGACGCGCAATCAGCGATATATCGACAACATACTTGTTGAAATGTGCCAACGCTTGGTAGCCGACGGCTTTCCAGTCGCTCGCTCCAGCTTGCATTTCAGGACCAACCATCCTCAATGGCTGGGCGCTCGGCTTCTGTGGCATGCGGGCATGGAGGAAGCGAAGATCAGCACCTTCGCCTACGGCGTCGAGACCACTCCGCAATTCTTGAATAGCCCGGTGAACGAGATATTCAATGGGGCCAGCGAGGTTCGGCAAAACCTTGAAGGCATCGCGGCCGGTGACGCTAAATACCCCTTCTACGAGGAGCTTTGCCGCGAGGGCCTGACCGACTACGTGGCGTGGCCAGTGGAGTTCACGCTCGACAAGCGGCACATCGTGACTTTCGCGACCGACAAGCCAGGCGGTTTCGAGGATGAGCATATCAGCTTGCTCAAGGACCTGCTCCCAGCTCTGACGCTGGTCACGGAAATCCGGCTGAAGAACATTCTGGCGCGCACGCTCCTCGAAACCTATGTCGGGCCGCATGCCAGCGAACAGATTCTCGCGGGCGCCACGACAAGAGGCAGCGGCGCCACGGTGAGTGCGGCGATCATGATCTGCGATCTTCGCGATTTCACATCGCTTTCGGACTTGTGGCCTCGCGACGACGTCATCGAGCTTCTGAACGGATACTTCGATGCCTTGTCCGAACCGATCGAACGACACGGCGGCGAGATTCTGAAGTTCATGGGTGACGGCCTGCTTGCGATCTTTCCACTCGCCAAGCCCGATGCCTGTGCCAATCTGCTGCTGGCCATCCAGGAAGGGCAGGCGGCCATGGCAAAGCTGAATGCGGATAACATCGAGAAGTCACGCCCGATGCTCGGTTACGGCGTAGGGGTAAACGTTGGCGATGTCATGTACGGAAACATCGGCTCGCGCAAACGGTTGGACTTCACGGTGATCGGCCCCGCGGTCAACGTAGCATCAAGGTTGGAAACGCTGACAAAGGAGGTCAAGCGGCCCGTGCTCCTTTCGAAGGCCTTTGTCGATATGCTCGGAAGCGACGTCGCACTTGACAGTCTCGGCTCCTATCCCCTGCGCGGCCTGGGCGCTCCCGTCGATGTGTTTGCGCTGAGGAATGGCTCTGGAGAAGACCGCTAGGCGGGAGAAGGTCCGGCAAGGGAAATACTGGACGAGTTGGCGACAGCCGTGATGCCGGCACTTGGTGATTAATGAAAATGCGAGGCAGCCATGCGCGCCGGCGGTGGCTGCGAGGCATGAAAGCCGAGGCTGGTGGCTTGAATAGATATCCCGGCATTTCCATTTGATAGTTAAGTTCTGTGGCCGCAACTGAACCTCCGCCTTCGTCCTGACGAAGCTTTTCACGGCTGCATTTTGCGATGGCGCTCTGACGCTGTCGAAGGAGATCAACATGGGATTTATGGACAAGGAGATCCTGCCGGCTACCGACGGGGAACTGCTTGACGCTTACTCGGATTCACTTTCCCGCGCGGTGGACCTCGTTGGACCGGCCGTCAGCCGGATCGAAAGAGTTGGCGGCCAAGGCGGCCATGGCTCGGGCTTTGCCGTTTCCCCCGACGGCTTGATCGTCACCAACAACCACGTTGTGGACGACGCAAAGACCGTTCGCATCAAGACGCCGGATGGCTTCGTAACGGAAGGGCGAGTGCTCGGTCGTGACCCGGATACCGACATCGCCCTTATCAGGGCGAACAATAGCGTCGGCGCCTGGGCTCGCCTTGGCGACTCGAAGCGGCTGAAACGCGGACACATCGCCATCGCCATCGGCAATCCGCTTGGGTTCGAATGGACGGTCACCGCCGGAATAATTTCCGCGCTCGGACGCTCCATGCGTGCCGCGAACGGTCGCTTGATCGACGACGTCATCCAGACGGACGCGGCACTCAACCCTGGCAACTCCGGCGGTCCGTTGGTCTCATCGAACGGCGAGATCGTCGGTGTCAACACGGCCGTCATCCAGGGAGCACAAAGCATAGCGTTCGCGGTGGCCTCCAACACGGCTAACTACGTCATCGCCGAGATATTGCGGTTCGGTCGCGTGCGTCATGCCTATATAGGCGTTGCAGTGGATACCATCGACCTACACCGCCGGGTTGCTCTGCATGCTGGCGTTACGCAGACAACGTCCGTAAGGTTGCGTCGATTGGAACCGGACAGTCCGGCCGATCGCGGCGGGCTGCAGGAAGGCGATGTAATTCTTGCGATCGACGGAAAGCCGGTCGCCGGTGTCGATGATCTGGTCCGTTTGATGGATGGCGACAGGATCGGCCAGGAGACTGCGTTTCTGGTTTTTTCGGTGCAGGGCACGATCGAAACGAAATTCATTACACCAACGAATCGCCCTTCGTTGTAGTGTGGTGACGCGATACGAATGAGGTTTGATTTGTGGCAGTTCTTTGAGACTACGCAGGGCACCATTGTCATCGGCGCATTGATAGGTGCTGTCGGTATAGCGGTTGGACAGCTTCTTCCGAGATTAACAGCCTGGAGCGCGTCTGCACGTTCCAGGGGTTCGGTACGGAAGCAGAATGCGCGGGCCTTGGCGATGCGCGTGGTTCTCGCACTGGACGATCTGGTTGGCGGCTGCCATAGCGCGGCGATCGATGCTCCCGAGTTTAACCCAGGCGATCCGGGCGACTTCGTCCTTCATACCGATAACCCGAAGCTCATTCTGCCCAGGGATGTCGACTGGAGTTGTCTGACGCCCGAACTGATGGAAGACATCCTTTGGATGCCGAACCGCCTTCGCAACATCATCGACGGGCTGGAGTCGCTCGATGTCAGCCCACCCGAGTTCGATGACTTCTTTCTCCACCGGCAGGCGGACTTTTCGCGACTTGGCTTGCGGGCCATGGATCTTATCGACAGAATCTGCCTGGAATACGGGATCGAGCAACCGGAGCGCCCTCCATACTATGAGCCGCGCGACACGTTCGAGGAGGGCGTCGCTTTGGCCGCTGATTTTTCGGATCGCCGCCGCAAGTCTGAACGCAACGCGTCACGCGGTACATCGAATGTTACGCCGTTGTTCGGAATAAGTGCTCGGGAAGAGAGAGGCCCAAAACCTCCGGAGATTGATCCGGGAATCTGAAACCGGGAAGCAACAGCCGTTTACTCCGATGTCGGTGCCGCCTCCGGGCGAACAACCGACGCGAGGTGACCTCGAGAGCTGTTCTTTCTGGGAGCGAAGACGAATTTCTATTCGCTATTGGCATAGGAGGATTGACCATGACCGCTCCCCATCCATCGAAGACGCATATCGGCAATCACAAGCTTCACCCCGAAACGCAGATGCTGAACTACGGCTACGATCCGGAATTGTCGGAAGGGGCCGTGAAGCCGCCGGTGTTCCTGACATCGACCTTTGTCTTCAAATCGGCGGAAGAGGGGCGTGACTTTTTCGATTTTGTTTCCGGCAGGCGAGAACCGCCTGCGGGAACCGGCGCCGGGCTCGTCTATTCGAGGTTCAACCATCCGAACAGCGAGATCGTCGAGGATAGGCTCGCGGTATACGAGGGTACCGAGAGCGGCGTGGTGTTTTCCTCGGGTATGTCGGCAATCGCGACGACCCTGCTCGCTTTCGTCCGTCCCGGTGATGCCATCCTGCATTCGCAGCCTCTCTACGGTGGCACGGAAACGCTGCTGGCGAAGACCTTCCTCAACATGGGTGTCGCCGCAGTTGGCTTTTCCGACGGTGTCAGCGAGGCGTCCGTTAAGGCAGCGGCCGACGAGGCGATGGCGAAGGGTCGCGTTTCGATGATCCTCATCGAAACGCCCGCCAATCCGACCAACAGCCTGGTCGACGTGGCGATGATCCGCCGGATCGCCGACGCGATCGGAAAACAGCAGAACCATGTTCCCATCATTGCATGCGACAACACGCTTCTCGGCCCCGTCTTTCAGCGGCCGATAGAGCACGGCGCCGATATTTCTCTCTATTCGCTGACGAAATATGTCGGGGGACATTCGGACCTCATCGCCGGGGCGGCGCTTGGGTCGAAGGCAGTCATGAAGCAGATAAAGGCGCTACGCGGCGCAATCGGCACCCAGCTCGATCCGTTTTCCTGCTGGATGCTCGGTAGGTCACTCGAAACGCTGAGCATTCGAATGGAGAGGGCAAACAACAACGCCCGGATCGTGGCCGATTTTCTGCGCGATCATCCGAAAGTGCAGGGCATGCACTACCTGCCTTATCACGATCCGGAATCCCCGGTGGGGAGAACCTTCGCCAGGCAATGCACCGGTGCCGGCTCAACCTTTTCGTTCGATATCCGCGGCGGCCAGCCTGCCTCCTTCAAGTTCCTCAACGCGCTCCAGATATTCAAGTTGGCCGTCAGTCTTGGCGGCACGGAATCGCTTGCAAGCCATCCGGCGACCATGACCCATTCCGGCGTCCCCGAGGAATTGCGCCGGCGCATCGGCGTGCTCGACACGACGATTCGGCTGTCGATCGGCATAGAACATCCGGACGATCTCGTCGCCGATTTGACGATCGCACTGGATGCCACCTGAATCGCGGCGAACACCGAGAGTGGCGTGCTAGCCGGGCTTCTTGACGTGGCCAGGAGCGATGGGGTCGCTTCCGGGGAAAGTCTCTTCCAACGCCTCTTCCAGATAGTCGTCCTGCTCTCGCCAGTCCTTTTTCGACTGGTCGGGAACGGCTTGTTTTGGGGCTTCGGAACCTTTTGCAACTTTTCTTTCGGTGGTCATTTGTCCCGCTCCATCGAGGCGTTGCCTTGGCAGATAAATCGTAACGATAGAGCAGTGCCGCCCCTTTGTCGCGTTCTCCGTAGAGGGAATGCTCAAGCGAATTGCCTCTGAGGCCAGGGATCGTACCAAGCATCTAGCATTCCCGCATGTTCATTCCCATCTCTGGCTGATGCGAACACAGAAGACCGCAATAACGGAACAGAACAAGCTGCACGGCGCGCAGGATATCGAGATACTGCCGCCCGTGCGCAGAAATGCGCGCAATGGAGCCGTCAGATGCCTGTGCTGTCAGCAGCCTGTGGATATCGACCAGATGGACACGATGACCTGCGGCATCTGCGATGACTGTATCGCGCGGCCATGAGCGCCGACATTGACCCAAACCGCGAATTCTCTCGCTTTTGACGGCTGACCATTTTGGTGCTTCTCTTCTCCCGAGCTTCGCCCTGCAGTGAAATCGCTTGATCGCTACTGCCATAAATTGACAGCATGTTCGTCTATTGTTGCTTCAGTGTTCAATGGGGAGACAAGTCATGTTCAGCCAGAATTTCATGCTTCTTTATGTCGACAGTCCCAGCGCAAGCGCCACGTTTTACGGCGCACTGCTGGAGCGGGAGCCTGTCGAGACGTCACCGACATTTGCTCTCTTTGCCCTTGATTCTGGCCTGATGCTCGGCCTGTGGTCGCGCCACACCGTGGAGCCGGCCGCCACCGCTGCCGGTGGAGGAGGTGAGGTCGCGTTTACGGTCGAAACCGCGGCTGACGTCGACGACACTCACAGCAGCTGGAAGGCACGTGGCCTTTCGATCCTGCAGGAACCGACGACAATGGATTTTGGCCGGACATTCGTGGCGCTGGATCCCGATGGCCATCGCCTGCGCGTTTTCGCTCCCGAGCAGGAATAGGAGAGTGGCCATGACCGAACATTGGATCGCAGTCGCGTCCGCCGAGCACGTCCGGCGCGGCCGTAAAGAAGGCTTCATGCAGATCTGCCATGGAAAAGTCGGGCCGCTCAAGCGGGTGAAGCCGGGAAGCGGAATAGTCTACTATTCACCGTCGACCACCATGGGTGTCAACGACCGGCTGCAGGCATTCACGGCGCTGGGATATGTGGCTCAGGGCGAGCTCTACATTGTCGAGATGGAGAACGGTTTCCGGGCCTATCGCCGCGACGTCGACTGGCACAACGACAAGGAAGCAGCCATTCGGCCGCTGCTTGATATGCTTGAATTCACCGCGAACAAGTCGAACTGGGGCTACCAGCTTCGCTTCGGTCTTTGTCAGATCAGCGCCCAAGATTTTGGCCTGATCGAAACCGCCATGTCACGCATCTCAGCGCGGAGCGGGGTTGGAAAGCGGCGCTTGCGGACTTCAAGCCCGCTTGACGCAGCGGAAGCCAACATGGCTGGTCGATGTGTCCTCCGGCTCGGCATGGCGTGCGGCGGGCCGATAGCGACGGCAATAATTGGGCGCACAGAGATGCGACCCGCCCTTGAGAACACGCCGGGCAATCCGAATCTGCGGCTGGCGTGGGTCAAAGCTTGCTTCGAGATCGCCGCCGCGCGGATTTTGCGGGATGCAGCATGACTTTGCCGCGGGCTCCGGATGTCGCGTCGACCAGAAGTCGGATGTCCATTCCCAGACATTGCCGATCATGTCGTAGATGCCGTAGCCGTTTGGCGGAAAGCTGCGGATAGGCGTGGTTCTGTCGAGACCCGGCGGCTTGGTGCTGTGCGTGGGAAACGTTCCCTGCCATGTGTTGGCCATCAGCTTGCCATCAGGTGAGAGTTCGTCGCCCCAGGCGAATTCGACGCCCTCAAGGCCGCCGCGCGCAGCCAGTTCCCACTCCGCTTCGGTCGGCAGGTCCTTGCCGACCCACTCCGCATAGGCCTTCGCATCGGCATAGGCGACATGGACAACGGGATGGTCGAGCTTGCCGCGGATATCGCTCCGTCCGCCATACGGATGACGCCAGTTCGCGCCAAACTTGAACGACCACCACTGGCTAATGTCGGGGCTATTGACTGGGCCTTTCGGCGGGCTGAAGACCAGCGATCCGGCTCTCAACATGTTTGGAAGCGCGCCCGGATAATCCTTTGGATCTGGTGCCTTTTCAGCGACTGTGACGTGGCCGGTTGCTTTAACAAAGGCGGCGAACTGGCGATTTGTGACGGGCGCCGCATCGATCCAGAAGCCATCGACTGCGACGGGATGAGCCGGCGCTTCCTCGGGATAGGCTCGGTCCGAGCCCATCTGATACGTGCGACCCGGAATCCATACCATATCGTCGACAACGGATCCGGCCTTCAGCGTTGCCGTCTCTTCGTGACCGGCCTCTTTTCCCGGTTGAAAAGCAACTTCCATCGCGCTTGCACCTTTCTCGTCTTCACTTGCAGAATAGCATCACTGGCGGGACCGGCAATGCCGAACAAAGTGCCGGTCACGTCAGAGACGATCGCCAAGCCTCGAAATGGGCGGAATCGCGCCGCGCCGCTCACGTTCACGGGTTGAGGTCCGGAAGCATTCCGGCTCGGCTGCGGACAACCTGTCGCGACCGTCTCGCCAAGCGTCGGCTGCGTTTGAGGCTGCCTTTCAGCTTTGAGACGTCGACTGCCTCATCCGTAGTTTTCGGTCTGTCGAAGAGCTTGCGCTCCAGCGCGTCCACTTGTGTTTCAAGTTCCGCGTCGACAATCGTAGCGCGCCAATCCGTCAAAATTCTGAAACCGGCCTTTCTCGACCAGGAATCTAGTGCTCGATAGGTCGCGGCAGGATCGTCGTGCTTGAGAGTTGCCAGAAGCGCATTGAAATAGCTGCTCTCGGTTTGGCGTCTGGCATCCAGGATGCGCTCCATTTGATTTCGAAGTCTTGGCAGCAGCAAGCGAAGCACTACGACAGATCCGAGCAACACGGCAGCGAGCAGCCCCGCGATAACCAGATTGCGCTTATTGGCAATCGCCGCTGATTTCGGTGTGCCATCCTCCAGCGTCGGCGCGATCGCGTCCGATGGCGCGGGCGCTGCAGCTACAGTCACGGTCACCGCCGGAGTTGAAGACGTCTGCATGGCATGCGTCTTCGTATCGAACCACTCAAGCGAAACGGCTGGAATCTCCAAAGTGCCGGTCGTGTTGACGACGTAGGTTACGCTCGAGGTTCGGCTGCTTCCGCTCTGGCCGTCTGTGTCCTTGACTCCATCGGCGATAGCGGGCGTCTGCTGGTAAATACTGGCGCCGACAGGTGCAACGAAGGACAGGGCGGGGATCATCATCGCCTGGGTATTCTGCGCGAAAATCGTAACCCTCCGGACGATGGTTTCGCCAACCTTCAACGTTGCAGGGTCACGGTCGAGTGATTGCGAGATCGTGAGGTTCTCCGCGGCGAATGTTGGAGATGTCTGGCGCCCCCCTGGAAGGCCCGAGACTGAAAACGTCGTGGCCGGAAGCGTCACGGAGGCTCTGACGGGTGCTGCATTCTCATCGGCATAGCTGAACGTGATGGCAGCCGGGGGCAGGCTGAAATTTCCCTCCGCCTGCGGAACGATCGCATAGACATGGCGAATGCCGGAATACTGCACGCCGTCAATCGTCTCCACCATGTTCTGCCCCCGCTGCTCGGGCAAGGTCACGACTGCGTTCGGAATGTCGAAGAGTGGAAGTTGCGGTGGCGACGTAAAGAAATTCGGTGCGAAGACATCGACGGCGAGGTTGATCTGCTGGCCTGGAATAATCGGGCCCACCGTCGTCACCGTCGCCCGGGCGAAGGGCTGCGCGGCAGCGTTGCCAGCCGACGTCGCGAACAGAAAGCCGAAAATCGAAAGGACAATCGATAGCAATCTCATTGCTTGCCACCTTTCGCTTCTATGGCAAACTTTCGCGCCATCAGGTCTGCGGGACTAACCTGTATGTTCTTCATCCACATCTCGGAGGTTTGCTCCGCAATGTTCATCTGATCTTCCTTGCCCTTTTTGCCCTTCTCGTCGAACTCGACTTTGTCCGGCGCTTGGTTCGGATCCTGCTGCTTCTCGTCCTCGTTCTGTTTTTTCGCAGCCAGGAGCTTTTCGGCGATGGCCAGGTTGAACTGAGCGTCGGGCCAATCCTTGCGTATTGAGAGCGCTTGCTTGTAGGCGGCAACCGCTTCTTCGAACTTCAGCAGACGCAGAAATGAATTGCCCTGTCCGTAATAGCTTTCAGCGCTGTTCTGAGCCGCGAAGGCATCGATTGCCTCATCAAATTTTCCGGCTCGATAAAGTGCCGTCCCGCGCCAGAGCGGATCGCGGAAATAGGCAGCAGCACTGAGGTAGTCGCCGCGATCGAAGGCAAGCTGTCCTTGCTGGTCGGGGGTTAGCCAGGCATCGGCGAAGTGCCACTCCGCAGCCTGCAGGCGGTCCGCTCCCATCAACAATTGGACGGACAAGAACAGGCAGCCGAGACGGACGACCCAGCCGCGCCGGAAGGACATGGCGAACAGAGCCGCGATCGGTATCGACAGCCACCAGCCCAAATCGCGCCAGCGGTCGCCGCTGTCGGCACGTTTCTGGTCGAAATGGAAGCGTATGTGCTGCGTCACCCAGCGGACGTCCTTGTCATCGGCCGTGATCGTCGCCACATCGGCCCCGGTGTCGGAGTGGAGCTTCTTAAATGCCTCGACGTCGAGGCGGGCGAATGTTCGTGCGCCGTTGGATTGGTTCAGGAAGCCGCCATTCGCCAATTTGACCGGACCGCCTTCCGCAGTGCCGATGCCAAGGACAACGATGCTGTCTTTGGTCTTGCTGCCGAATGCGGGGAATGCGCTTTCCTCGATCCCATCGGTCATGAAGAGGATGGTCCCGGATGTATCTTCGCCTGCCAAGGCGGCCTCCGCGAGCCGCAAGGCAACGGTCGAGTTCTTTCCCGGCACCGGCATGATACGCGTCGACAAGGCATCCACGTAAGTCTGGATAAGGGCGGTGTCGTCGGTGAACGGCAGGACGGAATGGGCGGTTCCGGCATAGGCGATGATCGCCGTTCTGGCACCGTCCCTCGACGCGACAATGTCTTTGATCTTGAGCTTGGCGCGCTCCAGCCGGGACGGCGTGATATCGATGGCGTCCATCGTGGCCGACAGGTCGACGGCGATAGCAAGGGGAGCCGTATTCTCGACAAATGGTGGCAATTCTCGTTGCCACGTCGGGGCCAGCAGCGGCGATCGCCCCAACAAACATGAGCAATCCCATAAGCTGATACGGCCGAAATCGCGTCTTATCAGTGCTCTCCACGATCAGATGAGTGAGCAGATGCGGGGCGATCAAGGTCTTCCAGCGCGAGCGGACGTCGTTGGATCGCGCCGCGAGCCAGATGAAGCCGATAACAGGCAGCAGAGACGCCAGCCACCATGGTCTGAGAAAATGAAAATCTCCGATCATGGCGCGACCTGCTTCCGGGCTGCTCTTCCAAGCCCTCCGAGCAAATGATAGCCAAGCAGGATCGCAACCGCCCCGCCCATCGGATAGTGAAACAATTCAATGCGCGGCTGCCACCTTCGAACATTTTGATCCACAGGCGTAATCCGATCGAGGGTGGCATAGATCGCCTCGAGCTCGCCCTGGTTCTGGCCGAAGAAATACCGGCCACCGGTCTTCTCCGCGATTTTCTGAAGAGTGTCGATGTCAAGTTTATCCTCGCCCGTGGCGTTCGGGTCGCCGATGGCCACGGTGTCGACTACAATGTTGTTCCGGTGGGCGATATCGGCTGCCTTCGCAGGTGGCATTTTGCTTGCGGTGTCGGTGCCATCGGTCAGCACGATCAGCAGTTTTTCGGGAACGCTGCTTTTCTCGAACATCTTGATCGCGAGGCCGATGGCGTCTCCAAGGGATGTTCTGGGGCCGGCGATGCCGGGAAGAGCCTCTTCGATCATCGACTGGACGAGCGCGTGGTCCATGGTGAAGGGCACAAGTGGATAAGGCGCGTCGCCAAAGGCGATGAGGCCTACCCGATCGGTCGTCCGGCGAGCAACGAAGTCGGACGCGACTTTGCGCACGGCGCTGACGCGGCTTGTCAGGTCGCCGTTCGGCGCGTGAAAATCTTTTGTTTCCATCGATTGCGACAGGTCCAGCGCCAGCATCAAATCGCGCTGAGGCTCGACTTTCTGCAGCGGCGGTTCGATGAACTGCGGGCGGGCCAGTGCCGCGACGATCAGCAGCCAGGCGAGGCTTTCGGCCAGGATCTGCAGCCAGGTCCTCCGCGCGATGGCAGAACCCATGCTCGGCGTGATCCCGGCGGCAGCGGCGATCTGGCTGAAAAATGGCAGGCGAACCGACGCCGATGTTTCCCGGTGCGGCGGCAGCAGCCACCAGATCAGCAGCGGCAGAGGCAGAAGAACGAGAAGCCAGGGATATTCAAGTTGATACATGATGGCCCTCGATCCATTTGCGAGCCGCGACAACGACATCGCCTGCCAGGTTCTGGGGCAAGATGTTCGTGTCGGCGTCGCCGTGATATTCGAGATCGTCGAGGATAGTCGCGAGCGCTTCGCCGACGCCGCCGTCCTCGCGGCTGTGCAGGAACTGAACCCAGGCGCCGCCCGAGAGGGAGGCGACATCCGCGCGTGGCCAAGCGGCAAGTGCTACGCGTTTCAAAAGAACGGCCAGGGACTGAAGCGCGTGGCGGCGCGTGGCCAAATCGCGAATCTCACCTTCCAATGCCTCAAGTTCGGCAAGCGCTTCACGGCGGTAACGGTTGGCCCGATAGTCGCGAAACCATCGAAGGAATAGGAAAAGGGCGGCCGCCGCAAGCATCAGTGCCACAACCAACCAGCCCCATGTCTGCGGAAACCAGGATATCGGTGGCGGCGGCACAATGTCCCGGAGCGAGCGAATAGCGGTTTCGGCGAGTTGATCCGATGCGCTTGCCATTTGAGCCAACTAGCGCCTCCTCTGCCGCCAGGCGGACTGATCGAGGAGCCGGCGCAGCTGTGGTGCGGTCTCTTCCGCCGCGGACACTGGCAGCATCGGCAGGCCGAGTTCTTTCTGCCACGCCGCCAGCTCGCGTCCGCGCTGACGCGCAAAATCACCGATGGCCTCGCGCGTGCTGGAATGCCTAAAGGCCAGCTCTGCCTGCAGCGATCCGCCGCTGACGACAAGATTTCCGCTCAATGGTAGATCGAGCAGAAACGGATCGTAGACGAGGATGCATATCACATCGTTTCTGGCTGATAGCCGCAGAAGAATGTCGCGGGTGGTAGCTGTATGACCATCGAAATCGCTGATGACGATAACAAGATGATCGTGGTGAGCGACGTCGGCCACCATAGCCAAGGCCTTGTCGAGTTGCTCCTCTCGGGGCGTGTCCATTGATGCCGCGGTAAGGTTCTGGTTCTGCCGCGCGATCCGGGTTGCGAGCCCGATCACCGCTTCACGGCTACGATGCGGCCGGGCTTCGTCGATGTCGGTGTCGTTGAAGACAACGCCCCCGACGCGGTCGCCGGAGCCGAGCACCCGCCAGCCGCAGAGTGCCGCCGCTTCCGCAGCCGTCACCGATTTCATCTGTCGCCGGCTGCCGAAGAACATGTTGATGCGCTGGTCGACGACAATCAGGGCCGGGCGTTCCTTCTCTTCGTTGTAGACCCTGACCACCGGCTTGTTCGTCCGCGCGGTCACCCGCCAGTCTATCGTGCGGACATCGTCGCCGGGGAGATATTCTCGCAGTTCCTCGAAGCTCAACCCGCGACCGCGCATGCCGGATTGCATTCGGCCTGCAAGCTGCTGCTGGACGGCCCCCTTCTGCAGGAACGACAGGTCGCGCGCCCGCGCTTCGAGAGAGACAAGCTGCTCGACGGACACATAGACGCCTTCGGCCGCCTCGCTCATCTGCCACTCCTATGCGACGGCCACCAGTTCGACGATGCGATCGATGACACGATCCGGGGTGATCCCGGCTGCGTGCGCTTCGTAGGAGAGGATCAGCCGGTGGCGGAAGACGTCGTTGACGATCGCCTTGACATCGTCGGGCGTGACATAGTCTCGGCCCTTGAGCCAGGCGTAGGAACGCGAAACCTTGTCGAGGCCGATGCCGCCGCGGGGGCTGACGCCCACCTGCAGCCACTTCGCCAAATCCTTGTCGAGTTTGGACGGAAAGCGCGTCGCGAACACCAGCGCCACGATGTATTTCTCGATCGGTTCCGAAACATTGACGCTGCCGATCTCTCGGCGCGCATCGAACACGGACTTGGGGCTGAGCTTTTCGTTTGGAGCTGCGCTGGCAGATTTCGCCGCACTCTCCTCGCTTCGCACGAGCCGCATGATCGCCTCTTCCGACGCTTCGTCTGGATAGCCGACATTGACGTGCATCAGGAAACGGTCGAGCTGCGCCTCGGGAAGAGGGTAGGTACCTTCCTGCTCGATCGGGTTTTGCGTCGCCATGACCATGAAAAGCTCGGGAAGGGGATAGCTCTTGCCACCTACGGTGACCTGTCGCTCCTCCATCGCTTCGAGCAGCGCCGATTGCACCTTGGCCGGCGCACGGTTCACTTCGTCCGCAAGGATGAGGCTTGCAAAGATCGGCCCTTGTTGAAACTTGAACGAACCCTTGCCGCCTTCACTGAAATAGATTTCGGACCCGGTGATGTCGGCCGGAAGAAGGTCGGGGGTAAATTGTACACGCGAAAGCTCTGCATCAAGATTCTTGGCCAAGCTCTTGATCGCACGCGTCTTGGCAAGGCCGGGCAGGCCTTCGACAAGCAGATGCCCGTTTGCGAGTAGGCCCAGCAGCAGGCGCTCGACCATCGCATCCTGCCCGATGATCGATTGGCCGATCTTGCTGCCAAGCTTGAGAATGTCGTCGCGTGCGGTCATGCGGAACCCCGGTCGGCGCTTACGAAGGTCGGGACGCACCGACTGGCGGTGCGTCCTTCAATTTTTTCAATGGACGTCCATCACAGAGGGACGCTCACCTCTATTTCTCGATGCCGCGATCCTTGAAGGACTTGTCGATCGCCTTGTCGACTTCCGCACGGACGCCTTCGATGTTGAAGCTGGCGACACGCTGGCTTGGCGGATACTTGACGAAGGTTTCGAGGAACGCCGCTCCCTGCAGCTGGCCCTTGACCAGCAGATAGTCGTTGCGCACGAGCCAGTCGGCATATTGGTCAGAGACCTTGTCTGCCCGCTCGTAAGGGTCCATGCGCAGGTTGAACAGCTTGGGAAGACGCCATGTGATGAAAGGAGTCTGCCAGACTGCGAAGCCGCCCTCTGCCGGTTGTTCTTTGAACACGACTTTCCAGTCGTCGTAGCGGGTGGCGACCAGCCCTCCGTCGTCGTCGAAGTAGTAGAAATCGTGTCTCGCGCTCTTGTTCGACTTGCCTGTCAGGTAGTCGAGCTGGTTGTAGCCGTCGAGGTGATCCTTGAACGTCGTGCTGCTTCCAGTAGGCTGCCATCCGTTGAGAAGACGGTCCTTTACACCGGGGTCACCGGCGGCAGCGAGAAGGGTCGGGAACCAGTCGAGCCCGGAGACGATGCCGTTGACAACCTGTCCCGGCTGTACATGACCCGGCCAGCGGATCATTGCAGGCACGCGGAACGCGCCTTCCCAGTTGGTGTCCTTCTCACTCCGGAACGGAGTCGTTGCCGCATCCGGCCAGGAGAACTGGTTCGGTCCGTTATCCGTGGTGTAGACCACGATCGTGTTTTCCGTCACGCCGAGCTCGTCGAGCGCCTTCAGAAGCTTGCCGACGTCTCCGTCATGCTCGACCATGCCGTCGGCATATTCGTTGCCGGGCATGCCGCTCTGGCCCGCCATCGATGCCCGCACGTGGGTGAACAGATGCATGCGGGTCGTGTTCATCCAGGTGAAGAAGGGCTTCTTCTGCTTGACCTGACGACCCATGAAATCGATGGCGGCCGCCGTCGTCTCGTCGTCGATGGTCTCCATCCGCTTCTTCGTCAGCGGGCCGGTGTCCTCGATCTTTCCGTCAGCCGACGCCTTGATCACGCCACGCGGATTATAGGCCTTGAGGAACTCCGGATCGTCCTTCGGCCAATAGGGAGCTTCAGGCTCTTCCTCGGTATTCAGGTGATAGAGGTTGCCGAAGAATTCATCGAAGCCGTGGTTCGTCGGCAAATATTCATCCTTGTCGCCAAGGTGGTTCTTGCCGAACTGCCCGGTGGCATAGCCGAGAGGCTTCAGCGCCTGGGCGATTGTCATGTCGCCTGCCTGCAGGCCGACTGGCGCGCCCGGCGCGCCGACCTTGCACAAACCTGTGCGCAGGCACACCTGGCCGGTAATGAACGTCGACCGCCCCGCCGTGCAGCTGTTCTCGGCGTAATAGTCGGTGAACATCATTCCCTGCTTGGCGATGCTGTCGATGTTCGGCGTCTTGTAGCCCAACACACCGTTCGAATAGGCGCTGATATTCGTCTGGCCTATGTCGTCGCCGAAGATGACGAGGATGTTTGGCTTGGCTGCTTCCTGAGCCTGGGCCGACTGCGGGGCAGCAAACTGAGAAAACAGTACGGTGGTCGCGACCGCGGCGCTAGCCAAGAGAAAGGCCCGGCCGATGTATTTGCTGACGGTATTTGCCTTTGTGGACGCGCTAGCTGACATCGGTTGCGCCCAACGACGCTGAGATCATCGCGGCTCAGGCGATGCTGCTTTCCAAGGATACGTCGGCACAAGCTCTCGAGTTGGCTAACAAGGCGGTTGCGCTGGCGCCATACTCCGCTTGCGCGAAGATGGTCCAGAGCATGGTGTTGTTCGATAGCGGAAAGATCGATGCCGCAATCACATCGGGTTATCGTGCGATGTCGTTCAATCCGGCAAACAGCGCTATCGTCGCCAAGCTCGGCCTGCTGTTATTCCTCTCGGGACGTTGGGACGATGGCGTCGGACTGGCAATCAAGTCCGGGCTGACAGATACGTTTCCGCAAGCCGACGCGGCGCTGACGCTTGCACTCGATGCTTATCGCACTGGACAATATGATGAATCCGCTATCCGGGCTCGCCAGCTGAACGATAGCGACAACGATATCGCCGGCATCCTGCTCGCGGCCACACTCGGCCAACGCGGCGAAATAGCCGAGGCCGCTGCAGTCCTTGCGACCTTGCGAAAAGATCGACCGGATTTCGATGCCAAATTCCGCGGCGATCTTTCCGAGCAACATTATGCGCCCGAGCTCATCAATTCGCTCCAGGCAGGGCTCGTAAAGGCCGGCGTCGCTCTCAGGTAGCGCGGCATTTCTGTTTCGAATTAACAGTAACGTACTTGCGCCCGTGACCACGATTTTGATGGTGAGGCCATCGTTATCGTTGCGGTTCTTTCCGCATCGGAAAGGAGTGAGCGATGATCGGCCTTCCCTTGTCCCGAATACGGCTTGCCAACGCGACTGCTTATCGGGCCGCGCTGATGATCGCGTTGCTCACGCCATTTGCGGTTCCCGCAGTGCAGTCCGCGACACCCGAGCAGGCGCGTGCGATTGCCAAGGAGGCCTATATCTATTCGTTCGCGCCGATCGCCAGTTATGGAACCTGGAGCAAGCAGGCGACACAGCCGAACGCTCCGGAATATGTTGGAGGCTTCAATGTTTTCCGAAATTACTCCCAGGCGTTCACTCCCGAGAACAAAGATATCGTCACGCCGAACAACGACACGCCCTATTCATGGGCATGGCTTGACCTTCGCGCCGAGCCTATTGTCCTGAGCGTCCCGGCGGTGCCTCGGGACCGCTACTACGTGATGCAGCTCGTCGATCTCTTTACCTACAATTTTGGCTATGTCGGCGTGCGGGCGACGGGGTTCAATGCCGGCAACTATCTGATTGCCGGACCCAACTGGCATGGCAAGAAGCCAAAGGGAGTGACCAAGGTCATTAGCGCCGAGACCGAGATCGTCGGCATTCTGGGACGGACGTCCTTGAATGGGCCGGAGGATGTCAAAAACGTTCAGGCTATCCAGGCCAAATACAAGCTTCAACCACTCAGCGCTTTCCTTGGAGCGCCGGGGCCGCGTCCCCAGCCGCAAATCATCTTTCCTCCCTACGATGCGGCCAAGGCCACCAGCCACGATTTCATCGGCTACATCAATTTTCTGCTGCAGTTCGCCCAGCCAATGGTTCCTTCCGAAAAGAGCCTGATGGCGCGCTTCGCCGAGATAGGCATCGGCCCCGGCAAGCCCTGGAATGCTGAGAAGGTCGACCCGGCGATCCTGAAGGCGATTGACGAGGGAATCGATGACGCGAAGGCCGACATGAAAGCAACGGCAGCAAAAACCTTGAGTTCGAATGGACTGTTCGGCTCGCGCGCATTTATGCACGGCGACTATATGACCCGGGCCATGGGTGCCGAGAAGGGACTGTTCGGCAATTCGATTGAAGAGGCCTGGTACGGCGGGTTCGTCGGCGATGGAGCCAAGCAGATGATGCTTCATTTCCCGGCGGGCCAGTTGCCGCCAGCCAAATTCTTCTGGTCGCTGACGCTCTACACGCTACCCGACCGCCTTCTCTACGCCAACCCGCTCAAGCGCTATTCGATAGGCGATCGAACCAAGGGTCTGGTTTACGGCAAGGACAAGTCCCTGACGATCTATCTCGGCCATGCATCGCCCGGCGTCGAAAAGGAGGCCAATTGGCTGCCGACACCGGAAGGCAAATACAGCCTCGTGGGCCGCGTCTATGGACCCGAGCCGAAAGCGATAAATGGCGAATGGAAGCTGCCGGCGTTGGAGCCATTAAAGTAGTTTTTCCATGCTTTACAAAGGATTGGAACCTTCCGATGAAGCCTTTTCTACGAAAGCTGTGTTTGACGACTGTGATGGTCCTTGCCTCTGTTGGATCAGCGTTTTCACAAGAGAGCACGATAAAGACGCCGATTGGCGATATCTCCACCGCCTTCGGTCTGCCGGCTGACAAGCCGACGATCGCCAAGCTCTATGACGAAATGGACTTTCAGCGTGCGACGCAGGCTTATATCTGGGCACTGCCAATCGTCGGCTTCGCCGAATGGCAGGCCTCGACAAGAGCAGCGCTTGGGGTTGGCGACACCGATCTCGTCATCTATCAGAGCGTCAAG
The DNA here is from genome assembly GCF_003240585.1 of Arminella tubonensis. Taxonomy (GTDB): domain Bacteria; phylum Pseudomonadota; class Alphaproteobacteria; order Rhizobiales; family Rhizobiaceae; genus Rhizobium; species Rhizobium tubonense. The sequence continues at coordinate 132,002 of NZ_PCDP01000040.1, forward strand.
GACAAGCTTGGCATCCTCACTGCCAACGCCACGACGCCTTACATCGGTGGCTTTCCGGATTTGTCGAAGACCGGCCCCCTGGTGATCGACTATCCGAAAGGTGCCACAGCCGGTGGCGTTGGTGACTTCTGGCAGAGGCCGATCACCGACCTGGGCGAGACCGGGCCTGACAAGGGAAAAGGCGGAAAATACCTGATCGTCGGTCCCGGTCAAAAGGCGCCGAAGCCAAGTGGCTTCACCATCATCCAATCGCCTACCAACAACATCTTCTTTGCCTTCCGCGTCCTCGATCCGGATCCAGGCAAGGCAAAGGCGCTGATCGCAAGCGTGAAGATCTATCCATTCACTGAGAGAAAGGATCCGAAGCCCACCAAACTTATCACGCCGAACGGCCGCGCCTGGAGCCAGGTCCCGCCGCGGGGCTGCGCCTATTGGCAGAGGCTTAGCGACATCATCCAGCGCGAACCGGTGATGGAACGCGACCGGGTCATGATGGCATTGCTGCGACCGCTGGGCATTGAAAAAGGCAAGCCCTTTGCGCCTGACGACAGACAGAAGAAGATACTGACCGACGGCGCGGTGGTTGGCGAATTGATGGCGCAGGCCAATTCCTTCGCGACGCGAGAAGAGGGCGCTCGCTACCGTCCGGATTCGAACTGGGACTATGTGATCATGTTCGATCCGTTCCAGGAGGCTGCGAACTACACCCAGATCGACCAACGGGCAAAATATTTCTACGAGGCAGTGACGACCACCAAGGGCATGGTTACCAGGACGCCCGGCCTTGGTCAGGCTTATCTCGGCGCTCACGTGGACGCAGCCGGCAAATGGCTGGATGGCGGCCTCAGCTATGCGCTGCACGTCCCGGCCGAGGTGCCGGCCAAATTGTTCTGGTCGGTAACGGTCTACGACAGCCTGACCCGTGTCCTCATCGACAACCCGCAGCAGGTGGCCGACAAGTCTTCGCGAACGGATATCGTCAAGAACGGCGACGGCTCCTACGATCTGTATTTCGGACCGGAGACGCCGGCGGGTCACGAGAAGAACTGGATTCCGACGATCCCCGGCAAGGCGTGGTTTGCCTATTTCCGCTTTTACGGTCCCCTTCAGCCCTATTTCGACAGGTCCTGGAAATTGCCCGACATCGAAGAGGTGAAGGAGTGAGTTCCACAGCGCGACTACACCAGCGCACGCTAACTATTGGACGATTTGGAGAGTTTCGATGAAAGCAATCATATCGCTCGTGATTTCAATATCGCTTATTGCAAGTGCTGCTTCGGCGGAGCCGGCGGTTACGACTGCCAAGATTAATTTTCGGCAAGGGCCGGGAACACAGTACAAGAGCCTTGGCCAGATAGCTCAGGGCGCCAGCGTCGATCTTGGGCAATGCGATAGCAGCGGCGCCTGGTGCGCAATTTCCTTCAATGGGCAAAAGGGGTTCGCAAACGGCAAGTTCCTGAACGCGTCGGAAGCCGAAAGGCCGAGCTGGCCGCGGGTCTATTCGACCGACGCCGGCGGCCAGATTACGCTCTACCAGCCGCAGGTCACCGACTGGAAGAACTTCACCGAAATTACGGCGCTCATCGCGACGGAATATAAGACGACAAAGGAAGCAAAGCCGGTTTTCGGCATCCTCACCGTCAATGGTCAGACTGTAGCCGATGGCGATACCGACAATGTTATCGTGAGCAATATCAAGGTCACGGACATCAATTTCTCGGCGCTGGACCGGAAGTCGCTTTCCGATCTGTCTCTCGAAGTCGGAAAGGTCATGCCGACCGGCAGCGTCACCTATCCGGAAGAGCGCCTGGCGGCGAGCCTGGCCGACTACAAACGCATGGACGATGTGCAAGGCCTAAAATCGGATCCGCCCGTTATCCTGACCAGCAATGTGGCTTCGATCCTGGTGTTGACGGACGGTGCCGCGGTGTTTGCTCCGGTCAAGGGCGTCGATGGGCTGTCCTTCGTCGCCAATACGAACTGGGATCTCTTCAAGGTCGATGCCGATAACACCTATTATCTCAGGAACGGCAAAAGCTGGCTGACCGCTAGGGATTTGTCCTCCAGCGACTGGAAAGAAGCCACGACACTGCCCGAGCAGTTTTCCAAATTGCCGGACGATGACAACTGGAAAGATGCGCGTGCGGCTCTGCCGCCCACACCTTTACCCGACGGCAAACTTCCAGAGGTATTCTATTCCGACAAACCGGCCGAACTGGTCCAGTTCGATGGCGTGCCTGCACTCGTGAAGGTTCCAGGGACCGCATTGAAATGGGCGTCGAACAGTTCGAGCGACGTCTTCTTCAACGATTCAGACCGGAAGTGGTACATCCTGCTGTCAGGGCGATGGTTTTCAGCGACAGCGCTCGGCGGACCGTGGACGTTCGCGACGCCGAACCTTCCCTCCGACTTCCAGAACATTCCGGACGATGCTCCCTATTACGCCGTTCGGTCTTCTGTCCCCGGAACATCGGAAAATGCCGAGGCCCGCCTGAAGGCCAGCATTCCCCAGACCGCCCGGGTCGCGACTGACGGTTCCGTGGGGGTCGAGGTCGCCTATAGCGGTGATCCGAAGTTCGAACCGATCGACGGCACCTCCCTGACTTATGCAGTGAACACCAACGAGCAGGTTATCAAGGTCGGCGACAAATACTTCGTGCTGAAGGACGGAGTATGGTTTGTCGGGCTCAATCCCACGGGGCCATTCTCGGTCGCGACGGAGGTCCCCGCCGAGATCTACACCATCCCGCCATCGTCGCCCGTCTACAACGCCACCTATGTTCGCATCTACAATACAGAACCCGGCGCGGTCTGGTTTGGCTACACGATGGGGTATCTTGGGGCCTATCTTGCCTGGGACGCCATCGTCTATGGCACGGGTTGGTATTATCACCCGTATTGGGCGGCCGGTTGGGCTGGTGGCGGATATCTTCCCTATTATCCACGCCCGCTGACCTACGGCATTGGCGCATTCTACAACCCGGCGGTCGGGACCTTCGGGCGATATGGCTACGCCTACGGACCCTATCGTGGGATCGCGGGCGGAGCGGCCTATAATCCCCGGACGGGCGCCTATATCCGTGGCGTCGCGATAACGGGTCCGAATGGCGCTGCCGGGTTCATCTCAGCATATAATCCTCGTACAGGAAACGGTGTGGTCGCGCACGGTGGCAGCAACGTGTACGGATCGTGGGGAACCGCGGGCGTCAAGCACGGATCTGAGTTCGCCCGCGTCAATGCGGGAGCGAACGCCAACGGCGCTGCGGCGCAGTGGCGAACGTCTGAGGGCAACCATGGATTCGTGGCGGCTGGCAAGGGCGGAGACGTCTACGCCGGCAGGGATGGCAACGTCTATCGCAAGGACGACGGCCAATGGCAAAAACACACGGACGGCGGCTGGTCCCCCGTCCAGCGTCCAACGACAGACAATCTGAAGAATGCTGGGCAGAACATTGCCAACCGTCCCGGCGCCAACGGCGGCGGTGTCCAGAACCTGGCCAATCGTCCAAGCCGAGCGCAGCCGATCGCGCCGGACAATCTTGGTATCGATCGTGCAGGACGTCAACTTGGCAACCAGCGAGCCCTTCAACACCAGATGTTCCAACGTCCCCCACCCCAGAATTTTGGCGGCTTTCATGGCGGCGGGGGCTTCGGAGGAGGTGGTGGATTTAGAGGCGGTGGCGGATTCCATCGCAGATGAGACGTGATCGCGATACAATCGGTGCGAGTGATTCGGTGGGGAATATCAGTATGCGGACTTCAAGACTGAAACTGGCGGCATTTGCCGCAACCCTCTTCGTCGTAGGGGCCGGTTGCTCCTATGCGGCAGAAGGCGGCGCGGGTTTTTACCTGCTAGGCAGCAAGGGTCCTGCAGCGGGCGTAACGCCTCCGCCCGGCACCTATTTCCAAAACGATCTCTACTTCTACAAGGGCGATCTCGGTGGAAATCGCCAGTTGCCGACGGGCGGCAATGTCATAGCTGGTGTAACGGGCAAGGCGGCGATCGAAATCCCCACTTTCATCTGGGTCACGCCCGCCGAGATCCTTGGTGGTCAGCTGGGCTTCTCCGCTTCGCTTCCGTTCGGATACAAGGATGTGTCTGCTGATCTCGCCATCTCAAGCCCACGCTTTGGAGGCCGCAGCCGTGGAATAGATGACGATGTCTTCACACTCGGCGATCCGCTCGCCTCGAGTTTCATCGGCTGGACCACCGGAGACCTACATATCCAGAGCGGCGTCCTCGTCAACATACCCATCGGTGACTATCAGGACGGGGAACTGGCCAACATTGCCTTCCATCACTGGGGCGCGGATATCTACACGGCCGCATCCTATATCGACCCGACGACCGGCCTGGATTTCTCGGGCACGATCGGGATGACGTTCAACGCCGAAAACCCCGCGACGAACTATCGGACGGGCGACGAATTCCACGCTGAATGGGCGATATCGTAAAGCTTCTCGCCCCAGTTTTCCGCGGGCCTGGTTGGCTACTACTATGACCAGGTAACCGGGGACAGCGGTTCAGGCGCCGTCCTCGGCCCATTCAAGGGCAGGGTAGCCGCAATCGGTGCGACGGTCGGCTATAACTTCGAAGTCGGTGGCACGCCTGTCGCGGCCAGGGTGAAATATTACCACGAATTCGCAGCTGAAAACCGCTCCGAGGGAGACGCGGTCTTCTTGACGGTTTCAGTTCCGCTCGGCTTCAAGAAGCCTGCGAAACAGGTTGCCGACGCTCAATAGAGCAATCGGCCAAGGCTTGCCGGCTAAGTGGCAAGCCTTGGCGTTATAGTACAAGCAGTCGTTTGACGATCGGAAGCAGGTCCTTGAAGGGGAGCTGGGTCAATCCAACGGCAATGAGCGGCAGCAATGCAACGACGGTGACCGGCAGCAGCGTCGATCGGTTCAGGATGAGGGGAGACAGCTTCCCTATGGCCTCGTAAAGTTTTGTCGGATCGGCGATCTCTTGCTCCGGTCGCGAGTGGTCGCCATTCGCGGCAACGTTACTGCCAAGCGTGCTACGCTCTACCGATCGCTGGAATTCGGTTGCCTGACGACTTGCTGCCTGAAGGGTTCTCGTTTTCAACTCCGAAAGCGCGATGGCGAAAGAGGTGAGGGGGACTCCGAAAAATATAAAGACGACGACCAGCCAAAGTCCCATCACCGCCCCGAAGCTCGTGACCGTGAATGTCTCATGCAGAACTTGATGCGCGATCGTCGCTGCCAGCACGCAGCTTGTGGCGACGGTGAATGTTACATAAGCGTTCGGATATCCGCCCACAAAGCCGACGCCCCCATGCTTGTCGGGATGCGTTGCGACCAGCCGCAGGTCCAGCCGGGCAAATCTTGCCAGAAGATTCCCCCAGATGATGTGCCGCCAGACCGCGCGCGTCAGGAGAAACCAGAACATCGTATTGCTGACCAGGATCGACCACCAGCCCGCAGGACTGAGCGACTTGCTTCCTCCGACTATAGTCAACGCCCAGGAAGAATCGGTCTGGCCGTCCATGTTGTGAAGTACCAACGAGGATGTGGCAATGGAGACAAGTAGGCAGACGATCTCCGCACCTGCAGAGTCCCTGCTGCGCTTTGCCTCGGATAGCGCAGTTCTTGCAGACTTCAGCGATCCCGCGGCAAGGACCGGAATATTGAAGAACTGATCGACGCATAGTCTCAGCCGGTCTTCGATCTGGCCTTCAGCTATGATCAACATGCCGATCGCAAGGAATGACCTTGCCCATACGCCGGGATCGAGCAGATATGGGCGAGTATCCAGTTCGCCGAATGCGGTGCCAGCGACAAGTGTCAACAAGAGGGGAATTCCCCAGGTCACGGCGATGAGCACCAAGGCCCTTCGAGCGGGTCTTAATTTGTCGCCGGCCACCAAGCCGATCCGCTTCTGAGCATCGAAAAACGGACCGCCGCGGGCAATCAGAAACGGTTCGCCGTCGTCCTCGTCGTTCCGCATGGCCGTCACCTCAGTTGATCAGCTCCTTCGGCTGGGAACCGCTCTGCAAGATCCCGTCGAGCTGGCCGGCCTTCGCAGGCCGTTTCTGGTTTTCGAGCGCCGCGGCGGGCGCGTTGATCGCAGTGGCTGCGACCTTTCCGACTGTGTTCGCCGTCCCTGCCACGACCGCCGTGACGCCCTGGACAAGTGACACGTCGGAGTCCGTCAATGTTTGCCCCGTCACAAGGCGCTGGCCGATCAGCTGTACGATCTCGGGACTTTCAGCGAACTTGCCGTGGTGCATGCTGTCCTCTGTCTTCAGCTTGGTGAGATCGACCACTGTGATTCCGGCTTTCTCCAGCTTGGACTTATAGGGTTCCACGGCCGGATTGATCGCCCCCAGCCTCAGCACGTCGCCGGAGATGAGGCGGGAAGCCGCCAATGCCCGGTCGTCCTGTGAAACGAAAATCGTGAACTTGGGATGGTCCGGACCCATCTCGGTGAACTGGCGGGCAAAGACGTCGACGTCGATGTCGGGCGAGGCGAGGATCACATTGTTGATCTTCGGGTCAACACGCCCGTCGCGGATCGCCATCTGTCTGAGAGACTCCATCGCCAGCCAAGTCCCCATGGAATGGGCGAGCACGGTAATGTCCTTCTCGTTCGGATCCTGCGCCAGGGTCTTCAGTGTCTGCTCGAATGCTGTTCGGGAATAATTGGTGCTTTCCTTGTCGTATTCGTAGTCGAACAGGTTGGCGCGCGATGGCCAGGTAAAGAGGATCGGGGTGACCTTCGCACCGGAATCATGGACGATCTGGGCAAAACGGAAGACCGAATCCTCATAGGTATTGTTGAAGCCATGGACGAAGACCAGCGCGTGGCCACCGACGATGTGCTGCTGGAACCACGCGCGTCCCTGTTTGATCGTGTCGATCTGCGCGACATGCGTTACCGCAAAATCTGTCGCCGGGTTCGGTGGCAGTTTCTTCGGCCACTCGACGCTCCCCGACTTTCTCATGGAATCCGCAGGGATCGAGATCGTCACGTCTGTCAGGAAGGGCTTGGGGCTACGCTCGCCGGCAAAGAGTGTTGCGGGGTTGCCCGACGGCAGTCGACTTGTCGCGACGAGCATGTCGACCTTGGATGCAGTCGGCGAAAGGGTGGACGCCGCAACAGGCGTCATCACCCCTTTGGGATGCCCGGCGCAGGAGGCCAAAATCAGAGAAACAATCAGCACTATCGGCGCGTGTATCGATATTCTCAGCATCCGGTGCCGCTCCTTTGTAACGCTGCGCACAGTCGATGCCGGCCGCCTGGTTCGTTGGCAGCACCCTTTCCAGAAATTCCCGTTTCATGAAGTACGTTACAGTTACGAACGACGATTTTCATACATCGAAGAGTCTCGGAGGGCCGTCCGACAAGTGACAGAAGATGCTGTCGGATGCCCGGTTCGCGAAAACCAAGCTAAAAAGAAACCCGCCATCTGACAGCAGGTGGCGGGTTCATATTGTTTCGAAGCGGTGGTGCTACTCAGTGCAGGATCTGGCTGAGGAACAGTTTGGTGCGCTCGTGCTGCGGATTGTCGAAGAACTCGGCCGGCGAATTCTGTTCGACGATCTGGCCCTGGTCCATGAAGATCACCCGGTTGGCGACCTGGCGGGCAAAGCCCATTTCGTGGGTGACGCAAAGCATCGTCATGCCTTCTTCGGCAAGGCCCACCATCGTGTCGAGCACTTCCTTGATCATTTCCGGATCGAGAGCCGAGGTCGGCTCATCGAATAGCATGATCTTCGGGTTCATGCAGAGCGAGCGGGCGATCGCCACACGCTGCTGCTGGCCGCCGGAAAGCTGGCCGGGATATTTCAGTGCTTGATCCGGAATCTTGACGCGGGTGAGGAAGTGCATCGCCACCTCCTCGGCCTGCTTCTTGGGCATCTTGCGCACCCAGATCGGCGCGAGCGTGCAGTTTTCAAGTATGGTCAGGTGTGGGAACAGGTTGAAGTGCTGGAACACCATTCCAACTTCGCGACGGACTTCATCGATCTTCTTCAGATCGTTGGTAAGCTCGACTCCGTCGACGACGATACTGCCCTTCTGGTGCTCCTCTAGTCGGTTGATACAGCGGATCATCGTTGACTTGCCGGAGCCAGACGGCCCGGCGATAACGATGCGCTCACCGCGCATGACCTTGAGGTTGATGTCGCGAAGCACGTGGAAGTCGCCGTACCACTTGTTCATGTTGACGATTTCGACCGCGACTTCGGTCTCGGAGACGGTGAGTTTCTTGAGTAGGGGGTCAGCCATGTTTTTTTCCCTCGGGTCTTATCTTTTGTGGCCAGTATCTAGATGGCGTTCCATGAAGCCTGAATAGCGCGACATGCCGAAGCAGAATAGCCAGAAAACGAAGCCTGCGAATATCAGTCCGGTCAGTGGTGTGACCGGGGTCAGCCATCTGGCATCCCCGAAGCTGGCTTTCACGATGCCGAGCAGGTCATACATGTTGATGATCGATACCAGCGAGGTATCCTTGAACATGCCGATAAACGTGTTGACGATGCCAGGAATGACCAGCTTGATTGCCTGCGGCATGATGATGAAGGTCATCTTCTGGAAGTAGTTCAATCCAAGCGAGTCTGCGCCTTCATACTGGCCCTTCGGAATGGCTTGGAGACCGCCGCGAATGACCTCCGCCATGTAAGCCGAAGCGAAGATCGACACGCCGACGAGTGCGCGGAGGAATTTGTCGATGTTGGTCCCGGGCGAGAGAAACAATGGCAGGAGAACACTTGCCATGAAGAGCACCGTGATCAGGGGTACGCCGCGAACCAGTTCGATGAAGCCGATGCAGGCAGCCTTGAGGATCGGCATGTTCGATCGCCGCCCAAGGGCGAGCACGATGCCGAATGGCAACGACACAACAATGCCCACGAAGGATAAGATCAGCGTCACCATCAAGCCACCCCAGCTGGATGTCTCGACATGGGAGAGGCCAAACCAGCCTCCGAGGAGCAGGATGACGGCGAGTATCGGCAACGCCACGAGGAGAAGAAGCGCGTTCAGCCCTTTGCGCGGCGCAGACGGCATCAGGAAGGGAACCAGCAGCCCCACGAACAGTACGGCTATCAGGATCGGCCGCCAGAGCTGGTCACGTGGATAAGAGCCGACCATGAACTGGGTGAACCAGTCCCCGACATAGGCCCAGCAAGCGCCGCTCCAACCATCTGGCTGCGTGCCGCCCTGGTTGATCGTTGCGCATGCGGTCCGATCGTGACCGATCCACACCGCATTGATAAACAGGAAATCAACAACAGACACCAGGAACCAGACGACGACCACCGCCACCACAACGGACAGGATCGAATCCTTGGGGGTGGCGAAAAGATTGTGCCTGGCCCAACCGCGAACGGTCTTGTCACTAAGCGGGGCCTCTTCAGCGGCGATGAGGTTCTGACGAACAAAAGCGATCTGACCGTCCATCTTAGCGCTCCACCAATGCCATACGGGCGTTGAACCAGTTCATGAAAAGCGATGTAACAAGGCTCAGCGACATATAGATCGCCATCCAGATACCAATGATCTCGATCGAGTGGCCCGATTGATTGAGGATCGTTCCGCCGACCGCAACGAGGTCGGCGTATCCGATGGCGACTGCGAGCGAAGAGTTTTTTGTCAGGTTCAGATACTGCGACGTGAGCGGCGGAATAATGATGCGAAGCGCCTGCGGCAGGACAACCAACCGCGTTGCTAAACCAGGGCGGATGCCAAGCGCATGTGCTGCTTCCGATTGTCCCTTCGAAACACCGCGGATGCCGGCGCGGAAGATTTCGGCGATGAACGCGGCGGTGTAGAAGGACAACGCCATATAGAGCGACAGAAATTCCGGGCCGACGACAGTGCCGCCATTCATGTTGAATTTTCCGAGTACCGGAACATCAAACGTAACTGGAAAACCGGCGATGGCAAAGGCAATCAAAGGCAGACCCACGATCAGGCCAAGATTGACCAGGAGCACCGGTGGTCTCTTGCCGGTTGCCAGCTGCTGCTTGTTGGCCCATCGGGTGTAGACAATTGCGCCGACCACGCCTAGCAGGAAGGCGATCGGTACGATCCAGATGCCCGCTCCAAAAACCGGCGCGGGCATGTAAATGCCACGGTTGCTGACATAGACGGATAGGGGCAGGGACAAAGACTTCTTGACGTCCGGCAAAAGCGACAGAACGCCCTTGTACCAGAAGAAGATAACGAGAAGCGGGGGAATGTTACGGAAGACTTCGACGTAAACCGTCGAAAGTTTGGCAATCAGCCAGTTGTGCGAGAGGCGTCCGATGCCGACCAGCATCCCGACGATCGTGGCGGTTATGATCCCGGCAATCGCAACGATCAGGGTATTGATCAAGCCGAGGACGAGGGCGCGGAAATATGTCGAGTCGCTCGAATATTGAATGGGAGTCTGGGCTATATCAAAGCCGGAGCGACCGTTCAGGAAGCTGAGGCTCGTTGTCATGTTGGCCTTGGCCAGGTTTTGCGCCGCATTGGTGCTCGCGTACCAGATGAGCCAGGCGATAAAGATTACAGTCAGCGCCTGATAGACAAACTGGCGCAGTTGTTGATTGTAAAGCAAAGAACGCCACGAACGGCTATCGCCGGTCCCTTCTGCGGCTGCAACGGCCATACATTTTCCCCTGTTTCCACTCGCCCTTTTCGGGCGTTATTTTTTCGACTGCGGGAAAACGCAGAGCGTCTTCCCGCAGTTCAGTCTAGCTGACGATTACCGGATCGGCGGTGAGTATTGCAGGCCGCCCTTGTTCCACAGGGCATTCAAGCCGCGCTTGATCTTGAGCGGGCTGCCTTCGCCGACATTGCGTTCGAAAGCTTCGCCATAGTTGCCTACGAGCTTGACGATGTTATAGGCCCACTTCTCGTCAAGACCGAGATCCTTGCCAATCGTCTCGTCCTTTTCCTGGCCGAGAAAGCGCTTGATATCGGGATTTTCGGACTTGGCCATTTCATCGACGTTCGCCTGGGTGATGCCAAACTCTTCGGCTGTAACCATCGCGTAATGTGCATAAGACACAACGTCGAACCACTTGGAATCATTCTGGCGTACCGCCGGACCGAGCGGCTCCTTGGAAATGATTTCAGGCAGGACGATGTTGTCGTCGGGGTTGGCGAGCGACAGGCGGATCGAATACAGGCCGGATTGGTCGGTTGTGTAGACGTCGCAACGACCCGAGCTATAGGCTGCGTCGACTTCTTCCTGCTTTTCAAAGACGACTGGCTTGTATTCGAGCTTGTTGGCCTTGAAGTAGTCTGCAAGGTTTAGCTCAGTTGTCGTGCCGGACTGGACGCACACAGCTGCTCCGGACAATTCGAGCGCAGACTTCACGCCGATGCTCTTGTGGACCATGAACCCTTGGCCGTCATAATAGTTGATGGCGCGGAAATCGAAGCCGAGCTGGCTGTCGCGGCTTGCGCTCCAGGTCGTATTGCGGGCGAGAACGTCGATTTCGCCCGACTGCAACGCCGGAAACCGGTCCTTTGCCGACAGTGGTGTGTATTTGACTTTGTCAACGTCTCCGAACACAGCCGCCGCAACTGCCTTGCAGAGGTCGACGTCCAGACCCGACCATTTGCCAGCAGAATCCTGCGCACCAAAGCCTGCCAGATTCGAGCCGTTAACACCGCACTGCACGAAGCCCTTCGCTTTGACATCGTCGAGCGTCGAAGCCGAAGCACCTGACACGCCAAATGCCAAGGCTGCTGTGCCAATTATTACGGACAGAAGCGTTTTTGTCATTTTTCCCAACCTTTTTTTACGTGTTTTATAGTTGATTTGTATCGCTGCCCGAAAAGCTCGGAAACGAGCCATCTCCATCACCCTCCCGGCGCGAGTGATCCTATCACAGTCGGAAATCCATTCATGGTCAAGAGAAGGCCTTAATTATTGCGGCTTAATTCGGCATTTTGCCTGAATTTGCTTTGAAAACAGGCGTTTGGGTATCTGTTGGGCAGTCCTTTGCCAAAAATCGATGCTAATTGAGCTATTGCTTTGCGTTTGGTGCAATGCGGTATTCGCTGAGAATGAAAAGTGACCGGGGTTGACCCGGTGCGGCTTGACCCCCACAAATCGCCTTTTAAGTCAGCGCCAAAGGCATGAAACAGAAATGAAAGACAACGACCCCTCGCTCACGAACGCCGGCATCAACACGCGTCTTTCGCATATCGGCAATTCACCCTCCGATTATTACGGCTTCGTCAATCCGCCCGTCGTCCATGCGTCGACGGTATTGTTTCCGAACGCCCGTGCCATGGAAACGCGTGCCCAGAAGTACACCTATGGCACTCGTGGCACACCGACGACGGACGCGCTCTGCGAGGCGACAGACGCGTTGGAGGGTTCGGCTGGCACGGTCCTTGTGCCGTCGGGTCTCGCCGCGATCTCTGTGCCGTTTCTGAGCTTCCTGTCATCTGGCGACCATGCACTTGTCGTTGATTCCGTGTACGGGCCCACCCGGATTTTCTGCGACACGGTCCTGAAGCGTCTCGGTGTCGAAGTCGAATATTACGACCCGATGATCGGCGCCGGCATCGAGCAGCTGATCCGGCCGAATACGACGCTCGTCCACACTGAGGCGCCCGGATCGAACACCTTCGAAATGCAGGATATTCCGGCGATATCGGCCACGGCACACAAACACGGCTGCGTGGTTACAATGGACAATACCTGGGCGACGCCGGTGTTTTTTAAGCCGCTCGACCACGGCGTTGACATCTCCATCCATGCCTCGACGAAGTATCCCGCCGGTCACTCGGACGTATTGATGGGCACGGTGTCCGCGAACGCCGAACATTGGCCCCAGTTGAAGGAAGCCAGCGGCGCCATGGGCATCTGCGGCGCCCCCGACGACGCCTACCAGGTGCTGCGCGGCCTAAGGACCATGGGGGTTCGCCTTGAGCGCCACCAGGAGAGCGCACTGGCAATTGCGCAGTGGCTGGAGGGCCGGGACGATGTTGCGCGTGTATTGCACCCGGCACTACCAAGCTTTCCCGGCCACGACATCTGGAGACGGGACTTCAAAGGGTCGAGCGGCATTTTCTCCTTCGTCCTTGCGGCTGACGGCGTCGACAGGTTCAAACCCAAGGCGCACGCGTTTCTCGATGCGCTGTCGCTTTTCGGCCTCGGATACTCCTGGGGCGGGTTCGAGAGCCTGGCGCTGCACGTCAATCTCAGCGACAGGCGGATTTGCAAGGCACCGTCGGAGGGTCCGGTTCTTCGCCTGCAGATCGGCCTGGAAGATGTTGCCGACGTCAAGGCGGATATCGAGAAGGGTCTGGCGGCAGCGCGTGCCGCCTGATCAGCCTATGGCGTGATAGCCGTAGATCCAGTCGAGGTCCGCCGCGAGGCTTTGGGGCGGACGCAGCGACAGCACCAGATCGCGGCCGAGACGGATGGGCCCGCGGGCGTGATAGGCGAAACGGTTGAACGCTCCGCGCTGACGAAGTCGGGCAATACGCGGCGTGCGACGCTTTTCAAACGAGTCGAGCGCCTCGTCGATCGGCCGCGACGCAACCATCCCTGCAAGTTCGAAACCATCCTCGATCGCCATGGCGGCGCCCTGGGCTGCAAAGGGCATCATCGCATGCGCCGCGTCGCCGATGAGGACCGTATCCCGGTCGTTATGCCAGCGCCCGCTTCCGACTTCGTAGAGCGGCCAGACGGTAGGGTCGTCCTGGCCGTTCAGCATCGTTGAAATCGCCTGGTTCCAGCCGGTGAACTGCTTCCGCAGCTGATTGCGTTGTGTATCGCTGCCCCTGGCACTCCAGTCATGCGACACGCCGCTGCCGGCGCTGATCGCCACGAAGTTGAACATGCGTTTCTCTTTTATCGGATAGCAGACGAGATGGGCGGAGGGGCCCATGAAGGCCGTGACGCTTTCTCCGTCGAGAACGGAGGGCACTGCAACCTCGGGGACGGTAAAGCGCCACGCGATATTGCCTGTAAATTGGGGCAGGGCGCTGCCAGGCACAAGTGCGCGTGTCTTCGACCAGACGCCGTCGGCGCCGATGATCAGTTCCGGGCTTTCGCCTGTGATCGCGCTGAGCGACATGGCGGTCGGTGCGTCGAGTTGCCTGCCGAGGTGCAGGCTGCAAAGCGGATTGGCGGCCACCGCCCCAAGGAGCGCGTTTTGCAGCGTCGCTCGATGCAGGGCACCGTAGGGTGCGCCCCACCGAGCCCTGGCAAATTCACCGCTTGGAATGGAGGCGATCAGGCGGAGCGAAGTTCCGGACACAAGCCGGATTTCCTTTGGCTCCATCCATGCAGACGAAAGCGCGTCCAGCACACCGAGTTCGCCGAGGATTCGGGAAGCATTGGGTGAAATCTGCAGTCCGGCGCCGACCTCAGTCAGCGCTTCGGCCTGCTCGAAGATATCGGCGCGGATGCCGTGACGAGCAAGCGATAGCGCTGCCGTAAGACCTGCGATGCCGGCGCCGATGATGGCCGCATGTTTGATCGGCATCGTGAACGCGGTCCTGATGCTTTCGAACTACGCTGCCCTGACGTGGAATACGCAGCCGGGAGGATTGGTCTGTTCGGCCTTCAGCGCAGGGTTATGGCGAAAGAGGGTCGAGCAATAGGAACAGACCTTCTCGCTCTCGTCGCCCATGTCGATGAAGATATGCGGATGATCGAAAGGAGACGACGCACCGGTGCACATGAATTCCTTCACGCCGATTTCGATAACGCGGTATCCGCCATCGTTCTGGAAGTGGGGAATGTTGTGGCCGGCCATGATGCTCTCCGAATGCTTCTGAATTGTGCGCGGACCTTATAATCCTTCGTTCGGATTGTGTAGTGCGAAAGTCCGGCTAGGCGTACAGATTTTCGCCGAGTGCGGGTTCACCTCGCATATCAGATAAATTATCAAGGGTGACGGCCAGAGGGACGATGCCATGAATTTGAATACGCCTGCCTTTTCCACCTTTGTGCATGATGGTTTGCACCTGGCCTTTTTCGACGAGGGGGATCGGTCCGCTATCCCGGTCCTCCTGATTCACGGCTTCGCCTCGACCGCAAACGTCAACTGGGTCAACCCGGGTTGGCTGAAGACGTTGGGAGAGGCCGGATACCGCGTTATCGCCATCGATAATCGTGGCCATGGAGCGAGCGACAAGCCCCACGATGCGGAAGCCTATAGGCCCTGGATCATGGCTGATGATGCCGTGGCCCTGCTCGACCACCTCGACATATCGGAGGCGAACGTCATGGGCTATTCGATGGGCGCGCGCATCTCAGCCTTCCTGGCGCTGGCGCACCCTGAACGGGTTCGCTCGTTGGTCTTTGGCGGTCTCGGTATCGGCATGACCGACGGTGTCGGTGACTGGGATCCGATAGCTGACGCGCTGTTGGCCCCGTCGCTTGATCAGGTGACGCACCCGCGCGGCCAGATGTTCCGTGCCTTTGCCGAACAGACGAAGAGCGACCGGGTAGCGCTTGCCGCCTGCATCCGCGGCTCCCGCGACCTGATCAGTCGCGAGGACATGGCGACGATTGCAGCGCCGGCATTGATTGGGGTCGGCACAAAGGACGACATCGCCGGTTCTCCGCAGGAACTTGCCGACATCATGCCGAACGCCGTCGCGCTGGATATTCCCAACCGCGATCACATGCTGGCTGTTGGCGACCGTGTCTTCAAGAAAGCGGTGCTCGAATTCTACGAGCGGGTTGCCGGTTAGAGATCTGATTTGGCTTCGGACGGCACCGCACCGGGTTGATCGGTCCACCAGCAAAATCATGCCAAAGACTCATATGGTGGCGACCCATTTATGTTGCGGAACTTTTACTCTATATAACCAATTATCAATCGGGAAATGGAGAAACCGTCAATGGTCGGAGCAACAGACATTCGCCAGCTCGACACGGTGAGCACGTTGAAGACCGTCGATCCCATTTGGGATAGCATGCGCGACGAAGCGCGTGCTGCTGCCGAACGGGATCCGCTTCTTGCCGCCTTTCTGTACTCGACCGTGATCAATCATCGTTCGCTCGAGGAGTGCGTTATCTACCGCATCTGCGAGCGCCTCGACCATCCCGATATGCAGGCGATCCTTCTGCGCCAGACTTTCGATGAGATGCTGAGCGACTGGCCGGAATGGGGCTCGACGCTTCGGGTCGATATCCAGGCCGTCTACGACCGTGATCCGGCATGCCTGCGCTTCATGGAACCTGTGCTCTATTTTAAGGGCTTTCACGCCATCCAGACCCATCGACTGGCCCACTGGCTGTTGAACCGTGGGCGCCGCGATTTTGCGCTTTATTTGCAGAGTCGTGCATCCAGCGTCTTTCAAACCGATATCAATCCTGCCGCTCGTATCGGCAAAGGCATCTTCCTCGATCACGCCACCGGCCTCGTCGTTGGTGAGACCGCGGTGATCGGCGACAATGTCTCCATCCTGCATGGCGTCACCCTCGGCGGCACCGGCAAGGAAGGCAGCGATCGCCACCCGAAGATCGGCAATGGCGTCCTGATCGGCGCCGGCGCGAAGATTCTCGGCAATATTCAGATCGGCCAATGCTCGCGCGTTGCCGCTGGTTCTGTTGTCTTGAAGGAAGTCCCGCCGAAGACCACGGTTGCCGGCGTGCCTGCCAAGGTCGTCGGGACAGCTGGCTGCTCAGAACCATCGCGCATCATGGACCAGGTCATCGGCGCCGACATCTGATGCCCTTGAGCGAATAAATCGGAGGCGGCCGGATGGGCAGGGCTGAAAGCAGTTCGGTGCCACGTTTCCGACTTTACACCCGAGCTTTTCCTATGCAAGAAGCGGCCACCCCGAGAACCGTCACGGAGATGTTTAGTGAAGCCTGATGAAATCAAGAAGCTCGACGCCTACTTCAAACGCACGTTGAACCCGCTTGTGGTGGTCAAGGCGCGTCCGCGCAAGAACGACTCCGCTGAAGTCTATCTGGGCGAGGAGTTTCTGGGTCTCGTCTATGTTGACGACGAAGACGGCGACCGCTCTTACAACTTCTCGATGGCGATCCTCGACGTCGATCTCTAGGAACCGCTTGGTAAGACAAAGGGCCGGATTCGTTGAATTCCGGCCTTTTCCTTGGATATTTGCTCGCATTTCCTGCAAAAGCTCGTCATTTTTCGACAAATTAGCGGAGATTTCTGCCTCGGCAGCGATCTTTCTTCGAAAATCTAAAAATATGCTGTGAAGCCTTGAGTTGTGGCGCCCTGATATATTTTAGTAGAATCAAAACGATGGCCCGGGCCGATCTTTACGGAACGCCATTTTGCGTCCAAGTACAATCTGAGATTGATGATGCGCCGCACAAGACTACTTGACTAATTGTGCGCCGCATTTAGGGTCGTCTCATCATCCACTGGAGGGCGAGGCCACATGTTCAATTTCGATGATGCAAGCAAGAAGAGCAAGGAAGCCATTGATACGGCTTTGAAGGGTTATTCGGACGTTGCCAAGGGTTTCCAGGCAATCGCTACCGAGACCACTGAATACTCGAAGAAGTCGTTTCAGGACGGCGTAACTCACATTGAAGCGCTTGCGGGCGTGAAGAGCATCGAGACGGCAATCGAATTGCAGACCAATTTCGTGAAGTCTTATTATGAGTCATTCGTCTCCGAAGCCACGAAGCTGAGCGAAATGTATGCGGACCTCGCAAAGACTGTGTACAAGCCCTATGAGGCGCCTGTCGCCAAGGCGACCGGTAAGGCTGCTTCGGCTGTCTCTGCAGCCGCATAAGGCCTACCACATAAGTGTTTTCGAACTTGTCAGGTTCGACGGGACCGGCTGCGCTAAGCGCAGCCGGTCTTTTTCGTTGTCTAAGCCGGAGCATCGCGCTGAGGCCGGACTTTTTTGCCGGCGGAGCGCTTTAGCAACGAATTGTGATTGCAGTGTTGAGCAGGGGGCTTAAAATCACAGCAATATGAACTAAGTTAGGGGTTCGGATATTCGGCCGATGATTTGGAAACGATATGTCCCTCTGCCGAATGATTTGAGGAAATGAATGACTATGATCGCCAAGCCGATCCGGATGCAAAACGACGGCGAAAAGAACGGGGACAACGGAAATCGCGGAACCTCGGTAATAACTCGTACCAAGGCCAAGACCAAGAAGCCTAACCTCTATCGCGTACTGCTTTTGAACGACGACTACACGCCCATGGAATTTGTGATCCATATTCTTGAGCGTTTCTTCCAGAAGGATCGTGAGGGTGCTACCCGTATTATGCTATCCGTACACAATCACGGCGTCGGCGAGTGCGGTGTATTTACATATGAAGTAGCCGAAACGAAGGTTAGCCAGGTGATGGATTTTGCCCGGCAACACCAGCATCCGCTGCAATGTGTTATGGAAAAGAAGTGAGGATCGAACGTGCCAACATTTTCGCCTAGTCTCGAGAAGGCGCTGCATCAGGCACTGACCTACGCAAACGAGCGGCATCATGAGTATGCCACGCTCGAGCATCTGCTGTTGGCTCTTGTCGACGACGCTGACGCAGCCGCCGTCATGGGCGCCTGCAATGTCGACCTGGATGCCCTGCGCAAGACGCTGTCTGAATACGTCGACAATGAACTGTCCAACCTGATCACCGGATATGACGAGGATAGCAAGCCGACTTCCGGCTTCCAGCGCGTCATCCAGCGTGCGGTCATCCACGTCCAGTCTTCTGGCCGCGAGGAAGTCACCGGTGCCAATGTTCTCGTCGCGATCTTCGCGGAACGGGAAAGCCATGCTGCCTACTTCCTGCAGGAGCAGGAAATGACCCGCTACGATGCGGTCAACTATATTTCCCACGGTATCGGCAAGCGTCCGGGCGCCTCCCAGGTCCGTTCGCCTCGCGGTGCCGACGAGGGCGAAGCCGAAAGCAAGCCGACCTCCCGCGGCGAGCAGGAAGAAGGCGGCCCGAAGAAGCAGCAGGACGCCCTCAAGGCCTACTGCGTCAACCTCAACGAGAAGGCCAAGACCGGCAAGATCGATCCCTTGATCGGTCGTCACTCGGAAGTGAACCGCACCATCCAGGTCCTGTGCCGCCGCTCGAAGAACAACCCGCTCTATGTCGGTGACCCGGGCGTCGGCAAGACGGCAATTGCCGAAGGTCTGGCCAAGCGCATCGTCGAGGGCAAGGTGCCGGAAGCTTTGGCTGACGCCACGATCTTCTCGCTCGACATGGGCACGCTTCTGGCCGGTACCCGCTACCGCGGTGACTTCGAAGAGCGCCTGAAGCAGGTCGTCAAGGAGCTTGAGGAATATCCCGGCGCTGTCCTGTTCATCGACGAAATCCACACGGTGATCGGCGCAGGCGCTACCTCGGGCGGCGCGATGGACGCGTCGAACCTGCTGAAGCCGGCCCTTTCGTCGGGTGCTATCCGTTGCATCGGCTCGACGACCTATAAGGAATATCGTCAGTTCTTCGAAAAGGATCGGGCACTTGTCCGCCGCTTCCAGAAGATCGACGTCAACGAGCCGAGCATTGAGGATGCCATCGAAATCATGAAGGGCCTGAAGCCTTATTTCGAAGAGTATCATCACCTGCGCTATTCGAACGAAGCCATCAAGTCGGCCGTCGAATTGTCGGCCCGCTACATTTCCGACCGCAAGCTACCGGACAAGGCGATCGACGTCATCGACGAAACCGGTGCGGCACAGATGCTTCTGCCGCCGTCCAAGCGTCGCAAGCTGATCACGGAAAAGGAGATCGAGGCAACGATCGCGACGATGGCCCGTATTCCGCCGAAGACGGTATCCAAGGACGACGAGATGGTTCTCGCCAACCTGGAGATGGAACTGCGCTCGGTCGTCTACGGACAGGATGCAGCGATCGAGGCTCTGTCGACGGCGATCAAGCTTGCTCGTGCAGGCCTGCGCGAACCGAACAAGCCAATCGGCTCCTACGTCTTCTCTGGTCCGACCGGCGTCGGCAAGACGGAAGTCGCCAAGCAGCTTGCGTCGTCGCTCGGCGTCGAACTGTTGCGCTTCGACATGTCGGAATACATGGAACGCCATACGGTCTCGCGACTGCTCGGCGCACCTCCCGGATATGTCGGCTTCGATCAGGGCGGTCTCCTGACCGATGGCGTCGATCAGCATCCGCATTGCGTCGTGCTGCTTGACGAGATCGAGAAGGCGCATCCGGATATCTTTAATATCCTGCTGCAGGTCATGGACCATGGCGCGCTGACGGACCACAACGGCAAGAAGATCGATTTCCGCAACGTCATCCTCATCATGACGACGAATGCGGGCGCATCGGAAATGGCCAAGGCCGCGATCGGCTTCGGTTCTGCCAAGCGCACGGGCGAGGACGAGGAAGCCCTCAACCGGCTCTTCACGCCTGAGTTCCGCAACCGCTTGGATGCGATCATCGCCTTCGCACCGCTGCCGACCAAGGTCATCTACAAGGTCGTTCAGAAGTTCATCATGCAGCTGGAAGCCCAGCTTTCCGAGCGTAACGTTACGTTCGACCTGCATGAGGATGCGATCGCCTGGCTTGCCGAAAATGGCTACGACGAGAAAATGGGCGCACGTCCGCTGTCTCGCGTCATCCAGGAGAATATCAAGAAGCCGCTGGCCAATGAGATTCTCTTTGGCAAGCTGAAGAAGGGCGGCATCGTCAACGTCACCGTTGGTCCGAAGGAGGACGGCAAGCCGGGCATCGTGCTCGAATGCATAGCCGAAACCGCGAAGATCAAGCCTAAGCCCGAAGCCGAGGTCATTGATCCCTCGGTCGAGGAAGAGGATGACGGCGACATCGTGAAGACCAAGGTCCGTCCGACGAAGACCGACGCGCTTGCCGAAGTGAAGCGCTCGGCGAAGAAGGTCGGAGCGAGCGTCGATACCGACGCCGAACCGAAGCTTGCCCGCAAGGGCACGACGGTACCGAAGGTGCCGCGGAAGAAGTAAGCGTCTCAAGACAAGAATGCCGGGTCAAAAGCCCGGCATTTTCTTTTGTCGTCCCTTGCTGTTTCGCCAGCCGGGACCTTATGCCAACGCTGCGATGATCTTCCGGGCATTTTCAGCCAACACGCCACCGTCCTCCATTTTCCCGGCATGCGGCTTCAGCGCTGCGCCTTCGTGGCGAGGGATGACGTGGAAATGCAGGTGGAACACCGTCTGCCCTGCGGATGCCTCGTTGAACTGCGCGATATAGATGCCGTCCGCGTCGAAGGCGTCCTTAACCGCATTGGCCACCTTCTGAACCACAGTGACCAGATGGGATAGCGTCGCCGGGTCGGCGTCGAGCAGATTGCGCGATGGCTGCTTCGGCATGACCAGCGTATGACCGGGGGCCTGCGGCATCACATCCATGAAGGCGACCGCGTGCTCGTCTTCATAGACCCGATAGGACGGAATTTCACCTTTCAGGATTTTGGCGAAGATATTGTTGCCGTCATAGGCCGGGTTGTTCATCTGCGTTTCTCCCCATGCTGAAAACGTGGTGTTGATACCGGTCGAACGTTCAATTGTCCTGCCGCTCGCCCTTGCGGAAGGGGCTGTGCTCGGAAAGGATTTCGCCCATCTGCTCGACCTCCTGCCGCTCGCGCTCGAGATAGTCGCCGACCGCCCGCCGCAGGCCTGGGTGCGCGATGAAGTGCGCCGAGTGCGTCGTGACCGGTAGGTACCCGCGGGCAAGCTTGTGCTCCCCCTGAGCCCCTGCCTCGACGCGGGCGAGACCCTTTGCGAGAGCGAAGTCGATCGCCTGATGGTAGCACACCTCGAAATGCAGAAACGGGTGATCCTCGATGCAGCCCCAATGGCGGCCGTAAAGCGCGTCGCCACCGATGAAGTTAATGGCGCCGGCGACATAGCGGCCTTCGCGCTTGGCCATGACGAGCAGAACGTCGTCGGCCATGCGCTCGCCGATCAGTGAGTAGAACTTGCGGGTAAGGTACGGACGGCCCCATTTGCGGCTGCCGGTGTCCATGTAGAAGGCGAAGAACTGATCCCAGATGTTTTCTGTAAGGTCGCTGCCCGTCAGCCAGTCGATGGTGATGCCGTTATCGAGGGCGGCACGGCGTTCCTTCTTCAGCGTCTTTCGCTTGCGCGAGGCGAGGGTTTCCAGAAACGCATCGTGGTTGGCGTAGCCTTCGTTGATGAAATGGAACTGCTGGTCGGTACGGTGCAGATAACCGTCGGTTTCAAAGACCGAGACCTCGTCCTTCGGCAGGAAGGTGATATGAGCAGACGAGATGCCGAGCTGCCGCGTTACTTCCTTGAGGCTTTCGGCCAACGCCGGCTGTATTGCGGCCCGATTCTGGTCTTCCGCGACCATCAGCCGTGGTCCCGTGGCTGGCGTGAACGGCACGGCACATTGCAGTTTCGGATAGTAGCTGCCGCCGGCCCGCTCGAACGCATCGGCCCAACCGTGGTCGAAGACATATTCGCCCTGGCTATGGTTTTTCAGGTAGCCCGGGATGGCGCCGATCAGGGCGCCGTTTGCCGTCTCGAGCAGCAGATGATTCCCAAGCCATCCGGTCCTGTCCGTGGCGGAACCGGATTCCTCCAGCGCCGACAGATAGGCGTGCGAAACAAAGGGATTGTAAGGCAACAGCTTGCCTGATCTCGAAGCTCCGGCAAGCCCTGACCAGCTTTCCGGAGTTATCGCTTTGAACGAACGTTCGGCTCGGAAGGATAATTCATCTGTCATGAAGCGAGGGCTGGGCTCTCCCTGGGATCGAAACCTTCAAAGGTCATCTGATCGGCATTGGCAAATGATTGCCTCCTGGCCGCCTCGTCACGCACCGTCCAAGTGATCACGGGAATGCCGCGCTTGCGCTGTGCGGTGACGAAGGGGTTCGGCAAATGACCGTAGAAATACGAGACGAAGTCTAGACCAAGTTGCATGGCCTCGTCATGCAGGAAAAATGTGTCGGGATTGTTTCCGTCGGCCGTCAGTCCGATCGGGTAGGGCGGATTGAGCGCCTTCAGCTCCTTCAGTAGCCAGTGATCGAAACTCATCAATGCCACAAGGCCCTTGTAGCCCTCCAGCACTTCGATCACGGTTTCTGCAAAGCCCTCGTCATCGGACTTGCGACCTTTGAGCTCGAGCAACAGCGGCACCTTGCCGTCGCAAAGCTGCAGAAGTTGCTTCAGAGTCGGAATGCGATCCTTCGTGCCACCGACGGAGAGGAGGCCGAGCTCGCCCGAACTCCTGTCGCGCACCTGGCCGGGAAGATTGCAGACCCGCTGCAGATCGTCGTCGTGAAATATTACAGGCACGCCGTTGGCCGCATAGTGCAGATCGCATTCGATTGCGAAGCCTGCTTCGATTGCGCGCGTAAAGGCGGAAAGCGTATTTTCCCAGACGAGCTTGTTCATGTCGTGGTAACCGCGGTGGGCGACCGGCCGTTCGGTAAGCCAGGAAACATCTCTCATTCGGCAATTTCCAGGACGGCGTCGATCTCGACGGCTGCGTTGAGCGGCAGGGCTGCCATGCCGACGGCAGCGCGCGCATGCTTGCCGGCCTCGCCGAGCACGCTTGCGATCAGATTTGAAGCGCCGTTGATGACGAGGTGCTGCTCCGTGAAGTCGGAAGCCGAGGCGACGAAGCCGTTGAGCTTTATCACCCGCTTGATCCGGCCGAGGTCGCCGCCGAGCGCTGCCTTTGCCTGCGCAAGGATATTGATCGCGCAAAGTTCAGCGGCGCGCTGTCCGCCCGCAACATCCACATTGCGGCCGAGATGGCCGGTCACAGCGACCTTGCCGTTCTCGATCGGTAGTTGGCCCGAGAGATAGAGAAGATTTCCGCTGATGACATAAGGCACATAGTTGGCGGCGGGCGAGGCGGCGGGCGGCAGGGTGATGCCGAGTTCCGTCAGGCGGCCCTCGATGGCGTCGGACATTTTCGTCTCCCGTTTTGTTGTAAATTCTTCAAAAATCCGCCATCAAGAAGAAGCTCCCGCGTGGCGAGGACGTTCGGCCTCTATTTGGCCGAAAGCGTTCTTATAACATCATGTGTGAGTCCAACAGGAGATAATGAATGTTCCGCTCGAGTCTTGCTGCTGTTGTTGTATCGGGCGCGAGCTTTGCCTGTCTGCCCGCATCGGTGGTTCTTGCCGCCGGGCCAAGCGGCCTTGTTGCCCACCGCGCCGTCTACGACCTCGAACTCAAGGACGCAACAGACCGCTCCGGGATTGCCGGCATGTACGGTCGCATGGTCTATGAGTTCAATGGCTCCGATTGCACCGGGTTCACCACCAATTTCCGCTTCGTGACGCAGATTGACACCGGCGATTCGACGCGCCTCAGCGATCAGCAGACCACGACGTTCGAGGATTTGACGAAGCGAACCTTCAAGTTCGAGACGAAATCCTTCACCGACGAGCAGTTGGACAAGGACGTCCGAGGGGCCGCGGCAGATGATCAGAAAGGCCTGAAGGTCGAGCTGACGCAGCCGTCTGCCAAGGAAGTCGATATTGCCGAGAGCCGGTTCCCGACCGAACACATGCTCGACATCATAAATAATGCCAAGCTGGGCAAGAACTTCTTCGAAGCTCGTGTCTTCGACGGCTCGGACGACGGCGACAAGTCGCTGGTTGCGACGACCGTGGTCGGCAAGCAGGAAGCTCCGGCCTCCGACGACGCGGATGCCGACAAGGCCGGCCAGTTTGCCAAGGCATCTTTTTGGCCGGTAACGGTCGCCTATTTCAACGAGAAGAGCCGGGGCGATGCGACGCCGGTCTATCGCATGTCCTTCAAGCTTTACGAGAACGGCATTACGCGCGACCTCACCATGGACTACGGCGATTTCGTGCTGACCGGCAAGCTGACGAAGCTTGAACTGCTGGACGCCAAGGCCTGTAAGTAGCCAAAAGGGCACTTTTTCTCGAACTCGGCTTGCTTTCCTTGCGAAGGAAAGGTATGGCCAGCCGCATTCCACACGTAAGGCATGGGATTGTCCGGGAGAAATCCGGACCGTTCCGCCCGGTGGCGTTTTCGAAGAGGACGCTGTTCGCCTTGCGGAGGTTCAACCGGAAAAGGAGTAAACAGGCATGGCATTGCCCGATTTTTCTATGCGTCAGCTTCTGGAAGCTGGCGTTCACTTCGGCCACCAGACGCACCGCTGGAACCCGAAGATGAAGCCATACATCTTTGGCGACCGCAGCAACATCCACATCATCGACCTCGCACAGACGGTTCCTTTGCTGAGCCGCGCCCTGCAGATCGTCAGCGACACGGTTGCCCGTGGCGGCCGCGTTCTGTTCGTCGGCACCAAGCGTCAGGCATCCGAGATCATCGCTGACAGCGCAAAGCGTTCTGCGCAGTACTACGTCAACTCGCGTTGGCTCGGCGGCATGATGACCAACTGGAAGACGATCTCGAATTCTATCCAGCGCCTGCGCAAGCTCGACGAGATCCTCAACGGCGAAGCCCAGGGCTTCACCAAGAAGGAACGCCTCAACCTCGAGCGCGAACGCGAAAAGCTGGACAAGGCTCTCGGCGGTATCCGCGATATGGGCGGCACTCCGGACCTGATGTTCATCATCGACACCAACAAGGAAAAGATCGCGATCGACGAAGCCAAGCGCCTCGGCATCCCGGTCGTCGCCATCATCGACTCGAACTGCGATCCGGATCAGATCGACTATCCGATCCCGGGCAACGACGACGCTTCGCGCGCCATCGCTCTTTACTGCGACCTGATCTCGCGCGCTGCCATCGATGGCATCGCTCGTCAGCAGAGCTCTTCCGGCCGTGACCTCGGCGCTTCCTTCGAAGCTCCCGTCGAGCCGACACTGGAAGAAGAAGTCGTAGCAGAAGCGCCGCAGGCTTGATTGATCGAGCGGCAGGCGGGTCCGTCCCGCCTGACTGCGACTGAAATTCAGGAATAGGCCGTTGGTGACTTGAGCAAGTTTCAGCGGCCTTACCTGTTTTAAAGGAAGGCGCCTTCGAGGCGTTTTCCCGACCGAAAGTTTCCGTGTGGCGCGGGTTTCATACCGCTGTCACGCATATGGGTACATTTCGTCCCTCAAACCGGGTGCCGCGCCGGCCTATGCCGTCAGCGCACCGTATGAACCGACAAGAGGCAAACAATGGCTGAAATTACGGCAGCACTCGTTAAGGAACTGCGCGAAAAGAGCGGCGCAGGCATGATGGACTGCAAGAAGGCGCTGACCGAAACCGCCGGCGACATGGAAGCTGCGATCGACTGGCTGCGCGCCAAGGGCATCTCCAAGGCCGATAAGAAGTCCGGCCGTACGGCTGCCGAAGGCCTGATCGGCATCGCATCCGCTGGCCATAAGGCTGTCATCGTCGAAGTGAACTCCGAGACCGACTTCGTTGCCCGTAACGATGCCTTCCAGGATATCGTTCGCGGCGTTGCTTCCGTTGCCCTGAACACAGACGGCACGGTAGAAGCCATCGGCGCTTCGATCTATCCGGCAACCGGCAAGTCCGTGACAGATACGATCAAGGACGCGATCGGCACGATCGGCGAAAACATGACGCTGCGTCGTTCGGCCTTGCTCCAGGTCGAGCACGGCGTCGTTGCGACCTACGTTCACAACGCTGCCGGCGACGGCATCGGCAAGCTCGGCGTTCTGGTCGCCCTGAAGTCGGTCGGCGACAAGGCCGTCCTGACCTCCATCGGCCGCCAGGTCGCCATGCACATCGCCGCAACCAACCCGCTGGCCATCCGCTCTGAAGAAGTCGATGCCACTGTCGCGGAACGCGAACGCAACGTTTTCATCGAGCAGGCGCGCGAATCCGGCAAGCCAGAAGCCATCATTGAAAAGATGGTCGAGGGCCGCATGCGCAAGTTCTTCGAGGAAGTCGCCCTTCTCTCGCAGGCTTTCGTCATCAACCCCGACCTGACAGTTGCAGCTGCCCTCAAGGAAGCTGAAAAGGAAGCTGGCGCTGCCATCGAAATTACCGGCATGGCGCGCCTGCTGCTCGGCGAAGGCGTCGAAAAGGAAGAGACCGACTTCGCAGCAGAAGTTGCAGCCGTCGCAAAGGGCTGATTGTCGGGAGCTTACCTAGGGAAAACTCAGGGCATCGCGTGACAACGCGGTGCCCTTCGTGTATCCGGCTTTTGACAATTACCCGAGGAGCCACGATGTCCCAGCCTCTCTACAAGCGCGTATTGCTCAAGGCCTCCGGCGAAGCTCTGATGGGCAGCCAGGGCTTCGGCATAGACGTGACCGTCGCTGACAGGATTGCTTCCGATATCGCCGAAGCCCGGGAAATGGGCGTCGAAGTCGGCGTCGTAGTCGGCGGAGGCAACATCTTTCGTGGCGTTGCAGTCGCGTCGAAGGGCGGCGACCGGGTAACCGGCGATCACATGGGCATGCTCGCCACCGTCATCAACGCTCTGGCGCTGGCGACCTCGCTGCGCAAGCTGAACATCGATACCGTGGTGCTGTCGGCAATCGCCATGCCCGAAATCTGCGAGAGCTTCTCCCAGCGCGCGACGCTCTATCATCTTTCCCTCGGCCGCGTGGTCATCTTCGCCGGAGGAACCGGCAATCCCTTCTTCACAACCGATTCTGCTGCCGCCCTGCGAGCCGCCGAGATGGGCGCCGAGGCGATCATGAAGGGTACGCAGGTCGACGGCATCTATTCGGCCGACCCGAAGAAGTTTCCCGATGCGGAGCGTTACGAGCATTTGACCCACAGCCAGGTCCTGGAAAAAGGCCTTGCAGTGATGGACGTGGCAGCGGTCGCGCTTGCACGGGAGAATTCCATTCCGATCATCGTCTTCTCGATCCACGAGAAGGGCGGGTTCGCACAAATCTTGACCGGTGGTGGCCGCAAGACCATCGTGTCTGACAATTGACATATATAAAGGCGACGCAGGGCTTGCCAATTGCCGCCATCGCTACGGGAGTTATGACATGAGTGATGCAACTGACCTGAAGGAACTGAAACGGCGCATGGATGGCGCTATTTCTGCGTTCAAGAGCGATATCTCGTCTTTGCGTACCGGGCGCGCGTCGCCCAATATTCTCGATCCCGTGACCGTGGACGCCTACGGTTCGCGCATGCCGCTCAATCAGGTGGCAAACATAACGGTTCCTGAATCTCGTATGCTTGCTGTCTCGGTCTGGGACAAGTCGATGGTCGGCGCCGTTGAGCGCGCCATCCGTGAATCGAACCTCGGCCTGAACCCGATCATCGATGGCCAGAACCTGCGTATTCCGCTGCCCGAGCTCAACGAAGAGCGCCGCCGCTCGCTGGTGAAGGTCGCCCATGACTATGCCGAGAAGGCAAAGGTTGCCGTCCGCCACGTTCGACGTGACGGCATGGATGGCCTCAAGAAAGCCGAAAAGGACAGCGTGATTGGCCAGGACGAGGGCCGTTCGCTTTCGGAACGCGTGCAGAAGATGACGGACGAGACGATTTCCGACGTCGACCGCTTGCTAGCCGAGAAAGAAAAGGAAATCATGCAGGTTTAATGAAGCTTGCCTATCGTCCCGTCGGCGAACGAAAACCGGACCCATATGTCAGATCTTCTTTTTTCCACCGTGCCTGAGCATGTTGCCATCATCATGGATGGCAACGGCAGATGGGCCAGTGCGCGCGGCCTGCCGCGCACGATGGGGCATCGCAAGGGCGTGGAAGCGGTACGCGAGACTGTGCGCGCCGCTGGTGATGTCGGCATTAAATATCTGACCCTGTTCGCGTTCTCTTCGGAGAATTGGCGCCGTCCGGAAACCGAGGTCACTGACCTGCTCGGGCTTCTGAAAGCGTTCATTCGCCGCGACCTTGCTGAGCTTCACCGTCAGAATGTCCGGATTCGCGTCATTGGCGACCGCAACAATTTGCGCAGCGATATTCTACCTCTCCTGATCGAGGCCGAGGAGACGACGCGGGCAAATACCGCACTGACACTGGTCATTGCTTTCAACTACGGCTCGAGGGACGAGATCGGGCGTGCGGTCATCAGTCTTGCAAAGGACGTGGAGGCAGGTCGCCTCCGCGCTCAGGACATCACCCCCGCGCTTATCGATGCGAGGCTTGATACGGCGGGGATTCCGGATCCGGACCTTATTATCCGGACGAGCGGCGAAGAGCGCCTGTCCAACTTCCTTCTCTGGCAGGCTGCCTATTCCGAATTCATGTTCATGCCGGACTATTGGCCTGACTTTAGCCGCGACCTTTTTCTGTCTGCGCTCGAACGCTATGCCGCGCGCGATCGTCGGTTCGGCGGCCTGTCCGTCAAGCCTGCGGCCGCTGTGGGGTCCTGATGAGCCGAGAACTCAGGCTCCGCATCATTTCCGGCATAGTACTCGCTGCGGTCGTCCTTGCGGCCACCTGGTACGGCGGCGTCGTGTTCGAGCTGCTTGCCTCGGCGATCGCGCTGCTGATCTACTATGAATGGTCTGCTATAACAGGCTTGCATGAACGCGACCCGCAGGGGCACGCGATTGGCTGGCTCGGAATAGTCGTCATTGCTGCGACGACGCTCATGGAGCAGCCCGCCTACTCGGTTGGCGCGTTGCTGCTGTTTGTCGTTATGACGGCGGCACTTGTGGCTATCCGGCGCAAAAGCTGGTGGCTTCCTGCGGGCATCCTCTACGCGGGCCTGATGGGAATAGCACTTGCAGAGATTCGCGATGACGATCTCCTCGGCTTCGTGGTCATGCTCTTCGTTTTCGCGACCGTATGGGCAACAGACATCCTTGCCTATTTCGTTGGGCGTGCCCTGGGCGGCCCGAAACTCGCGCCGCGCATATCGCCCGGCAAGACTTGGTCGGGCGCAATTGGTGGAGCGATAGCTGCAGTCATTGCCGGCACCGCGGTTGTCTGGAGCTTTTTTCCCGGCATCGGCTTGAGGGTTGCCTGCATAGCACTCCTGCTGTCGGTCTGCAGTCAGGCAGGCGACTTGTTCGAGTCGTTCGTCAAGCGTCGTTTTGGCGTCAAGGACTCAAGTCATCTCATTCCCGGCCACGGCGGCGTCATGGACCGGGTCGACGGACTAATTTTTGCTTGTTTTGCGGCGTTCTTGTTGGCTATCGTACTTTCGTTGGCAACTGACGGCGAAACTGTATCACTGGGCGGCGTGCTGCTTGGTGTCTGAAATCAAATCGGACGGGATCGTTCCATGGCTAGCTTGACTGGCATATTCGGCTTCTTGACGGGCTATATCGTGCCATTCGTGCTGGTGCTTTCGCTTCTCGTCTTCGTTCATGAGATGGGGCACTATCTCGTCGGTCGGCTTTCCGGCATCCGCATCCTGGCGTTCTCCATCGGATTTGGACCGGAAATCGCCGGTTTCACCGACGGGCACGGGACCCGCTGGAAACTTTCGTTGATTCCGCTCGGCGGCTATGTCCGTTTCTTTGGCGACGAGGATGCGTCAAGCAAACCCGACGCGGAAAAATTGGCCGAGATGACGGACGAGGAGCGCGAACAATCCTTCGCCGGCGCCAAGTTGTGGAAGCGGGCGGCAACCGTCGCGGCGGGTCCGATCGCGAATTTCATCCTCGCCATCGCCATCTTCGCGGTCCTTTTCTCGATCTACGGCCGCCCGGTCGCCGATCCCGTCGTCGCGGAGGTCAAGCCTGACAGCGTTGCTGCGCAGGCCGGCGTTCTCCCGGGCGACCTGCTGGTGGCAATCGATGGCAGCAAGGTGACGACGTTCGACGACGTGCGCCGCTATGTCAGCATTCGCCCTGGGCATCACATCGTCATCACCGTCGAGCGCGCCGGCGAAAGGCACGACCTCCCGATGGTCCCGCAGTCCACTGTCATGACCGACCAGTTCGGTAACAAGATGGAAATCGGCATCATTGGCATCGTGACCAACCAGGAGGTCGGCCACTTCCGCCAGCAGACCTTCACGCCGTTGCAGGCGCTTGGCGAAGGCGTCAGGCAAACCGGCCATATCGTCACCGGAACCTTTGATTATATCGGCAATCTATTGGGTGGCTACATGAAGGCTGACCAGTTGGGCGGACCGATCCGGGTGGCCCAGGCGTCCGGCCAGATGGCCTCGCTCGGCGTTGCGGCCGTGTTACAGCTCGCCGCCGTTCTGTCCGTTTCCATCGGTTTATTGAATCTTATGCCAGTTCCGGTACTTGATGGCGGCCATCTGATGTTCTATGCGATTGAGGCGGTGAGGGGACGACCGCTCGGTGCGGGCGCTCAGGACATCGCGTTTCGCATCGGACTGGTCATGGTGTTGTCCCTTATGGTTTTTGCAACCTGGAACGATATTAGTGCCCTGATTGGCTGATGACTTGAGAGCAGGGAAATAACGATTTATTTACGATGTTTCAAAGCGGTAGTGGCGAATGGGTCACGTTTCGAAATGAAGTAAACAGAAATTAACTTGCTACCTTGCTTGTATGTCAAAAGCGGGTAAAACGACACACGTAGCCGGAATCGAGTTCTCTCGACCTGGGTGACGACTGAAAAAAGGTAAGAAGTGAAAATGAAGGCTGGTTCAAGGTTTTTGAACGCAGTATCGGCGGTTGCGCTGTCTGCTGGTGTTGTTGCTTCTGGTGCGAGTGTCATGACTCTTGCTTCTGCCTCGGTCGCAGAGGCTGCTGTGATTCAGAAGATCGATGTGCGCGGTGCTTCGCGCACCGGCGCCGACGCAGTCAGGGACAACATCACCATCAAGCCGGGCAAGGCCTTCTCGAGCGGCGATATCGATGCATCCGTGAAGCAGCTTTACGCCACCGGTTACTTTACCGATGTGCATGTGACGGTTTCAGGCGGCACGCTGGTCGTCTCCGTAAAGGAAAATCAGCTGATCAATGCGGTCGTCTTCAACGGCAACCGTAAGATCAAGGACGACAAGCTGCAGGGCATCGTCAAGACCCATGCTGCCGGTCCATATGACGAAGCCCAGGTTCAGGCCGACATCAAGACGATCAAGGACGCCTATGCCGTCATCGGCCGCAACGAAGTCCAGGTGACGACACAGACCGCCGAGGTTGCTCCCGGCCGCATGAATCTTGCATTCGTGATCAACGAAGGCGATCGCACCAAGATCGACAAGATCAACTTCACCGGCAATCAGGCCTATGGTGACGGTCGCCTGTCGGCTGTGATCGCAACCAAGAAGACCAATTTCCTTTCTTTCCTGACCCGCAAGGACGTCTACAGCGCTGAAAAGCAGCATGCGGACGAAGATGCGTTGCGCCAGTTCTACTACAATCACGGTTATGCCGATTTCCGCATCGTGTCCTCGGATGCGACGATGGATGAGCAGACCAACGCATATACGATGAACTTCTCGCTCGAAGAAGGTCCGCGCTACAAGTACGGCGATATCAGCGTCGTTTCGACTGTCGACGGTATCAATGGCGACGAGCTCAAGGGTCTTGTCGTCACGCATCCAGGCGACACCTACAGCGCCAAGGAAATCCAGACTTCGATCGAGAACATTTCCAAGCGTGTCGCGGCGGCAGGTTATCCGTTCGCTCGTGTGACGCCGCGCGGCAATCGCAATTTCTCGAACAACACGATCGGCGTTGAATACCTGGTTGACCAGGGCGAGCGCGCCTATGTCGAGCGTATCGAAATTCGCGGCAACACCCGTACCCGTGACTACGTTATTCGCCGCGAGTTCGACCTGAACGAAGGCGATGCCTTCAACCAGGAAATGATCACGCGCGCCAAGCGTCGTCTCGATGCTCTCGGTTACTTCACGACGGTGAATATCACGACCGCTCCCGGCAGTGCTCCGGACCGCGTCGTCGTCATCGTCAACGTCGAAGACCAGCCAACCGGCTCGTTCGGCATCGGTGCAGGCTATTCGGTCGGCAACAATGGCGGTCTTATTCTTGAAGCTTCGATCGAGGAAAAGAACTTCCTTGGTCGCGGCCAGTACATTCGCCTGGCAGTCGGTGCCGGCACCGAGGGCAACCGCACGTACAACATCTCGTTCACCGAGCCTTACTTCCTCGGCTACCGCCTGGCAGCCGGCTTCGACATCTTCAAGAACCAGACGTCGAGCGACGATTTTTACGACTATAGCGAAGAAGGCATATCGTTGCGCGTGACTGCTCCGATTACGGAGAACCTGGCAACGACGCTTCGCTACAACTACAAGAAGCTTCACTACGACGGTACGAATGATTGGCAGGACAACCTTTCTGCTCCTTACCAGAACCTCGTGGAGAATGGTCCTTGGACGCAGTCGAGCGTTTCGCAGACATTCACATACAACACGCTGGACGATCAGAACCTGCCGCGCGAAGGCTTGATCTGGAAGATCACCCATGAGTTCGCCGGCCTCGGTGGAGACTCTGAATTCTACAAGATCAGCGGCAAGGCTCGGTACTATCAGACGATCAGCGACGAGGCAGATATCATCGGCTCGCTGACGGTCGGCGCCGGCTACGTTATCCCGACAGGCGATCACCTCAACGTATTCGACCAGTTCATGATCGGCGGTCGTGAAATTCGCGGCTTCGAGAATTCCGGTATCGGTCCTCGTTCTTCGAATGGCGATCCGCTCGGTGGCACGACCTATTTCACCGCTTCTGCTGAAGCGACGATGCCAATGCCGGGTGTTCCGCAGGACGTCGGTCTCCGTGCTGCAGTCTTTGCCGATGCCGGCACTTTGTACGGCAACAAGGCTGACTTGTTCGGCGACATCCTTCATAACGACAGCACTATCCGCGCTTCGGTTGGTGCTGGTCTGATCTGGGCATCGCCTTTCGGCGTCATCCGTGTGGACTACGCGGTTCCGGTCATGAAGGAAGACTACGACAAGACTCAGAATTTCCGGTTTGGCATCGCGAACCAGTTCTGATATCGGCAGTCCAGAACTGCGGGATAGAATACCGTTCTGGAGCTGTTGTTGATGGAACCTAATTGTTTTTTCCCGCCCCATGATGGCGTCAGCCTGCGTGCGCTGGCCGATCATCTTGGGGCGGAACTTGCCGACGAGGCGACTGCGGATAGGATTGTCCGGTCGGTTTCACCCGTCTACCGGGCTGTCGACGGCGACGTTTGCTATATCCTTTCCCGTAAGAACAAGGACGAGCTTGAGACCTGTCATGCGTCGGCGATCATTTGCGATCCGACGTTGAAGTCGCTCATTCCTCCTCATATTCCAGTCATCCTTTCGTCGAGCCCGCACGCGGCGTTTGCCATCGCCGGTGCGTTGTTGCATCCGGATGCGATGCGTCCAGCGCAATTGACGTCCGAGGCACAGGCGATTTCACCGTCCGCATTCGTGGATCCCACAGCGAGGCTTGAGCCGAACGTCGTGGTCGAGCCAATGGCGGTCATCGGTGCCAATGCAGAGATCGGCGAGGGCACCCGCATCTGTGCCGGCGCCGTGATTGGTGCTGATGTCAAGATCGGCCGAGACTGCACGATCAGCGCCGGTGCCAGTGTTCTATGCGCACTGGTCGGGAACGGGGTCATAATCCACAACGGCGCACGTATCGGGCAGGATGGCTTTGGCTACGCGCCAGGCCCGCGCGGCATGCTGAAGATCGTCCAGATCGGGCGGGTCATCATCCAGGACAATGTTGAGATCGGCGCCAATACGACGATCGATCGAGGCACGATGGACGACACGGTCATAGGTGAAGGCACCAAGATCGACAATCAGGTTCAGATTGGGCATAACGTCCGCATCGGGCGGCATAGTGCCATCGTCAGCCAGGTGGGCATCGCTGGAAGTGCAAAAATTGGTAACGGTGTCCAGATCGGTGGACAAGCCGGCGTGACTGGTCATATCACCATAGGTGATGGCGTCCAGCTCGCGGCGGGCAGCGGGATCATCACAGATATTCCACCGGGCGGGCGCTATGGCGGTGTGCCTGCGCGTCCGATAAAAGACTTCCTGAGGGAGCTGGCGGAAATCATGGCCAAATCCGGAAACCGCAAGAAAAAAGACGGGGTGAGGCAAGATGACTGAGAACGTTAAGGGCTCGCTCGCAACGGCGGAAATCGTCGAAATCATGAAGCTCCTGCCGCACCGCTATCCCTTTCTCTTGGTCGACAGGATCATCGAGATAGACGGGGACAATTCGGCGATCGGCATCAAGAACGTCACCGTCAACGAGCCGCATTTCACGGGTCACTTTCCGAGCCAGCCGATCATGCCCGGCGTGTTGTTGATTGAAGGCATGGCGCAGACGGCTGGTGCCATTTGCGCCCGCAAGGATGGCGAGACGGGTAACCTCGTCTATTTCATGACGATCGACAATGCGCGTTTCCGCAAGCCCGTGGTGCCGGGAGACCGGGTCGAATTTCATGTCGTGAAGCAGAAGCAGCGCGGCAACATCTGGAAGTTTCATTGCGATGCGAAGGTGGACGGTGCCAAGGTTGCCGAAGCCGATATCGGCGCGATGATCGTACGCAAGGAAGAGGCATGAGCTTGATTGCAAAGGGCGCCCGAATTCACCCGATGGCCGTCGTCGAGGACGGCGCCACGATCGGCGAGGGCGTTACTGTCGGCCCCTTCTGCTACGTCGGTGCGAAAGTCGTACTTCACGATAACGTCGTGCTGTTCACCAATGCCGTCGTCACAGGTCGGACCACGATCGGCCAAGGCACAAAGATTTTTCCGATGGCTGTGGTCGGCGGCGATCCGCAGAGCGTGCATCATGGCGGTGAAGAGACGACCTTGACCGTCGGTGACAACTGCACGATCCGCGAGGGCGTGACGATGAATACCGGGACCGCTGAATTCGGTGGTCAAACGATCGTCGGCAACAACAATCTGTTTCT
Organism: Arminella tubonensis; assembly: GCF_003240585.1. Taxonomy (GTDB): domain Bacteria; phylum Pseudomonadota; class Alphaproteobacteria; order Rhizobiales; family Rhizobiaceae; genus Rhizobium; species Rhizobium tubonense. Next base: position 167,614 of record NZ_PCDP01000040.1, read on the forward strand.
CGCCAATTCGCATGTCGCCCATGACTGCCGCGTCGGCGACAACGTCATAATGTCGAATAACGTCATGCTTGCCGGCCACGTCGTCATCGAAGACCGGGCCATCCTCGGCGGTGGCTGTGCCGTTCACCAGTTCACGCGCGTCGGTCGCCACGCCTTTATCGGCGGTTTGTCGGCCGTCAGCTACGATGTGATCCCTTATGGAATGCTGAATGGCAATCCTGGTGTTCTGGGCGGCTTGAACGTCGTAGGCATGACGCGTGCAGGGGTCGAACGCGCCGTCATCCACAGGGTGCGCCGTGCCTTCAAAGCCATCTTTGAAGGTGAGGGCTCGATCCGGGACAATGCCGCTTCCATCCGCGGTGAATATGCTGATTGCAAGGAAGCAATGCAGATCCTTGATTTCATCGCCGCCGACAGCGATCGCGCGCTTTCATCTCCAAACCGGGGGCAGAAAGGCTGACGGTGATCGCGGACGGCCAAAACGGCAAGGGCAGGCTGGCGATCATCGCCGGCAGCGGATATCTCCCGACCTATGTTGCCGCGGCTGCTCGCCACGCCGGCGAAAATCCTGTCATCATCGTCTTGAAGAATGAAGCCGATCGCGATTGGACGGCATATGATCACGCCGTGCTCGGCGTTGGCGATTTTGCCGGTTTCCAGACCGTCTTCGACACATATGACGTCCACCGCATCGTCATGTCCGGCAGTGTCCGCCGGAGGCCTGAATGGCGCGAGATCAGGCCGACCTGGCAATCGCTGAGGAAAATGCCGGGCGTCGTTCGTACGCTGTTGTCAGGCGGCGACGATGCTGTTTTGCAGATGGTCATCAAGTTGCTTGAGGGTAAGGGACGCCGGGTGATCGGAGCGCACGAGATTGCTCCCGATCTTCTGGCCGTCACCGGTCCGCTCGGACGGCACTCCCCATCCGATGACGACATGCGGGATATATCGCAAGCCTCGAAGGCGGCCGACGCGCTGGGAACCCTTGATGTGGGGCAGGGCGCGGTAAGCGTTGGTGGCCGCATCGTGGCATTGGAGGGTGTCGAGGGAACCGACCAGATGATCGAGCGCGTGGCAGCGTTGAGAGCCGAAGGCCGGATATCTCCAAGGCGCCGCGGCGTGCTGGTCAAGTTATGCAAGCCGCAGCAGGACGTCCGTGCCGATTTGCCTTCCATAGGCCTCTCGACCATTCTCAATGCCAAGAAGGCAGGCCTTGCCGGCGTTGCCCTCGAAGCTGGCCGCGCGCTTATTCTTGAGCGCGAGGCCGTCATCGCGACTGCGGACGAGGCGGGCATGTTCGTCTATGGCATCGATCGCGGACTGAACGCGGAAGAACTGACGTGACCGGAGCGCCGTTGAAAGTCGCGATCATTGCCGGCGAAGTCTCCGGCGATCTCCTGGGCGCCGATCTGGTCGCGGCGTTGAAGCAGCAGCATGCAGGTCCGCTCGAGCTGATCGGCGTCGGTGGCGATGCACTGGAGGCGCAGGGACTGCGATCGCTCTACGACTTCTCTGAATTATCGCTCATGGGCTTTACGCAGGTGCTCGCCCGCTTGCCAAGGTTGATCGCCCGCATTCGCGAGACGGCTGCCGCCATCGTGGCCGCACAACCCGATGTTCTTGTTATCATCGATAGTCCGGACTTTACCCACCGCGTCGCAAAACGCGTTCGCAAGGCCCTGCCGGACTTGCCGATCATCAACTACGTGTGCCCGAGCGTCTGGGCCTGGAAGGAATATCGGGCGCAGGAGATGCTCTCCTATGTCGATCACGTCCTTGCTATTTTGCCCTTTGAGCCCGACGTGATGCAACGTCTCGGCGGTCCGCCAACCACCTATGTCGGTCACCGGCTGGTGACGGATATTTCGCTGCTCGAGACCCGTCGCCAGCGCGCACTTCGCCCGCTGCCGAACCCCGGGGATGAGAAGACCATCCTGCTTCTGCCGGGGTCGCGCGCTTCGGAAATAACACGCCTTTTGCCGGTGTTTGAAAGCGCAACGACGGAACTTAGCCGGCGAAACAACTCAATCCGTTATCTGTTGCCGACGGTTCCGCGTCGCGAGCAACAGGTGCGCAGTCTGGTTGCGGATTGGCAGAACAAGCCCGAGATCGTCGTTGGCCCAGCCGCAAAATGGCAGGCATTTGCCGAAGCCGATGCGGCGATCGCCGCGTCCGGCACTGTGATCCTGGAATTGGGTCTCGCCGGCGTTCCTGTCGTTTCGACTTATAGCACCGATTGGATCGTCAAGATGCTGCACAAGCGGATCAAGGCCTGGACCGCTGCATTGCCGAACCTGATCGCTGACTACATTCTCGTGCCGGAGCAGATCAACGAGATGTTGCGGCCGGGAGTGCTTGCGCGCTGGCTCGAACGTTTGTCGAGCGACACGCTGCAGCGCAAGGCAATGATAGAAGGCTTCGACCTCGTATGGCAGAGAATGCAGACGGAGCGACCACCGGGCGAAAAGGCCGCATCAGTGGTTCTCGATGTGCTCTCAAGAAAAAAACCCGGCCATTTCTGACCGGGTTTTCGTTTTCTCATGTCTTCGCGCTTCAGCGCTTCGAGACGGGCACGTAGTCGCGCTGCGGCTCGCCGGTGTAGAGCTGGCGTGGACGGCCGATGCGCTGCTCCGGATCCTCGATCATTTCGTTCCACTGCGCGATCCAGCCGACAGTGCGGGCGAGAGCGAACAGCACGGTGAACATGGTCGTGGGGAAGCCGAGGGCCTTGAGCGTGATGCCGGAGTAGAAGTCGATGTTTGGATAAAGCTTCTTCTCGATGAAGTAGCTGTCCGTCAGCGCGATGCGTTCCAGTTCCATTGCAACGTCCAGCAACGGATCGTCCTTGATGCCAAGTTCGGCAAGAACTTCGTGCGTGGTCTTCTGCATGATCTTCGCGCGCGGATCGTAGTTCTTGTAGACGCGGTGGCCAAAGCCCATCAGGCGGAAAGGATCGTTCTTGTCCTTGGCGCGAGCGATATATTCCGGGATACGATCGACCGTGCCGATTTCTGTCAGCATGTTCAGGGCGGCCTCGTTGGCGCCGCCGTGAGCCGGGCCCCAGAGGCAGGCAATGCCGGCCGCGATGCAGGCGAACGGATTGGCACCCGAGGAGCCGGCGAGACGAACCGTCGACGTCGACGCGTTCTGCTCGTGGTCGGCGTGCAGGATGAAGATGCGGTCCATGGCGCGAGCAAGCACCGGGTTGACCACATATTCCTCGCAAGGAACGGCAAAACACATGCGCAGGAAGTTCGACGCGTAATCGAGGTCGTTCTTCGGATAAACGAAGGGCTGGCCGATGTGATACTTGTAAGCCATCGCGGCAAGCGTCGGCATCTTGGCGATCATGCGCAGGCTTGCGACCATACGCTGATGCGGATCGGTAATGTCGGTGGAGTCGTGATAGAAGGCCGACAGCGCGCCAACACAACCGCACATGACGGCCATGGGATGCGCATCGCGGCGGAAGCCGGTGAAGAAGCGCGACATCTGCTCATGCACCATCGTGTGATGCACGACGCGATGGTCGAAGTCTTTCTTCTGTGCTGCCGTCGGTAGTTCGCCGTAAAGCAGCAGGTAGCAGACTTCCAGGAAATCGCCGTTCTCAGCGAGATGTTCGATCGGATAGCCGCGATGAAGCAACACGCCCGCGTCGCCGTCGATATAGGTAATCTTGGACTCGCAGGACGCGGTGGAAGTGAAGCCCGGGTCGTAGGTGAACGATGAGGTGTTCTTATAAAGGGCACCAATATCAAGGACGCTGGGGCCGATGGTGCCGGTCTTGACCGGCAGGTCGACCGTCTTATCACCCCAAGTCAGTTTCGCGCTTTGTTCCGTCATGCTGATCCTCCAAGATTTGGCGGGTTGGCGCCACAAAAAGCGCCAAATGGTTAAGCGTCACACGATTAGCTATATGATCCAGACGCTAATGCCAAGTTACCCTGACGCCTATTTGTGCATTGCGGTATCAACTTTTGAGCATTGGAAAAATCGTGACAATTCGGCATTTGCAGCCCTCGATGGCTCGATAGCGAGGCAGGGTAGCAATTAAGAAAGATTTAATCGATTTTAGTTGAAATTCTCGATTAAAGGTTGCAAATTTCACGGGAAAATGGACTGCTATATGCGGGGCGCAAGACGGAAATGTCGGAATTGGAGGCGCCTGACGTAAAGGTGAGGCAGCGAGATTTCTCGGCCTTTGCAGGGACGCCGCGTGCCTGGCCCGTCGCTCCGATTATCAACGCGACCCAGGCCACCCGGACGCAGGAAAACGTAGCACTTCAGTTCCGACTGAGGCTCGCTGCGCTGTCTTCACGTGCGGCAACCGCTTGCCTTCTTCTTGAGGAAGCCGCCTATGGACGCGCCCTGCTGTTCGCGCCCGTCTATATCGGCAGCGGCGCGATAGCATGGTTTGCCGCAAGCGTCGATCCACCGCTTGCAGCGATTGTCGCCGGTTTTTTGATTTTCTCCGTAAGTCTCCTGATACAACGCCGAGCCGGACCGGCACTGCGTCATCTTCTCTTTGCTGTATGTTAGTTCTTGCCGGAATGCTTCTGGCTCAATGGCAAACCTGGAGCGCCGCGACAATCATGCTGGACTCACCTGTGACGACAACGGTCACGGGCCGCGTCGAGCGACGGGAGATCGATGATCGAGGCCGCTGGCGATATATCATCGACGTCGTCGCAACCGATGCGCCAGCGGTGCACCGTCCGCCCGAGAAGGTCTCCATTCTCGCCCGCGGCCAGGACGTTCCGTTTGATCTGGGTGACCTCGTTCGCGGCAAGGCGCGCCTCACACCGCCGGCGGGACCGGCTTTGCCGGGGATGAACGATTTTGCGTTCAGAGCATATTTTAACGGCATCGGCGCCAACGGCTTCTTTTACGGCCAGCCGGACCTATTGTCCCCGGCCGGTGATGTGAGCGATCGCCCGTTCCTTGCGAAATTCGATCTTTGGCTCGCTGCGTTGCGGGGTAGCATCGGCGACCGCATCCGCGCAATTCTTCCCGGTGACACCGGTGCTTTCGCCGCATCGCTGGTCAATGACGAGCGCCGGGCCATCTCGCAGGAGACGACGGAGGCGTTGCGGGTTTCAGGCCTGGCCCACATCATTGCGATCTCTGGACTGAATATGGCCCTGTCAGCCGGCATCTTCTATGTCGGTATGCGCTATGCGCTCAGCCTGTTTCCGGGCGTCGCTCAGCGATGGCCGACTAAGAAGATCGCAGCTCTCGGCGCGCTGGTAACGGTGACCGCTTATTATTTCATCTCCGGCTTTGGCGTATCGGCCGAGCGCGCATTCGTGATGATGGCGATCATGCTGGTGGCGGTGCTTTTCGATCGGTCGTCTGTCAGCCTTCGCAACGTTGCGCTGTCGGCTATCGCCATTCTCATATTGTCGCCATCGGAGGCGCTCGGGCCAAGCTTTCAGATGTCTTTCGCAGCGACACTGGCGCTTGTTTCAGGCTACTCGCTCTGGACGCGCCGACCGATGCGCGAGCGCCGTTTCCTGGCTCTGCCAGGGTCTAGGCCAATTGCAGTTATTGCCCGCTTCTTCGCTGGCATCGCGTCGACCTCGTTCATCGGCGGGGCATCGACCGCGATCTTCTCCATCGAGCACTTTCATCGATTGGCAACATACGGTCTGGTCGCCAATCTTGCCGCGATGCCGGTCGTTTCCTTTATCGTCATGCCTGTGGGGATGCTGGCTACGCTTCTGATGCCCTTCGGCCTCGACTACTATCCCTGGAAAATAACCGGGTTCGGGCTCGATCTCGTGATCTTTGTCGCCAAGACCGTCGCTGCCTGGGGCGGCAATATCCCTTTTGCGCGGCTGCCAGGGTGGTTTTTCCCGGTCATCATCGCCGGCTTCCTGCTGATGACGATCCTAAGGACTAGGTTGCGCCACGCCGGCGCATTGCTGATTGCACTCTCTATTGCCTCGGTTGCGCTGATGCCCCGGGCGCTGAAGCCGGAATTGCTGATCTCGGAGGATGGCGAACTGGTGGCAATCTTTCATGACGGTCGACTCGAACCCAATCGCGAACGACCGCCGGATTTCACCTTCAAACAATGGCAAAGCGGCCTCGCAGTGTTTGACGAGCAACCACCGAAGATGCTTCCGAAGGACGACACCACGCCCTCAGGCCGACGCAAGCCGGGCTCTCCCCGGCTGACCCTTGACGCCGAACAGCAAAGGACACTGCGACACGCGATCGAAGCAGCCCTCGATCAGGTCCCACCAGGCAGCTTTGCCTGCCACGGCAAGGATTGGTGTGCCGCTATACTGGACAACGGCCAGATACTCGTGACCATCGACGATGCTGGCTATCTTGGCCCGGCCTGCGAGACCGCGGACATCGTCGTCACACCCGCGCGGCTGCGTCTCGACCGATGTCGTTCCGGAGCAAAAATCTTCACCGCTGCCGGCTTAAGAAGAACCGGCTCGGTCGAGATGGACCTATCAGAAGATCCTTCTATTACAGTTGCCTTTCCGAGCGTCGAACGACCTTGGAACCGCCATCGCGCCTATGATTGGCGTACAGGCACGTTTGCTTCATCGACCGGGTCGCCACCAGTCAGTGATAGCGGCGGATCAATCCCACCAGCTTCCCCTGAACCTTGACCCGATCTGGCCCGAAGATTCGTGTTTCATAAGCCGGATTGGCGGCTTCAAGCGCAATCGATGCGCCCTTGCGGCGAAAGCGCTTTAGCGTTGCCTCTTCATCATCGACAAGCGCAACGATGATATCGCCGGGGCTGGCAGTCGTCGTATTGCGGATAATAACCGTGTCGCCGTCGAAGATGCCGGCCTCGATCATAGAATCACCCTTGACCTCAAGTGCATAATGCTCGCCGGCGCCGAGCATATCCGCGGACACGAAGATGTCGTGGGTGTTGTTCTGGATCGCCGAGATTGGAACACCGGCAGCAATCCGGCCCATCATTGGAACCGAAACAGAATTACCATTGTCGTCGTTGGCAGGCTTCGAGGATGCCGGAACAAGCTGAGGCTTTCCGAGGCTGCCTTCGATGACGCTCGGCGAAAAGCCGCGCCGCGGTTGCAGGCTGGAATTATAAGCTTCCGGTAGCTTGATGACCTCGAGCGCACGCGCCCTGTTCGGCAGTCGGCGAATAAAGCCGCGCTCCTCGAGCGCAGTGATCAGCCGATGAATTCCCGATTTGGACGCAAGATCCAATGCATCTTTCATCTCGTCGAAGGAGGGCGGTACGCCGGATTCCTTCATGCGTTCGTGAATGAAAAGAAGCAGTTCCTGCTGTTTGCGCGTCAACATATTGCCGGACCCCAAATATGAAACAAATCCAGAACAGACACTATCTGTTCCATATGTGTTCCGCAAGGGCTTAAATTTTCGTGAAGCTCTTTGGCGCGCGAGAGTTATTTCGAGATATCTGAAGGCCAAGAAACCTTGGCCGTTGAAGGAACGGGGGCCGGTTTTCGCCGCAATAGATGCGAGCTTTACCGCCCCCGTTGCCAAGTCTCAATTGCCAGGAGTAATTCTAAGCAGCTGATTGTTTGCCGGCCAAACGGTTATGGATGCAGGCGAGGTCGCATCCCAGTCTCGGACCGGAGCCATTAAGCCGAAGCCGTAGGAAAAACTGAACGCCAAACCGCTATACCTGTTTATCAGCCGATATAGCGTTTCGTTGCCAACTCCCGACACATGCTCCAAGTACCATTGTTGAGCTAGGCTATTGCGATTGCTATCATCCTGTGAAGCTGTGGCAGTCGCTCCACTGTCGATATTGGTATAGGTGGCACTGTCAGCAAGACTGACCACCGCACCCCATCGGCGTGACGGCCATTTGGAAGCGGCCGTTGCGTTTTCAGGGATGGCGGATGTTTTGGTCGTTGAATCCGCGGCAGGTCCAGGCAGTCCATAGCCGATATCGGAGGCTGATGCCGACGTTAACAATGGCGAGCTACTTGGCAATCCAGTATTGCCAGGTCCGGCCAGCCCGTTGCTAGCATATTTTTCGAATTCCGCCGTTGTCGCGCGATCCGAAATGCTCAGATAACGTTTAGAGTACAAATCCTGGATACGGAAAAAGCCATCATCCGTGGCTTCAAATATCCACTTGTTTCCAGAAAAACCGAGGAGGCCAAAGCCGCCCTGATTTTCCAGTTTGTATGCGGAACCTGAAACTACCGGTTCCTTCCCTGCGCAGGGTATCCCCGCATTGCACGTGATTGTCACGGGAATGTATTCGGCACCGCTATTTTCAGAGCATTCGTGTGAGCAATATGACCGGAAGGTCTTTCCGGTTACCTGGCTTGACGTCTTGCTTTTATCATCCAGCATCCATCGGTACCAGCTCCTTGTCTTATAGTCTGCAAACTCGCCGGCCATGGTCCATCTTTGAGTGGCAAGGTCATCGCTTACATAAAAGGGAAGAGGTTTCTTGCCATCGGGCCCGGCAGCGTCGATCCCGGACCGATCAGGCGTGCCAATATATTTGCCGAGAAAGGCATTCCAGGAAACGTTTATCACCCTGAGATCGGAAGGAACGTAGCCGAGTTGGTTCGGGGTCCCGGCTTTTACAGGATCATATTCCTTGGTGCTGTAACCAAGGGCGTTCTCAGCAGTAATCGGTATCAGATTGCTCTCCTTGCCCCCAACACCGGGCTCCTCCCATTTTCCGTTATACCACTTTTTCCAGGAGTCAGGCCTCATCTTGTCCTTGATCGGCGCGCGGGCAACAAATTCCCATATATGGTCGCTAAATCCGGGCTGTATCCTTGCCGAGTAAAACATGTAGAAATACCCCGATCGGGTGTCGACCACGAGCCGAGGATCACCATCGCCGTAATAGTACGATCCCTTGAGGGATGGGTCGGTCTTGTCTACACCCGTTAGAGTGCTAGTGACACCGTAATAAGGAAAAGGGCTTGTGATGATCGGCGCCAGGATCGTCCACGTCTTCCCATGATCCTGCGACCTTGCATATTCTATCGCGTCCATCCTGGGATATGTTCCAAAATGCTCCTCGTGAACCAGCCCATACCAGTCGGCAGTATCCGGATCCACCCAAAGGCCTGTCAAAGTACAAAAATTGTTATAGTTGTAACCGCTTGCGTATTGTTTGAATTTCACATTCTGGTTCGTCAAATATGTATACAACTGCGCAGAGTTTGTTACCTTTTGATCATTTATTCTGTCGATTAATTTTTTAAAACCCCCGTCAGTTTTTTCGAAGTCGCTGTCGACGGTCGCAATGCCCTTCTTCAAGAGCGCGGCCTTGATTACAGGCGCGTAGGCCTGAAGACTAACATTAAAGGCGCCTATGCCATTCTGCGTAGTAATGTCGAATGTCTTGTCTACTTTTGCGTTGGGATGGCTGATGGAATAGGGGCTAAAATCGCATAGAATTGTCGTATTTTGGACGGTGATATTATCCCGAGCCAAACCTATGTTCGCATTTATACCGTCAAAGTCCTTTCCGGTAAGAAAGCGCCATGTATGATCATGATTATCCTGTTGGTATGGGCTGTATTGAGACAGTGAATCAGTTACATGGAATTTTCCTGTGTCATCAAAGAACACGCTCGCAGGTATGTCGTTAACAATACCGTTAGGAACTGGTTTGCCATGACTGAGCGTGAACGTTGGCGTCAGCTGCGCTTGAGCCGCGGGAGGTGTGGAAGTCTGTCCGGAATACACCATCCATAGTGCCGCTATAAAATTATAAAGAAGCTCCATAGTATTATCCTCTTATAATAGGTTACTGATGAAATAATTCCATTATTTCAGTAATTCCCTCCTCTTTAGTTTGCTAAACTGCCGCTCCTTCGAGATCAAATTGATGGATATGTTTCCCATTGGTTGACAACAATAAGATTTCACCGGATTTGATTGGAGCTTGTCCCTTAAATTTGGCCGTCAACGGCTGACCATCCGAGACGACGCCATAACAAAGTGTCTCGTCCCCGAGATGTTCGACCACTTCCGTTCGAAAGGTGAACCCATCCGTCGAACCGATGACAAAGTCGTCGGGTCTGATTCCCAATGTGATCTTCGAACGAGGAATGGTCGCGGTCATTTGGGGCAAACGGATCGTGCTGCCGTCCTTGAACTCGGCAACGGATCCGTTGACATCGCGTGCTATACTTTCGACCTCGATAAAGTTCATGGGGGGTTGCCCCAGAAAGCTCGCCACGAATTTATTGACGGGTTTGTTGAAGAGATCGAGTGGCCGTCCCTCTTGCTCGATGCGGCCATCGCGCATGACGACGATACGGTCTGCCAGCGTCATGGCTTCAACCTGGTCATGCGTGACATATATCATCGTACTTCCAAGCCGGTGGTGGAGCTTTGCCAGCTCGACCCGCATCTCCGCGCGAAGAGCCGCGTCAAGATTGGACAACGGTTCATCGAACAGAAAGACACGCGGGTTGCGCGCAAGTGCGCGACCGATAGCGACCCGCTGACGCTGCCCGCCCGACAGCGCCTTCGGCTTTCTGTGGAGGAGATGGTCAAGCTTGAGAAGCTTCGAAATGTCGAGCACTTTTTCTGTAATCGCCGGCTTTGGCGTGCCGGCAATTCTCAAGCCAAAGCCTATGTTCTCGGCAACCGTCATATGGGGATAAAGCGCGTAGGATTGGAACACCATGGCCACGCCACGTTCGGAAGGCGTAGCCGCCGTCATGTCCTCTCCATCAATGATCAGCTTGCCGTCGGCTATCTTTTCAAGTCCGGCAATACAACGTAGCAAGGTCGACTTGCCGCAGCCCGAGGGGCCGACCAGAACCACGAACTCACCCTGCGAAATCTCAAGGCTAACATCGCGAATGATCTCCACGGCGCCATAGGATTTTCGAATATTCTGCAGTGTTACATCACCCATGATTGTCGTTTTGATCCTTGTTTGATGATGCTGGTTGTGACGCAGCCAGCATTCGGAAGTCGAGATGCTTTGGTAGTGGGTTTGAGCGGAGTACTGCGGCGGCTTCTTCGCCTGACAATTCGCGTTCGAGCCGCTCCATCGCCAAGCCAATCTGTAAACCCTGCCACAGTTCATCAAGCGTCGTTTCGCCCTCGCGAATGGTTGCGAACTGGCGCTCGAGTATGGTCTGGAGTGTGTCGAAGTCGCTCTGTCGCAACGCCAATATTGCTCGAGCAATTTCAATACGTTCCTGTGTGAGGACGGGTGCCGGCAGGGTTCTGATAAATGCATTGAGCGCATTGAAACGCTCAAGCCGCTGGAGAAATTCAACAATTTCGACGGCAAGCGACGGCGGCGCACCTGGTAGAGCCCACGCTCGTCGATAGTGTTCCTCGGCAATTTGGTCATCTGCCAGCAATGCCAGATTTCGCTCGCCCAACCATGTCGGCTTGATCGCTATCGACTGTGAAAAAAGAGCTCGTGCTTCCTCATATCGATCGTCATCCAATGCGGCGATGCCTAACACCAGGGAATGGAGCCACGTTTGCCCCTGAGATTCTGCACTTTCGCACAGGGCTGCGCACCATCGCGGCGAAACAACGAAATCATCCGGAATAGCCTCAAGAGACTTTTGAGAGGACCCGCTGCCACTTGCGAGTTCGTCCCAGGGCGAGACCGGGGCCTCCACGTCGAAATTCAGCCCCTTTGCGATTGCCTTGCCGGTCAATCGCTCATGTCGCATACCCCAGGCGGATCCGGACTGAAGCCTCTTGCCAGGCGTTGAGGCGACTTTGCGTAGGAATGCATCTACGTCTGCAAAGTCAGCTTCATCAAATCGCCGCTCTACGAGCCTAGCTGTGGCAGCACAGGCGCTTGCATAATCAGCCTGATGCACATCATGGGCGTCCCCAACGAGTGATGCGAAGCATTCCGTAAACTCGACTATCCCCGAAGCGGGAAGCACGAAGCGCTGGTTCTGTGTCGGTGTGATGCCAGACTGAATTTCAAGATAGCGTCCTTCGCCGTCGAGGGAAAGAAAGTCCATCCAGTGCTGGCCCCCGCTTGCTTCCCCGAAATAGAAAAACTTGCGACCGCGCAATTCCCGTGTGGATGTTTGGGCAAGGCCTACGCCGGATGCATCAAGCGCTGCGATCCAGCGCCGGTCAGCTTGCGGCTTACGGAAGAAAACCGACGTCGCATTCTGCCAGTTTTCCGGATACGAGCCATCGAAACCATGGCCATGCGGAAAGTCGAAGCGAGCCAACTCATTGCCCGGCAGGACATGCTCGATCGAGTAGTCGGCTGGACTGAGGACGCGCAGACCAGAGCTCATTGGTACAGCCACGTTGGTCCACCAATAAGCCAGCTTCTCGTGCGAATCCGGGTTTACTATTCGACCGTGGACGTAAACCTGATCCCCGTCGGGTGGTAGAAACAGATCGATCTGCCAAGCCGCTTCTATGACGCGATCGAACTCAAACAAGCGAAGAATCGGCCCGCGTTCAGTTTCAAGTCGCTCAGCAAAAACAGGAGCGCAGCTGAAGGGAGTGTGGCCCGGAATCAGTCCGTTCCATTCGATGCCTCCTGAAAACCAGGCGCCGAGAGCGGCCAGATTCGCTGGTTGAAAAACCGGGTTTCGAAATACAAGATCGCGTTCAAGGCGTTTGTCGTAAAACTCGAACACGCGTCCGCCGTGTTTGGGCAACACGCTCAGCCTCAGGTGATCATTTTCGATCCGGATCGCTTCAAGCGTACCCGGCCGTTGTGAACGGTCATAGTCGTTGAGGACCCTGTAGGGAAGGATTGAGGAATCGCCCCACTGAAAGCCATGCGCGCTCTCTTCGTCGCTTAGCCCACGATTTTCCGGCGTCGAATTGACAGGTATTGGTTGCTGCCAGTGAAATGTGGGAAGTTTGTCCGGCTCACCTAACCTCGAACTTGGTAATTTCAGCGACGCCATCTCAATAACAGTCATGGGATCATCCTCATTTGACGCCGCCTACCGTGAGGCCCCCGATCATGCGCTCTGAAACAACGGCGAATAGAATAATTGTCGGAACCATAACGATGGTCACTCCCGCAAAGAGGGCGGCCCAATCGCCGCCGGAATATTGCATCGACGTGACCAGTGCGTAGATCCCGAGTGAGAGCGTTCGCTTGTCCGGGCTATTCAACAGCACAAGTGAAAGTTGATACTCATTCCACAATCCAACGAAGTTCATGATCGCGACGGTCGCAATTCCCGGCATTGCCAGCGGCAACATAATGTGCCGGAAAGCCTGGAAGTCGGAACATCCATCGATAACGGCAGCGGATTCCAATTCGCTTGGTAGCGATGAAAAAAAACCTGTCAGCACATAGATCGTAAATGGGAGGGAGAGGGCGATATAGACGATGGACAGACCGGTAAGCGTGTCCCCAAGGCGCAAACGCGTCATGATAACGAACAGGGGGACAAAAAGCAGAGGGTAAGGGACACCCATGCCGAAAACAAAGAAGTTCGAGATCGTCTCTCTTCCGCGAAAATGGCCACGGCTGAGGACATAGGCCGCCGGGACGGCAACAAGCAGCAACCCTGCAACGGAGGCGGAAACAACCATTATGCTGTTGAGGAAGTAACTGCCGAAACGGTTCGCAATCCAAACCTTTGCGTAGTTCTCGAATACTGGATCAAGTGGAATACTCCAGGGGCTACGGAATAGGTCACGATTATTCTTGAGGGAGGCAGTGACTATCCAGACCACAAAGAAGGTCGTGAACAACGACCGTCCACCCAGGAAAAAATAAGCAACAAGTCGTTTCCAGCGCTTGATGGAGGCAAATTGCGAAACAATACTAAGCATTTTTCTAAAGCTTTCTCAGACCATATTGGTCGTATTCTTTATCTTGCTTGGTTAGTACAAGGTCGATCGCCCGCGCGTGGAGCTCGATCCTCGTCACTTTACTTGATCTGGTCGTCTCTGTGATTTGAAAGGCGCTAATATTCCAGACGTTCACGGCGAAGCGCGACGCGAAACACGAAGACGGCAAGGATCGTGAATATGAACATCATCACGCCGATCGCCGTTGCGTATCCGAGCGCGTAGACCGGCTGGCGCTGACCAAACCCCATGATCAGAAGATAAATTGAAGGGGTATACAGATTTTGGTCGATGTTCGGACCACCGAATGCATAGGGAAATTCCAGCATTTTGATTGCTTGGATTGCCCAAAGGACCAAAGTTATAACGATCACATCCCAGATCATCGGCACCGTGACGAAGCGGAACATTTGGAAATCCGACGCGCCTTCAAGCCGGGCGGCTTCGTACATTTCAGGCGGAATCTTGTCCGCGCCTGCGAGGATCAATATTGTAAAGAAGCCTGCGGATACCCACACAAGTCCGATCATCATCGACCAGAACATATGTTCCGGCGCGGTCCATGAGATTGAAGCCAGTTGGTTCAATCCGAGCGATTTCAGAAAACTTGTCAGAAGACCGTAACGCGGCATGAAAACAAAGGACCAGAAGGTCGTGATGGCAACCACAGCGATCACGTTGGGCATGAAAATAAGCGCGCGAAAAAACTTCTTTCCCCAAATTCCCGAGTTGATGAGCACGGTGAAGAGAAAGGCAAGACCAAAAACCGAGACGCCGCCGACTATCAGGATTACGAACATATTAAGGTTGGCGGTCCAGAAGACGCTGTCCGTCAACAGTGATTTATAGTTGTTCATTCCAACCCACAGCGGGTCTTGGCCAAAACCCGAAGTGCTGTAAAAGCTGAGGCCAAAGGCACCTGCCGTCGGAAGCACCAGAAACCCGAGAAAAAGAGCTATTGCAGGTGCAAGGAAAGCGATGATCATTCGTCGTCGCATCATGGAAAACATCCTGGCTATGCCGAGTTTGAAATGTCGAACCGAGCTGGCTCTGCGATGCGATCCCGCAATCAAACTAAACTGCGGGATCTTCGACCGAACTAGCCAGGGTTCCTTTCCCAATACTCCTTGGTTTTCGCCGCCAGAATGTCGACGAGCACCTCCGGTGCAATCTGCCCAAGGAACATCTTGTTGTGCTCAGGCTCGGCGACGGTTGCATAGAAAGCCGGATAGGCCACATCCAGGCCACCGCCGACACCTTGCAGGGCAGTTGCTTGAGACGCCGCCTCCTCCGCATCGTGCAGCGCTTCCGGCCACTTCACGCCCTTACGGGTGACACCAACACCACCTATTTCTGCCATGAGCTTTTGCGAATGTTCGCCTAGCGCGAATTTAATAAAATCAATGGCTTCCTTGGGGTGCGGCGAGTTTTTCAACACCATGAACGACAGAAGCGCTACCTCCAGGTCGGTGGCTTTTCCGGACCCGCCTGCTACAGTCGGAAAATTGAACGCACCCCAGCGGAAATCCTTTCCTGCGCTCGACGCCAGTTCCGACGGCAACCATGAGCCGACCAATTCGCCGATCGAATCCCCAAAGGCAATCGTCTGTTGCCCCGCGGGATACTGGAACCCTCGTGCGTCTTCGGCGATGCATTTTGCATCCCAGAGTTTGCGCTCATCTTGAGCAGCTTGGAGAACGGCAGGGTTCTTCCAACCGTCACCGCTTTTGTCCAACATAATATGCATCAGACTTCCCGGACCTAATCGGCGCTCGATCAGGTGTGAGAAGTAGAGCCAATTGTACCCGCCTACGTTGCTTTCGATCACGAGCGCGTTCTTGCCATGCGACGAAACCACGCCGCAGAGCAAAGCAATTCGTCAAAAGTCTGTGGTGCCTCAGACTTTGTCTCTTCCAAAAGCGCCTTGGAGTACCAGAAGTTGACCGTATTATAGATATAGGGCAGTTGAACGTGCCTGCCTGCCTTGGCATAGAGGTCGAAAGTACCAGGAAGAAAGGCTTCGGTGGTTGCCGGATCCAGAATGCCATCGACCTCGTAGCCCAGATCGTCTTTTTGCAAGCCGCCTGCTAGCTCGTTTGCGTCCTGGTCCATAAAATCAATGGGAATTCCTGCCTGAAGGGCTCCGCGAAGCTTTGTCTGGTTTTGCCGGCCGTTCCACGCAACCTCGAAGGTGACATCCGGGTGGCTCTTGGTGTACGCGGCCATGATTTGCGACAGCGCTCGCGCTTGAGGTTCTGGCTCGTTCCACATGGACCAGAAGACAAGCTTGGTATCCGCCAGCGCGTTGTTAGGCACGCTGAGTGACCCGGCGAGAAGCATAGCAATGCCAAATGATTTAGACCGAAGAACGGGCACCATTCAAATCCTCCCTAAAAAACTAATAAACAATCAATAAAACAATGCAGACGAACCTAGCCTAAAAACGTAATTATGCAAACATAATTTTGCGCGCATGACGCTTATAAAGTAGCGCCACTAGCTTTCTCGGCTGCGCCGGGTCTGGAATATTGCTGGAGTGACACCATGGAAATAACGAGCAATCTGATCGAGACAATCAGGGCCGAAATTGAGACATTTAATCGAGCGGAACGACGGGTGGCGGAAGCCATCTTGTCGGATCTCGCAGGTGCGACACGCCTGAGTATTCGGGAACTCGCAAGCCGCGCCGAAGTGAGCGAGCCCACCATAGTTCGTTTCTCGCGCCGCTTGGGTTGCGACGGATTTTCGAGCCTCAAGCTGAAGCTTGCGCAGGATTACGCGTTGGGTAGGCTTTATTTCGATACCTCGCCAGAGGGCAGCGAACCATCGGACGTGGTAGAACAAGTATATCGCTCAGCAAATCGAGCTCTTGCTTCCGCGCGTGATCAGTTTGTGATGGAGACTTACGAACAGGCAGCGCTTTTGATCAACAATGCCAGTCGGGTATTCTGTTTCGGGGTGGGCGGCAGTTCGGCAAATCTTGCAGCTGAAGCGGAGGATCGCCTATTCCGCTTGGATGTTCCCGTCTCTTCCACAGCTGATCCCTATAAGCAGCGCATGATGGCGGCAATTTCCGGGCCCGGCGACGTCTTCCTGATGTTCTCTACCACTGGCAAGCCGCAATCGCTGATCGACAGTGCTGAAGTGGCGCGAAAGCTGAAAGCTGACGTAATCGCTGTCACGAGACCGCAAACACCTCTTGGAACTCTGGCAAATGTCCATTTGAGTTTGTCGATTGCTGACGATGAAGTTTATTACAATTTACCCAACCCGGTTCGCTACGCCCAGCTTCTTGTACTTGATTGCTTGGCCATGATGATTGCTGCGTCACGGTCGGATGTGGCTGCGCGCAAACTGAGGCGTATCCGGATGGCGCTGGTTTCGTTGCATGGCCCAACACAGGCGCAACCAATTGGCGACTAGTTTGAAACGCGCCTATTGCAATTGCTCTGGCCACGTCCCGCCAAGGCCGACTAGCCGCTTCCACGCATTTTCGGCTTGAAACCGACTAAGGAAAGGAGCAAACCGGGCGCCGTTGAGAGGGAACAACGATGCTCGCAATACACCCGGTTGATCACCTCGTGCTGCCGACGGTCAATATCGATTTGGCGCGCGAACGGTTGGGTAAGCTCGGTTTTGCCGTAGCACCGGATGCGCGACATCCGTTCGGCACCGAGAATGCCTGCATCTTCTTTGCGGACGGCACCTATTTGGAGCCGTTGGGTGTTGCGAGCCTCGAAGAATGCGAAAAGACCGCACGCGAGGGAAATGTATTCACCGCCCGCGATCAGGCGTTTCGCTTCCGCGTCGGCGAGGATGGCTTTTCGGCCGTCGTATTTGGGGCGAACGATGCGAAAGCGGATGACGCCCGCTTCCGCCAGAATACGATATCTGCTGGCAAGATGCTGCAATTTGCGCGGCCGATGCGCATGCCCGATGGATCCGAATCGACTGCGGGGTTCAACCTTGCTTTTGCCGCGGATTTGCGGGCGCCGGATTTTTTCGCCTTTTGTTGCGAGCGCACCAATCCTTTGCCTGCTGATCGTGGAGCACTGGAGCATCATGCAAATGGGGTCGTGGGCATGGCTGAAGTAGTCTTGTCGACGTCGCGTCCGGCGGCCTTTCGCAGCTTTTTCGAACTTGTTTCCAATGGCGCCGAGATCGTCGAGGGCTCCTTCGGTATCAACGTCAAGACGCCGAATGTTTGCATCGCGGTCATCAATTCACAGGGCATGCAGGCCTTCTTCGATCTTGATGTATCGAGGGAGGATGCAGGACTGCACGCGAAGGCGATCGTCTTCAAGACAAGCGATCTTTCCGTGACAACGTCACATTTGACTGCTAACGGCGTGACCTACACGCGCAAGAGCAACCGCGTTCTGGTAAAGGCAGCGCCCGGGCAGGGCGCGCTGTTCGCTTTCGAGGAGATATCATGAGCAACCCGACCAATTCCACAGTGACAGCGGGCGAGGGCGCGGCCAAAGTCGCGTTTTCAAATACTGGCCGACTGTCCCTGATTGCTGGCCCCTGCCAGATGGAGAGCCGGGAACACGCCTTCACCATGGCGGGTAAACTCGTCGAGCTTTGCGGCAAGCTAGGGATTGGTCTGGTCTACAAGTCGTCCTTCGACAAGGCTAACAGAACGTCGCTTTCCGCCCAGCGCGGCATCGGCCTGGAAAGTGCCATGGAGATATTCGCCGACCTGAAGAAGGAATTCGGCTTTCCCGTTCTCACCGACATTCATAACGAAGAGCAGTGCGCCATCGTCGCAAAGACCGTCGATATTCTCCAGATTCCGGCCTTCCTGTCTCGCCAGACCGACCTTCTGGTCGCGGCTGCCAAAACAGGTCGAGTGATCAACGTCAAGAAGGGCCAGTTCCTGGCGCCCTGGGACATGAAGAACGTGCTCGCCAAGCTGAATGACAGCGGCAATCCGAATATCCTGCTTTGCGAGCGCGGCGCTTCCTTCGGGTACAATACCCTGGTCTCCGATATGCGTTCGCTGCCAATCATGTCGGCGATGGGCGCGCCTGTCATTTTCGACGCCACCCATTCCGTGCAGCAGCCGGGCGGGCAGGGCTGCTCCTCTGGCGGCCAACGCGAATTCGTGGAAACCCTGGCGCGTGCCGCCGTTGCCGTCGGCGTTGCCGGCGTCTTCGTGGAGACCCATGAGGATCCCGATCACGCGCCCTCCGACGGGCCTAACATGGTTCATCTGAAGGATATGCCGCGGTTGCTGGAAAAGCTGCTGGCCTTCGATGCCATCGCCAAAGCATGAATTCGCCTAAAGCCCGAATTCCGGGGAACATTCAAAAGCCTGACATGATCTTGCTTTACCCGGCTATAGGATGTTCCCTTTGATCGACGCGCGGATCGGCATTGTAATTTCCGCGCCTTCGATTAAGAGATTTCAATCGATTTATAACCTAGCGAGCAGGAAGCTATCATGACCGCAATCACCGACATTATCGCCCGCGAGATCCTCGACAGCCGTGGCAATCCCACCGTTGAAGTCGATGTCTATCTCGAAGATGGCAGCTTGGGCCGCGCTGCGGTCCCATCGGGCGCCTCGACCGGCGCGCATGAGGCCGTCGAATTGCGCGACGGCGGCAAGCGCTATCACGGCAAGGGCGTCGAAAAGGCGGTCGAGGCGGTCGACACCGAAATCTTCGACGCACTCGGCGGTATCGATGCCGAGAACCAGATCCAGATCGACAACATCATGATCGAGCTGGACGGCACGCCGAACAAGTCGCGCCTTGGCGCCAACGCAATTCTGGGCGTGTCGCTCGCCGTTGCCAAGGCAGCAGCGCAGAGCGCCAACCTGCCGCTCTATCGCTACGTTGGCGGCGCGCATGCCCGCCTGCTGCCGGTCCCGATGATGAACATCATCAACGGCGGCGCCCACGCTGACAATCCGATCGACTTCCAGGAGTTCATGATTCTTCCGGTCGGCGCCGAGACGTTCCGCGACGCCGTGCGTATGGGATCTGAAGTCTTCCACGTCTTGAAGAAGGAGCTGTCGGCTCAGGGACATAACACCAATGTCGGCGACGAGGGTGGCTTTGCGCCAGGCCTGTCGAGCGCACCGGCGGCACTCGACTTCATCATGAAGTCGATCGAGAAGGCTGGATACAAGCCGGGCGAAGACATCTACCTCGGCCTTGACTGCGCCTCGACTGAATTCTTCAAGGACGGCAAGTACGTCCTTGAAGGCGAAGGCCGCACGCTCGAGCCGGGCGCCATGGCCGAATACCTCGCCGAACTGGCTGGCAAGTATCCGATCCTTTCGATCGAAGACGGCATGGCTGAAGATGACTGGGACGGCTGGAAGACGCTGACCGACCTTA
Organism: Arminella tubonensis; assembly: GCF_003240585.1. GTDB lineage: Bacteria > Pseudomonadota > Alphaproteobacteria > Rhizobiales > Rhizobiaceae > Rhizobium > Rhizobium tubonense. The sequence goes on from NZ_PCDP01000040.1 coordinate 187,734, forward strand.
TCGGCAAGAAGACCCAGCTCGTCGGCGACGATCTTTTCGTCACCAACTCCGCGCGCCTTCGCGATGGCATCCGGATGGGCGTCGCTAATTCGATCCTCGTCAAGGTCAATCAGATCGGCACGCTGACCGAAACGCTCGATGCCGTTGAAACGGCGCACAAGGCTGCCTATACCGCTGTCATGTCGCATCGCTCAGGCGAAACGGAGGACTATACGATCGCCGATCTTGCGGTTGCCACCAACTGCGGCCAGATCAAGACCGGCTCCCTGTCGCGCTCCGATCGTCTTGCCAAGTACAATCAGTTGATCCGTATCGAAGAGCAGCTGGGACCTCAGGCGGAATATGCCGGCCGGTCTATGATCCGCGCTTGATATAGAAGCCATTTCCACATCTTAAGCCGCGCCTTCGGGCGCGGTTTTTTGTTTGCCTGCGCATAGTCAACGGTCGGTTAATGAATGGCCCTTAGTGTCTGAGTCCAGGATTTGACGTCGAGTGGCGAGCATGTGGACAAAATATCATAAGAAGAGAAGACTGGGTCGCTTCGTGCTGCCGGCCATGACCGTCGCCTTTCTCTCCTATTTCGGTTATCATTGCGTCCATGGCGATTATGGGCTGCGCGCGACAGAGGTTTTCGAGCAGCAGCGTATCGCGCGCCAGCAGGAACTCGCAGTTCTTGTCGCCAAGCGCGAACACTTCGAAAAAGAGGTGGCGTTGCTGAGCGATGGCTCACTCGACAAGGACATGCTCGACGAAAAAGCCCGCTATCAGCTCAACTATTCCCGCCCGGATGAAATCGTTGTTTTCAACAAGTGAACGCTAATTAACCTATTTCCGGTTAATCGGATATTTTTATTATTTTTCATGGCCTTATGCCGAATACGAGCCATGCATTTATGGCATTGCTGCAGCGGACAATCTTCCCTATGTTACGCGCACCATTGAGCGATGCAATCACATAGGGAGGGTTGAATGGCGCCGCGAAAAAACGCGACCGTTTCCAGCCGCAAGGTCACTGCCAAGCCTGCACGGAAAGAATCGAACGGCGGCGCAATTGCCGAATTCGACCAGAATACTGAGCTCAAGGCTTATCGTGAGATGCTGCTCATCCGCCGCTTCGAAGAGAAGGCCGGACAGCTTTATGGCATGGGCTTCATCGGCGGCTTCTGTCACCTCTATATCGGCCAGGAAGCTGTGGTCGTCGGCATGCAGCTGGCGCTGAAGGATGGCGACCAGGTCATCACCGGTTACCGCGACCACGGCCATATGCTGGCAGCAGGTATGGAAGCCCGCGGTGTCATGGCGGAGCTGACCGGGCGCCGCAGCGGCTATTCCCACGGGAAGGGCGGCTCCATGCACATGTTCTCCAAGGAAAAGAATTTCTATGGCGGCCACGGCATCGTCGGCGGCCAGGTGTCGCTCGGCACGGGCCTTGCGTTTGCCAACCGCTACCGCGGCAATGACAATGTCAGCGTTGCCTATTTCGGCGATGGCGCGGCCAACCAGGGCCAGGTCTACGAAAGCTTCAACATGGCGCAGCTCTGGAAGCTGCCCGTTGTCTACGTGATCGAGAACAATCGCTACGCCATGGGTACTTCAACTGCCCGCTCGACGGCGCAGGCCGATTTCTCCAAGCGTGGCGCTTCCTTTGGCATTCCCGGCATCCAGGTCGATGGCATGGACGTCCGCGCCGTCAAGGCCGCCGCCGACGAGGCGATCGAGCATTGCCGCGCCGGCAAGGGTCCGATGATCCTCGAGATGCTGACCTACCGCTATCGCGGTCACTCGATGTCGGATCCGGCAAAGTACCGTTCAAAGGACGAAGTGCAGAAGATGCGCTCCGAATCGGACCCGATCGAGCAGGTTCGCCAGCGTTTGTTGGAGAAGGGCTGGGCAACCGAAGAGGACCTGAAGGCGTTCGACAAGGACGTTCGCGACATAGTCGCCGACAGCGCCGATTTCGCCCAGGCCGAGCCGGAGCCGGATGCATCCGAACTCTACACCGATATTTTGCTCTGAACGGGGAGGGATAATCCAATGCCTATCGATATTCTTATGCCCGCCCTCTCCCCGACGATGGAAGAAGGCACACTTTCGAAATGGCTGAAGAAGGAAGGTGACAAGGTCACCTCCGGCGACGTCATTGCTGAAATCGAAACCGACAAGGCGACCATGGAAGTGGAAGCCGTTGACGAAGGCACGATCGGCAAGCTGCTGGTCGAGGCCGGGACCGAAGGCGTCAAGGTGAATGCGCGCATCGCGGTGCTTCTCCAGGAGGGCGAGACGGCCTCCGATATGTCGACTGAGAAAGCGCCACCTGCCGCCGAGCCGGTAAAAAGCGAGGCCCCTGCCGCTGCACCTGCGCCCGCACAGGCGCCGGTCGCTGCCGAACCAAAAGCATTCGTGCCGAACGATCCGGAAATTCCCGCCGGCACGAAAATGGTTTCGACAACCGTGCGTGATGCACTGCGCGATGCCATGGCCGAAGAAATGCGCCGCGACGAAAACGTCTTCGTCATGGGCGAGGAAGTGGCGGAGTACCAGGGCGCCTACAAGGTCACCCAGGGGCTGCTGCAAGAATTCGGCGCACGTCGCGTTGTCGATACGCCGATCACCGAACACGGCTTTGCCGGCGTCGGCGTCGGCGCTGCGATGGCCGGTCTGAAGCCGATCGTTGAGTTCATGACCTTCAATTTCGCCATGCAGGCGATCGACCAGATCATCAACTCCGCCGCCAAGACGCTTTATATGTCCGGCGGCCAGATGGGTGCGCCTATCGTATTCCGCGGCCCGAACGGTGCCGCCGCGCGCGTCGGTGCGCAGCACAGCCAGGACTATGCTGCATGGTACAGCCAGATCCCCGGCCTCAAGGTCGTCATGCCTTACACCGCATCCGACGCCAAGGGCCTGCTGAAGGCCGCGATCCGCGATCCGAATCCGGTCATCTTCCTTGAAAACGAAATTCTCTACGGTCAGCATTTCGAGGTGCCCGACGTGGATGATTTCGTTCTGCCGATCGGCAAGGCGCGCATTCATCGGCCAGGCAAGGACGTGACGGTCGTCTCCTTCGGCATCGGCATGAGCTATGCCGTCAAGGCGGTGGCCGAACTCGAGCAGCTCGGCATAGACGTCGAACTGATCGACCTGCGCACCATCCGCCCGATGGACCTGCTGACGGTGATCGAATCGGTCAAAAAGACCGGCCGTCTGGTAACTGTCGAGGAAGGCTATCCGCAGTCCTCAGTCGGTACCGAAATCGCCACTCGCGTGATGCAGCAGGCTTTCGACTACCTCGATGCGCCGATCCTGACGATCGCTGGCAAGGACGTTCCGATGCCGTACGCTGCCAATCTCGAGAAGCTGGCACTTCCGAACGTCGGTGAAGTCGTCGCTGCGGTGAAAGCCGTCTGCTACAAATAAGGGGAGGGTCTTTAGATGCCTATCAACATCACAATGCCTGCCCTTTCTCCGACGATGGAAGAAGGCAACCTTTCCAAATGGCTCGTCAAAGAGGGCGACACCGTAAAATCCGGTGACGTGCTCGCAGAGATCGAGACCGACAAGGCGACGATGGAAGTTGAAGCGATCGACGAGGGCACGGTTGCCAAGATCGTCGTTCCCGCCGGGACCGAAGGCGTCAAGGTCAACGCACTGATTGCGATCCTTGCAGCCGACGGCGAGGACGTAAAGGCCGCGGCAAGCGGTGGAGGGGCCGCAGCTGCCCCAGCAACCGCCTCCAAGATTGCCGAGCCCTCGACTGTCAAGGCCGAGACTGCACAGCCGGCGCAAACCTCCACACCGGTTTCAGCCCCCGCAGCTACATCCGCGCCGAACAGCGGCAACCGCGTGTTCTCGTCACCGCTTGCCCGTCGTCTGGCCAAGGAAGCCGGCGTGGATATCTCGGCAGTGTCCGGCTCCGGGCCGCACGGCCGCGTCGTCAAGAGCGATATCGAAGCAGCGGTCTCCGGCGGTACAGCCAAGGCTGCGCCAAGCGTGGCACCTGCCGCCGCCCCAGCTCCAGTCAGCGCTCCGAAGGGCGCTTCGGAAGAAGCGGTTCTCAAGCTGTTCGAGCCCGGCTCCTACGAACTCGTGCCGCATGACGGCATGCGCAAGACCATTGCCAAGCGCCTGGTCGAATCCAAGCAGACCATCCCGCATTTCTACGTGACCGTCGATTGCGAGCTTGATGCGCTCCTGGCGCTTCGCGCCCAGCTCAACGATGCCGCTCCGCGCAAGGACAGCGCTCCGGCCTACAAGCTCTCGGTCAACGACATGATCATCAAGGCCATGGCGCTGGCGCTGCGCGATGTCCCGGATGCGAACGTCTCCTGGACCGAAAACAACATGGTCAAGCACAAGCATGCCGATGTCGGCGTTGCCGTTTCCATTCCGGGCGGCCTGATCACGCCGATCATCCGCAATGCTGAACTGAAGACCCTGTCGGCCATCTCCAACGAGATGAAGGACCTCGGCAAGCGCGCCAAGGATCGCAAGCTGAAGCCGGAGGAATACCAGGGCGGCACGACCTCGGTCTCCAACATGGGCATGATGGGCGTCAAGGATTTCGCCGCGGTCATCAACCCGCCGCACGCAACGATCCTCGCGGTCGGTGCCGGCGAACAGCGGGTCATCGTCAAAAAGGGCGAGATGGCGATCGCAACCGTCATGAGCGTTACTCTCTCGACGGATCATCGCTGCGTTGACGGCGCGCTCGGAGCAACGCTCCTGGCAGCTTTCAAGGGCTATATCGAAAACCCGATGGGGATGCTCGTCTGAGCATTGAGCGGAGGCCGAAATGGTGAAGACCGTTCTTTGCTATGGCGATTCCCTGACCTGGGGCTATGACGCCGATACGATCGGGCGTCATGCCTTTGAAGATCGGTGGCCGAGCGTGCTGCAGGAGGCGCTCGGCGATCAGGCGCGCGTCATCGCCGAAGGGTTGAACGGACGCACCACGGCTTTTGACGACCACCTTGCCGATTGCGACCGCAATGGCGCCCGTGTGCTGCCGACCATCCTGCAGACCCATGCGCCGCTCGACCTCGTTGTAATCCTGCTCGGCACCAACGATATGAAGCCTATCGTGGCGGGTTCGGCCTTTGCCGCCTGCCAGGGTATCGCCCGGTTGGTGCGCCTTGTTCGCGGCCACGCCTGGCCTTTCGACTATGAGGTGCCGGAAATCCTGATCGTCGCGCCTCCGGTAATCTGTGAAACTGCGAATGCGCCTTTTGCAGCATCATTCCCGGGAGGGGTCGAGGAGTCTTCCAAGCTCGGGACGCTCTATCGCGATCTGGCCGATGAGCTGGCTTGTGGATTTTTCGATGGGGCTTCTGTTGCCGTTACGACACCGCTCGACGGCATCCATCTCGACGCAGAAAACACGCGGGCGCTCGGTCGTGGCCTTGAGCCGATCGTGCGGATGATGCTCGGACTTTGAACGATATGAGGCTGGCCCTGGGCTTTGTCGGGCCGCCAATGAAAAGGCAGGAAACATATGGCTGAGAACTACGACGTCATCATCATTGGGTCCGGCCCCGGCGGCTATGTCGCAGCGGTGCGCGCCGGCCAACTGGGTCTGAAGACGGCGATCGTCGAGCGCGAGCATCTGGGCGGCATCTGCCTGAACTGGGGCTGCATTCCGACCAAGGCGCTGCTGCGCTCGGCCGAAGTGCTGGATCACGCCAATCATTTCAAGGACTACGGACTTGTTCTTGAAGGAACGGTAAAGCCTGACGTCAATGCCGTGGTGGCGCGCTCGCGTGGCGTTTCGGAGCGTCTCAGCGGCGGCGTTGGCTTCCTGATGAAGAAGAACAAGGTCGACGTAATCTGGGGTGAAGCCAAGATCACCAAGGCTGCGAGCGGTAGCCAGCCGAATGAGATCGTCGTCGTCAAATCGGCAAAGCCGATCGTTCAGCCGCAAAATCCGCTGCCGAAGAATATCAAGAGCGCTGAAGGCACCTACACTGCCAAGCATGTCATCATCGCCACGGGCGCTCGTCCGCGCGCGCTGCCCGGGATCGAGCCGGACGGCAAGCTGATCTGGACCTATTTCGAGGCGATGAAGCCTGACTTCCTGCCGAAGACATTGCTTGTCATGGGATCCGGCGCGATCGGCATCGAGTTTGCAAGCTTCTACCGCTCGATGGGCGTCGACGTGACGGTGGCTGAAGTCATGCCAACGGTCATGCCGGTCGAGGACGCCGAGATTTCCGGCATAGCGCGCAAGCAGCTCGAGAAGCGCGGCCTGAAGATCATCACCGACGCGAAGGTCACCAAGGTCGAGAAGGCTGCCAACAGCATCACCGCCCATGTCGAGACCAAGGACGGCAAGGTCCAGCAGATCACCGCCGATCGCATGATCTCCGCTGTCGGCGTTCAGGCCAACATCGAGAATCTCGGCCTGGAAGCGCTCGGCGTGAAGACGGATCGCGGCTGCGTTGTCATCGATGGTTACGGCAACACCAACGTGCCCGGCGTCTACGCCATTGGCGACGTTGCCGGCCCGCCGATGCTCGCACATAAAGCGGAGCACGAAGGTGTCGTTTGCGTCGAGAAGATCGCCGGCTTGCCGAATGTTCACCCGACCGACAAGAGCAAGGTCCCGGGCTGCACCTACTGCCAGCCACAGGTCGCCTCGGTCGGTCTGACGGAAGCCAAGGCAAAGGAACTGGGACGCGATATCCGGGTCGGCCGCTTCCCGTTTTCGGCCAACGGCAAGGCGATTGCACTCGGCGAAGACCAGGGGCTCTGCAAGGTCATCTTCGACAAGAAGACCGGCGAACTGTTGGGCGCGCACATGGTTGGCGCTGAAGTCACCGAGCTGATCCAGGGCTTTGTCATCGCGATGAACCTGGAGACGACGGAAGAGGAGCTGATGCACACGATCTTCCCGCATCCGACGGTCTCGGAAACGATGAAGGAAGCCTCGCTGGATGCATACGGCCGGGCGCTGAACGCTTGATAATTTCCTGATCCGCTCTCTATTCGGGTGGAAGACAGGAAAGGAAATCAACATGTCTATCATATCGCAGCCTTGGGTCATTTTTCTGCTGATCGGCCTGGTGGCGGGCTTTCTCGCCAGCTTGGTCGTCGGAGGCGGCGGTCTGATCAGTTGCCTGTTGAGTGGCATCATCGGAGCTTTCGTTGGCGGGTTCCTCTTTCACGCATTGGGGATTTCGCTCGGCATCGAGAACGTCCTGGTGGTCGAGATCATTCATGCGACGGTCGGGGCGATCGTTGTGGTCATTCTGGCGAGAGCCATAGCTTGAGGGCGAGGGACTGATGGAAGGCGTGGGCTGGATCGGGGCAATCATCATCGGCGGACTTGCCGGCTGGCTGGCCGGCAAGCTGATGGAAGCAAGGTACGGGGTTCTCCTGAACATCGTACTCGGCATTGTCGGTTCGGTGGTCGCGACAGCGATCCTCGGGCAGTTTCATGTCGAAGTGGCCGGCGGGCGCCTCGGCTACTTCGTCACAGGTTTCCTCGGCGCATGCCTTCTGATATTTTTCGCCAGGCTCGTCCGGCGTTAGGTTTGCCGCAAGGCTGCGGCAGAAAGAAAGTTCATGGTCACGATTCTCGACACGATCAATCCCGAAGCCAGGCGGGTTAGGCATCCGGAGAAGGCGCATAAGCCGGACACGGAAGTTCTGCGCAAGCCGGACTGGATTCGCGTGAGAGCGCCGACCTCGAAGGGCTATGCCGAGACCCGCTCCATCGTCAAGGAGCACAAGCTCGTCACTGTCTGCGAGGAGGCCGGCTGCCCCAATATCGGCGAGTGCTGGGACAAGAAGCACGCGACCTTCATGATCATGGGCGAGATCTGTACCCGCGCCTGCGCCTTCTGCAACGTCTCCACCGGCCGCCCGAATGCGCTCGACATGGAAGAGCCTGAAAATGTCGCCAAGGCGGTCAAGCAGATGGGTCTCAGCCACGTTGTCATCACATCAGTCGACCGCGATGATCTCGCTGACGGCGGCGCCGAGCACTTCGAGAAGGTGATCTGGGCGATCCGGGCGGCTTCGCCGCTGACCACGATCGAAATCCTGACGCCTGACTTCCTGAAGAAGCCGGGCGCGCTGGAGCGCGTCGTTGCCGCGAAACCCGACGTTTTCAACCACAACATGGAAACCGTTGCCGGCAACTACCTGACGGTTCGCCCAGGGGCGCGCTACTTCCATTCCATTCGTCTGTTGCAGCGCGTCAAGGAACTCGACCCGACGATGTTCACCAAGTCGGGCATCATGGTCGGCCTCGGCGAGGAGCGCAACGAAGTGCTGCAGCTGATGGATGACCTGCGCACCGCCGACGTCGATTTCCTGACCATCGGCCAGTACCTACAGCCGACCCGCAAACACCACGCCGTCATGAGCTTCGTAACTCCCGATGAGTTCAAGTCCTACGAGACCGTCGCCTACACCAAGGGCTTCCTGATGGTCGCGTCCAGCCCGCTCACCCGCTCATCCCACCACGCCGGCGACGACTTCGCCCGGTTGCGCGCCGCTCGCGAGAAAAAGGTGCTGCTGGCTGCGGAATGAGCGGAGCACGACATGCGGCGGGCGACAGCACATTCGGGATTGAATTCCGAAATCGACGTCGGCGATGCCGCTAGTCTCATAAGGAGCGCCAACCGAATTCTGGTCATCGGGTGCTCAGGTGGCGGCAAGACCACGATGTCGCTGCAAATCTGCAAACGTCTCGCCCTGCCGTTCGTGTCGATGGACCGCGATTTTTTCTGGCTGCCCGGTTGGGTCAATCGACCGAAGACGGAAGAACGCGCCTTGATCGCCGCGAAGGTCGCCGAAGAGCGATGGCTGATGGACGGGACCGGACCATCGACTTTCGATCTCCGTCTACCGCGCGCCGATGTTGTGATCTGGGTCCGAATGCCGCGAATGGTTTGTATGTGGGGCGTCATCAGCCGCGTGGTCAAATGGTATGGACATGAGCGACTGGCGATGGCTCCTGGCTGCCCCGAACGGCTGGATTGGCAATTCCTGCGTTACGTCTGGAACTTCGAGCAGAAAGAAGCGCCGAAGGTTGTGGCCGGCCTCGAGCAACATGGCCCCGATGTCCCGGTTTTCCAGCTGAAAACACGTCGCGACATACGTGCCCTTCTTGATCTTCTCGACGCGTCCGCTTAATTGCCGATCATGCCTCAGTTCGAAACGCATCGCTCCGTCCCCCATTCTCCCGAACAGATGTTCGACCTCGTCGCCGATGTCGAACGATATCCGGAGTTTTTGCCGCTCTGCACCGGGCTCGTCGTGCGCAACCGCAAGGAGCGCGACGGCAAGGTCCTGCTGGTTGCCGACATGACGGTCGGTTACAAGGCGATCCGCGAGACTTTCACGACACAGGTGCTGCTGAACAAGGCCGCGCTTGCAATCGACGTCAAATACATCGATGGACCGTTCAAGTATCTCGACAATCGCTGGCGCTTCATCCCCAACGGCAGCGGTGGCTGCACGATCGATTTCTTTATCGACTACGAGTTCAAGAGCCGTATCCTCGGCGCTCTGATGGGTTCCATGTTCGACCGAGCCTTCAGGATGTTCACCGAGGCGTTCGAGACGCGTGCCGGCAAGATCTACGCTTGAGATAGTTCGAGCAGCATTTCCAACGCCGTCAGAACCGTCGCCAGCCGCACCTGGTCGCGGCCGACATCGCCGTAGCGCATTTCGCGATGGAGATAATTGCCGCTGCGTGATCTGGCGGCGAGGTGGACAAGTCCTACCGGCTTGCCGGCTGACCCACCGCCCGGACCCGCGATCCCTGTGACCGCGACGGCGAGATCAGCATGTGAGCGGAAGAGGGCGCCATGCACCATCTGCAGCGCCGTCTCCCTCGACACCGCGCCGAAGGTCGCAAGGGTCTCTTCCTGGACGCCGAGCATCTCCATTTTCGCCACGTTCGTATAGGTGACGAAGCCGCGGTCGACGACGGCCGAGGACCCTGGAATTTCAGTCACCGCGCCGGCAATCAGTCCACCGGTGCACGATTCGGCAGTGGCGACCATCAGGCCTTTTGCAGCGAATTCGGAAACGATCTGCTGCGCGAGGTCGATAACGCCTCGTGGAAGATTACTCACGACTTGGTCCCCCGGTAGACGACCGTTGCCGTCGCGATAGCCGCTATTCCCTCGCGGCGGCCAACGAAGCCGATCTGTTCATTCGTCGTCGCCTTCACCGAGCACCGTTCCATGTCGATGCCAACAAATTCCGACAGCTTCATGCGCATGGCATTGCGGTGAGGGCCGATCTTCGGCGCTTCGGCAATGAGCGTCACGTCGGCATTCATGATCGTGCCGCCGTTTTCGCGGACGATCTTCGCCGCATGTTCGATGAAAATGCGGGAAGGGGCGCCTCGCCATTGAGGATCGGAAGGGGGGAAGTGATCGCCGATGTCGCCGGCACCGCAGGTGGCAAGCAGCGCATCGGTCAGCGCATGTAGCGCCACATCCGCATCTGAGTGGCCTTTAAGCGTCTGGTCGTGGGGAATGAACACGCCGCACAGCGTCACGCCGTCGCCGGGTTCGAGCTGGTGCACATCATAGCCGTTGCCCGTCCTGACGTCTGGCAGCAAACCCGCGGAAAGTCGCTCATCCGCCATGGCGATGTCCCTCTTCAATGTCAGTTTCACATTATCAGGCGTACCCGCAACCAGCGTCACGGGAATCCCGGCCCATTCGGCGATGGCAGCATCGTCGGTAAAGCTCGTTGCGCCTTCCAGCTCGGCCCTCTCGTGAGCGGAGAGGATAATGTCGAGGTCAAAGGACTGCGGCGTCTGCGCAGCATAGAGATCAGCGCGCGGTACGGTTTCAGTTACGCGCCCGTCGATATCGCCCCGTTTCAGGGTGTCCGAAACTGGTGTCGCCGGCAGGACGGCAGGTGCTCCGTCGGCGAGCGCGGCGGTGACCCGGTCGAGCAGGTCGTGATCGAAGAATGGGCGCACCGCGTCATGGATGAGAACATGGGTGATCTCGGTCCCCCGAAGTGCCCGAAGCCCCGCCAGCACGGATTGCTGTCGCGTCGCCCCGCCGATGACTGTCGTCACCCTGCTATCGTCGACTTGCCCGATGGCCTCCCGCAAGAGCGCCTCGTCGTCACCGTGGATGACGATGACGATGCGCGATGCCTGCGGCCATGTCACGAATCTTTCAAGGGTATGAGCGATAACGGCCCTGCCGCCGATCAGGCGGTACTGTTTCGGTCCGCTCTCGGGCGATCCGGCGCGTTCTCCTCGGCCAGCCGCCACGATAACTATTCCGACCGACATCGGTTGCTTTGGATGCATTAGCGTCATAAACCCCAGGAGGCAGGCATTGCGATTGCAGGGGTCTATCCCCTAGAATGGGTATTTTCCAGCATTTGCCCAAAAAATATCGGCTTTCGCCGAAACCCCTTGGCAAGCTCAGAAATTATGGCTAAAAATAGTGCAAGCGTAAAGTGTGCCTGAAAGATAATCATTTGTCCTTGGTCGACCTAGCAGCACCGTTTTCCATCGGCACGATCCCGATCCGAAATCGCGTCATCCTCGCGCCGATGTCCGGTGTTACCGATTTGCCATTCCGCCAATTGGCCCTGCGCTACGGCGCTGGCCTTGTTGTGACCGAAATGGTGGCCAGTCGCGAACTCGTGCTCGATGCCGGTGAGTCCTGGTCGCGCCTGAAGAGCGCTGGTCTGAAACCCCATATGGTTCAGCTTGCCGGGCGTGAAGCGCACTGGATGGCGGATGCCGCAAAGATTGCAGTCGACAACGGCGCCGATATTATCGACATCAACATGGGCTGCCCGGCGAAGAAGGTCATCGGCGGCTATTCCGGTTCGGCGCTGATGCGCGATCCCGACCATGCGCTCAGCCTGATCGAGGCAACGGTCAAGGCCGTCAATGTTCCCGTGACGCTGAAGATGCGGCTCGGCTGGGACGAGAACTCGATCAACGCGCCCGATATTGCCAGCCGTGCCGAATCTGCCGGTATTCAGATGGTGACGATCCACGGCCGCACCCGCATGCAATTCTACGAGGGCAAGGCCGATTGGGATGCTATCCGTGCGGTGCGCGACGTAGTCTCCATCCCGCTGGTTGCCAATGGCGATGTCGACACCGTCGAGGACGCTCAGGAAATTCTCCGCCGCTCCGGTGCCGACGCAGTGATGCTGGGCCGGGGGTGCCAAGGCCGACCCTGGCATGCGGGCTTCATCGCTGGTCACCTCATGCCCGACAACAATGAGATTGCCGACATCGTCGTAGAGCACTACGCCGCGATGCTCGATTTCTACGGCGAGCACGTTGGCGTCCGCCATGCTCGCAAGCACCTGGGCTGGTATCTCAATCGTTACGCCCCAGCGATACCAGCCGCTGAAAAGTCCCGTGTCATGACATCAAGAAGTCCCGACGAGGTAGCCTCGCTGCTGAGCGACGCGCTGCGCTCCGATATCGATCTTGCGCCACGCGCACAGGAGGCAGCATGAGTTCCGATACCGACTCCGTGCCGTCCGCAAACACGCGAAACGCCCTGGCGATGGCGGTTCTGAATGCCATTCAGAACCCGGTCGTCATGGTCAACGAGGCAGGCTTGATGACCTTCGCCAATTGGGAGGGGGAAGCCTTCTTCGGGGCGAGCGCATCGCATCTCGCGCGGTACAATATCTCGACCTTCATCCCGTTCGGAAGCCCGCTTCTGGCCCTGATAGACCAGGTTCGGGAGCGTCGGGCACCGGTCAACGAATATCGCGTCGACCTGAGTTCGCCGCGGCTCGGCCAGGACAAATTGGTCGACCTGTACGTCGCACCTGTGATCAGCGAGCCGGGATCGGTCGTGATCGTGTTCCAGGAACGCTCCATGGCGGACAAGATCGACCGGCAGTTGACCCACCGCGCCGCCGCGCGCTCGGTCACCGGCCTTGCATCGATGCTTGCCCACGAGATCAAGAATCCGCTATCCGGCATCCGCGGCGCAGCCCAGCTTCTTGAGCAGTCAGTGGAGGACGAAGACAGGGCGCTGACGCGGCTCATCTGCGACGAAACCGATCGCATCGTCTCGTTGGTCGACCGCATGGAAGTTTTTTCGGACGAGCGGCCGGTCGACCGAGTGCCAGTCAATATCCATTCTGTCCTGGATCATGTGAAGGCGGTCGCCAAAGCCGGTTTCGCCCGCAATATCAGGATAACCGAACTCTACGACCCGTCGCTGCCGGCCGTCTACGCCAATCGCGATCAGCTCGTGCAGATATTCCTGAACCTCGTGAAGAATGCCGCCGAAGCGGTTGGCGACAAGCCGGAAGGCGAGATCATGCTGACGACGGCGTACCGCCCCGGCATCCGTTTGTCAGTCGCCGGTTCGCGCGAGAAAATCTCGCTGCCCCTGGAATTCTGCGTAATCGACAACGGCCCTGGCGTGCCTGCCGATCTCGTGCCGCACCTGTTCGATCCGTTTGTCACCACCAAGATGAACGGCACCGGCCTCGGTCTCGCCCTGGTCGCCAAGATCATCGGCGATCATGGCGGTATTGTCGAATGCGACAGCCAGAACCACAAGACGACGTTCCGCGTCCTAATGCCAGCCTCCAAAGACATCACCCTCGAAGACGCCAATCCCGCGAACTTTACAGGACTTAATCGATGACTGCCACGATCCTTGTCGCCGACGACGATGCTGCCATTCGCACCGTGCTCAATCAGGCCTTGAGCCGGGCCGGTTACGATGTCCGCATCACTTCCAATGCAGCGACGCTGTGGCGCTGGATATCGGCCGGTGAAGGCGATCTCGTGGTCACCGATGTCGTGATGCCGGACGAGAATGCTTTCGATCTGCTCCCCCGCATCAAGAAGGCGCGGCCGGATTTGCCCGTGTTGGTCATGAGCGCGCAGAATACCTTCATGACGGCGATCAAGGCCTCGGAGAAGGGGGCCTATGACTACCTGCCGAAGCCCTTCGATCTGACGGAACTGATCGCGATCATCGGCCGTGCGCTTTCCGAGCCGAAGCGCAAGCCGGTGAAGATCGAGGATGACATGCAGGACGGCATGCCGCTTGTAGGCAGGTCCGCCGCAATGCAGGAAATCTACCGCGTGCTCGCCCGACTGATGCAGACCGACCTCACGCTGATGATCACCGGCGAATCCGGCACCGGCAAGGAGTTGGTGGCGCGCGCGCTGCATGATTACGGCAAGCGCCGCAACGGACCGTTCGTCGCCATCAACATGGCGGCCATCCCGCGTGACCTGATCGAATCGGAATTGTTCGGTCACGAGAAGGGGGCTTTCACCGGTGCTCAGACGCGCTCCACCGGTCGCTTCGAGCAGGCCGAAGGTGGCACGCTGTTTCTCGACGAAATCGGCGATATGCCGATGGATGCGCAGACGCGGCTGTTGCGCGTACTGCAGCAGGGCGAATACACCACCGTCGGCGGACGGACTCCGATCCGCACCGACGTGCGCATCGTCGCCGCGACGAACAAGGACCTGAAGCAGGCGATCAATCAGGGCCTGTTCCGCGAGGATCTTTATTATCGCCTGAACGTCGTCCCGCTGCGTCTGCCGCCGCTGCGGGATCGCGCCGAGGATATTCCGGATCTTGTTCGCCACTTCATCCAGCAGGCGGAAAAAGAGGGACTCGGCTCGAAGCGGTTCGATCAGGAAGCGCTCGAATTGATGAAGGCCTATCCTTGGCCGGGCAATGTGCGCGAGCTTGAGAACCTTATTCGCCGCCTGATGGCACTTTATCCACAGGATGTAATCAGTCGCGAGATCATCGACGCGGAGTTGCGTGCCGACGTCCCCGATAGCCCGATCGACAAAGGCCCCGCGCGTAACGGCAGCATGACGATCGCGCAGGCGGTTGAGGAAAACATGCGCGCCTATTTCGCAAGCTTTGGTGACGCCTTACCTCCGGCGGGGCTCTACGATCGTGTTTTGACCGAGCTTGAATACCCGCTTATCCTGGCGGCGCTGACTGCTACGCGTGGAAACCAGATCAAAGCAGCGGATTTGCTCGGGCTAAACCGCAATACGCTACGCAAGAAGATCCGAGAACTCGGTGTTTCCGTCTATCGAAGCTCCCGCACCGCTTGACAACGTGACCCCAAGCGTTGCATTTTCGCCACAATGCGTTGCTTAAAGGTCACGCAGCCGGTTCGCGATTTCGCGTGAGCGATTGCTGGGGAAAGCTCCCTTTGTTGGAGCGGACGATCAGGGTTTTCAGCTTTCTGCAGTAGGCTGCACGATGGCGGAATTCGGTTTACAGGCGGCGGCGAGTGTCGCGGTCGACCACGATCATCCAGGCCTCTACGATTGCCGACGCTACAGCTAGATCGGACTGATCAAATCAGGCTAGGCGCTCTCGGGCGCCCATGCCAGGAGACGAGTGGAATGCAGCAGGAAGCAGCCTCGCCGGCGGCGAGCAACGAGGCGATCGTCAAAGTGACGGACCGCCGCGCCTCCTTCGCCCTTCCGGGCCTGGCATTGGCCGGTGTTGCACTTCTTTGCGCCACGGCGACCCTGTTCATTCTGCTTGGCCTGACGCCGATCCCACCCAATTCAAATGTCGTCCTCGCATCTGCGGTGGTCAACTCGATCTTCGTTCTGGCCATGATCGCCTTGATCGCCCGCGAGGTCGTTCGCCTGCAAAAGGCGCGCAGTCGTGGGCGCGCAGCGGCCCGTCTTCATATCCGCATTGTCGTGCTGTTCTCGATTGTGGCAATCACGCCGGCGATTCTGGTTGCCATATTCGCCAGCCTGACGTTGAACGTCGGTCTCGACCGCTGGTTTGCGCTGCGCACGCAGCAGATCATCAGTTCGTCCCAGAACGTGGCGCAAGCCTATCTGATGGAAAATGCCAGCTATCTTCAGGGTCAGACGGTTTCCATGGGCAACGACCTGGAGCGGAATCGCGCGCTCTATAGCCTCGATCAAACCGGCTTTGCCGATCTGATGACGCGGCAGGCCCGCGGGCGCGGCTTGCTTGGCGCGTTCCTCGTCCGGCGTGATGGCACTGCGATCCTGCAGGCGAATATCAAGACCGAGAAGCCGTTGCCCGCTATCCCCAAGGACGCGCTGGAAGCCTCTGCCGGTGGCCAGCCGACGCTCATTCCACCAGGCGTTACCAACCTTGTCGGTGCAATCATCAAGCTTGACGATATTCCTGGAGCCTTTCTCTACACCGTAAGGGCGGTCGACCCGCGGGTTATGAGCGCCATGCGGATGGTCGAGGAGAACACGGCGGAATACAAGGCGATGGAAGGGGGACGCATGTCCCTGCAGATCGCTTTCGCGGTACTCTACATCGGCTTTGCTCTCATCGTGCTTCTTGCCGCGATCTGGACCGCGATCGCGGTCGCCGATCGGATCGTTCGTCCGATCCGCCTGCTGATCAGCGCCGCCGACAACGTCGCCACTGGCAACATGAACGTTCTCGTGCCGGTACGTGCCGCCGATGGCGATGTCGGCAGCCTGTCGCGCACGTTCAACAAGATGATCTCGGAGATACGAACCCAGCGCGATGAAATCCTCGAAGCCAAGGACGAAGTGGACGATCGCCGCCGCTTCATCGAGGCCGTGCTGTCGGGCGTGACCGCAGCTGTCATCGGCGTCGAGCACGACCGGCGCATTACCATCGTCAACACGTCGGCCGAAGTCTTGCTCAGTCTGGCAAGCAGCGAGCTCCTTGGTCGCAACCTCGTCGACATCGCGCCGGAAGTCGATCAGGTCGTCACCGAAGCGGCCGCTCGTCATCGCAACGATTTCCGCAAGCAGATCAGCCTGGTGCGCGGCGGCACCGTACGTACGCTCAGCGTTCAGGTCACCCGGGAAGAAGCCCGCGACATGAAGGAATCCTATGTCATCACGCTTGATGACATTACCGATCTTGTAATAGCCCAGCGCTCCACCGCATGGGCCGATGTCGCCCGGCGCATCGCTCACGAGATCAAGAACCCGCTGACGCCGATCCAGCTATCTGCGGAGCGAATCCGCCGTCGTTACGGCAAGCAGATCGACGAGAACGATCGTGCCGTCTTCGACCAGTGCACGGATACCATCATCCGCCAGGTGGGCGACATCGGCCGCATGGTCGACGAATTCTCCTCCTTCGCCCGGATGCCGAAACCAACGATGGAACCGACCGACCTGCGCAATATCCTGCGGGATGCCTTGTTCCTGCGCGAAATGGGCAACAATCACGTCAAGTTCCAGCGCGAACTCGGTGGTGATGCGCTTGTCGGAATGTTCGACCAGCGCATGCTGGGGCAGGCCTTTGGCAACCTGATCAAGAATGCGGTCGAGGCGATCGAGGCTGTTCCGACCAGCGAGAGCCGCGAAGAGCCGAAAATTCTTATTCGGGCTTCGCTCGACACTGAGCGAGATCGGTTCACCGTCGACGTTATCGACAACGGTCGCGGCCTGCCGGTCGAGAACCGCCACAGCATCCTCGAGCCCTATATGACCATGCGTGAAAAGGGCACCGGGCTCGGGCTGGCGATTGTCAAGAAGATCATCGAAGACCATGGCGGGCAACTCGAGTTGCATGATGCTCCCGCCGATTTTGACCAGGGCAGGGGAGCCATGATCCGCGTGCATTTGCCGCGCCGTGAACTGGCCGCCACCCTCCAGACAGCAAGCGATAAGGAAACAGTTTATGGCCTCTGATATTCTCGTGGTGGACGACGAGGAGGACATTCGCGAGATCGTCTCGGGAATTCTGTCCGACGAGGGGCACGAAACCCGAACCGCTTATGACAGCGACAGTGCGCTGGCCGCGATCTCGGATCGCGCCCCGAGGCTGGTCTTTCTCGACATCTGGATGCAGGGCAGCAAACTTGACGGCCTGGCACTGCTGGATGAGATCAAGGCCCGCCATCCGGATCTGCCCGTCGTCATGATCTCCGGCCACGGCAATGTTGAGACGGCAGTTTCCGCTATCAAGCGCGGTGCCTTTGACTTCATCGAGAAGCCCTTCAAGGCCGACCGCCTGATCCTCATCGCCGAGCGGGCCCTTGAGAATTCAAAGCTCAAGAAAGAACTCGTCGATCTGAAGCGCCGGACGGGCGATACCATCGAGCTGATCGGTACGTCGATCGCCGTATCGCAGCTGCGGCAAACCATCGACAAGGTTTCCCCGACCAACAGCCGCGTCATGATCTTCGGACCGTCCGGTTCCGGCAAGGAACTCGTTGCGCGCATGATGCACAAGAAATCGAGCCGCGCCAACGGCCCCTTCGTCGCATTGAATGCGGCAAACATCACGCCGGACCGCATGGAAGTCGCCCTCTTCGGAACGGAAGGCTCCCCAGGCCAATCCCGCAAGGTCGGCGCGCTGGAAGAAGCCCATCGCGGCATGCTTTATCTCGACGAGGTCGGCGAGATGCCACGGGAGACCCAGAACAAGATCCTGCGTGTCCTCGTCGATCAGCAGTTCGAACGGGTAGGCGGCTCCAAACGGGTGAAGGTCGACGTCCGCATCATCTCGTCCACGGCCTATAATCTCGAAAGCCGTATCGCCGAGAATCTATTCCGCGAGGATCTATACCATCGTCTCGCAGTCGTACCCGTTCGTGTACCGGCGCTTGCCGAGCGTCGCGAGGATATTCCGTTCCTGGTCGACCAGCTGATGCGTCAGATTTCGGAGCAGGCCGGCATTCGTCCGCGTCGTATCGGCGATGACGCGATGGCTGTGCTGCAGGCGCATGATTGGCCCGGCAACATCCGCCAGCTCCGCAACAACATCGAGCGGCTTATGATTCTCGCGCGCACCGACGGGCCGGATACGCCGATCACCGCGGAAATGCTGCCGACCGATCTCGGCGACATGCTGCCCAAGGTCTCGGCGCAGAACGATTATCACATCATGACGCTGCCCTTGCGCGAAGCCCGCGAAATGTTCGAGCGCGACTATCTGATCGCGCAGATCAATCGTTTCGGCGGCAATATCTCGCGCACCGCGGAGTTTGTCGGCATGGAACGCTCGGCACTGCATCGCAAGCTGAAGTCGCTGGGCGTATGATATCGTTCATCGATTCTCTCCAGCAAGGTCCGATATGCCTCGAATAGCCTATGTGAATGGACGCTACCTGCCGCACGCCTATGCGATGGTTCATGTCGAAGACCGCGGCTACCAGTTTGCCGACGGCGTCTACGAAGTCTGCGAGGTTCGCCACGGGCTGATCGTCGATCTGACTCGCCACCTGAACCGCCTCGATCGTTCGCTCGGGGAACTCAGGATCGCCTGGCCGATGGCCCGTGCTTCACTGATCCACGTCATCCGCGAGACCCTACGTCGCAATCATGTTCGCAACGGCATGTTCTACCTGCAGGTCACCCGCGGTGTCGCGCGCCGCGACCACGTCTTCCCGACCGACGGTACGCCGTCGTCGATCGTCGTCACCGCCAAGAGTACGGATCAAGCTGCTATCGCCAGGAAGAATGCTGATGGCATCAAGGCGATCACCGTCCGCGACAATCGCTGGGATCGTGTCGATATCAAATCGGTCGGCCTTTTGCCCAATGCGATGGCGCGCCAGCAGGCCAAGGAGGCAGGCGCCCAGGAAGCGATATACATCGACCACAACGGCATGGTGAAGGAAGGCGCTGCGACCAACGTCTGGATCGTCGATGCCGACGGCAAGCTGGTCACAAGACCCGCCGAGCACGGCATCCTGCGCGGCATCACCCGCACCACTTTGATCGATGTTGCGGCCAAGCTCGGGCTCCCGGTTGAAGAACGTTTTTTCTCCATCGAGGAAATGATGGCTTCCCGCGAAGTTTTCATCACCGCCGCCACAAGCATTTGTTTTCCCATCGTTTCCATCGATGGGCAGGCGATTGCCAATGGTCATCCGGGAAGCCTGTCGCAGAAAATTCGGGAAGCCTTTTTCGACATTGCGGAAAAGACTGCGATTTGATACCAAGATTTGCTGGAGGAGAGTTGAGGGCCTCTCCTATCCGGACACGAGGTCTATGTTTGTATTCCACCGGTCTATGGGCCGGCAATTAAGAAAGAAGCGGCGCGATGGCGGAACGTTCTCAGAATTTGCAGGACTTATTTCTAAATACTGTTCGCAAACAAAAGATTTCACTCACTATATTCCTGATTAACGGTGTAAAACTCACGGGCGTCGTTACGTCCTTCGACAACTTCTGCGTCCTGCTGCGTCGCGACGGTCATTCGCAACTTGTTTACAAGCATGCGATTTCAACCATCATGCCAGGCCAGCCGATGCAGATGTTCGAGAGTGAGGAAGCCGCATCCTGAACTTATCCTAGATAGGATTGCCGTCATCACGACACGCGATACGAAAAGTGAATCCCTCGTCCCGGAAGCTGTAAGGCACCGGGATGACATGAAGGCTGTTGTCATCGTTCCTGTGCTCAAGCAGGTCCGCGCCAACAAGGCTGCCAAGTCTGACACCGCGATCACGACGACGCGCTCGTCGGAGAGCCGTCTCGAAGAGGCGAAGGGGCTGGCGCACGCCATCGATCTCGAAGTTGTCCACGGCGCGATCGTCCCTATCAACGATCCGCGCCCGGGCACGCTGCTCGGCAGCGGCAAGATCGAGGAGATCGGTGCGCTTCTCGACGAGTTCAACGCCGGCCTCGTCATCGTCGACCATCCTTTGACGCCGGTCCAGCAGCGCAATCTCGAGAAGGAATGGAACGCCAAGGTTATCGACCGGACCGGTCTCATCCTCGAGATCTTCGGCCGCCGCGCCTCCACCAAGGAAGGCACGCTGCAGGTCGATCTGGCGCATCTCAATTACCAGAAGGGCCGTCTGGTTCGCAGCTGGACCCACCTTGAACGCCAGCGCGGCGGTGCGGGCTTTATGGGTGGTCCGGGCGAAACTCAGATCGAAGCCGACCGTCGGCAATTGCAGGACCGTATCATCAAGCTGGAGCGCGAACTCGAGCAGGTGGTTCGCACCCGCCAGCTACATCGTGCCAAGCGCCGCAAGGTGCCGCATCCGATCGTCGCGCTCGTCGGTTATACGAATGCCGGCAAATCTACGCTCTTCAACCGTATTACCGGCGCCGGCGTGCTGGCCGAAGACATGCTTTTCGCGACTCTGGACCCGACGCTTCGCCGCATGAAACTGCCCCAGGGCCGGACCGTCATCCTGTCTGACACTGTCGGCTTCATTTCGGATCTGCCGACGCATCTTGTCGCCGCGTTCCGCGCGACGCTGGAAGAGGTGTTGGAAGCAGATCTCATTCTGCATGTCCGCGACATGTCTGACGACGACAATGCTGCGCAGAGTTCCGATGTCATGCGCATCCTGAGCGATCTCGGCATTGGCGATGCCGAAGGTGCCGACCGCATAATCGAAGTCTGGAACAAGATCGACAGGCTGGAGCCTGAGGCACATGATGCCATGATCCAGAAAGTGGCCACCGCGAAGAACATCATCGCGGTTTCGGCTGTGAACGGAGAGGGCGTCGACCGGCTGATGGATGAGATCAGCGGACGGCTTTCGGGCGTGATGACCGAGGCGACGATCACGCTTCCCCTCGACAAGCTGGCGCTGCTGCCATGGCTATACGGCCACGCCATCGTCGATGCCCGCGAAGACAACGAGGACGGAACGGTGTCGCTGGATGTGCGCCTGTCCGAGACCGAAGCGGCTGAGCTGGAGCGGCGTATGGGCAACGGCCCCAAGCCTCAAGGCGAGGAATGGGAGTAAGCGTCACGACAGCTTAAACCAGCTGTCGTTCGATCGCTTTTGCCGCCTGCCAGATTTCCTCCATCCGCTCGAGCGCAGCATCTTCCAGCGTTTCACCTTCCGACTCAAGTGTACGCTCTATGTGCCTGAATCGGCGTCGAAATTTCGTATTGGTTCCGCGCAGCGCCTGCTCCGGATCGGCGTTGACATGCCGGCCGATGTTGACGACCGCGAAGATGAGGTCCCCAAGCTCGTCGCTGACTTTGGCTTGGTCGCCTTCGTTCAGCGCCACCCGGAGTTCGTCAATCTCCTCCTCGATCTTGTCAAGGATCGGTTCTGGCGCCGACCAGTCGAAGCCGACCTTCGCGGCGCGCTCCTGCAATTTGAGCGCCTCGGTAAGTGCGGGGAAGCTCCGCTGGACCGAATCGAGGAAACCGGCATTGGATTCCTTGGTGATGCCGCGACGGGCACGTCGCTCGGCACGCTCCCGTTTTTCTTCGCCCTTGATCACATCCCATTGCTTCTTGACGGCACCAGGCGTCGAGGCGTCGGAGACGGCAAAGACGTGCGGATGCCGACGGATCATTTTTCGCGTAATCGCCTCGACCACGTCGCCAAAAGCAAATTCGCCGGCCTCCTCGGCCATCCGCGCGTGGAAAACCACCTGCAGTAAAAGATCGCCGAGTTCCTCGCAGAGATCGTCCATGTCCTTTCGTTCGATCGCGTCGGAGACCTCGTAGGCTTCCTCGATCGTGTAGGGCTTTATGCTCTCGAACGTCTGGACAATGTCCCAGGGGCAGCCGCTTTCAGGGTCTCGAAGAGCAGCCATGATCTCGATCAGGCCGCAAATATCCCTCGATGCTTTCATCAGAGCCTCTTTCGGTCATCTATCTCTGGGTCAATTAAGCGGAATGGCATTCTCGCCCTTCGACGCCTGGTAACTGTCGGAAAGTGTGTCGTAGATCGCCTTGATACGGGCCGTCTGTACCTTGAGATCTGCTTTGACTGGATCCGCCTCTATTTCTACCAGATCGGCAATGGCAAAGCTGTTCCAGAACGCGTTCTGCTTGCGGTAGCCGCCCGGTTCCAACCCAAATACTTCCTTCAGAATTTTAAGGTCGTGCGGAATGGCGAAGCTGTCCCGTGAATCTTCGTGGCTGAAAAAGTAATAGAAATTGTCGAACCCGGCCCAGGTTATCGCCGACATGCACATCGTGCAGGGCTCGTGGGTGGACAGGAAGATCAGGTCCTTCGTCGCCGGCTTCTCGCCCATCTCGTAGAACCGCTTCAGCGTGTGGACTTCGCCATGCCACAGCGGATTTTCGAGTTCGTTGTTTGTCTCTGCGACCACAAGCGACAAATCCGACTTCCGCAGGATCGCCGCGCCGAAGATTTTGTTTCCCGCCGAAACGCCTTTTGCCGTCAGCGGCAGAATGCTGTGCTCGATAACATCGAGAAGACGGGTTGCGATGGTGCTGGAAGACAAGCGGCTTACTCCTGAAATTTCCGCGACTTTACCCGCATCTACGCTCATGCGGAAAGCGGAAATGACGCATGGACTTTGTTTGCCACAATGAATACGAGTCGGCATGTTCGGCGACAACGGGTGGCTTTTGCTCAATTCCGTGGTCTGTCGAGTAAAAGAATACGTGGGGGTCCTGTCGCAGGAATTTCTGTTTCTTCAATCTCTTGCCGCTAACAGCCATATTCGGGCAATCTCGAAGTGGATCGATAATGCCTTCCAGGACTGAACAGCTCTCGGTGTTTCCTGCTTTCATGCGCGTGCAAGGCAGGATTGCGGCTGTCTTCGGAAATGGCGACGAAGCATTCGCCAAGACCAGACTGTTGATGAACACCCAGGCCCGCATTGTCGCCTATGCCGACGCTCCCGAACCCGACTACGCCAGATTTCTCGCGGACAACGATATCACGACCGTTCGCCTGGCGTTCGCGCCGGAACAAGTGAAGGGCGCCGTCTTGGTCTTTGCCGCGACGGGCGACCCGGCGGCGGATCGCGAGATCGCAGCCGCTGCGCGCGCCGAAAAGATACCTGCCAATGCAGTCGATCAGCCCGATCACTGCGATTTCTTCACGCCGGCGTTGGTCAACCGCGCCCCGGTTGCAGTGGCCATCGGCACGGAAGGGGCAGGCCCTGTGCTTGCCCAGGTAATTCGTGCCCAGATCGACCAGATGCTTGCGCCGTCGCTCGGCAAGCTGGCTGCTCTCGCGACGAGCTATCGCAATGCTGTCGAGCATGTCGTTCCGCGCGGCGTTGCGCGTCGCCTGTTCTGGCGGCGATTTTTCACCGGCGCCGTTGCCAACGCGGTCGGTGCAGGCGATCTGTCGCAAGCGCGGCTTAGCGCCGACGCGTTGCTACATTCTCCGGAGAAGGTCGACGGCCATGTTTGGCTGGTCGGCGCTGGTCCCGGTGCAGAAGACCTACTTACATTGCGCGCACAGCGCGTGATGATGGAAGCCGACGCGCTCGTCTACGACGCTCTCGTTCCGCAAGAGATCGTCGATATGGGTCGCCGCGATGCCGAGCGTTTTTCTGTCGGCAAGCGCAAGGGCTGCCACTCCAAATCTCAGGAGGAAATCAACGACCTCCTCGTCGAACTCGGTCGCGCCGGAAAGCGCGTTGTCCGCTTGAAATCAGGCGATCCGCTTGTCTACGGCCGGGCAGGCGAGGAGATGGCGGCGCTCAGAAACGCGGGTGTTTCATATGAGATCGTACCCGGAATAACCTCTGCTTTCGCGGCCGCTGCCGACTTCCAGTTGCCATTGACGTTGCGCGGCGTCGCCTCGTCGCTAATCTTCACCACCGGCCATGATCTCACGGGAGATGTGCTGCCTGACTGGGCGAGCCTTGCGATCTCCGGTGCAACCATCGCGGTCTACATGGGCCGCACGGTCGCCGCTTCTGTTGCCGCGCGTCTGATGGAGGCCGGACTGCCGGCGGAGACGACAGTTGCCGTCATCGAGAATGCCAGCCGTCGCGAACGCCGCTTGCTGCACGGTACGCTGAAGGATTTGCCCGATCTCGAATTCCGGGATGAACTGACAGGTCCCGTCATGGTGATCATCGGCGAAGCGGTTGCCGGCGCTAATTTCGACCATTCCGAGCCGCTGGTCCGCAAGGTGACCGTGGCCCAAGAACTTGCAAGGAGCTGACATGGCAGACAAGGTTCTGACCGCCAACCGCCTGACCGACGGCATTTCCGTCTGGCTGAACGCCAACGGGGAGTGGGCCACGTCGCTTCAGGAAGCGCTGGTTGCCCGTCACGAGGAGGCCGTCGCCGCGCTCGAAGCGATTGGCAAGAAATCCTATGCCGACAACAAGGTCGTTGACGTCAACGTCATCGAAGTACATGAAACCAACGGAATTCTATGGCCGTTGCGACTTCGCGAACGCATCCGCGCCGAAGGGCCGACCATGGAATACGCGCCGGGCTACCCGGTTGCCGACCCAAAATTTATTGATGCCTGAGGAAGACGATGTATCGTTACGACGAATTTGACCACGCCTTTGTTGCCGAGCGCGTCGCACAGTTCCGCGACCAGGTCGAGCGTCGCCTATCGGGCGAGCTTTCGGAGGATGCCTTCAAGCCTCTCCGCCTGATGAACGGCGTCTATCTGCAGCTGCACGCCTATATGCTCCGCATCGCCATCCCCTATGGTACGCTGAGTTCGCGGCAGCTGCGCAAGCTCGCGCATATCGCCCGCACATACGACCGTGGCTATGGCCACTTTACCACGCGCCAGAACCTGCAGTTCAACTGGCCGAAGCTCTCGGACATGCCGGCGGTACTTGATGAGCTCTCCTCCGTCGAAATGCATGCGATCCAGACGTCGGGCAACTGCATTCGCAATGTCACCGCCGATCACTTCGCCGGCGCTGCAGCCGACGAGGTCGCCGATCCACGTCCCTATGCCGAGATCCTGCGCCAATGGTCCTCTGTCCACCCGGAATTCTCCTTCCTGCCGCGCAAGTTCAAGATCGCCGTCACCGGTGCCGAGCGTGACCGTGCGGCGATCCAGGTACACGACATCGGCCTGCATCTGAAAAAGAACGACAAGGGCGAGATAGGCTTTGCCGTCTATGTCGGCGGCGGGCAGGGCCGTACGCCGATGATCGCCAAGCTGATCCGCGACTTCCTGCCGGAAGAGGATTTGCTCTCCTATACGACTGCGATCATGCGCGTGTACAATCTGCATGGCCGCCGCGACAACAAATACAAGGCGCGCATCAAGATCCTCGTGCACGAAACCGGTGCCGAAGAACTCGCACGCCAGGTCGAGGTCGAGTTCAATCAGCTCAGGGACACCGAACTGAGGTTGCCGGATGCCGACGTCCAGGCGATATCAGCCTATTTCGCGTTGCCTGATATGCCGGAGCGTCCGGAAGGCTGGGCAAATCTGGCGCGCTGGAAAAAGGCCGATCCGCAGTTTGCGCTTTGGGTCCAGCAGAATGTCCAGCCGCACAAAAACCCTGACTACGGCATGGTGACGATCTCGCTGAAGCCGATCGGCGGCATACCGGGAGACGCGTCCGACGTACAGATGGATGTTGTGGCCGACATTGCCGAGGAATATGCCTTCGATGAAATCCGCGTCAGCCATGAGCAGAATCTGATCCTGCCGCATGTGGCGCTGGCCGATCTCGAGGCGGTTTATCGCGGTCTTGTGTCCGCTGGCCTCCAGACCGCCAATGCGGGCCTTATCACTGATATCATTGCCTGTCCCGGGCTCGACTATTGCGCGCTCGCAAACGCCCGCTCCATCCCGTTGGCACAGGAAATCTCGAACCGGTTCGGCAACGCCGAACGTCAGGCCGAGATCGGTGAGCTGAAGATCAAGATCTCCGGCTGCATCAACGCCTGCGGCCATCATCACGTGGGGCATATCGGCCTGCTCGGCGTCGAGAAGAAGGGCGCGGAACTCTACCAGATCACGCTCGGCGGCTCTGGCGATGAGCACACGTCGATCGGAGAGATCATCGGCCGCGGCTTCGAGCCGGAAAGGGTGACGGATGCGATCGAGACCATCGTCAACACCTATCTCGACCTGCGCCTGAACCCATCGGAAATCTTCCTCGCAGCCTATCGCCGCGTCGGTCCGCAGCCTTTCAAGGATGCGCTCTACGGCTCGGCAGCGGAAGCGGCATAAGGGGATGACAATGACGAAGATCTGGAGAGAAGCCGGTTTTGTCGAAAACGATCCGTGGATTGTCGAGACCGACGAGGTAAAGGCTGCAGGCGAGCAGAAGCCGCTGCTCGACCTCGACGCCATGATTGCAAGGGCTGAAGAAAGCAACGATGTCGGCCTCGGCGTGCTGATCAAGCCCGCCGACGATGTCACCAGGCTGGAGCCCTATCTCTATCGCCTCGAGATCGTCGCGGTGGCCTTTCCGGCATTCAACGACGGCCGCGCTTTCAGCCATGCTTCGCTGCTGCGCCAGCGCCTCGGCTACGCCAACGAGTTGCGCGCGGTCGGCGACGTTTTGATCGACCAGATACCCCTGATGCTGCGCTGTGGGATCGATAGCTTTTCGGTGACCAATGCGACGGCGCTGAAGCGGCTGGAGGAAAATCGGCTGCCTGGGATTCCCCACCACTACCAGCCGACCGCCCGTCACGCCGAAGCTGGTCCGCGCTATAGCTGGCGCCGTCAATCGACCAAGACGGCCTGAACGGCACGCCTGCGGTGCAAGGCTGACGGTCTCTCGCCGCAGCGGCGAACCGGCCTACATATAGGGCAGAAGGACAACGTTGAAACTTGAGCAGGAAATGCATATTTCCTGTGAGGGCTGTGGCGTGGAACGGAATGCCTTTAAATTCCCATGGAAGTATAATATCTGCCTCTCAGCAAGACAGGCCCCAGACGAATGACGGGATCAAACACCGCATGAACGCCCCCGCAAAGACCGAAGAATTTGCCTCCATCGTACCCGCCGGCGTCTTCGCCGAGACGGTGTTGAACGTGACCCACTATACCGACCGCCTGTTCCGCTTCACGATGACGCGGCCGCAGGGCTTCCGTTTTCGCTCGGGCGAATTCGCGATGATCGGGCTCATGGTCGACGGGAAACCGGTCTACCGGGCCTATTCGATAGCCAGCCCTGCCTGGGCCGACGAGCTCGAATTCTTCTCGATCAAGGTGCCGGACGGCCCGCTGACCTCACATCTGCAGGCTATCAAGCCGGGCGATCAGGTTTTGATGCGCAAGAAGCCGACCGGCACGCTGGTGCTCGATGCGCTCACGCCCGGAAAGCGGCTCTACATGTTCTCGACCGGCACCGGCGTGGCCCCGTTCGCCAGCCTGATCCGCGATCCGGAAACCTACGAGAAGTTTGACGAAGTCATTCTTACCCATACCTGCCGTGAAGTCGCCGAACTCAAATACGGTTTCGATCTCATCCACGAAATCCAGCATGACGAGTTGCTGCAAGAAGTAGTCGGTAGCAAGCTCAGGCACTACCCGACCGTCACCCGCGAGCACTACGAATATCGCGGCCGCATTACCGACCTGATGTCCTCGGGCAAGCTCTATACCGATCTCGGCGTTCCAGTACTCGACCCTGCCATCGACCGCGGCATGATCTGCGGTTCGTCAGCGATGCTCAAGGAAACCAAGGAACTGCTCGAAAAGGCCGGCCTCAACGAAGGCGCCAACAACAAGCCGGGCGAATTCGTTATCGAGCGCGCCTTCGTCGGCTGATCCAGCAGACAGGATAGATCAAAAAGGGCGGTTCCGTTGGCGGAGCCGCCCTTTTTCATGCGCTGAGATAGTCGATAAGCGCCCGCATGGATGTGGCAGCCTCTTCGGGTCTTGCCTGCTGTATTGCGCGGATGACGCTGACATGCAGCGATATCGACCGATCCATGCGGCTCGGCGACGCCGTCGAGTACCAGAGCCGGCGTGAATGCGTCTGGACTGGAGCAAGTGCCGCCGTGATGAACACGTTCGGGCAGGCGTCCTCGAGGATTTCGTCGAAAGCCTTGTCTGCAGCGAAAAAGCCGGAGAGGTCTCCGGTGATCGCGCAATCGGACATCATGCGCGCGCAGTCGATCAGTGAGGCGCGTTGCTCCGCATCTGCATACTCTGAGGCAAGAGCAGCGGCGAGGGGCTCCAGCTCGCGCCGCACCTGCATGACATGGGCATGGTCGTCGGGCCTGATCTCGGCTACCTGAAGGCCGACGCGCGGGCGAACAACGATCAACCCCTGCCAGGCAAGCTTCTGGATCGCCTCACGAACCGGCGTGCGTCCGTGGCCTGCCAGCTCGATCAGCTGCTTTTCTGTCACCGGCGCGCCGGGTTTCAAAGCCAGCGTGACAATCAGGTGTTCCAGGGCAAGATAGGCGAGGTGGCTTTGAGAATTCTGCATTTGATCGTTTCTATGCGTGCTCTGATATATCACATATTGACATGTCGCATTTGCGATGGCAAGGTGCTGTGATATATCAGATCAAAGGAGCAGCGATATGTGGCGTGGTGTTTTCCCGGCAGTTACGACGAAGTTCACTGAACACGGCGACCTCGACTTCGCTGAAATGGAGCGCTGCTTCGGCCTTCAGGTCGACGCGGGCGTCGACGGCATCATCGTATGCGGTTCGCTCGGCGAGAACATGACACTCGAGGCCGATGAGAAGATCGAGATCCTGAAACTGGCGCGCACGGTCGCCGGCGTCTGCCCCGTGCTGATGACCATTTGCGAAAGCTCGACGCGGCGCGGCGCGACCGCTGCCAAGGCTGCTGCGAAGGCCGGAGCCGATGGCTTCATGATCCTGCCCGGCGTACCTTACAAATCCAACCCGGAAGAGACCCTGACGCATGTCCAGGCCGTCGCCTCCGCCGGCGGACTGCCGGTCATGGTGTACAACAATCCGATTGCCTACGGCGTGGACGTCACCATCCCGATGTTCGAAGCGCTGGCAAGGAACGATCTCGTTGTCGCGATGAAGGAATCGACAGATGATGTCCGCCGCATCACAGACGTCTTCAACGCCTTTGGCGATCGCTTCGACGTCTTTACCGGTGTCGATAACCTCGCCTTCGAAAGCCTCGTGATGGGCGCGCATGGTTGGGTAGCCGGCCTCGTAGTCGCCTTCCCTAAGGAGACGGTCGCGATCTACAAGTTGATCCAGGCGGGCCGATTGGACGAGGCTCGCGCAATCTATCGCTGGTTCCGTCCTCTGCTCGATCTCGATGTCTCGACGTTTCTGGTGCAGAACATCAAACTCGCGGAAGTTTATGCGATCCAATCGAACGACCGCGTTCGCGGTCCGCGTCTGCCGCTCTCGGGCGAAGCCCGCAGCAAGGTTGTAGCCGTCATCGAAAAGGCACTCGCGAGCCGCCCGGAACTGCCGAAGTTCTGACTAGCTCCTGAATAAATCAAAGGCCGGACAAGTCGTGAGACTTGCCCGGCCTTTGATTATGTTGATTTTTTGATAAACGAACTACCTGCGGATCAGCCGCCCGAGCGCGATCAGAATGCAGGCTCCGATAAAGCCGGCAATCAGATAGGCCACCCAACCACCGCCTAGGCTGATGTGTAGCGCCCCGAGGATGAAGTTGGCGACAATTGCGCCAACGATACCGAGAATAATGTTCATGATTATGCCGGTATTACTGCGCATAAACATTTCTGCGAGCCAGCCGGCGAGACCGCCGATGATGATAGCCGCGATCCAACCTACTTGAGCGTCCTGCAT
Organism: Arminella tubonensis; assembly: GCF_003240585.1. Taxonomy (GTDB): domain Bacteria; phylum Pseudomonadota; class Alphaproteobacteria; order Rhizobiales; family Rhizobiaceae; genus Rhizobium; species Rhizobium tubonense. The sequence goes on from NZ_PCDP01000040.1 coordinate 218,090, forward strand.
TAAAATACTCCCCATTCGTCCCGAAGACGGTGTAACAATGCAAATATACGCCTAAAAGTTCCATTGTACGGAAAAGAATTGCGCGCGCCACGTTTTCGCGGCCTTCGAAGTCGTATGCGCTCCATCTAACCTATTTTCGATCGCGAAAGCAGGCCCTCAGGTCGGCAAGCTGCTTCTTGAAGTTGGCGGTGACATCGTCCGTCGTATCGATGAACCTGTTGTTTTCGACAGCGTGGACGCGAATGCGACCTTGGCGAAGACATTCTATATGCTGAATTAGGAAGCGCTCCTGCGATCTGCACCATTCCTCGAGTTCCGGATTCCGCATCTCATCAAGCCCTTCGTCCGCATATTTCCGAAGATATTAGCGTGGAAGCTGAAATATCAGCGACAAATGCGCGGACAGTATTCCTCTGTCTAGACTTGGAAAAGTTGTCTAAAAATTCGCAAAAGGCAAGATCAGTCGCCCGCGTTACGTTAGGTGAAGATGCCAATTCACGCAATCTCGCTGGGTATAACTCCACTGGCGGAATGTTTGCGGGCCGATGTCATGCGAATGTCGCTTGCATTGCCGCCGATCTGGAGGAGAATCATGCGGTAGGGAATTGGTGAGACCGTCGACGATAGGCCGACGGGAGCAAACTATGTGTCGACGGTCTCTGCGCTGCGCATCCCCTATCTTCAGCAAAGCCCGTTCGCGGTCAATTGTCCGAGCGTCATCTCTTAGACTTAGTCTGTTCGCCCTGATCGGTTTCAGTCTATGCTTTTTGATCGACGGCAGAAGGTTCAGCGGCGGTCGCAAGCGCCGCCTGGTTGTCGGCGGAGGTGACGGCCGCTGGCAGGGGCGTGCCACGCTTGCGCTCCCGCGCCAGCGTCAGCAGGCCGGAAAAGATGATGAGGACGATCCCGACCGCCATGGGGAAATCGATGGAGTCGTTGAAGATGAGGTAGCCAAAGGCGATCGCCCAGATCATCTGGCTATACTGCGGCGGAGCAACCAGATTGGCCGGCGCAAGCCTTGCAGCATTCATCAACAGCACATTTCCGAAGGCGCCGAGAATTCCATAGCTTGCGAGAAATAGCCATTGGCGAGGCGTGGGCATTGAAAATTCGGAGACCATTAGCAGTCCGCTGATGATGAAGGAGCCGAACAGGGCCGCACCATAGAGTGAGATGCGCTTTTCCGTCGGTCCCATAGCCCTCAACACGACGATCGAGATTGCGCCGCTCAGCCCGCCGATCGCAGCAGCGAGATGGCCGATCGAAAGCTCGCGAAACCCTGGGCGGAGTACGATGAGAACGCCGATAAATCCAATAATCACGGCCGTCCAGCGTTGCCAGCGCACATCCTCCTTGAGGAATATGACGGATAGGATCGTCACAAAGGACGGCAGCAGGAACAGCAGTGCGAACGCCTCTGCCATCGGCAGTTCAGTAAAGGCGACGACCGAGCAAATAGCGCCGATCGCGCCGCAGACAAAGCGCAAAATCCATAGGGCGCGATTGGAGGTCCTTACGACGTCCAGCCAGCCATCGTTCGCGGTCTTCAGGAAAGGGATCGCGGTAAGCGCGAACACGGACCCGATGAAGGCAACCTGATAGGCGGGCAGGGCGCCATGCAAGATCTTGATCGATGCATCGCTGAAGGCGAAGACCGCATAGGACGCGAATGCAATGAGGACACCGCGAAACGGAGAGAGGCCAACGGTCATGATTCTACATCTTGTGATTGATCTGCATTTTCGTGTATGCGCCAGGGCGGCAAGAGGAAAGCGCAATCTTGCATGGTCGGTGAGCAAGATTGTCGCGCTGTCCGAAGTTGTCGGCGACGTAGCTCGGCAGCGACACTGCCTTCGATGACTATCTGAAAAGCCTTCGCCACATTCGCGCACTACGGGCGATCACGAGAAGCGACCGCTATGAGGCAGCTTCTGACAAGCGCTCGGCAAATTCGATTGCTTCAACCAGGCTTTGTTCGTTGGCAATACCCCTGCCTGCAATGTCGAAGGCAGTGCCGTGATCGACTGAGGTGCGGATAATCGGCAGCCCGAGAGTGATATTGACGCCCGAAAGCTCTGTCCATGTGCCGGTGGCAGGATCGACCTCGAAACCGAGCAGCTTGACGGGAATGTGCCCCTGGTCGTGATACATGGCGATGACGGCATCGAATTGTCGGGCTCGAAGCTTCACGAAAACCGTATCCCCGGGAACAGGCCCGATGATGTCGAGCCCGTCCGCGACTGCCGCGGCAATTGCCGGTGCCGAGATATCGATGTCCTGACGGCCGAACAGTCCCCCTTCGCCGGCATGCGGATTGAGGGCCGCGACCGCGATCTTCGGCCGCTCTATGCCGAGCCTGCGTAGCGCCTGATCGGTCAGGTCGATCACCAGCCGGAGCCGCTGCGGCGTCAGGCGTTTCGGGACTTCCTCCAGTGCGATATGGGTCGTGACGTGGCTGACGCGCATATTTCCATGGGCGAGCATCATGACGGAGCCCTTGGCGCCCGTCAGCTCTGCAAGCAATTCGGTATGGCCGGCATAGTGGAATCCCGCCTTGTTCAAGGCTTCCTTATTCAGCGGCGCGGTGACGATGCCGCCGATCTTGCCATCGAGCGCAAGCCGCACGCCTTTCTCTATGGCCTTGAAGGCAAGGCGCCCGGCGTCGGCTGATATAATACCCGGCACGATCGGCTCGCCTTCGCGGTCGGCCTGGATCAAGCAGAGGCTCGGCCAGGCCCCGTCCATTTCAACAGCAGGGATTGGCTGGTCAAATCCGAGCTGCTGTTCGGCAAGGCGCAGGGATGGGCCGCTGCCGATGATGACGAGCCTCAGATCCCCGGACTTAATCCTGTCCTTCAGTCGCAAGGCAGCCTTCAGGATGATCTCAGGTCCGATGCCGGCCGGATCACCCATTGTTATCGCCAAGTGCCGCTTCATCAGTCGGGTTCCTCATTCATTAGGCCGTTTTCTATCAGCAGATCGCGCCAGAGGTTCTTTTCCCCGAAGGCGCCTGACTTCGAGATGACCTCGATACCGTCCCATCGCCCGCCGCGCATGACGGAGCGCGGCACCCCCGGCTCGACCTGACCGACGACATCGAGCGATGTCGCCCCCAGGGACAGGCACACCGCGCGGAGCGTCTCTCCGCCTGCGACGATCAGTGTCCGAGGTTTCTGCAAGCCGCTCGCCACCTCGCCGAATGCGGACATGATGCGCGCCGCCGCTTCCGGTCTCGTCATGTTCGACAGCAGCCCGATATTGAGGAAGGCGACGCCGGAGCTCGCAAGTCGACGGTTAATTTCCTCAACGTCGCTCTCACCGTTGATCGTCATCCGATGCGGCCTGCAGGCCTCGATCTGCACCCGTGTCACACCCTGGTCCGATCCGAAGAACCCGAGGACGGGTTTCTGAAGGGTGTGCGAGGGTTTGATGTGATGGCCGCTTGCGAGAGCCCTTGCCAGGCCACCTGTGCCGCACCACAGGATAGGACCCTGTGCCTGTGCGGCGAGGGATGCGATCTCCAGCAGGTCGGCATCTGTCGCCGCGTCGAAAATTGTAATGCCGTCTCGCAAACCCTCCGCAATTCTGCCGGCACTTGCAGGCGCCCCTTCAGCGCGCAGGCTGGCCGCCAGATCGCCGCCGACATCACGCCACGGGCCGCCATCGGAGCGCGCCCACTGACGTCCATCGAGGGTCCGTCGGCCTTGATGCGGAAAAGCAGGAGCCACAATACAATGGCGCCAAAGGCCGAGCGAAAAGCAGGCGGCAAGTTCCGCGGCCCAAGGTCCCCGCAAGAGACTGTCGACCTTCTTGAAGGCAATGTCGGCTCCCTTGAGAAAGGGCGCAAGCTTGACGATAGTGGCGACGGCATCGGAGGCGGGGAGTTCGCGGGTCCCGGTATCGATGGCCAGACAGGAGGGAGCGTCGGCCGGCTCGTTATTCCACATAACCGCGATCTGGCCGCATAGGCCTGCAAGCTCGGCGGCCGTATCAAGTGCGCCGGTCAGATCGTCAGCAATAAGTCTGAGAAAGGGCATTCCGGATTGTCGTTTTCTGCAAGGCAGCGAACGCCTGAACTGTGCGGGTGTAAATGGCGGCGCATATCGCGCCGCCAAATCACACTCTTCAAACTTCAGCCAGGTTTGTCAATCAGAGCCTTTTGCACAATAGGCCGCAAACAGTTTCCGTGGTGCGCGTGCACCACGTCTCGGCCAACGAGCGCGACCACCGATTTGAAACTTGGCGCAATCATCGCGCGCATTAGCCTGCAGGCACGGACGTTTCAGAATGAGAGTCCGACCGCGTCTGCGCTCTGCACGGTGGTTCGTCCCACCTTCAGGACTCCGTCAAAATTGATCAAAATTCGGTGCCGCTCTACCCGTAGACGAGCAATCATCGGCCCACGCAGGCAGTTCTGCAGGCCATGATTGGAAGTGTCGCTTTGAAAAGTGGACGGAAATTAACTATTTGTTTTAAGGTTAAACGTTTATGACTACTAGGATAGGTTGACTACCCCATAGGTTGTTTGTATACGAATGATGACTGGTTCGTCATTCCTGTTGCCCCATCCATGCCCGGTTGCCAAGCGGTGGGATTGCGAGCCGGTCGCCACCGTTTTTGCTATAAATTCCTGCACAGCGTTTTGTCCGATTTGGGCAAGGCGGCGTTCTTCTGTTGCCAGCGGCATGGGACTTTCCTGACCTTCGTTCATCGGTTGGAACTTGCGTGGCGCGACGGCGTTCTAAAGCGGCCGACATCAATGCTTCGCTGCGTTGAAGAGGGTCGCCGGAACAGGAACGAAACGCCATGTCTCAAAAGCCAAGCTTCTTCTCTTCCTTTGCCAATACCATTGCGAATTGGTCCGGCAAGCCAGCGACATTTGCGATTGCCCTTACGGTCGTCGTTGTCTGGGCTGTCTCGGGGCCGTTTTTCGACTACTCCGAAACCTGGCAGCTGGTCATCAACACCGGCACGACCATCGTGACGTTCCTCATGGTATTTGTTCTCCAGAACTCACAGAACCGGGACGGCAAGGCTCTCCAGGCCAAGCTTGACGAACTGATACTGACAAGCCAGGCATCCAACAAATTTGTCGGCGTCGAAAAGCTTGAGGAAAAGGAACTGCACGAAATGAGCCGCAGCCTGGAAGAGCAGGCCGGCGCAATGGAACGCAGGGCCAAGAAAAAGGCAGCAGCAAAACCAGCGTCATAGGACCGGCGCTGTCTTTCCCAGGTCAGATGGATTGCCTCCTTGCTGGGCTCCACTTCTCGTACGGTGGTGGAAGGTGAACCAGGGCTTGGTCCAACACGCGATCCGCATTATTTTTCAGCCACTTGCCGTTCTGCGTTGCAGCCCTATTTCCTTGTTTAGTAGGAGTGCAAATATGAGCGAAAAAGCGAAACACGGCGTGAGAAATTCGCTGGACGAACGGCGTGAACGGGAGGCAGCGGTCTCAGCCGCCGCATTGAAAATGATCGAGGACGAGGCGCTGGCTCGCGAAATAAAGACCAATCGGTTGCGGGAACTGAGACTTCAAAAAGAGGCAGAGGACAGCAAGCCGCTCAAGAAGGCGAAGTCGCGGGAATAACCTGCGCATCGCGCCTTGAATATTTGTAGCTAATGGGGCCCCATCGTCGTCAACGATGCTTGCAGGGTTCCGCCTTTGCCGATCTGCGAGTGTGCCGATCCTCTCACGAGGGCCAGGCTGAGTACGGCGCCGATCATGCAGACGACAATGGCGAACATGATGATCTTCATCAGGATGTTCCTTCAGAGCGGTCTCGCGTCGTCCGCCTTCCACCGATTTATATCGGCGGACCTTATCCAGATGGTTCCGTCGTCTCCGGTGTGATGGCGGGCAAGCTTGGCGTTTGCGATCGCCTCAAACGCGTACATGAACTTCGTCAATTGCTCCACCGGAACATCCGATGACGACGCCATCTTGTCGATGGCTTCTTCGGTGACGATGACGACCCACGGAGTCTGGTCGTCCAGCATGGCGATATGCGCATTGCCATCCGTCAAAAAAGGGGCTGTTCCTTGTCTGGTAAGCGCCATCCGAAATCTCCCGATTGGACATTATCGTTAGCATGGGACGCGTCATTTGACAGCACCGAGATTTTCTTATTGGCGAAATCTGATTGCCGATCTGACATCATACCGAAGTTCGAGAGATCCTTAGGTCGCTTCCGGAAGCCTCGATCAGAGAGCTCCTGGATGGTTGCGATCGACCGAGCACGTAGATCAATCTTCGAAAGAAATCGATTGTTCGAAACAGATGCGCCGGTACCCGGCGCCAGGCGGGTAATTTGGCAGCAAGATACGACTTTCGGGTGCCGATCATCGTCTTCTGTCGCAGCCGTGTAAAACCAACCAAATCGGTCCGGGTACTGTAGACTGATGTATCGCTGTCCCAGCCACGTTCAATGGCCACGTCCCAGGGCAACGACATGACCCGCAACTTTGCCATTATCTTCTCCGCGCCGCTGCGCGTCACCAGATAGCATGCCGTGGAGCCCTGCGGTCCAAAGAGGCAGCGGCCCAAAATATCGCCTTCAGCACTTTGGGTGAAGGTTCTGAAACCTTTCCAGCGATGGTTCACGAATTTGATCAAGTCGGCATTTGGAGCTGCTTCCCTGGCAGCAATCGCTCGAGCCAGAAACGTATCGTCCAACAGGATATCGTCTTCAATGATGATCGCCGCGTCCCGCCCACCGGCAAGGACCTGTTCAAGCGCCAGCAAATGACTTCGATAGCAACCATATTCACCCGGCAGGATGTGCCTCCCATGCCGCTTTAGGAAAAGGCTCTCATCGACATCGATCCATTGTTCCCGAGGATAAAGCGCTCCATCGACACCTTCGACGCGATTGATTTCAATTGAAAGCTGGGCACTCTGCCGCGTCATCTCAGCCAGCCTCTCGGCGGCACGATCAATGTTGATGAGGTAGATGGGTAAAATCTGGGGGGACATAATCGCTCGTAAAATATTGACATTGGCACCGGCCCGCCTGCTCTTCAAGAGGCAAAGGCGTCAAACAATATGAGTACGCCGGGATGCGGATACCAGTCCCGACAGGCGCACGAGCCACATTTATGCGTGAGAGCAATCTGTAGAGCGGCGCTGCTTAGGGCAATGTAGGGTCTAGCGCGGGTTTCGAAAAGAAGACGCAGACCTGAAGCCACATGACGACCGGCGGTTTTGACCACCACCAAAGTTGCAGCACAGGAGCTTGCTGGGTGTTTATCAATTCATGGTGAGCGCGTCGGGGTTCGAACCCGAGACCTACTGATTAAAAGTCAGTTGCTCTACCGGCTGAGCTACGCGCTCCCTCGTCCGCGGGTGAAACACACCCCGGCTGGAAGTGCGCGGAACATATGCAGACACCCCATTCGGGTCAACCCAGAAAATAGTCGAATTTTCGTTGGTGACCGGTTTTCTTGGCCGTCGCGCAAAAAGGTGATTGGCATTCAACTCGGCCGGAAGATAGGAAGGCGGATTATTGCTTTAGCCGGAGTTCTTCGTGTCCATTGCCGATATCTCGCTGCTGAGCGCCTTGCTGGCTGGGGCGCTCTCCTTTCTGTCGCCTTGCGTGCTGCCGCTCGTGCCGCCGTATCTGTGCTATATGGCGGGCATTTCCGTTGAACAGTTCCGTGGCGGCGGTGCCGCCGTTTCGACGTCAGGACCTGTAGTGCGTGGTGGCGTGCTGTTTTCGGCGCTGTTCTTTACCCTTGGCTTTGCCACGGTCTTTGTTGCACTCGGGGCCGGCGCGTCCTCGATCGGCCTGCTTCTTCGCCAGCATCTCGAAATTCTGGCCAAGGTCGGCGGACTGATCATCATCGTCATGGGTTTGAATTTTCTCGGCGTATTTCGCCTGGGCATCCTTTCCCGCGAGGCGCGCTTTCAGGGCGGCGGAAAGCCGGCGACGCTGACCGGCGCTTATGTCATGGGCCTTGCCTTCGCTTTCGGATGGACACCTTGCATCGGCCCGGTTCTGGGCGCGATCCTTGGAGTCGCGGCTTCGCGCGATACGGTCGGGGCAGGCGCCGGGCTGCTCGCCGTCTATTCGCTGGGCCTGGCCGTTCCGTTCTGGATCGCCGCAGGCTTTTCCGGTGCTTTCATGAAATTCCTCGGCCGCTTCCGCCGCCATCTGGGAATGGTGGAAAAAGTAATGGGCGGCTTTCTCGTCGTGACCGGTCTCGCCTTCATATTCGGCTTCGTCAGCGACATGGCGATCTGGTTCCAACAAACCTTTCCGATCCTATCGCAGATCGGTTGAGGCCTGCGCCGCCGCTATCGCCGCAGCTTATCCGGCAGCATTGACGGCATTATCTTGAAGCCGCGACCTGGCTCGATGCCCTCGCGCATGACGATGTTGCGCAGTGGCGGCAGGGCGGAAAGCACATGCAGCCCCGCCGCGCGCAGCACCTGCACCGGCAGGAAGTCTGACAGCAGCGAGCGATTGAGCATGTCGACGCTGGCCGTGCGGCTGATGATATCGACGCGACGCTTGCGGTCAAAGCTATCGCCGACCGAAGCCCGTATCGGCTCTTGCGGGTGATCGGACAGGATTTCCGTCAGCACCATGACGTCACGAAGGCTGAGGTTCAGCCCTTGGGCACCGATCGGCGGAAACACATGGGCTGCCTCGCCGATCAGCGCTGCGCGGCCCTTGCCAAAGCGCTGCGCCGTCATGCCGGAGAGCGGCCAGACCTGCACGCCTGGTTCGACGGTCACTTTTCCTAGTAGCGATTGCATGCGATCTTCGACGAGGCGGCCAAGCTCTTCCATCGATTTTGTAGCGTTTACCGCAGCTTCTTCGGGCCTCTGCACCCAAACGAGGCTCGAGCGGTTGCCGGGCAGGGGAACCTGCGTGAATGGCCCGCTTTCCGTATGGAATTCCGTTGAAACATTCTGGTGTGGCGACGAATGTGCAAAGTTCAACACCATGGCCGATTGAGGATAGGACCAAGTCTTCAAGCCGATGCCTGCACTCTCCCGCACCATGGAATGTCGTCCGTCCGAGCCGACGATGAAAGACGATTCTATCGTCTCGCTATTGTCGAGCGTCACCGTCACTCCACGGTCCCGGATGTCGACGGAGGTGGCTGCCGCATCGATCCGGGCGATGTTTCCCTCTGATCGCACCGCATCGTCAAGCGCCCCGATCAGCGCGGTGTTCGGCATGTTGTAGCCGAACGCTTCGAGGCCGATCTCCGCGGCGCGAAAGGCCACCGTCGGTGCGCGCAAAAGACGCTTGGTGCCGTCGACGATTTGCATGGTCGATAGCGCCGCTGCGTTGGGCAGGATCTTGTCCCATATCGCCAGGCGCTCGAGAAAGCGAATAGACTGATCCATAAGTGCAGTGGTCCGACCATCCGGCTTCGACGACGAAGGCGCCGCAAGCGTGACTTGCCGACCGCCGCGCGCAATCGCGATCGCTGCGATCATACCTGCCAGACCACCGCCGACGACGGTCACATCCACATGTTTCATGTCACTGTCCTGTTTTGCCCATTGTCGAAACTAATCGCTCAGCCTGTTGAAATCCATGGGATGAAACATCGCAGAGGATGAAAATGACGGAAACAGGGTTTACCCTCGGAGATAATATGTGCTTTTGCGCTGGCAGCGCCTGACAAAGGATGCATATTGAAGAAAATAATTGCCTGCCGGGGTGGGCGCATAAAGGGTGGCGACACGGGGACGCATGAAAATCTTCAAGTACAGGCGGGTGCCATATGCGGAGATCCGCGCCTTTTCCGTGCACATATTGACCGCTTCCGGTTCGTTTCTCGCGTTTTTGGGCGTGGTCGCCGCAGCAGAGCACCGTTTTGTCGACATGTTCTGGTGGCTCGGTCTCGCACTTCTGGTCGACGGGATCGACGGACCGATCGCTCGCAAGGTCCGCGTCAAGGAGGTGCTGCCGAACTGGTCTGGCGATACGCTCGATAATATTATCGACTACGTGACCTACGTTTTGCTTCCTGCATTTGCACTCTATCAGAGCGGCATGATCGGCGAGCCCTGGTCTTTCGTCGCTGCCGGGATGATCGTCGTCTCCAGCGCGATCTACTATGCCGATACCGGCATGAAGACGGAGGAGTATTTTTTTTCCGGCTTTCCCGTTGTCTGGAATATGATCGTCTTCACGCTTTTCGTCATCGAGGCGAGCGCGATGACGGCTTTGATCGTCGTGGGCATCTCCGTGGTCCTCACTTTTCTACCGATCAATTTTCTGCATCCGGTTCGCGTCAAGCGGCTGCGACGGCTCAATCTCGGCATATTCCTGCTGTGGTCGGCGCTCGGCGTCTATTCGCTGCTTATGAATTTCGTGACACCCCAGTGGGCGTTGCTTCTTTTCATTGCAAGCGGGCTTTATCTCTATTGCATCGGCGCCGTACTGCAGTTTTTCCCTTCGTTGGGTCGACGCGCCAGCTAGGTCCAAAACCGGCCGCTGGAGCGGCCATGTAATTTGCTGTTGTGCGCAGCAGCAAAGTGGGTATCAATATCCTATAACCAATCCGCCGTTTATGGGATTGAGAAGAAACAAGAAATGAGTGGAACGAGACTGCCGAATCCGGAAAGATCCCAAATGGACAGGGCGGCAGGGAGAAATGAGGGGAACGTGTCGCCATCCAATGTGCCGGCAACCGGCGCGTTATTGTCGGTCCGCAAGCTGACGAAGCTCTTTGGCAGCTTTGCAGCCTGTAATGAAATCGATCTTGATATAAGGCCTGGCGAAATTCATGCCCTGCTCGGGGAAAACGGCGCAGGCAAGTCGACGCTAGTGAAGATGCTGTTTGGTGTCCTCGAGCCGAACGCAGGCGAAATCATCTGGCAGGGCAATCCGGTTACGGTCGGCTCGCCCGGCGGAGCGCGGAAGCTTGGCATCGGCATGGTGTTCCAGCATTTCTCCCTGTTCGAAGCCCTCACAGTTGCAGAGAACATTGCGCTTTCACTGGATGACAGCGTTTCAATCAGCAAGATTTCGGAGGAGGCCGCGGCGCTGTCGCATGCCTATGGCCTTCCGCTCGACCCAAACGCCCATGTAGCCGATCTGTCGGTCGGCGAGCGCCAGCGCATCGAGATCGTCCGCGCGCTGCTGCAGAATCCGAAACTGATCATCCTAGACGAACCCACCTCGGTCCTGACGCCGCAGGAAGCCGACCGCCTGTTCGAGACCTTGTTCAAGCTCAGGGCCGAGGGCCGTTCGGTCCTTTATATCAGCCATCGCCTCGAAGAAGTGCAGCGCATCTGCGACCGCGCGACGGTGCTTAGGCACGGCCGCGTCACCGGTGCCTGCGATCCCAAGCAGGAGACCACTGGTTCCCTTGCGCGAATGATGGTCGGCAGCGACGTTGCGAGCGTTGTCCACGAGGGCCTCGGTGCAAAGGGCGACATCCAGCTGGAAGTTGCGGGCCTTTCGGTCGCCGCGCGAACACCTTTCGCTATGCCGCTGAAGAACATATCGCTCCGGGTTCGCGCCGGTGAGATTCTGGCGATTGCCGGGGTGGCCGGCAACGGACAGGGTGAGTTGTTCGACGCCGTATCTGGAGAATATCCAGTCGGCTCCGACGATCTGATTTCGATCCGTAGCAATCCGGTCGGCACGGAGGGTATCGACGCTCGTCGGCTGCTCGGCGCCGGTTTCGTGCCGGAGGAGCGCCATGGCCATGCCGCCGTCACCGGCTTGAAGCTCTCGGAAAACCTCATGCTTGCCCGCAGCCAGTCGGACAGCAAGGCGTTTCTCGGCGGCGGCTTTCTCAGCATCATTCGTCGAGGTGCTGTCAAGCAGGCAACCAAACGGATTTGCGAAGCGATGGATGTTCGCAAGAGCGGCGAGGACCCTTCCGCGGGATCGCTGTCAGGCGGCAACCTGCAGAAATTCATCGTCGGCCGCGAACTTGACCGGCAGCCGGCGGTGCTGGTGGTCAATCAGCCGACTTGGGGCGTCGACGCCGGCGCTGCGAGCCGCATTCGCCAGGCTCTCGTCGACCTTGCACGCAGCGGCTCCGCGGTTCTCGTCATCAGCCAGGACCTCGACGAAATCTTCGAGGTTGCGACCGATATCGCCGTGATTTCCGAAGGCCGATTGTCCGCATCCTATCCCGCGGATGAGATGACGCGCGAAAAGATCGGTCTGCTCATGGGCGGAACGCACGGCGCCAAGGCCGAGCCGGAGCTTGCTCATGCGCATTGAACTCGAAAAACGCCCTCAGGTCTCGAAGCTGTTCGGCCTTCTTTCGCCGATGCTGGCACTGCTGCTGACGCTGATTGCCGGCGGGGTCATGTTCGTTCTGCTCGGCAAGGACCCGCTGGATTCGCTTTATGCACTGCTGGTCGAGCCGCTGCTAGATCCCTGGTCCCTGAATGAGCTGGCGAAGAAGGCGGCGCCGCTGATCCTAATCGCCGTCGGCCTGGCCGTTTGCTACCGGTCCAACAATTGGAACATCGGCGCTGAGGGCCAATACAGTATCGGCGCGATCTTTGGCTCGGCGATACCCGTCTATTTCTACGATTGGCAATCGCCGTTGGTCCTGCCGCTGATGTTGATCCTCGGCGCCCTCGGCGGGGCTCTGTTCGCAAGTATTCCGGCGCTCTTGAAGACGCATTTCAATACCAACGAAATCCTGACCAGCCTGATGCTGACCTATATCGCCCAGCTCTTTCTCGATTGGCTGACGCGCGGCCCATGGCGCAATCCCGACGGCCACGGCTTTTACGGCACGCGCGACTTTTCGCCCGATGAGGTGCTACCGGCCATATGGGATGATGTCATATCAGCGCATTGGGGCTTCGTCTTCGCGATCGTCGTGGCGATCCTGATGTGGTTCATGATGCGCTATACGCTGAAGGGCTTTGAAGTCGTCGTATTGGGACAGTCGGATCGGGCAGGGCGGTTCGCCGGCTTCTCGTCAAAGAAGATGGTCTGGTTCGGCTTCCTGCTTTCGGGTGCTCTGGCAGGCCTTGCAGGCATCTCGGAAGTTGCAGGCTCCATCGGCCATCTCCAGCCCGATATTTCGCCGAGCTACGGGTTTACGGCCATCATCGTCGCCTTCCTCGGCCGGCTGAACCCGCTTGGCATCATCGCGTCGGGCCTCGTGCTGGCGCTCACCTATATCGGCGGCGAAGCGGCACAGCTGTCGATCGGTATATCGGACAAGGTGACGCGCGTTTTCCAGGGGCTGCTCCTCTTCTTCGTGCTCTCCTGCGATACGCTCATCTACTACAAGATCCGCATTGTCTGGGCCCGGGTTCGCACCATTGTCGAGGCGGCAACATGACCTTCTTCGAAGCCGTCCTTTTGACCATCATCACCGCGTCGACGCCACTGGTCATCGCTGCCATAGGCGAACTGGTCACCGAACGATCAGGCGTATTGAATCTCGGCGTCGAAGGCATGATGATCATCGGCTCGGTCGGCGCATTCGTTGCGGCGCAGGTCAGTGGCTCTGCCTATGTCGGCCTTGTCGCGGGCATAGCGGGAGGGGCGGTGTTCTCGCTGCTCTTCGCATTCCTGACGCTGACGCTCGTCGCCAACCAGGTTGCTACCGGCCTGGCGCTGACCATTATCGGTCTCGGCGCTTCCGGCATGATCGGCGAAGCCTATGTCGGCGTGCCCGGCATCCGCCTTCTACCGATCGAAATCCCGCTCTTGTCGCAGCTGCCCTACGTCGGAGCAGCCTTGTTCAAGCAGGATATCGTCTTCTACATGTCGATCATCCTGGTTGTCGCCGTCAACTGGTTCCTCTTCCGCAGCCGCGCGGGGCTGAAAATCCGCGCGATCGGCGACAATCACGGCTCGGCCCATGCGCTCGGCATCGGCGTCATCCGCACGCGCTACCTGGCAGTGATGTTCGGTGGTGCCTGTGCAGGTCTTGCCGGCGCGCAGCTGTCATTGATCTATACCCCGCAATGGACCGAGAGCATGTCCGGCGGTCGCGGCTGGATCGCGTTGGCGCTGGTCGTCTTCTCCTCCTGGAGGCCGTGGAGAATTCTGGCGGGCGGTTACCTCTTCGGCGCGGTGACAATCTTGCAGTTGCACGCGCAGGCCTTCGGGGTCGGCATTCCGTCGCAGTTCCTGTCGATGCTTCCCTATGCGGCGACGGTCGTCGTGCTTATCATCATCTCTCATAATCGGCGTATGACACTGATCAATACGCCGGCATCGCTCGGCAAGCCATTTGTGCCGGATCGGTGACAGAACGCCAAAAGACGGGTTATCAGAAACTTTCAACCAAAAGGGATCACCATGAAAAAACTAGCCATTTCACTCGCTGCCACAGCAGCCCTGATCGTCGGCTTCGGCTCGGCCGCGGAAGCTGCCTCCAAGACGAAGGTCTGCTTCGTCTATGTCGGTTCCCGCACGGACGGCGGCTGGACGGAAGCTCATGAAAAGGGTCGCCTGCAGCTCCAGAAGGAATTTGGCGACAAGATCGAAACGCCGTTCCTCGAAAACGTTGCCGAAGGCCCCGACTCCGAGCGAGCAATCGAGCGTATGGCGCGTTCGGGCTGCGCGCTGGTCTTCACCACTTCGTTCGGCTACATGGACGCGACCGTCGAGGCCGCCAAGAAGTTCCCGAAGGTGAAGTTCGAGCATGCAACGGGCTTCAAGTCCGCCGACAATCTTGGAACCTACAATTCGCGCTTCTATGAAGGTCGCTACATCAGCGGCGTGATCGCCGGCAAGCTGTCAAAGACCGGAACCGCCGGCTACATCGCAACCTTCCCGATTCCGGAAGTCGTAATGGGGATCAATGCCTTCGAACTGGGCGCGAAGTCGGTTAACCCGAACTTCAAGATGAAGGTCATCTGGGTCAACACCTGGTTCGACCCAGGCAAGGAAGCCGATGCCGCCAAGGCCCTGATCGACCAGGGCGTCGACATGCTGGCGCAGCACACCGACACGACAGCGCCGATGCAGGTCGCCGAACAGCGCAAGATCAAGGCATTCGGCCAGTCTTCGGACATGATCAAGGCTGGTCCGACTGCCCAGCTGACTTCGATCGAGGACACCTGGGGTGCCTACTACATCAAGCGCGTCCATGCGCTTCTCGACGGCACCTGGAAGGCCGAGCAGAGCTTCGACGGCCTGAAGGACGGCATCCTGACGATGGCGCCCTATACCAACATGCCTGACGACGTGAAGAAGCTGGCTCAGGATACCGAAGCCAAGATCAAGTCCGGCGAACTGGCCCCGTTCACGGGTCCGGTCAACAAGCAGGATGGCACGCCATGGCTCAAGGCCGGCGAGAAGGCTGACGACGGCGCCATCCTCGGCATGAACTTCTACGTCGAAGGCGTCGACGACAAGCTGCCGAAGTGAACCATCGCCTTCTTCCGTGATTCGCAAAGGGCGCCCCGGTGGGCGCCCTTTTTTTGCTGCAGTGCGTCACAAGTTCCTTATTTACAAAAGTATTACTATATGATTTTTTGAACATGGCCGCGTGGAGGCGGCCCAATGGGAGGATATCATGAAATTGAAGACAGCACTCTTGAGTGCAACGATTCTGGCTGCCTGCATGTTCACCTCGGCATCGGCCGCGCAGCTCGTCGTCGGCTTCTCGCAAATCGGTTCTGAATCCGGTTGGCGCGCCGCTGAAACGACATTGACAAAGCAGCAGGCCGAAAAGCGCGGCATCGATCTGAAGTTCGCCGATGCGCAGCAGAAGCAGGAAAACCAGATCAAGGCGATCCGCTCCTTCATCGCCCAGGGCGTCAATGCCATCCTGCTTGCCCCGGTCGTCGAAACCGGCTGGGATGACGTGCTGAAGGAAGCCAAGGAAGCCAATATCCCGGTTATCCTTCTCGACCGCACAATCAAGGCTCCTGATGACCTCTACCTGACTGCTGTTACCTCCGATCAGGTTCACGAGGGCAAAGTCGCCGGCGACTGGCTGGTAAAGACTGTTGGAACCAAGAAGTGCAACATCGTCGAGCTCCAGGGCACCACTGGTTCCTCGCCGGCAATCGCACGCAAGCAGGGCTTCGAGGAAGCGATCAAGGGCCACGACAACCTGAAGATCATTCGTAGCCAGACCGGTGACTTCACCCGCACCAAGGGTAAGGAAGTCATGGAAAGCTTCCTGAAGGCCGAGAAGGGCGGCAAGGATATCTGCGCTCTTTATGCTCACAACGACGACATGGCCGTCGGCGCCATCCAGGCGATCAAGGAAGCTGGCCTCAAGCCCGGCAAGGATATCCTGACCATCTCGATCGACTCGGTTCCTGACCTGTTCAAGGCAATGGCGGCAGGCGAAGCGAACGCTACCGTCGAGCTGACACCGAACATGGCAGGCCCGGCCTTCGACGTGCTGGATGCCTACCTCAAGGACAAGAAGCTGCCACCGAAGTGGATCCAGACCGAATCCAAGCTCTACACTCAGGCTGACGATCCGGAAAAGGTTTACGAAGCCAAGAAGGGCCTCGGCTACTGATATTGAACCTCGAACCGCACCGGTCCATCATGGACCGGTGCGGAACGGCCGACGCGGCAGGTCGGACTTCATGTCCAGCGCTTCGGCATGCCTCGGCCAATATCAGGAAAATCATCGCTTCATGGCTCACGATTTCGCGAACATTCTCGCAGCCACAGGTTTCTGCAAATATTTCCCCGGTTCCACCGCGCTGGATCATGTCGACTTCACGCTGCGGCGCGGCGAGGTGCATGCGCTTCTCGGCGAGAACGGAGCTGGCAAATCGACGCTGATTAAATGCATGACCGGTGCATACCACCGCGACGCGGGCAGCCTCGTCCTCGACGGAACTGAAATTGATCCGCATGACACGCTGGCGGCACAGAAGCTCGGTATCGGCACTGTGTATCAGGAGGTCAATCTTCTCCCAAATCTGAGCGTGGCAGAAAACCTCTATCTCGGTCGACAGCCCCGCCGCCTCGGCTTGGTAAGCAATCGCGATATGAACCGTCAGGCCCGTCATTTGCTCGAGCCCTATGGCATCGATATCGACGTGACTGCTCAGCTCGACCGCTTTTCAGTTGCTATCCAGCAGGTGATCGCGATCGCGCGCGCCGTCGATCTCTCGGGCAAGGTTCTCATTCTCGACGAACCGACCGCCAGTCTCGATACGCAGGAAGTGGCGATGCTCTTCAGCATCATACGTAACTTGAAGAACAGGGGTTTGGGAATTGTTTTCATTACGCACTTCCTCGAGCAGGTCTACGAGATCAGTGACCGCATCACCGTCCTGCGCAACGGACGGTTGGTCGGCACGAGGGAGACGGCGGGTCTGGATCGCCAAACCTTGATCGGCATGATGCTTGGTCGCGAACTCGCCCATGCGGAAGCCGCCGCAAAGCAGACGACCACCACCAGAGGCCCCGTCAAATATCGCTTTGCCAATTTCGGAAAGCGCGGAAAGATCAAGCCATTCGATCTCGAGGTTCGTGTCGGGGAAGTTGTCGGCATTGCCGGTCTGCTTGGTTCGGGAAGAACGGAAACCGCCGAAGTGATGTTCGGCGTCGAGCGGGCGGATAGCGGCGAGGCAACGATAGACGACAGGCCCATCGCCTTGCCCGGACCCCGCGCCGCCATCAAGAACGGCTTCGGTTTCTGCCCGGAAGATAGAAAGACCGACGGCATCATCGGCGATCTGTCGATCAGGGAGAATATCGTCATGGCGCTCCAGGCTCGCCGCGGCTGGGCGCGTCGCCTTTCCAGGGGTGAGCAGAATTCGCTTGCGGACCATTACATCAAGGCACTCGATATACGCACCACGGACCGCGAAAAACCGATCCGGCTGTTATCGGGGGGCAACCAGCAGAAAGTCATCCTCGCGCGTTGGCTGGCGACTAACCCAAGTTTCCTCATCCTCGACGAACCGACCCGCGGCATCGACGTTGGAGCCCACGCCGAGATCATCCACCTCATCGAGAATTTGTGCCGGCAGGGAATGTCACTGGTCGTGATTTCTTCGGAGCTTGAGGAACTTGTCGCCTACAGCTCGCGCGTCATCGTATTGCGGGACCGGGAACACATTGCCGAGCTTGCAGGAGAGAATATCTCTGCAAGCCATATCATCGATGCGATTGCGGCATCCCACACCGAAAGGGAGGATGCATGAGCCCCTCGCTGAAAGCCTTGCTTGTCCGCCTCACGCCTCAGTTGATCGCACTCGCTGCCATTCTTCTGTTGAATTTCATAATGTTCCCGCGGTTTTTTCATTTGGAAATTCAGAATGAGAGGCTGTATGGGAGCCTGATCGACGTGCTCAATCGTGGTGCTCCCGTCGCACTCCTGGCGATCGGCATGACGCTGGTCATAGCCACGAAGGGCATCGACCTCTCGGTTGGAGCGGTCATTGCCATCTGCGGGGCGGTTGCCGCGTCCTCGATCGTCTCTGGCAATTCGCTGGCCTACACGCTTGTCCTAGCTCTCGGCACTGGGTTGCTCTGCGGGCTGTGGAACGGTTTCCTCGTTGCCATCCTCGACATCCAGCCGATCATCGCAACACTCGTCCTGATGGTCGCCGGTCGCGGCATCGCCCAGCTGATCACCGAGGGCGTCATCCTGACGTTCAACAATGACGGGCTGACTTTCTTCGGTAGCGGCTCCTTCGCCTGGCTCCCCATGCCGGTCGTCATCTGGCTGCTGGCGGGGCTCGCGGTCATCCTGCTCGTCCGGCGCACGGCGCTCGGCATGCTCGTCGAGGCGATCGGCATCAACCGGCGCGCCAGCACGCTGGCGGGGATCCAGACGCCCGTCCTGCTGATCGCGGTCTATGTCCTGAGCGGCCTGTGCGCCTCCGTCGCCGGTATCATCGTTGCAGCCGACATCAAGGGGGCGGACGCCAACAATGCGGGCCTCTGGCTTGAGCTGGATGCGATCCTCGCAGTCGTTGTCGGTGGCAACTCGTTGCTCGGCGGTCGCTTCAGCATCCTTGGCTCACTGATCGGAGCGATGATCATCCAGTCCGTCAACACCGGCATCCTGCTCTCCGGTTTCCCGCCGGAATTCAATCTGGTGATCAAGGCGGTGATCGTCATCATTATCCTGGTCATTCAGTCGCCGGCCCTCCAGTCCGCTGCTGTCTTCTTCAGCCGCAAGCCGGAAGGCCGACCGAGCATTCAAGAGGAGCGCGCGAAATGAACTCGAAATACCTGCCGCTGCTTGCGACCATCGTCATCTTCATTGTCGCCTATGCCGCCTGCGCGCTGCAATATCCGACCATCCTGTCGACCCGGGTTGTCGGCAACCTCCTGACGGACAATGCCTTTCTCGGCATCGCAGCAGTCGGGATGACCTTCGTGATCATATCGGGTGGCATCGACCTGTCGATCGGCTCGGTGATCGCATTCACCGGTGTCTTCCTTGCGGTGATCCTGCAAAAGACCTCGATCCACCCGCTCGCGGCCTTCGTCCTCGTTCTGGCCATTACCACGGCGTTCGGGGCCGCCATGGGCGCGATCATCCACTATCTGAAAATGCCGCCCTTCATAGTGACGCTGGCCGGCATGTTCCTGGCGCGGGGCATGGCCTTCGTCATGTCCATCGACAGCATCCCCATCGACCATGCGTTCTACGCCCAGCTGACGGGCCTCTACTACAAGATGCCCGGAGGAGGGCGCTTGACGTTGATCGGCGGCGTGATGCTTCTGGTCTTTGCGGTCGGCATCGTCCTTGCCCAGCGCACGCGCTTCGGCGCCAACGTCTACGCGCTCGGCGGCGGAGTGCAGACGGCGGAGTTGATGGGGGTGCCGGTGGCACGCACGACCATCCAGATATACGCACTTTCGGGCTTCCTGGCCGGTCTATCCGGAATCGTTTTTTCGCTTTATACCTCCGCAGGATACTCACTGGCGGCGGTCGGCGTCGAGCTCGACGCTATCGCTGCAGTGGTTATCGGGGGGACGTTGCTGACCGGCGGCGCGGGGTTCGTAGGAGGAACCCTCATCGGCATTCTCATTCAGGGCTTGATTCAGACCTACATCACTTTCGACGGCTCGCTTTCCAGCTGGTGGACGAAAATCTTGATTGGACTTCTGCTCTTCGCGTTCATCCTGATGCAGAAAGGCCTGCTTCTTCTCTCCCGTGTCGACCGGAAATATGCCTGAGGGAGGACGAGGCGCTTGCGCAATAGATTGCTTGAGGCACAACGAGCGGGAGGCAAGACCCGGACCAGTCACGCGCAGGTCGTGGATGATCTCGGTAAAGGGATCATTTCGGGTGCTTTCCCGATCGGCAGCGTTCTGCCAGGCGATGCCGAGCTGGTGCAGCGTTTCAAGGTATCGCGGACCGTCCTGCGTGAAAGCATGAAAACGCTGGCCGCCAAGGGTCTCGTCGTTCCGAGAGCCCGCGTCGGCACCAAGGTCACGGAGCGAACCCGCTGGAACATGTTCGACAGCGATGTTCTGACATGGCACTTCGAAAGCGGTGTCGATCAGGAATTCCTGCTGCATCTCTATGATGTTCGGTTGGCTTTCGAGCCTTTCGCAGCCGGCCTCGTCGCCGAGCGGGCCGGCGCGGACGAGATCGAGGCTTTGCGGCTGCTCGCGGAAGACATGGCGTCATCGGACCACACGACCGACAGCCTGGCCGTGGCCGATCTCCGATTTCACCTTGCTATCGCCGAAGCCTCTCACAATCCTTTCATGCGCACCCTTGGCAGCCTCATCGAGGCGGCGCTGGTAGGCATGTTCCGTATGAGCGCGCCGCCGTCCGGATTCAGCGATATCTCCACTACGCATATGCGGATCGTCGACGCTATCGTCGCAGGCGATGGCGCGGCGGCCCGCAAGGCTATGGAAGCTGTCATTCTCGACGGCAGGGATCGTATTCTGGGAGGTTTTCGCGCCTCTCCGCGCAAATAGCCCGACCGATTTTCACCTTGGTTCCAGCTCCGACAAGCTGCTATGAGACGGCAGATCGGAACGCCTGGCTTTAAACCACCTGATTCATCGGAGCTTCGACATGACCCGCACCTGCCTTGCCATCATCCTTGCCGCCGGCGACAGCACACGCATGAAATCGTCGATGTCGAAAGTCCTGCACCCCATCGCCGGTCGGCCAATGATTGCTCACGTCGTCGAAGCGATATCCAGGACGGATATTTCGACCGCGGCTTTGGTTGTCGGCCGCAATGCCGGAGAGGTGACTTCGGCGGCAAGTGTTGCCGGTATCAAGGTGGAATCTTTTTTGCAGAAAGAACGGCTCGGCACCGGCCATGCGGTGCTCGCCGCCCGGGATGCCATTGCCGTTGGTTATGACGACATCCTGGTTGCCTACGGAGACGTCCCGCTCATCACCGACGGCCCCTTGCGCGCTGCTCGCCAGGGCCTGGCCGACGGCGCCGATGTTGTCGTCATCGGCTTTCACACCGATCGGCCGACCGGCTACGGCCGGTTGCTGGTCAAGGACGACGAACTTATCGCGATCCGCGAAGAAAAGGATGCCACGGACGCCGAGCGGACTGTCACCTGGTGCAACAGCGGTCTGATGGCAATCAACGGCCGCAAGGCACTCGAGCTTCTCGACCACATCCGCAACGATAATGCCAAGAGCGAATTCTACCTGACGGATCTCGTCGAGATCGCCCGTTCGCTCGGCGGACGTGCCGTTGCGGTCGACGCGCCGGAACAGGAACTGACCGGCTGCAACAATCGTGCCGAACTCGCCGTAATCGAGCGTCTTTGGCAGGAACGCCGCCGACACGAACTGATGCTGTCGGGCGTCAGCATGATCGCGCCTGAAACCGTCTTCCTCGCCTACGACACGGTCATAGGTCTGGATGTGCTGATCGAGCCGAATGTGGTCTTCGGCCCCGGCGCCGTTATCGATAGCGGCGCCGTTATCCATGCCTTCTCCCATATCGAAGGCGCTCATGTCAGTGCCGGCGCGACGGTGGGGCCGTTCGCGCGCCTGCGTCCCGGAGCCGATCTGGCCGACGGTTCGAAGGTCGGCAATTTCTGCGAGGTCAAGAACGCCAGGATCGGAGAGGGCGCCAAGGTGAGCCACCTCACCTATATCGGCGACGCCACCATCGGCGCAGGCAGCAATATCGGCGCAGGCACGATCACCTGCAACTACGATGGCGTCAACAAATACGAGACGCATATCGGCAAGAGCGCATTCGTCGGTTCCAACTCCTCGCTCGTAGCGCCCGTGACGATCGGCGACGGAGCTTACATCGCGTCGGGGAGCGTCATCACGGAAGACGTCCCGCCTGACGCTCTGGCACTTGGCCGAGCACGGCAGGAGATGAAGCCGGGTAGGGCGAAGGTCATTCGCGAACGTGCTTTGGCCCTCAAGGCTGCCAGGAAGCGGTGACCTAAGTCTAAAGGTTATGATCGCGTAACGATCAGAAACCGAAAGTGACCATCGTCCCAATTGTGAAAACTGATAGAATCATTAGGACTTGCCTCAGCGTCAGGGCCGGATGGAGAGTGCTTTATGTGTGGTATCGTAGGGATTGTCGGGACGAGCCCGGTGGCGGGGCGTCTGGTCGATGCGTTGAAACGCCTCGAATACAGAGGTTATGATTCGGCGGGCGTCGCAACGATCCATGACGGCGTTCTCGAGCGTCGACGCGCCGAGGGCAAGCTCTTCAATCTCGAAAAGCGCCTCGACAGCGAGCCTTTGGCCGGGCTTACCGGTATCGCCCACACGCGTTGGGCGACCCATGGCATCCCGAACGAGACCAATGCCCATCCGCATTTCGTCGACGGCGTTGCAGTCGTCCATAACGGCATCATTGAGAATTTCTCGGAGTTGCGCGAGGAACTGAAGGCAGCCGGCGCCGTCTTCACAACGCAAACCGACACCGAAGTCGTGGCGCACCTGCTCGCAAGATACATCCGCGATGGCCTCGATGCCCGCGCCGCGATGTTGAAGATGCTCAATCGCGTCACTGGAGCCTACGCGCTTGTCGTCATGTTCAAGGAAGACCCGAACACCCTGATGGCCGCCCGCTCCGGGCCGCCGCTTGCCATCGGCCACGGCCGTGACGAGATGTTCCTCGGCTCCGATGCCATCGCTCTATCCCCCTTCACCAATGAGATCACCTACCTGGTCGACGGCGACTGCGCGATCGTCACCCGCGACAGCGCGACGATTGTCGATTTCTCCGGAGAGCCGGTTCAAAGGGCGAGCCAGATCTCGCTTGCGACCGCTTTCGTTGTCGACAAGGGCAACCACCGGCACTTCATGGAAAAGGAGATCTACGAGCAGCCGGAGGTCATCTCCCACGCGCTGAGCCATTACGTGGATTTCGCGAGCAACCGCGTCAGTCCCAACGCCTCGGCGATCGACTTCTCAGCCATCTCTGGCCTTGCGATATCCGCCTGCGGTACCGCCTATCTGGCGGGCCTTATCGGCAAATACTGGTTCGAGCGCTACGCCCGCCTGCCGGTCGAAATCGATGTCGCGTCCGAGTTCCGCTATCGCGAGATGCCGCTCTCGCCGACGCAAGCCGCGTTGTTCATCTCACAGTCCGGCGAGACGGCCGATACGCTGGCATCGTTGCGCTATTGCAAGGACAGTGGCCTCAAGATCGGCGCCGTCGTCAACGTCAGGGAATCGACCATCGCGCGTGAATCCGATGCTGTCTTCCCGATCATGGCCGGCCCCGAGATCGGCGTCGCCTCGACGAAGGCCTTTACCTGCCAACTAGCAGTGCTTGCCTCGCTTGCAATCGGTGCTGGCCGTGCGCGCGGCACCGTGAGCGCGGAGCAGGAAAAGACGCTGGTGCGGCATCTGGCCGAGATGCCGCGCATCATGAGCCGGGTCCTGAACCTGATCCAGCCGCAGATGGAAAGCCTCGCACGCGAAATCTCCAAGTTTACCGACGTGCTCTATCTTGGTCGCGGAACAAGCTATCCGCTTGCAATGGAAGGCGCGCTCAAGCTCAAGGAAATTTCCTACATCCATGCCGAGGGCTATGCCGCCGGCGAGCTGAAGCATGGCCCGATCGCGCTGATCGACGAAAACATGCCGGTTATTGTCATCGCACCCCATGACCGCTTTTTCGACAAGACCATTTCGAACATGCAGGAAGTTGCCGCGCGCGGCGGACGCATTATATTTATCACCGATGAAGCAGGCGCCGCAGCCTCAACGCTGCCGACAATGGCAACGATCACACTGCCGAATGTCGACGAAATCATCTCGCCGATGATCTTTTCGCTGCCGATCCAATTGCTGGCCTACCACACGGCGGTCTTCATGGGTACGGACGTCGACCAACCGCGAAATCTGGCAAAGTCAGTCACGGTGGAGTGAGCGGAACAGCTCAGCTCCGACAAGCAGTAAAGTCGTCGTGAATTGTATGTCTGACACGCCCGCCGTACCCTCGGGCGGGTTGTGCGGTGCAACGATTTCTGGCAATTTCGAACAGTCTGGCTACGGGGGATTTGCCGGAAGCGACGGAAGGCTGAACGGAGTTCACGAACGGCGAATGACCCATATTCCCAAGAGACTTTCTCTGCGACTGTCAGTAGCGGCCCGGATCAGAAACAACTTTTTGACCGGTCTGATAATCTGCGCGCCAATCGCGATAACCCTATGGCTGACATGGTCGGTGGTTCATTGGGCGGACAGCTGGGTCGAGCCTTACATTCCGGCACGCTACGATCCGGAAAGCTACCTGAACTTCGCCGTGCCCGGTACCGGCCTGATCATCGCGATGATCTTCATCACGATCATCGGCTTCCTCGGCAAGAACCTCATCGGGCAAAGCATCGTGCAATTCGGCGAGGCGCTGGTGCGCCGGGTACCGCTGGTACGCACGATCTACAAGAGCCTGAAGCAGATTTTCGAGACGGTGTTGAACGAGCAGAGCACGTCGTTCAAGCAGGTCGGGCTGATCGAATATCCTAGTCCCGGCCTCTGGTCGCTGGTCTTCGTCGCGACAGATGCCAAGGGCGAAATCGCCTCGAAATTCAATGCGATGGGGAAGGATATGGTCAGCGTCTTCCTGCCGCCGACACCGGTTCCGACCGCAGGCTTTCTCATCTTCGTTCCGCGTGAAAAGATCGTCATCCTCGACATGAGCCCCGAGGACGGCGCCAAGTTGCTGATTTCAGGTGGCCTTGTAACACCGGAATACAAGGACAAGCTCGTGACCGCGGCACTGGCGGCTCCGACGCCTAAGAGAACACCGCTACCCAGCGCGAAGAAAGCGGATCGCCTCATCACGCCGGAATAGGTAAAGCAGGGTGCGAACGGCCATGCCGCGCTCGCCGGTCAGATCCGGATCTCGCTCGATCAGGTAGGCCGCATCCTTCCGGGCGATTTCCAGCAGGTCGGCATGGGCTTCGAGGCTTGCTATGCGGAAGCCCGGCGTTCCGGACTGGCGCGTGCCAAGCAGTTCGCCTTCGCCGCGCAGCTTCAGATCCTCCTCTGCGATCCGGAAACCGTCCTCCGTGTCGCGCATGATCGACAGGCGTGCATGGCCGGTTTCGCCGAGCGGACCCTTGTAGAGCAGGATACAGGTCGATGCCTCGTCGCCGCGCCCGACGCGGCCGCGAAGCTGGTGCAGCTGCGCCAGCCCGAAACGCTCGGCGTGCTCGATCACCATGATCGTGGCATCCGGTACGTCGACCCCGACCTCGACTACGGTCGTCGCCACCAGCAGGCGCAACTCCCCGTTCTTGAACGCCATCATCGCAGCGTCCTTCTCCGGCCCGCTCATCCGCCCGTGGATCAGCCCGATGCCGGGTCCGAGAGCCTTGCTGAGGGACTGGTGCCGCTCCTCTACCGACATCAGGTCCGACTCGTCGGACTCCTCGACCAGCGGGCATATCCAATATGCCTTCCGCCCCTCGGCAAGCGCACTGCGAAGCCTGCCGACCACATCGCCCGTTCGCTCCGTCGGAATCGTGATGGTTTGGATCGGCTTGCGTCCGGCTGGCTTCTCGGTGAGCTTCGACACGTCCATGTCGCCGAAGGCCGCAAGCACGAGGGTCCGGGGGATCGGCGTCGCAGTCATCACCAGCATGTGCGGCGAGATGCCCTTGGCGGTCAGGCGCAGGCGTTGATGGACGCCGAAGCGATGCTGCTCGTCGACGACAGCAAGCATGAGGTTGGCATAGGAAACGCTGTCCTGGAACAGCGCGTGCGTGCCGATGACGATCTGCGCCTCGCCCGAAGCGATGCGCTCAAGGATGGCGTCGCGCTCGCGTCCCTTCGTGCGACCGGTCAGGACCTCGATCGAAAGGCCCGCGGCGGTGGCAAATTTCGAGATTGTCGCGTGATGCTGTCGCGCCAATATTTCCGTCGGCGCCATCAGGACCGCCTGGCCGCCACTTTCGATAACCGCCGCGATCGCCATCAGCGCCACCAGCGTCTTGCCGGCCCCAACGTCACCCTGCAATAGGCGCAGCATTCTCTCCGTGCCCGCCATATCCTTCAAAACATCCGCGATCGCCTCCGTCTGGCTTCCTGTCAGGGAAAATGGAAGCGATTTCAGAATTTTGCTGCTGATTGCTCCAGTGGCGTGCACCGGCTGGCCCGCCACCTTACGCAGGCGCTGGCGGACGAGGGAAAGAGAGAGCTGTCCGGCGAGGAACTCGTCATAGGCAAGCCGTCTGCGAGCAGGCGCCTGGGGGTCGATATCGGTCGCATCGCGTGGATCGTGCAGCGCCCGGAAGCATTCCGCTATCGTCGAGAAACCCTGTTTCGGCACAAGTGGAGGGTCGATCCACTCCGGAAGCTCAGGCATGCGCGCAAGGGCCGCCAGGATAGCCTTCCTCACCACACGCAAGGTTAGCCCCGCCGTCAACGGATAAACGGGCTCGACCAGCGGCAGCGTCTCGCCCTCGCTCTCACGAACGATATAGTCCGGATGCACCATCGAGGGGCGGCCGTTGAACCAATCGACCTTGCCGCTGACAGTCACGATCTCGTCGAGAGGAAGCTGCTTCTCCAGCCATTGCGCCTTGCCGCGGAAAAACACCAATCCGAGCTCGCCGGTCTCGTCATGAAGGAAAACGCGGTAGGGAGCATTGCTGCGGGGAGGCGGCGCCTGATGTCGATCGACCCGCCCGGTGATCGTAACGATAACGCCCTGGGGCGCCTGCGCGATTTGCGGCTGCTCGCGCCGGTCGATCAGCGACGACGGCGCATGGAACAGGAGATCGATGACCCGACAATCGTCCACGGTCTCGCGATCAAGCAGCCTCACCAGCAAGTCGGCAACTTTCGGCCCGACGCCTGGCAGGGATGAAATGGATGCAAAGAGCGGATCGAGAATGGCGGGGCGCATGATGAGGGCAAAATGCGATGGCTGAGGCCGACTTGGCAAGGCCGAATGGCACGATCCACCGGTTCATATCCCAGCGCGCCCCGGAAAAATCCACCGCTGCGGCTTTTTTCCCAAAAACCGGTTCCCACTTTTCAGGCCGATGCTCTATAGAGACGCTTCAACAGGAAGGTTTATCTGATGACCGGAGTGACACTGAGCAGTGCCGATCTCGATCCGCGCCGCAGGCGAATTCTGTTCCGTTGCTGGCACCGCGGCATTCGCGAGATGGATCTGGTGTTCGGCCAGTTCGCCGATGCCCATCTGCCGACGCTCTCGGAGGCGGAGCTGGACGAGTTCGAAGTC
Organism: Arminella tubonensis; assembly: GCF_003240585.1. Lineage (GTDB taxonomy): Bacteria > Pseudomonadota > Alphaproteobacteria > Rhizobiales > Rhizobiaceae > Rhizobium > Rhizobium tubonense. The sequence continues at coordinate 245,652 of NZ_PCDP01000040.1, forward strand.
ATCATGGACGAGGAAGACAACGATCTGGCCCGGTGGATATTGGGAACGCTGCCAGTACCGGAACGGCTGATGACGCCGCTTTTTTCACGCATCGCGTCCTACAAGCCGGACTTTGAAGAGATGACTGCTGCAACGCTCGGGAAAGCGGTATGATTCCTGGTCTGGACGTAAGGAAGCTCGCAGCGGCCGCTGAGCCGCTGACGATCGGCAATGTGCCGGCCGGGCTCGATCCCTTCATTATCGCCGAATTGGCCCGCAGTGGCGAACCGGTGGCCTATGTGCTGTCCGATGGCCAGCGCATGGCCGATATCGAACAGATGCTTGGTTTCATTGCGCCCGATATCCCGGTGCTGACGCTGCCGGCGTGGGATTGCCTTCCTTACGATCGTGTCTCGCCGAGTTCCGATACGTCGGCCCGTCGTCTTGCTGCACTCGGCGGGTTGATCGCCCATCGCAGGAAGCCGCATGCGGCGATTGTCCTGGTCACGGTCAACGCGATGCTGCAGAAGGTAGCCCCGCAAGACATCATCGAGAGCCTGGCATTCTCGGCAAAGCCCGGCAACCAGGTCCGGATGGACGACATCGCCGGCCGCCTGGAGCGCAATGGCTTTGATCGCGTCGCAACCGTGCGCGAGGTCGGCGAATATGCCGTTCGCGGCGGCATACTCGACGTCTTCGTTCCAGGAAGCGAAGAGCCGGTACGCCTCGACTTTTTTGGCGACACGCTTGAGACCATCCGCAGTTTCGATCCAGCCAGCCAGCGAACGACCGGTCAGGTGCGTTCCCTCGATCTCAACCCCATGAGCGAAGTCACGCTGACGCCGGATACCATCAGCCGCTTCCGCAAGAACTATCTGACGTTGTTCGGCGCAGCGACGCGCGACGACGCGCTTTACCTCGCTGTGTCGGAAGGCCGGCGCTATCCCGGAATGGAGCATTGGCTGCCGCTTTTCTACGAAAAGCTCGAGACTGTCTTCGATTATCTCCACGGCTTCCGCTTCATCACCGATCATACCGTCCGGGAAGCGGCCGAGGAGCGATCGAAGCTCGTCAGCGACTACTACGATGCCCGACTGAATACCGGCGAGCCGCGCAAGGGTGCGATGGCACAAGGCACACCCTACAAGCCGATTGCGCCGGGGCAACTCTATCTCACCGGCAAGGTCTTCGGCCAGACGCTGGACGCATTCAACGCGATCCGATTGTCGCCGTTCAACGAGATCGAGGGTGAGGCGAGGCGGGTTGTCAACGTCGAGGCCCGCCAGGGCCCGCGCTGGGCTCGTTCGGCGCAGGAAAGCGTCGACGCCGAGCGGATCAATGTGTTTGACGCGGTGGTCAAACACATCGCCGACCGTCGCGCCAGCGGCGGCAAGGTGCTCATCACCGCCTGGACCGAGGGTTCGCTCGACCGGCTGCTCCAGGTGCTTGCGGAACATGGCCTCGCGCGCATCAAGACGATCGAGGCAATGAAGGACCTGGACGGGCTGGCAAAGGGCGAGGCGGCTGCGGCCGTCCTCAGCCTGGAGGCTGGTTTCGAGACAGGAAACCTGGCCGTCATCGGCGAGCAGGACATCCTCGGCGATCGGATGGTCCGCCGCTCGAAGCGCCGCAAGCGCGCCGCCGACTTCATCTCCGAGGTTGCCGGTCTCGACGAAGGCTCCATCGTCGTTCACGCAGAGCACGGTATCGGTCGTTTTGTCGGTCTTCGCACGATCGAGGCGGCCGGCGCGCCGCATGCCTGCCTTGAGCTGCAATATGCCGACGATGCCAAGCTCTTCCTGCCGGTGGAGAATATCGATCTTCTGTCGCGCTTCGGCGGCGAGGGCACCGAGGTGCAACTCGACAAGCTGGGCGGCGGCGCCTGGCAGATGCGCAAGGCCAAGCTCAAGAAGCGGTTGCTGGATATGGCCGAAGGTCTCATCCGCGTCGCCGCCGAGCGCTTGATCAGACAGGCGCCGGCGCTGATAGCACCCGACGGCATATACGACGAATTCGCAGCCCGGTTTCCCTATGACGAGACCGAGGATCAGGCCAACGCCATCGACGCCGTGCGCGACGATCTGGCTGCAGGTCGCCCGATGGATCGTCTCGTTTGCGGTGACGTCGGCTTCGGCAAGACCGAGGTGGCGCTTCGCGCCGCTTTCGTCGCCGCGATGAATGGTGCCCAGGTCGCTATCGTCGTGCCGACAACACTGCTCGCGCGCCAGCATTTCAAGACATTCACGGAGCGGTTCCGCGGTCTGCCGATCCGGGTCCAGCAGGCATCGCGGCTTGTCGGCTCCAAGGAATTGGCGCTGACCAAGAAGGAAGTGGCGGAGGGCAAGACCGATATCGTCGTCGGAACGCATGCGCTGCTCGGCGCCGGCATCAAATTCGCCAATCTCGGCCTGCTCGTCATCGACGAGGAGCAGCATTTCGGGGTCAAGCACAAGGAGCGGCTGAAGGAACTGAAGAGCGACGTGCATGTGCTGACCTTGTCGGCAACGCCGATCCCGAGAACCTTGCAGCTGGCCATGACGGGCGTCCGCGAACTGTCGCTGATTACCACGCCGCCGGTCGACCGCATGGCGGTTCGCACCTTCATCTCGCCGTTCGATTCTCTCGTCATCCGCGAAACGCTGATGCGCGAACATTACCGCGGCGGCCAGAGCTTTTACGTTTGTCCGCGGCTGGCCGACATCGCAGATATCCAGGCCTTCCTGCAGTCCGACCTCCCGGAACTCAAGGTGGCCGTCGCCCATGGCCAGATGCCGGCTGGCGAACTCGAAGACATCATGAATGCCTTCTACGAAGGCCGCTATGACGTTCTGCTGTCTACTACGATTGTCGAATCCGGCCTGGATGTACCCACCGCCAATACGCTGATCGTGCATCGCGCGGATATGTTCGGTCTTGCCCAGCTCTATCAGCTTCGCGGTCGGGTCGGACGTTCCAAGGTCCGCGCCTTTGCACTCTTCACGCTACCGGTGAACAAGGTGCTGACGACGACGGCGGAACGCCGGCTGAAGGTGCTGCAGTCGCTCGATACGCTCGGCGCCGGCTTTCAGCTCGCCAGTCATGATCTCGATATTCGCGGAGCGGGCAACCTGCTCGGCGACGAGCAGTCCGGCCACATCAAGGAAGTCGGCTTCGAACTATACCAGCAGATGCTTGAGGAGGCCGTGGCCGAGGTCAAGGGCGTCGACGAGATCCGCGACACTGGCTGGTCGCCGCAGATATCGGTCGGAACGCCCGTCATGATCCCGGATGATTACGTGCCGGATCTGCATCTGCGCATGGCGCTCTATCGCCGCCTCGGCGAGATTACCGAGCTCAAGGACATCGATGGCTTCGGCGCCGAGATGATCGACCGCTTCGGCCCTATGCCGATCGAGGTGCAGCATCTGTTGAAGATCGTCTACATCAAGTCGCTTTGCCGCGTTAGCAATGTGGAGAAGCTGGATGCCGGGCCGAAGGGTGTGGTCGTGCAGTTCCGTAACAAGGAATTCCCCAATCCCGCCGCCCTCGTCGGCTATATCGCCAAGCAGGGCTCGATGGCGAAGATCAGGCCGGACCACAGCGTCTTTCTGACACGCGATCTGCCGACGCCGGAGAAAAGGCTCTCCGGCGCAGCCATTGTCATCACTCAATTGGCGGAACTGGCGAAATAGCGCGGACGGCGATCAGTTCATCGCCGACCGCGCTTCCGCTTTCATCTTGGCGATATCACGCAACGCGCTGGCGAGGACGTCGGGCGTCTGGGCGCCGCTCACGCCATATTGCTGGTCGAAAATGAAGAACGGCACGCCGCTGACACCCATCTGCTGGGCCGACTCAATTTCGGCAACGATCAAGTCGCTATCCGCATCGGACGCCAGAAGCGCCGCGATAACCGAGCGATCGAGCCCGGCTTTCTCTGCGATATCAAGCAGCACGGCGTGATCGCCGACGTTCTTGCCCTCTTCGAAATTCGCCTTGAACAATGCATCGACGACGCGATCCTGCTTTTCCCGGTCCTCGGTCACCGCCCAGTGAATGAGCCGGTGGGCGTCGAGCGTATTCGGGCCGATCTCGATCGCGTCGAAATTGAAGGCTATACCAACTTCGCGGCCAAGGCCGGTCAGCATCGCATGAGCGCTTGCAACGCGCTCTTCGCCACCAAGCTTGGCGGCAAGCGACTTCTTCTGATCCACGCCTTCCCGGGGATAGTCGGGATTGAGCCGATAGGGCCGCCAATTGACGTCGACACCAACCTCGTCCTGTACCTCGGCGATCGCGAGTTCCAGCCGCGCCTTTCCGAGATAGCACCAGGGACATACGACATCCGAGACGACGTCGATCGTTATACGTTCCATGGCTACATCCTTCCGTTTTGGCGCCTTTGAAATTCATCTAGGCGCTTTGGGAAGAAGCTTCAACCGGTTACCAAAAGGGAACCATGCCTATTGGACGGAAGCGTCCCACCATGTGGGCAACTGGTACCCGTAGAGGGGCAGCGCATCGGGACGGCCGACGCGCTTGCGCCGCGCCACCCATTGCTGGTCGATATGGTAGAGCGGCACGACGTAATGTCCGGAGATCAGCATCCGATCGAACGAGCGTACAGCATCCTGGAAATCTTCCGCGGTCTGGGCAGACAGCATATGGGCAATGAGGGTATCGACGTCGGGATCGGCGACGCCGGCAAAGTTCTCGCTGCCTTCGCGATCGCGAGCGACCGAGCCCCAGCGGCCGACTTGCTCTATGCCCGGGGAGAGCGACGACGTGAACGACTTGATAATCATGTCATAGTCGAAGTTGATGGTTCGCCGCTGGTATTGAGAATCGTCGACCGTGCGGATCGCCACCGCTACGCCGAGCAACTCCAGCGTCCGCCGATAGGCGATCGCCAGCCGCTCCTGGTCGGTGCTTTGCGTCATGATCTCGAACGAAAGTTGACGCCCAGAAGCGTCGACCATCTTGCCGTCCTTGATCGTGTACCCGCCCTGCTTCAGCAGATCGACCGCCTTGCGGAGGACCGTCCGATCGCGCCCTGTGCCGTCTGTTACCGGCAGCTTGTAGGTCCCGTCGAGAACGGTAGGATCGATGCGGTCCTTAATGGGGCCGAGCATTTCCAGCTCGCGCGCATCGGCCGGCACGCCAAAGGAAGAAAGGTCGGAATTCTGCCAGTAGCTCTCGGTTCTGGTATAGGCGCTGGACGACAGGTTCTTGTTGACCCATTCGAAGTCGAAGGCCAGCGAAAGGCCTTCACGCACCTTGGGATTGGCAAAGATGGCGCGCCTCGTGTTGAAGACGAAGCCGAGCATTCCGCTTGGCAATTTCGGCTGGAATACGTCCTTGACGACGGCGCCTGACGTTACGGCTGGGAAGTTATAGGCCTGTGCCCAATGGCCGGGACTACCATCGGCATAAATGTCGATATCGCCCTTCTTGAAGGATTCGAACAGCGTCGTTTCCTGAAGGAAATAATCGACGGTAATCAGGTCGTAGTTGTCTGTACCGACCTTGGAGGGGACATCTTTGCCCCAGTAATTTGGGTCGCGCTCGAACACGATGCTTTCGCCGGGATTGACGGACTTCACCTTGTAAGGGCCGGAGCCGACCGGAGGCGTGAGCGATGTCTGGTCGAACGTATCGGGGTTGATCGCGTGCTGTGGGAGGATAGGCGTCGAAAGCGCGATGATCATTGGCGTCTCGCGATCCGCCTTGTCGTTGAGCGTGAACCGAACGCTATGGTCTCCGACTTTTTCCAACTTGGCGACTGCGTTGAGGCGGTTTGCAAAAGGCACGCGACCCTTGTCGCGCAGCAGGTTGAAACTGAAAATGACGTCGTCGGGCGTCACCGGCTGCCCATCTGACCATCTCGCATCGGGATCGAGATTGAACTGGATGAATGTGCGCTTGTCGTCCCATTCCACGGTCTTCGCCAATAGCCCGTACATCGTGAATGGCTCGTCGCGCGAGCGCTGCATCAGCGATTCGTAGACGAGATTACCGAATTCCGGGTCCCACATGCCGCGCGCGGTTGTGCGCATGCTTTTGAGGATGAATGGGTTGAGACTGTCGAAGGTTCCGACCACGCCATAGGTTATATGCCCACCTTTTTTGACGGTCGGATTGACGTAAGGAAAGGCCTTGTAGTCAGCGGGCAGGGCAGGGTCGCCATGCATCGCAATTCCATAGAGCGGCTCCGCTGTGGCCTGGCTGCAAAGCATTGCGAAGTTGAGGAAAAGGGCGACCCGGAGCGCTTGCATGGCATCCTTTCCGGCAAGGGATATGATTCGCCGGAACATTATCATGGCAGTATCGAATTCAACACGATGGAGGCGAATTTCTTGTTGCGGTTCATCAAAAGGCCAAAGAAACGCTGGATATCCTGATCAGTGCAATGTAACAGGTGGTCCGGAGTTTCGGGTCATGCATTCGCCTTAATTTTTAGACAGGTGGACGGCGGTTTGACCCGACTGGCATGGGGCGGCAGGAAGCTGCTCCGCATCGGAATTCAGGAGGCGGATACGCTATGATGTTCAAGACTGAAAACAAAATGAGGGCAGCCCTTTCTGCTCTGGCTCTCATCATCGGCGCAGCAGCCCCTGCAGCTTCGTTCGCGCAGCAAGCCGACCCCGCGGCAGCAGCACCCGCCGCAGGCGCCGACGCTGCCGGCGGCACGCCGCGCCTCGGCTGGTACAAGACCTGCAGCAAGCAGGAAGACAACGACGTCTGCATCGTCCAGAACGTGATCATGGCAAACAACGGCCAGATCGTCACGGCGATCGGCCTCATCTCGATCGACGGCAAGCAGGCCCGCAAGGCCATGCAGGTCTCCGTTCCGACCGCACGCCTGATCGGACCCGGCATCACCATGCAGATCGACGGCGGCAAGGGCCAGAAGCTCGACTACGCCGTCTGCCTGCCTGATCGCTGCATGGCCGAAGTTCCCTTGACCGACGCGATGATCGCAGCGCTCAAGAAGGGCACCGACGTCACCTTCACCTCGATCAACTTCCGTCGCACGCCAAGCCCGATCAAGATTTCGCTCGACGGTTTCGGCGCTTCCTATGACGGCGATCCGATCTCGCAGTCCAAGCTTGCCGAGAGCCAGAAGAGCCTGCAGGACAGCATGCAGAAGAAGGCCGAGGAAGCCCGCAAGAAGCTTGAAGACGCCCAGAAGGCCGCCAAGCAGCAGTAGTTTCACTGCGCAATAGTCTTTCAATGAAAGAGCCCGGCGAAAGTCGGGCTTTTCTTATGCGATATGCAGGCAATAAAAAAGGGAAGCTGCAGAGCAACTTCCCGGGGATTCCGATTTCATATCGTGGCTTTAGTGGGCGAAGCTCATCTTGGGTCTGAACTGCCCGGTCGGCTCACGGTCGAATATCTGGTAGACTTGCGGATTGCGAAGTGGAAGCCCACTTTCATCACTGACAAGATTTTGCTCCGAGACATAGGCGACGTATTCGGTGTCTTCGTTCTCGGCGAGCAGGTGATAGAACGGTTGTTCCTTGCTCGGGCGCACCTCGGTGGGAATAGAATTCCACCATTCGTCCGTATTCGCGAATTCGGGGTCAACGTCAAAGATCACCCCGCGGAACGGGAATACACGGTGCCGAACCACTTCGCCGATATTGAATTTTGCTTTGCTTTGTTTCATGGCGCGACTTCCTTTCAAGCAATGATGTGGTGGTTTTGTTTGCAAAAATCAAGGTTTTTGCCTTGTTTCCTTCAAACAGCTGTCACACTTGCTGTTCTCGCCGGCCGCCACGCCGGCAGAAAAAAGCCCCGGCAAACCGGGGCTTTCACTTTCAGCGATCAAGACGAGTAGTACATGTCGTATTCGACGGGATGAGGGGTCATCTCGTAGCGCATGACCTCGACCATCTTCAATTCGATGAATGCATCGATCTGGTCGTCGTCGAACACGCCACCGGCGGTCAGGAACTTGCGATCCTTGTCGAGGCTTTCCAGCGCTTCGCGCAACGAGCCGCAAACGGTCGGAATCTTCTTCAATTCCTTCGGCGGCAGGTCGTACAGATCCTTGTCCATCGGCTTGCCGGGATGAATCTTGTTCTTGATGCCGTCGAGGCCGGCCATCAGCATGGCAGCAAAACCGAGATAGGGATTAGCAGTCGGATCCGGGAATCGGACTTCGACACGCTTTGCCTTCGGATTGGAGCCGAAAGGAATGCGGCATGAGGCGGAACGGTTGCGAGCCGAATAGGCCAGCAGAACCGGCGCTTCGTAGCCAGGCACAAGACGCTTGTAGGAGTTTGTCGACGGGTTGGTGAAGGCGTTGATCGCCTTGGCGTGCTTGATGATGCCGCCGATATAGAAAAGGCAGCTCTCGGACAGGCCCGCATATTCGTCGCCGGCGAAGGTCGGCTTGCCGCCCTTCCAGATCGACTGGTGAACGTGCATGCCCGAACCGTTGTCGCCGAAGATCGGCTTCGGCATGAAGGTTGCCGTCTTGCCATAGGCGTTGGCCACCTGGTGCACGACGTACTTGTAGATCTGAATCTTGTCGGCGTTACGCACCAGCGTGTCGAACTTGACGCCGAGCTCGTGCTGGGCAGCGGCGACTTCGTGATGGTGCTTTTCAACGACAACGCCCATTTCGCCGAGCACTGTCAGCATCTCGGAGCGCATGTCCTGGCAGCTGTCGACGGGAGGGACGGGGAAGTAGCCGCCCTTGACGCGCGGACGGTGACCGAGATTACCAGTCTCGTAGTCGGTGTCGTCGTTGGACGGCAACTCGCTGGAATCCAGCTTGAAGCCGGTATTGTAGGGGTCGGCCTTGTACTTGACGTCGTCGAAAACGAAAAATTCCGGTTCGGGGCCGACGAAGATCTGGTCGCCGATGCCGGATGCCTTCAGATAGGCTTCGGCCTTCTTGGCGGTGCCGCGCGGATCGCGGTTATAGGATTCGCCGGAGATCGGATCCAGGATGTCGCAGATGATGACCATCGTCGACTGTGCAAAGAAAGGGTCCATGTGGACCGTATCCGTGTCCGGCATCAGCACCATGTCGGACTCGTTGATGGCCTTCCAACCGCCGATCGACGAACCGTCGAACATGACGCCGTCGGCGAACATGTCTTCGTCGACACAGGAGACGTCCATTGTGACATGCTGCAGCTTGCCTTTTGGGTCTGTAAATCGCAGGTCGACGAACTTGACGTCGTTATCCTTGATTTGTTTGAGAATTTCGTTTGCGGTCGTCATTAAAATGCTTCCCTTGACTGTGATGACGATATGAAGCTTCGCCGGATCGGCGAGGCAAATTAGATAGCGTCTATGCCCGTTTCACCGGTCCGGATACGGATAACCTCTTCGATATTGGACACGAAGATCTTTCCGTCGCCGATACGGCCGGTCTGGGCAGCCTTGCGGATAGCGTCGATGACGGCTTCCGCATTCTCGTCCGCCAGCACCACCTCGACCTTCACCTTCGGCAGGAAGTCGACGACATATTCGGCCCCACGGTACAATTCCGTATGGCCTTTTTGACGACCGAAGCCCTTTGCTTCCGTGACAGTGATACCCTGCAGCCCAACTTCTTGAAGGGCTTCCTTCACTTCGTCAAGCTTGAATGGCTTAATGATCGCTTCGATCTTTTTCATGAGAAAATGTCTCTCCGCTTCTCCCGTTAAAGCAGGAAATAACCCGCTTGGCCTTCTCGATGCACGTATCGTGCCAGTTGATTTCGATCATTCGCCGATTTTCCGAAGAATCTGACGATATCCCCCGTATTCATGAGCTTTTCCGAGGAAATTGATAGCCGTTTTATCTGGAAATGAGCTGAAACAACTGAAAAATGAAAAGAAATTGCGATATTCGGAGCCATCGCCTCGCGGAGATCAACTTGGGCAAATGGACAAATATTATGCAAATGATTATTGTTTAACCAAATGAAGGCGCCGAAAACAGGTTGTTTTTCGCCCGTATTTCGCATTGAATGATGTTCATCATGACGCGTCCCCTTTGCGAGCTCCTCCTTACACCTGAAGACATGGCGGCGGTCGATCAGGCTGCTGCTGAATCGGGGATATCATCGTTCGGGCTGATGGAGAAAGCTGGCCACGCCGTCGCTGCCGCCGCCCTGCGACACTTTCCCGAAGCTCTGCGTTTTGTTGTTCTGTGCGGCCCCGGCAACAACGGCGGCGACGGATATGTGGCTGCGAGGGCACTGTGGGAAAGCGGGGCTGCGGTCTCAGTCTTTTCTCTTGGCAAGCCGCAAGCACTGAAGGGCGATGCGGCGCGTGCGTTCGCATCCTGTCCAATCCCCGGCCAGGATATCGCGGCATACGCGCCCCTGTCAGGCGATGTCGTGGTCGACGCCATCTTTGGCGCCGGTCTCGCCCGCCCGGTCCCCGAAGAGGTGGCCCGGCTCATCGGGCGCGTGTACAAGGCCAATGTCCCGGTAGTGGCGGTCGATCTGCCTTCCGGGCTGGACGGGCTCAGCGGCAGAATTCTTGGAGCGGCATTCACCGCGGCCTATACCGTGACCTTCATGACCCGTAAGCCGGGTCATCTGCTGATGCCGGGCCGTGAGCTCTGTGGCACGCTGGAAGTTTTCGACATCGGCATCCCCGCACGGATCGTTCAAGCGCATGCAAAGGGTCAAGTTGCTGAAAACACGCCGGCGCAGTGGCAGGCCAGCGTGCCGGCTTCCCTGATCGAGACGCACAAGTACAAGCGCGGGCATCTCGTCGTCTTCTCAGGCAGCGCGACGGCAACCGGCGCCGCGCGGATGTCGGCCATGGCCGGCCTCAGGGCCGGCGCCGGGCTTGTCACCATTGCATCCTCGCAAGAGGCGATGGGCGTCAACGCAAATTTGCTGACGGCAGTCATGTTGCGACAGATTGAAACCGAGAAGGACTTGAACGCCTGGCTCGAGGACAAGCGCCTGACGACGTTCGTCCTCGGCCCCGGCTTCGGTATCGGCAAGAAGGCGCGCAAGTTCGCGCTTGCACTCACCAATCGCCATTTGGTGCTGGATGCTGACGGCATAACCTCGTTTCGCGAAGATCCGGCGCAATTGTTCGACGCCTTTGCCGAAGGCGCCACGCGACTTGTGCTGACACCACATGAAGGCGAATTCGCCCGTCTTTTTCCCGACATTGCTGTGAACTATAGCCTCAGTAAGGTGCAGAAGGCGCAGGCCGCGGCCAAACGTGCCCATGCAGCTATCGTGTATAAGGGGGCCGATAGTGTCATCGCAGCACCTGATGGCCGCGCGCTGATCAACACCAACGCGCCGTCCTGGCTGGCAACCGCCGGATCGGGCGACGTGCTCGCCGGCATTATCGGCGGGCTGTTGGCGCAAGGCATGCCGACATTCGAGGCCGCCGCTGCCGGGGTCTGGCTGCACGGCAAGGCTGGCCAAAGTGCCGGCAAGGGCCTGACGGCGGAGGACCTAGTGGCTCACGTAAGGCCGCTGTAGCCAGCGCTCGCCTGCTATTTCGCCAGTTGCCCCTGCAGAGCGATCGCACCGTGTGGCGCATTGACCTTGCCCTCGTGGATCATGAACGCGAAGACATCGCGGGGCTCGGTCGCGACCTTGCGCTTCTCGTCGATTAGCGGCAGATCGTCGGGGACGCCGCCTTTTGACCAGGTCTCGAGCCGCAAGGCCCAATCCTTCAGCTCCTTCGGCGGGTAACAAGTCTTGATCTCGTCCGAACCCTTCTGCAGGCGCGCATAGACGAAGTCGGCAGTCACGTCGGCGATCATCGGATAATCGTGATGCTCGGCACAGACCGGGGCGACCTTATACTTCGCCAGCAGGGTCACGAATTCCGGTACCTTGAACGAATCATGCCGGACCTCGACCACATGTCGCAACGGCAATCCATCCTGCTTCGCCGGCAGAAGCTTCAGGAAAGCCTCGAAATCGTCGGCATCGAACTTCTTGGTCGGGGCAAACTGCCAGAGCAGCGGACCAAGATGCTCGCCGAGCTCGCTGATGCCGGAATTCAGAAAACGCTCCATCGACTCGCCCGCTTCGGCGAGAACCCGACGATTTGTCACGAAACGCGTTGCCTTCAGCGAGAAGATGAACCCCTCCGGCACATCAGCGCCCCATTTGGCAAAGGTCGCCGGCTTCTGGGTGCTGTAATAGGTGCCATTGACCTCGATGACCTTCAGTTGCCGGCTGGCATAGTGAAGCTCGTCCTTCTGCTTGAGATCGTCAGGGAAGAACGTCCCCCGCCAGGGCTCGAACGTCCAGCCGCCGATGCCCGTGCGGATTGTACCAGTCTTGGTCATGCAAGCCTCCCTCGAACCCTAATCACTCCGCCGCCGCCACTCTTTTCACCGGCCGGCGCTCCAGCAGGTCCTTCAGGAATTGCCCGGTATAGGACCGTCGCTCCTTGACGATCGCCTCTGGTGTGCCGACAGCGACAATCTCGCCCCCGCCGTCGCCGCCTTCAGGGCCGAAATCAAGCACCCAGTCGGCGGTCTTGATGACCTCCAGATTGTGCTCGATAACCACGACGGAATTTCCCTGATTGACCAGTTCGTGCAGCATTTCCAGCAGTTTGGCGACATCGTGGAAATGTAGGCCGGTGGTCGGCTCGTCAAGGATGTAGAGCGTGCGTCCGGTCGAGCGCTTTGACAGTTCCTTGGCTAGCTTGACGCGCTGGGCTTCGCCACCCGAAAGCGTGTTGGCCTGTTGTCCGACCTTGATATAGCCGAGGCCGACATCCTTCAGCGACTGCAGCTTGTCACGCACAGCTGGAACGGCTGCGAAAAAGTCGACACCTTCTTCCACCGTCATGTCGAGCACGTCGGCAATCGATTTGGTCTTGAAGGTGACGTCGAGCGTTTCCCTGTTGTAGCGCTTGCCGTGGCAGACATCGCAGGTCACGTAGACATCGGGCAGAAAGTGCATCTCGATCTTGATGACGCCGTCGCCCTGGCAGGCCTCGCAGCGCCCGCCCTTGACGTTGAAGGAGAACCGGCCCGGCTGATAACCGCGCGCCTTTGCCTCTGGCAGTCCGGAAAACCAGTCGCGGATCGGTGTAAATGCGCCGGTATAGGTTGCCGGATTGGAGCGCGGCGTACGGCCGATCGGCGACTGGTCGATGTCGATCACCTTGTCGATATGCTCGAAGCCATCGATACGATCGTGATCCGCCGGATTTTCGCGCGCGCCCATGACGCGGCGTGCAGCGGATTTATAAAGCGTCTCGACGAGGAACGTTGACTTTCCGCCGCCGGAAACGCCCGTCACGGCGGTAAAGACGCCGAGCGGGATCGAGGCGGTGATGTTCTTAAGGTTGTTGCCACGGGCGCCGACGATACGGATTTCCTTGCCCTTCTTCGGCTTGCGCCGCTCCGAAGGCACGGGAACGCCGAGCTCGCCCGAGAGATATTTGCCCGTCAGCGACTTCGGGTTCGCCATGATTTCCTGCGGCGTGCCATGGGCGACGACATGTCCGCCATGGACGCCGGCGGCAGGTCCGATATCGACGACGTCGTCGGCGCTCATAATCGCATCTTCGTCATGCTCGACGACGATGACCGTATTGCCGATATCTCGCAGATGCTTCAGCGTCTCGAGCAGTCGCGCGTTGTCGCGCTGGTGCAGGCCGATCGACGGCTCGTCCAGCACGTAGAGAACGCCGGTCAGGCCGGAGCCGATCTGCGACGCGAGGCGAATACGCTGGCTTTCGCCGCCGGACAAGGTGCCCGAGTTGCGTGACAGGCTGAGATATTCGAGGCCGACATCATTGAGGAAACGCAGACGATCGCGAATTTCCTTGAGGATGCGGACGGCAATCTCGTTTTGCTTCGACGTGAAGGACGCCGGCAATGTCTCAAACCAGTCGCGCGCGACACGGATCGACATTTCGGAGACCTGGCCGATATGCAACGTGTCGATCTTGACGGCAAGCGCCTCTGGCTTCAGGCGATATCCGTTGCAGACCGGGCAGGGCGCGGCCGACATATACCGATCTATCTCCTCGCGCGCCCAGGCGGAATCCGTTTCCTTCCAGCGGCGCTCGAGGTTCGGAATGATGCCCTCGAAATTCTTGTGGGTGGTGTAGGATCGCGCGCCGTCGGCGTAGTGGAACTCGATCTTGTCCTCGGTGCCATGCAGGATGACGTTCTTGGCCTCATCCGGCAAGTCGTTCCATCGGCTGCCAAGCTTGAAACCGTAATGCTTTCCGAGCGCTTCAAGCGTCTGATTATAGTAGGGCGACGTCGACTTGGCCCACGGCGCAATGGCACCATCGCGCAATGTCCGCTCGTGCTCGGGGACGATCAGGTCGGGATCTATCTTCTGCAGCGAGCCGAGCCCATCACAGGACGGGCAGGCGCCGGAAGGATTGTTGAACGAGAACAGCCGCGGCTCGATCTCCGGAATGGTAAAGCCGGAGACGGGGCAGGCGAACTTCTCGGAGAAGAGCACCCGCTCGTGCGTTTCGTTCAACGATTTGTTGGCCGAACCACCTGCCGACGTATCTTCCGGCGGCAGCGGCTTGTCGGCAAATTCGGCGACCGCAAGACCGTCCGCAAGGCGAAGGCTGGTCTCGAAGCTGTCTGCAAGGCGCGCAGCGACATCTGCGCGTACCACGATGCGGTCGACGACGACGTCGATATCATGCTTGTATTTCTTGTCGAGAACCGGAGCCTCGGCAATCTCGTAGAACTGGCCGTCGACCTTGACGCGCTGGAAGCCCTTTTTCATCAGCTCCGCCAGTTCCTTTTTATATTCGCCCTTTCGACCGCGCACGAGCGGCGCAAGGATATAAAGCCTCGTGCCTTCCTCATAATCGAGGACGCGATCGACCATCTGGCTCACGGTCTGGCTCTCGATCGGCAAGCCCGTCGCCGGCGAATAAGGAACACCGACGCGCGCAAAGAGCAGGCGCATGTAGTCGTGGATCTCGGTGACCGTGCCGACCGTCGAGCGCGGATTGCGCGAGGTGGTCTTCTGCTCGATCGAGATCGCCGGCGAAAGCCCGTCGATCTGGTCGACATCAGGCTTTTGCATCATCTCCAGGAACTGCCGCGCATAGGCCGACAGGCTTTCGACATAGCGTCGCTGGCCCTCGGCATAGATTGTGTCGAAGGCGAGCGAGGATTTCCCGGAGCCGGAAAGGCCGGTCATCACGATCAGCTTGTTGCGCGGAAGATCAAGGTCGATGCCCTTGAGATTGTGCTCGCGCGCGCCGCGGATGGAGATGGTCTTGAGTTCACTCATCGTTCAGCTGGTCCCTTGTGTCAGCCCTTATTTAGTGATGCGCGCTGGCGAGTCGAGGCTGAAACGCATTGACATGTGAGGTTTTCGATTCGGTTGACAGGATCATAGTGATAAACTAGAACAAATAAAGAACAAAAATCCTTGTGGATGAACCGCGCTTAAAGCCCACTGGCTGGTGTTCATGCGCTAAGGTGAGAAATTAAATTGGAACGCCGCTCGATGGGGCGGACATAGGGTGGTTGGTATGGCTGGTAGTGTGAACAAGGTAATTCTGATCGGAAATCTCGGTGCAGACCCGGAAATCCGCCGCACCCAGGACGGTCGTCCGATCGCCAACCTCAATATCGCAACGTCTGAGACCTGGCGCGACCGCACCTCCGGCGAGCGCAAGGAAAAGACTGAGTGGCACCGTGTCGTGATCTTCAACGAAGGCCTCTGCAAGGTTGCCGAGCAGTATCTGAAGAAGGGCGCAAAGGTCTATATCGAAGGCCAGCTGCAGACCCGCAAATGGCAGGACCAGAACGGCGTCGAAAAATACTCGACCGAAATCGTGCTCCAGGGCTTCAACTCAACTTTGACGATGCTCGATGGCCGCGGTGATGGCGGTGGCGCCAGCGAAGGCGGTCGGGGCGGTGCGCGTGGCGGCAATGACTTCGGTGGTGGCGGCGGCGGATATGGCGACGACTACGGCCAGCCTTCGTCATCTTCATCGGCTCCTAGTCGCGGCGGCGGCAGTGGCGCCAGCGCTGGCGGAAACTTCTCCCGCGATCTCGACGACGATATTCCGTTCTGATCGATCCCGAAATCCAAGTCAGATCGATCAATATAGCGGCCCGCCTTTCGGCGGGCCTTTCTACGTTGCGGCTTGAGTTATCAAATTCATCGCTGATTTGACGCCATCGACAACGAACTGCGCAGCAAGGGCTGCCAGAATGACGCCGAGCAGCCTCGTGAGGATCGCCCGCCCGGTCACACCCAGCAGGCGGTCGAGCCTTTCGGCAATCACCAATGCGGCGAAGACCAGGCCCAGATTGACAGCGATGACGCCGATCAACTGCATCCGGTCGACCGTTCCCTGCAGGGAACCTGCCAGCAGGATCGTCGCCGATATGGCCCCAGGGCCGGCGATCAGCGGCAGGGCGAGGGGAAAGACTGCTATGTTGTGAATATGGTCCTGGGTGATCGCAACCGTTGTGGTCTTTTCCTTGCGGTCCTGACGCTTCTCGAACACCATCTCGAAGGCAATCCAGAAGAGAAGCAATCCGCCGGCGATGCGGAAGGCGCCGATCGATATCCCGAGGACGTTGAGCACGCTTGCGCCGAACAGAGCGAAGGCCGCCAGGATGAAGAAAGCAATCAACGAGCCCCGCAGCGCCACCTGGCCGCGCTCGGCGCGGTTCATGCCTGTCGTCAGTCCGAGAAAAAGCGGAGCGAGGCCCGGCGGATCGACGGTGACCAGCAATGTCGTGAAGGCATTGATTAGCGTGTCTACACTCGCCATATTTGCTCCGGCTTCCAGATTTTCATGCGGTCGGCGCCATTGTTATGTGATGATTTCGGTTTCGCAAAGTGCGAGACTGGCAAGGTTGTGTCGCTCGCCATCGAAATGTGCGATTTAAAGGCTTTAGAAGGCAAAAGCCTGTTCAAAACATGCGCTGAAATTGGCGCAGGAGCATGGTTTCCGCTATAAATTCTGCAGTGATTCTAAGAGAGATCGTGATCTGTTTTGACTGAACAATCCCCACCCGGCGGCGGGAAATTCCCGCCAGGTATCGAGCCCATCTCCATCGTGGAGGAAATGCAGCGGTCGTATCTCGATTACGCGATGAGCGTGATCGTGAGCCGAGCTCTTCCTGACGTTCGCGACGGCCTCAAGCCCGTTCACCGGCGCATCCTGTTCGGCATGTCCGAGCTAGGTATCGACTGGAACAAGAAGTACGTGAAGTGCGCCCGCGTCACGGGTGACGTGATGGGTAAATTCCATCCGCACGGCAACTCGGCGATTTACGACGCCCTGGCGCGCATGGCGCAGCCTTGGTCGTTGCGCCTGCCGCTGATCGACGGCCAGGGCAATTTCGGTTCGGTGGACGGCGACCCTCCGGCGGCCGAACGTTACACCGAGTGCCGTCTGGAGAAGGCCGCGCATGCGCTGCTGGACGATCTCGACAAGGATACGGTCGACTTCCGCGAGAACTATGACGGCACGCTGAGCGAGCCTGTTGTCGTACCCGCCAAGTTCCCCAATCTCCTGGTCAACGGCGCCGGCGGCATCGCGGTCGGGATGGCGACCAACATCCCGCCGCACAACCTCGTCGAAGTGATCGATGGCTGCATCGCTCTGATCAACGATCCGACGCTCGAATTGGCCAACCTCATCCAGATTATTCCCGGTCCGGACTTCCCGACTGGCGCCAAGATCCTCGGACGCGCCGGCATCCGCCTGGCCTATGAGACGGGCCGCGGCTCGGTCATCATGCGCGGCGTCGCGACCATCGAGCCGATGCGCGGCGACCGCGAACAGATCATCATCACCGAAATTCCCTATCAGGTGAACAAGTCGACGATGATCGAGAAGATGGCAGAACTCGTGCGAGAAAAGCGCATCGAGGGCATTTCCGATCTTCGCGACGAATCCGACCGCCAGGGCTACCGCGTCGTCGTCGAATTGAAGCGCGACGCCAATGCCGACGTCATCCTGAACCAGCTTTATCGCTACACGCCGCTTCAGACCTCGTTCGGCTGCAACATGGTGGCGCTCAACGGCGGCAAGCCGGAACAGATGACGTTGCTCGATATGCTCCGCGCTTTCGTCTCGTTCCGCGAAGAGGTCATAAGCCGGCGAACGAAATATCTCCTCCGCAAGGCACGCGACCGCGCCCACGTCTTGGTCGGTCTCGCAATCGCCGTCGCCAACATCGATGAAGTGATCCGCGTCATCCGCCAGGCGCCCGATCCGGCGTCGGCCCGCGAACAGTTGATGACGCGCCGCTGGCCCGCGTCGGACGTTGAAAGCCTCATCCGGCTGATCGATGATCCACGTCACCGCATCAACGAAGACCTGACCTACAATCTGTCGGAAGAGCAGGCACGCGCCATTCTCGAATTGCGCCTGGCCCGCCTGACGGCGCTCGGCCGCGACGAAATCGGCGATGAGCTCAACAAGATCGGCGAAGAGATCAAGGATTACCTCGACATCCTGTCGTCGCGCGTCCGTATCCAGACGATCGTCAAGGACGAACTGATCGCGGTCCGTGACGAATTCGGAACGCCGCGCCGCACCGAGATCGTCGATGGCGGTCTCGAGATGGACGACGAGGACCTGATCGCTCGCGAGGACATGGTCGTTACCGTCTCGCATCTCGGCTACATCAAGCGCGTACCGTTGACAGCGTATCGTGCCCAGCGTCGTGGCGGCAAGGGCCGCTCCGGCATGACGACGCGAGACGAAGATTTCGTTACCCGGCTATTCGTCGCCAACACGCATACGCCTGTTCTGTTCTTCTCGTCGCGCGGGATTGTCTACAAGGAGAAGGTCTGGCGCCTGCCGATCGGTACTCCAACGGCACGCGGCAAGGCTCTGATCAACATGCTGCCGCTTGAAAAGGGCGAGCGGATCACCACGATCATGCCGATGCCGGAGGATGAGGAAAGCTGGAACAACCTCGATGTGATGTTCTCGACAACACGCGGCACCGTTCGCCGCAACAAGCTGTCGGATTTCGTCCAGGTCAACCGTAATGGCAAGATCGCCATGAAGCTCGAGGAGGAGGGCGATCAGATCCTCTCCGTCGAGACCTGCATGGAAGAAGATGACGTTCTGCTGACGACTGCGCTCGGCCAGTGCATACGCTTCTCGGTTTCCGACGTGCGTGTCTTTGCTGGCCGAAATTCGATCGGTGTGCGCGGCATCAACATGGCCGAGGGCGACCGGATCATCTCCATGACGATTGTGAGCCATGTCGATGCCGAACCCTGGGAGCGCGCGGCTTATCTGAGGCGCGCTGCAAACGATAGGCGTCTGACGACAGGCGAAGCTGAGGAAATCGCGCTGGTCGGCGAGGAAGTCACCGAAGAGGGACAACTGACCGATGAGCGCTACGAAGAGCTGAAGGCACGCGAGCAGTTCGTACTGACGGTTTCCGAAAAAGGCTACGGCAAGCGGTCGTCTTCGTACGACTTCCGCATTTCCGGACGTGGCGGCAAGGGCATTCGCGCCACCGATACGTCCAAGACTGCAGAAATCGGCGAACTCGTCGCGGCATTCCCGGTCGACGACGGAGACCAGATCATGCTGGTTTCAGATGGCGGGCAGCTCATTCGTGTTCCGGTCGGCGGCATTCGCATTGCCAGCCGAGCAACCAAGGGCGTCACGATCTTCTCGACGGCCAAGGACGAAAAGGTCGTCTCGGTCGAGCGGATCAACGAGCCCGAAGATGAAGAGGATGTCATCGAAGCCGACGAAATGACGCCCGAAGGCGGCGTGGTCGACGGCGATACACCTGAAGCCGACGGCGGCGGGGAAACCGAAGCTTAAATCACAGCGAACAAGCAGCTGAGGGACCGGGCGGCGTTGCTGCCCGGTTTTCGTTTGGAAGGGCGTCAAACGCGCAAGCACAAAAAAACGGACGCGTGGGGGACGCGTCCGCTTCGAAAGTGCCCGAGCGTCGGATGGTCCGAACGCTTCGGGCCGGGGAAAACCTAGAAAGCCTTGTGGTGCTTGTTCACCTGCTTCATCTCTTCGCTCTCGCGTCGCAGCGCCGAAATGGTGGAAGCCACGGACACGATGAACATGATGCTGATGATGGCCGTAAGCACTGTCAAAATCGTGAACATGGTCGTTCCTCTCTTTTACAGAATTGCGTTCAGACCCTCAGTATTGGCTGGCAACAAAAGGCCGAGCCGAAGCAAATGGACCGTAAACCTTTGCCGGATCCATCTTCTGATCATAGAGTGCGATTGTGGCTGCCAGCATGCCCGAGATCATCATCATCCAAATTATGTTAATCATGGTGACCTTGTTGGACATATGTTTTTTCCTCTTCAGCACAATCTGCATTGCTATGGTTCGATCTGATAACGCATCCGCAAAAAATTGGTTCCGCCGGATGTTCAATGTCTGTTTACCAACGCCACTCTGAAGCGACCTTGAATGGCTTGTTCATCTGGCGTTCAGGTTTCTCTGAGCCTCACGAAGCCGTGCAACGACGTCCTTTGCCAGGTCCGGTTCGGCTGCTTGCGGAAGTGAAACCCACTCGATCTCGTAGTATTTCGAGACCTCGTGCAAGATCAATTCAGCAATGACGGACGCGATGACAGCGGTGGCGAGAAAAAGAACTAGCATTGCCGCTTTTCCTGTGGGTGGGTCTCCAACAACCGAATGGCCGTGGTGGACGTTGACTCCAATAAAGCATGCCCAAGCTGAAACGGCCTTGAATGAAGCGTTCATCTACGGTTCAGCGCGCCGCGGCGGATGGCAGTAAATCACTTGCGAGGCGGCCATATCCGTGACAAAAGGCCTCCAAACAACCCGGCCGGTAGCGCATGACGACAGCCTTTTATCCCGGATCCTTCGATCCGATGACAAACGGACATCTTGACGTTCTCGTCCAGGCGTTGAACGTCGCGTCGTCGGTCATCGTGGCAATCGGCATTCATCCCGGCAAGACGCCGCTGTTTTCCTTTGAGGAGAGGGCGGAACTGATCCGTCGCTCGCTGGCGTCCACCTTGCCGCACAAGGTCGGTGATATCTCCATCGTCGCTTTTGACAATCTCGTTGTCGACGCTGCCCGCGCCCATAATGCGACGCTGCTCGTTCGAGGGCTGCGAGACGGAACGGACCTTGATTACGAAATGCAGATGGCCGGGATGAACCGCCAGATGGCGCCTGATATCCAGACCTTGTTTCTACCCGCCGGCACCGCATCGCGGCCCATAACCGCCACATTGGTCCGGCAGATCGCATCTATGGGCGGCGATATCAGCGCCTTCGTGCCTGCCGCAGTTCTTGAAGCCCTGAAGGCCAAGTCGAAGGCCTGAGCATGATCCCGAAAAGTGCGAAGCGGTTTTTGGGACCGGATCATGCCAGATCAAAAGCCGAAACCTATCTTTCCAAACGGAGCATCCCATGAAATTCATTCATATCGCGTTTGCCGGGCTTCTCTGCCTTGCCGCGTTTGCCGGCAGCGCTTTTGCCGCAGCCGACGACAATTTCATCACCATCCAGCTTAAGGAAGGCCCGGTCGTTATCCAGCTGATGCCTGAAGTTGCGCCGAAGCATGTCGCGCAGATCAAGGCGCTGGTCGCCAAGGGCGAATACGACAACGTTGCCTTCCACCGCGTCATCGAAGGCTTCATGGCCCAGACAGGCGACGTCAAGTTCGGCAACCTCAACAAGGGCTACGACGCAAGCCAGGCCGGCATGGGCGGTTCCGATATGCCTGATCTTCCGGCGGAATTCTCCAAGGTTCCCTTCACTCGCGGTACCGTCGGCATGGCCCGCTCGCAGGATCCGAACTCGGCAAATTCGCAGTTCTTCATCATGTTCGGTGACGGCCCCTTCCTGAACGGCCAGTACACCGTTGTCGGCAAGGTCGTCTCCGGCATGGAACTTGTCGACAAGATCAAGCGTGGCGCAGGCGAGAGCGGCGCGGTCACCGGCCCGGATCGGATGATCAAGGTCACCCTGGGCAAGAAGTAAATTTCAAGAAAGAGGAAAAGAGCAATGGCTGAGATCAAGGATCCAGAAAACACCATCATCCTGGAAACCACCAAGGGCAAGATCGTCATCCAGATGTTGCCGCAGGTAGCACCTGAACACGTCGCTCGCATCAAGGAGCTCGCCCGCGAGAAGGCCTATGACGGCGTGGTCTTCCAC
Organism: Arminella tubonensis; assembly: GCF_003240585.1. Classification (GTDB taxonomy): domain Bacteria; phylum Pseudomonadota; class Alphaproteobacteria; order Rhizobiales; family Rhizobiaceae; genus Rhizobium; species Rhizobium tubonense. Next base: position 267,707 of record NZ_PCDP01000040.1, read on the forward strand.
CGCGTCATCAACGATTTCATGGCGCAGACCGGCGACGTGCAGTACGGCAAGCAGGGCGGCGAACATTTCAACCCGGCCCGCGCCGGCATGGGCGGCTCATCCAAGCCTGACCTGAAGGCTGAATTCTCCGCCACGACGCACAGCCGTGGCACCTGCTCCATGGCGCGTTCGCAGAACCCGAACTCGGCCAATTCGCAGTTCTTCATCTGCTTTGCCGATTCACCCTGGCTGAACAAGCAATACACCGTCTGGGGCCAGGTCATCGAGGGCATGGACAATGTCGATAAGATCAAGCGCGGCGAACCCGTGAAGGATCCGGATTCGATCGTCTCCATGCGGGTTGCTGCTGACGTCTGATTGTGACTAATCCTTGAACCCGCCCTATGCGCTTCGGCGCCGGGGCGGGTTTCGTTTTTGCTTGAGATTGCCAGATGCGCGTTGACCTTTTTGACTTCGACCTGCCCGACGAGCGCATTGCGCTGCGTCCCGCCGAGCCGCGCGATAGCGCACGGCTGCTGGTCGTCGATCCCAATTCGCCATCGCAACTCTCAGACCATCGAGTGCAGGACCTGCCGTCCTTCCTCCGGCCTGGTGACGCGATCGTCTTCAATGACACCCGCGTGATTCCAGCCCAGCTTGAGGGTACAAGGCATAGGGAAGGCGCGCCGGGGCAGCAGGTTTCAGCAACGCTGCATATGCGCGTCGCCCCCGACCGCTGGAAAGCCTTCGCCAAGCCCGGCAAGCGCATCAAGGTTGGCGATCGCATCCAATTCGGCCACGACGGCAACTCCTGCATGCTCGGCTCGCTGGAAGCGACCGTTGAGGAAAAGGGTGACAGCGGCGAGATCACGTTGCACTTCGATCTTTCCGGCCCGTCGCTGGACGAAGCAATCGCTACGGTCGGACATATCCCGCTGCCGCCCTATATCGCCGCCAAGCGACCGGAAGACGAGCGCGATCGTACCGACTATCAGACCATCTATGCCCGCGAAGAAGGTGCGGTGGCCGCCCCGACCGCAGGCCTGCATTTCACTCCCGCTTTGTTCGATACGCTTGATCGGCTGGGCGTCGAGCGGCACTTCGTCACGCTGCACGTCGGCGCCGGAACGTTTCTGCCTGTCAAGGCCGACGATACCGACGACCACAAGATGCATCTCGAAATCGGCTACGTCAGCGCTGAGACGGCTGCCAGGCTCAATGCCGTCAAGGCGAGGGGCGGGCGTATCGTCTGCGTCGGCACGACGTCGCTTCGCCTGATCGAGAGTGCTGCCGACAACGACGGAACCATTAAGGCTTGGTCCGGCCCCACGGGAATCTTCATCACACCGGGCTATCGATTCAAGGCGGTGGACATCCTGATGACCAATTTTCACTTGCCGCGATCGACCCTGTTCATGCTGGTATCGGCTTTTGCAGGCTTCGAGACCATGCATGGAGCCTACCAGCATGCGATAGGATCCGGCTACCGGTTCTATTCCTACGGCGATGCCAGCCTGTTGTTTCGGCCAGCCCTTGTTCCAGGACAGACTAGATGAGCGATACCTTCCAGTTCAATTTAAAGAAGACGAATGGCGGGGCGCGTCTCGGCGAAGTCTCGATGCCGCGCGGGACGATCCGCACGCCGGCCTTCATGCCGGTCGGCACTGTCGGCACCGTCAAGGCCATGTATCTCGACCAGGTCAGGGATTCCGGCGCCGATATCATTCTCGGCAATACCTATCACCTCATGCTGCGCCCAGGTCCCGAGCGCGTCGCCCGTCTCGGCGGCCTGCATGAACTGATCCGCTGGCCCTGGCCTATCCTTACGGATTCAGGCGGTTTCCAGGTCATGTCTCTCTCCGGACTGCGCAAGCTTGACGAGAGGGGTGTGACCTTCAAGTCGCATGTCGACGGCAGCCTGCATCACATGTCGCCGGAGCGCTCCATCGAAATCCAGGGGATGCTCGATTCCGATATCCAGATGCAGCTCGATGAGTGCATAGCGCTTCCGGCAGAGCCGAAGGAAATCGAACGCGCCATGGAAATGTCATTGCGCTGGGCAGAGCGTTGCAAGGTTGCCTTCGGCACACAGCCCGGCAAGGCCATGTTCGGCATCGTCCAGGGCGGCGATATTCCGGAGCTTCGCATTCGCTCCGCAGAGGCTTTGACGCAGCTCGATCTCAAAGGATATGCCGTTGGCGGCCTGGCTGTCGGCGAGCCGCAGGGCGTCATGCTGGAAATGCTCGAAATCACGCTTCCAGCCCTGCCGACGGAGCGCCCGCGCTACCTGATGGGCGTCGGCACGCCGGACGATATATTGAAGTCTGTCGCGCGCGGCATCGATATGTTCGATTGCGTCATGCCGACCCGTTCAGGCCGCCATGGTCTGGCCTTTACCCGCCGTGGCAAGGTGAATATCCGCAATGCCCGTCATGCGGAGGACATGCGGCCGTTGGACGAGCAATCAAACTGCCCGGCCTCGCGCGATTACTCCCGCGCCTATCTGCATCACCTCGTCCGCTCCAACGAAGCGCTCGGTGGCATGCTGCTGTCCTGGCACAATCTGGCCTACTACCAGGAATTGATGCTGGGCATCCGCAAATCAATCGACGAAGGTCGCTTTGCGGATTTCATGGCGGAAACGCAGGAGACATGGGCGAGGGGCGACATCGAAGCGGTCTGATACCGGCGAGAGGCGTCAGATGCCCTGGCTCGCCGTATTCGGCACGATCTGCACGCCGTTGATCTTGTAGCTGCCGTCGGGCTGGCGGGTAACCTGGTAGATCGCCGACCAATCCTTGCCGTCGCTGCCGGTGATCAGCACCTCCTGGTAGATCGTCGCGCCATCATCGACGGATTTGCTGCGCCCGAAGGCGTAGTTGCCCGGATGATAGACCGGCTCGTAGCTCTTCTTCACCATCGCGAAGAAGGCGTCCTTGTCGGGAAACATCGCCTTGATGCCGGGTGCCGCAAAGGAATATGCAGCGGCGGCGTCATCATGCAGAAACGCCTGGATTTGCTGCTGGATCATCGCCTGCGTAGTCCGCAAGGCATCCGCCGCCCGAGCCGGCAGTACCGGCGCGAGCGAGGCAAGACAGAAGATGATGGCAGCAGAAAAAGCGCGCATGAAACGACCTCCTGAGATATGCGGAAAGGATAGCGCGCTTTTTGCCTTTGGGAAGATTAGTGCTTGCTTATTGCCAACGTCGGAACAGGGCACTGGCGTTTACGCCACCGAAGCCGAAGCCATTTGAAATGGCATATTCCATAGCCATCGGCCGCGCCTCGGGCCCAACCAGATCGATACCTTCCGCAGCCGGATCGGGCTCCGCCAAATTGCGGCTCGGCGGTGCGATCTGATCGCGGAGAGCCATGATGGTGAACACCGCTTCCAGTCCGCCGGCGGCACCGAGCAGATGACCAGTTGCAGACTTCGTGGCGCTGACGGCAATAGCACGCTCGCGCCCGAACACTGTCTTGATCGCCTCCATCTCACCCCGATCGCCGACCGGCGTCGATGTGGCATGGGCGTTGAGATGCTGCACCTGGCTTGGTGAAATCCCCGCCTGCGCAAGCGCCGCCTGCATCGCCCGGCGAGCGCCGTCTCCATCTTCGGGACCGGCCGTCATATGGTAGGCGTCGGCGGCCGTGCCGTAGCCGACCAGTTCGGCAAGCGGCGTCGCGCCACGGGCTAGCGCATGCTCCAGGGTTTCGATGACAAGCATGCCGGCGCCTTCGCCCATGACGAAGCCGTCGCGCGCCGCGTCGAACGGGCGGGAGGCTTCTTCAGGGTGATTGCTGAAGCCTGTCGAAAGCGCGCGCGCAGCGGCAAAGCCGCCGAGGCTGACTTTGTCGATGCACGCCTCGGCCCCACCGCAGATCGCGACATCCGCCTCGCCGGAACGGATCAGCCGTGCCGCGTCGCCGATGGCCTGGATGCTCGCCGCGCAAGCCGTCACCGGCGCCCCAAGCGGACCTTTGTAGCCATAACGTATGCTGACCTGCCCGGCGGCGAGATTAACAAGGAAGGACGGCACGATAAACGGCGAGAGCCTGCGCGCACCGCGCGTCTCGACGGTTCGCACCGCATCGGCAATTGCAGGGAAGCCGCCTATGCCGGACGCAATAACGGTCGCCGTTCTTTCCAGGTCGCGAACATCGGTCGGCGCCCATCCCGATTGATTGATCGCTTCCTCGGCGGCTGCCATCGCAAAGAGGATAAAGCGGTCCATCTTCTTCTGGTCCTTCAACGGAACGTACCGGTCGACATCAAAACCGGCTTCCGCGTCTTCTGCGATATCCGGCACGAGGCCGCCGACTTTTGCCGCAAGTTCACCGACGACCTCTTCTGGCAGCAACCGCAAACCGGATCGTCCTTCGATCAACCTCTTCCAGGCCGCGTCAACGCCGACGCCGAGAGGCGATACCACGCCCATACCGGTAACCACTATGCGTTCCATCTCATGCTCCTTTGCGATCAGGCATCGATGCCCAGATACCAGGCCCGCATGCGCGCGATCCGTTCGCGCACAGCTTCGTCAGCGGCGGGGCCGGCCAATATCGTTGTGTTGTCAGGTGTCAGCTGTTCACCGGTCACGGCGTCCGTTACGGCGACCTTGCGCTCGGCGCCGGAACTGGCGTCACCCAACAGCATGGCAACTTCGTCCGTCGGGATATGCCTCAGTCCCCAATAGAACAGCGACATGAGAACGGGAAAGAAATCGCGACCCTTGGCGGTCAACACATATTCGTAGCGCGGAGGGCGCTCCTGATAGCATCGGCGCTCGAAAAGCCCCTCGCTCGTCAGGTGTTTCAGCCGCCGCGTCAGGATATTGGGCGCAACACCAAGGCTCTTCTGAAATTCATCGAACCGCGACAGCCCTTGGAAGGCGTCCCGAAGTATCAGGATGCTCCACCAGTCGCCGACGCTTTCAAGAGCGCGAGCAGCGGGGCAGTCGTAAGTTCTGAAGCTGGTTCGTTGCATGATCCACGAGTAGCACTAGTTACTAGCATTATGCAAGTAACTAGCCGAAAGTCGAGACACCGCCGGCTTCACGGTCCTGCGTCACTTAAATAAATTTTGATAATCAATATATTACGACATGTAGCGGATGTATCGCATTAGGAAATGCGACGCAGCGCGATGCGCCTATGTCCTGGATTCGGAGGGCGAGGTGACGTCCAGCTCAACATCAGGAATATCGTCGAAAGACGAGTAGTTGAGATTATAGAGCTTTGAATAGAGCTTGCCGTTTGCCATTAGCGCCGCATGGTTGCCGCTCTCGACCACCTGGCCGTTCTGCAGCACGATGATGCGATCGGCCTCGCGAATGGTGGCGAGCCGATGGGCGATGACGAGGCCGGTGCGATTTTCCAGCAGTTTCACCAGCGCCTTCTGGATGAGCATTTCGGTATAGCTGTCGATATTGGCCGTAGCTTCGTCGAGCACCAGGATTTTCGCATCGGCGACAAGCGCTCGGGCAAAACTGACCAGCTGGCGCTGGCCGATCGACAGTCCGCCTCCGCGCTCCCCGAGAACGGTCTCGTAACCCTCGGAAAGCCGCATGATGAATTCGTGCGCACCGACCGCCTTGGCAGCGTCGATGACGTCTTCTCGTGTCGCGCTCGCCTTGTTGTAGCGGATATTTTCGATGACGGTTCCGGTGAAGAGAAACGGCTCCTGAAGCACCATGGCGATCTGTCGGCCAAGCGAGTCCTGCGTCAGGCTACGCACGTCATGGCCGCCGACGAGCACCTGGCCGTGCTGGACGTCATAGAACCGGTGGATGAGGGCCATCGAACTCGACTTGCCCGAGCCGGTCGGACCGATGAGCGCAACCGTCTCGCCGGGATTGACCCGGAAGCTGACATTCTTCAGCACCGGATGCTCAGGATTGTAGCCGAAGATCACGTCACGAAACTCGACCGAACCGTCCATCTCCGATGTCAGGACCTTGGCATCAGGTGCATCCTGGACATCGATCGGGACGTCCAGCACGTCGGTCAGTCGCTGGCCGGACGCCATGGCGCGCTGCATCACCGAATATTGCATTGTCAGGGAGCGGATAGGGTCGAAGAAGCGCTGGATATAGAACAGGAATGCCACCATCACGCCGACGTCGAGCCTCTGGTCGAGAACCCGGGATCCGCCAACGACGATGACAACCGCCATTGCGAGGCCCGTAAGAGTATCGACGATCGGCACCATCACCTGCGCATATTTCGCGGCCGTCAGATGGGCTTTCAGATTAGCGTGCGCCTTGTCGTCAAACAGCGTGAAGTTGACGCCTTGCCGATCCATGCCCTGCACGGCCCGCACCCCATGAATTGCCTCGGCGAGCGCACCGCTGGTGATGGAATTGGTTTCGTGCGCTGCCATGAACGCCGTGCGCGCCCGCGGCAACCAAAACAGGCGGACGACAAACAGGATCGGCATGACCGAGAGCGTCAGCAGGCCGAGCCGGACGTCAAGCCAAAGCATGACGACGATGATGCCGAACAACAGCGCGATGTCGCCGACTGACAGTACCGACGTTTCGAGGAACTCCTGCATCGAATTGACGTCACCCTGAAGCCGCGACATCAATCGGCCGACCTCTGTTCTGTCCATGAACGACAGGGAGACACGCTGCAGATGGGTAAACATCGCCTTGCGGATGTCGAATAGCACTTCCTCGGCGACATTGCCGACGACCGTCTCCTGAACGTAGCTGGCACCGTAATTGACAAGGATGGCTATGCCGAAGCCGACGATTGCAAAGGTGAGGGCAGAGTGGTCAATCCCGCCAGGCGCCATGCCGTGGTCGATGGCATAGCGGATCAGCAGCGGAATGACGATTTGCGAGGCGGTAAATAACAGCACGGCGACGACGGCGATATACATCTTCCGCCGATATGGACGCACGAACTGCCATATGCGCCTGACGACGTTGGTGTCGAACACCTTGCCGAATATTTCCTCCTCGACCCGATGCGACCCCACGACAGCGCGGGGAGGGCGGCGCCCATCCTCACGCACGTCGTTGCGCTCGGTCTCGATCTCCTCAGCCATCACCGAGCCTCCCGCCTTGTCACCGGAACTTCATCGCCCGGCCTCACCTGCAGATCGTAGAGCGCCTTGTATCGCCCGCCGGCGGCGAGCAGCGCCTCATGCGTTCCGCGCTCGACGATCTCACCATTCTCGACGAACAATATCTGGTCCGCATGCATCAACGAACTCAGGCGATGAGCGACGACGATAGTCACGCGATCCCTGGCATAGCGCCGCATGGCACTGCGGATACGCTGCTCGGTAGCGGCATCGATGGCGGCGGTGGAATCGTCGAAGATCATCACCGCCGGCTTCAACATCAGCGTACGGGCAATCGAAAGCCGCTGTCGCTGGCCGCCGGATAGCGAGACGCCGCGCTCGCCGACAACAGTGGTGTAGCCCATCGGCAGACCGAGGACGTAGTTGTGAAGTTGGGCCGATTCAGCCGCCCGCTCGATCCTGGGTTCCTTGGCCCATGGGTCGCCGTAGGCGATATTGTTCTCGATGGTGGTGGTGAACAGGAACGAGTCCTGCTGCACAACCGCCACCGCGTGGCGCAGCGACTTTACCGTCGCCTCGCTGATATCCTGTCCATCGATGGTAATCCGGCCTGACGTTACGTCGTAGAAGCGCGGAATGAGGTGAGCGATGGTGGATTTGCCGCTACCGGGCGGACCGACGATGCCTATCGTCTCGCCACGCCGGGCCTCGAAGCTTATACGTTTCAGCACCAAGCGATCTTCAGCGCTTGGGTAGGCAAAATTCACGTTCTCGAAGCGCAATGTTCCTTCGGATACTTTAAGGGGCTTCGCGCCCGGCGCGTCCTTGATTGCGATGTCGAGATCGAGCAGCCCAAACAGTCGCGACCCACAGGTAGAGGCCCGCGCGAAGGCATTGACCATCAGACCAAGCTGCCGCACCGGCATCTGCAGGATTGTCATGAAGGTGAGGAAGGAGGCGAGGGTGCCCACGGTAATCTGGCCGGCGATCACCTTGTTGCCGCCGACCCAGAGAACAAGACCCATGGCCGCGAAAAAGGAGAGGTTCATCGCACTGGTATTGATGACGCGGATACCCACACGCCGGTGCGAAAGCTCAAGCGCGCTGTGCGATGCCTTCTCGAATTTCAGGATCTCATAGGCCTGGGCAGCAAAAGCCCGCACGACGCGGATGCCGCCAAGATTCTCCTCCATGACGCGGGTCAGCACGGAAAGCCGTTCCTGAAGTTCGAGCCAGGTCGCGCGCAGCCGCAACTGCGTCACGGAGGACCGCCATGCGACGAATGGCACGAAACTAAGCGCCAGCAAGCCGAGCACGACGTCGGTCGACAGGAGCATGTAGGCGCCAATGCCGATCAGTATCGTCAGCAGTATCATCCGCACCAGGGCCGTCGAGAAATACATCCGCACACCTTCAAGATCGAGAAGGCCGATGGTGATGAGATCGCCCGAATGGATACCGTCATGGAAGCTGAAACTGAGCTGTTGGATCTTTTCATAGCAGGCGAGGCGCAGTTCGTAGCCCATGTGGTGGCCGACGGACTCGCTGAAATAGTTCTGCACCATCGTGAAGAGACCGCGCAGGACACTGACGACGAGAAGCAGAAGCGCCGTCATCCAAAGCGCATTCTCTGCCGCCAGACCTGCCACTCCGCCGCCAAATGCAGTCTGCGTCTGGTCGACGGCGCGGCCCAGCATGCGCGGGATCATCAACTGCAACGTTGCAGCTACCAGAGTTGACCCTATCGCCAGACTGGTCTGCCAGGGATGCCGCCATGTCATGTGGGTAATGCGCACAATGGTGGAAAGGCCTCGGCCCCAGCCTGCCGCCGTCACATGCGCCAACGAAGCGGATTGCCTCGCTGCGTTTCTGGATGAATCGCTGCTCACGGTAATTTTCCAAGCGATATTTGAACGAGGCAGGCCCGGAGACCGGGTCGGATCGCGAGAGAATAGGGTGTTCGATGAAGTTCGCCGATTCCGTCCCGGCATTCAAGAGTCCAATTTGTCTAAAGTTCGTGAGCGAACACGGATAAGCCCAAGGAGTTGCGATTGCCGTCCTCAAATATCAGGCCTGTCACAAAGCTAAGATGATCGCTTGGTAGCTAGAGCTATCGCTTTACCAAAAGGAGCTCACATGCGTCATCTCTCCCCATTATTGGCCCTCGTTCTGGTCGTCGGTCTGGCCTCACCGACTTTTGCCGACGGTGCAAAGCCGTTCGCCGATGCCAAGGAGATCGATCTTACGACACTGCTGCCGCCACCGCCGGCAAACGACTCGGCTCAAATGAAAAGCGAGTTGGCCGAAATCCTGACGCTCCAGGTAACTCGCACGCCCGAAATGGCTGCTCGCGCCGTCGCCGATGCCGAAGAAGATGTCTGGCGCTTCTCGGACGTCATCGACAGTCCGAAATTCACCAAGGAAAACCTTCCAAAATTTTCCGCATTTTTCGATCGGATCGTTGAAACCGAAGGTGCCGTCGTCGATCCCGCCAAGGATGTATGGAAACGGCCGCGGCCGCACCTTTATAGTGATCTGGTAAAGCCGATCGTCCCGCTGTCGAAATCCGGCTCCTATCCTTCAGGGCACACGACCCTCGGAACGCTGATGGGTATCGTTCTTTCGAACATGCTGCCGGAAAAGAAAGCGCCCATCATGACGCGCGCCTGGGAATACGGTCACAATCGCATCGTCGGTGGAATACATTACGCCACCGATATCGAGGCAGGGCGCATCTCAGGCACCGTCATCGCACAAACCATCATGACCCACGATGACTACAAGGCCGAGTACGAAGCGGCCAAGACAGAACTGCGGAGCGCGCTCGGTCTCTAGGTCAATCTTGGGATAGCATCGGGAGAATTCGAAGACCGCGGGGCATCCTGCGGTCTTCAGGTTTCAGCTGGGGTATTGCCATTGGGAGGGAGTGTTGTATCTGAAAATCGAACCCACCCAACGCCAAATAATGTGGCGGGGAAGTTGGAATGTCCGCCGTTGTGCAAAGTAGAAATGTCACTTTGGGCGCGTCTTCGGCCATTTAGAAATGCGACACTCGAGATGTCCACTTGCACTGAGGCAAGCCCCCGACCGGACCGGCTAGGCCGGGTTGCAAGGGAAGGGAGGGGGCGGGTGAGACGCACCAACCGGCTTTAGCTTTGACAGTTGGAGCAGCCAGTCATTCCGCCGCATCGAGGTCAGAGAGCACGGGTCGCCGTCGGGCAATGACGGCGGGGCCGTTCATGAAATCCGTCTGCCGACCCGGCTTGCGGCCACGGGGTTTGTAGCCAATCTTCTCGCTGTTGGTCTTCACCTTCGGCGTTGGTCGCTGATCCTGACGCTCCTTGATATAGGCAAGAACGTCGCCGAGCCGCTTGTTCTCGGTGATCGCCGCATGCGTCACCCGCTGGTCCTTGTCGAACACCGTGTAGGGCAAGGAATGCCCCTTCCAGCGCACGTCCAGCCGACCATCCGCATAGGCATAGGTCTCGACATATCGACCAACCAACCCGCGCGTCACATCGCTCTCCTCCAGCATGATCCGCTGACGCTCGAACGAAAACGTCAGCTGCGCTCCGACATAGCGTTGCTCGCGTTTACACAGGATCTCGGCCAACCGATCCGGCGCCAGATTCATTGGTCGGTGCAGGTCATCGGACCGGGCAGGGACAATCGCAAACCGTACATTGTAGTGCTTCATGAAGCCCGGCAGAAACGCATTGCCCGCCTCCATATCGCAGATGCCCGCCAGCCTTAATTCCTTGACCAGGCGATCCTGCAATGTCCGGTTCATCCGCTCGACGCGCCCTTTGGCCTGGCTGGAATTTGCGCAAAGAATCTCGACGTTTAGCTCACAAAGTGCCCGACCGAACTGGGTCATGCCCTGGCCGCCCTTGGCCTCCTTCTTCGCCACCCGGAATACCGAATGCTTGTCGGAATAAAAGGCAATCGGCGCACCGTGATCGTGCAGATAAAGCTCCAGTGCCTCAAAATAGCTGAAAGCGCTTTCCGAGCGTACAAAGCGCAACTGCATCAATTTGCCGGTGGCATCGTCAACGAAAACTAGCAGCGAGCAGGGATCGCCACGATCCTCGAACCAGCGATGCTCCGACCCGTCGATCTGCACCAGCTCGCCATAAGCTTCGCGTCGCAGCCGCGGCTGATGAAACGTTCGGCGCTGCTTGCGCGACAGCCAAAGTCCGGCGTCCACCATCCAACTGCGCAACGTCTCGCGCGACACCCGCAATCCATCGCGCTCACCAAGCTTCTCGGCTGCCAAGGTTGGACCGAAATCCGCATAGCGTTCTCGGACGATCGCAACAGCATAATCACGAACCCCATCGCTCATCCTGTTGTTCGATGGTCGGCCGATCGCCTTGTGCCGGATCGATGCCGCACCATTCGTCCTGATCCGCGCCAGCAGACGACGAACTTGGCGCTCACTTAGATCGAGCACATGCGCCGCCGACACTATGGTCATGCGGCCGGCGATTACTTCCGACAAGATCTCGATCCGCTGCAGGTCGCGCTCGCTCATCGCAATCAGTCCCATCCGCAATCTCCCTGGCGTCAGTCAGACCCGGGGAGTGTGACATTCCAACTTTGCAGAAACAGGACACTTTAACTTTGCGGTGTGAGTTCATGGCGAACCGCGACCTGCGGGCTCTGGGAGGCTAACCGGTACGCCTGATCTGCGCGAGGAGTTTCTGGCGGAAGACTTCGGCGGGTGTCTTGTAGCCGAGGCATTTGCGCGGTGTTG
>NZ_PCDP01000021.1 GCF_003240585.1 Arminella tubonensis
ATCACACCCTTTCGAGCGCGATGGCGATGCCCTGGCCGACGCCGATGCACATGGTCGACAGCGCATAGCGGCCGCCGGTCTCTTTCAGCTCCAGCGCCGCCGTGCCGGTGATGCGGGCGCCGGACATGCCGAGCGGGTGGCCAAGGGCGATGGCGCCGCCGTTGCGGTTGACCCTGTTGTCGTCGTCGGCGATGCCGAGCCCGCGCAGCACTGCAAGCCCCTGGCTGGCAAAGGCCTCGTTGAGTTCGATGACGTCGAATTGGTTCTGGGTCAGCCCGAGCCGCGCCATCAGCCTCTGCGAGGCCGGGATCGGGCCGATGCCCATGATCCGCGGCGCCACCCCGGCCGTCGCCGCGCCGAGAATGCGGGCGATCGGCGTCAGGCCATATTTCCTGGCCGCCGCCTCCGAGGCGACGATCAAGGCTGCAGCCCCATCATTGACGCCGGAGGCATTGCCGGCCGTCACCGTGCCGCCCTCCTTTTTGAACGGTGTGCCGAGTTTCGCCAGTGCCTCCATGGTGGTCGCCCGCGGATGCTCGTCCCTCTCGACGACGACCGCCTCGCCCTTGCGCTGCGGGATCGTCACCGGGGTGATCTCCCGGGCCAGCCGGCCATTCTCCTGGGCGGCGGCGGCCTTGGCCTGCGAGCGCAGCGCAAAGCCGTCCTGGTCCGTGCGGCTGACATGATAGTCGGCCGCGACGTTCTCGCCGGTCTCCGGCATCGAATCGACGCCATACTGCGCCTTCATCACAGGATTGACGAAGCGCCAGCCGATGGTGGTGTCGTGGATCTCGGCATGGCGCGAAAACGCCGTCTCCGCCTTCGGCATGACCAAGGGCGCCCGCGACATGCTCTCGACACCGCCCGATACCATCAGCTCGGCCTCGCCGGCCTTGATCGCCCGGGCCGCAGTGATGACCGCATCCATGCCGGAGCCGCACAGCCGGTTGATGGTGGTGCCCGACACCGACAGCGGCAGGCCGGCCAGAAGCAGCGCCATGCGCGCCACGTTGCGATTGTCCTC
>NZ_PCDP01000078.1 GCF_003240585.1 Arminella tubonensis
ACGACAAGGAAAAGCTGCAGGAACGTCTTGCCAAGCTTGCTGGCGGCGTTGCCGTCATCCGCGTCGGCGGTGCAACTGAAATCGAAGTCAAGGAAAAGAAGGACCGCATCGACGACGCGCTGAACGCAACACGCGCTGCCGTAGAAGAAGGTATCGTCCCCGGTGGTGGTACTGCTCTGCTTCGCGCTTCGGTCGTCCTCAACATCAAGGGCGCCAACGAAGACCAGACTGCCGGTATCAACATCGTCCGCAAGTCGCTTCAGTCGCTGGTTCGCCAGATCGCTGAAAATGCCGGTGACGAAGGTTCGATCATCGTCGGCAAGATCCTCGAAAGCGACACCGACAACTACGGCTACAACGCCCAGACCGGCGAATTTGGCGACATGATCGCCATGGGTATCGTCGACCCGGTCAAGGTTGTTCGCACAGCCCTGCAGAACGCAGCTTCGGTTGCCGGCCTGCTCGTCACCACCGAAGCCATGATTGCAGAAGCTCCTAAGAAGGACTCTGCAGGCGGCGGTATGCCTGACATGGGTGGCATGGGTGGCATGATGTAACCGATTCCGGTTCTCCGGATTGATTAGCCATTTGCAACAAGGGGGCTTCGGTTGAACGGAGCTCCCTTTCTGTTGTTGGACGGCGTTGGTGCACGGATCTGAAGGATTGCGGAACTCGGTCTTTGATGGCGTGATCTAAGCTGCCTTTGCCTTACGGCGAAGGGATTTCGGGCGCGCACAGGCAAGCATGCGGTTGAGGACGGCGCAGCCGATGGCTACCTCCGTCTGCTGAGCGAGAAACGACCGAGCCCGCAGACGCGGTCCGATGATCGATTTGTAGCGTCCGATGGCGGTCTCGACCCGCGCGCGCTTACCGTATCCGGTGGAAGCTTGCCAATTCATCCGGCCGTCTCTGCTGATCGCGGCGATATGCAGATCCCTTTGGCTTGGAGGTTGA
>NZ_PCDP01000060.1 GCF_003240585.1 Arminella tubonensis
TTGGAAGCCGCCCGAGATGGTATCCAAGTCGGTGTTCGACATCCCCCGGCTTGTGGAAACCGCGCTCGATCAGCGATTTGATCCCGTTTTGCGCCGCGGGGCGCTGAAGGGACGCGATACAGGCATCCCAACCGGCGCCGAGTTCTACGTCCGGCGGCAAGCTGGTGTTGACGAGGCGCTTGGTGGTGGCGATCGCCCACTTGTCGAATCTGGCGATCCGGGTCGCCAAAACGTCTACGAATTCGTCGAGTTCGGCGTCCGGAAGGGCGCGGTTCACATATCCATATGCTTCGGCCTGATCCCCGGTGAGATCGTCGGAACTCAAAAGCACCTCCAGGGCTCGGTTTCTGCCGATGAGTTGCGGCAGCCGGGCCATCGGGCCGCCGCCCGCGACCATTCCGACACCAACTTCCCACTGTGAAATAATCGTCTTTTCCCGACTGACAAAAGTCATGTCGCTGGAGAGCGCCATCTCGCTGCCGTTGCCGGTCGCCCGGCCGCGGATCAGGCAAATGGAGACCACGGGCAAACGCGTCAGGCGCACGAGGAAATCCGGCCATTGCGGCAGCCCGCTCGGTCCTGGCGGAAGAGACGTAAGGTCCTCGAGTTTCGCCAGGAAGTCCGAATGATTGAGGAAATAGTCGTCGACGGCGCTGTCGAAGACCACCACTTTAGCGTCTGCGTCAGTCTAGAGCCGCGATGACCTCCTGGAATTGCTTCACCATGTCCGGACCCATGACGTTGATCGGCGGGTTGTCGATCGTAACGCGCCAATAGCTCCTGGATTTTTTCGTTACCCGGATTTGGGCGTGTTTCGTAATCGCGTCCATAAGTGCCTCCTCGCCAAAGTTGGGACAACCACACTCTGTGGCTTTCGATCTTGGGCGGCCATCGGACAATGGTAT
>NZ_PCDP01000010.1 GCF_003240585.1 Arminella tubonensis
GCGTTCCTGGGCAATCTGCTCAGGGCCGTACGGATCGAGCGTGTCGTCGAACTTCGACCAGCCCTGCGCGGTGTACGCGTTGCGACGCTCTACCGGATCGACCCAGTTCGAGCGCTTCAGGATTGCCTCGGCTTGAGGTGCCATCGAATCTTCGACCTTCGCGGTGACGAGCGTACCTCCGCGGCGGACGCCCTCTGCATAGACATGCGCGTCGGCCTCAGAAACGCCAGCATCGGTCAAAGCACCGATGAGACCGCCGGCAGCGCCGCCAGCAACAGCGCCGGCTACGGCACCAGCAACAGTCGCTGCCAACCAACCTGCGGCAACCACTGGTCCAACGCCGGGTATCGCCATCAAGCCAAGCCCGGTGAGCAGACCGCCCGCGCCACCAACCGCAGCGCCGATCCCGGCACCCGTGCCAGCGCCATCTGCGGCTCCGGAATGGTCCCTATAGCGGTCGTCCGAATTGTTCGAGACGATGCTGATTTGATCGGATGAAATGCCGGCTGCTTCTAGCGCACTCACGGCGGAATTTGCATCGGTGTAGTCGTCAAAAAGTCCGGTAACAGTTTTCATTGTCATCTCCTGGAATAGGTTGTTGCGGTCGCTGCAAACTACATCGCGACGACGTTGCCCTGGTAGTCGAGGGTGACGGTGACAGATTTGCCATCCTTCGTTGCGGTCGACTGCCAGATACCTTTGTCGTCGAGCTTAAGAGCGGTGACACCGCTATACCCAGCTTTCTCGATCCGCTCTTTGGCCTGCGCTTCTGTAAAGCTGTTGTGGCCAGCGACGGGTGCTGTCGGGTTCTTCGTGTCGGGGGTCGCGACGGCCGGGGTGTCGGGGTTGGTCGTCG
>NZ_PCDP01000023.1 GCF_003240585.1 Arminella tubonensis
TTGTCGACCGGGTTGTTGCTCTGACGCAGGAGCCGCCCACGCAGGAAGCCACTCACTGGACGGTTCGTGCGATGGCAAAGGCTGTGGGGATTGCGGCGTCCTCAGTCGTCAAGATCTGGCATGAGCATGGTCTCGCACCCCATCGGTGGCGCAGCTTCAAACTATCGAACGACAAGGCTTTCGCCGAGAAGCTTCACGATGTGGTCGGTCTCTACGTCTCGCCGCCTGCCCATGCGATTGTCCTCTCCGTCGATGAGAAAAGTCAGATCCAGGCGCTGGATAGGACGCAGCCGGGTCTTCCCATGAAGAAGGGGCGTGCCGGCACGATGACCCATGATTACAAGCGCCACGGCACCACCACACTGTTCGCTGCCCTGAATGTTCTCGACGGCTCCGTCATCGGCCGTAACATGCAACGCCACCGGCATCAGGAGTTTATCCGCTTCCTCAACACGATTGAGGCTCAATTGCCGAAGGATAAGGCGGTTCACGTCATCCTGGACAACTACGCCACACACAAACAACCCAAAGTCCGGGCCTGGTTGGCGCGGCATCCACGCTGGACCTTCCACTTCGTTCCGACATCCTGTTCCTGGTTGAACGCCGTCGAGGGTTTCTTCGCAAAACTCACCCGTCGTCGGCTGAAGAACGGTGTCTTTCATTCGGTCGTTGATCTTCAGGCAGCCATCAACCGCTTTATCAAAGAGCACAATGAAGAGCCGAAGCCGTTCATCTGGAAAGCAGACCCTGACGACATCATCGCAGCCGTCAGACGTGGGCACCAAGTGTTGGAATCAATCGACT
>NZ_PCDP01000014.1 GCF_003240585.1 Arminella tubonensis
GCGTTCAGCGCGTCGTCGATGCGGTCCTTCTTTTCCTTGACTTCGATTTCAGTTGCACCGCCGACGCGGATGACGGCAACGCCGCCAGCAAGCTTGGCAAGACGTTCCTGCAGCTTTTCCTTGTCGTAGTCGGAAGTGGTTTCTTCGATCTGAGCCTTGATCTGGGCAACGCGGCCTTCGATGTCGGACTTCTGACCGGCGCCGTCGACGAGAATGGTGTTCTCTTTCGTAATCGTTACTTTCTTAACGCGGCCAAGCATTTCAACAGTGACGTTTTCGAGCTTGATTCCAACATCCTCGGAAATCACGGTTCCTCCCGTCAGCACGGCGATGTCTTCAAGCATTGCCTTGCGGCGGTCGCCGAAGCCAGGAGCCTTGACGGCAGCGATCTTGAGGCCGCCACGGAGCTTGTTGACGACGAGCGTTGCAAGAGCTTCGCCTTCGACGTCTTCCGAGATGATGAGGAGCGGCTTGCCGGTCTGAACGACGGCTTCGAGAATCGGAAGCATCGCCTGAAGGTTTGAGAGCTTCTTCTCGTGCAGGAGCACGTAAGCATCCTCTAACTCAGCCACCATTTTCTCAGCATTGGTGACGAAGTAAGGGCTGAGGTAGCCGCGGTCGAACTGCATGCCTTCGACGACTTCAAGTTCGGTTTCGGCAGTCTTGGCTTCTTCAACGGTGATGACGCCTTCGTTGCCGACTTTCTGCATGGCTTCAGCGATATAAGCGCCGATTTCTTTTTCGCCGTTTGCAGAGATCGTGCCGACCTGGGCAACTTCTTCAGACGTG
>NZ_PCDP01000071.1 GCF_003240585.1 Arminella tubonensis
ATCATCCTTGCAAAGCGCAGGCCGACCAAGCGCTTCACATTCGGCCTCGGCGGTACGTCGATCCTCGCGGCATTGTTCAACGCAGTCTTTCTGCTGGTGGTGGTCGGTGGTTTGACGTGGGAGGCGATCCAGCGCTTCTGGGAGCCGGAGATGGTCGCCGGGAAGACTGTGATGATCGTAGCCGCATGCGGCATCGTCCTCAACGGCTTCTGCGCGTGGCTGTTCTCGTCGGGCAGCAAGGGCGACCTCAATGTCCAGGGCGCGTTCATGCACATGGCGGCCGACGCGCTTGTGTCTCTGGGCGTCGTTGTCGGCGGCCTGATCATCCTTCTCACCGGCTGGCACTGGATCGACCCGCTGATGAGCCTCGTGATCAACCTGGTCATTGTCGGAGGGACCTGGGGGCTGCTTGCCGGCTCGATCACGATGAGCCTCAACGCGGTGCCGGAGGGCGTCGACATGGACAAGGTCCGCCAGTCGTTGCTCGACATTCCAGGCGTCGTCTCGCTCCACGATCTGCATGTCTGGTCGCTGAGCACCACGGAGACCGCATTGACATGTCATCTGGTCACTCCCGACGGCCATCCGGGCGACGGCGTCCTGGCGCACGCCGCGGCGGAGCTGAAGGAGCATTTCAACATCAGTCACGTGACATTGCAGCCCGAGTTGGACGAACCCACCGCAGCTCACCTCGCGAACATGCATAGTCACTAAGGCCGCCAACCGGCGACACCATCCATTGTGGCCAGGGCT
>NZ_PCDP01000004.1 GCF_003240585.1 Arminella tubonensis
ATGGGCCGCGTCAACGCCAAGGGCAACGACATCGGCGTCTCCAAGGAAGAGATCCGCCGCGCCTCCAGCGAACTGTCGCAGCGCACCGAGCGCCAGGCCGCCAGCCTGGAGGAAACCTCGGCCGCCCTTGACCAGCTCACCGTCGCCGTGCGCCAGACGGCCGAAGGCGCGCATGAGGCCAGCAAGCGGGTCCACACCGTCAGCACCGAGGCCTCGCGCAGCGATGCCGTCGTCGCCCAGGCGATCGAGGCCATGAGCGGCATCGAGAAATCCTCCGACGAGATCGGCAAGATCATCGGCGTCATCGACGAGATCGCCTTCCAGACCAACCTTTTGGCGCTGAATGCCGGCGTCGAAGCGGCAAGGGCCGGCGAAAGCGGCAAGGGCTTTGCCGTCGTCGCCCAGGAGGTCCGCGAACTGGCGCAGCGCTCGGCGGCGGCCGCCAAGGAAATCAAGGACCAGATCGCCCGCTCCTCCGGCCAGGTCAACCAGGGTGTGCGCCTGGTCGGCGAAACCGGGGAAGCCCTGAAGCGCATCTCCGACCAGATCAAGGCGGCCAACGAGATCGTCTCGAAGATCGCCCACAGCGCCTCCGAACAGGACACGACGCTGCGCTCGATCTCATCCTCGATGAACCAGCTCGACGCCGCCACCCAGCAGAACGCCGCCATGGCCGAGGAAACCACGGCATCGGCCGAGACGCTGGCCAACGACACCGAGGACCTGCTCGACCTCATCCGCGGCTTCCG
>NZ_PCDP01000076.1 GCF_003240585.1 Arminella tubonensis
CGCCAGCCTCCTGCTCACGCAGCACACCGATGATCTGCTCTTCCGTAAATCTCTGCTTCTTCATTCGTCCGTCCTTCGTCAGGCCGAACTCTAATCAATTTTGGAGGAAATTCGCAGTGGCAGGTCACTACCATTATGCCGCCTACGAGGTTAGCGCCGTCCGGCGCCTCATGGGAAGGCACGGAGTTTGCGAATTCGAAGTCGACCAGCTGCTCAGAAACAATGTCTTCATCGATCTGTATCAGATCGTCCGGCAGGCGTTGATCGTTGGGGAGCCGCGATATTCGATCAAGAACATCGAGCACCTGTATCGACCAAAACGCGATACCCAGGTCGCCTCCGGAGGCGACTCTGTTGTCGTCTACGAAATGTGGCGCGACGAGCCGGATGGTCTGGATTGGACAACCTCTGAGACCCTTCGCGATATCCGTGACTATAACAAGGACGACTGTGATTCTACTGAGGAGTTGACGCGCTGGTTGAGAGCTTGCCAGACACAGGGCAACGTTGAATTCCGTGGTTCGAGCGAAATGAAGCAGCCGCCAAGGAAGGAAGAGAAAGAACAGATTTCATCCTACCGCGAGACCTTGCTAAACAAGGCGGACGACGAACGCAGCAACGGAAAAGCCGCCACCGCGACTGCGATCGAGTTGTTGGCTCATTCGCTCGAGTTTCATGAACGCGAGGCGAAGCCAATGTGGTGGAAATATTTCGACCGCGTCGCGATGACCGATGTCGAACTCTATGACGATCCAGACTGCCTCGCAGGTCTGGTAAGGACGGAAACCCCTCCACAGGCTGGCGGCGTGTATGAATACGGTTTCGACGCCAACCAGGACTTCAAAAGCAACGCAAAGGAATACGAAATCGTAGGGATGGAGAGATCCCGAGTTTCACTTGATGAAATTGACGAAAGGCTAGGCTTAGTCTGCGTTGTGTCGTCTTCCTCACCTCCGAAAGTAATATCGCTGGTACCATACGAATACGTTCGGCCAGCTCCCATTCCGGCGGCGATCAAGAAGGCGGTCATTGCTGGCGAGGCTGACAGGTTTCCACCGTCCGCCCTCGTCGATTTTCTGACAAGATCCAGGCCACGCATCCTTGGGAATGTGGAAGGCCCGATCATCTCCTCAGATCGCGAGCTGCTTCCGCAAGTCATCGAAGTGATCAGGAATCTGCAGTCGTCTTGTTTGTGCATCCAAGGGCCGCCCGGTGCTGGCAAAACCTATACTGCAAGCCATACCATTCTGGCGTTGTTGCGCGATGGCAAGAAGATCGCCGTCACCTCCAACAGTCACAAGGCGATCAACAATCTCATCTCGGGCGTTCGCAAGGCGGCACAGGATGAACGAGTGGTCGTCAAATTGGTCAAGGTCGATCGAGATCCCAATCGTGATCCGGAATTGTATGACAAACCCGACGTCTTCGTCGTTAAGGACGCCACCGGGGCGCTAAAGCATATGACCGGTCAGCCAGTTCTTGTGGGCGGAACGGCCTGGACATTCGCGAATGAACGGATGCAGGGGCTTTACGACTATCTGTTCATCGACGAGGCGGGACAAGTTTCTATCGCCAACCTTGTCGGCACGAGCATGTCCGCAAGAAACATCGTGCTAATGGGCGACCAGATGCAGCTTCCACAACCCGCACAGGGCGTGCATCCGGGCGAAAGCGGAATGTCGCTTCTCGAGTTTTACATGCAAGGTAGAGCTACGATCCCTCCCGACCTTGGGGTTTTTCTGCCAACATCGTACCGCATGCATCCTGACGTCTGCAGCTTTATCTCGCACGCGATTTATGAAGGACGCCTGCATGGGGAGCCGGTAGCCGCGACGCGGTATATTATTCCGGGACCGAATTCCCGTTTGAAGTCAACAGGCATCATGTTTCATGGGGTTGACCATGAAGGAAACACTCAAGCGTCCGACGAGGAAGTGGTGGCAATTAGAGGGATTGTAGCTGAGCTTCTCACTGCAAGTGTCATGAAGGATGGAAAGCCGCGGCCGCTCACCCTCTCAGACATCCTGTTCATCACCCCTTACAATCACCAGCGTCGAAAGCTCCAGGACGCTCTAGGGGCGGGGGCTAAGGTTGGGACCGTCGACAAGTTCCAGGGACAGGAGGCTCCCGTCGTAATTATGTCGATGTGCTCTTCAGACGTGAACGAGAGTCCTCGCGGCATGGACTTTCTGTTCTCGAAGAACCGCCTGAACGTCGCGATTTCTCGGGCAATGTGCCTCGCTGTCGTGGTCGGATCACCTAGTTTAGGCAACGCGTCGGTGGCCAATCTTAAACAGATGGCGCTTGCTGCCCTTTTCTGCCGCGTGTTGGGATCGAGCGGCCTCTGATTTTTTGCATCACTGCGCGGTTTCTTCTCGTTCGTATTCAAATGGGCGAAGGGATGGATCGAGGACCAAGGTTTGCACCGCCGAGACCGCGGTCAAGAAGAATCGGTATCTGTTGTCGATTGTTCGCGACGAACTCTCGTGGACCGACAAGGGCTCCATCCCGACTCGATGCTCTAACTCGACAACGCGTTCTGAAGGTTCACGAAAAGAGATGCCGTTCTGGAAGCCGTCTTATATAGCTGTAAGACTGTCGTTGTACTGGCCGCGCCCCTCGACTCGCAACTCCCTGATGCGATTGGAATTGCCGTCAACGACGTTCTCGATCTCGTCCATGCGATGAAGGAGCGCCTGAAGCCTCTGGTTTGCTTCGGACCGAAACTGATCAACCTCAGACTTCACGTCCAGGATGTCATTTCTGAGCTGGTTGTTTTGGCGCGATAGCTTCGTGAACTCCGCCTCGAAGCGTCCCAAGGTTTCCAGGTTGCCAGAGATACGCTCGTTCAGAGCCTTCATCGCGTCGATGACAGACGAAAGCTGGTTGATCAGGCGTTTCTGAACTTCGGAATCCTCGGACATCGGTTTCTCTCTGCTTCGATGTTTCAGAATATATAGCTTACCTGTGAGTGAAACGACCGACGCGTCAAGACCTGTTGATGTGGCATTCCAATCCTCGGCATCGTTACCGAGCGATCCCCCAAAGCCGCCATCTTCCCTCTCTAGTGCCGTGGCCGGACTGTTCCCTTCGCTCGAGCAGTCCGGAGAAGCGACCAGCCAGATTGGCACCAACACCATCAGCGATGGCTCGAAACCCTGGTTAGATATGAACCTTTTCGAAAGGTCGCTGGCGAGGATCGGTTGTTCTGCATCCCGCAGAAGTTCCAGGACACCTCGCTGAACATCGCGGCCTCTGAGAAGATCGGTGACACGGCGGTTACCTTATAGGCCTCGCTCTGGTCGAACGCCCATGGTTATGGAAAAACTGAAGCCTTAGTTGCGACTAATGCACGTTATCGTATTCGGTCGGACGGCCTTCACTTATATTATCGTACAAGATCATAACGTCGATTCCGTTCGGGGATTCTCCAAGCACAACCACAGTTTCTGCTTTTCCTATTTCGTCTTCAGCATCTTCTTGAGGGACGGTCATGAGAAATCTACTTTCATTTACCTTGTCCTTATCGAGCGTATCGACCGTGCGCAGCTCGTAGGGCACGTTCTTTTGACTTTCAGTTGGCCCAGCTAAAATGAGAAGCCTATTTCCCGACAGCGCGGCTATATCCCTTATGCCAGAGTCTCTCTGACCGAGCCTGACTTGGATCGTTTGAACGTCCGCTTGAGGAAGTGCTACATCACCAGGTGCAAAAAGCTCATTGACGGGTGCACTGACAATGGTGGCTACGTCGTCATTCACTGGCGTCCGCAGACCAGCAAACAGACGGCCTTGTAAAATAGCAATGCCCTCTACATTGGTGCCAACCGTTTTTTCCTTGCCGTAAGCGCCAGCAACCTTGCTATCCAATAGTGCCTCCCCAAGCCGCCAGGTCCTTTCGACTGCGACGTGATCATTTGGCTGCCCATCCGCCGTTGCAAATCGAGTGAGCAGGTAACTGGATGGCTTGAAACTGCCGTTCCCGGAACATGAGTGCGATCCTGATACGTAGAAATACCCATCGGAAATTGCGACGCCTTCTCCATCCAATTCCCCGAATGGTTTCTTCGCTAAACCGTGAGGGCAGGATGCTGGCATCTGACGGCCGAGGACACCTTCACCTACATCATTTTTTCCGATGAATTTAACGCTATCACTGGACGGAGTTAGGGTTTTGTTGCTGAGGATGGCAAATTGGCCGAACTTCTCTTCGTCATTTATGACAGAGCAAACCCGGCTAGCATCTTGCTCAGTTCCGAGGCATGCCATGCCGCTAATTCCCCTTGGCTTTCCGTCCTTATCGGAGGAGGGCGCGTCGAACGGAGATGCAACCGCAATCGTTTGACTGGGCGGAGTTGTGGAAGCTCCGAGCGCAGCAGTTACCGCCCAACACATCGTGGCGGAACTCAACGCAAGGAAGATTAGAACACGATCGAAATGCGACGCTGATTTCATGCCTTGGTAGTCTGGCAGAACCGTCATGCTATCCTCCTTTAAGAACTACGACCTAAGTCGGGAGATGTGAGAACAACCATTGGGCGTCGCATGCAAGGGGCATAAACAGCGTCAACGCGCCGAACAATTCAAGAAGAAGTTGCGCGAAGATCCGAGTTCATCCGATTTGGAACCGGCGCATAATACACACGTGGAGATGGACGCTTATAACAATAAAAGCACGTCTGAGACGATTGAGCCACAATTAGTCTTGCGAAATTAATAATAGCTCGTATTAATTGTATCGCGTTTGATCGCCAAGTAAGTCTTCTTCAGTCGAAGACGATGCCGTGCATTTTATTTAATGCCTGCGAATCCCGAAAGATTGCAATTAGATTTGTTGTATGTGAGGCACACAGACGCGCAAACTCGTACTACTCTGGATTGGTTGGGGGGATACTATGCCAAGCTGGACTGCAAGAGACATAGGAAGGCAATACAAGTCTGCTTCTGACAAAGGCTGGCTCCCGTTCTTTGAGACAGCGGCCAATAAGTGCGGTGTCAGCACAAGTCTTCTGCTCGGTATTGCATCGCGCGAAACCAACATGCAAAGCATTATCGGTGACCACGGTCACGGCTACGGCGTCATGCAAATTGACGTTGGTAGCTTTCCTGACTGGTGTCATTCTGGCCAATGGAAGAATGTCGAAGCGGGCGTCCTCAAGGGTGCCCAAGTGCTCGACATGAAGCGCGACGCTATTCGTCTCAGCCAGGGACAAAGAATTTCGGTTGGCGGCAGGTCGTTTACGGGGAAAGCCATCACAAATGACGCGGATCTAATTCGTGTGGCTGTGGCAGCGTATAATTCTGGGACGTGGGCGTATTACAATTTCAGCACCAATGGCGATCCTGACAAAACGACGACGGGTCACGATTACTCGGCCGACACGCTAGCGCGACAGCAGGCTTTTCAGGCGTTTATGAACTCTTAATCGGCAGTCCGGGGGCAGGGCGAAGCGAGGCGGGTTTTTTTGTGAAGAACATGGGGGAGTAGGCCATGGGGGTGGGATGCAAGCTTGGGAAACTTTGCAAACCTTTTCGGCGCGGTTAGTGCGATTGGGACCGCTTCGTTTAGATTGGTCGACGCGACCAAAGTTTCCGGACGGATTTTACGGCGGCAACGGCCGTCACGGGCGTTGCAGGATCGTCGATTGATGCTCCGCTCGGCTCGGCGGGAGCCCGCTAGTTTTCGAGAACGCAGCCCCGAACGAGGTTGGGATCAACGTCGTGACAACTTCCAACATTTATCGATGGAATTGCACAGTCGTGAAACCGTCTGGTGGAATTGACGCTAAAGGCTCTCTTTCAAAATCTCGCATTACGTGCAATTATCGCGGTATGGGGGAGTGGCAATGAAAATACATCCTTTTGCAGTTGGAGTAATTTTGTTGGCTAGTTGCGCACGAGAGCCGGATACAGCCCACATTGCGGAGTTCGGATCTGCGGTTGACGCCAGCTCAAAGGCTCTCAATGACATTGCTGATGAGAACAGGAAAGTTGCACTTCTCGCAGAACGTGAGGATCAGGCCGGAGCGTTCATTCGCAACACAAATTTCAACTTCGTCCCGAAGCCGACCACTGTCATTAGCGAGCATAATATCGACCTGCGCCGCCAAGAATTGCTTGCTCTTGCGGATTATGGAGCAGCACTCAAAAATGCTACCGACACGGCGAAACTTGACAAGCTGCAGGCCGCTGCCGGTAAACTGGTCACGTCCACAGCTTCTCTCGTTGCACTTGCAGTGCCTGTCGCGGCCCCGATCGCCGCACCTCTCGCCTCAATTGCTGGCAAGGGAATTGGAACAGGAATCCGCAATGGATACGTTGAGAAGATAAACGCGGTCGTATCACGAACCGATCCAGCCCTGCAGGCCGCTGTGATCTACTTGAAACGCGATTTCCAGATCATCAATCGGAATACTGCGACCGCATTGGTTCACTACGAGGACGCCAGCAAGCTCAATCTAGTATTGATGTTGCAGAAGAAGGAGCCTGCCCCCGCAGCACCCGTCACCGAAGGCGAGAGCACCAACGCCTCCAAGGTTTCCGCTTCCGGCCCATCAGATGAAAACAAAGCGAAACCTCGTATTATGATCCGCGATCCCGACCACCTCGCTAGTTTATATGAAGCTTTTCTTAAAAAAAATGATGACGTCTCGGAGGCGAATACCGCTGTCGAAGCGTCAGCCGCATCGGTTTCCGTTCTGGACAAGATTGCAAAAGCACACCATGCGCTTGCTGAACAAAGTGCTACTGCCAAGGTCAAGGTTGAGGACCTGTTGTCAATTTCTAGTGATTTAACGGCGCTACTGAAAGCGCTAGAAAAGGGCGCATGAGATGGCCAGCTCGATTTCCCAGGGAGACAAATCTCGGACGAAGGTTGCCGAACTTGTGAAGCTGCATTCCAAAAGTGACTTTCGAAAGTCGAATAAGAGTAATCGGTTTTTCGTCGCAAACTTTGAGGCAAAGGCCCTTACCAACGCCGAAGCCCTTCAAGGAGTGGACGCGGAGTTCCGAGCCACACATGAATTGGTCGAGCGCACCAACGATGGCGATAAATTGATGATGTATGCGAAGCGGTCGGGCGATCTATGGAAGGAGCAGACTCGACTTAGCAATCTTCAGCTTTCAGCAGGATGGTCGGACTACAGGGCATCAAAATCGATTTTGGATGCCGCAGCGGATTTGAAAAAAATAGGCCAGGAGATAGATGACAACATCGCTGATCTTACTCTCGCGGCCGGGGCGGTCGATGCCATCAAGGGCTTCCTTGGTGCTCTCCCCTAAAGCATAGACTTCGAATGTCGGATAACGTTGCCATCGCGTTCAAAAACGAAGCGGTTGGTCCTTTCCTCGTAGTCGGCCGATGACAACACGCTTGTAAAGAGCAGTTCTTAGGGGAAACTTATAATGCGACCTACAACGACGTTCGTTGCTGCTACTTTCAGCGCTCTTGTTATTATCGCCGGGTGTTGGCTTTTCTTTTCATATTTTGTCTACGAAAGCTATAAGCCGGTTATCGATATGCCCCATGAGTGCAAACAGGTAGAAGAGCTTTTGAAGAAACCGGCTGCGTCAGGAGATGCAGCGGCAGGTGCGGACCCAATGATCCTCGGTAGGCTGAACATCATATGCCAGGTCAAGAAGACGGACTTTTGGTATCGCACAAACGGTCGCATCAGTCAGGTTCTCTATTCCTACAGTACTTTAAGCATCATCATACTTTCGTTCCTCACAGCGCTTTTTGTAGGGGCAGAATTGTCAAAAAAGTCAGAGACCTGGCGCGTTGTCACACTGGCTCTCCCTTTACTTTCGACAGCAATCGCTGCCCTGACTAGCCAATTCCACCTGCAGGAATCTTGGGCCCTACGAGAGACGGGCAGAATTCAAGCAGAGGAGATCCTAACAGATGCCGAGGCGCTCACATCTGATCCTATCGCATTTGCCAAGGCAGCGAACGACATACGTACGAGGCTTTCGAATTTGGAGAAGGCACAGGCAAGCCAATATTTTGCCTATCGATTTCTGGCCGATGGCGGAACGCGTTCCCAGGCACTCGAAGTGCATTCGGACGCTTCTTCTCCGCAGAACAAAGGAGCTACCGCTGTAAAGTGAGGTCTAGAAGGAAAAAAGTAGATCAGCCCCGGTCGACCGGTGAACGCCCTTCTCTGTTGTCGCGTGGACCGATGACGAAGCTTCAAACTGCCTGGATCACACGTTGTTTTAGCGAAACCTGCCGCGGCTCTCGACCAGTAACGTTTTTGAATGTCGGCAGGTTGATCGACTGGAGAAGGATAGCCAAGACAAAAGCCATGCGTTTCCCCGACGGGCGTTCACGCAAAGGGCCAGCAGATCAATGCGCCTCCTGCATTTCTCCCCGAGTTAGCAACTTGCGCCTCAGCAGGCCCAAAACTAATTACATTGCAACGTACAATTGTTGCTGATACGTTGAATGTCGGTATTTTTGCGATTTCGCACAGCTCCAAGCAGCTGAATTTTGTTATCCATAAAGTTTTTAAGCCTGTCGGAATTCTTTTGCTTAAGTGGTCAAAGGGGGAAGGGCAATGGCGACAATGGGGCAAAGTTCTTCAATGAGGCTGCTGTTTCGAAAAACAGCGGTGTCTTCTGGGGCATCCTTAGCTCTCGTCGCGGCATGCATTCTTTCAATTGCCTTGGTCGTTATGTCCGGAGCGTTGATCGGGTTCATGCAATACCAGGCACGTCTGCTCAACTCGTCGGCGGATATCACGTCCGGCGATGTTGTGCTCCAAGCTGAGCTCGACAGCCGAATGCGCAAAGAGCAGGCGTCTCTTGACGAGGTGCGAGACGCGAAAGAAAATTCAAAAATCGACTTTGTTTCAAAGCAACAGGAGGTTCAGTTCAGAATTGAGCGAATCTGCGGTTCGCTCAATTTAACCCCAGCGGGGCTACAGGTATGCAACGCATTTATGCAGACAATCCCGTTCAACGAAGCGGATCAGCAATCTTTAGCGAGCGCAAACAAGTCCGATAAACTAAGCGATTCCGAAACTGGCCCGAGCTCAAATTTCGACGAACCATCGACCGTCAAGTCCGTCCATGATGCCCTCCATCTGGATGGACTACAGGACAACATTTTAGGTCTCCATAGAAAAGAGCTAAGGCCGATCGCGAAATTGAATGTTGATCTGTACAACATTTACTTCCCGAAATATTTTAAAGCTAGCAGTGCCCTTTATTCGACTTGCACACGGGTTCTCAGACTGGCAACCAATATGAATGGTTACAGGAGCTTTTCTGTCGACGACTGCTACCTTTCAACACAGCTTGGTGATGATCTGTCCTCGTTTTCTGCCGCAAGTCTCTCCAATAGCGCTGTCAGTGGCAACCTAGCAGCAGGTAACCAAACCGGATCAGATGGAACCTCAAAACCGCAAGGGAACCCGGTTACGAATTCCGATATGGCATCGGCAAACGATATAACCTCGGCCGCATCGGGTTTACCTACAAATGTTCCGCCAGGCTCCGAGATTGGCCCGCAAGCACCTTCGCGGGATGATCCGGTTTCAGCGGAAATAGTAGTCGGCAGGGGCGGGGATACGAGTGAACTGTTCGATAGTTCGACTTCGAGTTCCAGATCCCCCGGTGCCGCCGAGTTCGCATCCAGACAGCGTAATTTTGAATTGGTATCGCAATATCTGTTTTACGACGCTTTGTCTTTCGGTGTGCTTAAGCATATTCTGATTTCGCCGCCTGACTTTCTCGCGTTTACACTTACCGGCATGTGCGGAGTTCTCGGTGGTTTGCTCAAGATCATTCTAACAGCGTCGCAAACTGGGAAGCCGCCTACATGGCGCGGTTTCTGGATAATTGTATTACTTGGGCTCATATGTGCGTTGATATTCTACTCGCTGTTCCGCGGTGGATATCTCGCAATTAGCAACGAGGATCCAAAGACATCGGCCACGGGGCTGAATCCTTTCGTAATTGCGCTCCTGGCACTGGCGTCGGGACTGCTTTCAGACAGAGCGATCTCTGCATTTAAAATGCGCTCAAACCAGTATTTCGGTGAGTTCAACAATAGCTTTGTTGACCGGTGGGGGTTTGGATTGAAAGCGGCAATGGAAAACTTTCCACTTTCAAAAAATGATATCGCAGAGCGCTGCAAAGTCGCGCCGGAGAAACTCCAAAACTGGATCGATGAAACCGAAGCCGTGCCTAGTGAGGCTCAAGACATCCTAGAAGTAATATTGCACAGGCCAAAGCGAGAGATTTTCACTCAAGATCCGCCACAAGTTTAGGGGATGAAAATGAGCGTGACGTGCAAGCTTCTGCTATTCTTCAGTGCATGTTTGATTGCTGCTCCAGCGGTCGCTCAGCAATGGAACGGGCCGCAACGCTGGTCTCCAGCACCTATGTTTCCTCCCCCAGGTCCTCGGTTCAATCAAAGTGTGCAGCCTGGATTTGCGCCTCAGTACCAACAGAGGCAGCAAGCCTTGGGGGCTAGGTGCATCACCCAGTATGGATTATGTTTTATAAACCAGCCTAGCCCTGTGGGTTCCGGATGCGGCTGCCTGTTTCAGTTTGGTACCGCCCCGGGCCAGATAATTCCCTGATCTCGAGCCCGCCGCTGACGTTCGTTTGAGGAGCGCAGCATTCGTAACCGTTTGTCTGCATTTCACCACGCGGTCGCAAAGGATCGTAACCGCCCGATTGCTACCGCGGAGATTTCGCTTTGATGCGAGCGATGAGCTGTTCGTCATCCACAAAACAGTCAAGGAAGTCATTCCATTCCTGAGTTAAGCGGCGAGCGTAGGACAGCATCTGTTCCAGTTCCTCCATGCCGTCGTCTGTCAGCGCAGTGACGGATTCATCCTCCCCGTTATAGACGGTGATGCTGCTGCCGTAGGTCAGATTATCATCATTGGAGACGATTGCCCGAAGAAGCTCTGGATCCTCGCCGAGAGTTTCAGCGACATACCTCGACCCGCAGGCCTACCTGACCGATGTGCTTGACCGCATCCATGATCACAAGATCAATCGACTCGACGAAGTGCTTCCATGGAATTGGTTGCCCGTCGCCAACATCTCCGCCGAGGCAGCCTGATGGCAACAATCACCTATGTCCGCACGATCGAAAAGATCATGCGCCGACGCCCGCGTGTGTCGGACAATGCGGTTCGCGAGCGCCGAGAACTCGATCCTGGCTCCTGCTGCCCCGATTGCGGAGGTGAATTACGTCTGGTCGGCGAGGACGCGAGCGAAATCCTCGACATGATTGCTGCGCAGATGAAGGTGATCGAGGTCGCCCGATTGAAGCCTGCCGCTGCTGCGAGAAGAAGGTGCAGGCGCCTGCGCCCAGCCGCCCGATACCGGTAGGCTGCCGCCAGGTCGCCCTTGCCTGGTATGCGGGTCAGTTGAGCTTCGGCCCCGAGGCGGAATGCTTCAACCTTGGGTCCGATATGGCCTGAGCCGATGGTCCTCCTTCTACCTGTTCCTGGAAGACGGCCGTGTCGCGATCGACAACAATGCCGCAGAACGGGCGATCCGGCCGATTGCCCTCGGCAGGAAGAACTGGCTGTTCGCAGGATCAGACAAAGGCGGCGAACGCGCAGCCGGGATCCTGTCGCTGATCGAAACGGCAAAGCTCAACGGCCTTGATCCCGAAGCATATCTTCGCGACGTCTAACCCGTATCGCTGATCATCCGATCACAAGGATCGATGAACTATTGCCATGGAAGGCCGGTATCCACGGTCAAACGGCGTGACCGGACGCTTACTATCTGTCAACGACAACTCGACGTGTTTCTTTAAAGTTGTAGGCAAGGCTTCCAAGCTTAGCAGGCCACGCCTTTCTGTGAGCGACATCCGCAGACGCGGAGAAAATGGCCGCCGAACTCTTCATTTTAACCAGTCTGAAAGGTCAATCGAAGAGGTCCAAAGAGAATAATCCGCAACGCAAGGCAAAGTAATACGACATCGTTGACAACCACAGGTAAATACTTACTAATATATTTGGCTGTGCAGCAGGGTCTTTCCTAACAGCCGTCAATTCACTAACCGCATTCCGAGATAGACTTACGCTACGGGCAGGGTGGGCGTTGGGATGGAAACCAAAGAGACTGTTCAAACGACTCTGACGCGATCACGCATAAGCAAGGATCTAGCTGACGCTATAAAGCAGCGAAGTGGGGAGCAATCGGCTGTCAAGACATTCAAAGTCATCATAGAATGCAACCTCGACTTTCTCGGAGGTCTACACGGAGCAAGGGACACGCTTTTCCGAGCCTACCGCCAGACTCCTGAAGGAAAACGCGACGCTAACTCTTATCAAGAGTTGAGTCAGCCAATCATAAGCCCGAGGGAAATCGGTCTTCTGGTAAAGACTTTCAAAGATGGCGACCGTGTTGATATCGGAAAATCTCTCTGGACTGACAGCTATGTCTTCGCGAATTTGACCAAGGGCACAATCGATAAGCTTTCAAATTGGTCCACTGGCGGAACGCGCATCGTTTATAAGATTTGGCTTGATCATAAGCTTGAACGCTGCGTTTACGAGTCTGTCCGCACCATCAAATGTGACGCAGCCCGAGCATCCTTTGCTGCGGCCGGAAAAGGAATTGTTTGGGCGCTAGCTGATACCGGAGTCGACGGGCAGCATTCACACTTCACGGTTCACGAGACACTTTCGCTCGATGGTATTCTATTTCATCATGATTTTACGGAAAATCATTCGACTGAGAGAGAGAGTTCGGCGGCGGCGTTGGTGGATGGAGATGGTCATGGCACACACGTGGCCGGGATTATCGCTGGAAGAACAACAATCAAGCGGTCCGGTTCTATAAAAAAGATCACGGTCCGAACGAATGAAGAGAACGAGGATCAAACCTCGACATCCGTCGACCGACCCTTCAAAGACGAGATTGCGGGGCTTGCTCCATATTGCAAAATTCTAAGCTTGAAGGTTCTAAAGAATGCGGAAGAGGGCGATCTTAGCAGCCTGATCGCAGCGATTGGATTCATTCAACGAATGAACGACAACGGTCGCAAGCTCAGAATCCACGGA
This sequence comes from Arminella tubonensis, assembly GCF_003240585.1. Lineage (GTDB taxonomy): Bacteria > Pseudomonadota > Alphaproteobacteria > Rhizobiales > Rhizobiaceae > Rhizobium > Rhizobium tubonense. The sequence continues at coordinate 13,038 of NZ_PCDP01000076.1, forward strand.
TTGAATATCAGTCTTGGCTACTCATTTGATCCAGTTTCGTATGCCGCCGGTCAAAGTCCACTTTGTGTTGAAGTGGATCGATTGGTCCGGTCTGGTGTTTGCGTTGTTGTTGCGGCAGGTAATGCTGGTTATGGGACTGTGACGCAACATACCGGTGGCATTGAGCGGGCTACGCACCTCGGTACGATCATGGATCCCGGAAACGCCGCGTTGGCGGTCACCGTAGGATCAACCCACCGTGACCGACCACACAGCTACGGCGTGTCTTATTTTTCCTCCAAAGGACCGACAGCTGACGGGCGCATGAAGCCTGATATTGTCGCCCCGGGCGAGCGGATCATTTCTTGTGATGCGAAAGTGACGCCCGCCAAGGGAGAGGTGCGTTTCCGGGAAGACTCAGGCACCTCTATGGCAGCCCCACACGTCTCTGGCGCAATTGCGGCCTTCCTGTCGGTCCGCGCCGAGTTTTTGGGACAGCCAGAGCGGGTCAAAGAGCTCTTCATGGCTGGAGCTACCGATTTGAAGCGACGGCCGGAATTCCAAGGCGCGGGTCTCATCGACCTCATGAGAACACTTCAAGCGGTTTAGGAGGAAGAAATGGAAACGCTCGGGCAATCGCCATTCGTATGGCTGGAGTTCGATGAATCAGGGCAGCCAACTAAAGCTGATGTCGATGCTTTGAAAACCGCGCTCGCAGCTCAAGAATTCGGAGATCTGGTGGTCATGTCACATGGGTGGAAAAACACTCGAAGTGACGCGAAACTGCTCTATGGTACGCTTTGGGGAAACACTCACCTTGACCAGGAACGAGCGAGAAACACGCTGATTGTAGGCGTGGTGTGGCCAGCGAAACAGTATGCGACCGATTTTGATCAAGCTTCCGTAAATGGTCAGGTTGCCCAAGGAGTCCCCCAAAGCGGAGGCCCGCGGAAACTTAGCGCGGCGGAAATGACCGCCCTCTTCGACGGGTTCGAAGACTTCTTCGGCGATAAGGCAGAAGCCACGCTAACCATGGCCAAGGCTGCGCTTGTGCAACAGATTACAAACAACTCTGCAAAGGCCCTTTTTTCGGCCGCTCAAAATCTCTTGAACACGATGGGAAAAGGCTTCGATAGTGAACTCGATACCGATGCAAAGCGCATCAACAAAGCGACCGCTAACGCCAACGAAGCGCAACAAATTTTGGCATCCATGTCGAGCCCACCTGTGTTCAAGCAGGATCGAAATGGACAAGCGCAGGGTATCGGTGATGCATTGACAAGCTTGGTGCACGGTACAGAGGCGGCAGTAGCGCGATTTCTGAATCAACTCACATACTTCGAAATGAAAAAGCGTTCCGGTGTCGTCGGTGGGGCGCTTACGATCCGAGTTTTAAGTGGGCTGGCTCCGAAAAAACCTGTTCGTCTTCATCTCGTTGGACACAGTTTTGGTGGCCGTCTCGTTACAGCCGCCGCTAACGCTTGGAAAGACAATCCGAGCTGCAAACTTTTCTCGATCACATTGCTCCAGGCTGCCTATTCGCACAATGGCCTTGCAGCCAATGTCGATGGGACCCCCGGTGCCTTTCACAGTGTAATCGGAAAAGTCGCTGGACCGATGGTCGTGACCCACACGCACAATGACTCTGCGTGTACCGTAGCCTATCCGTTGGCATCACGCTTGGCACGGGATATCGCGAGTGCATTGGGTGGACCAGATGATAAATATGGAGCGATGGGAGCCAATGGTCCGCAGCTCCTTCCTAAAGAACTCGTCGTCCTCCACCAATCGATGCCAATCAAATTGCAGAGTGCGAAAATCAATTCGATACTGGCAGACAAGTTTATTGCAGAGCACAACGATGTGACAAACGCTACATGCGGACAGATATTGAGCGATGTCTTGAAGTAGAAATTCTTGCTCAAATATAACCAATTATTACTACTGCCATTAGAAAATCCTCGCTCTCGAAATCAATCAAAACGTGTTAGAATTTGCATGTATCATGTAATGTCAGATTGGTGGGATCCGCTTCGCCTTGGGGGAAACGGATAAGTAGATCGCGATTTGGGGTAAGATGCCCCGCTGGTTGGCGGGTTGGCATATTTTTGCTGGAGGGGGGCGAAATGGCTGCGAACGAACTTCTGAAGCGACTGGTAACCATATTTAGCGATGATGATTTGAGGCATCCTCAATTGCGGGGGATCGTATTAGCCCAATGGATGCTTGAAAGTGGTCGGGCTACATCCGAACTTTCGGTTAAGCACTACAACTTCGGTGGCTTAAAGTGGCGGAAAGAGATGGCGGGCTTTGCTACGCGCATTCAATATGAAGCGCATGATGGCGCGGATTTTTACTGCAAATTTGCCACCATCGAGAACTTCATCACCGGTTACTGGGTCTTTCTTAATCGCTCTCCATACTCAGGCTGGGAGGCGAATGTTTCAACACCGGAAGAATTCATCAAATTCATTGGACCGATCTACGCTGGTGACGAGAGTTACGCGGACAAGGTGATAAGTCTTTTGCCCGAAGCAACATCGCTTTTAGAACAGGCGGTTCGGGCGCGAGCCGACGGTCCTCACGGCGATCAGGAGAACGACGACGGACGCGGCGATGATCTTGGTGTAATAGTGATTGATCCTGGTCATGGTGGTATTCAAAATTTGCCAGGAAGCGATGCGAACCATGCGATATCGGTGAGCGGTGTGAAGGAAAAGAAGCTCGCGCTCGACTTTTCGCTTATATTGCGTGACCAAATTTACGCGCGAGCTCAGCGAAGCGAGCGTCTCAAGGTCGTGATGACGCGCGAGACGGATAAGAACCTCCCGGGCAAAGAGCGAGCTAGGTTCGCCTTCGATCACAAGGCTAAGCTTTTCCTGTGCCTGCATTTTAACGGCAGTCAAAGTGGGAGTGCCCGGGGAACTGAGACTTATTATCGGGCAAAGGAAAACGGCAATATAAACCTTCAGGACGATATGACGTTCGCGCAGGCAGTACAGACAGCATTGTTTAAGCAATTAAAGGCGCTGGATAGCGGCGCGAGGGATCGAGGGATTAAGCCCGATAACCAGGGTAATCCAAGTTTACCTGGATTCGGGGTGTTGAATGATCACAACCTTGGCAATGACGAGCGTCGCGACCCCTGCAGGGCCGCCTATATTGAGGCGGAGTTCATTACCAACCCATCGGTTGAAAAGCTCCTTATCTCTGGGCCTGACGCGGTCAACAACAGGACGTTAGCAATGGCTGCAGTCGCGGACGCCGTGTTACAGCAGATGCGGGCGATAAGGTCGTAACTCAGCGCAAGTTAAAGCTAAATGTGCAGAGAACCAAAGCCCCAGGGCGTGTTGTCGTGAGTTTCAACAGCGAGCGCCTATGGCAAATGCTAATACCCCTGCTCCAATTGCACCATCGAGATCCTTAGAAGAGCGATTAGGGCTAGGGAAGACTTGGTTGACGCGGATAGCGAAGGCTATTGCGGCCTTGGCCGTCGCCGCGTTCCTGGTTTTCGTTGGGAGTTCTTTCTTCAAGACTGCCGCCGCCGTTGACGATTACATTCCTAAAAGCTGGAATGCCGCAATCGAAAAGTTGGGCATAACGCCCCTCTATCCTCCCCAAGAGGACGTTTTTGTCACTGACATTGTTCCGAGCAAAGGTCTCGGGTTGGGGTGGTGGCCTACGACTTCCCGTCGTCCGACAAGAGGACATGTATGAGAATTCGGATCGTGCGATCCGAAAGTCGACGAGGCGAAAGCGCCTCAGTCATTTGCGTCATGGTCGGGTGTTCCATGGGACCACCGGCACGCGATGGCATTTCACAGAAATCCCAAGGAAGCTGTGCAGCGAATTCGTTGTCTGTTGAATGGCAGGTCAGTCCGTTCTAGCGGCTACGCAATCCGATTGCCCTCTCGCACCCTTCTTTTGTCCCACAGATGTAGAGCAAAGACTTAGCGCGGGACATGCCAACATAGAGGATCTCGCGATCCCGTTCTGGATCACAATTGTCCAAAGCCCAGAGCACGATAATGGAGCGTTCAAGCCCCTTGAACCGAGCTACGGAGTCGACCGTAACTGATCCAGGACCGTAACTCTCAAGTCGTCCCCATTTGGCCGCCTTTGGAATTGTCGAGGCTGCTAACACCGTTTCGAAGGTTTCGCGATCTCGGGCGCTGCAAAGTAGAATGCCAATTTCGTGAGGTGGCACACCTTCTTCCGCCACAAGCCTGGTTACGAGAGAGGCAATGGCACGGGCCTGCTTTCCCAGATCCGACGCTGCCAGAAGTTCAACAGCGGTGCCGGAGATCGGCGGTGCCTGAACACTTGCCCCACGATAATGACGATATGCGGCATCGTGAATAAAGCTGGTATTCCTGCAATTCTTATCGAGCACCATAGGCTCTCCCGCCACAGGGACCGACGAAGAGCGCTTATAGATGTCTTGGTTTTCATCGAGGAACACGTAAAACAGCCCCCCTGAGTGATCTGTCATGATCATTTCTAGGGGCATCCAGAAATCATCCGCGAAGTCCTGGCCTTCGTCGACAATTATCGCGTCGTAGCGGGGACCTAAAGCGTCCACAGCGTGCGCGAGTGCAATGGGTTGGTGATTGTCAAATTCATTTCCTGCCGGATATTCTCGGCGAACCTCACTTAAAAAATCACGTCTGAGTTCGTTCTTCGCTCTCTCAATCCACCGAGTGCAAAGTTGGTGGAAGGTCGCGACATCTAGACCGTCTACACCAGAACACTGCTCTCTAAGATGATCGGCAAGTCCTCTATTGTAGCAGACGAGTAGAGTGCGCAATCCCCCGGCAGCTGTACGAACGGCTTTCTCGCGGGCGATAAGTGTTTTCCCTGTCCCGGCGCCACCGGCAATCATGACGCGTCTTTGGCGAGACAAAAGGTCCAGGATCGATGTCTGCCGTTCAGTAAATGATATGCGGTCTTGCTCTTCAGTGTGGAGGCGAGCGGAAATTAGCGCTCGGGTCGAGGCGACACGAGCAAAAACCCGCCGAATAACCTCAATGCCAGGCTGACCGAGTTGCGCTATCCGTCGGCCTGCGTCAGGTTCTGTCCAGTAACTGTAAGCTTCTTCAACCCATCGTGCGACATCAACCAAATCGCGCCGGTCTCCGATAATTTTGGTTGGCGCGTCTGGCCCTGCGAGTTGCGAAGCGTTGTCAACGTCTGGCAAGAACACCGAGTGCCCCAAAGGAAAGCGTCCAATGTTGAGCTGACGCCATTGAGGAACTTCTGCAAGCTTTTCTAAGATGCCAAATTTACCTCGCTTCGCTTGATCAAACGGGTTCTTAATATCATGCAAAACGCCGTGGCGGTCAGTGGAGGTCCAGCGGCGAGTGCTATAGTCCAGATCGACGCGGCCACCCTTGACCTCGATTATCAAGAGGCCCCGACGCGGATGACAAATCAGGAAGTCGACTTCTCCATCACGTGGGCCATTGCCCTTTGGCTTGGCGATCCAAGCGACGGAGTGCAAGACAAGAAAGTCGTCATTGAGCTGCGACGCCAACGCTGCAAACAGACGCAATTCAGCAGATGACTCCGCAGAGGCTGTCTCGAGCGGTGGGATGCAAATTGCCATTTCAGTCTACAAATTCTAGCGCGGTTGAGTAAGGCAGGAACTTTCTCCCCTGGAATCCAAAGTTCACGACAACCGACGTCACACTTCCACGCTTTTCAATTTTCTCGATGGTCCCGATCTGCCAGATCGCATGCTTAACCCTGGCGCCGATTCTTAGGTTTAGGTCGGCGGTCGAGGCAAGCTCCTCAGTAACGCCTCTCCATCCATGGTCGAACCAGTATTCAAGGACCTTTGAAAAGGGGTTGGCTATCGCACTGACCTGATGCTTTTGGATATCGCGTGAGAACTCGACCACGTAAACCCAATATTCTCCGGGGTATTGCTGCGCCATCGCAAACTGTACGTGCGATAGTTTTACACCACGTTCGTTCCAAGCACCTTCCAATCCTTTGACCTCAATTAGGCGCCGAGTGGGGCCTTCGACCGAGGTGGAAATAATGTCGAATCCTGGATTGTTATGAGATTGCTCGACCGGATTGCGGCCACATTGGCGCTCATATTTTAGGACGGCCTCGATCGCTGCTGCATCAATTCTATCGGATAAATCATTAGACGGCATCTGGTCAAAGGCTGGTGCGTCCTCCCGAGCAGCAGCATTGACATATGAGAGCATTCGAGATTTGCGCTCTTGTCTTTCTGTACCTGTGGGCGATGGCCGCCGCGAGGAATTGGGGATCCACCCGTTACTATTGCCGCCCGATCCGAACAAGGTGCCTTGCTGCTTGATCGCAGTTACACCGATCTCAGTACGACCGAAGATACCGTCATCACTTTTAGACTTAAAGGGTTCGTCGTCATCATTGGCATTTTCGGCTGGGGCCTCTGCGGTGGTTTTCGCCGAGAGGTTTCCAAAAGCTCCCTCTCGATCAAGGGCGTCCATTACAATTTCCGCATCGGAGGAGATCTCAGACTTTTCTTCTGCCTCGACCGGCGGAGCGTTTTCGGGTGGTGCGTCCTCGGCAAAGGTCTCATATATTGCAAGCTCCTCATCTGCATCAGTCAGCGCATCCGTCAACGGCATAGGTTGGTGCGTTCCCTCGGGCTCTTGGTAGTTTGAATTCCGGAGAGACCGCTCTGCATCCTGCCACGTTCCGAATGAAGTCACGTAGGCGGCGGTCATGATTACAGGGGGCATATCGACGCCAAACGAAAGTTGTTCGAGAGGTGCGAAAAGCGCTCGAAAGGCCGCTGGCCAATCAATCTGATCCCCAAACGAGCTGCGAACATAGAGGATTGAGGATTCCGTAGCATAAAAGGCGGCCGCAGGACTCGCAGGCGACCGGACCGGTGGATCAAATTCAGTTATCTCGACGTGGACTTGAAGCGTTTCGGTATTGTGGATCTTCACGCTTGAAAGAATATCGCCCAATCTCTCACGAAACTCAGCGCTGGGTCCAAGCCACAACAGAAGATCGCTGCGCTCCTTTAAGAGTCCCGTAGCGATAATATTGACGCGGCTGTTCGGCACTTCGCTAAGCGCTTCTCGCGCGATATCGGATAGCCGTACGACGCCGAGTTCCCGAAAAAATCTAGCGGCAGCAAGGCGCGATACCTGAGGCGGAGAAACAAGGCGTTGATTTAATTCGCTCCCAAACGGCTCTGCGAGCACCGGTGAGTCCAGCCAAGCTGCTTCATCTGCAAAAGTTTGCCCACCCAAAAGATTGATGAGCATCGGTTCGTTTCTGAGCGTCTTCAACGCCTGGTGTACGTCGGGATCTTCCCGATCAAGGGCGTTCGCTAGCCACGCCAGGCACTGTCCGTGCACCAGAGCGTCCTGGCTTGATATCTCGGCCTTAGCTGAAAGTTCCGACAGAAGGGCTGCGTAATTACGCGCCGAGGGAGCATCCTCAACTCCTAGCCTCCTGTACAGACGCTCGCGTTGGCGCATCCGAGAGCTTGGCGCATGCCAGTATCCTTGAAAATACGTTGGCAACCAGAATACCTGGTCACTACGTAGATAGCGCTTCAACTCGGGATCATAGATGTAGGCGGTGCCAACTAAGCGATCGATAGATAAAGAATCGGGTCCATCGGACCGTTCGCTAAGCAAGGCGTAAACCAGTTCCGACGCCGCAACTTCGTGCTCCATGCAATATTCGAGATGGGCGACAATTTTTTCGGTGGGTGGCTCATCTTTCAGACCGATAAAATCCAGAAAGTCGATCAGAGTTCTACCTTGTTGTGCACCACCACGAAGGGCGGGGAGGTCCACAATTGCAACCTGCGAGGCAAAGCCAGGAGCACGGAAGGCACGGTAGAGCCCAATCGGTGAGTATCTTTGCCCTTGCACACGCTCACCATTTATCGACCCCGGAAGCCAACTGATGCTCCTTAGTTTTTCCAAGGTCAGCTTGTCGGTTGGCGACAACCTGGCAAAGCGCTCAAGAATGTGACGTACGATGGGCTGCGTCTGGGTTGCAATTGTATCTATTGGTTGGCTCGTTGCGATGGCTTCGATACGTGCCACGATGTGCGTCGCGGAAAGCAAACGACGCATTCCTAAGCGATCTTCCAAAAGATCTTGAAACCGACCCGATAGGCGTCCTAGCGGCATCCATTCATCATCGACCCAATAGGCAGGATCTGCTCCCAGCAACGCGTCAAGTGGCGCCGTCCAGTAATAGCAATCGGAAGGTCGAGCGAATGTCCCGGCACGTGTGCGGATGAACGCACGATCTCTGAGGGCGTCAAGACCGCCATCCACGCTTAAATCTGCTTGGTGTTTGAGAATTTCGGAAAGTAGCAAGACGTACTGCTCGCGGCTCGGTCCAGCTTTCAAAATACCTTCAAGGTGCTTCTCGACATATTCCTGAAAACTCAGGACATCGACTCTCAGCGTCTCACGCGCAAAAGATCGCATGCTTTCAGTCATAAGCTCAGTATCGATTAACTCGAAATGACCAATCGGATCTACGAAGCCGCCTGGCATCTGTCCCCGAGATGGCGTGACAAACCCGGTTCTTGTCCTCAAAAACGGAACTCCGGCCAGTGTTTTCCTAATAGTCAGCGCCGCAGGAATGTTGAACGACGTTAAGAGCTCGTAGAAGCTGCGCACATCGCCAGCGTCAGCTCCGATGATTGCGAGCGCCGCCGCATTATCGGAAATTGCGGAAGCAACATCCCCCGCGAACTCTTCTAAGCCATAGACATCCACTTCCTCGGATAACGTGGAACGCGCGAGGAGATCTCTGTTTGCGAACGGGCAATCAGGCACAAACCTACCGATAAGCGCTGCTGAGACTGCGCCCTCAGTTCGCCAGACGTTTGCAATACAGGTTGGAGTACCTTCTTGATCCAGGATAAAAGGCACCGACCTCAGCCGTTTGGAAAGCTGTGGCAAATCCTGTCTCGTTTTCGAGTTTTTCAGGATGGTGTCTACAGCGTTCCAGAGGCTCCCGAGATTTGACACGTCGGTAGGTATCAAGCCCGTCGTGTGGGCAGATTCCAAAGTCGCAACCACGACTGGCAGTCGAAGCGGGCTGGCGCCCAATGCTTGAAGGACGGACCAATAGGTCCGAAGTTCGTCATGAATTAGCGGCGTTCCGAGTGACGCAATCGCTGCCTGATCCTCATGCGAAAGCTGCTCCGGCAAGTAGCAATCGCCCGGTAAACAGAGGCGTCCATCTACGGTTCGAACGGAAGCCGACGCCGCTGCCGCTGTCTTTAATTCAATCCAGAAAGCCTCGAACGACGTCTGATCTTTCCGGGCAAAAGCTGAAGCGACTAACGCCCATAGACGTTGGACACCAAGGAGCTCACGGATTTCCTCGAAATTTTCGGCCATCGTCGTCGCTGCGGTGTCGAGTAGAAGCTCATTCCAATACCGCTCATGCTGTTCGCCCGTAAGAGTAATCATCCGGCGGGTCGGATGCGGAAAGAAATCTGCGTTTATGTGAAAAGGCATTCCTGAGGTTTGCTCTGTCGGCAGATAGGCGTAGAGCAACCCATCGATGGGAGCGTCATGCAAAGGCAATGCAACGTTGACCACGGGAGAACGATCGAGTTCCCCAAGCGTCGGAAAGTCCTTGAAAATACCTCGTTCGGCAGCAAGGTTTGACGCATCGTGCGTGAACAGTTTCCACCGCTCTATTTGGTTATCGGGTGAGAAATCCAAAGTGACAATTCCTGCGTCGCGAGTGATCGACACAGAGCGAATTAAGGTCCCCTCATTGGAGAGATCGATCGTCTTCAAATTTCGCAGAAAGAACAGCCCGTTCTTCATTACCTCGCCAATTGCTTCCACAGCCAACGGAACCACATTGGATGGAGCAGGGGACGCATTCAGCGCCTTCCGAGTATCCGACTGGGTCAATGCCCAGCGCAATTCAAACTCCGTTCCTGGGACCTGGGCGATAGTGCGGGTAATACCGGTTCCATCGATAGGAATCAGTTGCATCTCCACGCCCGTGGAACGGATCACAGGGGAGTCGGTAATTTGATAGACTGATACGAAACCGATACCAAATCGGCCGATCTGTGAAGACACTTGGATCTTATTTCGGCTTCCCATGCGCGAAATAGCGTGAAAATTGCACGAGCGTTTCGCTCCGCTGGGATTGCCGTCTCTCTCCCACGGACATCGGGGATTGGCCAGGCCACATGTTGAGAACTGCCCGCTGTTACGAACAAAAAGGCTTGAGTCCGTTACGTCGAAACTAAGGTGCGCCGCACCGGCATCATCGGCATTCTGGATAAGCTCCAGCGCCATAACCCCCAGTCCTTGAAGTCCTGCTAGCGCTTGCTGGATGTTTCCCAGCAGATCGGCCTCGTAAGAAAGCGTTACCGGTTCTTGGATGAAGGCATTCTCGCTCGTCACGCTCAGCACTTGCAATCCGATGCGCCCTTTATCGCCAGCAGGCGTCTAAAATTCCATGACAGTTCGCTTGCATGCATACCGAGTTCCCCATCCCGTACTCATTCTTGCCCCACAGCTCTAGATTTCAACAACACGTTGATCCTTATGGCAATAGAAACATCTGATCGCAGCAAAATCTATAGTGGAGAAAAACGAGCATCGGCCGCAGAAGCGGTCAGCGCAACTTTTAACAATCGGCGGCCACGACCCACCTCCCGTTCTCGCCGAATTCATATCGCTGTCACCTGCAGCAGAAGACGACGAGACGCCAACGAGAAAATCCATTGGTCGGTGCTGGACACGCAAACTCGTGAGGGCGCCGAAAGTTACCGAACGGTCTATGATGTAAACTCCCGGGATAGTTGTTTTGCTCACTCCTCCAAGACAGTCGGCTGACAGCTATTCATGTTCCGCAGACCCATTTTTATTTTGAGGGGCAGGAAGTGTCCACCAACGATACCCGCGGCGTCGCACTCCGAGACCTACCATTCAGGCCGCATACCTGGCGGTTCGGAAATTCCGAATAAGGCAGCAATATTCGAAAATATTGTTCGGCCAACCCGGACAAAGTTTGGGTGTCGATAGTTCGGGTGTTCCGAATAATTCGGAGCATTGGCCGATTCTCCCGGACAATCCTGAGTCCGCGCACTGCTTGCAACTTGCTGTCTGATGGAGTGACAGCCGCTTCCGGCTCTAGCGCCATCGTTGCTTACCTTCCGCCCCAAGCGGTTGCCCATTCCGCCAAACGATTCCCGAAAACTATTTCCAATTCCGTAATATCGCGCTCCGACTTACGTCAACGAATTTGTGTGAGAAGTTAGTGGATCGCGTTCAAAAGTTAGTGGATTGGTCGATTCAACCCTGACGATGCCTTGCAAAAACAAATGGTTACGGTAGCTCCGAAAAGCGGAATCTATAGAAATAGTAGCACTCCGGGATTTCGTATCGGTTGGCTCGTTGCGTGGATGGAAACCCTGCCATCTGTTCATCGATCGCCGTGGCCCCGCGCTTCATTTGTTATCATTCGTGCACGGCGACTTCGGAATTCTGGCGCCCCCTACCGGCACTATGTCGTGCCGTGCGCCGAGAATTGCACGCCGAAGAAAGCAAGGACGCTGTCCGTGATGCGTTGGGTTCGAGCCGTGACGAGAAAAGCACGCTCCATCTGATTTCCTTGGCGAAAGGCGGCCTGGCCAAAAAAGGTTGGGTATTTGGAGTTGCAGCCAGTTGACACAGGTCACCGTAATTGCAATTTCGAGTATGGGGACTTTTCATTTCGATGTGCTGCGTATCAACACGCGGTTGGGGCAATAACATTCAATGTCGGTACTGTTGCGGACAATATCGGCCTTTCCGACAGGGCGGACGACTAACGAACTTTTTGCGTTGCTCGACGTCGATTTTGATCCTCGCAGGCGCACGGAGATCTACGCGGAGCTCTCTGCCCTTAGCGCATCAGGCAAGGTTAGCAAGGGCCGGGATGGCAGATGGCGCCCAATTGCCACTGCTCGAAATCAAGCGATCCAGGTGTCGCCGGTTAATGGAGCCGACGATGTCAAAGCGGATGACAAACTGCTGCTGCCAGTTCACGCGACCTTTAAGAGTTCACCGGCAAAAGCGATCGAAGTTGATGCGACCGAGGCGGCCATCAATTTCGACCCAAACGCACTATTGCGTTACTATCGTTCTGCGCTGAGATCAGATCCACGTGGAGCCATTTCTCAAGTCGACGATCGACATGCCGTGCAGTGGCAGTTGTTCACCGGAATGGGACCACTGACGCCAGAAGATGGGCAGATCCTTACGATTTCGATCGTACTTGAAGACTTGCCAGACGAATTTCGAAAAGCGCTGGTTAAGCGCGAGGCCAACGAGCAAACCCTTGCGGTCGGCTGGCCGATAGCGATTGGGAAAAAGCAAGGAGTGCCTGTCGTTTGGCCGGTGGGGCTCATCAGTGCTGAATGGACACGAAGCACCGCGCATCTTGAGATTTCGATCGACACTGACGACATTGTCGTAAACCCAGATTGGATCAAGGGATCTGCTCGGGGTGCTAATTGGAACGAATCTGGTCTTCGAGAGGTGTTCACGCAGGCGGAGGGCTTAGGCTTTCGCCGCGATGACTTCCTATCGAGGTTGAAGGAAGCTGTTGCTGGCGCTTTCCGTGGAAGTATCTCTGGGCAACAGATGCGAATCGAGCTCGATCCGGCGACCGCTGGTATCTATGATATCGCCGCTCTCTTCCTACCGACTGACAGCACTTTCACGGCTGGGGCTGTACGCGACCTTGATACAATCGCTACGTGGGCTCCAGAAAGGCTTGCGTTAACAGCGCTTGCGCCGATCCTTGGCTTGAAGTCGCCAGCGACCGTGAGGGCAACCCCGGTTATCAACACCGGCGATTTGAACAAGGAACAGATCGATGCCGTGCGGCATTCTCTTGCCGCGCCCCTTACCGTGGTGACAGGTCCCCCCGGCACAGGCAAAAGTCAGGCGATCGTGTCGATTGCAGCATCGGTGTTAGCCGACGGTGGCAGTGTGCTTGTGGCATCAAAGAACCATCAGGCACTAGATGCTGTAGAAAGCCGCCTTGGCGGCATCGCACCTCAGTCTCCGTTTCTGGTCAGGACGCTGGATCCAGCACGCGATATCGATCAATCGTTTGATCAGATACTCGGGCTATTGGTCAGTGAGCCCACCAAAGGGGCTGCCGATCCCGATCTCGTTGTCCGGTCAAAGCTGTCCTCACTTGCACAAAACCGGACCCGAATCCTTGATCAAATCGACGAGCAGTCGCGGCTCCACAGCGCCATCGCTGAGCTATTGGAACGGATCGAAGCTCAGCAAGGCGCCGTTGCTGAACCCGAATTGCCGATCGTTTCGACGCCAGGGACCTTCTTGAGCCGACTGATTGATGCCTTGTTTCGCGCCATCGGATTTCGAAAAAAACAGACGGTCTCAAACGAGGTAGTCGGTGACATTGCGACAGTCGCTACATTGAAGCTGCGGTTGAGCCACCTGCGTTCGGAACTGGCAAGAATCGAAGTCAAGGGCGATCCGGTCGAGATTACCTTTGAGATTGGTGAACTGGCTCGGGAGCTATTGCCGAAAGTGCTTGCGTCTAAAGTCAACCTTTCTGAAGTCGATCGGCGGCGCCTGGGTGAAGAACTCGCCAACCTCGAACTTGCTCAAAGCTCGGGTCCATTGCCCCAGTCGCTCGCTGCAGACGTCGTAGGCCACCGCCCACTTTGGTTAGTTTCCGTCCTTGGAGCCGCACGGCGGGTGCCTCTTTCTGAGAGCTTGTTTGATCTTGCGATTTTCGACGAGGCAAGCCAATGCGATATCGCCTCTGCGCTCCCGATCTTCGCTCGCGCCAAACGCGCCGTCGTCGTGGGAGATAATCGACAGCTGTCTTTCATCAGCCAATTGGGGATCGCGCACGACCGCAACCTAATGCAGGCGCAAGACTTGCCAATATCCAAAATGGGTCGTTTCGCTCAGAGTCGCCGATCACTCTTCGATCTCGCAGACCTCACACCGGGCGCGGCGAAGGTCATGCTCCGAGACCAATACCGCTCCGCCGCCGATATCGTCGGCTACATTAATGAGCACTTCTACGGTGGCCAACTGCGCGTAGCAGGGGACCAAAACAAGTTGAAGGTTCCGGAAGGGTCGAAGCCCGGGATTGCATGGAACGACGTCCCTTCGCCCACCGCGCCAATGGTCGCGAATGTAAACAGTGCGGAGGTCGCGGCGATCACAAAACACCTACGACTGCTCCTTGATGAGCAGGCATATACCGGATCGATTGGGGTAATTGCCCCATTTAGACCGCAAGTTCACGCTCTGGAACAGGTGATCTATGCAGAGATAGGAAAGGAGCTTCGCGAAAAGGCGGAGCTTCGTGTTGGAACCGTTGATAGCTTCCAGGGGCAGGAGAGGGACCTTATTCTGTTCTCTCCTTGTTTGGGGTATTCCAGCGCCACAAGTGCGGTCACGTTCGTGCAAAGGGACTGGCGCCGCCTCAATGTTGCGATCAGCCGGGCAAGAGCGGTCGCTTATGTATTCGGCGACCTTGCGTATGCGAGGTCGGGTAAAGTTGGAAGCCTGCAACGACTGGCCGCCGCAGCGACGGAGCCGAAGGGGCGCGTGGGCGAGGGCACCTTTGACAGTAATTGGGAGCGGATCGTTGATGCAGCGCTCAGAAAGCGCGGTCTCAACCCAATTCCACAGTTCGAAATTGCGGGACGTCGTCTTGATTTCGCGCTGTTCGGAAGCGGCGACATCAAGCTCGATCTGGAGGTCGACGGTCGCCACTGGCATGCGGACACGGACGGAAAAAGGAAGCTCGCCGATTATTGGCGTGATCATCAATTGAAGTCCCTTGGCTGGAAGGTCCAGCGCTTTTGGGTGGACGAACTGGAAAAAGACTTGGAGAAATGCATTGAACGCGTCGCAGAACAACTTTCGTAAATCGCGGCGATTTACCTACATCGCTTTGACCCTCGGCCTACTTTCGGCCGCCGCGATAGGCGTCACACTTGTCCAGGTTGACGCTTTGGAGCGTGAATACGGTACGATGAGATCGGACATCCAGCGCTTCAATAACGAACGCGTGGAAGCGCTTGGTCGACGAGATTCTATTCTGTCGGAAATCTCCCAGCATAGCGTCGACGCTGATGGCATTCGCAAAACCATCTCAAACCTGACTGCAGAACGGGATCGTCTTGGTGCGGAGGTCAAACAGCAAACCGCATCACTGTCCGACGGGGCGGACAAGCTTCGGGCGGGCGAGGCGCAAGCCAAGGCCGCTGCCGACACGATCGCTGCGGCGGCACTTGCAGGAAAATCTCTAGCGAGCCTACAGTCGCAAAGCGTCGATCTGAACAAGAGGATCGTTGCCAATCAGTCCAAGTTCGACCAAACGAACGACGACGTCGCGCAGGCAGAAGACCAAAAGCGTGCCGCGGTTGACGCGTTGACAGCCCTAGAGAAGACCCGTCACGATAAGGAGGCGGAGATCGCCAGGCTGAATAGCCAGATCGACGATCTCGACGAAAAGCAACGCAAAGTTGCGGATCTCGACGCACGTCAAACGACCTTGGCTGGTCAGATCACCAAAATGACGAAAGATCTGGCTGAAAAGCAACGCGCGTCACAAGACATTAATGACGACATCGCAAAGCTGCAGGAACAGGCCGCGAAGGCTAAACTTGCCACCGCTAAAACAGTAGCCGACGCGACGCAGCTGGAGAGCAACCGGGCTGACCTTGCCAAGGAGGTCAGTGCTCTTGAGACTAAGAAGGCATCTTTGACCGGAGATTTGGAAAGCCTGACCTCCGCGGCAGAACGTACTCGAGGGGAGGTCGCGACGGCGGAAGGCAGAGGTAAAGCTGCGCAGGACGCCGTCGCAGAAGCTGAGAAGGCGTTACCTGTCCTAAAAGCTCAACTGAGTGACATGCAGGCGGAGTTCGCGACCATTTCAACCCAGCGGGATTCAGTTAAGACTGAGTTAGCGGGTTTGCAGGCCGCAAAGGCCAAAACTGCCATCGACAAAGCTGACACCGATCGAACGGCTTCAGAGAAGATTGCACTTGATAAAGTAGTTGCTGAACTCACGAGCCGCCATATGGAGTTAGCGAAAGAGCTTGAGCTCAGGCAGAGCGACCTGAATTCGATAAAGGCTGAGCTGGCGGATCTGAATGGTCGAAAAGGGGCACTGGTTCAGGAGATCGCGTCCTTGTCCGAGGCTAAGCAGGCTGAGCCCATCAAAGCCGCACCCGTCCAGCCAGTACCCCTCCAGTCAACGCCCGTGCAGCAAGGACTCGTCCAGTCAACGGCAGATAGCCAGCCGAGCGCGACGACCCAGCCCGATAAGCCTTAATATGAAAGTCTCGATATGCTGACCGGAAATATCTTGATCCTCCTTTTCGCCGCGCTGGCCGTTCTCTCTTTGATCGCGGTACAAACTGGCTTTGCGATCCTCCACGATCGCGCGGTGACCGCAGCAGGCCCCATGCGATCTTTGGAATCTCTACAGACCGCGCTCGACGATAAGCGCATGGCGCTGAGCGATATCGACAACGAACTCGGAGAGCGACGAAAGGCTCTCGCAAACATTGCTGATGTGCAAGCCGACTATGACGCCACCAAACGTCAGCTAGACGAACTGAACGCCGAGTGGCTTCAAAAGGACGAACGTCGGAATGAAATTCGGGCGCTGCGGGAGGAGATCGAGGCTGAGATCATCCATAAACAAGCGATCGATGCAGAGCTTGCCTCGGCTCGCGCTGATCTCGATGCCGTACACGATCGCCTTGCTGCAGCAGAACGCCTGTTTGCGCTCAACGACGAGATGAAACGAGAGCAGGCCGCCCTTGAGGCTAAGATTGCCGAGATGCGATCAGAAGCGACGGAACTCAGCGAAGCTCAAGAGCGCGTTCAACGACTCGAGGCACTATCCCACGAGTTAGGCCGCGATATTGCGCGGACGGAGGGGCTTCAGCAAGCAGCGTCAGCGGAACTTGCCCAGGTCAGGGAAAATCTCACTGCAGAGCGCCAGGCGACCGCAACCGCGCACTCCGATTTTACTCAAACAGCAGCAAGGATTGCCGCCGCGGAGGAGCGGTCGCGCTCGGTAGAGAGTGCGATCACGACCCTGGAAGACCGCCGTTCCTCCCTTATGGCGCAGCTCGCGCGGATGGAGGACACTGTCGCCGAAGAAGGAGGCAAGGATGCTCCTAGCCGCGAGGAAGCCGTGGCGGAGCGCCTTAAGGAGTTGACCTCCGTGCCGCCGGTGCTGGTCCATATGCGTGGCTGGACACATCGGGCTGCTGAAAACGAGGGCGATGCGATTAAGCGCGTTCTACAGCGATTGGATCAGAGTGGGCTGCACTATGATCGTCGTATCGTCTACGCCTTCCATACGGCCATGAAAACCAACGACACGACCCAGATGGCAGTTCTTGCTGGGATCTCGGGTACAGGCAAAAGTCAGCTCCCACGACAGTATGCTGCCGGTATGGGCATCGGCTTCCTGCAGGTACCAGTCCAGCCTCGTTGGGACAGCCCACAAGATCTGATGGGCTTCTATAACTACATCGAAAAGCGATATCGCCCGACTGATATGGCGCGAGCTCTATACAACCTTGATGTTCTCAACAATCCGAAGACCGAGTTCGCGGATCAGATGCTGATGATCCTCTTGGACGAAATGAACCTCGCACGCGTCGAATATTACTTCTCTGACTTCCTGAGCCGACTCGAGAGCAGACCGCCGTTCAACAATGTTAGTGACAAGTCCTTGAGGAAAGATGCTGAAATCGAGCTTGAAATTCCAATGCCGCGTGGCATGGACGCTCCACGTATCTTCCCGGGATACAATCTGCTGTTCGCAGGAACGATGAACGAGGACGAGAGCACGCAGTCCCTGTCTGACAAGGTCGTCGACCGCGCCAATGTTCTGCGTTTCTCCGCGCCGAAAACCATACGTACGACGCCTCAGAATGGCAATATCGCGGAACCTGAGTCCTTGTCAGCAGATCGTTGGCGCTCTTGGGTGCGCCCAGTATCTACCGTTGAGAACGATCGTCTGGTCACCGATAGCGTGGACCGTATGGTGGGTCTGATGAAAGGGTTCAAACGGCCATTCGGTCATCGTCTCGGTCGCGCAATGAAGGCCTATGTCGCAAACTATTCCTGGTTTGAAGGTGCCCAGGATTTCCGCGTGCCACTTGCTGATCAAGTCGAGATGCGTCTGTTGCCGAAGCTTCGCGGTATCGAGGTCGAGGATGGCAATGATCATGCGTTTTCCGAACTGATGAGCTTCGTAGGTGAAAAGTTGCAAGATGATCACCTTGCGAAGGCCATCGAAGATTCGATCCGTTCGGCGAAGGAGGGCTCTGGACAGTTCGTTTGGAATGGGGTCGCGCGGTAATGCTCCATCTCGGTAGGCCATGGGACCGCAGAGCTATTGCCAACGCGAGCTTCGGACCGAGTGATTGCTTGGTCAGCGAGGTTCGCGGCGAGGCCCCCAAAAACGGCGGCCACGTACGGCTCATGTCGGCTCACCTAAACGATGGACCGATCGAGTTCATCCTTCATCCCTATCCAAAGACGGCAAATGCTCAGCGCCCAGATCGGATTGGATTTCCAGTCCGTCCCCGTGGCGTGAAGGAGCATGAGACATCTGAAGAGCTGGCGGCGAGGGAACTTCTCCGCCGAATGAACGAGGTACTCGCAAGAGTACAAGAGCTTGGAGAAGCGCTTGACGATCCGCTTCACCTTTGGCCACGGCTGCGCGAATCCTGGGAGCGTGCAGAAAATGAAGAAGACCCGCGAATGGCCGAGATCGTTCGCCAGGCGCAGGACGTGCTTCCCCAGCTAAAAGCTTTGGAGCCAAGGATTAGACGCGTTCTCCGCCGCACGCGTGAGCTGACCTCCCTTGATCGCGTTCAGGAAATGGATCGCGCTTCTATGCGATGGCTGGTTCGCCAGCCTGGACGGACCACCGCGGAGAGGGCGGGGACGAGCCAACGTATCTTGGCAACGGTTCGACGTGAAAACTTCGACACCCCGGAGAACAGGGTACTTCACTCCTATTGTAAGCTAGCATTCCAAGTTGCTCGCGAATGGATGCAGGAGCATCCGCGTGCCAAGACCAGCCGCCGCTACGCGCAAGTTGAGCATTTCGGGCGCTTTTGTAAAACCTTTGCCCAAATGCTGGCAGATCTCGAGGTCAGTACCGCGGAGGCGGGAGTTATCCCGAATTACGTCCTCATGCAGGATCACAGTTACAACGCCATCTATGAAGCGTGGCGCCGTCTCCTTGAGGAGGACAAGGTCCTCGACGACCTGTGGGCATGGCAAGCGGAGACATGGACAGACTTTTCGGTTCTCGCCGTTGTGCTTGCATTGAGTGAATTAGAAGAAGCAGAGCTCGTTGCTCAGTCGCCTATTGTCTGGCGCTCCGAAGCTTCCGTTGGCCGATGGTTTGAGCAGGATCGTCCAATTGCGGTATTTTGGCTGAAAGATATCGGCCGCATCGTTGAGGTGCAGTCTCGACCGGAAACTCCGGGCCGGTTGCTTGCCCTGAGCCGTGCGCATGTTTCATTGCGAATATCGGACATCAACAAGGGAGGTTTGCCGCGACGCGTCGCAGTTTGGACTCCTCACTCGATGACTCGGCTGGACCTCGGAGATGCGGTCATGCGGGCGAACGAGCGCCTGCTTGAGATCCAGTCTTTCACTCAGACAGAGGTCTTGCGAAACGGCCTGATCCTTACGCCATCACACGGGATATTCGAATCCTGCCTAGCACGTGGAGCCAGAACACGAGTTGACGGGATTGCGCTTGAGGCTTCCGGCGATGGATTGCGGAAGGGACTAGACGCTATCCGGACGTTCGCTCGCAGTGAAATCTACGCGAACACACCATGAAGAAGCTCTGTGGCTACGATCTTAACGGATGGCGGGACACCGCAGCCCGGAACTGGGTTATTCTTCCTGATGGTGATGAAAAAGAGGTACCCTTGGCGATCGTCGAGGGCGGCATTTTCGGCGTCGTGGTCCAGACGGGTGCAAAGGCAGACGAAGGTCTTGTTGGCGGCGCCCAGGCTACGATTGCACCCCACGGACTTGGCGCAGGTTGGGGAACGATCGGGTCCTCGGAAAAACGCTTTAGGATAGCCGATCTGTTGACCGGCAATCCGGCGGTCGTGCATCTGACGGCGGCATTGAAGGGAATGTCGACGTTGGCAGGATTCGGGATCGCCAGCTTGGATGACCATGCGGATACCAGCGAGTTGCTCCAAGAGCGTCTTCTGACCGCTTTGCGAAAGGCCAAGATTGCAACGCCGCTTCTGGTTTGGAGATCGGTCCTCGCGACCCTCTCCGCCATCGAGGATGGCACTATTGCTGAGGGGCAAATCGTGGGAGTGATCTCCCACGTAGCAGACGGTCTCACCATTCAGCGGCTTCGTATCCGGCGCGAACGGAACTATGGCGACACAGTATTAGCGCCCGAGCGAAAATCAGTTGGAAAGTTGGTCAAATCGGAGTGGGGTTACCACAGCTTGGCGGAGCGTGCGAGAGAGGCAGTGGTCGCCGCATCTTCTAACGATCGGACTGATCATCTGAATTGGGCGCGTGCGAATGGTCGCCTCGCTCTTGGCATTTCAGCGCAACCCGAAGTTGTTCGGAAGACCAACGGTGACTGGGAAATCCTGAATCCGCAAGCGTCACTAAACATAAGCAATATTTCGGATCCGCCGAGCTTCAGCATCGATCTATTGGGTTGTGATATTCTCCTGCTGGAGACCCTTTCGCAAGGAACCGTTAGAGAGGCGTTGCATTCGGCCGTTTCAAAAAGTGCTGGGCGGGCTGTCTATCTCCTGAACGGAAATTCGGTGGCTGAAGGAGCGCTGCACGCCGCGAGACGGCTTAGCAAACGTGATCCGATATATTTCGATTTTTTGCCGCAGATATCGACAATCGTGCAACGACGGGATGGCGCCGAGAATTTCGATCTCGTCGCTTCGGACGAAACCCTTCCTGCGGGCGAGGTGTACAGAAGCCCGACGCCTGCTCGCTTGGCAATCCAAGCTGGGCAGGACCGGTTTTCAATTTTCCTCAACAAGGAAACGGCCGAATATCCACGCAAGGCCGAGGTCAACATCGGCGTCAAAGTCGATCAAACCACTCCCGTTGAGCTTTGGGTTGAACAGAGCCCGGCTTCAGGACGCGCAAAAATACTCGTCCATTCGCCGAAGCTTGGCCACCAGTTCCAAGTTGACTGGGATGGCGCTACTGAACTGGATCAACATTGGGACGAATTGCTCGAAGGCTTCAAGAAGCCAGCGCCGACAATTCCTGGCCGTCTAGTGCTCGCGTGCGGCATCGACGCTTGGAATGATAGCCCGCGTGGCGACGGGCTTGCTACTTTACTAGAAAAGAACGTCGATCGTGCCGTTGTCGATTGGATGTCGTTGGCAAACCGGCTCGCTGCTCGCCCAGGCGGGAAGTGCGCGATTTCGAGTGAAGGATTGATACCATCTGAAGTGGATGCGACATCCGTCTCTCGGCTTGACCGCCTTGTTGAGAGAGCACTCGAGGACGTCCGGCAGGGGTTGCAGGGCAGGGGAACAGGCACGCAATCTATACGCTTTCTGACCTGGCAATTTCGACGGTGCCCTGCCGAGGTGTCGGGTTGGTTGCTCGAAGCGTGGGACAAGGAAGTCCGGGGACATCCGATCTTCCGCCAAGGCCCACACTGGAAGCTCGCTTACCAGGGGCTCGGACGTATCGCCAGCGATCGGAACTTCGAGCTCCAGGCTATCCATAAAGTGCTCGGGAAGCCAATTGATGAATGGAAGTGGCAGAAGGAAACGGCCGCAATGGCGTTTCTTCTGTCGCGGTCGGAAACTGCTCCTCGACTTTTGACCCGCAAAGACGTGGAGCGGATAGCTAAACGAGCGCTTTTTGAGTTCAAGGATAATCTCGGCTCAACTTACACTCGTTTCCAGTACGCCCCGATGCTTCTGGTCGGTTTACTACGATGGCGCGTCGTTGAGCCATTCGCGCTGGTGGAGGGCCAAGATCCTGTAGCTGATGTATTGGTGAAGAGTGTCGAAAAAACGATCCTAGATCTGCGGCAAAGGGATCGGGCTAGGCCGCTGGCAAAATACGGCCGTATCCTTGAACAGGTTCTTGAAGAGCTCCGCGGCGAGGGGTCCAATCCGGAGCTGCTGCTCGATATTTATGGCGGCGCTGATAGCGGGGATGCGGACGGGTAGGCATGTGGCTTCTCCACGAAATAGAGCGCTAAGCCTATAGCGCTGGCGGACAAACTGGTTTGTGATTGCCGCTAGGAGGCTTTGCCAAGCGCCACCAGGAGCCCGATAACCGCACTGCGGACACCAGCATCTTTGATCTTCAGGAACGCCTTGTTCAGATAGATGCCTTCTTTGGAAATGGCAAAATCTTCTGACCCAAACTTACCAGAGCTAGTTAGGGCAGTTCCATCGTCGTCGCCAAATAGAGTTGCCACCTGCACACCCAACGCCATCGCGATTTGATGGAATCGACTGGAGCCTATTCGGTTGGTGCCTTTTTCGTATTTTTGGACTTGCCGGAACGTAACACCGATTCGGTCTGCAAGTCTGGCTCATCCCCATCAGCTTCCGACGTATGCGGACGCGGGCACCAACTTCACGGTCGACGACCTGAATGTTCTTCGGTTCAATATCCATAATTTCCGTATGGGCAAAAATTATGATCGAACTAAAGCAGGTATCGCACCTTGATTGCGCATCATATTGCGACCGGCAACCTCATCTCGCGCTCAAACTCCAAACTGGCGAGAGCGGCATTTCGTTTTGCTAGCGTTTCCCGATAGTCCTGAGCCTCGATGTCTTTGAAGAATGGCGCGTCGGGCGCCAACCGCTTTACGGCAGCTTCAACGTCGTCGAGACGGGCTCGGAAGAACTCTTTCCGGTAGTTTCTCGCGTTCACCCGTACCGCCTCGAATTCATTGTGTAGGGCCCGCTCCAACGTCGGCGCATTGTCGCTGTAAATAATGGCGTGCGTATCAAATATGAACGGCACGCTGGCGTCGCCAAGCTCTCGAACCCGATCAGACGGATCCAGTCGTCGCGTCAGGCCTATTTTTACAACATCCTCTCCAAACGAACCCACGTTAGAGATGATGTACACATAACCCGACCGCGTTTTCTCAGCCATAGCTTGTGCTCGCTCTACCTTGGCTTGAGCGTCGGCCAGATCTCGCTCAAGCATCGCTATCTGGGCGTTGAACGCCTCTAGTTTCGGACCGACTGCTCTTTCAGCCTCGAGACGCGCCTTGTCGAGGAGGCGCTGATATTTGGCTTCATCCTCCTCAGCTCGCTCCATATCACGAATGAGCTTCTGTTCTTCTTTCTGCGCCCGGACGAGCTCGGCCCGTTCGTCTCGCTCCGACTTAATCTTCTCTTTATATTCGTGGGTCAGATGTAGTTCTTGTAGCTTCAGCTTCAAATAGGACTCGGTTACGTTAATGCGGTTGGACTCGTTAAGTTTGTTGACCTGCGTAAACGCATTCACAATGCGCTTCTCCAACGCGTTGACGTTGTTCCATCGGGCGTTAGCAATGGCGGCGTCACATTCGCTGTTAAAAGCCCTGAGGCTCAGTTTGACATTGCGATTGGTCATGATCTGACCTTTGGCGGTGCTGCCGTCCAGTGTCCACGCTATCTGGCTTACGACCGCGGTCTTGCTGGAAACCATACCCTTCTGGATAATTCTGGAGGCTTCAATGCTTTCTTTGAAGGCTTCGCTATCGGTATAATCAAAATGAGGCTCGTAGACCCCCATCTCAGCGAAGGCCAGACGATCATCGAAGACGGCCACTTCGTTCAGCAGCCGGTCGTAGAGCGTCCTCTTATCCGAATAAGAAGCGCGAAGTTCGGAGAGAGCTGCCGTCGTCTCGTCGATCCGAACCTGGACCAGTGCAGCTTCTTTGTCCAAGTCGACAACCGGCTGGAAACGTTCTTCGAGTTCAACCAGACCGGCAGCAAGTGCGTTTCGCTCTCCCTCGAATTGTTGACCCATTTTCGCCGCTTGCGCTGCTGCGGCGCGACTTTCGGCGAGCGCCGACGACGTTTCCTGGAGCGTCCGCTCCAAGCGACGGCGTTTTTGGTTCTCCCTCACAGCAATATATACGAAGACCAGCAAGAGGACGGCGATGGTTGGGAGTCCAAAATTCATTCCGATGGCTAATTGGTCGCTCGTCATAAATTCCCCCAAGTCAAACGCAAGTCTGGGTAGCATATGCATCTAGCATTTCTTCGCAAAAATGTGGATGAGATTAATAGACAACAAAGTCCGGCCTAAGAATGTCGATCGAGCGTAGGGTTCCACATGCGATTATTGCACTTCAAAGCGGCAATGTTCTGCCCGACCTCCACATTTCAAAACCAAAAATCTACCCTAGTGTGAGGGCGTATGCACGACTGGCAGCGAGCGTAGTGCCGATTGAAACAATGTATCTAAGCCCTGTCTATTCCCTGAACCTTTGAAGCGCTTGCATACACCTTAGCCCAACGCTCTCCCTCATCAAACAAGCTGATCTAGCGCCGCTAGTGACTGAACCGCCAAAACGCCATCCTCGCTGTAGTTGGGCGATCGCCATCACTTTGGAATGAGGAAGCTGAGCATGAAGCTGTTGGCGTCACGCCATAATTCAAACATTAACAAATGGTTAAGTCCCATGGAGCCGCTGGAATAAGCGGCATTGATGGTCGATCGAAGTCGGAGTGCGCCATGCCAAAGCTCAACGAAATGCGAGAAGATCGTCAAGATTATGATACTCGCGTCGTGCAGAAGGACAGCGAAGGCAGCAACGTTGGGCAAGGCCGTCGTAGCTGGAAATCAACTGATCGCTCGTCCGCAGAGTTATGGACACCGTGGGCAACCAAACCTGCCGACCGAAGCTTCTGGAACTCCTCCGCCCACTCATATGCTTGTCGGTAGTTCACCAAATGTGCGGCACCTTGCCGAGCATGCCCCCGGCCCCAATGTGTTTCAAAGCGCGGATAAGGCCCTGCTAGGCGCTTGTGCGAACAACGTTGTCGGATCCTTCTGAACATTGGAGGGTTCGACACAGTTGAACATAAACCGGCCTATCAGGAACCTCCTGTTTCTACTGCCACGGGTCGCTGTGGCGATCTTTCTGCTGATCGACTGGGTCGCCCGACCGCTTTATCGGCCGGTAGTGGCATGGATAACATCCTGGCGTGTAACGGAAGCGTTCGAAGTCCTGGTTGGTCGCCTGCCACGTTGGGCGGTCCTGGTTCTGTTCGCCGTTCCGTTTGCCATCGCGGAGCCGCTGAAGATCATCTCATTGATCATCATTGCGCAGGGGCATGTGGTTAGCGGGATCGGTCTTTTGGTCTTCGCCCACCTAATGACATTTGTTCTCGTGGAACGCATCTACCACGCTGGCCGAGCACAATTATTGAGCTACCGCTGGTTCAACTGGATCGTTACCCACGTGGCAGTAATTCGTGACGTTCTCTTGGTATTTCGTGACAGTGTTTCTGCCAACTTGAGGCGCCTGTTCCGGGCATAGAAGATTGCGGACGGGCGGCTTGCGATTGGCGTGAAACAATGTTCCAAGCGAGCCGCCCGTTCATAGCGATGCTTTTTGCTTTCAAGTTGCTAGCGCGTTTTCCCCGTCTTTACTGATGTTTAACAATGCTGCCATAGATTAGGTGGGCGCTATTTGTTTTGCGTTAGCGCACCTCATCAGATCGTCCGGTAGCCTTTGCGCATTTCCCCGAGCGTACGCGGCGCGGCGACAATAACGAGGCTTTTGATCTTGCCATCGAGCACCTGCTTATTCAGCATATCAGTGACGCCGGAGCCGAAGCCATCGTCGTCCTGCTGGCTGTCGTCCGGGTTCGCCGAGCTACTTGAATGACGGGCGCCGGAAGAAATTTTTGAACTATCGATTTCTGCGGGGGCAGTGCCGTCAGCTTGACGCTCGCAGCGTCGCCATCGTTCTGGAGCTTTTCGCATCAGCAACTGCGATGATTGTATTAGGAGGTAAATTCATTTGTCGGTCCTTGGTGAAAGCAATGCCAATTCCACCAAGCGGGTGGGCCAATGCGGTTTCTGGTAGCGAGGTAACCCCGCCGGGGGGTATCCGTCCCAAAGGAGCGATGCGGGCATAGAGGGTGGGGGCACTACCGTTCGTTAATCTGGACCCCGTAAAAGTACCACGTCACTTTATTTAACTCTCAGGGTGCTCAATGACGTCTGTGCCAGATTCCGTTCTGTTCGATCTTGCGCCCATTCCGTTGTGGATTGAGGATTTCAGCGACGTTAAGGTGCTGTTCGAGCAATGGCGTTCTCAAGGCGTGAGCGATATCCGCACCTTCCTTCGAGGGGACGCAGGGCGAGTGGCTGAGTGTTCGCAACGCATTAAGATCCTGGACGCGAACAGAAAGACGCTTGAGGTATTCGAAGCCACTAACGTTGAAGAGCTTCGCGCCAATGCCTCGACCGTATTCCGCGACGAGATGCTGGACACTCATATCATTGAACTCGCACAACTATTTGATGGCGAGATTTCGTTTTCCAGCACGACCGTGAATTACACGATAACCGGAAAACGGCTCGATATTCAGCTGCGCGGAACCGTATTGCCTGGTTATGAGGCGACCCTCGGCCGACTGCTATTGACGACCGAAGACATCACCGCGCGAGAAGATGCCCGGCGTGCCGAACTTGAACAACGACGCCAGGCAGAAGGTATCTTTGAACACTCGCCGGTTTCGCTCTGGATCGAGGATTTCAGCCAGATCAAGCTTTTGATCGAGGATATACAGCGGAGAGGCATCACCGATTTTCGGACGTTCATGGACGTCCACCCCGAATTCGTGAGGCAATGCATGAGCGAAATTCGTGTCCTCGAAGTGAACCAAGCCACGCTTGACCTTTTCGGCGCAGTAGATCGAACCACGCTCCTTCAACGCCTGAGCGACATCTTCCGTGATGAAATGGAGAAGCCTTTTCGAGAGCAGCTCATGGAGCTTTGGAACGGAAATCTCCATCATCATCGCGAAGTCATCAATTACGCGCTCGATGGGTCCGTGCGCCACATCCTCCTGCATTTCTCGGTTTTCCCGGGTCACGAGGCGGACTGGTCACGGGTGCAGGTCGCACTAGCCGACATTACGGCTCGCAAGAAAGCAGAGGCTTATCTCGAATACCTCGGAAAGCACGACGTCCTGACGAAATTGTTTAACCGTGCCTTCTATGCCGAGGAACTCAATCGACTGGAGCGAAAATCGTTGCGACCTGTTTCGGCAATCGTGATTGATCTCAATGGCCTGAAGGGAGCCAATGATCTTTTAGGTCATGATGCGGGCGACTCGTTATTGCGACGTTTTGGGGAAATCTTGAATGGCGCGGTGTCTTTGCCAAACCACGCGTGTCGAATTGGCGGAGATGAGTTCGCGGTCCTCATGCCAGGCGCGGACACGAAGGCAGCGGACGCCATGGTCGAAACGATCAACGAACTCCTAAAAATCAACAATCAGTTTTACTCCAGTCTGCCGCTCAGCATGTCATGCGGTTTCGCGACGAGCGACCAGGGGGAGCCTATAGAAGCGGTCGTAAGAAGAGCCGACGTCCAGATGTATGACGCCAAGAGAGCCTATTACAGCGCTGCTGGGACTTCTATTCGAGAGCTAGGGATGCGCCGCATTTCTTAGTCTACGGCCTTGTGGCGGTTCTACCCTGCCACCGCATATTGTGTGACATGTTGCTCGCCCATCCTCGCGATCCGTGCACATCGTTGGGCTAAATAAATCGATCTCAATTACACATTTGGCTGTCGATTACGATCGTGTTGACACCGACATTCAGACAGAAGAAAAGATACTTAGCCGATGATGGAGATTACTGATGGCAGACGAAAACAATATAGGTTCCACCGCTGAAGTTTTGACGACGGACGCCCCAATAACGCCCGCACCCAAAAAGCAGCGTGCAAAACGACGCTCGAAGGTTGCGGCCGAAGCGGTTCCAGCATCGCCTGCGACGACCGTGAAGTCGACGCGGGCTTTTCGGAAGAAAAGTGCAGAACAGACTGGGAACGCAAAGGAGCCAGTTGCCGCAGCTGCAGCTAGTGGCAAGCGTTCAAAAAACGATGGCGTTAAGCCCATCGCAAAGATCAAAACGACAGCGCAACCGCCAATCGCAGTTTCTGCTGCTGGTAAAGAGATGGCTGACCTACTTCAGCTGGAAGAGGAAAACAAACGACTTCGCAAGTCTTTGTCGGAAAAGCTACGTGCTGAAAATGCCGATCTTCGGAAGCGGCTAGGGCTCAACTAAATCGCGTGGCAAAACGGGTCGTCTTGCTGATCCCTTGTGGCCGCATTTCTACAATAAATTCCCCGACTCATGTCGTGAGTTCGATTGCAAAGTTGCGTCGACATAGCAGTCCGATTGCCCAAGGTTAAAACGCTATGAAATCACCATGGAACTTCCTCGTTCAACTGGCGTCGCGAGGACGGTCGGACGAAACTCAAGAAAATCCGACCGATAGCTTCACGAAGGCCGCGGAAGGTAAAGGGGAAGCGCAGAAAATTCCAGCTGCAAAAACGCTGGTGCCAACGAGTTCCAGCCAAGGCGAGGGGCAGCCAACTCAACTGGTGGCGGAGACGACTGCACCCGTCCCTAAATATGATAATGCACCGCCAACTACAACGTTGGCCGATGCTGAGGCGGCGCAGAAGGGTGATGAAGAGGCAAATCAACTTATCACGGGTCCCTCCGAGTTGGCACGAAACAGCGCGACGCGCGTTAAGTCACCCAAGATATCACAGCCCCGACCTCCGGCTGGCGCGAAGAAACACCCCATTGATGTCGCCGCGCGAAGCAGTATCGCCACAAATAAAGTTGAAGGTGGCCAACCGGTGTCGCACGAGGATCCATTTCACAATAACGCGGCCAACCTTGACGGGGATATAAAGCAGCTAAGGCTTCAATTGGCTCAGAAGCTGCGTTTGCAGAATACCCAGCTCAAGGAAATGCTTCGGCGGTTCGAGCGGTTTTAAATCAGCTCCTCAATCTCAAGAATGGGATAATAATGACGACACAGCGACGAAATTTCGTTGTCGAACTAAAATCCGGACGCAAACGGACAACCGTCAGGCCGGGTTCGATCTGGAATGACACTGATCTTGAAGCAATCGCGCGAGAGGCAGAATCGCAAGCGCCACATCTGTTCGAGCGAAAGCCAGTGGCGGAGCCTTTAAACGCGGTGAGCGATTTGCCTCCAAACTCGGCTCCTGAAAATCACTTCAGCGACCAGAGCGGATCGGACAACAGCTCCATTTTAGGCTCACCGGCCGAGGTCGGCGAGATCCGTCCTAATGAAAACGGTGTCGGTTTGAGAGCCGATCACGCTTTGCAATCGACTGTGGCGTCTACCAAACCGCGGACAAAAACTAGATTGAAGCCACGGCGAAAAGCAAATGCCAAACAGTCCGCTGCAGGTCAGGGTAATTTGTCCATTCGACGGTCGATCGCCTCTACCACTGAGCCACATGTAGACGATTTGGATTCGCTTGACGATGAGAATAGACGGTTGAAGGGGTTGCGGACGAGGCAACTGCAAGAGCAGAATTTGCAGATCCGAGGGATGCTGGAACGATTTGGTAATACTTGAAGCACCCGGCGGTCTGGCAGGAGTAATGTGATCTTAGCTCAGCGAACCTGCGGTGGGACAGCGAATAGCTTCATGCATAGCACCGACCTCTTTCGGTCGGTCGACGCGGTGCTACTAAACGGCCGCCGACACAAGTCTTCGCAGATACGAAAAGTACCTTCGCAGGTGTCGGGTGTGAGTCTCGAACGCACATTCGACTGCTTCGGTCTGAATGTGGACCGACAACACCTTGTTCTTGTCCGGTGCAAAGTCGCCCCAGGAAATCTTCTTCGTGTGAAAGGCGAACAGAAGATTGATGTTCCCTTCGATCGTCTCCACCGACTGAAGCATCAACTTCTTGGGATCCAATACAACCCCAGTCTCTTCAAAAACCTCTCGTACGCCAGCTTCTTGCCACGTCTCGTTCGCACCTTGATAGCCGCCTGGAAGTGCTAGTTTACCGTAACCGTCGGGTAAACTACTGCGGATCATTAGCAGACCGCCATTAACCTCCGCCATAACGACGACGACTGTGGCAGGATTAACGTGGCTTTTTTTCAGCTGCGCAATTGTGCCTTCGACCTCGCCGCGCAGGCTTTTGTAGCCTTCACCAATTTGGTTCCAGCTGTCGAGAGTATCGGAATCCCGCAGAGCCTTCGACAAGCGCTCCGCAAGGGTGATGGACTCACTCATGTTGTCTCCGAGAATTTCTTGGCTGTGCCTTACATGAGGGGGCGGGAATGCGGGAGCCTTAAAATCCATCTCGCCCGCCAAGTTCACAACACAAGGCTGTCCGGTTGCCAGATCCGGGACGATCCCTTCAGAGGACCTTCAATTGTCCGCTGATGATTTTCCGGTCCTTTGGTCTTGGGTCAGTTCAAAACCGACCTTCTGGCCGTCGTGGAGATCGGTTAACCGCGCTAGAGCAGAGATATGCACGAATATATCTCCAGTTTTGTCGTCAGACGCGATGAACCCGTAACCCTTCTCATGATTGAACCATTTCACGACACTGGTCGCCACTTTGAACCTACAATTATATTCGTTGCCAATTTTGGAAATTTAGTTGCATTTTCTCGCTTGGCAAGTCCAACGAACTATGGATGAGTGAGCACAATCTCACGCCCCAGAGAAGTTGATCTAGAGACTTCCCGATCAATCGGTGACGGCCAGAGCTTTAGGGTTATCGATATGGACAACGCCTCGATCGATCCCCGTCCCAGCAAACAGGAGAGCGTCGAGGACACCAAACCCGTACCGATAATCTGCGATATTGCTTTTCATCCGAACGATTTGGTCATCAGTAAGAGCAAAGGAAAAGGTGTATTTCCGAAGGGCATCGGCACACTGAAAACTAAGCGTTAAAACCCAATCACCTTTTGTCCAAAAAAACTCGTTATTTGCCGTGCTTTGCAGGTCGGTCACCAACGTCGGCTCGAGGCGATCAATTTGCAGCATCGGGTCCAACGAAGAGGGGTGGCTTGCAATCCACTGGTTCACTCTGGCGCTAAGTCTTAAAAAGTCATCGTTTTGCTCGAAAAAGCTGCCGGTTATACGTACAGTGTTTCCCTTATGCAAATAGAGTACCGGCCCTGCCTGCGCTGGCAAAGTTTCTAAGATCCGCATTGCAGTGAAGGCTTGCCCTCGAAGATTTGGTCCAGCTATAGAACCCTTGATGGCCTGAACAGCGACGGCGCCATCGTTTTGATTATTCAAGCTAAAAACGAGCTGGATAGCTGGGCGACCTATCCAATGCCCGACGTTCAGGTTGACGAATCCCTCAAAGATTGGGGCTTCTTGCGGTCTCCGTTTCAACTTAATCGTCAGCGGATCGGTGAGATTGCGAACAATCTGAACTGAATACGGAAGGTAGGCATCATCGCTCACGTTCAAGGTGTAGCCATCCGAGAAACGCGAGCGGGGCAAGGTGAATAGATAGGAACCGTCTTGGCGGACTTCTTGAGAGCTGTCGCCCGGAACGCTTACAAGAGCGCCCTGGACTGGCGCGTTGTTAGAGTCGTCGATAACGTTTCCGCTTACTCTGTAATCCGTTAGGATAACAGTCGTGAAAACGTACGCCCCTATAGCTCCGAGGCCTAATGCCAGGCCAAGAACGAAGCTGTATCGCACCATCTCTCTAAGAACTGGACTTTTTCCGGGGCGGCTACGAATGACGCCGGTAAACACGGTCGACAAGATTAGAAGAGCCAAGGCAGCAAGGGCAAACGGCGTGGTTATGGATGCAGCAATTTGATACACATGATCACCTTATAAACTCACGAGAGTAAACTTGAGGATCTATAGCAAATTGAATGGGGATATTCTAGTTTACAACTACTTAGGAGACAGCAGCGCGAATTCAGACCGCCCTCTAATTGATTTTAGAGCTTAAATTTCAATCAGACCTTCTACAGGCAGTATTCGGCGCCAGCGCATGTTATTCACCCAGATGGGAGTTCCGGATACCGCTGACAGATAATTGGTGATTTTACCGCGAAACCGTTGAGGCAAGAAAGATGTGCGCCGAACATTTGTTCGCCTGTGCGTCGACGCAAAGAATTTCTTTCGTTTGTAAAAATGAGCAAGCAAGGTTCCGTGTATCGAAACTTTCGTTGGAGCTCATCCAAGCGAAGGCCCTCCACAAATGCACGATCGGAAAAGGATATTGCCAACCCTAAGCGGGCTGCCATAGTCGGCCAGTTTCTAAAGCTGGTTGATGATCCGGAACATTCGCTGTTTTCCACATTGCCCGTCCTGTTGGCTGGCGTCCGCACCAAACACGATATGGATCAGCCGTCAATCACTTCAGTGTCGGGCCGGTCACCGCCGTCTGCATGTTCGGTATGCCAAGAGCCGTCCGCAGCTTGATAAGAAATTTCGGCGTCCTGGCCTTCAAGATGTTGACGTTGAGCTGCTGACTTTGCCGCGGAAAGCGCAGTGGCATGGCTTGCAAATGTTTCAGACCAGACGTCATTCAAGCGATAAGCAAATCCACTGTCGTGTCTTCCGACATGGTACAAGATTTTCATTCTTAGTCTCCTGACTTAATTTATGTTCCGTGGATGGCTGATGCTGGCTTATCACGGTCAGATCGGCGCTGACCAATTTATTGTGGATATCCGCGCGAAGATATCTGCCCAGGGCAGGAAGACGCTCATTCGAGGTGGACCGGATACCAACGTATGGACACGGGCATTGGGAGCTCGTCGTGGCAGCCAGTGATTTATTCGGAACCACGCACTGACCAATGGAATGGCTTAGTAGCGGCGGCCACTGATGCTAACATCTCTGTATCAGCGACAGGTCTCGTATGGGCAAGAAAAAACTTTAATCGGCTGGAAACCTGCAGCCTTCGCCGTGCAGATGGGAGAGCCGAACTGGTTGTCGTGGCAAGTTCTACTGGTGGAAACGTGCGGTGGAAGCCCCTTGAGCGATCTCTCTAGCGGTGCGCCGGTAGGGCTCTGTTGGTCTGAACCGCTAAGTAAAAGCGTGCTTAAAACCCCACCGATTGCAAGTGCGAGTATAGCGGACATGATCACCTGTGGGATCATCAACCGGCTCCAACGTCGATTTTCGGGGAAAAGAGACGGTACAACGTGCGTTCAGGATCAGCCCCTACCGATTTGACCCTGGTCCATGGTGGTCCACATAATCATTTAGCGGCTCGCGCTGATGCTTCGCGCCATAATCGTTGCTAACGCAGCCCGTAAGAGCGATTGCCGAGGCAACTATCACGGCGCGGTATAGATCCGTCTTTGACAGAATTTTTTTAGATGGCTGGATTTGCATTTTTTATTACTCTTCGTGGGCGTTTAACGATGAGGTTACGCTCCGCCGCCGCCTAACAGAACCATACTGAGGTAGCGCGATGACTGAACCTTCGTCTTGTCGTGCGGCGTCTTGTAGCTTGGGCATTAAGCGCGGATGGTGCAGTGCAATCGAAGTCTAATGGAACGGCGTTCCGAAGGCGGAACTCCTCGAAAGAGCGGCTTTTGCAAAGGCGGGCGTGCAATCCTTTGCTGCAGGGAGGATTGTATTTTACGGAACATTGGTCGCGGTCCTGTTTTCCGTTGGCATGACTTGTGGCTCGGTATACATAGCGCGTCGCCGTATTAGCGTTCGGCGGACAATGCATAAGTTGTTTGCTTACCGCGTCTCGCTGCTCTGGTACCCACATCCCAATTGATTGAATGCAGCGCGTCGGATAGCCGAATGGGATATCCATCCCTTGGTGTTGTAAAACCTACACCTGAATATGGGCGCGTAACTGCACGTCGGTGTTATTCTCACTCAACGGCTCGTTTAGTCTGTACCGACAAACGCGATGATGGCTCCTGACCTAAGCGGTGAATGATTGTGGGCCGCAGATGTGGAAACAGAGCCCGATTTTGTCGCCGCTGGTGTGTAAGGAGTAGGCACGGCGTTGTTTAAAAAGAGGTGTGGCATCACAAATCTCCGGCGCCATACCCGATCAGCGTTCAGCTAACGAAGCCACAACACCATCCAATGAAATGAAACCCATCAAAGCAAGGATTCGGGTAAAGCGAGCCCGTGTTTTCTGGGAAAGAAATCGATCACATATCCCGCCGCAAGCTTTTGCTCAATGCGGCAATTATCCCGAAGCACGGAGTATCGAATATGGACCCGAAGATTAGCGACTCGAGCAAGTGTCCTGTTGCTCATACGGCCGGTGGCGGGAGGACAATTCGCGATTGGTGGCCGAATGAGCTTAACGTCAACATTCTGCATCAGGGCTCATCCGTTTCGAACCCAATGGGTATGGCGTTTAACTACCCCAAAGAATTCAAGCAGCTTGACTGGCATGCACTGAAGAAAGACCTGCACGTCTTGATGACGGATTCGCAAGATTGGTGGCCTGCCGACTTCGGCCACTACGGCGGGTTCTTCGTCCGTATGTCTTGGCATGGTGCAGGCACCTATCGCATCGGGGACGGCCGTGGGGGTGCCGGAGGCGGCCAACAGCGCTTTGCACCGCTCAATAGTTGGCCCGACAACGTCAACCTTGACAAAGCTCGCCGCCTTCTTTGGCCAATCAAGCAGAAATACGGTAGAAAAATCTCTTGGGCAGACCTGTTGATCCTTGCTGGGACCGTTGCGCTGGAGTCAATGGGTTTGAAAACCTTTGGCTACGCAGGGGGTCGCGAGGACACTTGGCAGCCCGATGAGAACGTGTATTGGGGACCGGAAACGGAATGGCTCGCGACCAGCGACAGGCAGAATAGCCGCTATTCAGGCGACCGGGAGCTCGAAATACCCCTGGCTGCTGTTCAGTTAGGGCTGATTTACGTCAATCCAGAGGGTCCCGACGGAAATCCAGACCCGCTGGCCGCCGCCCGCGACATCCGAGAAACCTTCACGCGGATGGCCATGAACGATGAGGAAACAGTCGCTCTAATCGCCGGTGGGCACACGTTCGGTAAGACCCACGGGGCAGGTGACTCAGGCAGTGTCGGCCCACCACCGGAAGCTGCGGGTATCGAAGAGCAAGGCTTAGGATGGAGGAGCAGCTTCAAAAGCGGCAAAGGAGGCGACACGATTAGTAGCGGTCTAGAAGTAACTTGGACGCAAACGCCAACGAAATGGAGCAACTTCTTCTTTGAAAACCTGTTCGGCTACGAGTGGGAGCTATCCAAAAGTCCGGCGGGGGCCCATCAATGGGTTGCCAAGAACTCGGCTAACGTGATTCCACATGCCGCTGATTCGTCGAGATTTCACGCTCCGACCATGCTGACGACAGACCTCTCTCTGCGATTTGACCCGATTTACGAAAAGATTTCGAGGCACTTCCACCAGAATCCTAGCCAGTTCGCCGACGCATTCGCTCGGGCTTGGTTCAAGCTAACTCATCGCGACATGGGCCCACGCACGCGCTATCTGGGTCCGGAAGTTCCGGATGAGGTGCTGATCTGGCAGGATCCTGTCCCAGAAGTGAACTATGTACTGATCGATGAAAAAGACATTGCTGACCTCAAAGCCAATATCCTTGCATCCGGGATCCCGGTTTCACAATTAGTATCGACCGCATGGGCGTCGGCTTCGACTTTCCGCGGTTCCGATAAGCGCGGCGGCGCGAATGGAGCGCGAGTCCGTTTATCTCCCCAAAAGGATTGGGACGTGAACATGCCTGGCCAGCTAGCGACGGTGCTGGCGAACTTAGAGCGCATCAAGAAAGCCTTTAACGACGCACAGCCTGGCGGTAAGAGAGTGTCACTAGCAGATTTGATTGTACTCGGTGGCGTTGCTGCGATCGAGAAGGCCGCCGCGAGCGGCGGTTATCACATCAAGGTTCCTTTCGCACCGGGTTTCACCGATGCAACGCAAGAACAGACTGATGTGCATTCGTTTTCCTACCTGGAACCGATCGCCGATGGGTTCCGCAACTACCAGAAAAGCAATTACTCCTTATCGCCGGAGGCATTCCTAGTCGACAAGGCTCAGCTCCTAAACCTGACAGCGCCTGAGATGACGGTGTTGGTCGGGGGTATGCGTGTGCTAAATGCAAATGTCAGTAGTTCCCAGCACGGCGTGTTCACAACGCGTCCAGAGACCCTTACAAACGACTTCTTTGTTAACCTGCTCGATATCGGAGTTGTTTGGCAAGAGGCGGAGGGTTCTCCAAACTCGTACGAGGGCAGAGATCGGAAATCGGGTGACCTTAAGTGGACAGCAACACGTATCGACCTCATTTTTGGCTCTAACGCTCAGCTCAGGGCGCTTGCTGAGGTGTACGGCCAGTTCGACGCGCGGCAGCAATTCGTAGATGATTTCGTGGCGGCGTGGACAAAGGTCATGAACGCAAGCCGCTTCGACCTTGTTTGACATACTTTTCGCAGAAGTTGTTCGATAGAGCTGTCTTCATCTCACCACGGTTGTCAGCCGATTTTAAAAAATTGAAGACAAAAACCTCGGCGGCGTCATGTAGGCTTGTGGTGGCGATAGATGCCGCACAAGGCTTTTTCAGATAGGGCTCTTGTATCTCGTCCAGCATAAGCTCGATGTTTCTGGATGGATCCCACAAATCAGGTCGCCAAGACCGGTGCCCACCCCGCAGTTCTCGTTGAGCTGAAAAAAGCTCGAAGCTTCGCTCGCCGCGGAGAAGCCAGAGAACATTTGAATCGGACAGATCCGGTTGTGGGTGGTCGGCCCGCCCAGCAAAGGGTGCATAGAATTGCTCAATGGCGCGGATACGCCCGGCGGACCGACCAAGCAAACAATACCAACGGCCGGAACGTCCATCTAGAACAATCGTACTGAGGTTGTCGCAAACATCTTTCAGTTAACGAGAGATAAAGCCCTTGTTGCCGAACTCTCATGGACGCAAGAGCCAGCGCTCGCGCATGACCAAGCGAGATCATGGTTTGCCAAAAATCCGTGTATCGACAATCCGGCGGCCGAATTAGCAGGAGGCTCTCTTCAAGTGATATTTACTGCCAACACTTTTCACCCCTGGTCCGGAGTTTTCACCAGACGCAGAATTTGGAAAGCTTTAATATCCAACCGGCCTCCAATCCCGAAGCAGCGTGGGGATCAACTCCGAGACTATGGGAAGAAGCGTAAGCGTCCGGCGGACCCGCCTTGAAGAATTTCGCCGAATACCTGACGTTACGTCACCAATTCTGTCATTAGACACGTCATCAGGGATGAACTATGAGCGGTAAGGAGATTTTAACGGGTGTTGAGCGACAGCGTGACTGGCCCGATGACGACAAACTGTCGTTACTGGAAGAGGCTACTCCTGGAGGCGCGTGGATTGCCGTTAGTGCTCGGCACGACATCTAGCCTCAGCAGAATGCACCTAGCGCAGACCGCGGGCACACGGACCGAACCCGTCGTTTCGTTCCTGCCTGGCGCATTGATCGCTTCGGAACCGACCAGCCAAGCAGAGAGACTGAACCCGGCAGATAAAGCTGCTGCAAGGCGGTTGGCGCGATCTACGCGAAACGGGATTTGTGTAAGGCTGCCGGAATGTCGGTATCCACGATCAAACGGCCTGACGGGACGCTCAGCGTGTAAAAGAGGTTCGTCACAACGCTAT
The DNA here is from genome assembly GCF_003240585.1 of Arminella tubonensis. Lineage (GTDB taxonomy): Bacteria > Pseudomonadota > Alphaproteobacteria > Rhizobiales > Rhizobiaceae > Rhizobium > Rhizobium tubonense. Next base: position 50,743 of record NZ_PCDP01000076.1, read on the forward strand.
GCCGGTCCCCATCCCAACAAAATCCCACAGAGGCGGTGCGATGTGCAGCCCTTGGTCGACACAGCCATCTTAATAAACTGCACTGCGTTTCCGCAAATGGGTTCGATACGCTTCCGTCATCGCTTCGTGATAACAACGGCCGGTGAAAAGAGTGTCCGCAGGCTGACGTCATCATAAAGGTAGTGAACCTGCAAAGCTTGATAAGAAGTTTAGTGAATGACGGCCTCTGGCCGCTTCGCAGTCGTGTCGCCCTGAAGTGGGACGAAGACACGCGCTTCGCGATGAGGAATGTTGGTGAACTCACCCCCGAGAAGCATGTATCCCAGTATACCGAGCATCGAAAGAAAAATGACTGTTAGCGGGAATCCGGTTGAGGCAGAAGTTTCGGGGCCGTCCCTATAACCAGACTTCTTCATGATCTTCTCCATTCAACGTAGGCTTTGGAAAGTTGACTGAAGAGAATTAGCTCGAGATGCCCGTGCGCTATTGCATGAATGTCTGGATATTGGACAAACGGGTTGATATCGATCGCCTCCAATACGGTGTGTGTCGCAAAGCTTTTCGCCAACTGCATTTTGCCAGAAGCCGCAAGCGACGTACTTACGGCAAGTTGCTCGCACTGCGCTGCCTCTTAAGGATCCGGAGAGCTAGTACTTTTTGGCGGGGCCTTTGCCGGTGACCAAATAACACGTCGTCACCGGGCAACGAGGATCATCGATAGTTGGTACACTAGCCTTTCCCAGGGCGCCTTGTCCAAGACACGACAGGGAGTTCGAGACATAGCGATTAAACAAAGCCAGACCTGGACGAGTGGAAGGATACATAGACACGACCGCGCCTTTGTATGCCACCTTTTCGTGGATCGCCGAACAGGTCATTGATTTGGATTCATATCAATCCGTTGCTACAGCGTCCTTGCAAAATAATCCCATTGCGGTGAACAATAATAACAACTTCATTACGGTCCCTTTGGTCGTCCGAACCAACAGAAGCCCCTCAGTTTTCGTTCAAGACCAGTATTCTCCATAGCGAACAAGTTTACCGCCATAAGGCATGAAGTAACGTTGCCTTGGCGCCAGAGAGGGCTACGGCTTCTCAACCGTAGCCTTATCAATGCGGGAAAAAGTTGGCTCCTCAATAGTTAACTTAATTTGCTGAGCTAGGGGCGGCATCCTGGTTTGCCAACAGTTCCCGAAGTTTGTTTTCCTGGTGGGGAGAGAGCGATGTTCGCAAGACGCGAGCATGTTCGCCCTTGAATTCCTCAAGGACCTTTTCCGTTTGCACCTTCCGTATCAGCAGGAAGAGTGCGGAGCTATCGATTGGAATGGTCTCGGCCAGACGCTTGATCAGATCGTCGTTGATACCATAGTCAGACATTGAACCGGCAAGGGCTCCTGTTCCAGCGCCAATGGCTCCGCCAAGAACCATCCCTGCGAGTGGGTTGAGGAACAAGAGGCCTACGATCGAACCCCAGATGGCGCCAGAGAGCCCGCCGCTGGCTGCGCCAACAGCCGTCAATTGCAGGCTTTGCTTCAGGCGAACTTTGCCTTCGTTATCACGGATCGCGACAACAGCGTCTTCAAGGTCAATTAGGTATTCTTTTTCGAGCTGCTGAAGGTGGTTTAGTACCGCGTCTGCCTTGTTGGTATCGTCGAATCCGATCACTACGAGTTCTGGCATGGAAGATTCCTTTCTGTTGGAATTGGAAGTGATGAAGTGGGAATAACTGGAAGTCGTTGAGCTTTGAGGTCGTACCGCTTTACGAACGTTGTCGCTGTTAACAAGTGTTAAGAAGCGGCGTCCGTAGCAATTGGTGACGAGATTTTTCACATGTGGCTGTCGAACGGGTTCGGCAATGCAGAGGGTGCCAAGGGTACGTCGTAGCCCAGTCTACTCGACTCCGTGATCCATTCCTCGATTGCGGCTCGGATATTTGCGATCACGATTGCGTAGCTTTCTCCAACGGCCATACAGCCCTTCAGATCCGGTACTATCGCGCAATAGCCTCCGCCGTCAGCTTTTGTGATCGTCTCAATGACAATCACATAGTCTGTTGCAGCAGAGCTACCAAAGCGTGTCTCGAACGGTGTTTTTGTTTTGCGCATCAGAGTTCACCAACAGGATTTCTATCGTTTGGAGTTCAAACCATTTCTTGGGCGTATCGAATTATCCAGACAGCCTCGCCGATCCCTAAATTCAACATATTGGCTGCACAGCAGCGCCGGTATTCAAGCAATTAGAGGTCGTCGCTTAACGATTTTGGATCAGCAAACTCTATGCTTTCCAAAGTCGCGTCGAGCAATTCCTGAGCGTAGCCGATTGCGGAGGCAGCGTCGGAATCACTCAGGTGCGTTTCTTCGCATTTGGCCCGTATTGCCCGACGAATTTCCGAAAGCACATGGTGCTCGGCATGCTTGTCACCCACCTTCAACAAGAGTTGAAGCGACGTCGTCGCGACGACTTCGAGTACAGTAATCCGACCTTCGATGGCTCCCATCGAAGGAATAGCGTTCGATGCTCCATTTCCATCGCCATCGCGCCGTGCATTGTACATTCATCGCTCCCAGTTGCATAACACTCGCGGCTTTCGCAATTTTTCCGGGTCAAGCGTGGCACATGATCGATCTGCAGACCGCAACGCCATAGCCCCGTTTTGCGAAGCAAATGACTGGTACACCGAGGTAGGCATTTGCACCCTTACTGTAACAGTGGGATTCTGCCGCCTGAATTAGCTGTAAGTCTCGGTCACCTAACCATTTCGATCGCCATATTGGACAACCATACGATAAGCCATAAGCAAGTGTCAGGGTTCGATGTCGAATGTTGAATTCCCTTGGCTTAAGCGTCCATCGGTAGAGAACGCTCGCCATCTTATCGTGTAGATGCCGGGAGGAAGCGGGCCGTGGAGCTGAATGTTTACGTCCATTCCATTCTCGCCGAGTTCAGGCGCGTCGATCTGAATTTGATGCTTTTCAGAGTCTATGACTTCGATCGTCGAAGCAGCCAAATTCACGCCTGTCGCGAACATTAGAACCACATTGGCACCCTCTGATTCGGGCGCGTTATCTAGTGCTATTGTTGCCGGTTCCAAACTCGCACGGGCAGCGGTTGGGATTAGAATAAGCAATGGGATAAAGATCAGTGCTCCAAACGTTCCATGCGCTCTCATATCAAAACCCTTATGGTTAGCTTCCAGGAGCGGCTCGTCGCCATTGCTGGTGACCACCTCGACTGCAACAGCGAGTGTTGAGTACGCTTAAGGCGGCAATTTTGAAATCATACAAGGGTGTAGGTGCCGTAAATCGAGGGTTCGGCGACTGCGGCGCCCCTTTTCCGGATCGCATGCGTAAGAACGAAGCACCACAAACATGTCTGCCGGGAATGCGTCGAAATGTGTCGTCAGCCCGCGGATGATTGCGCGAGAATTGCCAATAAAAGTTGTGTGTTTCGAGTTGCCATAGTTGCGAACTTTTGGAGGCGCAGCGCAATCGCAAAGTTTTGCCCAAATCCAATTTGGAGCGCTTTGGTCAATGCACGCAGAATCTTGTCTACTATACAGAGGTGTGGAATCAGTCACCGATTGGTCGTGGTTGCCTTCAGAACCGTTTCCGCTGCTATCTGGTATGTGTCGGCCGGGCATCACAACCGGTCAATTCGTGCCAACTGTGTTGAGCGGCTCTCTTGGTGCCTGTGAATATTCCAGAGTGATTGCTCGCCGAAAAAGGGACTTGGAAACATGTCTGCCCTCGAAGATCAAACTGTCTCCCTGCAGGTCGCGAACACCCGTCCGCAAGATGCGGGTGGAGGGTTTGCTCGCATCAATCAAAAGACGCTTGCCGCCATGGGCGTTCAAGAGGGCGAAATTGTCGAACTGGTTGGTAAACGCCACACTGCCGCCGTCGCTATGCGAAGCTATTCGGAAGATGAAGGGTTGAATATTGTAAGGCTTGATGGCCTTCAACGAGTCAATGCGGGTGCGACTAGCGGCGATCACATCGAAGTCAAAAAAGCTGAAGTCCGGTCCGCTACCCGCATCATTCTAGCGCCAGCACAGAAGAACCTGAGGCTGGAGGGCTCGGGGGATGCGCTCCAACGAACGTTTTCTGGTCGCCCAATGGTCGCGGGTGACATTGTTTCGACCTCGGTTCATCAACGCATAAACCGTGCGGACTTGCGCGGAAGCGATGATGTTATGAGGGGAATGTTAAACCTGCCAGCGTACGGCCTCCAGGAGATCCGGCTTGTAGTCGTTTCCACGCAGCCGCGAGGCATCGTTCAGATGACCGAGCACACGACAGTCGAACTCAGACCACAATTCGAGGATCCCAAGGAAGCTCGCCGCGCCGACGTTACCTATGATGACATTGGCGGCCTTGGTTCCTCCGTTGAGCAAGTGCGGGAAATGGTGGAACTCCCGTTGCGACACCCGGAACTTTTTCAGCGGTTGGGTATCGATCCGCCAAAGGGTGTGCTGCTGCACGGCCCCCCAGGGACCGGCAAGACTCTGCTTGCGCGTGCGGTTGCAAACGAAACAGAAGCTCGTTTCTTTCATATTGCTGGGCCGGAGATAATGGGAAGCCGCTATGGCGAATCCGAAGAACGCCTGCGCCAGGTCTTTCAGGAGGCCGCACAGAATGCTCCATCAATCATCTTCATCGACGAGATCGACTCCATCGCCCCCAAGCGAGAGCAAGTTACGGGTGAGGTTGAGAGGCGGATTGTTGCCCAGCTCCTGACCCTTATGGATGGGTTGGAGCCGCGACAGAATATCGTTGTCATCGGCGCAACCAATCGCCGTGACGCGATTGATGAGGCTCTGCGCCGTCCCGGCAGGTTCGACCGAGAAATCGTGATTGGCGTTCCCGACCAACCTGGCAGGCGAGAAGTTCTGGCTATTCACACGCGCGGAATGCCGCTCGCGGAAGACGTCGATCTCGATGAGATCGCCCGGACTACATACGGGTTCGTTGGTGCAGACCTTGGTGCGCTGGGTCGAGAAGCTGCGATGGATTGTCTTCGCCGGATCCTGCCAAATGTTAATCTTAAAGAGGGAATCCCAGCTGAGTTGCTCGATAATCTCAAGGTGACACAGAGTGACTTCACCAGCGCCCTGAAGCGCATTCAACCATCTGCGCTTCGCGAAATCATGATCCAGGTGCCGAACGTTGGTTGGTCAGACATCGGTGGTCTGGACGATGCTCAGATGCGGCTGAGGGAGGGGGTGGAACTTCCACTGAAGTCGCCTGAATCGTTCAAGCGCATGGGAATTAGACCCGCTAAGGGCTTTCTCCTCTTTGGGCCACCGGGTACAGGCAAGACGTTGCTGGCAAAAGCCGTCGCTCGCGAAGCGGAGGCAAACTTCGTCGCGACGAAATCGTCTGACCTTCTGTCAAAGTGGTATGGCGAATCTGAGCAACAGGTCTCGCGGCTATTCGAACGGGCACGGCAAGTTGCACCTACCGTCATTTTCATCGATGAAATCGACTCCCTAGCTCCCGCAAGAGGTGGCGGTTTGGGTGAACCAGCGGCAACCGAGCGCGTGGTCAATACGTTGCTGGCGGAAATGGACGGGCTTGATGACATGCAAGGTGTTGTTGTGATGGCAGCAACCAACAGGCCAAACCTTCTGGATCCGGCTCTACTACGGCCGGGACGTTTTGACGAATTGGTTTATGTTCCAGTTCCGGATGCCAAGGGACGACACAAAATTTTAGAAATCCACACGAAAAACATGCCTCTGAGTAACGATGTAGACCTGGATTACCTTTCTGAGAACACTGAGCGATTTACTGGCGCGGATCTCGAAGATTTGACGAGGCGGGCGGGCCTGATCGCACTTCGATCGTCACTGGAAGCGACGATGGTGACCAAGGAAAATTTCGAAAAGGCCCTGCAGGAAACGAGACCATCGGTTACTCCGGAGATGGAACGAGAGTACGAAGAAATGCTTCGCACCTTGAGGCAGGAAAAGCCCCAAGGTTCGCAAATAGGATTTGTGCCTTTCAGGCAAGCTCTTGAGTAAAGTGTGAATCGCTGGTTGGCGGAGCAACTCGGGAACGCTATTTCATTGCGACCTTCCTGAGAAATGACTTAAAGAAAAGGAGATAACTTGAGCCACGACTTTCAGAATCTATCCGAGATCGATGACCGTATCGCCGCGGTTCAGGAGAACCTCCGTCAATTAACGGAGCAGGCTGCCGCCTATTCGGGGGCTGCCGATGAAGAGCTTGCGTCGGAGCGGATTAACGATCAGCAAGCGGAATTAGACCGCCTATTGAAGCTGCGGGAAGAGGTTGATAGTAAATAGCCTGTGCTAGGTTAAGTGGACAAGAATGAAGGGGATAACAAGGGAGCGGATAGAGCGTCGCGCAGTCTAGGAGCGTCAGCTTGCTCGCTCCCAGCCGTCAACTCTAAATTTAAAACATGACATCTCAAAAGGTTGCTGATGTTCTCACTCCAAGTACCGCGGCGTTTGGTATAGAGGAGCCGGGTTTTTTCGGATCGGTTGCGTTACCGCCCGGATGGATGACATATTGAAAGAACGGCTGAATTGATAGAGCCTGCGTTATAGCAGCTTGATATGTCACCTCGACAACAGCCTCTGAGCTAGGAATGGGCTGCGATCTGTCCATGAAAGCATTGGTTGCTTTAGCTAGTTCCGACACAGCACCGCCGATGTTGGCATAGGCGAAGCCGACGCCGATTGTGTCGCTGTCACGCCCAGGAAGAGGCCCTTTGTAGGTCAATCCCATATCAAGGTACCAGTTCACTATGTTGCGGTCTTGTCTGGGGGCGATGGCCGCACGGGCAAAGCCGTTGAGACCATTGTCGCTATTGCCATGCTCTCGCCATAACTCCTGGTCGGCGATAGCATAAAGTGCAAAGTCTCCAGAGAGGCTACGAGGATGCCCGCTCGACACCGGGCTGGCCAACGACACGCCGTTCGATGCGGTGGAAAGACTGTCGAATTGCTCAGAATTGTACCACGCGCCAAGTTTGTAGGTACCCCGCAACCCGTTACCATCCGCAGGCGGCGTATACGCATAAGCGGCCTCGGCTATCGCAAGTATTCCATTGCCGATCGGAAAGCCAAGACCATTGGCGTTCCCATTGGATGTCGAACCGGTCGGGCTTCCGTTGAGTATCGCGGCTTGCAATGTCCAAGCGTCGCCCGGATTTACGATGATTTGAACTCCTGGAACAGCAAACGGATAGGCAGGACCTCCTCCCGGGAGGTCCGTGCCGAACAGACCTGGCCAGCCAAACGTTGAATTTACGAAGAGACCCGCCGTGTTGCTGATCGCAAAACTTTGATCCGCCAGTATCTGCCCGAGTTTCAGCGTCACTTTGTCGTTTAGAAGGCTCTGTGACAGATAAAATTCGCCGAGCCGGACCCCGCTGTCTGCCTCGGCTGAGGTCACGGTCAGCAGGTTGCTCAGATCACGTTCTGACAAACCCCGGCCCTGGATCGCATAGCCCGAAATGTGAATTTCGCCCCCGGTCCAACCAACTAGCCTGGCCATGTCGAAATCGCCCTGTAGTTCGAACACGCCGTCATAGGCGGCACCAGTTCGCACGCCGCCTGATACGTTTCCCAAGACGTCGATGGTTTGTGTGATCGTAAAGGTGGCCCCTTGGGAGACCAACCAACTTCGATACCCGTCCCAATCGCCAGTAAGAGTGGTCTGAGCATAATTTGGGGGTAAGTCGCCGCCTGCTTTCGCTCCCGTGCCAAACAATACAACGGCTACCATGAATGATGGGAAAGCAGCGTTCACGCCCATTTTGTATCTTTCGCATTACGGCAGTGGATGGATCTGTAAACAGCCGTGCTTCGCTCTGATTTTAGTTCTGCAAATCACTAAATTCCAGAGGCGCCGATTCTCACAGTTGCCGGACGCAGTTTTTCAGTTTTGCTCAGTAGCAGGGTGGCTCAGGATAGAACCCGCACGTTCCGGTGGGATAGAGGCCGTAAGGAGCGTATCCTATGTACGGCGGATAGTCGTATGGCTGCGGTACACCTTCTGCGACTGCACCGGCTGTCGCACCCAAGGCTCCGAGAGCAGTCCACCCCAAGCCGCGGTGGTCGTCATGACGGTACCATCCGGCTTTGAACGCGGGCTGAGGGGGCTCAAAACTGGAGCGGTTACCCGCATCATGGTCGTTTGAGCTATGGCTATGGGAGCCAGAAAACCAATCAATGAAGACGGCAGCTGGACCGTCGGCCCCGTTGAGATCTCCCTCGAGGACGTCGACGTTAAACGCCAGCGTGCTGCCCGCAATTACTGGTGATTTTAGGACGACGACGGCGTCCTTGATTGCAACGCCGGAGTTATTGAGAACCGACACTGTTGCGTTTGGCGGGTCGCTCTTAAAGCTGTCTGCACCATCACCCCATTGCTTGATGAACTCCGAGGTCAGCACGTGACCCACTGCTCTTGCTGGCCGGTCGGTAAACACAATCGTGTTGGCTGACACCGAACTCAGGATCAGCCTTCCGTCCTTTATTTCCGCGCTGCCGGAATTGAGAACAGCCAGTTCAGGAACGATAGCAACCTTTGAATTGGCCTGCTTGCCAATCATTTTTTGGGCTGGGTTAGAAATAGCGTCCTCACCCATTGCAGGAAAAGCCTGAAACGCCATTGCAGCTATGATAGCCGCGGCAGACAGCTTGTAAATGCGGACCATTTCGGAAATTCCTTTAATGAGATCATCGACGCGTCTGAAGTTGCAGCCGAGAAAATGAATATCGGGGTTCGGGATTGGAGGCCCTTGATCGGTCTTCGGGAGGTTGTATCACGGCGATCAATGAAGACTAGTTGCGAGAAACTAGACAGTCATTGCTCTCGTTAGGCATCGATCGCTGAGTGAACATCATTCCCGCAATTAGCCTCGCTCAGAGACGTATTGCCTGAGGTAGCTGTCCTCAGCGAAATGCTTCTTCCCAATCTGCATCTACGTTATTTCTCTGTCGCTACTGCTCGCCAAATTTGGCGGAGAGCTCCGCCTGAACTGCGGCGATCGCATTTTGCAAATCGCCGAGTTTACGGATATTCTCGGAGTTCCATCCCTCCTTATGTATTAGGTGAATGAGCTTTGTTCTGGCCTCGGTCAGTTCGTGCAGGAGGCGCATCGTATCGTCCATCGTTCTCTCCTCACTCGATTGGTTTTGATATGAGATGCCCCATTTAGCCCTAATCGAGACTCTGGAGAGTTGGAACCATACATTGGTCTAGGCGGAATAAGGCCAACGCTTAGCTATATCGAAACGCGATGAACATGCACTCTAAAGCGCGAACACCGGAATGTCCGGCGACTTCAAGGGACGATATATAATGTCGCTTATCACGCTCATAGATCGCGTCCGCTTTCCCAATTTCTCATTGCGGAAGAAGCTGTTTGGTCACCGCAAGAAACCCCAAGACGACTGTTCGGTTCTGATTTGTCGGAATGAAGCTCGCTGTGCTTTCACTCCTGAAAGCGTTTGCGCCGCTCGTGTTGCGGTCAATGCCGACTTCTGCAATCAGAACAAAGTTCGACCGGGATCAGAGCGAATGGGCAGAAGGCTATTGCGTCCACGCCAGAGCAGGCTGAACGAGATTGGCTTTCGGGGAGGGAATTCACAAGCTGGGAAGATCGCTCTAAACTTCTCGCACAGGGATTTCCGTTCACGGTGCAAGCGCCCGCTAAACTGTTCAATCGATAAAGCAAACAAGTCGCAGGTCTGCAGCCAACGTGCTCCTGACTTTGTGTTTGCGTGGTGAACGCCATGCTCACGACTCCAACTCCCACACAGAAAGACCGGCCTTTCCCTCCATTGGGAAGGACTATTCTCGGTTTTGCTCTACTCGTCGCAGTCGCGGTTGGAGCAGTTTTGCTCACGATTCACTTGATGGCTGTTCCCGAGTCACCAGTAGGTGCGGCCTTGGCCGTGCCGGTACAGGTGGGCGTGGCAGAGCAGGGGAGTGTTCCGGTGTATCTCGACGGCCTCGGCACCGTTCAGGCCTTCAACAGCGTAACGCTAAAGACCCGGGTGGATGGCGAGATCCAGAGCATTCTTTTCACCGAAGGTCAGATGGTGAACAAGGGCGATCTGCTGGCGGTAGTCGATCCACGCACGTATACGGCGGCTGTTGAACAGGCTTCTGCCAAGCTCCAGCAGGACAAGGCCAACTTGGACAACGCAAACTACCTTCTGGCCAAGGATCAGAAGCTTGCCACGCAAAATATTACCACGGCTGAACAGGTCGAGACGCAGCAGAGTATTGTCGCCGCACTACAAGCTCAAATCGGGCAGGATCAGGCTGCGAAAGATGCAGCATCTGTGGCGCTGACGTACACAGAGTTGCGGGCCCCTATTAGCGGCCGGACTGGCTTTCGGTTGGTGGATGAGGGTAACCAGGTGCATGCAGCTGATTCTGGTGGCATCGTTGTTATAACTCAGACGCAGCCCATTTCTGTGGTGTCAACGCTTTCAGAAGATGACCTTTCTCTCGTAAGGAAGGCGTTGGCTTCTGGACCGATACAGGTAATCGCCTTTACTCGAGATGGCACCACACCACTCGCCACGGGAACCTTGACAGTAGTCGACAACGTAATCGATCAATCGAGTGGGACCGCGCGACTGAAGTCGACCTTCGCAAATCTCGACGAGGCCCTATGGCCGGGACAATTTGTTGACGTCCGAATACGACAAAAGCTCCTCGCAGACGCGATAACTGTGCCTTCCGCGGCGTTGCAGCGCGGCCAGAAGGGGTTCTTTGTATATGTTGTGAACCAAGATAACATCGTTACGGCGCAGCCGGTGACGCCCGGTCCGATCAACAACGACCAAGCTGTCATTGTGAGCGGCCTGAAAGGTGGCGAGAAGGTTGTAACGACTGGGCAGTACCGCCTTGCCTCAGGTTTAAAGATATCCGTCCAGCTCCCCGTAGCCGCGCCGACTTCCGCGAAGGAGGGCTAGGTCAATGCAGCTTTCGTCCTGGTTTATTCACAAGCCTATCGCGTCTTCGCTCCTTATGGCGGCGCTCCTGGCCGTTGGTATCGCTGCTTATCCATTTTTGCCGGTAGCGCCACTGCCCGAAGTCGACTTTCCAACGATTCAGGTCTCTACCCAACTACCGGGCGCGAACCCAGAAACCATGGCGTCATCGGTAACGCAACCGCTGGAGCGCCAGTTTGGTCAGATCGATGGTGTCACCGAGATGACGTCGATTAGTACTTTGGGAAACAGCTCAATTACAATCCAGTTCGATCTTTCCAGAGACATCAACAGTGCTACCCAGGACGTCCAGACTGCGATTAACGCTGCTAGCGGTCAGCTCCCGACGGACCTACCGTCCCCTCCGACCTATCGAAAAGTGAACCCCGCTGACCCACCAATCCTGGTACTTGCACTGACATCCGATACCCTCCCGCTGACCCAAGTTGACGACTTTGCGGAAAACATTTTGGCGCAGCATATCAGCCAGATCTCCGGAGTGTCGCAAGTGCTGATATTTGGGCAGCAAAAGCCATCAGTGAGAGTCCAGATCGATCCGGCCAAGATTGCGAACCTTGGTCTTTCGTTGGAGGACATCCGCACTGCCATCGCGACAACTACCACCGATACGCCAAAAGGAACTATCCAGGGGAAAGTGCGCAACTATACAATTTACGACAATGACCAGCTTACTACTGCGAAACCCTGGAACAACGCAATCGTCGCTTACCGCGATGGCGGACCGGTCCGAATTAAGGACATCGGCGTCGCAATAGAGGCTGCAGAGAACGTCCAGTTGGCCGCTTGGGCGGATGGTAAACCCGCAATCCTTTTGGCCGTGCTGAAACAGCCGGGCGCAAACGTCATTAGTACGGTGGACCAGATCAAAGCTGCCATGCCACAATTGCAAGCGATTGCACCGGCGGCTTTGAAGGTATCAATCTTAAGCGACCGCACCACAACTATTCGCGCCTCGGTGAAAGATGTCGAGTCCACGCTTCTGCTGACCGTTGTGTTGGTGGTGATTGTCATTTTCATTTTTCTGAGGAATTTTTGGGCGACCGCGATCCCTAGCATCACGGTGCCGTTGGCTTTGGTGGCGACCTTGGCCCTTATGTATCTAGCAGGGTTTAGCCTCGACAATTTGTCGCTCATGGGATTGAGCATTGCTGTCGGCTTCGTCGTGGACGATGCCATTGTAATGCTCGAAAACATCGATCGGCATATCGAAGAAGGCAAATCCCCCATGCAGGCGGCCATAGACGGATCGGCTGAAATTGGCTTCACGATCATCTCGATCAGCCTTTCGCTGGTCGCCGTCTTCATACCGCTGCTTCTCATGAGCGGGATCGTGGGCGAGCTTTTTCGAGAGTTCGCCATTACAGTCACGATGACGATCGCCGTGTCAGCTGTGGTTTCGTTGACGTTCACACCAATGATGTGCGGCCGCTTTATGCGGTCGCAAAAAGGCATCAAGCATGGGTGGATCTATACCGCGTTCGAACGCGGGTTTGATGGACTGTTGAATGGGTACCGGGTAACCCTGGACGTTGCCCTGAAGCATCATCGTGTCACGTTTAGCGTCTTTCTCTTGTCATTGATTGGCACTGCGGTTCTGTTCGTCGAAATACCTAAGGGCTTCTTTCCGACCCAAGACACGGGACTGATCACAGGCCTTCTCGAAGTTTCGCAGGAGACGTCTTTCGGTGCGATGGCCCAACACCAAATTGAGGCCGGTAAGGTCATCGCAACCGATCCAGGGGTGGCGTCTGTAGGGATGGCGATTGGAAGTAGTGGAGGCACGACGCTCAACACCGGGCGGATGTTCATCACGCTCAAACCACTTGATCAGCGCGATGCGTCTGCGAGTGGTATCATCGATCGTCTGCGACCGAAATTGGCGAAACTGGAAGGCGCAAAGGTGTACTTGCAGTCCGCGCAGGACATCAACGTTGGCGGCCGGAGCTCTGCAACTCAATATCAGTACACGCTTCAGGACGGTGATTTGGCGGAACTGAATGTGTGGGCAAACCAGCTGCTCGAAAAATTCAAGACAATGCCAGAGCTGGCGGACGTCGCCACGGACCAACAAAATGACGGGTCGACGGTGACACTTTCCATTGATCGTGATCAGGCATCGCGGTTCGGCATTTCACCGGAGCTAATCGACAACACCCTCTACGACGCCTTTGGCCAACGTCAGGTCACCCAATACTTTACCGATCTGAACAGCTACCACGTCATCTTGGAGATTCCTCCGAATATCCAAAGCTCACCGGTTGCCATCAACCAGCTCTATATCAAATCCCCGGTCACCGGTGCTCAGGTCCCGTTAAATGTCTTAGTCAAGCAGACAACCGAGCCGACGAGCGCACTGGCGATAAATCATCAAAGCCAATTTCCCTCTGCCACACTGTCGTTCAACCTAGCGCCCGGCGTGGCTCTAAGTCAGGCGGTCGCCGCTATCAACAAAGCAGAAGCGTCGTTGGGGATGCCCGGGACAATAATTGGAACATTCCAAGGCAATGCTCAGGCTTATCAAAGCTCTCTCGCCAGTGAACCGCTTCTCGTATTGGCATCGATTGTGGTGATCTATGTCATCCTGGGCGTTCTTTACGAAAGCTATATCCATCCTCTAACGATTCTGTCCACGTTGCCATCGGCGGGTTTAGGCGCCCTTGGCATGCTTTGGATATTCGGGTTCGACTTCACGATCATTGCTTTGATCGGTGTCATCCTGCTTATCGGCATCGTAAAAAAGAACGGCATCATGATCGTTGATTTCGCGATTGCCGGAGAGCGGGAAAGAGGCCTGTCTCCAGAAGAAGCGATCAGGGAAGCCTGTCTGTTGCGCTTTCGGCCGATCATGATGACGACGTCCGCGGCCATCCTGGCAGGTCTTCCACTTATGCTGGGCCACGGCACCGGATCAGAACTTCGGCAGCCGCTTGGTTATGCCATGGTTGGCGGTCTTCTATTGAGCCAGGCGATGACGCTTTACACCACGCCGGTCGTCTACCTTTATCTCTCGAAACTTGGCTCGTTATTTGCCAGCCGAGAGCCGCAGGTTGCGCCTGCCTTCTCAAGTTCCGACTGAAGCCGTGAGAAGTGGACATTGGAACGACAAAAGTCCCAGGAGTGCAAATCCTGGGACCCATCAAAGAACGGCAGTGATCTAGCTGCTGAAGTCTACAGTGGCTAGGCGGCAGAGAAGGGGACTGCTAGGAACGTCTTGTGCTCGCCACGTTCGACCAGGAGAAGTACCGACTTCTTTCCTGATTTTGCGGCTCCAGCGACAGCTATCTTGACTGCCTTGGCATCCCGTACGGGCTGACCGTTGACCGAAACAATAACGTCACCTATTTGGATCCCGACTGCGGCGGCTGTCTTGTCTGGGTTGACCTTCGCAACGACTGCACCCGCAGCATCCTCCGGCAACTTTAGCTGCTCTTTTGCTTCCGCCGTTAGGTCAGAAAGCGTCACCCCAATGCTCGGTCCAGTTTGCTTCGTTTCACCATCAGACGTATCTGCAGCTGCCTGGAGCTTCCCATCTTCGTTCGCTCCAATGGTGACGCTCAGGTCCATAGACTTGCCGTCGCGGACGATGCTCATTGTCTCCTTTGCGCCAGGAGAAAGGTCGGCAACCAGGCGAGACAGATCCTTCGATGTTTTGACGACGCCACTTCCAACGCCGGTGACAACGTCACCAGCCTTTAAACCGGCTTCCGCCGCTGCCGAACCGTCGGTGACAGCTGTTACTAATGCGCCCTGGGCGTTTGCCAAACCGATGGCATCAGCTACATCCTGCGTTACCGGCTGAATCTGCACACCAAGATATCCGTGGTCGATTGAGCCGTTCGTCTGCAACTTAGCTACGATTGCTTTCGCTTCTTCCGATGGGATAGCGAAACCAACGCCGACACTGCCACCGTTCGGCGAGTAAATCGCAGAATTGATGCCAACGACATTCCCATCGCGATCGACCAGCGGGCCACCGGAGTTGCCATGATTGATCGGCGCGTCGATCTGGATGAAATTGTCATATGGACCGCTGTGGAGATCGCGGCCGCGTGCGGAGACAATGCCAGCTGTAACAGTGGTGCCGATGCCAAACGGATTTCCGATCGCCAGGATCTGATCACCGAGCTTTAGTTTCTCGGAATTTCCCCAGGACAGGGTTGTAAGCTGCTTTTTGGTGGTGACCTTCAATACCGCGAGATCAGATTTCGCATCTGCGCCAAGTAGTTTTGCTGGAAGCTCTGTGCCGTCATCGAGCGTTACCTTGATGTCGGTTGCGTTCTCGATGACATGATTATTGGTGACGATCACTCCATCGGCGCTGATGATAAAGCCTGACCCCAGCGCATGCCCATGTTCAGTTGGACGACGTTGAGTACCCTGGCCGGGGACTGTAATGCCTTTTTGTTCGAAGAACTGCTTGAATTGCTCGTCCATCGCACCGTCGCCTTCGTCACTGACGTCGGCGGCTTTAAGCGTAGTGGTGATCGTGACGACAGCGGGTTTGTCCGCGTCGACAATCGGTGCAAATGAACCGCTCGAAGCTGGGAGAGTACCGACATCCGCGGGTGCGGCGAAGGCGTCGTAAGCCAACGGCAGAGAAACCGACCCCGCTATTATGGCTGCCCCGACCAGTGCTGCGGTGCGGCCATTTCGTGTTATTTTTGACATTCGTTTGTCCTTTGATATGTTTGTCCGGCAGCCCGCTTTGAACTGCGATTACTGCAAGTTTTCAACAGCTACGCGTTCACTCACTTGTATATTGAGTGAATGTCGATGAATTATTATGTGAGTTACTTGCGCTTTGGGCGATCGCTTGTTGTAGATATGGGTTATCGAAATTTTTTTTACAAATTAATTTTGGTTTATATTTATATTGCCAAAAGTTAACATGAGAAGTCCAGTGCGCAGCGTTTGGCTGCTCAGCATCTAAGGCACTCTGGAGTAAATTGTATTCGGCAGGTGTCGGGTGTGATGCCAGTCGGGCGTTTGAATAATGTGGAAAAAGCGCTTGATTTTGGAGCCCGACACAGAGCGCAACGTGGACTAGGGGTAGATCGCTGTTTGCTAGCAAGTATTTGGCACGCGCGATCCTTTCGCGAAGCAAGAAGTGATGCGGGCTAACACAACTGACCGCGCAAAATTGTGCCGCAAAATGCATACAAGAAAGGCCCGCTCCTTCAGCCAGTCCCGCGAGAGAGTTTGTTTTCCCCTTGTTCGCAGCAGTATGCTGGTGCTGAATCTTCAAATGGCAAGGCTAGCGAATTTTCATTCTTGAACGACGACGAGTGAGAGTGTTGAATATGCCGCTTGCAACCCTCAGCCGGGACAATCCTGTCCACCGACAGATACTCTAGAAGGGGAGGGGTAAAGAGACGCCGGGAGAGCTGTTGAAAACCGTCTCGGCGTCCTATTGGGGCAGCCGTCTTAGTCAAACCGACCAAGCTTCCCTGGCTCATTGCTTAAGTGCGGGCTACGGTAAAACCAATCGAGTGCGTACCTAACGAGAGCGCAAGGGGCTTTAAAATACCCGCGGCTAACTCAAGGTTTGCAAGGGTGTCCTAATGGCGTGTCGCACGCCATTAGGACATTACCATCAGGACTGATCGCGGCCCTCGCCGTCGACGCATGTGGGCATGTAACAATTCTCCAGACCCGGCACCAGTTTCGGTGTCAGCTGGTTCCCGGTGTTGCACTGGTTCTCGAACTTGACGTACTCCTTATAGAGATCGAAGTTCGGCCGCTTCGGGTCCTTGTAGTGGTATACGTACTTTCCGTTCGCTTTGACGGCGCTCTGCAGTCCTTCACATGTTTCAGCTGCCAACGCAGCAGACGTGAATACGCCCGAGATTGATAGTATTACTGCCGTATTGAAGCATGCAGTCGATACGACTTTGGAGAGAATGCTACCGGCTTCGCGTTTCATAGTATTCATTTCGGTCATCCTTATGTGTGTTTACAATTTTATAGTAGAAACTAATCTTACAATGTTAAACTCAATGAAGGTCGTGACTTACATATACCAATGTATACTTACTATAAATGCCTTAATACGCAATACGTTCTTAAAGGTTGTGCCTAGCGAGCTTTTCCATCGGTCCTAAAATAACTGGCAAATCTGGAGAGAGGGGACTCCGGGCCCCGTTTTTCACCCAGGGTAGGGCGAAGGAGAAGTTGACCTGCTCCAGAAAAGGCGTGCTTTTGCATGAGAGCGATCACCACCATCCCCGTGATCCCAGACGCCGCCAGGATCATCGCCACCACGACGAACTGATATATTCCGGCATAAAGCGGACTTGCACCGGAAACCATCATTCCGGCCATTACGCCCGGTATCCATACCAAGCCCAAAGACTTCAACATATCCAGACGCGGCAGTAAGCTCGCATATACAGCGGATTGGACGAAGGGGGCAACGCTCACGCTAGGATCGGCCCCAAGGCAGAGAGCCGCTTCAATTTGTCCGACGTGCGCCACAACGTCAGATTTGAAGCGCTCCATTGCTTGTGCGCAGGCGTTCATGCTGTTGGCGATGATCATGCTTCCTACAGGGACGAGCACTGCAACGTTTGTTTGGAGACTTCGGGTCGCGATCATAAACACGATAGCTATGCCCGCTCCCGCACCGATCGAATACAAGGCGATCTGAAAAGCGTAGGGCATTCCCTTGAGACGGCGAGAGGCCGTGGCCGCCGCCGCGATTACCATTCCCATAAGAATCAAGATTGCAGCTAGCAGGCTGCCCTTCAACAAGAGGCCCAGCAAGACACCGACTATCGACATTTGGACGAGACCGCGTAGCAAGGAAACGGCTGCTTCGACGCCCACGGTGACTTTGAAATAGCGACAGAGCGCTGTGACACACAGGCATAGCGCCACTGCTCCTAGCGCTTGAGCTGCGCCCAACAATACCTGACTGTTAAAAAGCTCAGTAAGCATCGACAATTTCCTTGGAAGGACCAATGGCAACAAGCTTACCCGCCGCCATGTAAATCGCCCGATCGGCGATTCTTGCTGCTTGACCGGGATTGTGGGTCACCATGAGGCAAGGCATTTGATCTTG
Source organism: Arminella tubonensis (assembly GCF_003240585.1). Taxonomy (GTDB): domain Bacteria; phylum Pseudomonadota; class Alphaproteobacteria; order Rhizobiales; family Rhizobiaceae; genus Rhizobium; species Rhizobium tubonense. The sequence goes on from NZ_PCDP01000076.1 coordinate 68,805, forward strand.
TTGACTGATGCTTAGGACCAGTTGCTCAACATCGTGAGTGGACTGCTCATCGAGCGCCGACGTCGGCTCGTCGAGTAGCAATACTTGTGGACGGTTTGCCAGAGTTCGTGCCAAGGAAACGCGCTGCGCCTCGCCGCCCGACAGTGTAGTGACGTCCCGGTCGGAATAGTCGGACAATCCGACTCGCGAAAGCAGTTGCTCGACTTGATCGGAACTGAATTCCTCCTTGCGTTGCCGAGGTCCAAACCGGAGGTTAGAACCGACTGAGCCCGGGAAAAGAAAGGAGCTCTGCATCACCATTCCGATTCGGCGACGAAGGATGGGCGGGGCGATTTGCCGATAGTCTTGGCCCATTAGAAGAATGGTCCCAGCAGTTGGTTCGTCGAGCCTGTTGATCATCCTCAGAAATGAGGACTTACCCGCGCCGCTCGGACCGATGATTGCCAGTATTTCTGCCCGCCCGACATCGACGCTGATGTCGTCGACCAAGGTGTGGTTGTCAATTTTTCGCGACAGATGCCGTACGGATAGCGGCGTGCCAAGCCAAGCCATGCTTGCTCCTGGTCCGAGAACTACGTGACCGGACTTTGTTTCCGGTTCGCCGCCAACTGATGGTTCATCTTCTGGTGGTATGGCCATTTGTCTTTCTGACTATGCACTTTTGAAGCATGTGCATTACTTGGTCCGCTCAAGGGCGGGAGTTCCGTATCTCGAGTTCGAGCCAGTCAGATGCAACTTTGACATCCCTCAGCGACACCACTCTCCGCCAAATGCGACGGTGGCGCACCTGAACCTTTGTATGGGACGGACAATACCTGCATTTAATACCCGGTCCCGAGGGTGATGCCCTAGTGCTGGTGCTACCAGACTGAGAGGGCCAGGAATGACTACTCAAACTTCAACCTGCCTGATCGTCCAAACACCCCGCTTGCGCTACCAAGAACAGCTCCGGCTTTCGTTCTCTCCAGGCCTGGCTGATCAAAGTGCGGGGGAAGACGAATTGTGGGAGCGGCTCAAGGACTACTACACGCCCACTCCACATGTACGCTCAATCCTGGCTCAGATTGACTGTCAACTCTCGGGGCTCAAATGAATTCCGGTTTATGAGATTGGCAATCGCAGGTGCCGGAAGCCCTTTACCGCGAGTGGCAAATTCTGGACGAATAGATCGGAGAATGAGATGCCACTTGCCCTGTTTGCACTGACGGTAGCTGCCTATGCCATCGGTACAACGGAATTCGTTGTCGTAGGTCTGTTGCCGACCGTCGCCGACGACTTGCAAATCAGTCTTCCGCTCGCCGGAATGATCGTAAGCATATATGCGTTGGGGGTGACATTTGGGGCACCCATACTCACGGCGCTGACCGGGCGCATTGAGCGAAAGCCGCTCTTGCTTGGGCTTATGGTCCTCTTCATAGCAGGCAACTCCTTGGCCGCGGTGAGTCCGGGATATTCCGTTTTGTTGATTGCACGAGTGCTTTCAGCGTTTGCACACGGTGTCTTCTTCTCTGTCGGATCCACCATCGCGGCTGACCTTGTTCCGGAAGACAAAAGAGCGTCTGCGATTGCCATGATGTTTATGGGGCTAACCGTCGCAATCGTAACTGGGGTGCCGCTGGGCACCTTAATCGGACAGACCTATGGATGGCGTGCGACTTTTGCCTCTGTCGCCGCAATCGGCTTCTTAGCGCTCCTGTCTATCGCTTGGCTTCTCCCAGGTAATCTGAGCAAAGCACCTCCTGCTGGGATTAGGGAGCAGTTGAGCGTTCTCGCAAACGGCCGACTCTTGATCGCCTACGCGATGACGGCGCTTGGATACGGTGGGACATTTGTCACGTTCACCTTCTTGGCGTCGATCCTCGAGAAGATCACCCATTTTGCTCCCTCATCCGTGAGCTTGATCCTGGTGCTCTACGGGATAGCGATAGCCGCCGGAAACATTGCGGGCGGGCGACTGGCTAACCGTAACCCAGTTAGGGCACTGGTGATTCTGTTCGCGCTACAAGCAATTGTTTTGTTTGCATTCAGCTTCACGGCGTCATCACCGTGGCTGACGATGGTGACCCTTGCAGCTCTCGGGTTTTTGTCGTTCGCAAATGTGCCTGGTTTGCAGTTGTATGTCGTTAAGATAGCTCGTGATGTCCGCCCCGGCGCAGTGGACGTTGCATCCGCTTTGAATATTGCGGCATTCAATCTCGGGATTGCTTGCGGCGCGTGGCTGGGCGGACTGGTGGTCGATTCACCCCTCGGTCTCATCGCAACGCCTTGGGTCGGCGGAGTGCTTGTCGTTGGGGCACTTCTTCTTACCTTGTGGAGCGGGGTCCTTGATCGTCAGAGCCTTGCTAGGGCTCAAGTTGTCACATCGACGATCTGATTGTCATTCTCGGAGTAACCGGTGTGGCGATCCCACATTGCTCGCTTGCACCTGATCTGTGATCGACATTCCATGGACGAGCGACAAGGGGTTTCTCCATGGAGACTACGTTGGAGGTTCTCACGACGCGGCGAGGCCGACGTGAGGCGCATCGCCACTGGACTGACGAGGTAAAGGCGCGGATCGTGTCAGAGAGCTTGCGTCCGGGCGTGACGGTGAACGAAGTGGCGGACCGATACGGGATGAAGGCCAACCACCTATCGTCCTGGCGAACGCTGGCGCGACAGGGCAAGCTGCTTTTACCGCAGCCGGAAGACGCAGTCGAATTCGCAGCTATGATTGTCGAGCCAGAGCCGCCAACTACCAAAGTAGTCTCCCGCGCGGAGATCGTGGTGGGTCCGGTCACGATCCGTCTTGAGGAAGGTGCGTCCGCCGCCCGGATCGCGGCCATCGCGCGTGCCTTGGCGGCCACGGCATGATCCTTCCATCGAACCGGGTGCGGATTATGGTGGCGACCAAGCCCGTGGACTTCCGTAAAAGTCATGACGGATTGGCGGCGCTGGTAAAGAACGAGCTGCACAAAGACCCGTTTACCGGAACGGTCTTCGTGTTCCGGTCCCGTAAGGCAGATCGGCTGAAGCTGATCTACTGGGATGGCTCTGGTATCGTCCTGGCCTACAAGAGGTTGGAAGAGCACACCTTTACCTGGCCTGGCATCAAGGATGGACTGATGATGCTGACACACGCCCGGTTCGAAGCTCTGTTTGCTGGCCTCGATTGGCGGCGGGTCCATGCGGTCAAGGCGAGGACGCCGGAGACCATCGAATAGCTGCGGCACGATGACTCAGGGCCGCAAATTCTAAAGGCAAATCGGCGCGGCATTTGGTAGGTTCCGGCTATGCTCGATACCGCCGATCTTCCCGAAGATGTTGCCGCCCTGAAGGCGATGCTGATTGCAGCGCAGGCACGCGCGGTTCGCAAAGACGAGCATATGGCGCGGCAGGAAGATCGGATTGAACGGCTTGAGAAGCTTGTCGCCGCCTTCAAACAGGCAGCCTTCGGGCGCAAGTCCGAGAAGACCGATCCCGACCAGTTCGATCTGGCACTGGAAGACCTGGAAACGGCCATGGCAACGATCCATGCCGAGCAGGAAGCAGACGCTCATGCTGGGAATAGGGCCGCCAAGCCTCGAGCGTCCAATCGCGGCTCGCTTCCTCAGCATCTTCCTGGTGTCGAAGAGATCATTGAACCAGAAAGCTTGATCTGCGCCTGCGGCGGTTGCCTGCATTGCATCGGCGAGGATGTCTCCGAGCGGTTGGACGTCGTCCCGGCGCAGTTCCGTGTCATTGTCACCCGTCGTCCCAAATATGCGTGCCGTGCTTGCACGGACGGCGTCGTTCAGGCCCTAGCTCCAGCACGGCTGATCCAGGCAGGCCTGCCGACGGAAGCGACCGTCGCCCATGTGCTGGTTTCCAAATATGCCGATCATCTACCGCTCTATCGGCAGGCCCAGATCATCGGCCGCCAGGGCATCGATCTCGACCGCTCCACGCTTGCCGATTGGGTCGGCCGGGCAGCGTTCGAATTGCGTCCCGTCTTCGATGCGCTGATTGCCGACCTGAAGCGCTCGACCAAGCTCTTCATGGACGAGACCCGTGCTCCGGTTCTTGATCCCGGCTCGCGCAAAACAAGACCGGATACTTCTGGGCACTGGCGCGGGATGATCGTCCTTGGAATGGCGGTGCTCCACCGGGCGTCGCCTTCACCTACGCTCCTGGTCGAGGAGGCATTCATGCCGAACGGATATTGCAAGGTTTCTCCGGCATCCTGCAGGTCGATGGCTATGCCGGATATAATAGGCTGATCGGGCCAGATCGGATTGGCCCGGACATCCGGCTCGCCTATTGTTGGGCACACGCCCGTCGCAAGCTGGTGGAGATCACCCGCAATGGAGCTGCGCCGATTGCCGAGGACGGCGTCAAACGGATCGGTGGACTATATCGGATCGAAGCCGAATTGCGCGGCCTTGATCCGGAGGCTCGTCTGGCTGGAAGGCAAGGACGGTCAGAGCCACTGATCGCCGACATGCAGGCATGGCTCGCTCATCACCGTGTCCGTGTCGCGGCCAAGTCCCCACTCGGCGAGGCTCTGGCCTATATCGCCAAATACTGGGAGGGCCTGAAGCTCTTTCTGAACGACGGCCGTACCGAGATCGACAACAACACCGTTGAGCGAACCATCCGGCCGATAGCCCTCAATCGCAAGAATGCGCTCTTTGCAGGCCACGACACTGGAGCCGAGAACTGGGCGACCATCGCCTCGCTCATCGAGACCTGTAAGCTCAACGCCGTCGATCCGCTTGCCTATCTGACCACCACGCTCACTGCCATCGTCAACGGTCACAAACAGAGCCGGATCGATGAGCTGCTGCCATGGAATTATCTCGCCGTACAAAGCAATTGTCGCCGGTGACTACAGTGCCTGACGCTGCAACGGCGACGGCAACTATGCACCAGATAGCGGATAGCCGCCGTAGCGCCCTTCAACTACTTCACCCTCTTACGTCTCCGTATCTCGACGGGGATGCATCTCTCGCAGGGAAACACTAGACCGGACGCTCGCCTAGCGACCAAGTTGCTCCTTCAAACTCGTAACCCTGAGGCACGCGGCCTTTGGCGTTGTAGCTTTGAATCCATCTGGGATAGCGGGCGGGGGAGCGGCTCACCTCGTCCAGATGCTGCAGATCATCGTCCGTCAATGCGATATCGAAGGCCTTGAGATTATCTGCCAACTGTTCCGGTTGTCTTATGCCAACTATGACGCTGGTGACAAATGGGTGTGAAAGCAGCCAAGCCAATGCAATCTGAGCGGGGCTTGCATCGTGTTTCTCGGCAACACGTTTGAGAACATCGATGACATCGAATATTTTTGTCTCATCGACGGGAGGAAACTGAATCTTGGCTCGGCGCGAAGAAGGGTCTGTAGCGCCATGACGATCAAATTTCCCTGACAACAGGCCGCCAGCAAGAGGGCTCCAGCACAGCAAGCCCACATTCGCATCGGTGATCGCAGGGACGAGTTCGTTCTCAATATCGCGGCCCGCCAGCGAGTAGAAGGATTGTACCGAAACGAAGGATGCGAGCTTATCCCGGTTTGATAGGGCGAGTGCCTTCATCAACTGCCAAGCGGCCAAATTTGAACAGCCAATGTAACGCACCTTTCCTTGGTGCACTGCGTCATCCAGCGCCCCAAGCGTTTCTTCTGGTGGTGTGAATGGATCAAAACTGTGTATCTGGTAGAGGTCAATATGGTCGGTCTGAAGACGGGTCAGGCTTTGCTCCAACGAATTCATCAGATGGAGCCGAGATTGACCAACTTGATTTGGCCCTTCACCAGCACGTCCGCTGAATTTGGTGGCGAGAACAACATCGTGACGTCGGTGCTTCAATGCCTGGCCAAGAAGTGTTTCCGAGCCTCCACTGCCGTAGACGTCTGCGGTGTCAACAAAATTGATTCCTGCGTCGAGGGCTTGGCCGACGATAGCGTCCGTCTCTGATTGACCCAGTCTTCCGATGGCGTTGCCTGCCGGGTTGTCTGCTCCACCAAAGGTCATAGCGCCTAAGCAGAAGCGTGACATGAAGACACCCGTATTACCAAGTTTGGCGTAGTGCATCTCGATGCTCCAATTGTTCCTACGCTAGTGGTATGGTCTCTTCTGGCTGCTCTCGCTATAAGCTAAACTCCATAAAATCTTTGTGAGCGTTCAGATTTGGACCCTTTGTCTGACATTCTAAGACTTCTGAGGATCGATAGCGTCCTGTCGTCTCGCCTTGAAACGCGCGGGCCACACGCGATCCGTTATCCCACATATCGGCACATGAAGTTTGGCACCGTCATCGAAGGAAGCCGGTGGGTCTGGGTCGACGAAGAGAAGCCGATTCGTCTGGAGGCTGGTGACTTCTACCTTTTGACCAATGGCAAGTCTTACAGCGTTGCGTCCGATCCCGGCCTTGAGCCTATGGATGGAGTTTCAATCTTCAATGAACACATCGGTTCCGACGGTATCGTTCGTTATGGGGACGCTGGCAAACTCACCGTAGCAGCGGCGGGAAGATTCTCTTTTGCAGATGATCGGGTAGCGGGTCTGTTAAGCTTTCTGCCGCCGATTGTTCACATCTCGAAGGGGAGTCTTGGAAGTGAACCGCTTGAAGCGTTGCTGCCATTGTTAAGCTTCGAAAGCAACGGACGCGGTGCTCCTGGGACTTTCATTGCGGCGTCCAGCCTTGCCAATCTCGTTCTGGTCCACATCATCCGGGCCTACATAGCCAAAGGAGACTTCGTTCAAGGATGGCTCGCGGCCATGACAGACCCGAAGATCGCAGCGTCGTTATCATTGATGCATGGCGATGTAAGCCGACGCTGGACTGTCGATCTTCTGGCGCAAGCGGTGGGAATGTCGCGGACGGCCTTCTCGCTGAAGTTCAAGGAACGTGTCGGAAGAGCGCCGCTCGACTACCTGACGTATTGGCGCATGATGGTGGCTGCTGCATCTTTGAAACGAGAACATCATTCTATCGCAGATGTCGCGTATTCAGTTGGCTACAGCTCTGACACAGCGTTCAGTATCGCTTTCAAAAGGACGTTCGGTATCAGCCCTTCCAGTTTCCGTTTGCAAAACCTTGACCCTTGAGGATATCGCTACGTAATTATGGTACCCGCTTCAGCCCCACTTACACGGAATTCGGAACTCTCTCGCCAAGGTGTGATTGGCACATCGCTTACTTCTCGGATGGCGCTTGTGACACTTAGCGGGAGGCTCGAGCCTCTTCAAGGAGGCCGAGCAAATTACGTGGTGACCTTGCACAGTTCCAATGTAGACTGTTCTAAAGGATTAAGGGCAGTGAACTAGCGTCAGCATCCGCGAATTTTCTGACTATCCTTGCCAAAGGCCATGCTCGTTTGGCGTAGTCTGTGGATATTGCTAGAACTTCGTGCATATAACCCAGGCCGTGGGCACTTCCCGCAAGCAAATGGACTGTGGACGGGACGCCTGACTTCATTAGCGAGTTCTGCATATGCAATGCGCCATCCGCTGGGATGATCTCGTCCAGCGAATTGACCATCAGGATACCGCCGGACCGCGAGGTAACCCTTCCAATGGGCGTGATTTCGGCCAGGCGGCTCATATCGTTTCCGATTAGCTGGAGAATTGCCCAGCGAACATAAGCATCGTTGCGCCCGTGTTGGTCCGATACGGCTAGATTGGCATGGGTAAAATCATGGTCGTAGTCTTCGTGTGCAATTGCGCTCGATTGCTCCATGAAGCCTTTTATATCGAGGATGCCCGACCAGCTCACTGCCGGATATCCGCTGGTCAAGGCAACCTCGACGGCGAGATTTCCACCCACAGCGTTGCCCCAAATAACGAGGCGATCACGATCAAATTCGTACGATGAATCCTTTAGCCACTGGAGGGCGGCCAGCGCGTCATCTCTGCTCTGCGGAAATGGGTGTGCCGGTGCCAGGCGGTAGTTAGCGGCGCAAACTAGAAACCCTTCACAACGAAGGCGCTCCGCAAGAAGGCGTTGATCTGATTTGTCACCTTTGAACCAACCACCACCATGGAGAAGCAAGACGCCCCCAATTGCGGGCGAAGATGGTATGTACACATCAGCATTGCAGGTCTCAGAAAATGGTTGGTCAAAATCGATGTTCATGGGAACCTCCGTGAAAGCTCTCACAGTATTGCCATCCAACATGCGATGTAATCATACGAACGTGTAGGCCCTCTCCATCGCCTGTCGTGCGTCTAGCTTCTACAGCTCCATTTTTTCGCTGCGACGAGACGGTCATGCCAGCTGTCAGGATTTTAGATGAGATCAACTGTGGGCGTCAGCAGGAAGGTCGGGCGCTGACATCGGTACATGCACGTCCAGCCAGCGCTCATCGGGCCTCGCCGACAATCGTTACTCTAGAAATGTACGGCGAGAGCCTGCTCTAGACAATCGATGAGCTTGTTGATGTTCACTGGTTTGCCAAAAATGGCGAAAGCCCCCCCGTCCATTGCTGCAGATCTGGTGCGTTCATCCTCGTAAGATGTCATAAATATCATCGGAGGTTTGCGGGGCATCTTGTTGAGCTCGGTCTGAAGTTCCAGACCGTTCATCCCAGGCATCTTTACGTCCACTAGCATGCAGTCAATCACAGCCTGATTTTTATAAGCAAGAAAGTGCTCCGCCGACGTGAAAAGCTCACTCTGATAGCCGCAAGATTGAACGAGGTCATCGAGCGCTTCCCGGATGGCGTAATCGTCGTCGACGATTGCTATTGTGAACGTTTGGGGCAAAATCCATTGACCTTGGCGTAAATGAGTTTCGTTAGATGGTGCAGTATGCGAGTTTAGTTGGTGGAGCGATACCATACGCGAGTGTAGGTTCTTGTCATCGCGTTGTAACCGCTTCGACCATACGTACGAGATCCGCCACCGACCGAGCTTGCATCTTTCGCATTACGTTCCCTCGATGCAGCTTGACCGTGATCTCACTGATCCCGAGGTCGAAGGCGATTTGCTTGTTCATCAACCCTTTTACGACTGCCTTCATGACTTCGAGCTCGCGCGGCGTCAGCGTCCCAACCAAAGAATTGACAGCATCACTCGCTGCGGATTCACGTCTTAACATCCCATCTTTTTCAATAGCGGCTGCAACAGCATCGAGAACGTCCTGGTCGCGAAATGGTTTCGTCAAGAAATCAACCGCGCCAGCTTTCATCGCACGGACGCTCATGGGGATATCGCCAAAACCTGTCATGAAAACCACAGGCAACCTGTTTCCCATGGCTTCGAGTTGATTTTGGAAATCCAAGCCACTTAGTCCCGGCAATCTGACATCAAGGAGAATGCAACCAGGACGACCGTGGTCAACGTTTTTGAGAAATTCATTGGCATGTTCGAAGCCGGACGCTTCCATTCTCAGTGATTTGAACAGATCTACCAGCGACTCCCGCATGGATAGATCATCGTCAATGACGTAGACAATCGGAGACTGGTGTGCGGGCTTTGGTACTACGGGTTTTCGCTCAAACATGTGGGGCCTCAATCGGTATCGTGATCTCGAATATCGCGCCGCGATCAGGGTGGTTATAACCAATCAGCTGTCCGCCTCTTGCCTCAAGCGTGCTCTTGCAAATTGAGAGCCCCATTCCCATTCCGGAGACCTTCGTTGTGTAAAATGGTGAGAAAAGCCTGGGAGCCGCTTGCTCCGTGATGCCTGGGCCGTTATCTTGGACAGCAATCACGGCGTCGCCATCCGCATTACTTCCAAGTGAAATCGTCAATTTTCGCGGGAATGACTGCTCTGCAGCCATAGCCTGGATCGAATTCGTCATAAGGTTGATAAGAACCTGTTGAAGCTCTATGCGTACAGCCCTGACCTTTGGGATCTCGTTTTGCTCTGATACGTCGACCATAACAAAGTCGCGCTGCAGATCATGCTCCATCAAAGCGCGTGTCTCCTCCACCAGCTTGGTGAGATCAATCCACTCCATTTTGCAATCGGCCTGAGTCAGCAAACTACGTGTGTTCTGGATGATCAGTCTTGCTCGTTCACTGTCTCTGATCAGGCGATCCACTGTTCGCCTTACCGCGCCCAGATCTGGAGGATCACGGTCGAGCCATCGCAAGAGGGTTTGCGAATTTACGACAATTGCACCTAAGGGCTGGTTCAACTCGTGAGCCAGTGATGCAGACATTGCTCCGACGACGGCCGCTCGCGACGCACGGGTAAGCTCGGCGCGTGCTTCAAGCAACGTTGTTTGCGTCTGCTCGCGCTGTGTAATATCGATCATTCCAACGATGACGCGATTGAACGCGGCAGGGTCCTCCGGAAAGCCGATGCTCAGGAGGACCAGCTTGCTTTCGCCGGACTCGGCAGTGACAGTACCCTTGCCTTCAAAATGGTCGCGGCCTTCAAAGATTGCTTCCATTAAATCTATGAACGTCTTATCTCCCGGGGCGATGAACCGCCGCATCGAGCCAGATGACCTGTCGGTCGCAATGTCTCCAAGCAATTCATAGGCCGCATCGTTTGAGGCCACGGTCGTGACCAGACCTATGCAGTAATCAACAGCGTCCGCATGCTCCCGAAAATATTGTTTAAGGTCAACGACACCCTTGCTTTTCAGTTCCAGCAAATAGGTTCGGGCGCGAGAATAATCCCGCTCCCACAGAGCCACGCGCGTCCTATTGAAAATAGATCTGTACCGCATCTCACTGTCGCGAAGCGCTGCGTTGGTGGAAAGGGTCGCGCCGCGAAAAGCCTCATTTCGCAGCAAAAGAATCGTGGTGATTGTCAGCGCCGCCATCGATACCACGAGGCGGAGAAACGGTTGCAGTTCCGGATGCAACAAGTGCGTATGAATGTATGAACCAATTGCGAGTGCGGCACACAATGAGGCGGCAACGACCAAACCCCGGCGCGTCAGTATTTCTGAGCACAGCAAAAGTACAATCACATATAATACTGCGATTGCACTCTCTATGTTGGTGTATGTATCGACGTAGAAGACTGTCAGTGCAAGGATCGCTGAAATCGTCGCCAAAGCCAAGTCATAACCTGCTTCGCCTCTTCTATTCAGCAAAGCACCGGCACTTAGTGACCTCATCCCTTCATCCCCGATTACAATGGGCAGTATGATAGTGCGATCAAAAGCAATTCTGACCTATACTTAGGTATTGGTACCTTCCCGTTGAGCGATCAGCCCCCAAACCGCTGTTTTGAATATAAGCGGGCCCTATTGCGCCTGCTTATACAATCCAGAGGCGTTGTGCCCGGCACTCGGGCCGCATCCACGATCGCACGAGCGATATCGCCATACCAATGTATAGATGCGTGGTGGTGCTTGTTCCAGCATATTGCGCAGGAAAATTGAGCACTGCCCGACTTTAATTCGCGGGAGCGTCGGATATTCGTAGGATCGACAGTAATCAATGATCCTAAGCCGACGATCTCATCACCTTGGGCTCCTTGGCGGACCAGTTGAAGCTTTGTTTTGAGGTAGTATATGAAAAGGTCCGATGGCACTTGGGAGCCGTTCGACGACTATGTTCTTGACTTCGCTATTGAGTGCGCTCAAGCGCAAGTGCGATATGTTATCGTCACGCTCGTGGCCATTGAGGGCTCGTCGCCAAGACCCCTTGGCGCTCAAATGGCGGTCTCTGAGACCGGTATGTTCGTCGGCTATCTCTCGGGTGGATGCATAGAGCGTGCAGTTGTTGTGGAAGCGCTGGATGCTCTGCACGAAGGAGCTAACCGCCTTGTGCGCTACGGGAAGGGATCCCCATATTTCGATATCCAACTACCATGTGGTGGCGCGATCGAGCTCTGCTTCGATGTCGGTCAGGCCACCGAAGTCCTGCAGATGATTGATCAACGGCTCGCGCAACGACTGTCCGCAGAAATGCCGGTAAAAATGCCGTCCATAGCGGGCCGCCCGGCTGAATTTTTCAGAGTGAGCTACGCACCTCGACGTCGTTTGATAATCGCTGGAAGCGGCCCTGCTGCGGTCCAGCTTTGCAAGCTTGCGCGACTGTCCGGTCTACTTGTCAAGGTGTTGTCAGCGGACTTGGCAACCCGTGATTACGCAGCTGAAATGCAGGCCGAGGTTGTCCAATTGACAAATCCCGGTAGCATACCCCCGCTCATCGCGGATAAATTCACTGCCATTGTTTTTATGTTCCATGATCACGCCTGGGAGGAGAACCTGTTACCGGCCGCACTCGCAACTGACGCCTATTATATCGCTGCGATGGGTAGTAAATCCACTCATGAAGGTCGCCGACGAGACCTTCAAGCTAGGGGATTTAGTGGGAGGTCCCTGGACCGGATTCAAGGTCCCGCAGGCATGTTCGCTGGCGCCAAATCTGCTTCAAGCGTGGCGGTCTCAATTCTCGCTGATGTCATCAAGGATTCGAATTTCAGCCTGGTTCACCCTGCTTCGAATTCGATTTCGCCTGACCATGTTCAATACGAACTGGCATCGCAGTAGCTAGTGCTACGACCTGTTTCTACCCAGACCACCGCAGCAAAATTACGTCGGAATGTCCAAATCCGATGGTGTGCGACAAGCTCGAAACGAACCGCGGTCCTAAGATTACATCGTTCTCCTGATTGCGCGATCGTTCTCGCCATCATCAGTGCGAATTCGCAAGCGACCTCGCGAAGCAAAGTTTGATTTGAGTGATTACGGGAGCCGCTGACCAAAAATGCAAGCCAATATTCTGAGTACCCCGACATTAGACGCGCTTTGGCCGAACAGGCCAGCACGAAGGGGTTGGCGATGAGTTGGTTGCAACGACTATTGGGAGCGTTCCGCAACAAATCGGAAGAGCGTCTCCAATTTTACGAAGACCAAAGTTGGAATTTCTCACCGGCGGAACGAGGCGTAATACCTGGTGCACCGCCGTCGCCGTCGCACCCACCGCATCGTCGGGTCCTCTACGCCCTCACGAGCGTACTGGTTAGTATCACAGGTGGACTTGGCAACGCTTTGGTAGTTGCAAATCTGCCGTACCTTCAGGGTTCGCTCGGGCTAGACATCTCCGAAATAGCATGGCTGCCGACGGTCTATCTCATTACCAGCGCAATGACCGGTTTTGTGCTGATCAAGTACAGACAGCAATTTGGTATACGTTCGTTTTGCATCGTCTTCCTGATCTTGTATGCGTCGATAGTGTTTGCTCACTTGTTTGTCGACAGTCTTGCAAGTGCAATCGCGGTACGAGCCGCTAGTGGCATTTCGGGTTCTGCACTAACGGTGCTCGGCGTGTTTTACATGAACCAAGCGCTGCCGTTGAAACACCGCCAGCGGGCTGTCGTGCTTGGGATCGGCCTGCCGCAATTGGCGCTGCCGCTTGCCAGATTGTTTCCGGTGGATGTCCTGGCGATCAATAATTGGCGAGGAATCTACCTGTTCGAGCTGGGCCTCTCGTTGTTAGCTTTGGCAGCGGTCATGTTCGTTCGGTTGCCTCCGAACAAAAGGGTGAACGCGTTTGAGAAATTGGATGCAGTCACTTTCGCCTTCTACGCAAGCTCAATCGCCCTGTTCGGATCCGCCATCGGCATGGGAAGCTATTTTTGGTGGACCAACAAGGCCTGGATTGGGCTTTTCCTAGCGATATCTGCTCCCTTGATGGCAATTGCCATCACCATTGAATATCTACGGGCTCGCCCATTGATCGACGTCCGATGGCTTAGTAAATTCGTGTTGCTCCGATTTGCGCTGGTAACGATCGTCGCTCGAATAGTGTTCTCCGAACAGACGATTGGAGCGATCGGATTTTTGAGGAACTTCGGGTTAACCAACGACGACATCCGTCCGTTGTCATTGGCGATATTCCTTGCTGCCATTGCCGGATTGGCGGTCGGCGCTCTGGCGGTTGGCCCGACGCGGCTAACGCCGCTGGTAATGATGGCCGTTACCTTGGTCGGTCTCGGATCTTTCATAGACTCATTCTCCAGCATATTGACGCGTGCTCCGGAGCTAATGGTGACACAGGTTCTGATAGCGTTCGCCGCCACCGTATTTATTGGACCGTCGTTCGTGTTTGGCCTGAATGAGGTGTTGGCCGAGGGTGGTTCTAAAATGGCGAGCTTCATTGCGCTTTTTGGCATCACGCAATCAATGGGCACACTGATTGGCCTCGCTTTCGTCCAAACGGCTGTGCTGGTGCGCCAGCAATACCATATAGACGAATTCGCAGCCCAACTCAGTGAGCAATACCCGTTGGTATCGGGCGAAGTGACAAGCTTCAGCAATCAATATTTTGCCGTCCTGCACGACTCGACGCTCCGCTATGCGGAAGGTATTTCGCAGCTTGGGCGGCAGGCACTCCTCCAGGCGCAGGTCGCCGCCTACAACGACGTTTTCTTGCTGATTTCAGGTCTCGCTGGCTTCGCCACCCTCTTTCTAATGATTGTAATTGCTCACGGTTGGTTGACATCCATACGAGCTCGAAAGGTCTTGCAATGACTAATCTGGATCATATCGCTCCGGCGGTAAAGACCGTTGAACCGCCGACTGCCTGGCATCCTCCGCTACCAAGCATTGTGACGCTGCTGCTGGTCTTCGCTTTGGCAATTGCAGGAACACTGTCCATTTTGGCAGCATGGCATTTGCCACCGTTCTCGACGTTGGTCGAAAGCACGGAGAACGCGTATATCCGCGGGAAGACGACGGTGATCAGTCCGCAAGTCAGCGGCTACATCAAAAACATCGCCGTGCAGGACTACGACCAAGTGGCACAGGGACAGACCCTGCTTCAGATAGATGAGAGCATTTACCGGCAGCAGGTCGCCGAAGCGCAAGCAAATGTTGACGTCGCGTCCTCAAACCTTGCGAACAATGTTCAACTGGTCGCTCAACGGCAAGCCGAAGTGGCGACAACCAAGGCACAGATCGAAAGTGCCAAAGCGCAGCTTGTTAAGACCCAGGCCGACCTGACTAGAGCAAACGAACTTGTCGAAAAGGGCTCTGTTTCGGTTAGCTCCTTGGATTCAGCCCGTGCCGCTGAAGATTCCGCAAAGGCTGCGGTGGCAGAAGCGATCGCGGGAAACGATAGCGCTGAACAAGCTGTCACGTCGGCACAGGTTAACGCCAGCGCACTGAAATCTCAGGTGGAGAGCGCAACTGCTCAGCTTCAATTGGCAAACATCAACTTGGGATATACGACAATAGTGGCACCCGATGCTGGCAGGCTCAGTGACGTTGGAGCTCGGACCGGGCAATACGTGACGGATGGCACAGAGTTGATGTTTCTAGTGCCAGGTGTCCGGTGGGTCATTGCCAACTACAAGGAGGCGCAGACAGCTCACATTCGAGCGGGCCAGCGAGCCTGGTTCTACGTCGATGCACTTGACCATGCACGCTTCACCGGAACTGTGGAGAGATTGTCACCGGCGACGGGTTCGGAGTTTTCGGTGTTGCGAACTGACAATGCCATCGGGAATTTCACCAAGATCCCTCAACGGATTTCCGTTCGAATTCTGATAGACCCGGGACAGCCGCTCAGCGATCGCCTTACCCCAGGAATGTCCGTCGAGTCTTACGTCGACACCGCCGATTACAATTCCTCGACTGCTGCCTCGAAGTGATAGGACAAAGGTCCCGGGCAGAACGGCGTCCATGGCCTTAATTGACAATTTGGAAAAGCAAATGCCACTAACAACGATCGATCCGACGGATCCTTGGCTCCGGGAAGCGCAGACATTTCCACAGCTCTCGGAGGAGATGCTCTTAAGAGCATACCACTATGGTAGCGTGCAGCAGCTCGCCGAGGAGCAATATCTTTTCGAGCGGGGAGAACGAGATGTCGATTTTTGCATCGTGCTGGAGGGAGAGGTCGAGATATTTGCGGACACCATAAGGGGTGGCCGAACTCTGATGTTCGCCTATCGCAAAGGGCAATTTACGGGAGAACAGAATCTTTTCACCCGTCGTGAAATCCTGTTTTCGGCTTTTGCTAAGGCCGGGTCACGCATATTGCGCGTACCGCATAATATGTTTCACAAGCTGATCTCTGGTGAGTCTGACATCGGTGAAATAATCGTGCGTGCGTTTATTTTACGAAGAGCGGGCTTTGTGCGTCACTCACAGGGTGGGGTGGGATTGATTGGCAACCGCCACGATGCCGACCTGCTGCGCTTGCAAAGCTTTCTCAGTCGGAATTTATATCCTATCGAGGTTGTCGACCCGTCAACCGACAGCACCATTATGGAGTTACTACGAAGGCTTGGTGTTACGTTCGATGAACTGCCTGTCGTCATCACGCAAGACGATATAGTGTTTCGGAATCCTTCCAACTCTGAGTTGGCAGACGCGCTCGGCTTCAGTGAGCCGCCGAAAGCGGGTATAATCTATGATTTAGCTGTGGTTGGAGCCGGACCCGCTGGCCTCGCGGCTGCAGTGTATGGCGCTTCAGAGGCCTTGAATACGATTGTCCTGGAAACCCTTGCGCCGGGGGGGCAGGCGGGAACTTCGTCTAAGATCGAGAACTACCTGGGTTTTCCGACTGGAATATCCGGGCAGGCTCTCGCAGGTCGCGCTCACATCCAGGCACAAAAGTTCGGCGCCAGACTATCCGTATCCAGGCAAGTCATCGCTCTTGATTGCTCGGCCTATCCGTATCGTCTTGTTCTTGATGACAAGACATCATTGGAAGCTCGGGCGGTGGTGGTGGCGACTGGTGCCAGGTACCGGAAACTTGATGTGTTGAACTACGACAAGTTTGAGGGACACGGCATTTTCTACGCAGCCACGGCGATTGAATCGCAGGTCTGCGCGGATGAGGAGATCGTCATAGTCGGCGGTGGAAACTCTGCGGGGCAGGCGGCTGTCTTCTTGTCCCGGACCGTCAAGCACGTGCACATGCTCATGCGTAGCGGGATCGCCGCCTCAATGTCTGACTATCTCGCTCAAAGAATTGAAAGTTCATCGCGGATAACACTACATCAGCAAAGCGAGATTGTAGCGTTGCACGGAGAAAAGACATTGGAAGGTGTGACCTGGGTAGACAAGAAGGACGGCGTCTCTCGGGAATTGGCGGTAACAAGTCTTTTTGTCATGATAGGTGCTGCACCGAACACCGACTGGCTCAACGGATGCTTGGATCTTGATAGGCATGGATTTGTTAACACTGGTGCAACAACCTATGGCTCAACGCTGACGCCTTACTCCACGTCCAAGGACGGAGTTTATGCGGTCGGCGATGTTCGCAGCGGGTCAGTCAAAAGGGTGGCGTCGGCGGTAGGAGAGGGTTCCGTCGTTGTTTCTGCAGTACACCAATTTCTGGAGGGAGCTGCCGGTCGGTCGCTGAAATGAGAATTTGAGTTCCCCCTCGGGCAATCTTGCGTATCGGCGCGACGGTCAATTATTTGCCACTGTCGGGACGCTTGCCAATGTCTCCGGCCCTTTCTCCGGACACTCAGGGCGTGAGCATGGCGCTTTGATGCGAAATGTCGACGCAGTAAAATCCGTCCAACTTTGACAAGGTGGTACGCGAACATCTTTGCACCTAGTTTTGAAACGGCCGTCCGGTAATTGTTTGCGGAAATCAAGACGTTATCGAATAACGTTGCAAAGCCAGATGTTGTTCAACCACGCCTTTAAGTAGTCTACTTGCGTAAAGACAAAAGAAGTTGCAAAATTGAGTGGGGTCTATTCGTTAGAATTGCCGGGGTGTGCCATGCTTGCAAAGGCCACAATAAGCAGCGGTATCGGCTTAATAATAGGCATCGCGCTTATATACTGGATCAGGCCGCGCAGCGACGGTGGAACCGCGATTTTGATAATCGGATCGCTGCTGGTTGCGAATGTTGTAAGCGCACTGGTTTCAGCAATCAGAACGCCAAAAGTAAAAAAAATGCGGGGTCAAAGGAGGAGATCATGAGATTTGCCCTGGCTGTACTTTGTATCCTTGGAACTATGGCCTCCACCGCATTAGCCTGTGATGACTCCGTTGATGCCGATTGCATCGATGACCACGCATTGACCCGTAACACGGAGTGTAGCCCCGTTGACAGCAGTTGCGCTCCAGTAACCGCGCCAGACGACGCTCCTGATACCGATTTCCCAACTTTATCTCCGGGCCAAGACTATCAAAATAGTGGAAACGATGGAGTAATTCAGTATGGAAACAATGAAGGCGGGTCTGGTGACTGCTGTTCAGAAGGTGGAGCTGGAGTTGGCAGTGAAAGCAGCGCGTCTCCAAGCCCATCTGAAATTTTACATCCGGTTCGCGAATACCTAAGAGAGCGGGAAATCCCGCCGAAGGGTGTGGGCGCCTATGGCATCGTCGCGCTTAAGTCTCGACCGACTTCCGCGAACATTGGCAAGCTTATGATGGTCTGCAAATCCTTTGTTCAGCATTTCGACCCCTCACGTGAGTCGCCCTACCGCATTGACGATCAGATGATAACCATCTGGCCCCTGGACGACCCGAACGCCGACGAAGCAAAGCGGGACGACTGCGACTTCGTTCTCAATCACTATGTTTTGGGGGCCGCTTCCACTGCTATGGCATATTCAGCAAGGCAACACGCGGTATTTGATGGCGAGGGGCCATTTCTAATTGGCTGGTCACCCGCCGATTCAGCTGGCAAACCGGATAAGTTGGTGCTCGTCGTGGACATGAGTGCCTCAAACGACCAAATATCAATCGATCACGATTTCGATTTCTGGAAAAACAAAATCGTGCAAGATCCAGCCAGTTGGAGGTCTGGTTTCTCCCTCGAAAGAATTCGCCAGTCGATCCGTGATTTTGTTGATCACTATGGTACCGACATTGTAAGGGATATTAAGATGGCTGGCCTCAACTAGACATCAGTAAATTTTATCGCCCACCTAAGAAGCCGAACGTTCGATAGCCGTGGTCTCCTTGCCTGAGTTTCGTCGACGTGCCGCTGGCCCGCTCTAGTAATAAGGGCGCAGGTGAAGCGTTCCTGCTTGCCAGACCAGGGCGCACAACCACGGCGCACCCAATTCCACTATTGGAAGGTTTTGCTGGCCTGCAGAGGTGCCATCCGGGCGACATGGCGGTCGCCCGGATCAATGATATCTTCAGTTAAGATGGTGATAACCTGGAGCGGGAGAGCGGTTTCCCATTTCCCTCGAACATGAAGGCAATATACCTCCAAATGCAGCAGCTACGCCAATCGCTGATCGCAATAATATTGTCGACTCAGGCGAAATCTATTTTTCGGATACTCTATACAATCTCGAATTCTGATTTGTTCATCATTACCCGGGCAGAAACCCGATTATGCGACGCCGCGGGCAAGCGCACAATTTGACCAAAGCGATCTCAACGCATTGACCAAATGAGTAATGTCGGCTTCGCTGTGGGTGGGGTTTGGCGTTATGCGAAGACGCTCGGTACCTTTGGGCACCGTGGGATAGTTGATCGGCTGAAGGTACACGTGGAAATCCTCTAGAAGAATATCTGAGATCCATTTGCATTTGGCTGCATCGCCGACTATGAATGGTACTATATGGCTCGGATTTTCCAAGTGTGGCAGGCCATACCTGTTTAGTTGAACCCGGATTCTGCGCACGCTTTCCTGGTGTCGAACGCGCTCCGAGCTATTTGTCTTCAGATGCTGTATGGACGCTATCGCACCAGCTGCCAGAGAAGGCGGCAGCGATGTGGTGAAGATAAAGCCAGACGCAAAGGAGCGGACGAAGTCGCAAAGTTGACGAGATGCGGCAATGTATCCGCCCATCACGCCAAAGGCTTTTGCCAACGTGCCTTCGATGACTGTCAGACGCTCCATCAGGCCCTCGCGCTCGGCGATGCCGCCGCCACGAGGTCCATAGACACCGACCGCATGAACTTCGTCGAGATAGGTCATAGCTCCGTATTTGTCGGCGAGGTCGCAGATTTCCTTGATGGGCGCGATGTCTCCATCCATGGAGTAGACGGATTCAAACGCAATCAGCTTTGGGCTCGTCGGATTGGCGGCCGCAAGTTTAGCTTCCAGATCGCGCAGATCGTTGTGTCGCCAGATAGCCTTTGCACATCCCGCGTACCGAATGCCCTCGATCATCGAGGCGTGGTTCGAGGCATCCGAGAAGATGATCAAGCCGGGGATCCGTGCGCCAAGCGTTCCGAGTGTCGCCCAATTCGCGACGTAACCTGATGTGAAGAGAAGCGCCGAATCCTTGCCGTGCAACTCGGCCAATTCACGTTCGAGAGCTACGTGATAATGGCTCGTGCCTGATATATTCCGGGTCCCTCCAGAGCCAGCGCCGCAGCACTCGATTGCCGCTTTCATCGCGGCAAGTACCTTTGGGTGCTGTCCCATGCCGAGATAGTCATTCGAACACCAGACGGTAACATCGTTTGACCCATTCGCCGCATGCCTGGTCGCAAGCGGATAAAGACCTTGCTTGCGCTCGAGATCCGCAAATACACGATAGCTGCCGTCGTCATGCAGGCGCTGAAGCTGGCTTTGGAAGAACCTGTCAAAATCCATCGTGTGCTCCGGTTTCGTCGTGATCCATTCCACACTAGCCTGTGTGCTAGTGGTAGCTCTCGTCAGGGTGGGTTTTCCCTTTGAACAACCAGTAAACCGCGAACGTGTAGACCAGGGTTAGGGGCAGAACGAATACACCAGCGCCCCAGAACATGAAGGACAGGCTTGCGTGTGGAGCTGCTGCTTGCTGGATCGTGATTGAAAATGGAACCATGTACGGAAGAAACGATGCCGCCAAAGTCCCGAACGCAGACAGGAACAACAAAACAGTTCCAAAGAATGGAAGACGATCGCGGTTGCTCCGAATCCCGTACGCGATCAAACTACATGCAAGGACCCCAATAAGCGGAAAGAGGACTAACACAGGCCGATCTGTCCATCGCGACATTACCGGCAAATCGATCAGCAGCGACGCGACAAATGCCACAGCCAAGAACAAAAGGACACCCATCAAGATCCTTGGAACATATCTGTGAGCAATATCGTGCAATTCCCCTTCAGATTTTTTCACTATCCAAGAAGCGCCGAGCAGACAGTATCCAAGGCATAGGCCCATTCCACAAAGGATAGAAAATGGCGTTAACCAACCAAACGCAGAGCCGGTAAAGCGCCCCGCCGAGTTAGGAATGCCCTCGACTAGAGCACCGACAGCGGCGCCCTGTACGAAGGAGGCTACAAACGATCCCAGCGAAAACCCGGCATCCCAGAACCACCGTCGGTTGAGGCTCTTTTCACGGAACTCAAATGCAACGCCACGAAAAATGAGAGCGGCGAGCATCAGGAAAATTGGAAGGTAAAACGCACTAAGGACCAGTGAATATACCATGGGGAAGGCGCCGAAAAGGATCGACGCGGTTAAAACAAGCCATGTTTCATTGCCATCCCAGACCGGCGATATAGAATTCAACATCTGGCGCTTGTGCTGCTCGTCGCGAGACAGCCCAAATAGCATTCCCACGCCTAAGTCGAATCCATCGAGCACTACATAAAGAACGAGCGTAAGTGCCAGCGCTCCGGTCCAAAAGGTTATCATCTTGTTTACTCCGCAGGTGTTGGGGGGGTGCCGGGGCTGCCACCTGGGATGGCCAGCGGTCGCTTTGGGTTAGCTCCGTCTCCAATTTCCTCAGGACCGAGGCCAGGGCCCACCTGCAGCAACCGATGTACGTAGGCGATCCCTGCAATTCCAATGGCGCTGTAAATTAATGCGAAGACGAAAAAGCTGATGGCAACCGCCTTTACGGTCAGTGACGGGGTAACAGCGTCGGCCGTCCGAAGCACGCCATATACTGCCCAAGGCTGCCGCCCTACCTCGGCAGTGAACCACCCTGTCAACGTCGCAATGAAGCCGAGTGGAAAGCTTAGGTAGATAAGCCATAGCAGCCAGCGGCGTTGGGGCAATTCAGTTTTATAGGTGGTCCAAGAGCCATACCAGGCCAGTGCCAGCATCGCTAATCCGCAGGCGACCATTATTCGAAAAGCAAAAAACGGTATAAGAATTGGCGGTCTTTGATCGACCGGAAAGCTTTTCAAACCAACTTCTTCCGAGGTCAGGCTCATGGACCCTATCAAGCTTCCCAAGTATGGAACCGATATTGAGAACAGGTTTCTCTCTCCCGATTCGTCAGGGATGGCAAAGAGGACCTCAGACGCTGGCTTCTCATTCACCCAGCGGGCCTCTATGGCCGCGAATTTTACCGGCTGTTTGTCGTGGACATAGTCTCCTGTGAGATGTCCGAAAAAGAGCTGGGTGGGGACAAGTACCGCGGCCAGACCAAGCCCCATCCGGATCATAGCAACGCCTTCCGCGTGTAGCCGCCTCTCAAGCAGATACCATGCACCGGTTGCCGCGACACAGAACGACGTCGTGACATAAGCGGCTAGGATCATGTGCGGAAATCGGACCCAAACCACGGGGCTGAAGATAATGGCCGACCAATCCGTCGGCACGAAGGTTCCATCGGCGCTAAGGTCATAGCCTGTAGGCCATTGCATCCAAGAGTTATTCACCATGATCCAGAATGATGACAGGCTCGTGCCAAGCGCCACCATTGCACACGCAAAAATATAAACTGCTGGCGAAACCCGGCGGCGACCGAACATCATTACGCCGAAGAAGCTTCCTTCCAGCGCAAACGCGGTGAAGCTCTCATATCCCAATAGCGGCCCCTGAATCGGTCCGGATCTAATGGATAGCTCACTCCAATTTGTACCGAATTGGAAAGCCATGACGACGCCGGTCACCACGCCAAGACCGAAGGCGATAGCAAAAATTTTGAGCCAGAAGTCAAACAGGCGACGATAAAGTGGGCGACCGGTCCAAAGGCGTACCGCCTCCAGGAATGTAAGCCAGGCCGCAAGACCCACGGTGAAGGCCGGGAAAATAATGTGAAACGACACCGTAAAGGCGAACTGCAGGCGAGACAGCAGAAGGGCGGTCGGATCCATATCAAACTACCTCAATGCCAGAGGTTTGTAAGTGCGAGATCCACCAGTTCGTCGCCTCGGCCACTGAAAACGGCCTTAAGCATGTACAAGGTAAATCCCTTGGCCATTTCAGCGTTAATCGACGGTGGGACCGGAAGTTCAGTGCGTGCCACGACAGCATCTATGAGGACGGGGCCGTCATGCGCCAACGCTTCGCGTATACCGCTTTCTACATCACGCGGGTGTTCCAGCCTTATCCCTTTGATGCCAACAGCCTCTGCCATCGCGGCAAAGTTCGGGTTATCAAGGTCGGTTCCATTGGGGAGAAAGCCGGTGGATTTTTGCTCGACTTCGATGAAGCCGAGTGCCGAATTGTTGAATACGACGATTTTCGCCGGAAGCTTTAACTGGGCGAGGGTGAGAAAATCACCCATGAGCATCGAGAACCCGCCGTCACCCGACATCGAGATAACATGCCTGTTGGGAAATGTCGCTTGAGCACCAATGGCATGTGGCATGGCGTTCGCCATTGACCCGTGGCAGAAAGAACCGATCAGACGACGCCTTCCGTTGAGCTTCAGATAACGCGCGGCCCAGACGGTCGGCAGACCGACGTCGCAGGTGAAGATTGCGTCGTCAGATGCAAGGTCGCTTAACGTTTTCGCGACCTGCTGGGGATGGATCTTGCCGCTCGCGCCTGAGCCTTCGGCTAGAGCGTCCAACTCGCGTCTGGCACGTTGATAGTGAGATACGGCCTGGTCCAGATGGGTCCGGTCCAGACGTTCTCGGAGAGACGGCAGCAGCGCGTTGACTGTCGATTTGACATCGCCGACCAATCCGAGGTCGACGTTGGCACGTCGACCAATATTGCCCGGTCGGATATCAACCTGTGCGATCTGAACGCCGACGCCTTCAGGGTAGAATTGTCTGTAGGGGAAATCGGTGCCAAGCATTAGAAGAACATCACAGTCCTTCATGGCGTAGTAGCCTGACGCAAAGCCGATCAATCCGGTCATCCCGACATCGTAGGGATTATCGTATTCGATGTATTCTTTGCCCTTTAATGCATGAACGACCGGGGCTTTCAGTTTCTTGGCGAGCGCAACAACCTCATCGTGGGCTCCAGCGCAGCCCGATCCGCAAAAAATTGTGACACGCCTTTCACCACCGCCGTTCAACATCTCGGCCAAGGCAGAAATGTCGCTCCGCGGTGGCAAAATCGAGGGGATTTTCGGCAAAAGACCAAGCGGGCGTGGCTTAATTGATGTGGGAGCCGCCTTGAGTGCGACATCGCCAGGAATAACGATTACCGAAACACCGCGTTTTCCGACAGCCTCTCTGATTGCTATTTCCAATGTTCTCGGCATCTGGGTCGGGTCGGCAATCAGTTCGCAATAGTGGCTGCACTCCTTAAAGAGATCTTGAGGATGCGTTTCCTGAAAGTAGCTTGAACCGATCTCCGAAGAAGGAATGTGAGCAGCGATCGCAAGGACGGGAACCCCGGAGCGGTGGGCGTCAAACAGCCCATTGATCAAGTGAAGATTTCCCGGGCCGCAACTACCTGCGCAAACAGCAAGTGAACCTGTCAGATGGGCCTCAGCACTTGCAGCAAATGCACCAGCTTCCTCGTGACGAACGTGCATCCACTCAATTTGGCCGTGGCGTCGAACCGCGTCCGAGATGCCATTAAGGCTGTCGCCAACGACTCCGAAAATCCGCTTTACGCCCGCGGCTGCTAATGTTGCGACAAATTGATCAGCTACTGTTTCACTCATATCTATATCTGCCTCCAGACTGACAAAGTTCTCATTTGGAGCGAAACCTAAATCGGTGGAGCGCAGCGGGTCTTGTCGAAATGCCCTGAGTAGGGATGAACACACTCCGTTCATGCTTTTGTCGAGGAAACGTGATCGTTCGGGACTGCAACTATACGAAGGTATGGAAGCAGTACACTCATGTCTACGACGTGCACGATCTCAGTTGAATGTCGCAAGTTCCGCCTAGCCATCACTATGACAGTCGAGCTTTCTTTTCTCATCGATTTCATAGGATTGCGAACATGTCAGATGCGGTGATTACCATTCGGAACGACGATAGAGCGGGTCTTCTTGTTGATGAAATCAACCTGCATGATTTCTCAGGTGAAGTATCGAAGCTACTGTTGATGGCGATTAATTGCATTGAGGACGACGAGGCCGTTGCAATCGATCACATGAAACGCGCGTCCAAACTCCTTCGCCCGAACGGGCCCAAGGATGGGAGCGGACTAAATAGCGGCGGTAACACCAAGGTTGCGTCCGGTGGGCTCGCATCCTGGCAAGTAAGGCGCATCAAGGCGTATGTGGCCGAGCAGATAGCCGGTCAAATTTCTCTCAATGACCTTGCGGAGCTTGTAAGTCTCAGCACTAGCTATTTTTCGTCGGCGTTCAAGGCAAGTTTCGGTGTCTCGCCACATAACTACGTCGTTGCCCAGCGAGTGGAGTTTGCAAAGAAGAGAATGCTATTCTCCGATACTCCATTGTGTGAAATCGCTTTGGATTGCGGGCTTGCTGACCAAGCACATCTCTCTCGCGTTTTTCGCCGCGTCACAGGAATGACGCCGAGCGCCTGGAGACGATACAGCTTGAGAACAACCGATAGCCGGACGCCAAAATTCTCGGGCCATGACTTTACGGGTGATCATTCTCACTTTGCTCACGGCCCCCGAGCGGTTTCTCTTTCGATAGCTTTATAAGAGCAGCTCCACCTCCCAGTACAACGAAGATTGGACTTCCGTATGACCGGCGCGACACTTTTTAAACCCATAACCATCAGCGAGCTAAATCTCGAAAATCGCATCGTAATCGCACCGATGTGCCAATATTCCGCGGTGGATGGTCAGATGAATGATTGGCACCAGATCCATCTGGGTTCGCTCGCTGTTTCGGGAGCTGGGCTCTTGATCACAGAAGCGACTGCGGTGTCTCCGGAAGGTCGCATTTCAAATGGGGATGTCGGCCTTTATTCAGACGCCTGTGAAAACTCCATGGCAAACGTTCTGAACACAATCAGGCGGTGGTCCAATATCCCCGTTGCGGTTCAGCTCGGACATGCAGGTCGCAAGGCATCCGTTCAGGTTCCCTGGAGGGGCGGTGCTCAGATCGCGCCAACGGAGTTGGGTGGCTGGAAGACGGTGGGTCCAAGCGATATTCCGTTTCGGTGGAGCTATAATCCGCCAGAGGCGTTGGACTATCAGGGCATGGCAAGAATTCGCGTGGCTTTTTCAGAAGCAGCTCGTCGGGCGGCTCGGCTCGGCATCGATGCATTGGAAATTCACGGTGCGCACGGCTACCTCCTGCATCAGTTCCTGTCGCCACTGTCAAACTTTAGAACGGACGAGTATGGCGGGTCGCTGGAAAACCGGATGAGGTTTCCGCTCGAAATATTTGAAGTCGTCAGAGAGGCGTTCACTAATGGGCAGCCCGTAACCATGCGAGTTTCCGCGACCGATTGGGTCGAAGGCGGTTGGGATCTCGAGGAGACCATCGCGTTTGTGCAGGCACTCGAATCTCGTGGATGTTCGGCCGTGCATGTTTCGACCGGGGGTTTGTCATCACATCAGGAAATACCCGTCGGGCCGAACTACCAGGTCCCCTTTGCGCGAGCGATTAAGGCGGCGACGCCTATGCCGGTCATCGCAGTTGGACTCATAACTGACTTCGAACAAGCCGAAGCCATTCTTAGCACCGGGGAGGCGGACCTCATCGCAATTGCTAGAGGAGCGCTCTACGATCCGCGCTGGCCGTGGCACGCAGCGGCTCATTTCGGCGAGAGCGTTGTTGCTCCCGAACAGTATCTGCGATGCCAGCCGAGGCAATACAAATCACTCTTTAGAGCGTGAATGGACCGTGTTGGGCGGCATTCGAGACCGACTTGGCATCTAGCCCCCACGGCGGACCCTCCAACTTTGAGTAGGAGGATCCGCCAGTGAAATGCTATTCCGCGATCCCGGTATGCGCTGTCACGTACTGAGACTGAAATAGATCCTTGGACCGAACTCCACTTCTGCTCCGATCGCTGAGCGAGACTAAGATCGTGGCCAAGAATGCGAGCGGGACCGAAAACAGCGCCGGGTTGTCATACGGGAAGGGTGCGTTCCCCAGCCCCAATGTAGTCGTCCAAACGGCAGGACTGAAAAATACCAACGTCAAGGCGCTGAGCAAGCCGATCAAGGATCCGCAAAAAGCACCTCTCGTGGTGAGGCCTCTCCATTTGACCGACAAGAAAATGACCGGGAAGTTTGCCGAAGCAGCGATCGCAAAGACCAAGCCGACCAGAAATGCGATGTTCTGGTTCTCGAAAAGCAAGCCGAGAGATATCGCCACAATGCTAATAACGATCGCCGATGCTTTGCAAACCCTGATCTCGGAACCTTCGCTGGCCCTTCCTTTCTTCCAAGCCCGCGCGTAGAGGTCATGCCCGGCCGCCGCCGCGCCTGCCATTGTCAGTCCAGAGACAACGGCGAGAATTGTGGCGAACGCAACAGCGGAGATAAAGCCGAGCAACACCGAGCCACCGAGTTTGTGCGCGAGGTGAATTGCGACCATGTTGGTCCCGCCAATAATCTTGCCCGCGGCGTCGACGTAGTCTGGATCACCAGACACCAACGCGATAGCTCCGAAGCCCAAGATAAACAATAGCGAGTAGAAAACGGTGATGAAGCAGGTTGCAACCAGCACGGAGACACGAGCCTGTTGCGCGTCGGATACGGTAAAGAACCGCATCAAGATGTGAGGCAAACCAGCGGTTCCAAAGATCAGCGCGACCCCAAGTGAGAGTGCTGAAATTGGATCCTTGACCAAGCCGCCAGGCGCCATAATTGCAGCGCCCTTTGGATGGACGGCAATCGCCGCTGCGAAAAGGCCATTCACACTGAACCCAAAATGGCTCAGAATGAGTACAGACATCAGAACTGTCCCGGATAATAAAAGTATGGCTTTGGTGATTTGCACCCAGGTCGTAGCGAGCATACCTCCGAAGGTAACGTAGAGCATCATCAGAACGCCAACCAGAACCACGGCCACCCAGTAAGGTAGTCCGAACAACAGCTCGATGAGCTTGCCCGCCCCCACCATTTGGGCAATGAGGTAGAACAGCACGATCACAAGGGTGTTGATCCCAGCGATAGTACGGATGGGGCTTTCCGAGAGGCGATATGCAGCAAGATCAGCGAATGTATACCGCCCGAGATTGCGAAGCGGTTCGGCCACCAGAAATAGTATCATCGGGAAGCCGACCAAAAAGCCGATCGCATAGATCATACCATCATAACCCGCCCCAAAGACTAACGCTGTGACGCCGAGAAAGGTTGCGGCGGATGTGTAGTCGCCAGCGATAGCCAAGCCGTTTTGGAAGCCACTGAGACCACCGCCCGCGGCGTAGAAATCCTTCGCCGTTCGTGTTCCTCTTCGTGCGGCCCAGACCGTCACTCCCAGACTGGCGAGAACGAAAAACAGAAACATCACTATCGCTAGCGGATTTGTCGCCTGCTTCACGACAGCCCCCGTCAGCGCCTCAGCGTTCGCGCGAGATGCAAGAAGCCAAAGCATAGCCGACGTCCCGAGACAGTAAACCCGCGTCATCGCGCGATCTCCCGGACAGCACGAACCAGCGGATCTATTCTTACCGTTGCATAGACGACGTAAATTGCGGTGAGAGCGAGAGCCGTTACCATGATCCCAACTCCCACCAACACGCCGAGGCTTACGACGGAACTGGCAAAGATTGGGGCACCCAAAGTTGCTGGTGAGAAGGCAACCAGAAAAATAAAAGCGAAGTACAGGGTGGCCATTGTGAAAGCCAGACTTGTTCCGAGCCTGTTTCGTTGCGAACTCAAGCGGAGAAAGATCGCCGAGGTTCCAATGTCTTTCAGTTTGGACTGACGCTCTAGGGTATCCATGTTGCTGCCTTTCGAATGGCTATTTCTCGACGGAAGGGGTTGGTGAAGCCGGTTTTGTAGACCGCTTCCAATGAGGATATCAGGAAAGCGTCAGTGGCGCGTTGGCGCTTTCCTTGAATTCGACAGTCGTGAAAATAAGGTCTGTGTCACCAATATTCTCGAGGTCATGTGTCATGGATTCGCCTGCCCGAAAGCTGTGATGTTGTGTATCTCCCGGCTGATACGAGACTTCGACTATCCGCCCGTCGGCGTAGTGAGATCTTGCGCTGCCGCCGGTCACGGCCGTCCAGAAGTAGTCAAGGACATGTGTGTGGAAGGCAAGTCGCTCGTTGGGCCCAAGAGTAAGTGCCCATACTCTGACGCGATCGGTTTCAGACACGAGGCGACTTCCAACGCGACCGTTTCCCTGATTGGCTTTGAACTCGGTCTTCCTTTTTTCGTCGAACTTTTCGGGTGGCTGAGGCCACCGGTCGATCACGATGCTGCCCATGACATTGCTCCTTCTTTGTTGTCGCAATTGGCGATGCCAGCCGAGGTTGCCGTCTCGCGCATGATTGCTTCGGGTTGCCTGTGTCGCTCCGCCATGCTTCGCTCTTCGTCGGTGAGGATTTGAGCTTGCATGTAGGCGCCTAATTGGCGTGCTCTGCGAATTACGGCGGACCCAAAGGCGAGCCTCGTATTCTCAAACTGCTCGAGAGCTGTGGGAATATCGCTAACGCTGCTGAGCGCCTCGACCAGCGCGAGGGCATCACCCGCCGCTTTGGTCACACCCATTCCGACATGTGGCCGCGCCACAAACGCGGCGTCACCAATCAATGCAATACGGCCTTTCAAAGCCATCGTTGGTGTTTCCAGGTCTTGTATTGCCTGGATGAATGGTTGAGCCGTCTTTGCAACGACTTCGGCGAACTGTGGCGCGAGCAGCCTTTGCGCTGATCGGCGCATCTCGGCGATCAGCGCGGGGCGAATCTTGTGAGGAGGAATGGACAAGGCATGCTCGATGCCGTCGCTATCTGTCAGGAGGTCCTTCAGCACATTTTCTTTTGCAGCAGGGCGATACCAGACGAAATTGAAGCGCCGGTGACCTGGCTCAGTGGACTCATCCTCACCGGCGACTGGGTATCCCAGCATCTGCTCGCCGGAGGGAAGAGAGAAAGAGAAATGGTTGCAGAGAGCGTCACGCGTTTCGAAAGAAAGGTCCTTCTCATCGACAAGTCCGCGCCAAGCGATATAGCCGACGTAATTGGGTGTTACATTCGGCAAGAGTTGAGCTCTCACCGTCGAGAATATGCCGTCGGCTCCGACAAGAAGATCGCCGGATACGCTGGTGCCATCCTCGAAGTGCGCTGTGACAACGTTTTCTTCCTGACTGACGGTCTTGAGATTGAAACCATAGTTGTAAATCAAGGGAGGCAATGTCGCCTTTAGTATCGCGTAGAGTTTGCCCCAAGACGTCAGAATCTGCGGATGGGAACGCTCGCCGACTATTTTACCCGCGTCGTCAAATACACGTCGCCCGGCCACGCTGACGCCGATTTCGGCGTTGCGGCTATCGATACCGCACGCCCTTAGGACGTCGAAGAGTTCAGGATGAGTTACAATACCCGCGCCGCGGCCTGCAAGCTCGGAGGTCATGCGTTCATAAACCCCAACGGTCCATCCAAGGCGAACAAGGAGCTGGGCTGCAAACAATCCGCCCATCGACCCACCTATAATCACCGCGTGCTTTCGTATGGTCACTCCGAAATCCTCACCTTGAATTAACAGTTCTTGCGACAGACCGCCGCGATCAGAAGCGCGAAAAGTTGCAATTCTAGTCTGAGTCGACTGCCCTCATGGGCACATTGGGTCGTTGCTACAGCTGTTTCGAATTCGGCGCGTCGAAAAGCCTAAGGGCAACGACTGCTTCGGGTGGGTGGGCCGCCAGCGATCGCTTCACCTGTGCGCGGAAGAGTGAAGTCGGGTCGTCATTGCCGACAAGAAGAACATTGGGCGCCTCACGATAGGATGGCACACCCGCAGAACGCGAGGCGCAATTCCACAGAACGGAAACTTTCCGCCAAATTGTTCTCAGAACCGGCTTCAACATGAAATCCTCCCAGACCTCTTATTTATCGAGTGATCAATTAGAATGCAATCTCCCATTCGTCAAGGGGGTATTTAGTCGGCAATCGCTGGGAATATCGGGTCAAACCCTTTGCTTTTTGCCAACGTGTTGATAAATTAATCGAAACATCTGCTGACTTTTTTAGTTGGATGGGGGAGGGGTGATGAATCAGAAAGACCTTAAAAGGCGCATGTCGCCTGAAGTGCGTGAAGCCGAGATTGTTCACGGCGCCGTCGCATTTTTTGCCGAGCTTGGATTTGAAGGTCAGACCAGGGAGCTAGCCTCGCGTCTTGGTATCACCCAGCCGCTTCTGTATCGATACTTTCCAACAAAGGACGCCCTCGTTGAGCGAGTGTATCAAGAGGTTTTCATGAGCCGCTGGAATCCCTTTTGGGAAGATCTGATCAAAGATCGGAGGCGGGCGCTCAAAGACCGGTTGAGCGAATTTTATCGCGATTACTCACGTGTAATACTTACTTATGAATGGGTCCGATTATTCATGTTTTCTGGGCTTAAGGGTCTAGATTTCAATACGCGGTACCTCGATCTGCTGAAGCAAAGAGTCTTCGAATTGATCATCCGGGAGCTCAGGCATGAATATTCGCGGGAAGCAATCGAAACAGCTCCTGTGACGCAATTAGAACTAGAAGCGATCTGGGGCCTCCACGCTGCAATCTTTTATCTTGGAGTCAGGAAATTCATCTACAAGATGGCCGTCGATGACATCGATCGCGTGGTCGAGATGGAGCTCACCGTATTTATGGGTGGAATCAGCAGCACGCTGCGGCCGTAACCATCGTTCGCGCCTGCCGCCTCCGTTGGCAGGGTTCGCGTCCAAATTCAGGCTATTCGGACAAGAAGATTCATCGCACCCGAAATAGTCTCGTCATGAACTTCCGCTGGTCAGGTTCCAGAAAATGCACGTTTCGAGAAGGGCTTTAGTTAGGGCGATCAGTGGCGTGTCTGTGCTTGCCGTCGTGGGCTTGGCTGCGGCCGTGTGGTTCGTTTACGAGCCAGAGATCGCACCAATCGCCAGACCTGACAAGGCAAGCTTTGATGAGGCTGTTGTCAAGCGCGGTGAACAACTTGCGACGGTGGGTGACTGCATCGTCTGCCATACCGCCGATGGCGGCAAGCCATTTGCCGGGTCAAGACCGTTGCCAACGCCTTTTGGCACCTTATACTCCGGCAACATCACGCCGGATGAAGCGACCGGCATAGGGCATTGGTCGGAGACAGCATTTGATCGTGCCATGAAGCAGGGCGTGGCCCGCGACGGCTCGAACCTTTACCCAGCCTTACCCTATGAGCACTTCACCCATGTTACCGATGACGACCTGCATGCGGTCTACGCGTTCCTGATGACGAGAGAGGCCGTTTCCTTAACAGCACCCGCCAATAAGCTAATCCCCGGTCTAGGGTTCCGCCCACTTCTTGCAGGCTGGAAACTATTGTTTCTCCACGAGACAAGCGTTCAACCCGATCCATCTCAAAATGCCGAATGGAACCGCGGCAAATATCTAGTTGAGGGACTCGCCCATTGCGGTGGATGCCACACTCCGAGAAACGTCGCGGGCGGGGAAGAGCTTGGCAGCGAATTCGAGGGTGGCGTGGCGGAAGGTTGGGTTGCCCCTGCCTTGACTGCAAGAAATCCGTCTGCATCAACCTGGACCCAAGCTTCACTTTTCAACTATCTGAAGACAGGGTCTGACGAGAACCATAGTGCGGCGGCAGGCCCAATGGCAGCTGTGACAGAGGGCTTGTCTCGCTTGAATGATCCGGATGTAAAAGCAATCTCAGTTTACATCGCCTACAAGATGCATGAAGGCGAGCCGTCGGTGATCTCGGACCCGTCGACAATCGACAACGCAACGCAGGCCGCGAACGAAAACTCAGTTGGGGCGCACCTCTTCCAAGGTGCATGCGCGGGCTGTCACGGAATTGGAGCGCCAATGGCGGACCAGGCCCGCGCTTCCCTTTCGACCGTTACGGACCTTAAGCTAAACGATCCGACCAACGCAGCGATGGCTATTCTTCAAGGCGTGTCGGCGCCGTCTGGTAAAGGGCCCTATATGCCGCCCTTCGCCGGAAACCTGACGGATAAGGAGATCGTCGAGCTGCTGGCCTACGTTCGATCACGTTTTACCGCATCCCCGGCTTGGACGAAGCTGGAATCATCCGTGACTTCAGCGCGGCGGGAGGCACAAGCGCAATGACAACATCGCTAAACATAAATGGCGTGAACCGTACCGTTGACGCAGATGCCGATACGCCACTGCTATATATCCTGCGTGACAATCTCGAGCTTAACGGAGCAAAATACGGCTGCGGCCTCGGCCAATGCGGTGCCTGCACGGTTATAATCGATGGTACCGCGGTGTTCTCGTGCCTAACGCCTCTTGGAGCGGTGGGAGACAGGCATGTCCGCACAATTGAGGGATTAGGAACAGAGGAATCACCAAACGCTGTGCAGAAAGCGTTCCAAGACGAACAGGCTGCGCAATGTGGCTACTGTATTGCGGGCATGATCATGCGGGCTCAGTCATTGCTGGACGTGAACTCCGCTCCTACCGACGAAGAAATCCGTTTCCATATGCAGCCCAATTTATGCCGATGCGGTACGCATGCTCGAATCTTGCGTGCCATACGCCGGGCTAGCGACGCGATCATCGCCAACCGTCCCCTGGCAGGTGTCGAATGAGTGCGTCCTCGAGGCAACTACTCTCACGGCGGTCGTTTTTGGCATCGAGCGGAATAGTAGTCGCGTTTTCGTTGGTTTCGCCCGCGTTCGCGCAATTGGCTGGCGGAGGTGAAGGCGGAGCCGGTCCACCCGTCATCGCCCCGCAGCTTCTAGGCAGCCTTAAATCGTATCCCTACCTGGACTCGTGGATCCAGATCGATAGCACGGGCCATGCGACAGTCTTTACTGGAAAGGCAGAGTTGGGCCAGGGCATAAAGACCGCGCTTTTACAGGTCGCTGCCGAAGAGTTGGATATGAGACCCGAGCACGTGAGGCTGGTGACTGTCGACACGGCGAGAACGCCTGATGAGGGTCTTACGGCAGGTAGTCATTCGATGCAGGACAGTGGAACCGCCATACGGAACGCCTCCGCCAATGTTCGGATGCTGCTGACACAGAACGCTGCATCAAGACTTAACGTGGCGATGGACCAGGTTGAGACACTGGGCAACGGAACAAT
This sequence comes from Arminella tubonensis, assembly GCF_003240585.1. Lineage (GTDB taxonomy): Bacteria > Pseudomonadota > Alphaproteobacteria > Rhizobiales > Rhizobiaceae > Rhizobium > Rhizobium tubonense. The sequence goes on from NZ_PCDP01000076.1 coordinate 102,874, forward strand.
TCGAGCGTCGGACGGACGGAGTCTCACTTACGGGGAGATCGCGGCGGGCCTGTCTCTTCACGTTGAAGCTGTCCAGAACGCACCGCTGCGAAAGAAAGTCCAGTTCCGCACCATGGGAACCGACCTTCCGCGGGTCGACATCCCAGCAAAGACAACCGGTGGGCAGGCTTTTATCCAAGACATGCGTCTCCCAGATATGCTTTTTGCGCGGGTCGTTCGTGGACCAAGTCAAGGCACGCGCCTGCAGCTGCCGCCAACAGCGGAGATCGAAAAACTTCCCGGCATTTTCAAATTCGTAGAAGATGGAAACTTTCACGCCATTGTCGCTGAAAAGGAGTGGGATGCAATCCGGCTTATGCGACAGCTGCAGGCATCGCCTTACGACAGACCAGGCCCGCCATTTCCGACAGGCTCCGTGACGGAAACTTTGAAATCCTTGCCAGCGGTCGACATTGTCATTCTTGACGTCCACAGACCCGTCCCGCCAGCGGTAAAAACCGTCTCCGCCCGGTACACCCGGCAGTGGATTAGTCATGGATCGATCGGGCCGTCCTGTGCTGTTGCCTGGTTGAAAGATGACCTGCTTACCATTTGGACGCATAGCCAAGGAACGTTTGACGTTCGCCGGGTGGCAGCCGATCTGTTGAGGCGTCCAATTGAGAAAATCAGGGCTATTCATGTTGAGGGCTCTGGCTGCTACGGCCAGAACGGTGCCGACGATGTGGCGGCCGAGGCAGCATTCATCGCAATGGCTGTTCCCGGACGGCCAGTAAAATTGCAATGGATGCGGGAGCAGGAGTTCGGATGGGAGCCGCTTGGTCCAGGCATGGTAACAGAACTCGAGGCCGGTCTGGACGCAAATAATCATATCGTCCTATGGAAACATGATGTGTGGAGCAATCCGCACAACAACCGGCCGACCAATGCAGGCGGCGTCCTCATTGGCAACGAGGTCATTCCGTCGTTTCCCATCCCGGTGGGTCGCCCGATACCGATGCCAGAAGGTGACGGCAGTCGAAACTCCAACCCGCTTTATGACCTGCCGAGCATGGATGTGCTCTACCACTTCATCAAGGACATGCCGATAAGGGTGTCAGCGTTGCGCTCGTTGGGAGCCCATCTGAATGTGTTTTCGATCGAGAGCATGTTTGACGAACTGGCACGTGTTGGCGGCGTCGATCCGCTCGACCTAAGAATGAACCACATGGTCGACGATCGTGCCCGGCGGGTAATGGAGACTGCGGCGACAGCATTTGGATGGAGGCAGCGTCAACGCAAGGGGCCGATGCACGGCTACGGGATGGCGTTCGCACGCTACAAAAATCTTGGGGCGTATTGTGCCGTCTGTCTTGAACTTGACGTAGACCCGAACACCGGCCTCATCAGCGTGCAACGAGTTCAGGCGGCGGTCGATTGCGGGGAGATTGTCAATCCCAACGGGGTTCAAAACCAAGTCGAGGGCGCCATCATACAATCGCTGAGTTGGTGCACGCGAGAAGCGGCGACCAATAATGATACGCTTCGCACTTCGTTTGATTGGAGCGAATACCCGATACTGCGGTTTCGCGACATTCCGGAGAACATCAACGTTATAGTGGTCGAGCAACCGGGGCTGCCCTTTCTTGGCGTGGCTGAATGTGGGCAAGGTCCGACGTCCGCAGCTGTGGCCAATGCGGTGGCCGATGCTACCGGCGTACGCTTTCGAGATATGCCGCTGACCCCGGAAAAGGTCCGTGCGGCCGTCATAACTCTCTAGTCGTTATCGAAGCCCGGGTCGGCCAGTAGCGATCTCAGGGCTGCTATGAAAACGCGAACTTTGGGCAAGACCAAACGACTGGTGGGATAAACAGCCCAGATGGCAATCGTCTCAGGAGCTGCATCTTCAAGTTGAATGCGAACCAGTCGACCTCGATTGGTGTCTTGAGAAACATTCCAGTTGGAGAGTAGGGCAATCCCCCCTCCTGCCAAGCAGGCCGCGTGGCATCCAGCGATACTGGTCGAAGAAAATCGTGAGCCGAGACGAACATGGATTTCCGTGTTCGCTCTCATAAAGGTCCAATGCGTAACGCCACTTATAGGAAGGCAATCATGCTTGACCAGATCTTCAATCGTTTTTGGAGGCGGCCTTCCTTCCAGGTAACCCGGCGAGGCCACCAAGCTTCTGGGATTGGCAGCCAGTTTTTGCGCAATCAAGCTACTGTCCTTCAGGCGAGCAATTCGGATCGCGAGATCGGAACCGGTAGAAATAAGGTCCGGCAGGTGATCGCTCAAATCCAACGAAATCCGAAGTTCGGGATTGTCTTCGAGCAAACGCGGAATGAGTGGCGCGACAAGCTTGAGGCCGAAAGAAACCGGAACAGAAACTCGCAACAGACCTGCAGCGCCAGTACCTTCGGCTCGAAGCAGCGTTCGGGCTTCCTGTTCGTTATCCATCAAAGCTTGAGCGAAAGGCAGGAATGTCTCGCCTTCCGAAGTCAGGGCAAGCGAGCGCGTCGTCCGATGCAGCAGCCTGACCCCAAGTGTTGTCTCAAGAGAAGCCAAACGCCTAGTCGCAAGCATTGGCGAAATGCCGAGCCTGCGAGCCGCCTCCGAGAGGCTCCCCGCAGTGACCGCGCTCACGTAAACAGCGACGTCTTCCGTATTCATTATATCGAATTCCGATATTCCGGTTGATCGAATTCGAAGACTAAAACTCTTTTCGATATAAATCTACATTGACGCTACATTGGCTAGAGAGGTTTGAACCATGAGAATGTCAGAGACTAATTCGCACCAGGGTGTAGGTAGAACAGCACTTCTCGCGATGGCTACGGCAAGTGGGATAGCGGTCGCCAATATCTACTACAATCAACCGCTTCTGGGAATTATAGAGGCTGAGTTCCCCGGCCAGTCTGCCACCGGTCTCATCCCGACCGCCACGCAGCTTGGCTATGCGCTGGGATTGCTGTTTCTGCTACCCCTTGGGGACATCATCCATCGCCGTAAGCTAATCATTGGGCAGTTTGTGGTTCTCGCCGTTGCGCTGGCATTGGCCGCCATCGCTCCGACCGCCTGGCTGCTTGTGCTCAGTTCTCTCGTTGTCGGCGCATGTTCAACAGTCGCGCAACAGATTGTGCCGTTCGCAGCTTCACTGGCTCCCCCAGAAAAGCGCGGTGCGACCATCGGCACAGTCATGGCCGGTGTCTTATCGGGAATTCTCTTTAGCAGAACTCTCTCTGGTTTCGTCGGAGAACACGCTGGCTGGCGCGAAATGTTCTGGATTGGCGTGCCATTGGCATTGGTCGCCTCTGCGATGATGTTTGTAACGCTTCCAAACCATCGTGCCGCGTCCAAGATGAGATACACGGCCGCAATCAAATCACTTGCTCATTTGTGGAAGCGCGAGCCGTCGCTGAGAGTTGCAACTTTTGTGCAGGCTGCTCTATTCGCGTCTTTCACGACGTTCTGGACGATCTTAGCTCTCTATTTGCAAGGTCCGCATTTCAACCTTGGTGCTGACGTTGCCGGTCTTTTTGGCATAGTAGGTGCTGTAGGGGTGTTTGCAGCACCAATAGCGGGTCGCATTGCCGATACGCGAGGTCCACATTTCGTCGTATGGCTTGGTGCATTTGTGACCTTGGTGTCGTGGGTAATATTCGGAGCATGGACGTCGATAGCAGCCTTGGTTATCGGCGTGATTGTGCTGGACTTTGGAATTCAAAGTGCGTTGGTTTCCAATCAGCACATTATCTACGCTCTTGAACCAGAGGCACGTAGCAGGCTCAACACCATATTTATGACCGGCATGTTTCTTGGCGGTGCGATTGGTTCGGCCATCGCGACCTTTGCGTGGGGCTACGGGGCCTGGTCGGCAGTGAGTATCGTCGGCGCATTGTTGGCAGTTGTTGCACTGTGCGTCAGGGCGGCCGATTTCCGGTCCCGCCGCGTTGGCTCAAAGTCATACTAGGGGGAAGAGCCATGAGATCTTTGCGCATCAGAATCATCGGCGGCTCCCTTGCCGGACTATTCTCAGCCATCCTTTTGCGTCGTGATGGTCACGACGTGAAGGTGTATGAGCGCTCCACCGAAGGCTTAGGGGGGCGAGGGGCGGGGCTTGTAGCACAGGAAGATTTGTTCTCGATATTGAGGCTGCTTGGGCTCGAGCAAGTTGCCGATGTCGGCGTCGTTGCCAAAGAGAGAATATACCTTGATAAAAAAGGCCACATTTTGCAGACGATCTCGATGCCCCAGATGCAAATATCCTGGGACTACCTCTACAACACTATCGCGTCGCATATAGACCGTGATCATTATTTGCTTGGTCGGCAAGTAACTCATGTTCGAGACGGCGACGATGGAGTCGAAATATTTTTTGCTGATGGATCGTCGGAAGCTGCAGATCTGGTAATTGGCGCAGATGGAATCGGTTCGGTTGTGCGAAAAAGTCTTCATCCCAATGCCTATGAAAACAGCTATGCGGGCTACGTAGCATGGCGGGGCTTAATGTCAGAGACTCAGCTCCCGCGCGAGGCGGCCGTACTTCTCAACCGTTTTGCCTTCTACGTCACGCCTGGCAACCATGTTCTTGGTTATCTCGTACCCGGACCTAACGGTGAGATGGAAGAGGGGAGCCGTCGCTACAATTGGGTATGGTACCGAAAGGTTAGCCCCTGGAACCTCGCGGCAGTGTTCACGGCTAGGGATGGAAGACAGAACCAATTTTCTCTTCCGCGCGGGGAGCTGACATTGGCGCGTCGGGACGAATTGCGTCTTGATGCCACTGAACAGCTGCCGCCCCAGTTCGCCTATGCAGTTAAGGCAGAGGAAACACCGTCGATACAAGGGATTTTCGACTACGAAGCCCCACGGATGATCGGCAAATCGACTGTATTAGTCGGCGATGCCGCTTTTATAGTCAGGCCGCATACAGCGATGGGAGCATCGAAAGCTGCAGGCGACGTGATGGTTCTCGCCAATGTGTTAAAAACGTCAGACGATCTATCCGCAGCATTACGCCAGTTCGAACAGGATCGCATTGGGGTCGGTCGTCAAATAGCGGCCTACGGTCGCCGTCTAGGTGGGAACGTGATCTAGCACCCACCAAGGCGGGTTTGTTCCCTCCCGTCCGAGGCATGCGTAGTTGTAGCAAAGGTACATCGCTGTTTTCACGGCGAAATATCCACGCACAGGTAAAAAATACAAGATCGACCCGGCTCCAAACAATACTCTCGGACATGATCGGCTTCCATGCGACCAGCCGAAAAACCGCGTCATGCTCACTCCAAGGTTAGCAAGTCGTGGGGGTCTGGGGATCCATGGGTCCTGGTCTTAGCTGACCGACATCCTCGCCGCCGATCGCCTCTGCGGCGTCCGAGTGACCGACGTGCAAACATGCCCAGCGTGATGGGCGAAGGAAAGCAATATGGAAACGAATCTGTTTAGTCCCTTGGAATTGGCGGGCATAAATCTGCCAACTCGTATCGTGATGGCACCGCTTACGCGCTCTCGAGCTGCCCAGCCAGGTAATGTGCCCAGTGCGTTGAACGTTGAATACTATCGTCAACGTGCCAGTGCCGCATTGATAATCACCGAAGCCACCCAAATATCTCAGCAGGGGCAAGGCTACGCGTGGACACCCGGAATATACACGCCGGAACAAATTGCCGGATGGTCAGCCGTCAGTGAAGCGGTTCACCTGGAGGGTGGAAGAATATTCCTTCAGCTTTGGCACGTGGGCCGCGTCTCGCACCCGAGCTTCCAGCCGAATGGGGGATTGCCGGTGGCTCCGACCGCGATGCCTGTCCCGGGAAAAACATTTATAGTGGACGAGAACGGGCAAGGAATCTGGACGGACGTTCCAGTACCACAAGAACTCACTGTCGAAGCCATTCAGCAGATCATCGCCGATTATGTTAAGGCGGCACGCAATGCGATAGAGGCTGGCATGGACGGTGTGGAAATACACGCTGGCAACGGCTACCTGCTGGATCAGTTCATCAACAGCCACAGCAATCATCGTCGCGATGATTATGGTGGTTCGATTCAGAGCCGGGCTCGCTTTCTTCTGGAAGTAACCGACGCCATCTCTGCGGCTATAGGATCGCGCAGAGTGGGCGTTCGGCTCACTCCCATGGGCCGGTTCATGGGGATGGGAGACGAGACACCTGAACAAACATTCGGCTATATAGCTGAGGAGCTCGATAAACGTCATCTCGCCTACTTGCACCTGGTCGAGCCAGAAATTATTGGCACCGTCTTGGATGAAAATTTTGATCCCCGGTGGGGAGCGATCATGAAGCTCCTAAGGGATCGGTTCAAAGGCACAATGATACTCGCCGGAGGCTATGACTACCACAAGGCGGAAGCCGCCATTGCCGCGGGGCGAGGGGACCTCATTGCTTTCGGCAGGCCTTTTATTTCGAATCCCGATCTGCCCGAACGCCTGAGAACCGGTTCGCCTCTGAACGCACCAGACGTCTCGACATTTTTCGGTGGAGACTTCCAAGGTTACACTGACTATCCATCCTTTTCTCCAGTCAAGGGCGTACTTAGCGATGATTGATATCGAAAGGCTAAACGGGCAGTGCTAAGAGAATTCTGACGCTCAGTACAAAGTTCGACGACGACAAAATCAGATCAATGAATTCAAATCACAATAGCTAGTCATCGGTGAGCAATGGCGAACCGGGGATGGGTGATATAGTGTTCCAACCTTTACCAAAATCGACACTCCTGATGAGGGGCGCGGTGTGACCGTTAACAATGAAGAGCCGAACCTATCAATTGAACGAGACCGATTTGGTTGCTCCGTCTCGGATCTGCATAACTCTGCTTCAATTTCAGGCGGTCAAATAAGATTTCATCACATGATGTCAGCCTCATCAGGCACCAGGCAAATTGTTGCATCGCCCACCGGTGGTGGTTTTCTTATAGGCATTTCCATGGCCGGAGCTCACAAGCGGCGGATTTTCAGCGAGCATCACACAACTGAATACGAATTTGCGGAAAATTCGATGTATATTCGTGATCAATCCGAGGCTTATAAGGCCGACGCGAGTGGAAGCTTTAACTTCGTTCTAATGGAACTACCCCTTCCTGCGTTCGATCAAATTGCCGACGGTTTAGAAATTCCCAGGACGACGAGCCTGTCGCAAGTGACAGCGTTGCCGGACCCCGCGCTGGGGGGACTTGTGCGGGCATTATTTTCTACCGCGGGCGACCAGATTCAGAAGAGCTTCCTGTTTGTCGACCAGCTATCGGTAGCAATCGGCATGCACCTCCTGCGCAATTATGGCAACGGCCATCCCGCCACCGAGCTCAAGAGGCGGCCGCTGTCGCCAAAATATGAAGCGGTTGCGAAGGAAATGCTGTTAACCAGGCTAACGGGCGACATATCTATCGGCGAAGTTGCGTCGGAATGTCGTCTTCCCTTAGCGACGTTTCTGCAAGCTTTTCGCGACACAACAGGAAAGACGCCAAACCAGTGGTTGATGCTGCAGAGAATTGAGAAGGCGCGGCATTTGCTTCGCGACTCCCACATTTCATTAAGCGAAATCGCGAGGCTATGCGGATTTGCTGATCAAAGTCACTTCTCCCGCGCGTTTTCCGCGGCAACCGGCACCACCCCAAGCCACTGGCGTCGGAGTGTTTAGCTGTCATCGATGCTGGGGTTTGCCAACCGTCCTGAAATGATCGGTTTTGGGGCGGCTATCCGCCGGTTGCACTCATGTGACGGGCGATAATCGACCGATTGTGTGAACGATCAATGATGAAATCATGACCCCGTGGCTTGCGTAAGATGGCGTCGTCAATCGCGGAATTTAATGTGATGTCGTCGAGCGATGAGCGAAGGGATTTTCGTAGATCCGCCGCGTCATTTTGTCCAAGGCACATGAAAAGCTTTCCAGCACAGCTTAATCTAACGCGGTTACAGCTTTCGCAGAAATTATGCGTCATCGGCGTAATGAACCCAAGTCGACCGGCTGTCTCCGATACCCGGAAATACCGCGCCGGTCCACCTGTCTTGTGGGCGATCTCTGTGAGCGTAAATTGCTTTTCCAGATCTGCCCGCAGCTTTGAAAGTGGCAGATACTGACTGGTGCGGTCGTCATCCACGTCACCCATTGGCATGGTCTCTATGACTGTCAGATCCATGTTTCTCGCATGAGCATATCGGAGCATATCGGGAATTTCGTCCTCATTGTCATTCTTCAACGCAACGACATTGAGTTTGACTGAAAGACCTGCGTCTTGTGCAGCCTCGATGCCCCTCATGACCTTATCAAAATCGCCCCAGCGCGTGATTCTGCGGAATTTTTCCGGGTCGAGTGTGTCAAGTGAGACATTGATCCGGCGAACGCCACATTCATAAAGTTCGTTGGCATAGCGAGAGAGCTGCGATCCGTTTGTCGTCATCGTCACCTCGTCGAGCCCGTTGCCGATCTTGCTACCCAGCTCGCGGACAAGCACCATGATGTCCTTCCGCACAAGCGGCTCGCCGCCAGTCAGACGGATCCGCCGCACGCCCTTTTGAATGAAGGCGAAGCACAGACGTCTCAATTCGTCGAGCGTAAGCAAATCCTTGCTCGGCAGAAAGGTCATTTTCTCTGGCATGCAGTAGCGACAGCGGAAATCACAGCGGTCCGTAACAGACACACGGAGATAGCTCACAAACCTCCCAAATGGGTCGATCATTGGCGCTGCCTGACTATCTTGCTCTCCTTCGACAACCATAGTGATCCTTGCCTTCTACGATGATTTGGTGACCTAAAGCAGTCGTAAGTTTCGAATTTGCATGCCGTTATTTGCTAATAGTATCGAGGGATAGGGCCGACTTGTTTGGTTTGGTTGGGGAGGTCAATCATAGTCTCGTCGACGTAGCACCAACCCCATCCCTCTGGGGGATCATATCCTTCAATGATCGGATGACGGGTTTTGTGAAAATGGGATGTTGCGTGCTTTCCAATGGATTGATCACAGCATCCCACGTGCCCGCACTCCCTGCAGAGCCGCAAATGAAACCATTCCTGGCCAATTGCGAGGCACTCTTCACACCCCTTGGCGCTTGGATGTACGGATCGGATGGTGCTGACATGGCTGCATTGGTAGGTCATGAGCGTCCTTGCTTGGCGCTCTTAAAGAAACGAGACGCCATTATGTTGCCGCATAGGATAGACAGCAACAGAGCGCCAGTCCGCAACTATACGAAGGTGTTGCACGGCCAGGTCACGTCCAGTCGCACGAAGTCCAAGCGTTCATGCAACATCAATCTTCAGCGCCGACTCTAAAAGACCCGCTTGAGGGAGCGCAGAGATGCGTGCTCAAGAATCACGTACTTCTTCGTAGTTTGCCTTGTTTGCGTTTTCGTTTGGGATGCCTTCAATCGGTATCAATATCTCAAAGACTGCGCCGCATTCGGGATGATTTGCGGCAGTAAGCTGTCCTCCCCGGGCCTCCATGATGCTGCGACATAGAGATAGTCCTAAACCCATGCCGGTGGGCTTCGTGGTATGGAACGCATCAAAAATCTTTTCCATTGGCTCTTCCCTTATCCCGGGTCCAAAATCGCGAACACTCACGTTGACGAAGCGGTCGTCTTGATGATCAAGTGTAATGATCAGTCTTTTCAACGGGCTATGCGACATCGCTTGACGCGCATTGGTAATCAGGTTGATCAAGACTTGCTGAAGTTCGATGTGAACGGCTTTGACCCAACAGCCAGATGTCCTGTCTTGAATGACAATCTCGATGTCGTCCTGAAGAAGGTCATGCTCCAAGAGAATCTGAGTGTCTTTGATAAGGCGGGAGAGTTCGACGGGTTGGAGTAAAGGGGCCTTATTCAAAAGCATCATTCGAGTGTTTTTGACAATCAGACTTGCGCGTTCTCCATTTTGGACGAGCCTTTCGGCTGCTCGCTTGACAGCATCCAGCTGCGGAGGGGTGTGGGCAAGCCACCGCAACAGGATTTGGGCATTCAGGATTATGGCCCCCAAGGGCTGGCTTAATTCGTGCGAGAGAGAAGCTGATAGCACTCCCACGGTTGCCGCCCGGGATGCCTGGAAAAGTTCAGTTCTCGTTTCCAAAAGCGAGCTTTTGAATGATCCGCATTCGGCGATTTCGGCGATGTCCATCACAACCCTTTTGAAGCCTTTAGGGGTTTCCGGAAAGCAAATGCGGAACACCGCGGGCTTTGCCTCTCCCACAGCGGTCAGGAGTGTGCCATTGCATTCAAAGCGAGTTAAACCAGAGAAAATGGCGTTCAAGATTTCAACAAAGGTCTCCTCGTCTTCTCGGGCCTGTTGGTGAAAGGGCTCGGAATGGGATCGCTCTCCGGAGACAGCGAGCGCCTCTCGGTTCGCGGCCGTCCTGCGTGCGCAATTTCGGTATTCTCGCAAAATGCTTGGATCGCTTCTCAGGTAAGCCCTCAAATCGGAAAGTCCATCGACTTCCAGTTCGTGTAGCCTCTGCTTCAGAACGGAATAGTCGTATTCCCAAAGCGCCGTACGGCTGTCACTGAATATTGCCTTATACCTCCCCTCGCTTCTCAAGAGATCGGAAGAGCATTCAACAAGCGCCTCTCGAGCTCCTGCATTCCTGACGAGTAGCCACAAGACAGATGTGAGAGCAGACAGGGACACACCTAAACTAGTGAGCTCTGCGATAGCGCCCATGGATCCATACGAATAGCATTTTGAGATGATGGCCAACGAAGCGCACACTAGCCCGCTCAAGATAATACGCCGGTTGCTCGCTGCCTCGTTGAACAGCGCCAAGACTGCGGCGTAGAGGACTGCGATGGGAACGGTGCTATGGATAAAGGTGTCAGCGAAAAACACGGCGACGCCCAACATTACCGCTGAGCCTCTAATTGCAAGCAAATATGATGGCCGTGTGGAGGTTGGCGTGACTGTTGCGCACATGACATCGCCGTCGAACGGCTGCTGTAGCGGAATGTTCAGAGTCATGCGGAAGCAACCCTAATTGGCATCACATGTCGGATTGCGAGTCGTCGTTCGAAACCATCGAGAAACCTCTAGTTGAAGGCGATAGTCTGCTATTGAACGAATTGCTTTCGTTTTGAATAATCCTAAAAATCAGAGGCTGAAGATGGTCAACTCAGCCGAATTGACCGTCAATAGTTGCAAAAGACAGTATTTCCGTTCAAGAAACCGAAGTGATTCGGGAGCATAGAGACAGCAGCAATTTCAGCTCCGGTATGACATCTGATTGCCGCGGTTTTGTATTTGCGCTTCGTTGAGACCTTGCTTAAATTGTTGTCGAAATTGGAAGTTGCTCAATGGCGCTCATTCGTCTTTGAGGGCGCTGCTGGGAGGCTGCTTTGAATACATCGATGGTAGGTAGTGACAGCGTTGGTTCCTATTTTGGATTACCGAATGCTGCCTGTTTTAGTTTTTCTCCGATCTCCGTCGCGCGTTTCTCCGTCACAAGGCTCAAGAAGGCGGCCTCAATCGATCAGACCTTTACGGTGAAGATTCCGCCGCAAAGCGCCTATTTCCTCATGCTCTATCTGCAGGACACCTATCACTGCGATATTGACCAGTTCGGTTCGCGAACGCCGGTCCGCTACTACCCAAAGGGGTCGATCTGTCTGGTTGATATTGCGGTCGGCGCATCAATCTGCCTGCATGCCGACCTGGACGCGCTCGCGTTTCGGTTGCCACGCGCCCTCTTTAACGAGCTCACAAGGTTAGGAAATGAGGCGCAGCTTGATGAACTACAATGCAAACGCGGACATAGCGACTCGGTCATCAGCAACCTCGGAGTTGCGTTGCTGCAGTTCTTTGAGACAACCTCATCGGATGCCACTTCACCTGATGCATGTCGGCACATTGCGTTGGCTGTTTGCGCCCACCTTATTCATTGCTATGGCAATACTCCGCTTCGCTCAGCAGACCAAATCGGAGTCTTTGACCTCGTTGGCGGAAATAACGGCAGCTTTCCGAACAGCGACTAGCGAGCATCCCACGGCGTAAAATTGTCGATCTCCGTCTTTCAAGCGCAGCCAAACTGGCCGCTGGCGATTGGTGATAGGCGCAACGGCTTCATATCCGACCAGCTAAATCGGCCGAGTGTGTCGGATAGAGAGTAAAGTCCTGCTGAACTCACGCAATTTATCGCTTGATCAATAAGTTCATTTGTTGCACACTGCGGTGGTTGTGGGTTTTCAAAATAGCAATTGGGGCGGCGCAATGGTCTGCCTTAAAAGCGTTTGGGAGGCAAAGTGACTTATCACTCACGGGCGGCGACTACCGACATTATCTCACCAAGAAAAACGTCGATCATGCTCGACAACGTGGTGATAACTCGGCTAACTTCTGATCATCAGGATGGTTTGCCAGGCTCTACCATTCCTCTTGCGAATGGGTTTAGCATCACCACGCAACTTGAAGACCTCCGGTTGTTCCAGATTTGGCGTGGAGCCGAGCTAGCTTTTGAAGGCAGTCACGGCAAGGGCTCGTTGATGATCGCCGATCTTCGCGAGGACTGGGAATGTAAGAACCTTTCCCCATTCGATAGCGTTCATTTTACAGTGCCATTGCCGCATTTGGAGTCTTTTGCCAGAGAGTCCGGGCGGGCTAATTTTGAAGGTCTGACTTGTCCTTGCGACGTAGTCGACAATGTGGTTCTGGGGCTGGCTCAGGCTTTGTTACCGGCGCTCCAAAATCCCGAGAAGTCAAGTAAGCTTTTCTTGGAGCAAATTGTCCTCGCGCTTCTGACGCACCTAATGCAGACTTATGGCGGCGTGTATTTTCCGACGCGGAAAAAAGGTTTGCTTGCTCCGTGGCAGCAACGCTGCTCGACGGAACTGCTAGCGACCCACATGGAATCCCAAGTCTCCATATCGGAGTTGGCACAGGCATGTGAATTGTCGCGAAGCTACTTCGTCAAGGCCTTCAAAGAGACATTTGGACGGACCCCGCATCGCTGGCTACTAGAACATCGAATATCGTGCGCCAAAGACCTTCTGCGGACGAATGCACCAATTGTTGAGGTCGCCATAAGCTGCGGTTTCGCCGATCAAAGCCATTTGACCAGAGTGTTTTCCGATTTCACCGGAGTATCACCAGGAACCTGGCGTCGCCGACACAATGGGCGCTCGTAGCGGCATTGCGATGTGATCGCGAAATTTGGATACGTGGCCGAAGATGGGGTGATTGCCATCGAGCCTTCTCGGGTCTCCTGGCGTTGGGGCCGTTACTGCATTTACCGTCTGCACCACCAATTCGGCCCACGTCGAATGATCTCGGGTTGCCGCGCACATTTTGGACTCACGCTGAAAAAATTGCGTCCGGCGAACCTCCAGAATGACGCTATCTCCCAAGTGCGGGACGTTGCGATGCGGGCGATGCGTTACCAAGTTGGCCTTGTCGACAAGAGCGAGCTTCGCGGGCTTCAAATCGCCTCCACTCTGGAAAGCACCATCAGCGAAGTCCAAAGTTGCGCAACGCGCGGCCTCCGGAAGATCATTTAGATGTCGGCAGATGACGTGAAAATGGGCATGGAAGGCGTGCTGGCAACCGGCTGCACCAACATTCCTACCAATGAATGTCCTGCTAGATAAGACCGAACCAATGGAGTGCAGACGAGCAGTCCATGGCGAACGGGCCGACGTACCGCTGAGTCTGGGCATACCTATACCTTGATCTGGTTTCGCCCCGATCGAGGTTGGCCTAACCTCCTCATCGCCGATGTCGTCGGCACAACAGACAAGCTAAAGCCACAGCATGCAATTTTTGAACGGCCGTCGCTACGCCGAACGATGCCGCGTGCCAAGAAGATTTGCATGATTTTGTAATGCTAAACTCGATTCAAATCGGATCGGCGACAGCCTTTCGAAAGCAGCAACAAAGGAACCTTGATCATGCGATACGTGACTGCATGTTTGGCTCTTGCCGCACTCCTTCCACTCACGTCACTGGCCAACCGCGCCGCCGCTGAGCCCGTTGAAAACTTCGTTCCTGTGCACGGCCCGTGGGTCGGCGGTCCCCGATGGAAGGCGATCTTTCGGCTCCAGACGGAGGAAGGGTTCCACGTTTCTATGGTGCAGGAACCCGAGAGTTCCTTCACCCACTACGTGGCTGCAACCAAGCGCGTTCTAGACATGCAGGACGACCCACGCTCCTGGTCGGCCAAAGTTATGGAGGCTCCATTGTGACGGAAGCCGGTGTCTATCCATCCGTGGTTGGTTTGGTCAACGTCGCCGCCCACGCGCCGGATGTCGGAGAAGACGAGGGATCGATCGGCAAGAAGACACCCAGCGTGCTCGCCAAGACCCCGGGCGCGATCAAGGAGACGCCTGATGGTTACACCTACCTGGACCCGGAGCAGTTTCCCAAGTTGTTCGTTCCTGATCTGCCCCGCGAACAGGCACTCTTCGGCGCACACTCCCGGGTCCTTGCTTCAGCCGAAGTATTCACCCCACCACTGATGGCGACCGCGTGGAAGACCAAGCTCAGCCGGGTCATCGTCGCCGCTAACGACACGATCATCAAGCCTGACCTTGAGCGGCGGTACTACAAATACGCCAAGAGCCAATGGCAAAGGCATTCACCAGGGGGATATCTTGAAAACGTCTAGCGCTCTCGCTGCAGCAACTCTGCGCCTCGAACCTCATCCTGGTTCGAGGATCGATCCAACGCTCGCCGCTCCGGCGACGGGCAATTATAGTTTCGCCGACGATTTTGAGGGTGGCAACTTTTCCCTGTGGAATACGGACCGACTAAAAGGTCCATGGTCGGCTACTTTGGTGCCCTCACCAGGCCGAAGTGGGTCTACGGCCGCCCGCTTTGAACTACGTCCCGGCGATTTCCTTCACGATGGGTATCGCTCCGAACTCAAGGAGAAATTCTATCCGGTGCTCGAGAGCGTGCAACACTACGAGATCACTTCAATGATATCACCGGACTATCCGCTGGACGAAGGCTCGGTAAGTTTGATTCACCAATGGCACAACGTTCAGGACGAAACCAAGCCCGTCGGCTTCCAGTATGCGCGTGAACCCGTGTTTGCGAGCTACTATCGCTGTGGTTCACTGGAAGTTTATATCAAGGTTCTGAAAGACCCGAGCCAGTATGGCTCGCCTGCAGAATTCATCGAAGCCAACTACCGCGCTAACGATCAGACGGATAGAGGTGATCTAGTCGGACGCATTCCGGATTTCAGGCAAGGCGTCTGGCACGACTTCGTTTACCAAGCAAAGTACTCGCTCACCGATGGTTGGTTGAAGGGCTGGATCGACGGAGTGCCGTTTGTCGATTACACGGGTCCGCTGGGCTATTATGACGAGCCCACCGGTCCGTATCTGAAGATCGGCATCTACTGTAAGCAAGAACCGCGCAAGCCGCATATCATCTTCCACGACCGCTATCAGCACCAGCAGCTTGCGCCGGGAAAGAGTTTTTCACCAAACGCCAGCGGCAAGGTCAGTGTGGTCGGCCCCCGACGTTCAATTTTTGTCGGATGAGGCATTTACCCTGGTGCAGACAACGCTGGTTGCCTGCCCCGCAACCAAATAATTCAAAAGCCCGCAGCTCGAAAGGTCCGCGGGCTTTCTTGCGTCCGGATGAGTGGGAGGCCCGACGTGCGTCGGCTGATGATGCAAGGCCTGAACAACCAACCGATCAAGCGTCACCGGCCGTCTTGCGATCGCCCTTACGGTTGCTTGACGATCCAGCGTTAGCTTTTGCCATCCACAGTGCCTCCCGGTGCGCTGGTCAGCATCGACTTCTATCGGCCCCGAAATATTTGTGCATACATATCGGCCATGAGTGACGCTGCCAACACATCGACCATCCGCAATCCTCCGGCCGCGTTCGGCGCGGGAGCAATCATTGGCGCTCTCGGAGGCTTGATCGGCCTGGGAGGGGCGGAGTTCCGCCTTCCACTGCTGATCGGTGTTTTTAACTTTGCAGCTCTGGAAGCCGTTATCCTCAACAAGGCTATGAGCCTCGTCGTCGTCGCGACTGCACTGCCATTCCGCGCCGCAACCATTTCCTTTGGCACTCTTGCCGACAACTGGGCAATCGTCGTTAACCTGCTCGCCGGAAGCCTACTCGGTGCGTGGTTTGGTGCTGGCTGGGCAACGCGTCTCAAATCGGAGACTCTCTACAAAGTTATCGCGGTCGTGCTCGTTGCAATCGCCGTCGTGCTGCTTCTCGGGCATAACGCGACTGCAGGACAGCCATTGTTGGCGGGATTGGCGCAACTCGTCGCGGGCGTGGTCGCGGGCTTCATCATTGGCATCGTGGCCGCGTTACTTGGCGTGGCGGGTGGGGAATTGTTAATTCCAACCTTGGTGCTTTTGTTTGGTGCCGACATCAAACTTGCGGGAAGCCTGTCCCTCGCGATTAGTCTGCCTACAATGCTGGTCGGCTTCACCCGCTACAGCCGCGATCAGAGCTTTTCCGTGCTGGGGCGCAACAAGGCATTCCTTCTCGTGATGGCGGCCGGATCAGCTGTCGGGACGTTTATCGGCGGCTTGCTTCTCGACCTTGTCCCGAACGGGGTCCTCCTACCTGCGCTGGCCATGATTTTGCTGATCTCGGCGGTGAAGGTTTGGCGACACTCGTGAGTTGGGTGAGGTCTTGAATAACGGTTGCAGGACCCGTCACAATCAGAGCAGTTTGCCCCGGTGTGTATGCCCCAAGGGTCGATCAAAGATAAAGGGCCGCTCCCTCGGACAAAGGAGCGGCCTTAGCGGACCATGAAGATCCGCCACTTCGGCGGAGGGTAGGGCACCGAAGCTATGTAGCATGAAGATGCTCGCCTCACGCAGCGAGGCGATTGGATAAAACTACAGCTCGCGAGTCTCGTTTGTAACTATACTTAAGTGTCACCCTTACTAGACAACGATTGAATTCTCACGCGGTCGGCCTGCCACTATCCTTCATCGCAGTGAAACTGAATGGAGCGCCGAATTATGCGAACGATAAAAATCGGACTGATCGCTGCAACAGCCTTCGCAATTCGAATTTTGAAAAACGCAACGAACCAATCACGTTCGATTGCGTACGCCTGCTCTATGACGTGCTCGGTGCCAGTGCCCGTAAGGGTGCCAATCCGCGTTTCCCGCCGATTTTAAACTCCACCTCACCTGGAATTTTGACAAATCACCTTGAAAAAATTCGGGCGGATCCGCCTGAACTTTAATAAACGGAGAACCTGATGACGAATACGTCGCCCACCTTTCGACAATCGCAATTGGCCACACCGACAGACTTGGAAACCAATGCCACCAGAGACATTGCCGCAGCGCTCACCGCGCTACTGGCAGACACATTTGCGCTGTATCTGAAAACGAAGAACTTTCACTGGCACATGTCAGGGCCGCATTTTCGCGACTATCATCTCATGCTCGACGATCAGGGAGCACAAATCTTTGCTACCACTGACGACATCGCTGAACGCGCTCGCAAGATCGGGGGCACAACATTGCGTTCCATCGGCCATATTAGCCGCCTGCAGCGTCTGCTGGATAACGATGCCGAATACGTAACGCCAATGGACATGCTCGCGGAGCTCAGGGACGACAACAAACAGCTGGTCGCCATCCTCCGGGAGGTCCACGAGCTTGCGTCTAGCTACAATGACTACGCCACGACCAGTGTTATTGAGGTTTGGATCGACGAAGCCGAACGCCGTACGTGGTTTCTTTTCGAGGCTTCGCGACGTTCCGAGTAAGGCCTGAACTCGGGCCGCCTCTCATCACTTTAAGAATACCGCACTTGTCCAAAAGGAATTCCAGAATGCGTAAGCTTCTTATACTCACCACGTTTTCGATCGTCGCTCTGATGGGCCTCCGCAACGCTGATGCTGCTCGTAGTGAGGTCGGCACCCTAAATTGCGACATATCTGCAGGTCTGGGTGTGATCATCGGAGCAAAGCAGGATGTCAGTTGTATATTCAAGCCGTCGGCTGGCGGCGCTTCCGAACGTTACGTCGGCAATATCACCGAGTTCGGATTGGACTTGGGGGAAGTCGACAAGGGAAAAATGACGTGGCTTGTCTACACGGCCACTGATCGGAATAAGGACGCATTAACGGGCTCGTATCGAGGCGCGACGGCAGAGGCCAGCCTTGGGCTTGGGGCTGGCGTGAATATCCTGGTGGGCGGCAATGACAATAGTTTGTCCCTGCAGCCGCTTTCGATACAAGGCGAGGAAGGCGTAAATCTGGCCATTGGTGTCGCCGCACTCACGCTTCGTCCCGCAGCTTAGTCATTGTCTGCTTGAGCCGACTGTAGCGGTGACCCAGTTCATTTTGCGGGGTCACTGCACCCGGTTCTGCCGTTCGAAGGATAATCGACATGGAGTTCGGGTTATTTACATTCGCCGAGCTATCCGCTGACCCGTTGACGGGGATAACCACATCGGCAGGGGTACGGTTGCAGGAACTTCTGGAGCAGGTCAGGCTGGCGGACGAAGTTGGTCTGGATGTGTTCGGTATCGGCGAGCATCATCGGTCTGATTTTGCGATCTCCTCACCCGCCGTCGTACTGGCAGCCGCGGCAGCTTTGACAAAAAGAATTAAGCTCACCAGCGCCGCAACCGTTCTCGGTTCAGACGACCCTGTGCGCGTATATGAACAGTTTGCGCTTCTTGACCTCGTCTCCAAGGGACGAGCGGAGATCATGGTTGGTAGAGGTACCTTTATCGAGTCATTTAGGCTTTTTGGTCCGGATCTCATAAATTACGAGGGATCATTTTCCGAAAAGCTCGATCTCCTCTTGCAGATCAGGGCAAAAAAGCAAGTTAGTTGGTCCGGGCGTCATCGGCATGACATCAACGATCTTGGAGTGTATCCGCGATCCGAGAAGCCAATACCGGTTTGGTTGGCGGCAGGCGGTTGTCCTCAGTCAGCCTTCAGAGCGGGTAGCCTTGGCCTCCCGCTCGCGCTAGCGGTTTTTAACGGTCGATCAAGCGACTATACCTATTTTGTCGAACGATATAAAGACGCTGGCTCGTCCTTCGGTTTCGAAAGCGCCAGGCTTGCCGTCAGCGTTAATTCCCATGGGTTTATCGGCGATAGCGAGTCAACGGCCACAGAGGCCTTCTTCCCTTACTATGCGCAGTGGATGAATCGTGATCGTCGCCACCGAGGATTAGACGAGTTCACGCTGGGGGAATTTGACCGGCTGGCTGAACTCAAAAACCCGCTGGTATTCGGAACCCCGGAACAGGTTGTCGACAAGATCCTTTATCAGCATGACCTCTTTGGCCATAAGCGCTTTCTCATGCAGATGAGCCTTGGTGCCATTCCCCATAGAGCTGTAATGCGCTCCATCGAGCTTCTGGGCACCAGAGTGGCGCCCAGTGTCCGTAAAGCCCTAAGGCAAACCACGGCAGTATCGATGCTAGGCAATGTTCTGGTCGATGAAGAAGAAATTCTCGTTTCCGCCGCATGAGGCGATCTTACTGCTGAAAATCAATGGTATCACTGGGCCCTCCGGATGAGCATTGCAACGCCCTCTGCCGTCTAACAACAATAACTGATGGACCGATCGAGATCGGGCCAAAATTAGCTCCCTGATTTCGGATTATGGCGTGATCAGGGGCGCGACAAGCTTGAGGGATGTGGCCGACCAGAGCGTCCAACTTGTCCATATTAATGGCGAATTCGACCTCTTTCCCGAGAGGCCGAGAAGTTCCTCGGTTGCCGTTCTCCTGTTGCTCCCTGCAAACAACGCGGACAAAGCCTCGGCCATTAACAAAAAGGATACGGAACTGTGGTCGTTCTTGCTTTGGACACTAGCTCTGCGGCTACCGCACTTGAGTTCGGCGGGTCGGATCAGCGATCCAAAGGTTGCCGAGCTTTTCGCAGAGAGTCGCAACCGTGTCCGATCAATGGCGTTGGTTCACGAGAATCTTTACCGCGCCGGTGCGTTTGCGCGGATTTGCTTGGGGAACCACATTCACACGCTTTGTGAGCATCTACTAAGAGCGTACGCAACAAGCGAGCAAAAGATCTCTGTCGAGGTTAGAATCCTCAACGTCGATATGGATCTGGACGGCGCTGTATCGTGTGGCGTCATTGTAAATGAGTTTGCCCGACACGTCTGAAAATATTGATACTTTAGGTCTTCAGCCTGTTCGCGATTTGGTTGATCAGCTGTGAGGGAATCTTGAGATTTCTGTCAACGAAGGAAGCCAGTACAATGCCCTATTCTAGATCCAGACGTTTGGAGAACAAGTGTCAATGACTTCAACGTCTGTTCTTGTGGTCGAAGATGACAGCGTCGTCTCCCGCGCCATCCAACAGCAGCTGCAGCGGATTGGTTACACGATTGCGGGCACGGCCACGAGCGGGGAGGAGGCCGTGGAATTAGCAACGAAACGCAAGCCTAATATTGTGCTGATGGACATCCGGCTTGAGGGAACATTAGATGGAATTGAGGCGGCAGATATCATACGAGAGCGGTGGCGGATCCCAGTCGTATTTCTCACGGCTTATGCCGACAACGAGACCATCAGCCGTGCCAACCACGCCGAACCGTTTGGTTTTCTACCTAAGCCTTTTGAAGAACTGCAGCTCCGAACCTCGATCGAAATGGCACTCTACAAGCATTCGGTGGAAAAGCGATTGTTCGAGAGTGAGCGGCGGTATGCAACGACGCTGGCGAGCATAGGGGATGCCGTAATTGCGACCGACGCTCTGGGGCAGATCACTTTTATGAATCCTGTTGCGGAGACGCTGACAAGGTGGTCGATGGGAGACGCAAACGGCAAGGCTGTGACGGCCGTTTTTAAAATAGTAAATGAAGACAGTCGACAGCCTGTTGAAGACCCGGTCGCGAAAGTTCTTAGGTTGGGGACAATCGTTGGCCTCGCAAATCACACGCTGTTAATTGCCAAGGACGGAACCGAAATCCCCATAGATGATTCGGGAGCGCCCATTGTCGATGATGAGGGTGAAATCACCGGCGCCGTATTGGTCTTTCGGGATGTTGTCCACCGGAGGCATATGGATGAGGCCTTACGCCAAGCACAGGCAGACCTGGCGCTCGTTGCTCGGCTCACTCGGTTGGGCGAATTAGCGGCGTCCATAGCGCACGAGGTTACACAGCCGCTCACTGCCATAGTTTCCAACGCCGAGACGTGTCTAATGTTTCTCGCGCAGGCCAAAGAAGCTGCCGTTCGAATGGCTGAAAATAGTCACCGGGCGGGAGACGTCGTCAAGAGCATTCGGGGCTTGGCAACCCAATCTAGTGGTAAGATCACGCTGGTCGACGTTAACCGAGTAGTACACGAAGTTGTAGAACTACTTCGTGGCGACATCAGGCGACATTCGGCTGCCATCGAAGTGAATTTGTCGCCTGAACTATCCAAGGTCGCTGGCGACCGAGTTCGACTGCAGCAAGTGGTGTGCAACTTGCTAATGAACGCCCTTGAAGCGCTGGAGGGTGTACCTGTCGACAATCGTAAAATAGTCATAGGCTCAGCGCCGGAGGGTAATGACGGAAGATTGATTTGGGTGGCGGATAATGGTGTTGGGCTCGGTCTTCTTGATACAGAGAAGCTTTTTGAGGCGATGTTTACGACCAAAAGAGGAGGCATGGGATTGGGGTTATCTATATGCCGATCGATTGTAGAAGCTCATGGCGGAAGAATCTGGGCGTCGTCCGCTGAAGGCGGGAATGGCGCAATTTTTAGGTTTACGGTACCGAGATCAGAGAATGAAGATTAGTCTGTCCGACAGAACGCGTGATCAGACGAAGAATGTCCTTATCGTTGACGATGATGACGATATCCGTGTCGCACTTGAGGTTTTACTTTCGTCATTGGGGTTCAATGTCAACTCCTATCCGACAGTTGAGGAACTCATCGCGAATGCTGATCTGAGCGGACCGGGCTGTCTCGTTCTAGACGTACGGTTACCTGGTCAGAGCGGCATCGCTTTTCAGAACCATCTCTTGAAGATCGGCTGTCAATTGCCGATCATTTTTGTAAGCGGGCATGCTGATATCCCGATGGCAGTTCGCGCCATACAGGCTGGCGCAGTTGAGTTCCTGACAAAGCCGATTCGGCCACAAGATCTAATCGACGCCATTCAGCTAGGCCTACAGCGCGACAGTGAGAGGCGTTCGCGAGACGCAGCAGGCGCTAAAACAATACAGCTATTTGAAAAGCTCACTCCGCGAGAAAAGGACGTGATGATGTTGATCGTAGCGGGGCACGGAAACAAACAAGTCGCACACCTTCTCGGCATAAGCGAACCGACTGTGAAGGCTCATCGTGGCCAGGTAATGCGGAAGATGTACGTCCAGACCTTGCCAGATCTTGTTCGTCTTGCCGCCGAAGTCGAAGATCTCTCCAAATAGCGACATCGTTTCTACCCCCGCCAATGGTAGGGGGTCGTCCTACAACAGTTCAATAGATAGTTGGGCGGGATTTTCGCAATCATGACCAAGTCGCTTGTCCATGGAAAGTGCGAATGGCCGGAGTCTGAGGTAGAGGATTCGACGGCTGACCGCCAACTTCGAAATGGAGTAATGAATTTCGCAACATCTAGAGGTCCTGGAATCGATCATAATCCGACCATCGTCGACCTGATCAATGCTCTTTTTTCCGGTCTACAAGCCCTACGTCAGAAAGTTGCCTCAGTTTCTCTCGGCGATAAAGCGCATGAATAGTTCGTTTACCAGTGCGATATGGCTTCGAAAATATTCAAGACAGTCGCTTATTCTACAAGACTGAGACCAGAGGAGATTTACGATGGTTTCGAATGCAAAGCCTCCCCAGCGGACGTTGCTGGCTAAAAAGCTGATAAAACCTAAATGTGGATGGTCCGCTCGCTAGCGACCCAAGGATCGAACCATGACGTTGGAAGCAACCAACCCGGACAGGCAGTCACAATCAACCAAAGCAGGTGTAGTGTCAGGGACCACAGCATTCGTATTGTGTGCAGTAATCTTCGCCGCGGATACCTTTGGCGTGGTTGGCGGGCCGCTTGCCGGGTTCTACGTTATAGCACTCATCTTAGCTGCGCAGGTTTTGGCCGATCGAAAAATTCTATGGGCGGCTGCAACAGTCGCGGCCCTAACAATGATTGCGGCAGCGTACAATGACGCATTTTCTTCGATTGCAGGGACTATTCAGATTTCGGCTGCCTTAACTGCAATCGCGGTTACCGCGGGTCTCGTCGCTAAAAACAATTCGACCGAACCGCGCAGGCCTGTTTCTCATGAAAATTTCAAGTTACCTCGACGTGACACCGACGTTTCGACAGGGAGTGCAGATCCTCAATCTCCGAGCGAACTCGCTTCGGTCTTGGAGGCTTTGTACATCAGTGCTCACGCAAACGTCCGGTGGCTGGACCGAGCAAATCCGAATATTGAAGCTGCTAAGGCGACCGCTGAGCGACTAGTACGCGACGCCCGCCGCGCTAGCGAGTTGGCGCTGACCGAAGACCAAGGTCCCCACAATTAGTTCTACCGTCACGCCATCGCACGCGTTGTGGAATTGGTTCACTGAGGTCGTGGTGACCTGGCCAACACAAGGTCCAGCAAGTCAATACCAAAAACGCAACTATTTAAGCCAATTACAATGCAATAATACAATCGCTAATCATTGATTTCTCTACATATACTTACGATGGCTACAGCATCTCTTTAACACGAGGTCTTCGGAGTCTGACCAATAAGATATGCTCAAACATTTCTAGGAGGCATGACTATGGTAAATTCACGCACCGCCCCCGTGGCGTCATTGGGGATCGACCATAGTGGTCTTGAAATCACCAGGGGATTGGAACAGGATGCCGATCTACGACGACTGCGTCATCTTGGGTTTCGACGTGTAACGCTGCCGGGAGGCACGGAACACCACTCAATTGGCCCTTCGTACCTCCATCAACTTGGCTATTGCGCACAAGGGAGCGTGGTTTTCACCGTTTACCGTGATTTTCATCAGCGACAGCACTTCGATTTGAAGGCGGGAGATCTTTTCTTTTTGCCTGCAGGTTCGCAATTTGTGTTCGAAAATATCTTTTCTGAACAAACGACAATCCTGTTCTGCAGCGCCCGCGACAACTTCGACATTCTCGACGAAAACCGATACGTGACGCTAGTCGCGTCGCCTGATCGTCCCGATACCGGTCTCTTGCTTCAGGCACGATCGTTGCAGGCATGCGGGCCAACTGGTCCGAGCCCGGACATAGAGGACGGCGACGAGTCCCATATTGTTCTTTTTTTCGACCCGCCGGGGGCCGAGATTCGAGAGGTCGGTACCATCGCCGGGCTATTTTCGCATACTGTCGTCGCCCGAGAGTTCGGTCTTAGCGAGATTGAATTGCCACTCCTGGAATTCAGTCTTCACGACGCTCTTGTTATCGCACCGATCGACCGTGAGGTCCCACTACAAAGTTGAAGCTTTCGACGAGTAAATTCGCGACGAATCCGCGACGGCAAAGCCGAAAGCGCGGCAATAGTGTCGGCCGCGCCGGTCTGTCCAAAAATAGACTCCGAGAAGGCAAAAATAGGCCCTGTCACTGTGTTTTGGCTCACTTCACCCTGCAAACCTCTCAAAACCTCAACCGCTTTTAGCTGAGGTCGGCGCAGAGCTTTAGGTATGACACTGATAAGTTAAGCGGATTTGCGCACCCGGACCGGAGCTCCTTTATAGGCAGGGGTGCCCGATTGGGTGTCGTAATCTGACAGCGCTATTACCTTGTTCATTTCGGGGTAATACCCAGCGATCATCCCCATCGGCAAGTCATATTCCACGGCAGTAAAACCGCAGACGGAGCGCTCGACGTCGCTGCCTAGTTCAATACCGAGAACGTCGATGCGATCGCCTTCCGCCAAGCCTCGAGAGGCTAGGTCCCCCTTGCTCATGAAGATGATATCGCGTCGTCCGAAAACGCCCCGGTACCTATCATCAAGATTATATATCGTCGTGTTGTACTGGCTGTGGCTTCGGAGGGTAGTAAGGATGAGGGCATCAGGCGCTGCCATGCGCTGGTCCTCCTCTAGACCCCGAGCAACCAAAAAATTGGCTTTGCCGGTCGCTGTGTGCCATTCGCACCTTGAGGCTGGTACATCCAACCTAAACCCACCAGGTTTCCTCACCCGTCCATTGAAATCATAAAAGTCAGGAAACACAATTTCGATTTTGTCACGAATCCGATCGTAATTGCCAATGAGTTCGTCCCAGTCAATCGCGTATTTGTCCCTCAGGGTTGCCTTCGCTATTGAGGCTATGATGGCGGGTTCTGACATGAGCTTTTCGCTGGGCGGCTTCAGAAATCCCCGCGATGCATGGACCATCGACATGGAGTCTTCCACGGTAACGGACTGAGGACCAGATTTTTGCAAGTCCTGGTCAGTACGACCAAGAACAGGCAGGATGATTGTCGTTTTGGCCGTGAGCAAATGCGACCGGTTCGGCTTGGTCGCAAGGTAAACCGCAAGGTCTAGCCTTCGAATGCCTGCAAACGTTGCATCGGAATCTGACATGGCGACGGCCAAATTGCCGCCGAGGCATATAAGAGCCTTCGACCGGCCATCGATTATCGCCTTGACTGCCTCGACCGCGTTATGCCCTTTCTTCCCAGACGGACGAAATGCAAATGCCCGTTCCATCCCTTCCAGCAATGCAGCGTTCGGGATCTCGGTGATGCCAACAGTTCTGTCGCCTTGGACGTTGGAGTGTCCCCTCAGTGGGCAGATCCCCGCGCCTTCGCGCCCCATGTTCCCGCGAAGTAGCAAGAGATTGACAAGCTGCTGTACAATGTCTGTTCCGACAGAGTGCTGAGTGATGCCCATTCCGTAACAAGCGATAACGTTTTTCGCTTTCAGGTAAGCGTCTGTAGCGATCTCAAGTGCCTGCCGCTGAAGTCCAGATTTGCGATAGATTTGCGCCCAATCAGTAGCAAGGATATCGGCCTTTAACGCATCTAGGCCAACACAATGAGCCGCGATGAATTCCCGGTCGAGCACGCCAGTTCCCCCTGCTACTAGGTCAGCTTCGTCGCGTTCGAAGATCAACTTCATCATGCCCTTCAAGGCCGCGAGATCTCCGCCTGCCTTCACCTGAAGGTACAATGATGCGATAGGCGTAGATGAAATTGTCGCCATTTCAATCGGGTTTTGTGGTGCGGCAAATCGCTCAAGCGCACGTTCTTTCAGCGGATTGAAAACAACGATTGGAACCCCACGCTTGGATGCATCATGGAGGGTCGTCATCATTCTGGGATGATTAGTTCCCGGATTATGCCCAACACTCAAGATCATGTCGGCATGGTCAAAATCCTTGAGCGTTACGGTCCCCTTTCCAACACCGATTGAAAGTGGCAGTCCAACTGATGTTGCTTCGTGACACATGTTGGAGCAGTCGGGAAAATTATTTGTACCGAAAGCTCGTACAAACGTCTGATACAGGAATGCAGCTTCGTTTGAAGCTCTTCCCGACGTGTAAAATTCTGCTTGGTCGGGATCGGGCAGGTTTCGCAGCTCCGCGCCGATGCGATCAAACGCTTCCTGCCATTCAATGGGTACAAATTGGTCGACACCCGCGTCGTAGATCATTGGATGGGTCAAGCGGCCGGTGTCTTCAAGGCTATAATCGCTCCAAGTCCACAGTTCCGCGACTTTATGCTGCGCAAAAAAGTCTGGGCCCGCCCGCTTTGATGTGGACTCCCATGTGATCGCCTTGGCACCGTTCTCGCAAAATTCGAATGCGGAGGTATGGTCAGGATCCGGCCATGCACATCCGGGACAATCGAACCCATGGGGCTGATTTGCCTTCAAAAGGGTAAGCGGACCTTGCAGCACCACTTGCTCGTGCTTAAGGGTCACCGCCACTGCCTTAAGTGCGCCCCAGCCACCGGCTGGCTCATCATAATTCTCAATACCGTCGGGGCGCTTCTTAGTCATCTCATGCTCCACTTTGAAAACGGAGTTCGCAGTAACTTTAGCTATAGAATTCAAATCTTGACCGCAGAGAGAGTCGTCTCACGGGATTGGCCCTTGAGGCGTGCTGTCATTCGGTTGCGAGTTTAATTATCCGCTCCGCCCCGTATACCATACATAGGTGTAGGCCGACACGTTGGGTGGCTTGCCGCAACGTGTCATTTGCCGCCCGAAAGCACTTACGTATTGTCTGATGCTATGCAATTTGTCTGAAACCTCTCATATTGTCATAAGAATATCTTTTTCAGTAAGAAAGAAAAACTGCCATTTTCAAAAGGTTTCGACAATAAGTTATCAATATATACTGCGAAGGTTGCTTTCGTTGAGCAGCCTCGATTTAGCAATCACGGATGCTCTCAATTCGGGCTATTCAAACCGCCGAGGCGGTGTCGACACCCTATCAAAGAGGACCATCATCATGACCGACCAAGCAAGCATCGAGCCAATTCGAGGAACCCGAGGTGCAGATGATCTCGGCCCAAGAAATCTGGCCCTTGACCTGCAAAATCCCGATGTCTTTCTACCACCAGAGACCGATAACGGTTCGATTCCGAACCTGAAGTTTCCATTTGGAATGGCCCATAATCGCCTAGAGGACGGTGGCTGGGCACGCGAGGTGACTCTTCGCGAGTTTCCCGTTTCCAAGTCGATGGCTGGCGTGAATATGCGGCTTGGACCAGGCGTTGTCCGCGAATTGCACTGGCACAAAGAAGCCGAGTGGGCCTACATCCTTCAAGGAACCGCGCGACTGAATGTCGTCGATCCGGAGGGCAATCTGTCGATCGACGATCTCAATCCAGGGGACGTTTGGCTTATTCCGGCTGGAATACCACATGCCATCCAGGGGTTAGGCGAGGGAACCGAGTTTCTTCTGGTATTCGATGACGGCAATTTCTCGGAAAACGAAACGCTACTGATCACGGAATATATGGCTCACACGCCGCCGAGCGTCCTGGCAAAGAACTTTGGCATCGATAGCTCGCATTTCGCAAACATCCCTAAGGCGGAGAAATACATCTTCCGCCAGCCGGTACCTCAGCCACTCGAAGTTGTCCGAGGCCAGTTACCATATAGCCCACCGCCGCTTCCATACGTCCTGCAAGCATCCAAGATCGAGCCGAAAAGCTATTCGGGGGGAACGGTGAAGTCGATCGACTCGCGGAATTTCCCTATGACGACGCTGTCTGCCCTGATCATTGAAATCGAACCGGGAGCAATGCGAGAGATGCACTGGCACCCAGATGCGGACGAATGGCAGTATTATATCGAAGGCGAGGCACGGATGACTGTGTTCGACGCGACGTCGAAGGCGCGTACGTTCAATTACCGAGCCGGTGATGTTGGCTTCGTGCCCAGAACCCTTGGACATTACATTGAAAATACGGGTACCACGCCGGTGAAAGTGATCAATGTCTTCAACAGCAGGTTCTGCACCGACATTTCGCTCAATCAATGGATGGCACTTACCCCACCGGACCTCATTCGAGGCCACCTGAATCTAGATGACACCGCAATGAGTGCGCTTCGTCAGAGCCACCAGGCGGTCGTTCGCTAGCCAAACCGCCCGCTGCTGTATCCAAAGCGGCGGGCGTTCCTCCGCGAGAGCGAAAAATAATGTCCAGCAATCCCCTAACGACACCCGCCGCACACATTTCGTTCCTCGGAGCAAGGACCACTCTGCTTTTTGCAGGGCTTGCTACAGCATTGGCCGGTTTCCTTGATGCCGTCGGATACGCCCAACTGGACCATCTTTACGTGTCATTTATGAGTGGAAACAGCACGCACTTAGGAATGACCTTGGCAGTTGGTGAGTGGGGCCAGATGATTCATGCTGGCTACATTATTGGAATTTTTGTGCTCGGCTCATTTGTCGGGACGGTAATTTTCGATGCCGCCCGAAAACCCCTAATTGCATTGCTTGTCGGCGAAGCTGTGCTGTGTTCCATCGCAATCGGCTTAGCAATCCGCGGCTTTCCAACTGCCGCATTGACCCTTACAGCCCTTATGATGGGAATGCAAAATGTCATGCATCAGAATATATCTGGCACGGACGCTGGAAAGGGTTTCATAACCGGCTCACTTTTCGGCCTCGGTCAGTCGCTCGCGCATGCCCTGAGGAAGCCAGGAGAATTCGCGCATGCGTTCGTCCATGGGACATCTTGGCTCTCGTTCATTTTCGGGGTCATTTGTGGTACCCTTTGCTTCACGCATTGGGGCGTAGTTTCCTCGCTGGTGATAGCATTTTTTGGTCTGATCTTGATGATCTTGATCTCCCTCAAGCTCACTATCTGACATTGCTACGCGGCTGGCGGGTAGGGTGGTCGTCTAACTTTAGAGAGAGGCCATGGCCGTAGCAGCTTCGCCATCATTCTCTTGTTGCCGCAACACCTCCCGTAGAAGTGAGTGTTATCCAAGTTGCAGTTCTTTGCGGGAAGAATGAAACGTCTACGCAATCCTGCGGATGTCAGAAAAGGGCAAACGGGCGAATTCCAAGTTCGCTCTTTCACGCTGGGAACTTGCCGCATCAAGCCGATATAAACGGAAGAGAACAGTTTCCGCTACCCTCCGACATCGCTAAAAAAGCACCACTTCAACGTCCAAGAACGCGAGGAATCGACAATAGCAGGGTTCATCTCGCGGTTATGTTTGACACGAGGGCCAAGCCGAAAATCCGGCGTAATTTCGAGATGGAGCCTGTAGTGACCAGTGAATTTTCCCTCCCCCTTTCTCGGCGTCAGACCCTGATAGCTGGAGCAACCGTTTCGCTTGCCATGGCCGCCCCGGCCTTTGCAGCGAGAGCAAAGCCCACCGATACGTTCAAAGGAGCGAGCCCTATGGCCGAAGAGTTTGTCACAACAAAAGATGGTGTTGAAATCTATTTCAAGGACTGGGGCCCGCGGGATGCCCAGGTGATCCATTTCCATCATGGCTGGCCACTATCCTCCGACGATTGGGATAACCAGATGCTGTTTTTCCTTAGCCACGGCTATCGAGTTGTCGCCCACGACCGTCGCGGTCACGGTCGTTCCTCTCAGGTGAGTGAGGGTAACGACATGGACCACTACGCAGCAGACGCAAACGCCGTGGTTGAACACCTTGACCTCCGCAACGCTGTTCACATTGGCCATTCCACCGGCGGTGGCGAGGTGGCCCGATATGTTGCCCGATATGGCCAGCCCCAAGGACGCGTTGCCAAAGCAATCCTTGTTAGCTCCGTGCCCCCGATAATGGTCAAAACGGAAAGCAACCCAGACGGCACCCCGATCGCGGTTTTCAATGGTTATCGGGAAGCGCTTGCCGCCAATCGTGCACAGTTCTACCTCGACGTTGCTTCAGGCCCGTTCTATGGCTTCAATCGACCTGGTGCCAAGATTTCGCAGGGCGTGATCGACAATTGGTGGCGTCAGGGGATGGAGGGTGGGGCCAAGAACCACTACGACGGCATTAAGGCATTCTCCGAGACAGATCAGACAGACGACCTCAAGGCGTTCAGGGTTCCCACGTTGGTAACGCAAGGGACCGACGACCAGGTCGTACCGTACAAGGATGCCAGCTTGCTTCAACACAAGCTCATTAAGGATAGCGTCTTGAAGCTCTACGATGGCTATCCCCATGGTATGCTGACAGTCCATGCGGATGTCATTAATCCGGATCTGCTTGCTTTTATCAAAGGCTGATCCGCGGCTACTTAGATGCATCAATGCGGCGATCGAGAATGGTCGCCGCATTTTCGGCTATCCGGATTGCGGTTGGAAGGCGGCTAAGGGCACACGCCTTCGTTGAACCTGCAAATCCCGCACTATTCCATCCGCCTTCGGAGGCGGCAGCCGAAACACTAGTCTCGGTCTATGACGTCTGCCAAGGCGGACGACCGCAGGCCCGTGAGAACGTCACCGTCTTGTGGACATTGGAATTGCCTTGAGCGGGCGTCGGCGGCAAAGCTTCGCCGCTTTGATTGACCGATGGCTGTCTGTCCAGGTTCTGGCTTCAACAGGCGGTGGCAGATCCTTCCGTAGGCTTGTCGACGACCTTTCGCCAAAACCGGAAGGGCGTCCTCAATTCCAGCCAGGCGGGCAATGCGTCTGGCAATTTCTGTGGCCGACGCCCATGCATCGGGTGCCTTTAAGGTGAGCTTGACAATGGTGGAAGAACTTCCACCCCAGACCTCAAGCGTTTCAATCGCGGCATGGCGGGCGCAGCGCGTCAGCACCGCGACGAAGATCGTACTTGCCCGCGAGTTCAGGAGCTGGGTCGCAGCGGCCGTCGGCCAACCGATAGGGATAAGTCATTAAAGAGCCTGCTAAGATGATACGGGCGACGATGCTTGGCATAATCAATCGAGAAGCTTTGCTTGCGGCTCGAGCGTCCAAGAGTGGGGCGCTATCGTCTATACAGGCTTCGGCTCATAAACTTTTCGTTGCAAGCGACACATCCTCTCGGGGCCCACCATCCATGACGATGCTTAGAGCTCCCTTCCCAAGCAAGCCGGTTTCGAAATCAGCCTCCGAGCAAGCCAATTTTGTAATTGCTGACTTTTGCAAAGCCATGTTCGTGGTCACTCAAGCCTAACAACGGTTTCAAACCGTCGGAGGCAGCGCAATCGGTAAGTGAAACGACCACCTTGTCAAACATCAAGGTATTCTCGGGGAAATTAATGCGCATTCGTAACCGCCGATCCAAGGCGCCAGCTGTGGAAGCCGCGTCTTCGAAATGAGTTCTTTGCGTGAAAATGGTCTCCAGCAGATCTAGGAAGGTGGACTCATTCAGAGCAATCCCTTCGAACTGACAGGCAGCGCTCTGATTGATCGCTCTCGTTCTAATTTGACTGATGGCTCGGCTGACTAGTTCCGGGTGCGATCGCTCATATGCAAGGAGATCAGTCACCCCCTCTGATTTCAGTGCCATGAGATAACGCCGCACGGCGGAAAAGTCCTGCAGCCAGAGAGCCGTTTCACTTTCCCTGAACATTCCCATAAAACTGGCTTCGCTGCGCACCAGCCTTACAGTCGAGCTCGCAAGTCGGCTCCCCAGGGCCTTGCTGTACGAAATCATTGCACACACCGTGAACAAGACACCCAACGATAGGGCCAGCTTGAATATCGCTGGTAGATCACCCACGTTCTCGTGGCTGTGGCCGTACGAGGCCAGTATTTGGATGCAGATGACGGTAGCTAAGAGCAATGTGCCATGCTGGGTGGTTACTTGGGCAAAAACAATGAGACATGCAATGTAAAGCAGTGGTGCGATCCCTTGCATCGGGATATTCAAATCAAGGACGAAAACGATGGCAACAGATGCAATCCCAGTCCCGAGCATCAGCGCTTTTTTTCCGTGCACCACCATCGATTTCCTTGGCCCCTCTGCCGGGCTGCCGCGTGTCAAATCAGGGGTTTCCATGCCTTGTTTTTCGGGCGAAGCACATTCCTCGTAAGAGCGTCCATATTCCAACTCGTTCATCAGTGAACCCCCGTTTCGAGTTGGGGTTTTGTCACGGTCGGCATGGCATACGTCTGCTGTTGCCTGTAACGTTTTGGCGTCTGAGGAGTTACAAAAAGCATGATGATTTCCGGACGTTCACGATGAAACCTGTCCTCAATTGCTGTGATAGCCTCTTCTATTTCTCCACTTCTCATATCCTCCCGAAACCATACGCTCAGCGCGACAAGAAGCTGCTCCGGCGCCAGATGCACCGTTGTTGCTCCATTGACGGCCAATACCGCTGGACTGCTGGCGACATCGGCCATTATTGCGGCGGCGACGGCTGGGTCCGCTGGAACTCCGATCAGTAGAGACTTGCTCTCTGCTGCCAACTTTACTGCAGCAATTGCCAAAATTACGGAAATGGCGATGGAAGCGGCACCATCGTAGATCGGATTGTTCTGCGTTATTGAAAGTGCCGTACCGATCGCTGTTATCGCTAATCCGAGGATGGACGCTTCTCCGCCGAAAACCACTGTCAGGGATGTCGGATCGCGGCGAACATAGAGGTACCGGTGGAAGCTTTGATGACCGCGCTTCCTGTCAATCGATCGGATTGTGTACGTGAGCGAGGCGACTTCTACTACTGCCGAGATTGCTAGGATTGCAAAATTGATGGCAACGTTGGAAAGTTGGACCGGATGCAGCATTTGATGGATTCCGTCCACGAAGGCGACTCCGGCGCCGAGCGAAAAGATAAGGATCGCGACAGCAAAATTCCAAAAATATAACTCTCGACCATAACCAAGCTGGTGCTCGAGCGTAGGGGGCCGTCTAGAATTTGCGATTCCGTAAAGCAATATCAATCCGGTCGAAACATCTATCAGGGAGTGAACTCCCTCGCTCATCATTGACGAACTTGAAGAGAGGTACGCTGCTGCAAATTTTATCAGTGCAACTGAAAAGTCGGCAAATAGGCCTACGACCACCAACCTGGTGGTCATTTGACTTATATTGATATGATGCTGTCGCACTGTTGATATCACCATTGTTTTGAGTGTCCTGCTCTGGTGAGCGGATGCAGCGTTTGATGAATGGCTGACTGTCACATCGGAAAAAGGGCTTTGATCCCGGTTCATTTGGTATGCAACATATGTCTTTGACTTGCCGGTTTTCCGACTAGTGGACCGAAAGAGTCAGAACGGGATTTGCAGGATCCGGATCAATGTATTTCAGGCTCTCCTGGTAATCATCTATACTTTGGTTTGGTATCATCCGGAGCTTGATAGCAATGCAAATGGCCCGCAGGCGCAACAAAGCAATTTGAGCGTCAGTGAAGGCGGGAGGACTTTGGTCGCGCTGGCTGAAATCTATCGGAAATGAGGCGGGCGCTACGTTGGTGGGTGATAAAGCTCCAGCCCCAGTTGAACGTCACGGATAGTTTGCTCCGGAAATCGATCAGAAAAAGTATGTGAACGAGGCACCAAAATATCCAAGCGGGGAAACCCGAAAGTTTGACCCCTTTTATTGAAACGACGGCGGACTTCCTGCCAATAACGGCTAGCTTGCCCGGATCCTTATACACAAAAGGTGGGGGAGGGGGCCGGTCTCTCACCCTTGCTGTAATGACCTTTGCAACATAAGCGCCCATCTGCTTTGCGGCAGAGGCGACTCCTGGGACAGGATTTTTCGCAACGCTGAGATGGCTGGTATCGCCGATCACGAACACGTCCGGATGGCCCGGCACCGATAGATCTTCACTGATAAGAACCCTGTTTGCCCGATCGTGATTGACCTTGAGCCACTGGGCTGCCGCGGATGCCTGAACGCCAGCGGCCCAAACAATAGTTGCGGCATCGATGTGCTCGTCTAATAGGCCCACACCGTCGCTGCTGCAGCTGGTGACTGCGCTCCCGAGCTTTACCTCAACCCCCATTGTTCGAAGCGATCGAACGCAGCGGTCAGATTGGCTTAAGGGGAAGGCCGATAGAAGGCGGGGTCCGGCCTCGATCAATACAATGCGCATTTCACTTGGGTCGATTCCACGAAACTCGCCCTTAAGCGTTCGATGCGATAGGTCTGCAAGCGCTCCAGCAAGCTCAACGCCCGTCGCCCCTCCACCAATGATAACAGTGGTTAGGTATTTGCGGCGCTCAGTTTCATTGGAAGAGAGCTCCGCGTGTTCAAAGGCTGATAGCAGCTTATCGCGTAGTGATCGGGCGTCTTCCATCGTCTTGAGGCCGGGCGCAAACTGCGCCCAATCGTCATGGCCAAAGTAGGCATGCGTCGCCCCGGTGGCAACTATCAGATAGTCATATGGGATCGAATTGGTCCCATCGCCGACAGTGCGCAAATCAATGTCGACGGAATTTATGTCCATCATCAGGACTTCGACATTATCACTATTCGAAAATACGGAGCGTATCGGCCAAGCGATGTCCCCGGGCGAGAGCGCGGCGGTCGCGACCTGGTAGAGAAGGGGTTGAAACAAATGGAAGTTTCTTCTGTCTATGACAGTGATATCAACCGCTTCTTTCTCAAGTGCTCTGGCCGCGGAGAGGCCGCCGAACCCAGCGCCAATGATTACGACTTTTGGTCTGGAGTGCGCACCATCGCCAGTTTTTGAAGGTTGGTTCATGTTCGCCTCGAAAGTTAAGTGCGATCGTGACGGATCGCCAAGGACCCGCTCCGTTGCATGTATTTTTGACCGCCACGAGAATCTCCGGGTGATGTGCGACGGTGCGGATGCCGGAATGCCAAGTTCGTGGAGATCGGGCCATAGGTTGCCGCCGACATTTTGACGGCCACCCCAAGCGGCTCAGGCAAGCTTGTAAGAGGCAGCTCCGGTGCCCGCGAGACTACCGGCGTCGACGATGAGATATTCCGGGCGAATGGGTCTTTTCTCAAAAAAGTCCTCTAGGATCTCAAGGGTCCCAGCGGCGTATCTGGCCTGTCCGGAGAGAGAAGTGCCTGACATATGTGGCGTCATGCCTTGATGAGGCATTGTCCGCCAAGGGTGATCGGCGGGCGCTGGCTGCGGGAACCAAACGTCACCTGCGTATCCGGCAAGCCTTCCGCTTTCAAGCGCACGCACGACCGCGTCACGATCGCAAAGCTTTCCGCGTGCGGTATTGATGAGATAAGTGCCCCTTTTCATGAGCGCGAACATCTTGTCGTCAAACATGTGCTCGGTCGACGGATAGAGCGGCGTTTGCAGATTGATGACGTCGCATACCTTAACCATCGACTGGGGCGTGTCGTGGTACGTAAGGTTGAGTTCTCTCTCTACGTCGGCCGACAACCGGTGGGGATCGTAGTAGTGCAGATGGACGTCGAATGGCTTGAGGCGACGCAGCACAGCGAGCCCGATACGTCCAGCTGCGATCGTACCGAAGTGCATGCCCTCCAGGTCGTAACTGCGGGAGACGCAATCGGCGATATCCCAGCCACCCTTGTTCGCAATCTCGTGCGCAGGAAGGTAATCGCGGACAAGCGACAGCACCATCATCACTACGTGTTCTGCAACGCTCACACTGTTGGAAAATGTCACCTCGGCCACTGTAATCCCATGCTCTGCCGCAGCCTTGAGATCGACGTGATCCGACCCAATGCCCGCTGTGAGCGCTAGCTTGAGCTTTTTGGCCTTGGATATGCGGTCGGCGGTCAAATACGCAGGCCAGAACGGCTGTGAGATGACGACATCAGCGTCGGGAAGGTGATGATCAAACTCGGAGTTCGAGCCGTCCTTGTCGCTGATGACGATCAGTTCGTGACCGTTGGCCTCCAGATAGGGCCGAAGCCCAAGTTCACCTGAGACGCAGCCTACAAGTTCGCCAGGAATGAACCCCAGTTTTCCTTGTGGAGATGGCACCGTCTGGCCGTTGGCATAACCCGTGATAACCGGGATGTCGTCTCGGGCATATTTTGGCGGGTAGCCAGTTGTTGGGTCGGGATAAAGGACGCAGAGAATCATTGCCACGAATTGGCACTCCTTCCAGATTTGTTGGATCGTGTTTAAGTCAAACTATGGACCGTGACATTCGGCGTGCTGTTCGTTTGCGCCATGTAGGGTTCAATAGCTTTGGCGACTGCCTACGCCGTTTTTCGTCGCCAGACGGCGGGTAGTGAGCCGCTGGATGTACGAACGGCTATGGGATTGCATCATCGACCGTCTTTGCGATCCACTCCTCGACAGTCAACCCACTTTTCTCCGCCTCAACCTTCGCCGCCTCGGCGAGGTTCGCGTTCAGCGGAACGTCATAGATAATGTCCTGCTCCCGGTTCATTGATAGTGCGAGGCTCGTGGCCCGGCGTGCGAACTGACGCATGCGGTCGGCTTTTTCATAGTCTGAAAGACTCGCGTCTGACGCGATCGCCGGGCAGTACAAGGTGACAATATGATTGATTGTGTTGTCAGTGGACATTTTGTGCTCTCGCAGGAGCGTGATTGCCGATGACAATTCGTTGGGCTGCTCAAGGAGAAGCCCCTTCGGCAAGACATTTTCGATTTCCATGGCAAGCGGCGGCGTGTGAAGATCGTTAAGTTGAGGACATTCAAAGCCTGTTGCTCTTGAGGAAGCAGGTGCGAGAACTAAGACGCCGAGGGCGCAAATGATTACGAACGTCTTTTCTGTCATGACATCTTACTCGACACGAGGATCACCACCAAATTGTTCGAACACGTATTGGAGACCTGAAAGGTCCGGCCACTGTTCCGTCGGTTCGAAGGGGAACACAGGTCAAGCTATGCGCACTGAGACCCAATCCGTCCCAAACTTCGATTTGTCGTTTGGCCCTTTCGGCGAAGGCGATCAAGCGGGCGGTATCGCCAACCTGGTCGTCACCACCCCAATCCTGGTCCGTTAAGCCCATTGTAGCCCGCACGCCATGGCCCCCAGTCTCCCCAGTTCCATGAGCTGTCGGAATATATTTCGGCAGCGAGCAGATTGCGGTTCGCAACCTTCGCCTGCTGTGAGGCGAATTGGTACTGGTCATAGGCAGCCTGCGACCCAACATAAAGGCACTTGCAACCCACCGGATCTGCATAAATGTAAGTGACGCTGTCACCGTGAACGCTTTTCAGAAATTTATTTGCTGGAGCTCGTTTCAGCATTGCCACTCGTTTTGGCGTATTGGCCGGACCTATGATGAATCCCGCAGCGGCCAGGCGGTCTTCTTTGGTAGCGACCTTGTCTTCAGTCGTCGCGCAGGCCGAAAGGGCGATCGCACTCGCAACCGCGTAACACAACGACAATTTTCGCAGGGGATTTTTTGCCGACCGGTTTTCCACGTTTCGTATCTCCTCTTGCTGGCCCTTAATTGACCGAGACACAAAAGCTAGCGCTGTCGCCCCCTTTCCAAAATCATACTCAAGTAGCGCGGCGTCTGGACCTTGGTTTAACACATCAGCGGTTCATTTCATTCGGCCAGGTCTTTCTAGCGTTGGATGGAGTGAAATGGCTCAAGCGAGAATTTTTTCGTACCCCCCTTTAGGGGGTGGACCTGGCAAATTCTGGCCGTAAGCTGCATCCAAAGACGGACTACGTGAAAACCGCAAACGGATCCTGGTATTCGTGTCGGTGTGTCTAGGCAGCCGAAAGTTGGATTGACAATGAACACGTTACAGCCATTCTTTCATCGTCGCGAAGGTCAGCTCTGTTCACCGTTGGGAGAGCGTCACAACTACTCTGACGCAATTGAATCAGGCGCGGGGAGCTTGGAAAAGTGTTCAGCTGATATTGTGGTCCATGAAATTGAAGGGTTGATTGGCCTGATCGCTATCGGCGTGCATGCAAACATGCGTTGGCTGGACAGCAGCGGTGAGCCGAACGTGGAACGAGCTCGGCAAACCACCCGAAAGCTGGTTCGCCAAACCGAACAGCTGATGGCACTCATCGAGGCGATAAGGAAGCCTTTGACTTGATCGATGTTTCAAATGTTGGCGCTTCGGAAATCCAGGGCGAAACAGCACGATTGAGCTTGAACACTCACTTGAGTTCTGCGCGTGATTAACCAGCAATCTAATGAAGTGCTCGTCGACCGGCAATTCGCTTGTGCATTGTCGGCGTTAATCGTTTTGGTCTTCAGTTTGGTTGGGATGAGCGACGTATGGGCAGCATCCGATCGCCCGACAGTGGTCGAAGCCATCGTTGAGCCCGCGTTTCAACGTGTACACGTTGAGGACAGGGCCGATATCAGGTTTCGCAAGCTTTCGCTGTCTCAGGGGCTTTCACAGACGCGCGTTTCCCAAATTGTGCAGGATGACGACGGCTTTCTCTGGTTCGGTACCCAACACGGTGTCAACCGATACGACGGCTATGGATTTAAGGTTTTCAAGCATGAACCCGGCGAGCCCGGAAGTTTGAGTGGCGTCTTCATTTGGGCGCTCTTCAAGGACCATTCCGGAACAATATGGGTTGGCAGCGATCAATTTCTTGACGCTTTTGATAAGTCCACGAGCACTTTCAAGCACTACTCATTCGACCCCTCAAACCCCACCGTGATCCATATTAGCGAGGATAGGATAGGAAACCTCTGGCTTTCGACAAGCCAAGGTCTGTTCCGTCTTGATCCGAAGACAGGTGTATCGACCAGATTTGTTCATGACGAGTCAGACCCAACCTCTCTTGCAAGCAGCGACGTCAAATCCACCGGAGAAGACGCCGAGGGAACATTCTGGGTTGCAGACAGCGCTGGACTGGAGGCTTTCGATCGCGATACCGGTCGTGTCACAGTTCGGATACCTCTGAGACAAGAAGTGCGTGAGTTCTCATTTCACGAAGACAAGCATGGGATATTCTGGATAATCTACGGCTCCGGCAACGGATTGGCGACCTATGACCGCAAGACGAACAAGGTAGTTCGATATTCGTTTGAGGACGATGTTTCCGATGGAAGTCTTACTGGCGTTTATTCCATGCTGGAAACGGCTGGGGGTGACATATGGCTCGCGACAATGGGGGGCGGCCTTTTGCGGTTCGACCGCGATGAGTTCAAGTTTATCCGCTATACTCACGATCCCAATGATCCGCAAAGTCTCGCTGAAAATCGTGTAATCACCCTTTTCGAGGACGCTGAAGGGAACATCTGGACAGGTTTACACGCTAGCCCGCCCAACACTTTTCCAAGAGAAGCCCCTCCCTTCAAAAAGCTCTGGCCTTTTCCAGGACACGTCGACAAGCTCGGAGAAAGCCTGGTCAATGCCATTTTCGAGGACAGCACTGGGGCGGTTT
The DNA here is from genome assembly GCF_003240585.1 of Arminella tubonensis. GTDB lineage: Bacteria > Pseudomonadota > Alphaproteobacteria > Rhizobiales > Rhizobiaceae > Rhizobium > Rhizobium tubonense. The sequence continues at coordinate 142,429 of NZ_PCDP01000076.1, forward strand.
GGCTTGGAGCGGGGGGAGCCCTGAACCGCCTAGATCCGGCCGGTCAAAGCATTTCAGTGCTAACGCCAGCCGGACCAGGATCTACGCTGGAGGTGCTTTCGATTGCCGAAGACAAGGCTGGCACGATATGGATAGGGACCCTCGGACGCGGGTTATTTGCTTACGATCCTCACACCCACAGTTTTAAATCCTATCGCTACGACGCGAACCGTAAGGATGGATTGAGCAGCGACATCGTTTCGAGGATTCATTTCGATAATTTCGGCAAGATCTGGCTGAGCACCTGGAATGGTATCGTCCGATTTGATCCCGCAACGGAGCATTTCGAGACGTTCAAGCGTGATCCGAATGCGAGTGCAGAATTGTACTTTTCGATTGTGGTAGACGCGGATGGCATTTATTGGCTTGGCACCACGAACGGGCTTGTACGTTTTGACCCCGAGACGCACGGCTTCCGGGAGTTCAAGCATAATCCAGTTGATCCGACTTCGCTCAGCAACAATACCATCAACAGTATCTATGTTGGTGAACGTGGGTTGCTTTGGATAGGGACGCAGAACGGGCTCAATCGATTCCACACCGAGACTGGAAAGTCCGACAAATTTTTTGATACCGCCGGATTGGCTGGCAACGCCGTCAGCTGCCTGGTGAGCGATGGAGATGGCGTCCTTTGGATGAGCACAAATCGTGGCGTATCGAAGCTCAATATTGATGACCTAACATTCGATAACTATTCGACGGCCAACGGCCTCCCCGGAGATGACTTGACTGGATGGAATGCCTGTGCGTCTGGCAAGAACGGCGCTGTATACTTCGGAGGATTTGGCGGTGGTACAGTCAATCGTCATACGGAACATGGTCACGAGACGTACGTCCCGCCTCTTGTGTTTACTGATATTCAACTGGCGAATGGGACTGATGGCGCTTTGCTGGATCCGTCTCTCTCCAGACCGTCAGTACGGTTGCCCTTCGACAAAAGCAATATAGCCGTGTCGTTCTCAGCCTTGAGTTACCGGAGCCCAGAAACAACTCGATACAGATATAAATTGGTGGGCTTTGACATGGACTGGCACGCGGTCACCAGCCAGCAAAGATCTATCAGTTACGCTGCTTTACCAGCAGGCGACTTTTCTCTCCGGGTCCAAGCGGCAACAACGAGAGGGGTGTGGAACATGCCCGGGGCGGTACTCGCTTTAACAGTGATGCCGCCATGGTGGACAACCTGGTGGTTCAGAACGATTTCCGCGGGCGCCATAATTAGCTTGCTTGCCGCAATCTATCGCTATCAGGTCTCCAAAGTAGCTGCCCATTATCGGGTTCGTCTTGAGGAACGGATAAACGAACGAAATCGATTGGCACGTGATCTTCACGATACACTGCTGCAGAGTTTTCAAGGATTGACCATCAGGCTTCAGGCAGCTCGCCATCTTCTTCCTGCAAAGGCTGCCGAGGCGGCAACGATGCTGGACATTGTGCTGCAAAAAAGTGACGACGCCATCATCGAAGGAAGAAATGCCGTTCAAGCGTTGAGAGAATCTACGCGTGACGACATAGCGGAGGCGGTTCGAAAGGTCGGAATCGAACTCGCGCATACACCGCTCGCGGCGGCCTTCGATCTAAAAATAGATGGGCAAGTGTATCCATTGGATCCTTCCGTAAACGAGCAGATCTATCGCATTGTTAGCGAGGCCATTCGAAACGCTTTTAAGCACTCTGGCGCAAAACTCATCGAATGCGAATTTCGTTATCTGAAAGACGAATTGAGGGTGGTTGTCAGAGATGACGGATCGGGCATTCGTTCGAATACTGACCGGAAAAAACCGCTTGGCGGCGGATGGGGCATTGCCGGGATGAAAGAGAGAGCCGAAAATATTGGGGCTCATCTGATGATCCAAAGTGCCGGGGACGGAACTACTGTGGAATTGATATTGAAAGTGGCTGCGCATCGGGGTCGGGGTCTAAAGATATGACCAAGGGTCCCGCTATACGCGTTGTAATGGCTGATGACCATCCGCTAATCCGTGAAGGCATTGGAGCGCTACTCTCTGGCCACCGCGATATCGACGTCGTGGGCGAGGCGTCTGACGGCCTTCAGGCTGTGGCTCTATATTCGTCGTTAATGCCAGATATACTTTTACTTGACCTTCAAATGCCGGGGCTTGGCGGGCTTGAGGCGATTGGTGTCATTAAAAGCCGCTTCCCATCAGCTCGGATCATCGTGCTCACCACCTACGAGGGTGACCAGCTTGCCAGCAAGGCGATAAGTGCCGGGGCCCAGGCCTATCTCTTGAAAAGTTCGGTTCGTACCGAGCTGCCTGACACCATAAGGGCTGTTCACCGTGGCCAGAAGCACATCCATGCGAAAGTCGCCCAAAATCTTGCTCAACATGCGTCGGATGATGTTCTCACACCTCGCGAAGTTGACGTGCTTTCTCTAATTGCTCGGGGAAATTCAAACAGGGCTGTGGGAAACAGCCTTTCCATTACAGAAGAAACAGTAAAGGGGTACGTGAAAAATATCCTGTCGAAACTTGGTGCAAAAGATCGAACGCACGCTGTCGCTCTCGCGCTAAAACGTGGGATAATCGAACTTTGAATAGCCATTGTGCAACCCCGCTCGTTTCTCCTGTATCACTGCGTTGCAAGATTGCTGCCGAAGAGAGACACGCCATACCTAGATACTCCTGTGCTCTCGGGCAATTTCTCCGCCGGTAGGCGGTCAGGCGAAGCGAAGGATCAGAGGCCGATCGGTCACTTCAGAGCTTCGATTGTTCGCGGCACATGCAGTACCGCAATTGCGCGGTCAACTAGTCCAAAATTTCGCTTTTCCGCGATTCGCAAACAATTTGTCCAAGTCTCCGGCAATCATCCAATATCTCCAGGCACGTTAAGCTTACGCTTGCTAAATCAAGCGAAATAACTACCTACGGAGACGACTATGCGAAAGCAGCAGAAATATCCGGATAGTGCGGAGTACAAGGCCTCCGTCGGCCTCCCGGCGTCGGTCATTGTCTTGTCGATGTTTGGCATCGCAGGGTGCCTGATTTACTCAGGCGACTTCAACCACGACTCTCGTTACTCGCGTGCATATATGCCAGCCCGAACGGCTATCGCTATCAACACATTACCTACCAATCTTCATCCATCTATTCACCCATTACCCGTAGCATAGTGGAATCTGTCACCGATTTTCACATCGCGTCATTTTCAAAACTTTGGCCCGATGAAAACGTGGTCCGAAAGGTTAGACTACGTAATCCGGATCACATAATAAACGATCGACGACAACACCGTTGGATTGAAGATCGCCAAACTCCTGGAGGCGAAATGAGACAGCTCGTGGTCATGATTACGGGGTCGGCAGGAAATCTCGGCCGGGCGGTCGTCCAGGAGCTTTCCTTGTCGCCAGCACGCCTTGTCTGCGTCGAGCGGTCTCCGGAGAAGCTTTCGCAGGCGTTGGCAAGCCTCCCTCCTGAGATGGACGTTCTTGGACTAGACAACGTCGACCTGACCGACATTGTCTCGTGTCAAGACGGCGTGCGGAGAGCGCATGATCGTTTTGGTCATATTGACGCGTTGGTAAATACGGTCGGCGGGTTCAAGATGGGGCCTGTCGATCAGTTCGGCATCGATCAATGGGACGCCTTGATGACCCTGAACGCGCGATCGGCCTACGCGATTAGTGCTGCCGTCTTGCCAAGAATGCAGGAGCGCAAGCATGGCCGTATCGTACATGTCGCTGCGGCACCAGGATTGAAGGCAGGTAGCCATCAGTCCGCATATGCAGCTTCGAAAGCGGCGGTAATTCGCCTCACGGAGGCTATCGCCGCCGAAAATAGAATTAATCGGATAACCGCAAACTGCATCCTTCCTGGAACGATCGACACTCCACAAAATCGCGAGGCCATGCCTAACGCAGACACGGAAACCTGGGTTTCCGCGAGTGCGATCGCGCGTTTGATCGCGTTCTTGGTTTCGGACGAGGCAAGCGCTGTTACGGGCGGGGCGATCCAGGCGACCGGCTTTTGACGCTCTGAAGCGGCGCTGGCACCGGCGCTGCTCTCTAGCTGCGGCACGATCACGCGAGGCACGACCGAAAGTCTTTTCGGAAAGACGCAACCATAAGAACGTCCCCTGGACAGTATTGCCCGCGTTCGCCATGCACCTTCGAGGTCAAACGCAAGGACAAGTCTACCGCATTTGCCGACGCGCCAGGATATGAATACTGAAGTCACGAAGTCGGCACGAAAGTCGGTGGCAGTAGGGCTGCCGGAATGGCTGGAAATGTCCTGATCGCGTGCATCATCATTGGTTTGGGGGTGGATGCCGCGGCCGGTTCTTCACTAGATTACCTTCCAAACCCAGCCACTATCGTTCTTGAGAAGTCTGGGGGGAATCGACGCGAAACAGGACCAGCCTCCCGTTAGAAGCCGATCAAAGGCTACCGAAAAGCCTGCAGTCTAAAAACAGGTTAGGGTTATCGAAAACTGAGGCGGCCGTGGTTGACCCAAGGGCCGCGGCCTCATTTTCGGCGACAGCAGTCCGCAGAACAACCTGCCGCTGCCGATATCTGCTCCCGTGGCAACAACGATCCAGTAGCGACAGCGCTATTATTGGCTGTCGCTACGCGGTAAGCGTCGACTTTGACCGATGGGGTTAGATAAGCGAATCGATAACGCCGCCATCTACACGAAGAGCTGCGCCCGTCGTTCCTGACGCTTGCTCGGATGCAACGTAGATGATCATGTTCGCAACTTCTTCGACAGACGTCGGGCGTTGCAATATCGATGACGGTCGGTGAAGCTTCACAAAATCGATCCCTGCTTGTTCCAGAGTTTTACCGGCATCCACCTCCTGCTTTAGCATTTGGGCGACCCCCTCAGAAAGGGTTGGCCCCGGTAGGACCGAATTCACGGTTACTCCAGTCCCAGCCATCCGCTTTGCCAGTCCACGCGCCAATGAGACATCCGCCGTCTTCGTGACGCCGTAGTGGATCATGTCGGCCGGGATATTGAACGCCGACTCAGAACCCAGAAGGATAAGACGCCCCCATTTCTTTGCCGCCATCTTCGGCAGATAGGCTCGGGCCAGTCGAACACCGGCCATCACATTAATTTGCCAGTGAAGATCCCAGACAGCGTCGTCGGTCTCAAAGAAATCAACCGGTTGAAATATTCCGAGGTTGCTCACGAGGATATCGACGTCCTTTTCATGATCGGTGAGCGTTTTGCACCCGACTGAGGTCGACAAGTCCGCGGCAATGCCCCGAGCTGTACCCCCAAGTCGAGCGAGGCCTTCCGTAACATTTTGGGGAGTACGCCCGTTAATGACGACTTGAGCACCGGCTGCCTGCAGCCCCTGCGCCACCGCGAACCCGATGCCACTCGTTGAGCCGGTAATCAATGCTGTTTTTCCTGAAAGATCAATGTTCATGCGGCTTTTCCTAATTCTGTCCAAGAAGATGCAAAACGCCATTGGACTTCAGGAAGCCCGGTTGGTGTTTATAAGTCTACGCCCGGGGGTGCCATGCTGGAACCATACAAGGGTGTAGGTCGCTATGCGTACTTGACGTGCCGATAAGTCGCACTCGCCTCCCCAATTAACCCCGCCATATCAACCGCAAGCGTTGTGATGACCGAGGAGGTGAATGCGAAGGCTCAATTTGATACAGACGGACTGGGCGCCGTCGCAGGAAACCCGTTTGGCCAGCTGTTAGCGCTTAGCAGCTAACAACTCGAGCTGTTCTTCGCTCATCTCGTGTGGCTTTCCGAAGGAATGCCACATTTCCAGCATCTGACGATATCGAGGCAACATCACAGCGTGAGAGTTGTCCGGATGTCGGGAAAGTTCGCTCCACTTGCCCTGCCGCCTGCGCACGAAATACGCAAAGCCAAAGTGGTGATCCTCGTTATTACCATCGAAGCCTTCAAAAGCAAGTGAGAGCTCCTCGCTGGTCGTCCCTGCGCGGCTGGCGGACAGTTCCGCGGCCCGAAACATGTCGAGAATATTATAGACTTCCTCACTTGATTCGTGAGGCACAGATGCCGTGCTTATTGCCGCGTTGATCGTTTCGTACAGAAACTCATAGCCCTTTTCGACGATCTCTCGTGCTTGTTCGTAGTCGACCGCGTGGGACTGATCGACCTTCTCCAAGATTTGAAACTGGTTTGCTAAAATCGCTCTCTCGGCAAAGGTCAGTTTGACGTCACTCAATTTCGCATCCTCAATCGTTGCACAGACAAGCATATACCGCATCGCACATGATCGAATAGTCGATCCTCAGTGTTTTCTTGGCCATCGCGCCGACTGCGCATCCGGAAAGCTCGACGCCACTCTGTCTCTCATTTAACTCGCACCACTCGGTTGGGGTCTGCGTCGGTCTGCCAAACCGCGTGGCTGGCGAAATGAGCTTGTCTTGCATGTCGATGCGGGCTTCCGATGGTGGGACACGACTGTTCAATCTAGCGCGGAAAATAGACATGCGGTACTAAACCTAATGATCAAATACGCAACATCATTTGGTGATGCGTCAGTTTTTCGGGGACCTATCACCGCCAGGGGCTAACAATGCCATCTAACGTTCTCACTGTGGGAATGTATTGCACGACATACTCCTCGGGACTCAGCTGACTTCCCGATCTCCTTTGCAAGGTATATTCAAATTAAAGCCACTTCTTGATTGGGTATCTGATGGACAATAAACGCATCGAAACAGAAACCCGTGCGATCTGGAAATCCTTTTGCTCTGCACTCGGAGTGGAGCTTCGCGAGGGTCAAGAGATCCAGGGTCAAAGCGGCCTGACCCACAGCGTTCAGGCGATTGGAGTCGATGATAAGACCGATCGCGTGATCGTGGTATCCGCTGAGCACAACCCCCGCATTGCGGCTCTGATGCGAGTTGATATACAAGCCACAATGCCACGAGCAAAGGTCCTCCTGACCAGGCCAATAGCGGTCGATTTGGCCCATGCTGCTCGCACACTATTCACAACTCCTACCGGCGACATAGATATCCAAAAAGTTATCGAGATCGGAAGCCTTAGCGCACAAGGTGAAAAAGGGGGTGAGGCGCTTTCGAGCAGGTATGGGCCCCAGCTTGAAGCAATCATGTCCAACATTGCACGGAGCGGATTGCCAATTCGAACTCATATTCTGAGCGCTTTCGATCAAATTACCGAACTTGATTGGCAAAATATCGGCGGAGGTGGCCCCGCCTTATCTCTTCAGACCGCATTAAACGCTCTCAACCGATTGACTAATATCGACAATCTCGCTGCCGACCGTTCTCAAGGAATATGTCCATTTCCGACCTATGAACTAGACGGCGACGATTGGGAGCTATTCCTAAGCGGGAAACGAATTGATGATGTGCGAGCCAGGTTACAGGGTCTAGACGTCTATCAGTACTTCTATCCGCCTACCGATACGGTCGCTCTCGGATTGATCGACAATGGACTAGGCAGCGAGCAGCTGATCACTGAAGGGTTGAAAATTGCCGAGCAAGAGGGCCACATTCTCACCGACAACGAATTGGTCAGCGGTCTCACAGATGTGGCCAATATTATCGGCTCATTTAGAGACCGAGGTATCGTCGCCGACGTCGAATATAGCGCAGAAATCACCGAGCGGGGGAAAGCAATCCGGCTTGGCATGAAACTACGTCCCAAGGAGGCCTTGATTGCCCGGTTAGTAAGCAAGGTGAGCTTATCTGCTAGCTTGGCGGACATTCTTAAAATGGTTGGAGGAGGCAGTTGAGCCGGACGGCCGCTGATCGGCGGCAACGGCAGTTTTGAAAGCGAAGCCCGGTCAGAGATGAAGGTCGTTGCCGACCATCGCTTGTTGTCGTGAATTAGACAACGTTGTATCTGCAACAAGTGTTCAGGAGACTGCCGTACCCGTCAGCCATGAGCTCGCTGAAGCTGGCTTTCGCCATGCGCAACATAAGGCTCGGCGTTTTGCTCAAAAGGCAAATCTTGAACTGCTTTGCCTGTCCGTTCGGCGGTTGCGTGCGTTAGGTAACCGCGTCAGCCTCGACCTACATCTGAGGGGTTTCACTCCAGGGAATGCGCTGTGCGAACTACTGGTACCTAAGGATGGGACGAGAAGCACCTATGTATGGTTGAGCGCAATGATGGGGCGGCTTACCCTTCACGAAGGTAGCGTTCTGTAAAGGTCCGATAGATAAGACGATTCCATGTCGATCGAAAAACTTATTGCTGCCGAAATCTGATGGTGGTCACAGGGTGGAAGACCAGCAAGGTTTGCTCAAAAATGATGAGATGAACGTGTCAATCGCTGCCAACATCGTGTGTCCTCACTGTCTGACCCTAAATCGTATGTCGTCAGATCGCGATTCTCTGAGCGCCAAGTGCGGGCACTGCCACAAAAAGCTGTTTGAAGGTCATCCATTTGCCGTCAACGAGCGTGCGTTCAATAAGCACATTCAGAGCAATGACATTCCGGTGGTTGTCGATTTTTGGGCAGCATGGTGCGGCCCGTGCAAGATGATAGAACCAATCTTCGCGGCCCTAAGTGGAGAGATGGAGCCTGGCTGGAGATTTTTGCGAGTAGATACCGAGGCCGAGCGAGCTCTTTCGGCAAGGTTTCAAATCAAAAGCATCCCGATGCTTATGACCTTTACTAAGGGCGCAGTTGTGGGACAGCGAGCCGGAGCAATGGACAAAGCTTCACTTCGTGCGTGGCTTGCGGCGTTCTAGCAGGAATCTGCGTTGACCCGTCGTGCAGTCGTTGGACGGTTGGCACCGGGGGTGCCTGAACCGTGACAGTTCGGGCAGGCCGAACAGCGACGGATGAAACGGATCATTATTCGGAGGGGCCATACAATTAAGTCCGCTTCTCCGATAAGCGTCCCGATATTTTCCAGTCATCGAAATGGACCTTCTTTTCACTCAACAATTCCCGCGAAGTATTTCGAATTTCGAAATATCTCATTTGTCGCCGCGTCAACGAATTTGTGTGAAAAGTTAGTGGATTGCGTTCAAAAGTTAGTGGATTTCTCGATTCAGCCCCGCCGTTTCACATGTCGAAACAATAGGTTACGATAGCTCCGAAATTCCGGAATCTATAGAAATTAGGAAGAGCCAGGATTTCCGCACCGGACGGGCTTTCTCCGTGTGCTGAACGGCTTCGTGGCTCACGCGCCTACGCCGTCTTCCTGGTGTCTTCGCCGCCTTTCGCTGTCGGAAGCCGTTCCGGCGATCGTGTCAAAGGCGTCGCCCGCTTCGTCTGCCAAGATAGGGTGGCACATGCCACGATGACCAGGCATGTGACTATCGCCTTTATCATGCGTCACATTGTAGTTATGTTCCTTCGCCACCCTTCAGCTGAATTCACCGTCACCCAGAGCAACAGTATGATTTTATCGCTATCCGGCGTTCGGAAATCATATTCCAGTGCCGAGGGTACCATCGAAATCTTAAAGGATATCGATCTCGACGTGGCCGCAGGCGAAAGCGTAGCGCTCACTGGAGAGTCGGGCAGTGGGAAAAGTACCCTCCTTCATCTAGCGGGCGGGCTAGACCAACCGGATGCAGGTTCAATCATCATGAATGGCCAGAAACTCGAGCGGTTCGGGGAGCGCGAACGAGCGAACTACCGCCGTACCGAGGTCGGCCTTGTATTTCAGCATTTCAACCTGATCCCTTCATTGAGCGTCGCCGCCAACGTTTCGTTCCATGCTAAACTTGCTGACAGGTACGATCCCGCGTGGGAGAAACGCTTGATAGAACGGCTCGGCTTGGAAGATTTTCTGGCGCGGTACCCAGAGCAACTTTCCGGGGGGCAGCAACAGCGCGTTGCAATCGGCCGTACCTTGGCAGCGCGACCGCCGCTTGTTCTGGCTGACGAGCCGACGGGGAACCTGGATGAAGCTACCGGCGACGCTGTCCTCGATCTGATGCTTTCGTTGGCAGGAAGCGCCGGTTCGGCATTGCTACTCGTGACACACTCGTCAAGGCTGGCAGATCGACTAGATCGAAAGGTCGTCCTTCGTGGTGGAAGAATCGCCGAATGAGATTGGTGGCTTTTTTAGCGCTCCTGTCCCATTGGCGTCGGAAGCCGGTGCAGCTTCTCACCCTGGTTACGGGCATCGCTCTAGCGACGGCGCTATGGTCAGGGGTCCAAGCTATCAATGCGGAAGCACGAGCAAGCTACGCGCGGGCAGCATCCGTCTTGGAGCAGGGCGCCCTTCGGCAGATCATGGCGAAGGATGGCGGCGGAATTTCTATTGAGACCTACGGCAGGCTGCGCCGAGCGGGGTGGAATGTATCGCCGGTAATCGAGGGTGTGCTCAAGTTCGGTAGCACGCGGTTACGACTTATCGGGGTCGACCCGTTGACGATGCCAGGAGACGGGCAAGGCTTTTCGATCGCGAACGGCTCCGACTTGTCCAGCTTCATTTCCGGCAGCGGCGAGCTGGTTGTTTCGGAAGCGACCGCCGACAAGATGCGCGGGGTCACCGATATGGCACTCAAGATTTCGGAGAAGATGCCCGATGATGCGGCGTTCGTCGATATTTCCATCGCCGACCGCCTGCTCGACGCGCATGGCAAGTTGAGCCGTCTCGTGGCGGCGTCAGAACAAGCAGCAGGACTAGAGCCGCTCGATAAGATTGCACCGGATCTCGCACTGCACGAAAACACCGATCGTCCGGACATTACTCGTCTCACAGATAGCTTTCATCTCAACCTCACGGCATTTGGTTTCCTGTCCTTTGTCGTTGGGCTATTCATCGTCTATTCTGCCACCGGTCTTTCGTTCGAACAAAGACGAGGGACCTTTCGGACACTTCGCTCCGTGGGGGTTTCTCTTCATACGCTGACTGCGATGCTGGTTATCGAACTTGCCTGCTTGGCACTTGTGTCGGGATTGATTGGCGTCGTCTTAGGCTACCTTGTCGCTTCTGCGCTCATGCCGGGGGTGGCTTCTACGCTCAGAGGTCTGTACGGCGCCAGTGTATCAGGCTCGGTGTCGCTGCGGCCGGAGTGGTGGTTGGCAGGACTGGGTATCGCTCTCGGGGGCACAGCCGTATCATCGACGCAAAGTTTGTCTCGGGTGTGGAAGTTGCCGATATTGGCGGCGGCGCAGCCAAGGGCTTGGGTAAGGGCGTCGGTCACGGCGCTTATCTACCAAGCCGGAACGGGAGCCGTGCTTCTCGGGCTCGCGGTCGCTCTGGCTGTGGCTGGAACTGACCTCCTCACGGGCTTTGCTACTCTTGGATGCTTGTTCCTTGGCGCCGCTCTGGCGCTACCCGGTATTCTCGCTATCAGCCTTTTTTTGGCGGAACGGACGTCGAGCAGCGTGATGACACAGTGGTTTTGGGCGGACACGCGACTGCAGCTGCCAGGGCTCTCACTTGCTCTGATGGCGCTACTATTGGCGCTGTCCGCCAATATCGGTGTCGGCACAATGGTCTCAAGCTTTCGACTGACCTTTATCGGTTGGCTGGATCAACGATTGGCCGCGGAGCTCTATGTGACGGCCAAAGACGAAGATGAGGCAAAACGTCTGCGGGAATGGCTCCCGCATCATTCAACGGCTGTGTTACCAATCTGGAACGTTGACGGTGAAGTGCTCGGTGAACAGCTGCAGATCTTCGGCGTTGCTGACGATCCGACCTACAGAGATCACTGGCCATTGATCGTCGCCGACAACGACGCCTGGAATAAAGTTGCGGTAGGGCAGGGCGCTCTGATCAACGAACAGATGTGGCGGCGCGGCGCGGCAAAGCCCGGAGAAACCATCGCGATGCCGGGAGGATGGCAAGCCGTCGTGGTCGGGATCTACTCGGACTATGGCAATCCAAAGGGGCAGGTAATCGTCGGACTGAACGCTCTTGTTGAACATTACCCCGATGTTTCAAAGCTTCGTTATGGCATTCGCATTCCGCCTTCGCAAACAGGGGCGCTGAGGCGAGAGTTGGTCGATCAGTTCGGGCTGCCGGAAACGGCGATCGTCGATCAGGCCTCTCTCAAACAGCAGTCCAGATCCGTTTTCGAGCAGACTTTCAAGGTGACGGGCGCATTGAATGTTCTTACCCTCACCGTGGCTGGCTTTGCCATGTTTGCCAGTCTTCTCACACTCTCTGGAATTCGGCTTCCCCAGCTTGCGCCGGTCTGGGCGATGGGCGTCCGACGACGTGATCTCGCGCTGCTCGAGATTTTGAGGACCCTAGCCCTTTGGTTCGCAACATTCGCGGCCGCGATACCTTTGGGTCTCACGCTCGCGTGGGTGCTGTTGGAAATCGTCAACGTCGAAGCTTTTGGGTGGCGGCTACCAATGATGATCTTTCCGCTCGACTGGCTGTGGCTGGGGGCGATCGCCCTGGTTGCCGCTATCCTGTCAGTGCTGGTTCCTGTCAGGCGCCTGGCCTCAATCAACCCTGCGGACTTGCTTGGGATCTTCGCGAATGAACGCTAGGCGCTATGTTTTGGCCCTAATGGGTTTAGCGTTGACCTTTCCCGGGATGAGTGCCTTCTCACAGGGATTTGCAGGCATGGGGTCGGAAGCACAAGGCTTTGCAGTGCCTCAGCGCGACCACCCTTTGTCATTTCCCAGCGATCACGGTGCTCATCCCGATTACAGGATCGAATGGTGGTATGTGACGGCAAATCTTACGGGCGACGATGGAAAGCGATATGGAGCGCAGTGGACATTGTTTCGATCTGCGGTGGCTCCTGGCGATCGTGAGGGTTTTGCGGATCCGCAGATATGGATCGGCCATGCGGCGGTTACTACTGACAGCCACCAATACGTAGCGGAGCGTTTGGCCCGTGGAGGCGTCGGCCAGGCCAATGTAGTGGCCGCGCCTTTTCAGGCTTGGATAGATGATTGGCAGATCAAGGGGGCTGAGAATGCCGGATCTGACGCTCTGGAAAATATCTCGCTCAACGCTGCCGGGCCAGACTTTAGGTACAGGCTGAACTTGAACGCGACCGGCCCGCTCGTGCTGCAGGGAGATCGCGGGTTCTCCGTCAAATCTGCAGATGGTCAGGCGAGCTACTATTACTCGCAACCTTTTTACCAGGCTTCGGGCGCCCTGAAGATCAACGGGACAGACGTCAAAGTTAGTGGGAAGGCCTGGCTTGACCGGGAATGGTCTTCGCAGCCACTTGCCGCAAATCAGACTGGATGGGACTGGTTCTCGTTGCATTTTGATAGGGGCGAGAAGCTCATGGCGTTCCGGCTCCGTGATGACAAGGAAGGATATATTTCGGCGACCTGGATTGCCGCCGATGGGCGAACTACGCCGCTTCCTAGCAATGCCGTTCAAATGGAACCCGTCCGAAATGCAATGGTCAACGGCATAAAGATACCGGTGGCATGGCACATCCAGATTCCAGACAAATCACTGGATATCACCACGCAACCCTTAAACGATCAGTCATGGATGACGACGTCCACGCCATATTGGGAGGGGCCTATCTCATTCAAAGGTAGTTCTTCCGGCGTCGGTTACCTGGAAATGACAGGCTACGACAAATGAAGGTGTGTGCCGCCCCTTGAGTTAAATGTCGTCGGCAATAAGGGTGCTCCCTCCAAAAGTGAGCGCCCTTATTGTTGGCAGGATGGGTCAGGCCGCTTGGTAATATCGGCACTGATGCGAACACTGACCCCCCAAATCTTGGAATTGATCTTTTGGCTGCTCTGGTGGTTAATCGTTAAAGCTAGTCGGTCCGATGCGCATGCCAGTCCTTAAAGAGCTGGTGACCCCCTGCGTTGATGCCCGACTAGCATTTGCACGCGCTAATGTGATGCTCATGGACAGTTGGAACAGGCAGAGCTAGCGAACCTTCGCCTCAGCTTCAGTGGCAGCTTACACAACTCTTGTTCTCAAATTCCACCCGCGAAACAGGTACGCACGCCTTGAGGCCGGATCCGAGCGACCATGTGACGTGGATTTCACCATCAAGGACGGAACGACGCAACACTTAAGTCTCGAAGCCGGGCATACGGCCGTACGGTGGAAGTCGGAATCGAAGAGGTTCAACGGGATCCTAAATTCCCGTGGTACCTCCCTCAGCGTTCCCATGGCCCACCGCGGGGTGCGTCCGAGATCACGCTGACAGCCAGCATAGCTTCGATCGGGTGCGCTGTGTTGGGCCAGGTTTTATTCGACGGTTCCTTCGCGGGCCTGGTAAGCATGCAGGATCTTGGCCGTGAGATGGTGCCCTGCCTCAGCGGACCCCATTCGGCGCATGTAGCCTTTCATATATGTATGACGCCAAGAGACCTTGCTCGTTTCGGACGGCTTTGTCTGAACCGAGGGCGGTGAAAAAGAACCCAGCTGTTCCGGAACAATGAGTGCATGAAAGCGTGTCCGCACATTTGTTCAACAGGATGGCAGGTCACGGCTAGTTTGGTAAGCGACGTGATGTCTGTCGCTGATCCAAAAAGTCGCCCAGCTATCAACGCGCAACCCTTTCTGGTGTTTCTGTCGCGTAATTGCAACTTAGCTATATCACCAATGACGCATCTCGTGATAGAAGAAAACCCTGGCCATTGGGGAGTGGTGGTGTGGATTCATTGTTTAAATCCAGTTCGACGTTCGCGTCGCTGTCGCTCAAAGACCTGCTCGATGCCCGAGACCTTTTCCATTACCACTTGATGAACAAGAAGAATGTCGTGGCGACGGCCGTTGGCCTGTACAGGATAAGATCGCGTGATCCTTGGCCCAGCGAAGACAACCCTAAGCCCGAGCCCAAAAGCAGTAACAAGGACACGAAGAGGACGTTGGCCAACTCTGAGGTTCGACCGTACTCTTGGCCCTGTGTGTACGTGTTCGTTTCCAAATGGGAGTTTGAGGCGGAACTCGCTAAAGAAGATCCCTCCGATATGGTCCCGAAGACGCTGTATCTTCCCGATGGACGATCCGTCCCCGTTTGCGTTGTAGAAGCCCGTCGCGATACTTCCGCTCGTGGCGAAGCGTCAAATCCAGCTTTCTTGCCGCCTCGCAATCTTCTGTGCCCCGGAAGCATACTGGTCAACAGCGACGGCCAAGGTCTTACGCGTTTCGGAACGGCTGGGGCGATTGTGACCAATGGCGAACGCTACTACGTAGTCACAAATCGACATGTGACTGGGGCGGCCGGAACAAAGATTAAGGCGCTCCAAGGGCACCGCGATCCAATTATCGGTTCGACATCTTCGGCAGGACTGTCACGCGTCCCATTTGGCGAGGTCTATCCCAATTTCACCTCCCACAATCAGTCTTTGCAGCTCGACGTCGGATTGGTTGACATTGACGATATCTCCCAGTGGAAATCCCAGACGCCTGGGATCGGGACGGTTGGTTCACTTCTTGATTTATATGACAATAGCTTCACGCTGAAGCTGATAACCATGAAGGTCGTCGGGGTGGGAGGGGTGAGTGGCCCAATTCGCGCCGAAATTCATGCACTGTTTTATCGCTACCGATCTCTTGGTGGGTCAGAATACGTCAGCGACTTCCTCATTGGTCCAGAGACAATCGGAGTAAAGCGTAAGCACCAAAAAGAGGCGCTGGCGGTCCATCACGGGGATTCTGGAACCCTTCTCTTTATCGAGCATTTTGAAGATGAAGTTGGAAACGAGGAGTCCAAGGGGAAGCTTCCGGTGTACTATCCGTTTGCGCAGCTGTGGGGAAAAGAGGAGTTCTTGCAGGAAGGCAAATCTACCTCGCATCCATACGCCCTGGCGACCGCGCTCAGTCCTGCTTTGGACCGGCTCAACATGGAATTCGTCGCCGATTTGAACGCTGATCAGCGATACATTTGGGGATGGGTGGGCCACTACGCGATCGGACGGGCGTTGACCTTGCCGACGGATTCGCTTCATTCGTCAAAGCTCCGAACCTTTATCGCTAACAATATCGACTTGCTGTCGCTGACCCCGAGCCAAGCCTTGAAAAACGACCCCAAGGTATTGGTGGATGGAGGCGCCGAGCCGCAATTTGTTCCGCTTGCTGACGTTCCCGATAATGTATGGAAGAGCAATGTCAACTTCACCTTTGTCGATGCACCGAACGGCGGTAAAAAACGTCGGAAGCCTGGACCCGGGTCCAGAGGTCAAAACGATAATCCGAACCACTTCGCGGACCTGGACCTAAATTACAAAGGGCAGCTGTTTCTACAGTTGAATAAGGACAATCCAGACCAATACCTGAAGCCGACGGTGTGGGTCGATTATTTCGCCGAGTTGAAGCCAAGATTTGACGCTTGGGATGACGCCGTCGGTCATGGGAGGAGCAATCACTGGGGCGCCTTGCCCTTCCGTGTGCACCAGCTTTTCGACATCATGGTCGCTGCCGCGAAAGCATCCGATGCCGATCTTTTCCTTTGCGCGGGAGGCGTTCTGATCCACTACGTGGGCGATGCCTGTCAGCCGTTGCATACATCTTATCTCTCGCAAGGCGATCCAGATCAATTGGTCGACCGTCCCCGCTCTCCAGGCAAGAAGATGCAAGCCGATGGCGTTCACGGTGGATACGAGGACGACATGATTGCGTTCGGCTATCAGCAAAAGAACCTGGCTAATGCTCTAAAAGACAGGATCAACGCGTTGCCCACTGTTGCCGCCGAAACTATCAGTCCAATCAGGTCGGGCTACGATGCATCGAAGGCAATTATTGATCTCGTCTCCGCAACTCAGAACGAGATTGCTCCGAGAACCATTGTCAGCAAGTGGGTCGATTTGATCGGCAGCTCTAAGGCTGAAAAAGCAGAGGCAATGTGGGTCACGTTTGGTGATAAAACAGTCACCTGCATGGCGCGTGGAACGCGCTATCTCGCAGCTATCTGGCAGGCGGCTTGGGAACTCGGAGGCGGGGACGGTAACATTGGATCAGGAAGTTCGCTAAAGGAGGAAAATTTGATGGCCCTCTACAACAATCCGGACAAGATGCCGTCCGTGGCGCTTAACGTTTACCCGGACGACATAGCTGCGGACTGGGCGCTTATCAAGCGACAGACGTCAACATCCGGCTGATGACTCGTCCCCTCGACGGCTCTCGACTCCATCACGCTCCATTGTGCCAGATGACGCTTTTCGAGCAAGATCTAGAGTTCGGTCCAGAACATACTCGTTTTTCCCAAGGAGAAATGTGCCGCTATGTCCGTGATCAGTGACGTGAACAGGTATGAGCTCTGGCTGCGGAAACACTGCGATGTTGTGGAGCGCGGTCTAAAGAAAAAGCATAAGCGGATGGCCGATGATCCCTTGATGTTTTTCCGGTCTACCTGTTTTCGCTTTGCTCGCAAGATCAACGAGTTTGTCGCTCCCGAAAACGCCGGTCCAAAAACTTTGTCGGTGGGCGACGCCCATTTCGAAAACTGGGGTACATGGAGGGACGCGGAGGGGCGATTGGTGTGGGGAGTCAATGACTTCGACGAGGCAGCGGAGCTTCCATATACGTTCGACCTGGTTAGAATGGCGACCAGTCTGTCGTTAGCAAAAGATCTACCAAATCAACTGCCGAACCAATTAGGGGCATTGCTTAAAGGCTATACCGCTGGGCTGCAAAAACCGACGGCTCGCCTAATCAATGATGAGGTGCCATGGATGGAGCCTTTGCTGAAGAGACCCATCTCGCAGAAAAATGCCTTCGAACAGTCTCTACTGGAACTCTTAGACAAACACGAGGCTACACCTCCTCCCCAAGCGTTGGCTGGTTTGATAGCCGAGATGCCAGTGGGGACGAGCAATCTTCGTTTCGCCAGCCGTCAGAGGGGTGGGGGATCGCTCGGGCGACCGCGTTTCGTTGCCTTTGGGAGATGGCAGGGCGGCCTAATTGTTCGCGAGTGTAAAGCGATTGTGCCCTCCGCGTGGGCCTGGGCATCAGACCAAGGAGACCATGCACGTCTGTTTATTACTCTTGCCAGGGGAACTTACAGAGCGCCCGACCCGTTTTTAAAAAGCCATGACGGTTATCTAATTAGACGCATAGCGTCGGATTCAAATAAGATCGATTTGGCATCGCTAAATGCACGGGCCTTCAATTTAGGTTTGTTAAAGGCGATGGGCGCCGATCTCGCTTCCATCCATGCCGCAACGTCTGGCGCCTCGTCTGAGATTGAAGCCGACTTAACAAGTAAGAAACCGGAATGGCTCCTTGAGGCTTGTACTCTGGCTGACAAAGCGGTCCGTCAGGACTACGATAAGTGGAAGGCGCATTATCGATTGCATAAAGATGGGTAGCTGTCGAAACTACGGCGATATTCTCGTTGAGTTCCGGGTCTACGGTCTGTTGTCCCCCACGCGTATTCTATAATATTCAAGCTAGGATTTGTTCACGTTTTCAACATGCTTAGGGCAGATCTACCGGAAGAGGATTTAGACTGAAAATGTCTCGCGCAAGGGATCGAGAGTGCGGGGACGCGGTTTTTGCTTTATCCGCCGCCCGGTGTTGGGGCGATTTGTCGGAAGTCTGATGGTGGCTAGGATGAGTATTCAGAGGGCACCCCGATCCCCGTTGACTCCTGGCTAATAATGCTGGCTTCTTGACTATGAGATGTCCGCACATCTTCGTGCAGAGAGGGGTGCTTTTGAAACCGATAGAAATCGCAGCACCAACCCATTCTGACATGAGTGTTGATCGAAGTGACGAGTGTCAGGCGGCAATCAGAGAGGCGTTTCAGTCGTTCCTGTCACAGGCTCAGGAGCAGGGCTGGGTGAGAGCGGAGGTATTGCTTGCCGTCGCCGATTTCTCTCGGCGCGAGCTTGTGATCCTCGTCAAAGAGGATGTGCTGGGCGTGCAGAAAAGCGCTCCTTAGCTTTTCCTTGCGTCCGATTAGCTAACAGCGACATTTGGCCGTTCGACCGGATCAATGGAGTCGCAGAATTTTTTCCGGCCCGTCAGTATGAGCGGCAGCCTGATCCGAGGTACTCGGCTTGGATTTCGGGCGAGCACAAGTTTGCGTCGGCATGGCTACTTAAACTCAGCGGTCGCCGTGCTGTTCGAGCTGTCCTGCTCGCTAATCGGTTTCGGACGAAACGTGTCTCCAGAGTTTCATGACGCCGATCGCCGCTTCGAAAAGCTCATGGGACGCATCACTCGGTGCAAACAGCAGTCTTGCCGCCTCGCGCGGTTCGAGTTTCAACATCCCGCCGCCCAGCGGATGGCCGTCAAGTTCACAGCTCAGCTTCGTCAGGACTGACGACCATCGTGGAATCGCGCTGCTTGCTTTGATCCGGTCGGTGATATGCATTGCAAGGATGCTGTTCGTGCAAGCGGCACCGGCGTCGTTCCTCGCCAATTTCACAACCGATCCAGACATGCATTGCAGGAAATAGTCCGGCCGCGTGATACTGGGCACAGAGTACCAAAACGGTCGGATCCGACACTTGTATCGCTGTCGAGCTTCGCGCCCACGTTCGCTGTCGAGATAACGGGAAATATTATCGGGCAGCTCGTGTGCTGGCGGAAGCTTCAGGAGATAGCATGCTTCGTCCGCAGCTTCCCACGACCTTACCGTTTGATGATCAATGACTTCGCTTTTGAGACATCGACCACGTCGCACAGTTGGCGTCAGCATCTCCGGCGGGATCTGATGCCGCTGAATCTCGGAAGGCGACAGGTGAAAGAAATCATTGTCGCCGGTGATATAGCCAATTCCGACTTTGGCGAAATCACCCAGTCGGACGGTATCTGGACGCCGAGCGGTCGCCAAGTAGGCGCTTCTGGCTTCTCTAGGCAAAAGAAATGGCCGCAATCGTCCTGTCCAGCTGGTCTTCAGATCGGCCCAGTCGATGGATTCGTCTGAGGCGGGCGGCGCGACAGACGGCACAAAGCTATCGATCTTGGAGAAATGGATTTCACGACTACGACCGTTGCGATCCTCGCAATAAAGAAGCCAGCAGTCCTCTGACAGGCGCGGGAACAGCTTCTCTCGAACAGCGATGACATGAACGTTGGAGAAGCTGTTCAAAAGAAATTCGAGGACCGGAACAGCGTAGGGGGCGTGCCCGATCTCGGCTGGCACAACGAAAGCCATACGCCCTCCGGACTTGATTAGTGAAGCGGTTGCGACAAGAAAGGCCGCCCATGCGGAGCTCACACCAGATAGATGCACGCCGTTCACCGCGCATATTGACATGGCGGCTGCCTTCGAAAGGCCTTTGAAGTATGTCCCGCTGGAACCTTCGAGAAAGCAAGCGGAACGACATCTCCGATCGAGTGTCTTCATATCTATCTGCCTCCAAATCTTTTGGAACGGAGTGCAGTAACGGATTTCGACATAGATCCTTCCAAGGTAGAGCTCAGTTATACAGGGGCCGTAAAAGATGCAAAGCTTTATTCATTTGCGACGGCGTTAAATAGTCTTCTTGACAAGAAGATTATCGGCGCAGCAACGATCGAGAGGCCATTAGACTTGCTTTGAGCGATCATTGATGTTGCTAAGGGCTGACCACCTCGTCTTTCCCTAAATCGACAGGAGCGAACTGCACAAGCGGATCCAGGAAACTGTTGCCCAGCGCCTTGAACCACGTTTCCAAGTCCGTATTTGAGTTATCCGTGAACCCGGTTAGAGCAGACAAAAACATTTTGTCGCCTACATGTTCACCAAGGGCGCGATAAGCCTCGAATTGGACTTCCGTGAAGAACTGGTTTGCGGTCGACTGGTGCGGAAACGAAGGTTCGTCCAGTTTGTAGCGTCGGATGAATTCGCCCTCGTTGCCGGTCAGTGAAAGCTTTAGGTAGATGAGGTATCCGATTTCCTCTCCTGTTCTGTCTTTGTCGGCGGGATAGCGGATTCTGCAAAAGCGAAAGTGTGATCGGCTCAGACCTGTTTCCCCAAGCCGGAGGTCTGCAAGGTTGGCGTCAATAACGATACCGAAGTCGATATAAGCGAGGCGCTGCAGGTTCGTCAGCGCGTGAAATGTCATTTTTCCATCGTGTTCGCCATCTACCGCGACAATGAAACGGCAGCGACGGCGTAGAAGTTCGTAGACCCCAAGATTCTCGATGTGGCCGCCGTCGGATATTTGGAGGAACGGATCCTCTTCTGTCGCGGTCGCCGCCAGTTCCTTAAATAGATAGCTCACATTCGGAAATGCTGGTGCTACCTTTTTCAAACTCGGCTCGCGCAACCAGGCTCCCAGCCTGATATTTAGGAGTGTCAGCCAAAAGCTTCCGAAACGCGTTGTATTGAGGCCCATTAGTGGAGATACGGCAGCGCCAGAGAGCGCCATCGCTGTGGCGAGGTTGAGCTCTGTGTTTGCGTTTTCCCAGTCACTCATCCGGGACTGGCCGATGAGATTTGCCCCCGCAGACACGGGCGTGAACGAAAAAAGGTCCGAGTGGCGACCTCGCATTTTTGGGTTCTTGGAGCCGGGAACGTTCAGAGCGCAGTTTATGATGGGAAACATTGCACGGGTGGCATCGAATTCGCTGAGCTTGATTGGAACCGCTTCCTTCAGCGATGTATTGACCAGGAAAGACGCTGCCAGCTTTTTGCGATAATAGTCATGCAGCGATGTCGAGTTTACATCGAGAAAAAACCAAAGGATCAGGGCCAGCCCCAGGCTGCATGAAAGAACACCGAACCCCATCCAAAGATCCGATTTGCAGAAAATCTGATAGGCGAGTGCCTCGGCGAGGATGACCAGTCCCGTCGTAATCCCCAAAAGTAGTAACGGTTTGATCGGGCTGAATGAAAATGCAAGGACAGTTGCAACAACAATTAGACCGAGGCATGCGGTTCCTATTTCAGCAAGATGAACATTTGACAAACCGATCGTCAACTTAAACGACAGCTGGTGTAGGGCGCCCAAGATGGACCAGATCAAGGGCAGAATGGAGATCACGCCGAAAGTGGTCATCCAGCGCTTTACCCCACCCAATGACAAGTTGAACGATCGACGGAAAATTGCGCCGAGGAGGAGCGCGGAACCAAAGATGACGAATGGCAAGACAAAAGCATTGGCGAGATAATCGGGAAGGGCGCGTCTAAGCCTCAATTCGCCGTAAGCAATTGTTGATATAGCCGTCAACATAAGAAAAAGGTTTATAAGTACGCCTTGGATCTGCGCGAGCGCTACCACAAGCCGTTCCCCGGCTGACGCAGAAAGATAACTGGCACCCTGTCGTATTCGTTGTAGAACCAGTGACTCGTTTTCGTCGCGTCGGAAAGGCAGATGGTGACTGGCCAAGCTGAAATCTGTGTTCGAAGTGCTCCCCAAGAGTTGGGTCAGAAAGGATCCCGCGTAGCCGCCGCCGGATACGGTGGAAAGATAGTCGAACTGGCGAAGTAGATTCCGCCGCGATAGCGATACCAGTACGCCCATGGCAAAAGTAGCGCTACGGATACCGCCACCAGACAAAGCTATTCCGGAGGCCCAATCGCACTCTCCCGCGCGTTTGACCGCATAAAATTTCCTTCGTTCTTCAACCTGTGTCCGCTCTTCATTACTCAAATTTGCCAGCAGGATGTTTTCGCAGGTTAATCGGCCCTCTCGATCGGTCGTGCTACTTGGTTCGCCCATAGGGCGCCACTTCACATCTCCCGACATCTCGTCACCGATTAATTTGTTTGCAGGCCGCTCAAGCGATTGCAAGCCATAACCGTCTTGCTGCGTCATACCGTTCAAGATACTATCAAGCGCCACAAGTCGCGATTGCACTTGCTCGAGTTCAGCGCGGAAGATGTCGCTACTGTCTAAAGCATGCAGTTCCCCAGATTGGCTTTTGGGGTGCCATTTCGCGGTGAATGGGCGAACGAACGAATTGAATATGTGCCAGACGATTACCTCAAACGTTTTGCAGTCCGCTCGCGCCTTTGACAGACTCCTGGCAATCGCGAAGAGATCGAAAATGCTCGTCAGGGCACTGTCCTCAATCCCCTCGCTATATCCCAATGGCTGTGTCGCGATCCGCGATATGAGTTCGACGTGGAAAGAGTGTGCGGCCTTTTGGTCGGCAACTGTAGGGTCCCACAGGCGGTCGCCGTACCGAGCGAAAAAATCCTCTCCGAACAATCCGTTTGGCTCTTCGGCCCACTTTGATAAGTGTCCGCGCCAAGTGTTGCCCTTCGGAACGCCGGTCATTGAAGTAAACTCCACTCTGTTTCGATGGTTTGGAAATGGAGAGGTAAATCAGCAGATGAGATTCTCAACGTCGAGCATCCGGGGTCGGTTATATGGGCCACCCATCAGCACTTCATAATCTCTTGCTTATCGGATAACGTGTGAATATCAAATCCAAAATCGTTTTGATCGCAACTATCCCTTGCTGTTGCTGACGGTTGTGTGATGCTTGCGGATATTCAACCCGCGAGTCGATATCGATGGTCAAACACGTAAAGAACGTTTTCATCAGCCATATCCATGAGGACGACAAAGGTCTTGGGAAACTGAAGGACATCCTGGCTGAGAACGGGATGGACATTCGCGACTCTTCTATCAACTCGAGCAATTCGAACGACGCGAAGAGCCCAGAATACATCAAGAGCGAGATTCTCGCTCCCCAGATCCAGTGGGCGGGGACCATGCTGGTATACGTTTCCGAGAAAACCAAGGACAGCGACTGGGTCAACTGGGAAATCGAATACGCGGCCAAGATGGACAAGCGTATCGTGGGCGTCTGGGAAGAGGGCGCGGAGGACTGCGAACTGCCTTGGGCCCTGAAAGAATACGGGGACGCAATGGTCGGGTGGCACGGCAATTCTATCGTCGATGCGATCGTGGATGAGAAGGACGAATGGGAAAAGCCTGATGGCACTCCGACGCCACCGGTCACCCTGAAGCGTCACCCCTGCTAGGAAATCCAAAATGGCAATTCATTCTTACGTCGTTCGCTACGATAGCGGTTTTGCGCCGAACCCGTTTTACGGCTTTTGTAGCCTGGCGACATGCAAGCCAGATATCCGGAAGCATGCGAAAATTGGGGACTGGATACTCGGCTCCGGAAGCGGCAACGTGGCGGTCAATCGTGGCGGGTATATGGTGTTCGCCATGTGTGTCACCGAGGCGATGAGTTTCGACCAATATGACGCTGACCTAAGATTTGAGGGCAAAAAACCATTTCGGCTCGGAAGCCGGAAGCAGAGCTGCGGTGACAATATCTATTTCAGAGAAAGTGCCGCCAGCCCCTGGGGGCAGAGGGACTCGTTTCACAGCGATGCGGATGGCACACTCCACCGCGAACATGTGGAGATTGATACTGCCGTAAATCGGGTCTTGATCAGTGGCGACTTTGTCTATTTCGGAGGTTCTGGCCCCAAAATCCCCGAAGCGCTGCGCGACGCAGATGGTCGTAACCTTGTTTGCACTGGCATTGGCCGCTCCAAGTTCGACGACTTTGAGCTTGTCCAAGATTTTGTGGCATGGATCAGATCGCTAGACGTCACGGGATACCAGGGTCCGCCATTTGAGTGGCTGAGCTTGCGGAAAAGGACAACGCAAAAATTTCCGTAACGGGGGGCTACATGTGGACGCGACGTCATCGCTTGGGCTGGACGAGTATCAGAAGCAGGCAAAGCGCACCGACAAGACCAAAGACAAAGGCAACGATTTTGACCTACCTGTCCTTGGCTTGGTCGGGGAAGTCGGCAGCTTACTGAGTGAACTAAAGAAGAAACAACGGGACTCGGCCGCTTACGTCAATTACGAGAATACGGTTCTTGAAGAGTTGGGCGATGCATTGTGGTATTTGGCCATTATCGCAGAGCACGCGGGTATAATTTTGTCCGATGTTGCCAATGAAGCGTTCCCCGGCCACGGAAACGGATTTTTCTTGGGGTTCCAGCCGCAGCATGTCCTTCCCCTAAATAGCCCTACCGCTCGCTTCGAAAAGACGTTGTTGCGGCTCGCGGCCGCAACTGGTGGACTGGCCTCGGGGATCGTTGATGGCAAGCCACCGAATTCCGGGAGCCTCCAATCTGATTTGGCCGCCGTCTTCTCACTTCTGGTGGAGACTGCGAACGAGGCGGGAGTGACGCTCGAGACCGCTGCCCGCGAGAATCTGATTAAGGCAGATGACCGGTGGCCGATAGAACGAAGTTATCCGCCACTACACGATGACGACTTCCCGGAGGACGAGCAACTTCCAAGAGAGTTGGAGGTCAAGATTTATGAACGTCCGGTCGACGGAGGGAAGAGCTACGTCTTGCAGCGTTGCAATGGCATATTCATCGGGGACCGGCTTACGGACAACATCATGAAACCAGATGACTATCGGTTTCATGATGTCTTCCATTACGCCTACGCCGCCGTTCTAGGGTGGTCTCCCGTTACCCGGGCATTGTTTAAACGCAAGAGAAAGAGCCAGGCCAACGTTGACGAGGGGCAGGATGGCGCTAGGGCCGGATTGATCGAAGAGGGATTGGCAACCTACGTCTTTGGGATCGCAAAGGACTTTGATTTTTTTCACGGCCAGAAATCCGGCGATTTGAGCATAACGTTTCTCAAGAACGTGAGACAGTTTGTGCGCGGCTACGAAGTCGAGAAGGCGCCATTATGGCTTTGGGAGGAAGCGATCCTGCAAGGCAATCACGCTTTCCGTTTTCTGCAAGAAAATCGTCGCGGGTTGTTGAAGCTTGATATACAAACGCGCTCGTTGACCATCGAGGATCTTCCATTATGAACCCCACATCATTCGTGGATGCGCTATCCGAGATGCAGTTCAAAAGCGCCTTCAATCCATATTCGGAGGCGTGTAGTGATTTCGACTACGAGGACGCGCCAGCCATAAGGCGCGAAAATCTCAGGCTGGTTCTCGAAGCTGCCCTAGAGCGTTCAGCTGACTCACTTTGGATCGCTCGTGACCTTGGGTATCGCGGAGGGAGGCGTACCGGTCTCGCCTTGACCGACGAGGCACATTTGGCCGCTCACTCCGAACTATATGGCGACCTGCCTCTGTCGCGAGCCACCAAAGGTCCAGCCGTCGCCGAGCGAACCGCAGGCGTGATCTGGCAGACACTGCACAGGATCAATCGGCCAGTGTTCTTGTGGAATGTGTTTCCACTTCACCCGCATGAACCCGATGACCCCCAGTCCAATCGTTGCCATACTAGAAACGAACGGGAAGCAAGCAAACCGCTCTTAATGTGGCTGCTTGAGGCGCTGAAGCCGAAGATCGTTGTGGCAATCGGGCGTGATGCACAGATGGCGTTGGCCGATATGGGCATTGATGCCCAGCAAGTGAGACACCCGAGTTACGGTGGCCAGAGAGAATTCATCGAAGGTATTCAAAATCTCTACGGACTGCCCGGGGAAACCTTTGGCAGGTCCGACACGCCGACGCTTCCCGGACTTTTTTGATCCTTACGACGACAAGTACGATGGCCCGCAACTCTCCGTCAGCAAAAATCTATGCTCCGGTTCGACCGATTGGTGTGCGGTTGCGCGGAAATTGACGAATATTCGTGAGCCGAGACGACGCAATGAGCTCCCCGAGTATCCGATCACATAGTATGCTTGATAAGCTTGTTGAAACTGGCGTGAAATGTTTGGTTGCCAAAGTCCACGAACATCCATTCTCTATTTCACAGAATTATCGGATTTTTGGACAATGTGGCGAACGCCGAATGATCTTGCTGCAAAGAAGTGACGGAATTTCGCATGAAGATTTTTATAATTGGCGGCACGACGCTTTCCGAAAACGACGAACGTTTCGCTGAGGAAATGGCCACCCTGGATGCGGCAATGGGTCATATCGGTCGAGATATCGTCCAACGTGGGCATGACCTTGTTGCCTGCAGCCCATTTGAGGGATCCGCAGATTTTTATGCGATCGGAAGCGCCGCGAAATTTCTAAGCGGTTCAGATGGTGCTTGTCCTGTCATTGAAATGCACAGCCCTAATGACGCTGGTGTTACAGACGAAGTCCGACGCCTAATGGGGAGAACAACGGCTCGTTGTTTTCAGCCGTATGCTCATCCTGTGGCAAAGGGCCCGAACGGCGAGATCAATTGGAACAACAGTTGGTTGTTGTCGCAGCTTGCTGCGTTAGATAGCTGTCACGCAGTAGTCGCTATAGGTGGAAAAATGTCCGGATCAGCTAACCTGCTTCTGACTTTGGCCACGAGCAAGTCGAAGCCCATCGTTCCGCTGCCGTTTCTTGGTGGTGCAGCCGAAACCTCCTGGATTGATCTGCGATTTGGACTAGACGACTTTTTGAAAGAACGGATGGCCTCTCTTTCCGTGCTTGAAGGTATAGGGACGGTTGTCCAATCTGTGGAAGAACTAGCCAATAATAGCATGAAGCGTGCTGACGGGCAGCCGAAGCGAGTTTTTATCAGCTACGCCCGTTCCCGCCCAAAGGAGGCCGATTTCGTCGAAATGACACTACGTCGTAGGCACTTCGAAGTTTTTCGCGATGAGCGAGATTTCGGAGCGGGGCGAGAGCTGTCGAATGAAATAAAAGAGCATATGGAACGCTCGAACATCTTCATTGCGATATGGTGCAACGAATATGCCTGCAGCCCGTGGTGTTTTGATGAGCTCGACGCTGCCCTGCAACGCCAACGTGAAGACAAAACGCAAATTTGGATATTACGTGTTGATGACACGCGAGTAGTCCCTCCCGCAGCACGACAATTGGTCACGTATCCAAGTACAGACAGGGCGCAACTCGAAGGTAATATCCTGAGGCTGATCGAGTCTAGTAACCTATAACCGCAGGACGATATGAATCGCCAATTTCAAACGTATCGGTTCTCAGCTCTTCTGCAACGATAGGATTGAAGTGCCTGAAGTCAGGGTGGATATAGCTCGACCATCGGCAGCCTCACCTTCGTGGCCATGCCGTAAGCATGCGGGATTCCGATGTCCATAGACGGCAACGTCGCGCGGGCATGCGGTCATCCGGCTTCGCAGACGTCATAGACCGGGCTGTCGTTCCGCGTGTCAACTGCGAATCTGAATGGAGCAGTCCGGAATTTGCCGATTGAACGTCGGCGTGTGCAGATTGCTCACAGAACAACCGACAAATCCGGACAGCCGAAATTGGTGGCATCACGCGTAGTACGCGTGCCTAGTCCATTACTTTGCGCTCGATTGCATGGAACACGCATAAATTGATCGGGCATCATTGTGTTCCCGATTTTGATAAGCTGAATAATGACGGCCCGAGTGTGTCCAACAGTCAAATCTTGAGGCGGCAGATGACGGACTTTTCCTCGCAAGAAGCGCTTAGCGGAACTTTTTCGACAGAAAGTCATGAGCCAAAGTTTCAGCGTGTGTTCTTATGCCATAACAATGACGACAAGCGTCTTGTGCGCGATGTTGCTGAAGCCATCGAGCTTGAATATGGCCTACCTAATTTTCTAGACGTCTACAGCATTCCAGCCGGTGCCGAGTTTATGTCATTCCTTGAAAATGAGCTGAATGTTTGCAATTCGTGTGCGATATTTCTTGGAGGAAATGGTTGGGGGCCGACCCATCTATGGGAGGCGGAGCGAGCCGTCGCGCGATTCAAGAAGGATCCAAAATTCAAGCTTATCCCTGTGATGTTGCCGAGCATTAGGGGAGAAGATATTGACAGGCTTGCTTCGGGCAGCGTTTTTCGAGCCTTGAATTATGTGGATTTCCGCACGATTCCATTGGAAGCGGACAGCATGAGGAAGCTACACCTTGCGCTGACGGGATTGAATGATGAGCAGACTACGCGTGGCGGACTCACACCATTCATTCTTCGTCGGGATGCAAGGCGGTGGCTTGAACGGCAGGGAAAGGATAAGAGCCTACTTTATTCCGGGGCTAAGCTAACCGAGGCCCAGAATTTGCTGGAGACTGCTGGAGATCTTCTCGATGTGGGAGAAGTCGCGGCTTTTGTCAGAGCGGGGGCCGATCGCCAGCGTCAGTTCTGGCGGAATGTACTAATAGCAACTATGTTTGGAGCGCATCGGAGGTTCTTTATGTCACTCACCTATAACGGCAGGCCTTTCAACGCGGCCGACTTCGCTAAGGACATCGAAGATGCGGCACTAGAGCAGGTCAAAGAGCACTTCTTTGAGAGGATATCCTCCATTAGGGACCCAGGCACCGGAGAATTTCCAACAGTGCAGGTGCTGGGCGATCGCCTGGACGATATTCGCCTTTCTGTGGAAGGATCACCATCGCTGATCGAGATCGTAAAATGCCGTATGAGCGACGAAGAGATTCGTGCGACCACGTTCACATCCTCCCTGCAGTTGGCCGATCCAACGGCCTTTTTAAGCTATGCTAAGGAAGACGGTGCGCTGGCTCAACAGATCGCTGAAGCCCTCATGGCTAAAGGCATCAATGTCTGGTGGGACCAGTGGGAAATGGGAGCGGGCGCTAGCCTGCGTCAGCGTATAGACGAGGGACTGGGCGGCTGCACGCACTTCATCGTTTTGATTACTCCAATTTCGATTACCAAGCCTTGGGTCAATCACGAGATCGATGCCGGGTTGATGTTGCGGATTCACGGCCAAGCAGCCTTCATCCCGCTTCGCTCCAATTTTCCGGCGACACTACTTCCACCATTGATGTCCGGCTTGATGTCTCCAGAGATATCCATTTCGGCTTTCGAGAAGAGCATCGAAAACCTGGCGAACGATATTCACGGACTATCCCGCAGGCCGTCAGTCGGGCCGCGCCCTGCTACTGCCGAGATGCCTGCCATCGGGTATTCGAAAACTGCTACGGCGATTGCGAAGATATTCGTGGAATTGACCAAAACGGCGCTGTTCGGCGATCCTCAGATGGATACCGAAGAAATTTCCATAGCAGTCGGCGCTTCGGTCGAGGACGTGGAAGACGCACTGCACGAACTTCGGGACCTGGTTACGGTCAGCTTTGATCGGGTATTGCCTAAAACTGGCTTGTACGCGACCTTCGATAGCTACTTCAAGGATTGGTCGCCAGATAAGGATGCGTTGCGTATTGCCGCTGACCTGATCAATGATCCGTCTATGCCGCATTTGGCTGAAGATGTAGCGAGCCGTTACGGATGGCACGCTCGTCGGCTGAACCCGGCTTTGGCATACCTTCTTTCGCGACAGTTGATCGTCGATTATCAGGTACTCGCAAACGATTGGCTTTGTTTCCGGGTCGTGAAGACCGACTCGACCCGAAGGTTCGTTCGAAGCCGAAGTTGAGGTTTAGGCGGAAACTTTCATCTAGGGACCGTTGGATTGTAGTGGCCTATTCTCACGCGCTTACGGGCCGATCAATAATTGATCCGTCTCGCGGTGTTGTAGACTTTCCCGCGCTCGGCAAGAGTCACTATATCGCCTCACAACAGAATTTGGGTGGCGTGAAATTCGCACGGTGACGTAGATTGCCTGCAGGGGCGACGTCGTTTCGATTGTTTCGCCAGCAAGCCGCATTCGCGCGGGCCGAATTTCTCGATTTCTGTTTTGAGGCTTGATACAGCACCGGATAGATCGACTAATCAGCTAGCTTACAGCCTATTTCGAAGTGGCAGCGTTACCTCGGCGGCCTGTTGTCTTAGAGATAGTTTGACAGTATTCAATGGTTTTAGGAACAACAGTCGCGATAAGGCGATTACGGGTGTGACGTTAAGGCGGTATGAGATGTCTGATAAATCTTTGACGCTGGCTTACCACTCAACGATGGTGGGAAACTAACGCTTGCGGAATAGGATTGGATGTTCTACTTTTGTTCGCAAAAACTCTGTTAATTGTTTTATAAGACACTTCTAGAGTGTTTGATTCGCCTGCAGAGTGCATCTGAAGATAGTAAGATCGTTGGGAAGTGAGCTGATGGTGACCACTGCTAAATTAGATCCCGCTGCCGCGATCCCAACTGAAAGGTTTGTCGAAGCGTTTGTTGCGAAGTTGGTCGGCAAGGGATGGAAGAGCATTGCACCACAGGACCCGCGAACCCGCAAGGCGCTTGCATCCGTTGTTGGACTGTTCGATCGCGCGATCGAGGACTTTGAAGAACAAGGCGTCCCGTGGAAACAAGTTGTTCCGTGGGTGAGAATTGCAAATAATTTAAGGCCATCTCCGATGGGTGGTATCGAGAATTGGGAATTTCAACTTCGATCGGCTCAAGGCTTTCTGACGCGCGTTTCGAACCCAAGCTACGAGATAGTTGACTTAGCAATTGCGCCATCCACGGCAAAGTTCGAGTTGGAAAAGCTAACAGAAGCCCAAAGAACTTTGATCGATGAGGCGTGCAATTTGTTTTTCAAAGAAAGCGGATCCGCAGATCGACCATGACCGACACGTCTTCGCGCGTTGCCGGTGTGCGCAAGCTTGAGAAGCATCTTTTCTCAGCAGAAAATCTTCAGTTTGAACGGGCTTTGAATAGCGCATTCGACCGCATTGGCTTCACAGAGGCACATGTAGCGGGAAGAATAGGTAGTACCAGATCTGAAAAACAAAAAGCCCTAAAAGACTCCGTTTGGGGAATGATGGAGTTTGACGAGGGTGCGATGAAGCTGATCGACTCCCCGCTCTTGCAGCGGCTGAGGCGTATAAAACAGCTTGGATTTAGCTACCTGACCTATCCCTCAGCGGAGCACTCTCGGTTTCCTCATTCGATTGGAATGGCCCATGTAGTAGGCAAGTTCATTGCAGCGATCGACAGGCAGCGGGACAAGGTAGAGATGGAGGCTCATCTGGAAGGTTTCAAACGTTTTGAAGACCTACAGCCCTTGCGACCCCAAGAACTCATCCATGCCGCGCTTCTTCATGATATCGGTCACCTTCCGTTCTCACACGCTGCGGAATCTGCTATCGAAGGCAGCAAGGATCGCTTCCGATTTGGGGGATTTTCAGATGAAGATTTTACATTTCGCGCAGCAAATTTTCTGAAAGCTCGAGTTTCTCTTTCGGAAACAATCTCGATCGCAATTGTGCTGTCTCCCCGCTTCAGGCGCTACTATGAGAAATACATCGACAAAAAAGCGGATGATGAGGCCGTGCACCGAATTGCCTGCCTGATTGCAGGACAACGAGTTCAGGACAATTGTGGTAATATTCAAGGAATTATCTCATCCTCTTCTGTCGACGCAGACAAGATCGACTACGTCAATCGCGACGCTGCAGCATGTGGTATCCCAGTCGGCGTTGACGTGTCGCGAGTGTTTCTGGGAAGCTCGCTTATTGGAATTGATGCAACTAAGGCAAAAAAACTCGCTTTCAGCCCAAAAGATAGACTTGTTTTTGCTCTAAATGCGTCCGGCTGGGACACTTATGACGAAATAATTCGAGCTCGTTCCACGCTTTATCAACGAGTATACTTACACTCATTCACTCGAACCGCTGAAGCAATTTTTGCCCGAGCCCTGAAACTGAATACTGGAAGTGGCGATAGCCAGATTGACGACGCCATCGGTATTTGGTCGTTATCAGACAACGCACTATTAGACGAACTCGCTCGATCAACGGATGGCGAGGTGGCAACGTTAGGCGCTTCTCTTAGAGATAGACAAATGCCCAAAAAGGCGTGCGCCCTTAGTACAAATCTTTTGAAGTCGCTGGTGCATGTTCAGGGCATCTTCCCGAAGATCTTTGATGGGCCGGAAAATGTGAATGCCTTCTCGACTTTGAGGAAACAGATCGCCGATCCTTTCAGAAGGAAATTCACACAGAAAAACGAAGAGGCTGTCGATAGCGTTCATTTCGAAAACTCGGTTATTTACGAAGCCAATGAAATCTACAAAGCCCTTCAGGCGGTTGGGTTTTCTGATTTGCCGACAATGCCCCTGTCGAACGTCGTTTTGATCGATATAGCAGGCCTTGATCACAAGAAGTCCGACGCGCCTGTGTTTCAGCATGGCGAGCTTCTATCCTCAGAGCTTTTGACCAACGTTCGCGGCGTGAGCGATGCCTCGGACCATTTTCGTCAAATTGGCTATGTCATGGCTCCACAAGAGTGGCGAGAGATCGTCTCGTTGGCGGCGAGAACGATCATCTACAAAAAATCCCTGGACACCCCGAATTCTCTCTTCGAAAACAAAATCGCTGAAACTGGCTCTGCCGAAGAGGCTGAACGTAGGTTCGGACCGTTGCAAGTCAAACCACTTACGATCTTGGATATCGATGGCTTGCATCGGAGAACGGGAACCGATCGCAAGAGAATGAAACGTATCATGTCTGAACTGGAGACCGCGTCCTATTTTGATAGCTTTCCCGCACTTGCCATAAAGACCGATGAGAGTGACGTCGCGTTATTGTCGAAAAAGTTCGAGAAGTTCGACGGGGAGGGCGGTTGGTCCATAAACAGTGAGACGGTTGCGGCTTTCATTGACCAATTCCCTCCCGGCCTGAGAGAGGACCTGCGCGAGGCCCTCGCTACGGGGGATTTCATTCCGCGAGACACTGCCGTCAAACTGATAGCTGAGCAGTTGAGGGAAATTGCGTCTACTGTAAAGAATGTCATCGTTGTGCCGCTCTCCACATCCAGCGGCGGAGCGATAGTGGCTGGCCTGCGAAGCTTATTGAAAACTGATAAATCCATTAGCGTGGTTTCAACACTCAGAGAGGCTGTCGCAGATCCTGGCAAATCGACGTTGATTGTGTTTGCTGATGATAACGCTGCTTCCGGTACTCAGGCAGCTGCGCAGTTGTGGGCGTATAGTGGACGTCCGAGGGACTCATGGCCTGGTGACCTTCGCAGCGAAAAAGGTCTGGTTGAAAAACCTTCGGCTGAAGAGATGGCAGCTCTTAAGAGCATTGATTTCAAAATTGTCGTTGCCTACGGCCACCCGCAAGCGAATGTCAAATTAACTGCAGCCTGTCAGGAACTAGGGTTCACGGGCTTTGACGGGATTGTCCCGGCGATGGAAATCGGGAAGAAAATCAATTGGAGTGTTGGGCTAAAAGAATATCTGTCAAACATTGGCGCCAAGCTAGTTGCGTTCGATCTCTGGCAAAAGGATTTGGGAGATCTGAACAAAGCGGAGGTTGAGAGATGCGAGCAAAACGCCTTTGGCTATGGAAATATCGGAGGACTGACAATTTTACAAAACACAGTACCTACGTCGACGGCAACTGCTTTTTGGATGCCTGGAATCGTTGATGGAAGGCCATGGACACCACTCGCTATCAGACAAGGACGACTTTCCGGCCTTACGTTAGCCTAACGACGTTCGGCGTTAAACTGGACAACTCGGTAACGACGAGACTGCGTTAAAGCTCATTGTGGTAAACCCTGCAGAATTCAACGTTGTCGCTTGCAACGGCTAAGATTTTCATGGGGTAACACCAAGCGAGATTAAGCAAATGAGCAAAGAGTACGCAGTTTTTCTTTTTAATGGATCATTTACAAACACCGAACGCCCTGTCCAGGTCCCGTGTCGAGATGTTGATCGTGCGACAGAAATCGCCCAGCAACTGACCTTGCAGTACGGCGCCCCACCATTTGCCTTCCACTTTGAGTCCAGGGTAGACTCCCTGGACTCCATTGGAAACAGGAGCGGCTTGTATTATCTCGGGGGTACGATTCAAACGCTTGCAGAGATCCGAGCCGAATGTAACCCTTCCAACCAACGCATGATTTGGAACCTGGAAGCCCGCGGTATCGACAAAATCGTGACGAACAACTGTCCCTGCCTTGCATGCTTTCCACTTCGGGATGAAGACCAAGTTTTAACTTGGGAACCCGCGGTGGAGAGCCGGTTTGGTCTTTGACATAACTAGACTGGCTTTCCTCCCAAGGCTGTCTCTAATTCAGACAATCGCTGTTCGCTGATCTTCCAGGCATTGAGCGTCTCATCCCATTTCCCGTTGGCGAGCGCCACGACGCGTTTTTGCATAACAAATGAGCCCTGGAAGTTGATCTGCTTGTTCAGCTTTTGAGCGATGAGCATTCCGGTTGGAACTGCTATGGGCAAGGTGGCTTCGCGTGGCTGGCCATCGAACTTTCGCTGCAGTGGCGGGAGAACGTCAATCAACTGCTTAATTTGTCTACAAGCGGCTTGGACAGCTCGCCCAGGATTGGCCTTGCTGACTGAATAGCTGTACGTAATCGGAGTAATACCCTGTAGGTCGCTGGGAAGCTTGATTTCATGGTCACCGGGAGCAACGAAAAAGGTCCTCTCTTTACCCAACGCGCCCATAAACAATCCCAATTCAAGAATGACGTTGTCTCGTGGCGCAAGCGCATTTTTATCCCTGTGCGTGAGGTCATCATCAGGGGTTAGAAGAAAGACCGCGAAATCTACTTGATTGGTAACTCGAATAAGGTTGTCCAGGTGGCTGTGATTGACGCGAAATGAGCAGAATCCGCTCTTGTCGCTAGCTCGGCCGCAGTAGAGTGGTGCTTCGAACTGATCTTGCATGGCATCAGCCAGACGAGCGCTTTCTGTAGAATGACCCAAGAATATATTTTTCATAACGTTTCCATCTGCTTTTTGACTCCTACCTCTCATGTCGTCCGGGGTTTAAAATAACGTAAAAGCATATTCATGGCGCCGATGCATGCTTAACGGGAACCGATGCAGATTCGTAAAGTGCGGAAGAAGTCGTCGAAACTTCCGCAACTCCCTTACGAAGGGAAATTGCTTGCGTTCTATACCACCTTAGGTAAGCTATTTTCGCGATCGATCGGCTATTGGCGAAAAGGTGTTTCGATGAAACCTGGTCGTACTGGAAGGAATGGTAGTCCTGCGAAGTCCGTCGAACTAACGGGGCGGATCACGACCGACGAGCTCGGCGGTGTCGAGAAGTTAGGAATTTTTATCAGCTATGCCAGCGAGGATATGCAGCTGGCACTGGCGATTTACAACGGCATAAAAGCCCACGTCGACAGTGATTTCACCGATGTCTGGATAGACGTTGAAGGAATGAAATCGGGGTTCGATCTCAACTCCCAGATCCGCGATCAATTGAAAAAAACTGACATTCTTGTCGTCGTTTATACGGGACAGGAAAAGGAAAGCCACGGGTTTACAGGCTTAGAAGTAGGATATTTTATGCGCGATCAGGACGAAATCTACCGTCCGGTGGAGAGGCGCCTCGTCGTGTTTTACTTGGACAAGATGCCAATGGTTGCCGCTGGCCTCAAAGGTATCCGTATTGGCCTAGACAAAGCCGAAATGTCATTGGACGAAGCCAAGTATCGGAAGAAGATCGATACGGTCGATGACGACCATGCCATTTCGCTCTTCTTGCAAGATATCGAGACCTCGGTAAATGTGTTTCGACATCGTATCGCTCTTCCGGACCGCAATCACTCAAAAGAGGATAGAAGGCTTTCGTCTCAGGGAATACTTTTGAATTTATTTAAAGCTTTACAGACGAGAAAAGACTTCGAAGTAAGCCCACAAAGAAAAATTGTTGTTTCCGTGGCGGATGATCTGACGGGTTTGAGTGAAGAGTTGCCTGGGACCTCTGTCATGAGCGGCGATCAAGCAACGATGTCAATTTTTGGCATCGGGGAAACTTCAGTTTTTTGGGAGAATTTCGTAGAGAACGCCTCCGCTCAGTTCAAGTTGATCTGGAAATCGACAATTGAGAAAGTGGTTTTCTCATCGCTGGATCAACTGGAAGCTGACAACAGCCAAATTATTGTGTCGGGCGCTCATCAGGACGTCTATCGGGTCATTTTAACAAAGAGGATCCGTTATAACAACGGCTCAAGCGAGTTTCACCTCTACCTTGTGAAGGTCCTGAAGCCGAATTCGCTAGGCAACGAGCGAACCACACGGATACTGAAGGCGCTGGGTCTGTGCTCTCGCTTTCGATTTATGTTTTTCGAAAAGGCAAGTGACTTCTGTTCGTCCATGTTTGAAATTGGAAGTCTTTCACAGTGTCGCGATTCTGCTCGCGCTCTAATGAGAGAACTCGAGTTCTTGAGCCGGGACTCATTCGAAGCAAAATTGAATGACGCGGGCGTTTGGGCAGACTTCACTGATTGGCCCACAATAATAGAACTGACAAAGGTATATCGGCCGCTTGATAAGCGCCTGAAGGCCGCCGCGCAAAATATGCTCGTTGCCAAGGGCGATGAGGAAGGGGAAAAAGCCAAGGCGGCGTTGGTTGAAATCATCAGGCAGGTGGAGTCCGCGATGGATCAACCCAACATGACTTTGATCAGGGCACTTTCAGCGGCGCTGATTGCTAATCTTCAAAAGCCACCAAGCGTTGCAGTCGACGCCGGGTAAGCATCATTCAGCTTTCTCTGAGAAACGGTAGGCATCGACTTGTGCGGCACATGCTGAGGTTCCCCATCAGATAGCAAACGAATGTGTCCTATATCGGTCGATCGATGCCGCCGAATACAAACGTAAATGGTTCGCCGATGAAATGAGCGATGTCGTCTCGCGACGCTACGTGGGATGGCCTACGCGCTTACAATTTTAATGGCAGGTCGGTACCGATCCATTGGTGCCGGGTGGCAGTCACTCGACGGACTATTGTTGGAACCGATCGAACGCCAAAGAATGTTAGACTTCGCACGGCCATATAACCAATGTGGCGAGCAATACATCAGATAATTAGTGAGCGGCTCAGTAACTTTTAGAATGAATGGCTTGACCGCTTGCGCAGCACAAAAAAATAAAGAAACTCCATGAACAGTTGTCGCCCATGCGGGGATCGCACAACATAATTGGGTCAAACGATGCAAATATTCTCATCTGCTCAGAATTTTGCCGATCGGGTGCTGCAAAAATTTGTGGAACCTTTTATTGAGCTCTTCAATCACTTTCTTCTAACAATCTCAGCGTTATGCTTCATGGCTGGGACCGAGATCGCACTTCGGTTGCTTCATTTTCAGGAGAAGGTCATTCCAATCTTTGGTATAACTCTGGAGAGCTGGCTTTTCTTTATGGAGGTCTTCACCGTTACGTTTGTTCTATTCCATGGACTTTGGAGAGCATTGAGGATGAAAAATGAGCAGTAACAAAAGGTTGACATTAGGTCTCATGTTCACGAGAAGCTGGCGCCGGACTTTTTTTGGCCTTGGCATCCCAATCGCACTAGCAATGTTACTTCCTATCTCGGTTGTTGCGTTAGGCGAACTTCCAATCCCCGCGCTCATTTTCCTTCTTTTCGTCGTGATGATTTTGACCGCTTTCGGGACTGCGGTCTACTTTTTTCAGAAAGGCATTAGTTCTATTTTCCGCGAAGTAGTGTGCATTCCCAGGGAGTGATAATAGCATTCGTGGTTGGGCTGATGGCACTGGCACGAAACCAGCTTCTGCATAAACATCTACTGTGGCCAATGCCCCCGGACATGCAACGGCTTGGAGCGGGCTTGCCATCTGATGCGCCGCGCTTCATAGCGGGGCGCCAGAGCCATTAAGCCCTATAACCGATCAGTATGCGCCCAGGCCGGAAGCATTTGAGGGCAGGCAACGACAGCACCAATTCATGATTTCTCTATAGCGTTTGGGTGGCTGTCGGCAGATGCGGACAGGCAGCCAACTTTATAGCGGCATGACCGGACGCTTACCGCCGATGAGCCTCGCCGCATTGTTGTACTAACTCCGGCGAGATCGTTCAGGATCGGCCCAGTCTAAGCAGGTTTTGAATTTCCCATCGGTGACGAACAGCTGCCTTTTCGGGTTTGCCACTGAGCCGTTCCGCGGCTACGTTTCAGCGGGGGACTCACATGTCTAAATATCTGCAATTCTTTCCGAAACCGTTGCTCGACGATCTCGCCAATGGCCGTTGGTTGCCCGTGATTGGAGCGGGGATGTCCTTGAACGCGACGCTTCCCGCCGGGAAGTCGATGCCGCTATGGGGCGAGCTTGGTAAATCATTTGAGCGTGATCTCGCGAAGTTTTCAGCGACCGGACCAGTGGACGCTATGTCCGCCTATGAGCATGAATTCGGGCGGGCTCGTCTCATAGAACGGCTATCTGAAATCCTGCACATTCAGCATGCTCAGCCAGGTGACGCACACCGAGCATTCTGCTCGATCAAATTCGACATGGTCTGCACAACTAATTTCGATTTCCTGCTGGAGCGCCAGTACGAATCCATCCCGCGTTTCCTGAACCCAGTGGTGGACGAAGAACAGCTTTCATTGAATGTTGCGGCCGACGGAACGGTGCTACTGAAGCTCCACGGAGATCTTCGTCACCCATCTCGCCTTGTCGTAACTGAAGGAGACTACGACGGCTTTCTGACCAACTACCCTCTGATTGCAACATATTTGGCAAATCTTTTAATCACCAAGACCGCCGTGTTGATTGGATACAGCCTGGATGACCCCGATTTTCGTCAGATCTGGCACGTCGTCTCGCAGCGGCTTGGGAAAACTCGACGCCAAGCCTATGCCATCGCTGTAGGAGCGCAGGCGGCGGACGTTTCACGCTACGCTCGTCGCGGAGTAACTTTGATCAACCTGCCGCGCGGCAAGAAAAGGTACGGAGACGTTCTTGCCGCCGCTTTTGATGAGCTTTCAGCCTATTGGCGCAACCGCGTCCTGGAAGTAAGCACCGTGACTGAAGAGGCACCTCTGCGTGAATTAAAACTACCGAAGGAAGCAAGTTCGCGCCTAGTGTTTTTTTCGCTCCCGCTACATCGGCTACCTGTATATCGCGAGCAGGTATTTCCACCGGTTGAGGCTTTGGGCATCGTCCCTATTACTGCCGATGACGTTATCTCACCCGGTGACTCCATCACTGCGAAGATAGACGCTTTGATGGATCGGGCTATCGCGATCGTGGTGGAGGTTGGCAGCGTTTGGACAGAAGCCGAACTTCGTATGGCCATTAGCCGAGCAAGTGAGGATGTTTCAGGAGGCTCTCGTACTCCACTTGTGATCGTCATCGGCAACGCCCCAACCCCAATTACTTCGCTTTCAGCGAGGAATCCCAACACTATCTACGTCGATTCCGTCACGGAGAGCGATCAGGGTCTTCAACAGCTGTTGGACGCTTTGCGTGGAGTGAAACCTTCCGAAGCCGCGCTTGAACTCGAGCCTGCGCGTCTCCTGGCGACCGGCGAAAATCAAGCCGCCGTTATATCGGCTATGAGCGTCCTTGAAACTTCATTGCGACGACTTCTCGATAAGCCGGAATGGAGCCGCGTCCGCCGTCCCATGTCGATGCAACAGCTCATCGAAGCGGCCGCGGGGCAAGGCCTACTTCTTACGAAAAACTATCCGGTCAGGGATTGGATCAAAATTCGGAATGACGCTGTTCACACGAGTGCCCCGGTCAACCGCGAAGTTGCGCGAACAATTGTCGAGGGAGTTGTCGATCTCATCTCCCAGCCGGGATTGAAGTTGTAATAGCTGGTGGCTGTCTCAAATCTAACGTCTATTCCGCGTTTGCTCACACCTAGAAGGGAACCGGGCTAAGCCGTTTGAGGTTTTCCGTCACTCAACCACGATTGAATAATGTCGACGGTGTCGCGGGCTATTATTTCAGCACGATCATCGCGGGCTACCGCGTTGAGCCTAGCGACGACTGAAACGGGAATGTGATTCCTAAATCCTGCTGCCATCGTGAGGGCATTACCATAGCTATCCATCTGTCTGCCCCGGGGAACCTCGGATGCTTTGTCGAGCAACTGGAGCGAGATGGCGAGATCTCGCGTCGCGCCACCGTATGCCGCCAGCGGGATCATCGCCTTACCCTTGTCCAGCGCAAGTAAGGCCTCCTCGATGATGCCTGGCATACTGCCGTGATATTGGTCGCCCTCAGTATCGAGAAGCCCCATCTTTCCTCCGATGGGGACGCAGGCGTCAACGAACTCAGCTAGAACCCGGCGGGCGGAGCTCGTCGCAAGAACAATGTCCAGATCACCTAAGCTTGCAACCCAAGATGTAAGATCACGATCATCTTGAAGTTCGACTGCAGTGTCTCCTTCGCCCATGACGACCTCTTCATCGCCAAGCCTAACAGGGAAAAGTTTGTCATTGGCACATACGTAAGTGTTGCAGGTTCCCCGCCGCTCCCTCAGGGCGTCGGCAAGTACGTCGTAGGTCATGCTGGCAACGCTGGGATGGCTTATAATGTGAACAAATGGCACATTGCCTAGATCGGCATAGCCTCTTGCTAAATGCCGAAAGATTTTGAATGCAAATCCTTCGGGCCGAAGATCACCGCCGTATACGATGATAGCGCCCGCACGTACAAGCGCCATGCATACCGCTAGCAGAGCGCGGTCAAATTCGCGCGGCGGTATCCCAAGCTTTAGATGGTCCGGCGGAACTGATAAGGAGATCTGTACGCGGACGTTTTCTAGCGCATTCATGATATCTCGCTCAGCGTTTGAAGCATGACGGTTCCATCTGCCATTCGCTTAAGTGCCTTGTTTATTAGCTCGGCCTCTAACCTAGCAAGCGGCGGATCAGGATATATCACGCGCGTCGGCTGAATGGCACAATCGATGATATCGAAAAGCTCTGGAGGGCGCGGGAGCACCATAACATCGTCGCCGGTAACGCCCAAGCGGCTTGACACCTCGAGATTGAAGAGGTCACACCGGAGGCCCTCGGAGAGGCATTCGACAAGTAGGGGCTCGATCCAAGCTGTTTCTCCGGCGACGGGATTGATCCTCACTTTCGGAACGTTTGCGCCATAGGGATAAGTCCTGCTGACACGAACACGTCCAACATCCGCAAGGACGATTGGACGTCTCGCTCGCTTTGCCTCAGTCAATTCAAACACACACCAAGGCCTGCTGTCGTAAGCGTCAGAGACGATTGCAAGAAGCGTTCCTGAGTCAATGGCATCCTTGAATGCATTCGCGAAGTTGTCGCCAGGTGATAGTTCCTTTGCATCATAAAACGTCTCTAGGGGAACGTCGTTATTCCTACTGTTAACGTAGTCGACAATCGAACTGGCAGTATCGTCGCCGTCAATCTTTGCGTGGCTGACAAAAAGAGGCTCATCCTTCCTTGTTTTGAACACTCGTTTCAAGTGATCCCTGATTTTGAAAACCGCGTGAAGCAACAGGTGAGTCCCAAGTCCTTCTGGGCTTATGGAATTTTTCCAACTGTCCCGCCGGGAGTACTGCTTGTCGCGACCCAGGTCTGGGCTGAGAGGCGATGCACCCGCCGGATCTCCGAACGCCATATACAGATCTACGGACCCGCGCTCCGCTATCTGTTTGTGGATACCTTCGACATAGGATTCCCAATGCTTCTTTACGTCAGACGCCGCCATCACATCATCGTAAAGGAGGATCACGGCATTATAGCGGGCGCGTGAGAAGTCGATGGCGAGTGGAAGGACCGAACCGTCAATCCATGGTTCACACCAAAATCTGACAGGCACTCGATGGGCGACACCGTCTCTTTCCATCCCAATTCCGTCAAAGTGGCGAGATATTCTTTCTGCATAGTCAGCGGATCGTGGGGCTACCGTTGCTGTCGGTGAGGCGCTCGATTTTTTCGGCTTTTGTCCTAGACGGCGCTTTGCCCAGACGACATGAATCCTTAGTGCATCCATAGATTTACAGCCGTCACGGCTCCCCCATATAGGCCACAGACACACGCTTAGCTCTGCGCGAGAGTTGTATACCGAACCAGCCAGTGCGTCTAAAGTTTTCGTCTGTTGTCACAACGATGACCAGGCTTTGACATCTGAATTCTAGGGGAGACTCATAGGCATCGTGAGTGCCCCGAAGTCTGGAACGCGCGGCGATTATTTGCCACCGCTAGAGGAGGGCGACGTCCCGTTGTAACTTGATTGGTCCTACTCTAGATTGTCTCGAGAAGGGGCCGCACAATGGACGACAGCACCAAAAGTGACAAGCAGCTTGTCGCCGCGCGGACCAGTCGGCGGGGATTAAACTGGAGCACTATTTTTGGGTACGATTTCTTTATTTCCTATCGGAGAAGCGATGCTACGGGATACGCGTCCGCTCTCGCATCAGAACTGAAGAAGGCGGACTTTCGATGCTTTCTTGATGATGAATCCGCTGTCGCTGGCGACATTTTGAAAGAGCGGCTGCTCGCTGCTTTACGCCGAAGCAGAAAGTTGATCGTCATCGCGAGCCCTGAACTGGCCAAATCGACCTGGGTACCGGTGGAAGTCGAAGCCTTCTTGGGCACGGGCCGCGATATTATCTCTATCAACATTCAAAACGGCCTCGACATCGCGGCCGCATCCAATTCCGGCTATGCTCCTCTCCTGAGCAGACTATGGATAGACGAGCTTCCTGCGAAAGGACCAAAAGATCTCCCATCCGACCATGTCATCGGGAATTTAATAAAAAACTTTGCGGATCGCCGTGCTAACCGAACACTGAGAATGGTTCTTGGGTTTATTGGCGCTTTAATTCTAGCCTTGGCGGCATTCTCTTATTGGCAACGCGCCATAGCCATAGATCGACTAGTGACGGTTCAAAGCCAAGCGATTGCCGCTGACGCTAGAAGACAGGTTATCACGGAACCCTATGCGGCTTTGGCAACAAGTGTCCGCGCGTTCGACATTCAGCCCTCTCTGGAAGCTCAAGCGGCACTCCTTGAAGCTCTTTCGAGAGTGCGTCGCGTGAAGCGATATTTACCATGCCCAGACGGACAAAAGGCAAACGGCGTTGCGTTTTCCCCTGATGGAACTCACATTGCGACAGCCTGTGCCGAAGTCGGCGGTCAAACGACGATCACGGTTCAGGAGCTTGGCGGAAAGAATTCATTTTCAGTCTCAGTAGGTGGCGATGCGCGAGACCCAACATTCACAGACGCGACGCATCTCAAGTTAGGTCAAGATGGCAAATTCGGTCTGCTTGATATCAACAGTCAAGTCGTCACCCCGACCGCTCCCTTGCCGTCAGCGCAGGGACCTACGCAGCAAGAGTTACAAGACATGCTGCCCACCGACTGTTTGGGAGCCTATCCGAACGCAAAACGTTATTCTGAAATAGCGATATCGCCTCGGGGATATGTAGCCTATGCAACCGATATGAACGAGATCATAATCAAGCAGGATGGGGTGAACGACTGCCAAGTTCTTAGCGCTCACACTCACAACATTCTCGCAATGGCATGGAGTCCGGACGCGAGCTATTTCGCATCGGCAGGCGCAATCGAAGATGGAGACAGCCGTCATGGAACCATTCTCTGGGACCTCAGCTCATCTGGGTCCTTAGCAACAGTTCTGGCTGCAGGCCGAACGGAGCTATCCCCCGATCTAACTCAAATAGCCTTAACTCAAGATGGGAAAACATGGATCTGCGCCATGTGCGGATCTGGGGCGCTGTGGAACAATCAGGATGTACCGCTGCCGGATGATGTAAATCCATATGCCGTTACGTCGCTAGCAATAGATTCCACTGGCTCGATTGCAATAATGGGCATTGATGACGGGAGGGTGGTGACCATCACGCGCACTGGCAACAATTTTGCTTCGCGCACCCAGCAACTATCGAAGGTAAGAATTGAAAAACTATTTTTCTATCAAAACGGAGAGTGGGCGGCAGTTGATGGAAATGGTCAGGCTTGGCTAGCGTCCGTGGGAGGCATTCCGAAAACATCGGGGGAGCCTCAAGAAATGGCATGTTACGATCTCGCATCTGGCCCTTCGTTGATCTCGGATGTCCCGGCTGCCGGAAAACTGCACGCCTTACAAGTAACTAGCCTAGACACGAACCACCATCGGCTGTTGGCTAATGTATTGGATACAAATATCTGTGGAAGTATCAGCTACGACACCAGAACCGGCTCCGCTATAAGGACGTCCGCATCCTTTTTACCCGTTCTGATCACACCGGCGAGTCCTCGCGACGAGGTGGGGCTAATGGAAAATCCGCTCCGCGACCCTGATGGATTACCCACGATTTTAAAGCATGCCGCTGTCGCGACGAAAGCTTCTAGGATCGTCGTATCCAGCAACGAGAATTCCCTGGCAATATTTGATTTGACTGAGAAGC
Source organism: Arminella tubonensis (assembly GCF_003240585.1). Taxonomy (GTDB): domain Bacteria; phylum Pseudomonadota; class Alphaproteobacteria; order Rhizobiales; family Rhizobiaceae; genus Rhizobium; species Rhizobium tubonense. The sequence goes on from NZ_PCDP01000076.1 coordinate 187,134, forward strand.
AACTTGTTGGGGCTTACGATTTGCCAGGCATCCGTTCTCTTGCGGTTTCAGACGATGGAAATACTCTTCTATCGAGTGCTGATGACGGAGTCGTGTCGCTCGATTTGAATCCAGAACACTGGAGGGCGGCCGCGATCGACATCCTCGGAAAATGACCATAGCGGAGCCGACTTCAACCTGATCAAATATTTCGTAGTTCGGCGCCATGGGGCGAATATACGGAAGCAGCGCATTCAGAATGCAATGGAATGGAATGATTGGTTTTTGGCTACTGGCGTACTTCAACTCAGGACGTGTGGCCATTGACGAAGGGCCTCAATTGCGCAGTGGGTTGACCCGGCCCCAGCAACTGGCGGCACGGATTCCTTAGGGAAAAGAATGCGACCTACTTCCCTCGGCTCCTGTTTCTGCGGCGTCGCTATCCGGCCCAATCGCGATGCGGTGGTTGCTCTCGTGGCGGTTGCTGCGCTTCGTGTTCTCGCAGCAATCGCGTCAAAATTGCACGCCGCGGTCAAGGCATTAAATTCGGGGATTCTTGCCTGCAAGCTCGGCAAAAGTAGATTTCAGATTGTGGTCACGGGTAGGCGATGTCTCCGTCTGTTGAAGAACGAAGATTGCTTCCCCAAAGATTTCCCGTCTTCTTCCTATTCTGGCATTTATGGCTCGGGCTTGTTCTTCAGATGGCGTGTTGGAGCCAGCCGTTGGAACGGACGCCTCATTCTCGATCATGTCGATAAGCAGATTGCGCATCACGCCGTTCTCTTCCTTCAAACGGTTTAGCGCCCCGCTTGGACCTGAGGACGACAACTTGCGGGCGATCGTGTCTTCGATGGTTTTTTCGACGAGCCGGGTTTTGGCGGCGAAATAGCGTGCAACGAAAAACGTGCACACGACAGCACACATGACGGGGATGAGATACAACATTAAAAGGCTCCTACTACCTGTTTGAGATCGTGATGGATGCAGGCATTTTCAAGATGCGTGCAGAATGTGACCCCCGCGATGAGTAATCTGTCGAATGCGCGGCGAGAGCAGTCGATGCCTGGAATGCCGCCCGGCCGCCGAGGCGTGTGCCCTCTGGTACCCGTCCCCAACTGGCGAATAGCCCACAGATCACCGAGTCCTTGCCGTAGATCGCAGAAGCCTGCCGCAATCTCCCTCCGCTCAACGCCGGATACGGTCCGGCAGAGGCACTGAGCCTCCCTCGACCGACTGCAATTTTTCGCGCTTTCAACAACTAAACTTGACCTCAAGCCTAGCGAACTTTTTCAACTCTGGGTATGAAGGCTGCTTAAAGGGGGTATCATGCGAAAACTACTTTTTATTCTGATCAGCGCGGCAACGTTAGCGGGGTCCGCAAATGCGCAGTCGAGCGTAAAAGCCAATCATAGAAACCAATTGATCGAAAGCTACCGAGCCTTTATCGGCGAGGCAGACCTTTTCAATTCGTCTGGCACGAGGTTGACCCAGCCGTGGCAAATCATCCGACAGGACCGAGCTAATTTCCACGAGTTCGGCGTCCGTGATCGTGACGATGAAACCGACTCTTTCTTTGCCGACGCGGCCAATCGTCAGGCGCTTGAACTAATGCTTCGCAGCGGAACGATGACCCGAGACGCTGCCAACATGATCGTTCGTGGCAACGTGTGGGTCGATGTCGACATCTACGGCAGTCAAGGTTCCGGGCGTTGGATCGACGTCACCGTCAGGGACTAGGGTTGCATACATCGAGAACGGAAAGTCGTCCTATGAACCATTCACTGGCATGGGGTCTTGGTGCCCTCTTAATCATCATCAGTTCCGTCGCGGCAGCCCAGTCAATGTCCGGCGTTTCTGTCGGTGGCAATCGCCAGGAGCTCGACGGCTTGGGGAGTCCCCCGGTTTCCAGCCAGGCGATGGGCCCTCACACCGTTGAGAAATATAAGACGCCAGGGGGGAACGATCTCTCGGTGACTTACCACCGCTCGTCCGGCAAAATTGTCTACCTGGAATCGGATTGGGGTGGCGAAATGGCTGGAGCCTTCGCGGATTACGACGGTTTCAAATACGGCAAGACGACTTTGAGTGAAATTAGAACAAAACTCGGAAGCAATGGCTTCAGGTTTAAGGATCGACCGCCTGCATCATCAACGCCCGATGGCGGGATCTCGCTGTTCAACTCCTATGAGATTAAGGGGCAGAACACCGTGGCGACATTCGTAACGAGTATCTCGGCGGAGGTGATCAAGTCCTCAAGGAACAAGGGAGCCGACCCTAATATCGGCGACATCGCAACCCTGACAGCAATTGTCATTGGCGAGAAAGGCTATCTCGGAACAATTTGGGGCGAGGATAAAGTCATGTCGCCCAACTACTCTCCAATTGATTGGCCTGGCGGTTCTCCCGATAGCGCCCCGACGCCGCCCCCCGCCCCACGACAAATCCATCCCACGGACTATCCCGCACAACCTGTTTACCGAGGCAAAACCGCGAAACCTGATTTCAGCGGCCGGAACGCGCACTTCAAGAGCTTCCGGACCCGTATCCGCGAAGGTATGGCTCAGGGACCGGACTTCGCCGGTGAGTTTTCTGTGATTCAGTTCGGGTGTGGCACAGGCTGTTCAGCTGTGGTCGTTGCAAACAACAGAACTGGGCAACCCTATGATTTCCCACGAGGTGGCGAGGACAACACGTACCTCACGCTCAAGTACCATATTGACAGTCGATTGATGGTCGCGCAGTGGGGATCCTACGACAGCGGCAAGTGCTTCATGGAATATTTCGATTTCGCTCAGGGGATCTGGAGCGAGGTTGGGAAGCGTGAGGTCGGTCCGCTTGACGCTTGCTACAACGACATCGAAGAGAACGCGCCGTGAAGAACGTTAGGTTCGATCGTTCCATAGACAGGCCACTCGCCATTATTTTAGCGTTGTTTGTCACCGTTTGCTCGGGCCTCTGCCCAGTCTTTGCGACCGCTGCAGTGATCGCGAAGGTTGACAGGGCTGAATGCCAGGTCGCACTTTCCGGAGCAATCGCTTCCGGTGATCTTGATAGGTTGAAGGCCTTCGCGTCCAGAGGTTCCTCGCTCTGCCTTGATAGCGCCGGTGGCGACTTCCTGGAAGGCTTGTCAATCGCCGAGTGGTTGGCCGGGCGAAACGTCACGACCGTCATCGCAAATGGTGCTTCCTGCTACTCCGCCTGCGCCATCACGTTTATGGGTGGCAGTGAGTGGGAGGAGATCTATCTCCCGAAGCGAAAGCTGCATGTCGGCGGTCGCCTGGGATTCCACGCCCCATATCTCATCGCAATTGGCAAGACCTATTCCGGTCTTGAACTAGAGGCCACGTACAGCAGCGGTCTTCAGGCCGTGGCGCGAATGATAAAGCTCGGAGCGCAGATGGGTGAGGTAGGCTTCATTCCTGAGCGGGTGATGCTGAAGTTGCTGGCCGCTGGTCCCAACGATCTCTACATGGTCGATGACGTGATCAAAACTCGGGAGTTGGGTATCGAGCTCATTGGTGAGCCCAAAGCAACATGGACGACCGCGGCTTTGTGCAACGCCTGTGTCGTTCGAAATGAGCGGCGTGCTCGAAGCGATGCCTGCGACCACCCGATTGCATCTACGATGGCAGAAAGAGACGTGGTTCAAACGACGTTTTTCGGTTTCGCGGGAGAGGGGTCCTACTATTGCTCCGTGAGGCTCAACCGAAAGACGGGCAGGGCCTCGATCGCCGCCACGCTCACGGAAAATAAAATCTCCGAAAAGGGTCTGAAGTTCGCTCCGCTTGAAGACGAGGATGCCCTGCCAGTTGGATTGAAAGAGGATTGAAGGCTTTTAGGTCGTGTTTTCCTGCTGCCGCGGACGGCGTCTGTCTTAGCCGCGACATCCCCTCAGTTGTTCGGGAGTCTACGCAAACGAGAATCTATCCGCGTCGATAACAACCGCGTAAAAGACCGCTCGGCAGCCATCGAGGTTGCTTTTCGATTATACCGTTAAAGGTATACACGGACCGTGATATACTTTATACGGTATGTTTTTATGTGGGGGACTGCCGAATGATACAGGGAGTGGACTTCAGCAGGTTTCGGATTTTGAGGGAGGCGAAAAAGATGAGCCAAGCCGAAGTCGCAGACCTTGCGGACATCTCACAAGGCAAGGTCTCGATCATCGAGGCTGGAAAAGCGAACCCAGAGGTCACCACCCTGAACGCAATATGCGCCGCCCTTGATGCCGAACTCATATTGGTTCCTCGGCGAATAGGTGGCGACGTGCGAAATTTGGTCGACAGGCATCTGAACCGCCATGTGACGCCAGTCGGGGCCGTCATGTCGGTGAGGGATGAGGTATTCATCCCGGATCCGAAAGATTGAGGGCAGCGGTCTAGCAACCAAACCTAACTCGGTTTTTTCGATCTTCGAGGTGGATGTGAGCATCTTTGCCTTCTTGCTGATTCCGCCGATCGCCGCCGATCGCAAAGAGAATAACGACCTTTCGCAGAGTGGTGTCGGCGTCCTCTCAAAGATCGTCGATCAACGCCAGTAACGTCGCGAGTATCAGTTTGACTGCCGTAACGCGGCCGTGAATCTCCAGCGGAGAGACGCCAGGCTTTTCTCGCTCGTCAGCAACGGACTGCAGCATCTCTGCTACGATCCGCATACCTTCGCAAACTGCTTGAAGCCTAGCCCGGCTATTCCAGTTCGTCCTGCTAAATTTTAGATCCAACGTCTCACTTGGCTCGGGAACGGGGTAAGTGCATTCGAGGCCGTTGAGAATGGAAGACAGTTCCATCGATACCTGGCGACGGCTGCTCCGCGAATGGGCACCTTTTACGTCGTAGGCCGTGCCAAAGGACTCTCGGAATTTGAAAATGGTGTTGCTTACGGATTGGAAGTAAGTGGCGTATGCTCTGAAACGCTCAAGTACAACTGGCTCAGTTGTTGAGGCGTAGGTTTCTTCAATGGCTGTCATGATTACTGATCGGATTGCGGTTTCTTAAGCGTTGACCGCATTTTGGATCGGCGCAAGGCGGAAAAGTAGGGCAGCTTGCGATGATTGTGACGAGAACAAACCGTTCCCTAGAAGGCAAAGGCAAGGGAAGCTTGTGTGCGACGGATCTTGGCGGTTGGAAACTCCTCCGCACCGGCATAAGTCAACAGGCGTGGGTAGTGTAGCATCGCGATATCAAGCGTGAGAGGGGCCTGGCAGAAGCGCTGGCCGTGCGCCAAAGTATCGATACGCTTCGAGCTCTGGACAGAGCTGTCGAGGAGAGTGGGCAAGACGTGCCGTCGGTGGCTGAACACGCTCTCCGCCGTCATCTCAAAGTCTGACGGGCAACGGTGCAGTCGCGCCGATTGACCCCAGCCACGTGAGTCGCCGTGGCGACAAAAGTCGAGAGCAAGAAAATCGTGTTTGACCTGAGGGTTGTCGCGGCACGCTTAAAGGACAGCTTGGCGATGCTGGGTGGAAATTTGGCTTCAATGAATGCTGAATGCGCATTGGCAGTTGCTCGTTACGCCAAGGATTTTATGGCCCACCAAAGGCAGTAAGCTCCTTAATTCGCTGTTCCGTTCGGCGACGCCGCACACGTGGTTTTCCTCAAGAATGCTAATTATATTAGGAGTTTGCAGCGCTTTGTTGGAACTTAACTTTAGCCTTTCTAAGAACAGGTGGACTTCCACTCGCAAACGTACCACGACCGTTTCGAGGTCGGGGGCCTTCGGATTAGCATTCCCTTCTTAAACCAGAGTTCCAACTGTTTGACCGAGCAACCGATATAGCTGGCGGCTTCGACCGGGGTCAGGCGCGGTTGGTCCTGTTGGGAGATCGCAACACCTTGCCATCGATGCGCCGGTCTCGTAATTCGGATTGAGGAGATTGCTACTCTGCTCAAGGAGAGCGATCACATGTGTTTCCCGAATGCCAAATCTATCGCGGCCGTCTTCATCGAATAGAACTTGCGAGTTCTCAGGCACCGAAAAACGCTTGCCCTCTTGAGATTGGCACATTCGCCTGCGCGTGGTCTCGGAAAAAACTGAACAAGGCGCTGTAGGCCGGGTTCTCACCTTCATTCTTGAGCCATTGCCAGACTGGTGAATAAACAAAGCGAAGGGAGCGGCCTTGATGGATTGCTGTTTGAACATGGTTCGAAAGGAAAATGGAGATCGCAGGCAGTCCAATCTTTGCGATATCGAAGCCCCTGAAAATCTGGTTCTCGCTCTCTTTACTGAATGGCGTCTCTTTCGATAGCGAAGCGCTGCGAGCAACGCGATCGAGTTCACCGAGGACCTCACACAGCTCAAGTGCTAGGTAGGCGGGGATCATGTCGAGGAACTCTGATCCCGGTTGGCCACCAATTCGAGATGCAAAATAGGCATTGGCAGGATGCGGAATTCGCACCAATCGCAATTCCGATGTTTCAACGATGGCGGGCTTGTTCCCAACGAGATCGTCGCCAAATTCAATCTCGTCCGGCCGATATTGAAGCGGCACACCATGAGTGGGACAATCGACCACGACCTTCAAAATGTGTGAAGCCCGGAGATAGGGCCTGACGCCCGACCGCCGCGTTCCTTTGCACAAGTCGTCTGCAACGCAGGCTGGGCAAAACCGCATGCCCATAGTGTACATTTGATGTCGCCTTAAAGCTTGGCCACCGAAGTTCAACATCCTTCCGGGGCCAATCGCGAAGCGTGCGAGACGGCTGACTGGTACGCCAGTCCAAACCGCGAGTTTTGACAGTGTCCGCTCGTTGCCGGACCGCACTTTTAGTTTGTCCAGACCCACAATATCACAGAACTCGACGAGTGATTGGAAACCGTTCGCTTTTGCGACGCGAGACAAGAAGCTCAGCGGGAGTTCGTCATTATGCAATTCGACGGCGACGGGAAGCCCGGCAGAATGGCAGGAGGTCATTCGCGCAACCCCCGCACGGGTTTAAGCCCAAGGTCAGCACGCAGAATATGAGGGATACAAACATCGTCGTCAGTCGCGACGAGCTTTCCGTAAACGAACTTACAGTCGTATGGACCAACTCCGCCAGCAAGGGTGGAGGTGAATGTTCAGGAGCTGGGTTTTTAAGGCAATTCGATCCGTAGGCTCAATAAGCCTGGAGCTATTGACATGAAAATTGCAAATTGCCTTTTGGGGCCGCATCTTAAACCTCAATGTTGTGCGCGACGCTATCGCTAGGCGGATCGGAAGGCTATAGATCAAGTGGAACTGGTTTTATCTTTGTCGATAGATGAAGCTATCATCGGCGGGGGCCATACTCAATCCAAGGCAACTTAGCGAGTGCTGGTACAGGTCCAGATAACTCGATCATACTCGTAAGACTGCAACCGGCTCCTGCGATCGGCGCCAATCGGATTGGAGCGTCCCGCTACTCGCGCTCTGGGAACCTTATCCAACTTCTGTCCCGAGTGCCTGCTGCCGTTTGCAGCCGCTCCTTTAACGGATAGTCACCCAGGAACCTTAGCTTCCCCGTATCAAACAGCTCAGAAAAATGCGCTTTACGGATCGCCAGCGTTTTCGCCCAGGTCTCTTGAACATCGCCATGTAGATTCGAGGCTGTAACCCTCACTGCGATTGACAGGTCGTTCGTTGCCAAGGGCTGTACCTCCATAAAGGCCACTACGTCGACGCGTCGACCTTGGCGAAATTCCTTGCAATGCAATTCGCCGTACGGACTACGGCCTGGCTTGACACCCCAGTGAAGCTCATGATCGCCAGGGTTTCTGGGAAAGGGCATGTGGTTTGGCACGGGAATGGCAAAAATATTTTGACGCTTTGGAGGCCGAGGTGCCCCCACGTCACTTGCATGAAATACGGTGTCGAAGCGGCCTCCTCCTATAGTGACCTCAGCGACAAGACCATTGGCGGTGACTGGCCCAACGTTCTCGATAGTTATAGTAAACCGTAGCTGGTTGGATATCGTCTGGAGGCTTGCCGACAGTTGCTTTACCCAACTCGGTATCGTTTCATCGCGGTATTTTCGATGGCTACCATCACCTGAAAACCCAGCGATAAAATCCGGGATATGTCTATCCTGATGGTCCTCAGGTCTGTCGACTACGAAGCGGGCACGGACAGCGTTCGCTAGATCGTAGTGTTCGTGTTCATCGAGTGGCGAAACAATCAGTGCTTTGAAGTCATCTGGCAGCTCTACTTCAAGCGTGAGTTTGATCTCAGGCTGGTTTCTTTTCAGGTCTTTAACTTCCGCTTTAAGACGCAGGTTCTCCTTCTCTTTCGCACCCATCTCAGGCGGCAGCAGCCAATGCTCAGGAAGGAGCAATGTCCGGAGATCATGCCGTATTGCCACTGCAATCGGGTTCACGTCGTGGCTGATCAGAATTGATCGCGCAAGATCAATACCTCTGACATTGAGCATCTGACCAACCACTCTGTGGTCGCCTTCGTTACGATCAAGGTCAAGGCGCTCATAGTCAACGGGGTCGCAGGCAGCCAAAGCAATGTCGACGACCACACGTTTGTCGGCAATTCGAACCGGTTTCCGCTCGACAACCGATGGCGCAATCAACCGACTGAAGGCACGAGCCCTTTCCGCTAGTCGGCCATCTCGTTTGCGTTTGTCGATTTCGGATTGGACCTGAGGCAACACAAGAAGCAAGATAGGTCCGGCGATATCGATCTCTTGCCATGGCAATTGAGCCAAAGGATGGCTTTCCAGTACAACCATCGTGTCGATGAAAACAACGGTTGAGTAACTGTCCATTTCTTCCGGCAAGCGATCTCCCTGGATTCTTTTGAACTACGAACGGCGATTACGCCCAGGAGCAACGGCCTAGCTTCGCTCGGCTAGATCTTATGGGGTTCAGCACCAACGTCGAGCTCCCAGGACATCGATGCCCACAGTTCACAGCGCTTTCAATATTCGATTCTTGGGTTACATCGAATCGGTTCGCAATTAATCTCATTCAAATATTATCACAGACCTGCCCATCTCCTTTAAAGTCGTGCGAGCGGGGATACCGGCTTCCCAGTTCGGTCCCGTTTTTCGTTTTCAGAATGCAGCCTTTAAGACATCATCAAAGCGTGTTGGTTAGAGATGGCGAAAAAGAGGTCCATCATGCCAGAACACGCAAGAATTTATGGAACGAACTTCACTCACGCCGCCGATGAACTCGTTATCGAGCCAGCTCTTAGGAAGCTACGATGGATGTGTATCGGATGCGATGCGGAGATGAATTCGGTTGCTTGGGACCCGAAGCGGACATTCAAAATGTCGCCTCATTTTCGGATCGAGGGATCGCATGACGTTGACTGCGATGGCGCGGAGTTTCGGCGATTGAGGGGCGGCGCCGTTTATATCGGGCGCCATAGCGATGGGATGCCAAAAAAGTTGCGCCTCCTTGAGCTACGTGATGAAGACGAAAAGGTATCGACAGCCAGCGTCGCTGCGACAATGCCAACGACAAACCGCGATGTCGGTTCTAATCTCCAGCGCCCTCGTAGTGACGGCACCTTCAACATGATCGCACGAAGCTACGTGATGTTTCCAAAACAGCATCATGAGAAGTTGGAAATTCTCAATTGGAAGCCCGAAAGCTATAAGCGACTGTTTTGGCGCCTTCTCAATTATGGCGAGATGGGTCCTCCAGAAATTCCTTCGCACTGTATATTTTTCGGTCCAGTAGCTACGGACGCCGCAACAATTGGAGTCGACAACATCCTGACGGTTTTCTTGCGCCGCGGTTGGTGGCAAACCCCAACAAACGATAAAGAGAAGGGGAGGTGGGGAAGCCGTTTCAGCATCTCCGTCGATCTCTCTCGCCAAAAAGATCGCCATAAAAAGACGATCACGAACAATGTAAGCGAATGGATCGCAGAGCAAAGACAGAATTCATCCGGCAATGAAGAGGTCTGTGCCTTTTTTATAGGTCACCGTGAGACCAATCAACCTCTTGAATTTGTTGTCCCGGATCCTCGGTTGCTTTGCTTCCTCGCAACTCCCAAGACGCTTTTCGCCGCAAAGCCAAGTAAGCCGCTAGCTTAAGCAAGGCATCTGCGTTCCATCGACGGTACGTCGCTTCGCTTGCATAAGAGCACTCGATATCTTCGCCGTGCGCATTCATGCTGTAGCGAACTTCGTCAACAACGATTTGATATCTGAATTCAAGAAAGGCCGCCTTGAAAGATAAAGTCGAGGGGCTGGACCTCAGCTCTTGAAGCGTGCGCTGATCCGGATCATCAGGCGTCAAGCTTCTGAAGGTGTGGCCTCTTTTCTTGACGAACACGCCAAAATGGTTTGCCTTAGTGACCTGCCACTGAACTTTCATCCGGCAGCGATTAGAGCCTCGGCGGTTTTGGATACGCCAATTGGCGCGGTGTAAGCAACCGGCGGAAACGCGAAGCTTCCATCTCGCGCAGCGTTGGAGCCGGTTGCGGCGATGATCCCGGCATAACCTGCCGGGGTCTGGTATCCGAGCGATGAGTGCGGTCGGAAATTATTGTAATCGTCGGCCCATTCAGCAATGGCGCTTCGGGCATGGTCGAGGCCGAAGAAGAGGCTCTCGTTGAGCAACTCGTCGCGCATACGGCCATTGAAGCTCTCGACATAGCCATTCTGCATCGGTCTTCCCGGCGCGATGTAGTGCCACTCGACCTTATGATCCTTCGACCACGTAAGGATGGCATTCGAGGTGAGTTCGGTGCCGTTGTCGGAGACGATCATTCCGGGTTTGCCTCGCCGTTCGACCAGCGTCGTCAGCTCTCGCGCGACACGACGGCCGGAGATCGAGGTGTCCGGGATCGCCGCCAGGCATTCGCGCGTCACGTCATCGACAATGTTGAGAACGCGAAAGCGTCTGCCGCAGGCAAACTGGTCGTGGACGAAATCCAGTGACCAGCGGGCATTTGCCTTCGCTTCGACCAGGATCGGCGCACGCGTGCCGACAGCACGTCGCCTGGCTTTGCGCTTGCGCACGGAAAGACCTTCCTCTCGATACAGCCGGTATATGCGATTGACGCCGGACGGCTCTCCATCCCGCCGAAGCAAGACGAACAGCCGTCGGTATCCGAAACGTCGTCGCTCGTTCGCCAAGTCGCGCAGCTTCGCTCGCAATTCGACCTCCGGCGGTCGGCAGGACCGGTAGCGGATCGACTTGCGGTCAGCGGATATAATCTGGCAGGCCCGCCGTTCCGAAAGGCCCATCACGGCCCTCAGATGCGTGACGGCTTCACGCTTGGCGGCAGGCCCTACCATTTTTTTGCGAG
>NZ_PCDP01000025.1 GCF_003240585.1 Arminella tubonensis
TCAAGGACCAGGCCGCTGCGGCCGTCGAACGCGACGAAGCCGCTCTCGTGGCAGCCGAGAACAAGGTTCCGGTGCTGCAGACCCAGCGTGACCAGGCCGTTGCCCAGCGCGATCGCGCCGCCGCGACAGCCCATCAGGCAGAACTCAATCTTTCCTACACGGACATCGTCGCGGCAGTGGACGGTACCGTTGGCGCCCGCTCGATCCGCGTCGGCCAGTTCGTCACATCGGGAACGCAGTTGATGGCCGTGGTGCCTCTGCACTCGGTCTACATCGTTGCCAATTTCAAGGAAACGCAGCTTACCCATGTCCGGGCAGGGCAGCCGGTCGAGATCAGGGTCGACAGCTTTCCGGATGTTGCCATCAAAGGCCACGTCGACAGCCTGTCGCCGGCAAGCGGGCTCGAATTCTCGTTGCTGCCGCCAGACAATGCGACCGGCAATTTCACCAAGATCGTCCAGCGCATACCGGTCAAGATCGTCATCGATGACGAGGCCCTGAGCGGCCTGCTCCGTTCGGGCATGTCGGTCGAACCCGAGATCGACACGAAGGATGCGGCGACGTCGGAACGGGGCATGCTGGAACGGGGATTGTCCAGCCACGCTGGATAATCCTTCCCTCCCTTCCTCGATTATCACCCCATCAATGGCATGAGAATGTTTTCCGCAGAGCCGGAAGGAGAAGAGTCATGGCCACGCTCCAGATCGTAGCAAACAGCAACCAGACGACCAAA
>NZ_PCDP01000072.1 GCF_003240585.1 Arminella tubonensis
GAAATTTCCTGGCCGGCGCCGGCAACGCCGATGACCACGGATTTGCCCCAGCCGCGATGCGATGCCTCAAGCGCCTGGCGCATGACCCTGGTATTGCCGGTGCAGTCGAATGTGTAGTCAGCGCCGCCGATCTGATCGGCCCCACGCTTGGTCATGTTGACGAGATAGGGAACGATGTCGTCGCCGACTTCCTTCGGGTTGACGAAATGGGTCATGCCGAAGCGCTCGCCCCAGGCCTTCTTGTCGTTGTTGAGATCAACGCCGATGATCATGTCGGCGCCGGCAAGCTGCAGGCCCTGGATGACGTTCAAACCGATGCCGCCGAGACCGAAGACGATCGCCGTCGCGCCCATTTCGACTTTGGCGGTGTTGATGACGGCGCCGATGCCGGTCGTCACGCCGCAGCCGATATAGCAGATCTTGTCGAAGGGGGCGTCGGGGTTGACCTTGGCGACCGCGATCTCAGGGAGGACCGTGTAGTTGGCGAACGTCGAGCAGCCCATGTAATGATGGATCTTGTCCTTGCCGATCGAAAAGCGCGACGTGCCGTCGGGCATGACGCCCTGGCCCTGGGTCGAGCGGATCGCGGTGCAGAGGTTCGTCTTGCGCGAGAGGCAAGAGGGGCATTGGCGGCATTCCGGCGTATAGAGCGGGATGACGTG
>NZ_PCDP01000063.1 GCF_003240585.1 Arminella tubonensis
CGATTTGTAGCGTCCGATGGCGGTCTCGACCCGCGCGCGCTTACCGTATCCGGTGGAAGCTTGCCAATTCATCCGGCCGTCTCTGCTGATCGCGGCGATATGCAGATCCCTTTGGCTTGGAGGTTGATTTCCCGCCGGTTCGACTGCGTTGATACGTGGCGGAATGGCGATGGCAGCGTCAATACTGTGGTTTATGATCGCGTCGTAGGTGGGCTTTCCATCGTAGGCGCCATCAGCGGTGAACTGTCCGATTGAACTGCCGATCTGGTCGAGTAACGGCTTCACTTGGGAGGCATCGGCCGTATCCTGGTCGGTCATCGTGTGGGCGATGATCTCGCCGCTGTCGGCATCCAGCGCCAGATGCAGCTTGCGCCAACTGCGACGAGATCTGCCGGCATGCTTTTCCTCCAGCCACTGGCCCGCGCCGTAGATCTGAAGGCCGGTGCTGTCGACAAGAATATGCACCGGCCCGCCCGGTTGGCTCCGCTGATCAGGCCGTTTGCTGAGCGATTGCCACGTCCGTGCCCGACGGCTGAGCGTGGTATGATCGGGGAAGGGAGTGCCAACCCCATCAATTGCAGTATCGATTTCAGAAAGCCTTCGGCCTGCCGCAACCGCAGGCC
>NZ_PCDP01000046.1 GCF_003240585.1 Arminella tubonensis
TGAACCAGCGTTTTGCTGTGCTGGCAACGACTGAGTTTTTCAACGAAATCGCCCAACTCCGGAAGATGCCTTTTTCGCAGTGCGCAAACCCCGGACGTGGAAAGAATGTGATGATCAAAACCGGTTTCCGTGTAGTGACAGCTGGGCTTGCCGTTATCGGGTTTGGTACCATTCTCTTCCTTCTTCTGGGTTTCGCGTTAGACGGCGGCACATCCGCCTTCGAACCTGACGCCACTACTTTCGTGACTTCTCCTTCCGGAACCGTCAAGGCCGTATTGACTACATGGACAGGCGGCGGCGCAATTTCTCCATATTGCTACGACCGGCTCACCGTCGTTCCAGTTGGAACGCCACCGGATAAAGAGAGCGCGAGCGACACGGCCGTGTTTGAAGCCGAGTGTGCCACTTTTGCGTTGCGGGATGGCATTATCGAGAATTCCCCCTCTGTCCTCTGGGAAGGCGATAAGAAGCTGAGAGTGAAATTCTCGATATCGGAGGCGGTGATCGTGCCCGCTTCCGTCAAACTACGAAAACAGGATGCTTCAGGGCAAATCGCGGTAGAGTTCGAACCGCAACCATGACTGTTCCCGAATGGCAGCAATGGGCCAACT
>NZ_PCDP01000058.1 GCF_003240585.1 Arminella tubonensis
TCGCGGTGGTCGTCGGCCCGATCCCCAAGGATTATGCTCGGATGGCGGAGATGAAATACCTCGGATATGCGACAGTCACCGAAGGATTGGCCGAGCGTTTCCACATGGGAGAGGATCTATTAAAGGCCATCAACCCAGGCGCACAATTTCGTCAAGGCGAGACGATATTCGTCGCAGACCTGGGTGCAAACCGTGCCGGAAAGGCGGTTCGCATCGAGGTGGACAAGGCAAAGGGCCAGCTCCGCGCCTATGCCGAAGACGGCTCTTTGCTGGTTGTCGATCCGGCGACGATCGGCAGTGAATCCAATCCGTCGCCAACCGGAACGCATACGATCAAAACCGTCGTCTTGAACCCAAACTACACCTACAACCCCAACGTCAACTTCAAGCAGGGCGACAACGACAAGGTCCTGACCCTGCCTCCGGGTCCCAACGGCCCGGTCGGCTCCGTCTGGATCGATCTTTCCGAGCCGACGTTCGGTATCCATGGCACACCAGACCCGAGCCGGATCGACAAGACCGGTTCGCACGGTTGCGTGCGGTTGACCAACTGGGACGCCGAAGAGCTCGCCAAGCTCGTCAGCAAGGATGTGCCTGTCAAGTT
>NZ_PCDP01000016.1 GCF_003240585.1 Arminella tubonensis
GGCCATTGTCTCAACGACCTGCTCTATCGCTGGAAGATCGGCGCGCTGCCGATCGATATCGTCGGCGTGGTGTCCAACCACTTCGAATACCAGAAGGTGGTGGTCAACCACGACATTCCGTTCCACCACATCAAGGTGACGAAGGAGAACAAGCCGCAGGCCGAGGCGCAGATCCTCGAGATCGCCGAACAGGGCGGCACCGAGCTGATCGTGCTGGCGCGCTACATGCAGGTGCTGTCGGATGCGATGTGCCGGACGATGTCGGGGCGGATCATCAACATCCACCACTCGTTCCTGCCGTCATTCAAGGGCGCCAACCCGTACAAGCAGGCCTATGAGCGCGGCGTCAAGCTGATCGGCGCCACGGCCCATTATGTCACCGCCGACCTCGACGAAGGCCCGATCATCGAGCAGGACACGGTGCGGGTCACCCATTCGCAAAGTGCGGAAGACTACGTCTCGATGGGCCGCGACGTCGAAAGCCAGGTGCTGGC
>NZ_PCDP01000019.1 GCF_003240585.1 Arminella tubonensis
GCCTTTAATAGATCCTCTCCCATGTGGAAACGCTCGGCCAATCCTTCGGTGACTGTCGCATATCCGAGGTATTTCATCTCCGCCATCCGAGCATAATCCTTGGGGATCGGGCCGACGACCACCGCGATGTCCTGCGCTTCAATCACGTAACTGCCAATGACCTGATTGACGCCGTCAATCGCGGCGATGACCTGGGGCCCAATCTTGGCGTCTTCCGGCAGCCGCTTCATCGCTTCGAACGCTGAGACGGCGTTGCGAAAATTGGCGCCGTCCAAACCGTCGATGACGCCCGGAGATGCTCCGGCCCGGTCGAGAAGAACCTGAAGCTTCGCGACCGCTGCCGATGGTACCTCTGCTTCGGACTTCCGTACGAGCGTTGCGACCTGCGCGGACGTCGCTGATGCGCCGATGCTACCTGTTGCGATTGGATCTACGTTATTGGGCGCAGGCTCATAAGAGGCGGGGATGGCGTCAAGCCGGGCTGCATTGATCGACGTCGCGGAGATTGGTTCTGCCCCCGAGGCAGCCGAAGCGGCGAGCGGGAAACACACCATGGTCGTTGTAAAAGCCAGAAGGCATACGGTGCGGGACATTGGTGCATTCCTTCGAGAGCGGACGAATCGCCGAGTGATCACACTTGGCGGAAATGGTTAACGGATCGATAAGACGCAACCGCGCCTCACAGGCCCGCCCGCTAAATCTCCGTGGCTGCCCCGCGACGGAACCAAACGGAGACTTGGCGATTGAGGGGCAGGCCGTATCCCATCATGCGGGCCTAAGACAGCCAGGCGTCGCGCTCCGCACAGATGCGACGCCTGGTTGCCTCTTGCCCTCTGCGAATACGCAGTTGCTGCTTCACCAGCTCGTCCTTTGGATTCGCAGTTCCAGCACGCCGGCCGATCGCCCCACGTTTCTGGAGCCGACGGCGCGTTCAAGGCGTTTGAGCTGAATGCGCGCTACCCGCAATAGAGCCCTGCGTCCGGGTGCCAGTGACTAACCCAGACGGCAGCCGCTTTATCCGGAACGATGTGCCTCCCCCCTAGTTAGACAAGGAGCCATAGGAGATGCGTTGATGACCGAAGAGAAGACCGATCCCGCTAGTGATGCCGCCCGAACCGATCCGAAGACGGCGGACGAATCTCGTGACAAGCTGAAGGAACAGGCCGAGAAGGGCCTGCGTAGCGCTAGGGACGAACCACCCAAAGATCGGGTATAGGAGGCATTCATGGCAAGAGTTCAGGATGCCTCATCGCGCCACGTTCCCGCCGAGAGCCGGTCGTCCTGGCCACAGATGGACGCTCGGGTTGCAGCAGTCTTGTGGAGCATCTGCGTGGCAATGGCAGGGCTGATCGTCATCGGGGCGGTGGTCTCAAATGTCTGAAGTCGGCTACTCAGATCCTGTACGAGCGCTGGTCAGAGCAAGCGCTACATCGTGGTTGAAGAGCAGGCTGGGCCTGGCAGATTATAGACACCTCTACCAGTCTTCCGGCTGCTAGCGACGGCAGGGAGTTCGTTCAGCTCGGTGCTCGGGATGCAAACGACCTTTGCTGAGGAATTGAACCGATGCGACGCCGAGGGAAGCAAGAGCCCTCTCCTATAGCACCCAACATAGCCGTTCAGAGACACTTTCGATGCGGTTGGAACAAAGGCGTAGCGGCGAGGTTAGCCATCATACCTTCCTCCATGATCTGCGTACGCCGACGTCGTGGTGACCGCGGTCCGAAAGACAATTTCATGAACCGATACGTTACGCAGTCCCTGTCGATTGCGACCACTGCGCTCGCGCTCCTGTCGGGCATCGCCCATGCCGACGAGGCCCCATTCCTTAAATCACTTGCAGGAAGCTGGAGCGGACAAGGCACCGTCAAGGTTCGCGTCAACGCCCCGACTATTAATGTCACCTGCCGCTTCACGTCGGATACGACAGCCGCCTCGCTGTCCCTCGGCGGCAAATGCACGAGCCTCGCCATCTTCTCCCGCGCGATCTCCGCAGACCTCGAGGCGAACGGCCCCACCTATTCCGGATCCTATGTCGGCGCCGGGACTGGCACTGCCGGCCTCAGCGGGAAGCGTGCCGGTGACACGATCAACCTAGGCATCACGTGGGCGAAAGACGTGAACGGGGATCGGAAAGCGCAGATGACAATAGAAAAAATTGGAGCGTCCGGCATGCGTCTCACCACGATCGATACGGACCCGAAGACCGGCAAGCCGGTGGTCACAAGCCGCATCGATCTCCGCCGAAGCTGATGCGAGCGGAAACGACCCAAGTGTCGTTCGTATCTAAAGCGTCAGATTTTTCAAAAGGAGCCGCATTTGGCCGAGATGGAACAAGTTCAGATCGGCGACATCGAAAAGGAGATCGGATCGCGTTGCCGATCTGGGGGACGGAGGCGAACGATCTCGTCGAACTTGCCAACAACGCGGAAAGAGCCGGGATGCAGATGGACGAGCGGACCCTGCAGCGGATGCGGGGCCTGCTCCAAACGGCTGCAGGTTGGCACGACACGCTTTTGTACTGGGAGGAGCACGATGCCGCACCCGCTTTCAGTGCCGACATTCGGGTTCTCCGGAGTTCGCTGGAGGCGATGCGCACCGAGGTTGCTGCAGCCTCAGCGTTGTTCCCACAATAGGCGTGATGCCATTGGGTCGCACCGGGCGCCACAAGAGGCCTTCAATCGCTATACAGCGATCCAATGAAATCCAAATTCGGGCTCGTGCCTCGTCAAAAGGCCAAGTTCCAACTCTGCGTCCGGTGCTGCTTGACAGGGGGCGCCGCTGTCAATCGGAGTTTCTTCCAATGGTATCGGCAACATGCGCGCCTCGTTCGCCCATCGGTCGCGGCGGGCCGACCGTCGAATCCTTTGCGGTCTGATGCTCGAGCTCCGCATTCAGCTCCGCTCCGACGATGAGGATAATGATCAATATCCAGACCCATACCATGAATGCGATGAGCGCGCCCAACGTTCCATAGGTGGCGTTGTAATTGGCAAAGTGATCGAGGTAGAAGGAAAATGCGATCGATGCGAGCAACCAGAGCAGCGTTGTCAACGCTGCTCCCCAGCTCAACCAGCGCAGCTTTGCCTGTTCGCGGCTTGGCCCATAGCGGTAGAGCAGGACGATCCCCGACAGGGTCAATCCCAGGATGGCAGGCCAACGAGCGAGGCGTATTAGGATTTCGGCCCAGCGATCAAGCCAGAGGTAGCTGAGCACCGCGGGCACGACGCCGATGGCAGCGATCAATGCGGCGGCGATGACAACAGCACCAAACGTAAAGACGAGTGAAATCAAGTTGTATCGAATGAAGCCTCTCGATTCCGCTTCTTTGTAAGCAACGTTCATCGCGTCGCAGAGAGCCTTGATGCCGTTGTTTGCGCTCCACAATGCGATAACCAGCCCGGTCACAAAGCCGATGCTGAGGGTCTGGGGCTTCTGCTCTGTCAGCGCCGTCAACTGGTTGTTGATGAGATCAAAGGACCCACGCGGGAAAAGCTGTGAAAGGAAGCCGATGTGAGTGGCGATGGTCGTTGTATCTGCGACGAAGCCATAGAGCGAGACCAGTGCGCCGAGCGCCGGGAACAATGCGAGAAGCAGATAGTAGGTTACGCCGGCAGCAATCAACGTTACGCGGTCCTCTAGGACACCCGACGTCACCCTATAGAGCACGTCCTTCAATCCCTTTGCGGGTATCTCGTTCGGCGTTTCGGCAGCGCGTCCCCGCCCCTGCTCATTCACCGCATCAACCGGCGCCCCTGTCTCAATGTGCTTGCTCACCGAATACTCCGGAGCGCGATTGGCGCAATTCCCACAAACACCTGGGAGGCGGGTAAGTTCCCTATATTGGTCAGTAAAGCGCATGTCGGCCTTTGACTCCGAGGCTTAGATCCCCTGCAGACCATTGATAGGTCCATCACCCGGGAGACGTCCGGCGGTGCTGGACGATGACATGCATCCTTCGAGCGGCTGCGGCCGGGATCGTTGCAGCTAGTTAATTTTCCGTAAAGGGCCCACTGAGAGGCTTCCCCATCGAGGGAGGATTCAATCGTACTGTTCGCCACGGCCGATCTGTTCCCGAATAGGGTCGCGGCCTAAAGGATCATCAGCCGGATCCGGATCGGCCTGGTTGGCATCCGTTAGCGATCGAACCACCTCAATTAAAGCGTCGGTGATTTCCCGTGTCGCCCAGCCGGCCTCGTTTGCCGAGGCCACGATTTCCTCCAGCACGTTGCGGACGGCGGCCCTCGCTTCCTCTGAGCGATCCTCAGCATCTTCACCTATGGGCGCCGGAAACCGGATCCTGACTGGCGCTATCCAAGCCTCCGTCAGAGTTCGAAGCTCGTCCCGACCCATCAATTCGTCGTTTGTTCCGGTCTCGCGATCGGGGTGGGAAACGGTAACTTCCATCTCCTCGGGAAGAGATAGGGCCTGCTTCGCATTCATGATGCCGACGGGAACCTGTTCTCCGACATCGTTCGTCACCGTCACTTCGACGATCTTCCTGTCCTCGGCCATGACTGTTCTCCAATGAAAGAACACAAGGGGTAAAACACCAGCATTTGCGGGCTTTTCCTTGGGTTCTGTTGTTATTTGACCGGCATTTTCGCCGATCGACTAAAGTCTCTCGTCCGCTGGACAAACATGTCCTTCGGTTCTTGAACCATGCTCCAATTCGTGACCCTGATGCCTCTCGGCTTCGGTCACAGAGTGGCGTTCGGCTCCCGGTTTCCCATTCTCCTAAATGAGCGCAGCCCAGTCCTGCCGGGCTCGCTAGCACATCATCAGGACAACCGGGATATCGTCGACGCGCCTTCCGTTGCGGTGCTGCGCGGCTCGTAAGCGCGCTGGTCACGCAGAATCTGGAAGGCGATCGTCAAAAGCTTGCGCGCGACGGCAACCCGCGCCTTGTTTGTTCCTCTAATCTTCAATTGTTCATATTGGGCACGAAGTTGCGCATCGCTGGCGATGGCGGGAGAAACCGCTTCCACGAAGGCCCAGCGCAGCCACTTGTTGCCCTGCCTGATGATCTTGCGATGATAGGTCTTGCCGCCGCTCGAATAGGTCGACGGCACAAGCCCGGCATAGGCGGCAAGCTTCTTGGCATTGCGGAAGCGGCGGACGTCGTCGATCTCCGCATCGATCAGCCGGGCGAAGAACTCGCCAATGCCGGGGATCGTCTTCAACAGCTTCACATTGGCATTGGCCTTGGTCATCGCCCGGATCGTCGTCTCCGACTGTTTGATCCGTTCATTGATGTCGCCGATGAACTCGAGGCCGCGGTCGATCTGAATGCGGTCGATTTCCGAGACGTTGACCTGTGCCAGTTGGACACGGCCCGCTTTGCCAAACAGGTCGCCGAGCTTCTTGAGCTGGGCTGTCTGCTCCGGATACCGGTCAAACACGGTAACAACCCGGTTCTTGGTCATTGTGCGCAGCCGCACGTAAAACATCCGCTCGCGCAGGGCGACGCGCAGCTCCCGTGACTTCTCGCTTGGCGCCCAGGCTTCGGGTACCAGGTCGGCGCGCAGCAGATGCGCCAAGACCGTGGCGTTGATCTTGTCGGTCTTGATCTTGGCGTCGGCGATAGCCTTCACCTTCAATGGATGGGCGAGAACGACATCATCACAAATGTCGTCGAGCCAATCGTACATCACCATCCAGTTGCGGGTCGCCGCGACAACGGCATGCGAGTTCTCACGGTACCGCTCAAGGAACCCAACAAGCGACGGGCGGTCATTCTTCACACGACCAGAGCGCAGCGTTATACCCGCCGAATCCTGCACCACCAGATGGCTGTAGGATTTGTGGTCCTCGACGCCGATATGGAAATCATAAGAGGCAGTCATGCTTCCAACTCCCTTGTTGAGATCTGCGAAACCCCAATAAGGTAAGCCGAAAGGCTGGAAGTGTGACTGTCCCTCGATCATCACCTGCATCTCAGTGATCCGTTCTCTCAGCGGGCGCGGCCTCTTTCATGCCACCTCCTTCCAAGGGGAAACTATCCGGTTCCGTTCAGTTCCGGACGGCGCCTTCGAGATCCCGCGACCGCGCTCCGGCGAAGTCGTCGAATGTTTCCGATCACCCGGTATGGGGTATGCATGCTCCTGGTAGCGAGCTGATAACCAGAGACAGCGAGAGACAGCGAGCGTCCTCGCCCTATTTGTAATCCAGGTGAGCCTCAGAGGCCGCAATCAGGAGTGCCGACCGAACCTCCTCCGGCGACTTTGCTTCATTCATGGCATCGAGAACGGTCATCTGGGCTCTGTGGCGTGCGGGACCGGTTTCATTCGGCCATTCATCCAAAAGCATCTTGCCGGCGCCCAAGACGGTGTGAACTGTCTTGTACTTGCCGGCGACAAGTATCCGAACGGGCTTGAAGGTTCGACGGTCTTTTTCCATGGATCAATCAATCATCAACGCAAATTCAGCCAGGCGGCTAACGACAACGCTGCACCAGACGACGGTCATTCCGGCCATCAGAATCCGACACATATAGCTATCTGAGTTTTCTTCACCGGTTCGCCCTCTTCCTCGGGTCGTCCTCGATATGAAACGAATGCGACTCAATGGAGCACGAAGTGATTCGTTCCGGGGTCACTCGAAAGGACTACCCCCCGCATAACGGGTAGAGCGCCCGACCAAAAGCGGTAGAAGTCCGCCCGGGTCTTGCCCTTCCCATGTTTCGGATATCCCGTAACTTGGACCGGTCCCGATTTTGGCGGGACCGAGACCGCAATCCTCCAACTCGCAGATGGAGGATTGCGGTCTGCTTCCTCCGGGGGAAAGCCGCTAGGAAATGTAATATGCAATCTCGGCCGAAAGGTTTGGTCCACCGACAGGTCCGACGGATGAGACCATGGCTCCAGCGGCTACGAGAGTACGGCGCATGCCAGGGCGGGCAGTCGACGATCGGATACCAGCACACCCCGACCACGACGACCCCATGGAATCTCGCAACATCGACCTGGTCGATGACATGCTGGAGCCAGCCTCCCTTATGTAAGCTGGGATGTCGCCGGTGATGGATTGGGTGGCCATCGTGCCAGCTCGTCTCGGACACCATGATGGGCTTACGATACCGCCGCCAAGTCGCGAGCAGGACCTTGGCGAGCGAAGTCCTCGCCGTATGCGGATCGTAGTTTACCCCGATGACGTCTTGACCGCCGAGACGATCGCATCGGTCGCCTCGAACTGACGCTCGCCAGCTCCGGCGATGGGATCATTAGTAAGAATGCCGACGTCGGGATGATGGTTGCGGGCGACGCGGCGCGGCATTCCAGCAATCGTTTGATAGAGAGACGGCTCGTTTACTGGACAAAGCCAGAGCTTCTCGTGGCCGTTCACCGAGAGCGCGGCCTCGGCGTCGCCGGCGCCTATGCTGTTCGTCCATTCCGGTGCCTAGCCTCGTAGGAAGCAGGAATGGCGTCGAGCTGCGCCAAATTGATCGAGGTCGCGGAAATGGAGTCCGCCGCAGACCCATAATTTGCGAACGCCAGGAAGCTGATCGTGCAGGACATTGGTTCGTTCCTTTGAGGGCCGCAAATCGCCGAACCACCGCCTTCGCTGAATTGGTTGACCAATCTATGAAGCACGACGTTCTCTCAATCAGGACCGTGACCCGTCAATAATAAAAGAACAACAGGAGGGCTCTTTATGGAGTGTGGGGAGACCTCGATTTGTTCGCTATCCCTAAAGGTTGATCCATTCGAAGCAACTACTTGTAATGATTGAGGCGCATGTTGAGACGCTCGGAGGTGGCGTCATGCACGACCTGTCATTCAATTGTTACGAAGACGACGCTGAAGTCATCATTGCCGCGCTGTCCGAATGGTGTCGCTCGACATCCAGCGAGCCCGATGCGCTATTAATGTCGCGGGCGATATTCTTGTTCAATCGCGGCAACGACAGCGTCGTCCGCTTAGTCGACGCTCTGAGGACCGACCTGCTGCATTAGCTCTTCAATCCATGAGATCCGGCTGCAGCGTGTGACTCCTGGCGGACCTTTTCAGGCGGTCACGCCCCTATCAAAAGGCTCCCCCACAGACGGAGGGCGGCGCCCTTCTCCTGTATACTCGCAAATCCACGGTTGTTTAACTCGACAAGGCACCCTCTACGCGTTACTCCTAGGACTTCCAGGATGTAAGAGGAACAGCCATGCTCACAACACGTAAGCACCTCCTCCCACCCCCCTCCGATCTGGTCTTCCCAGTCGCCCGGTACTACTGGAGCGGCATGGCCATCGCCGACGCTGAGGAGCTCAGGCGGCTCCGCATGCTCTGCCGCGGCTTTTACGAGCAGCTTCTCATGTTCAGGAAGCTGCAGCGCATCAGAGCGCTGACCCACGACGAGCAACGGACCAGAACCTCGGTCTTCGAACTGTTGATGATCGCATCTGGAGAGATTGTCGACCTTGAGACCGGCCCCTCGCCGGAACGGTCCTGAACGTCACGCGGTTCGCGGCCGCTCAAGAGTTATGAAAGTACCGCGAGATGGGTGACGGCGGGGACCTGTCCCTCGCACCCGTATAAGGCAGCGAAGGCATTGGTTGCAAACTTCCTCCAATCCTCAGCGCCCCTCAGCGCTCGCAGCCAACGACCGCATGTCGATGCACGCGAGGAGTTGCGTTAACCTGTCAGGCCTACAGGGTCTGTCCTGCTCTCTGACGGCGCCACCTTTCTCGAAGCGCCAGCCGACGGACTTCGTCCTGGCCGCTCGCAAGGAGAATGAAAATTCGCTCCTTCCCGTCAGGAGCTTGGACTTCGGCAACGGCGTTTCTGCCGATCAACTCCTCCATGGTTATGTCCGACACGCCTGGGATCACGGAGGTGGGCTGCGGTTCAGGATGGTAGCGGTCGAGAAATATGATCGCTGTGTTCTGCCTGTTCGTAAGCCAAAGCTGGGGAACGGCGTCGGGATGATCTTCAGGCTCGCGCTGAACTCGACTGTTCACGACTGGACGACGCATGTCTTTCCTCCAGCGTTTTGCGTTATCCTGGACGTCGGCGAGCTGCAGACCAGGAGGTCGAAAACTCGTCTGCCCATTCATCGATCATAGGAAGAAAACGGGAAAATCCCTATGCTCTTCGCGCCAGACCCGCTCAACTTTCGGAGGCGTGCGGCTAATGCACGGACAACGTTCCGTTGCAGAAGTCGTTCCACTTTTATTTGAATTTTAGGCAAGGACGAGCGGTTCGATATCCTCCACGAGACGCCGGATGGCGTGGTCAACGCTCTCAGTCGAGTCCACCGCTTTTACGATACGCTCTTGCAAGAGCCTTGGGAGGCGATATGGGAGGGGTCTGATAGGATGAGATCGCGGCGGACGGATAAGATGCTCGTCTGGCGTTTCGTTGCCCGCAGCGAGAAATCGGAAAAACCGATGCGTTCACCCTCTCGGGTGGTGAACCGCCAGCCGCAGTGAAGGTTCCAGGCTGAAGGACGGCGGATGACAAGCAGGAAATCGGCCATGCCCTGGGGGCTCGTCAACTTAGAGTTCTGATGAGGAAGCCTTCGCTATCCCTGCGCCTTCGGAGGATGCGAGCGGCAGCATGCTCGCCCCGGCTTCGCCGATGCCATGCAAGAAGACGATGAGCCGCTGATTGAGGGTGTTACGATGTTCATTCAATGTCCGCTATGAACGGCGTTCGAGAGGCTTCGATACTTGAGATACGGCCGAGCCGCGGTATTGATCGCCAGGCTGTCGTCAGGGCAGAGCGCCTGGCCATTCGTTGGAGGGTTGGATAATAAGCGACCCAAAGGTTTTGCGGAGAATTTGCGGCATTGGAGCTTTTTGCCTCGTTGGAAACATAACGTCGATGAAATACCCCTCATCATCGATCGAGGCGTGCGGGCAGATAGAGCGCTTGTCGAGCCATGTCTCTAACACTCTAAAAGTCACCTTAGCGTCTTTGATGGAAAAACGCCCCAGAGTATGCTACTGGTGGGGATGCGATGGTTTCTGATGTTATTGGTGGCTGGGTCTGCTGTGGGGAGCATGGCTGCGTCTGGGCAGTCGCTGTTCGATGCGATAGCGACTGGCGATACACAGGCCGTTGAGCGGGCGCTGGGTAGTGGTGCCAATGTCGACAGCCGAGGTCCTGATCAGGCGACGCCGCTCATCAATGCAACATTGAGCAACCAACCTTCCACAGTCGAATTGCTTCTGAGCAAGGGGGCAGACGTGACTGCGCGCAACTCTGGCGGCTTCACGCCGTTGCACGCGGCTGCCTACGTCGGCAGCGCGACGATAGCGCGACAACTGCTCGCGAAAGGCGCTCCCCTTGAAGATGCAGCCAACAAGGCTGGCGTCACGCCGCTGATGGTGGCCGGGGAGACAAATCATGCCGATGTTGCCGAGTTGCTGATCGCGCGGGGCGCCGACCCCGGCCACCCGGAAATCCATGGTTACCTTCCGATTACCCGCGCTCTTTGGAAAGGCAACAAGGATATCGTTCACCTTTACAAACAGCATGGGGTCACGTGCCCGCCGGTAAATATTCTCGGCAGCGAAGAGTGGTACCAAAAGTGCGTGAGCGACTGATTGGAGGAAGGATCATGGTCAAAACGATTTCGAGCCGCAAACTCGCAAAGTCAATGCATTTAATCACGGGAACGGCCTTCTTGGCTCTCGTGCTGGCTTATTCTGGACCGGTGCTGGCGGACGGCAGGGTCAATACGGGTTATTTCGGTGGTGTTGCCATCGATGGCTACGACCCGGTCGCCTATTTCCTGGATAATCGGGCGGTCAAAGGGTCGGAGAAAATTTCCTACGATTGGCTGGGGACACCCTGGTATTTTGCCAGCGACGAGCACCGCGAGCTGTTCAAGAAAAATCCCGTGAAATATGCGCCGCAGTATGGGGGCTACTGTGCTGCAGAGGTTGCCGGTTCAGGATCGGTCACCGTCAACATTAACCCGGAGGCTTTCGCAATCATCGACGGTAAGCTCTATTTTACATATGGTAAAGAGGCTACCCAGGCTTTTGCGATGCATGCCAGCGAAGCCGTGCCGAAGGCCGATGCGAATTGGCCGAAAAAGCAGGATGAACTGGCTAAGAATGATTATCACTGAGGTTACGGCGGTCTAGTTGACCGCGGCGAAGTGGAACACCGTGCCCGAGTTGACATAGGTATAGTCTTCGCCAGTTTCTCCATTGCGTTTGTAAACGGGACCGCAATCAGGCCGCCCAAACATGTTCTCGCTCTGCTCGCACAACAGGTCGCGATCGACATAGAGTTTTGCGGTATACATTCGGGTCATGGAGCGAAATCCGGCATTGCCATCCTGTCCGATCTGTAGGATGGCCGGTTGACCGCCCGGTTCGAGTTTGCCCTGCAACGTGTGGCCGAGAACGAGGGGCGCCAGGACCGCGCCCCTCACCCGGTCCTTTTCGTCAGCGGTGAACCCGAACGGCCACTCGGGCAAGCCAGCCTGGTGCAGCGCGTCTATGATCAGTGCCAAATCCTCAGCATTGCGAAAATGCGCATAGCCGATCCGCCATGCAGCCAAAGACCGCTCATTGAACGATTCGGATCCGGATAGCAGTTGTAACCCCCCGGCAAGTGCCGTCCGCGCATCCGGCAGGCGATTGGCGCGGGCGTAGGCCGCGGCGAGCACTATCCTAAATTCGCTAACCGCCGGTGCGTCGTCGCGAGTGCGTTCGAGCGTTTCGATGGCGTTGGAGGTGTCTCCTTTCAGGAGAAAGACGAGGCCGGCGATTTCCCGGTCGATAGCAGATAGATTGGGGTCGAGCCTCAGTGCCGTTTCGACGGCCGCACCCGCCTCGGCGTGATTACCTGCAAACAACTGGACGTAGCCTAGTGCGATCTGTGCTGCTGCGTCGCCCGGACTGAGCGCGACGGCGCGCTCCGCAGATGCGATCGCTTCCTCGTAGCGACGATCCACGACCTGCATGATGCCGAGAATGGCGTAGGGCGACGAGAGGTCCGGATCGAGCTTCAAGGCGAGGCTCGCCTTCTCATACGCCCTCTTCCGCGCAGGGGCGCTCTGAATTATGTCGTTGAAGTTAGCGCGCCAGACATTGACGGTTGTGCGCGCGTCCAAAGCAAAGGCCTCGGCGAAAGAAGGATCAAGCTCCTCTGCCTTGTCATAAAACGCCAGCGCCTGTTGCAGCGCGTTGCGTTCGCCGTTGCGTGCTGCCTGCTCGCCACGCAGAAAGTAGTCGTAGGCTTCAAGATTTGCCGTCGGCGCGCGCGACAGGCGCTTAGCTTCAGTAGCCGAAGGCTCTATGCCGAGCGCGCTGACCAGCTCTCGCCGCAAGTCGTCCTGAATGGCGAATACATCCGCTGCGCGGCGGTCGAAGCGGTCAGCCCAGACATTCTTGCCGCTCGTCATGTCGACGAGATGCGCGTTGATGCGGAGCTGTTCGCCGGCCCGCCGAACGCTGCCTTCGACCAAATAGCGCACCCCCAGCTCGCGCGCCGCGTCTGCAAGGACGACAGGCTTGCCCTTATAGGGGAAGACGGAATCGCGGGCGATGACATCTACGCCGGCAAGTTTGGCGAGGTCGGTGATCAGATCTTCAGTGATGCCGTCTGAGACATAGTCCTCCTTCGGATCGCCGCTCAGGTTGGCAAATGGCAGGATAGCGACCGAAGTCCGCTGCGGAGCTAAAGGCTTGCGCCAATCGAACTGGAACGCAACAGTTGCGACGGCAATCAGCAGCGCCGCAATTCCGATCGCCGGCAGGATCACCGTGCGAGCGCTCGGCCGATGGGACGTCCCGGTGACCTCTCCCGCCGCGCTGGAATCGAGCAGAACGCGGTAAACGCGAACCGGGTCAACAATGTTCTTGAGCCTCTTCTCGCCAAGGCTAGTGAATTCAACATCGGCCTTGTGAACGACATGATCGAAGGCTGTGCCCGAGATGCAAATGCCGCCGGGCTCAGCCAAACCCTCGAGCCGCGCGGCGACGTTGACGCCGTCACCGTAAAGATCGTCGTCCTCGACGATAACATCGCCTAGATTTACGCCAATGCGGAAGCGAATTTTCCGCGCCTCCGGGACGGCCGGATCGTGCTCGGCCATCTTTCGTTGGATCGCTACGGCGCACTGCACTGCATCGACCACGCTGGCAAACTCGACCAGCGCACCATCGCCCATGAGTTTGATGAGGCGGCCTCGAAACTCTGCGACGGCGGGGTCGAACAACTCGCGGCGGCAGATCTTTAGCCGCTCCAGTGTTCCGACCTCTTCCTTCCCCATAAGGCTGCTGTAGCCGACTACGTCAGCGGCCAGGATCGCGGTAAGCCGTCGCTCCATTTATGTGCCTCGCGCGTTCGACGCTGGCTCAGGCAGTTTGCCAAAAGGCGTATTCGACTCGTATTCCGGAAACCGGAATGTGTCCAGCCGGCAC
Organism: Arminella tubonensis; assembly: GCF_003240585.1. GTDB lineage: Bacteria > Pseudomonadota > Alphaproteobacteria > Rhizobiales > Rhizobiaceae > Rhizobium > Rhizobium tubonense. Next base: position 13,373 of record NZ_PCDP01000019.1, read on the forward strand.
ACCGTCCGGCCGTCTGACCGTTCGCAGTTCTTCAATTAGGGGACCGTCTCGGCCCATTTTCGCTTCAATTCGTCCCTTACGGCGAAATGGAAACCCTTCCGGATATCAAACAGAACTGCGACGAGGGCGTCATCTGGGGTCGTTAATTCCGACAGTAGGACGTCTCTCGTTTTGATCACTTCTGCATGCCATGCGGGGCGAAGCTCTCCAGCGGGATGTCGGTAAGAATTTATTTGTTCAAGTCCTTCGTCGCCATTTAACGTGCGCATACCTGTTTTTGATCGCGCATAGTACCTCACCTCAAACTCAGTCGAGGCGTTATCAAATTTCTTGGGAATTCTTATCCCAATGCCAGTCATTACTCCTGCCCCTTGAATTTTCTAGGCTCGTGAGAGCCGCGGCGGGTATAACAATCGTCCGTAATTCAAGATTTGCGAGATCGATCGCTTTCTGAGTAATCGTCGATTGGTTTGGCAAATGTCGTTGCCAAGTCAGCAAGCTGGCGAGGGCAGTGCACTGGGAAGTAGGCTGGGACACAAGAGTGGATATTTGGTCCCCCGGCACCCTGATCTGGCACCTTGGCAATGCCGGCCTGGGTCCAGTTATCCACCGCGACAGTTGCCTGAAGTTCATACGGGCCGCGCGATGGCGATCTCCTGACAAACATGCAGTCTCTGAACTCAGGCCTTACTCGTCAGCCTTTCTACCGAGTAACGCCGAGGCCGCTCCCTTAAAATGTTTCAAATCAGTGGCTTAAGAGATGGGTTCGGTCGAGTGCTCAAAGGTTAGGGCTATCGTCAAAGGTACTTCGAGGCCATTCCGGAGGTCCAAAAGGACATTGCGAGCGACCCGGACCAGCCGCTCGCCGATCCGCACTTGACATTAGCAAGACGGCACATAATGCTAGGATGTCAGACCAATTTTGTGATCGGCCTGTATCAAAAGAATATCGGGGAACGATGAAGGCGAACCACCTAGACAGGCCGGCGATAGCGCCGCTTCCAGCGATCGATCGTGCCCGCCAGGTCACCGAGGCGCTGGCAAGCTATGTGCAGCGGGCGAGCCTCAAGGCCGGCGACCGCTTACCTGCCGAGCGCGAGCTGATGACCGCACTGGCTGTCGGACGCTCGACGATCCGCGAGGCGATCAGCCATTTCCAGGCATTGGGCGTCATCGAAACCCGAAAGGGAAGCGGAACCTATCTGCTGAAGCCCGTTTCCTCGGCAACAATCCACATGCCCTTGTCGTTCGACCCCGTGCATCTGCGCGACGCCTTGCTGCAGACACTCGAAGTTCGCCGCGGCATCGAAGTCGAGGCGGGCATGGTCGCCGCTCGAAAGCGAACCGCCGAAGACCTTGTCATCATCGAGGCGAAGCTGGTTGAAATGGAGCGGGTTCAGATATTGAAGGGCGCCGCCGGTCCGGAAGACCTCGCATTTCACCTTGCCGTCTACGACGCCACCCACAACCCGCTGTTCAAGCAATTGCTCGAGCAGATGCGCGAGGCCTTCGAGCGCTTCTGGACCCATCCTTTCGACCGGCTGGACTTTGCCCGCCGGTCCTTTCCCTTTCACCGCACCCTTTTCAACGCCATCGTCGCCGGGCATCCCGAGGCCGCCCGTCTGGAAACGTTGAAGATTCTCGAAATTGTCGAAGAAGACATCAAGGACATGTCCCAATGAGCAACGGCTCCGATCCGTTCGATCTTGCTTCCCTCATCGTCGCGCATGACGAAGGCAACGCCTTCGAAGCAGTGGTGCCGCCGATCGTGCAGACCTCACTTTTCACTTTCACCGACTACGATGACATGATCGCCTCCTATCGCGGCGAAAAGGTTCGGCCGATCTATACGCGGGGCCTCAACCCCACCGTCCGCATGTTCGAGGAAATGCTCGCAAAGCTCGAGGGCGGCGAAGACGCGCTCGGTTTCGCAAGCGGCATGGCCGCCATATCGTCGACGGTTTTGAGTTTCGTCGAGCCGGGAGATCGCATTGTCGCGGTCAAGCATGTCTATCCTGACGCGTTCCGGCTTTTCGGCACCATCCTTCAACGCATGAGGGTCGAGGTTACCTATGTCGACGGCCGCGACGAAGAGGCCGTCGCCCGGGCTCTTCCCGGCGCCAAGCTGTTTTACATGGAAAGCCCAACCAGCTGGGTGATGGAGGCACATGACGTCGGGGCGCTTGCAGCGCTTGCCAAGGCCCATGGCGTCCTGACCGTCATCGACAACAGCTGGGCAAGCCCTATCTTCCAGCAGCCCCTGGCGCTCGGCGTCGATCTTGTCATTCATTCCGCTTCAAAATATCTCGGCGGCCATAGCGACGTCGTCGCCGGCATTGTCGTCGGGTCGAAGGCGCTGATTGGTCGGGTCCGCGCCGAAGCCTACCCATATCTTGGCGGCAAGCTGTCGCCCTTCGACGCCTGGCTGCTGATCCGTGGCCTCAGGACCCTGCCCATCCGCATGAAGGCGCACGAAGCATCGGCGATGACCATCGCCAAACGTCTCCAGGATCTCGATATCGTCGAAACCGTCTGCCATCCGGGTCTCGCCAACCGACTGCCGAACGGCTTGACCGGCACATCAGGCCTGTTCTCGTTTATCTTCCGCGAAGGCATCGATATCCGCGCCTTCGCCGATCGTCTGAAGCTCTTCAAACTCGGCGTCAGCTGGGGCGGCCATGAAAGCCTGATCGTGCCGGGCCAAGTCGTCCTTCAGCAAAAGGCCCAGCCGAATTCCGCGCATGCCTTCGGCATTCATCCGCGGTCCGTGCGTCTCCATGTCGGCCTTGAAGGAACCGAGGCGCTGTGGAGCGATCTTGAAGCTGCGATGGCTGCTTCTTCTGGTTCCAACTGAAAAATCAGGAACTTAAACCTAGCTCATAAAAGGGGGAACTACCATGAAAAGACTTTTGACTGCCGCATTGTTCGCCGCCCTGATGTCCGGCACTGCATTTGCCGACACAACGATCAAGCTGGTGGAAGTGATCACCAGCCCGGAGCGAACCGAGACCCTGAAATCGATCGTCGGCAAATTCGAAGCCGCCAATCCCGGCACGAAGGTGGAAATCACCTCCCTGCCCTGGAACGAAGCCTTCCAGAAATTCGCAACCATGGTGTCTGCGGGTGAAATTCCCGACGTCGTCGAGATGCCCGATACATGGCTTTCGCTCTATGCCAATAACGGAATGCTTGAAAGCCTCGAGCCCTATATCGCCAAGTGGCAATACACGTCAGGCCTGACCGACCGTGCCCTCGAGCTCGGCCGCTATGTCAACAACACCGCCTACATGCTGCCCTACGGGTTCTATCTCCGCGCGCTGTTCTACAACAAGAAGCTCCTCGCCGAAGCAGGCGTCACCGAGCCTCCAAAGACGATGGACGAGTTCGTTTCTGACTCGGAGAAGGTATCGAAGATCCAGGGCAAATACGGCTACTGCATGCGTGGCGGACCGGGCGGCCTCAACGGCTGGATGATCTTCGCTGCCTCGATGGCCGGCTCGAACACGTATTTCAACGACGACGGCACGTCGACGATGAACAGCCCGGGCTGGGGCAAGGGCATCTCCTGGATGGTCGACCTCTATAAGAAGGGCCTGGCGCCGAAGGATAGCGTCAACTGGGGTTTCAACGAAGTTGTCGCCGGCTTCTACAGCGGCACCTGCGCCTTCCTCGACCAGGATCCGGATGCGCTTATCGCCATCGCCGACCGCATGAAGCCGGAAGACTTCGGCGTCACACCTCTCCCGAAGGGCCCGGATGGCAAATCTTTCCCGACCATCGGTTACGCCGGTTGGTCGATGATGACGGCCAGCCAGAACAAGGACCTGTCCTGGAAGCTGATCGCGACGCTTGAGGGCCCGGAGGGCAATGTCGAGTGGAACAAGAAGATCGGCGCATTGCCGATCCATAAGGCGGCTGAAAAGGACCCGTTCTATGCGGGCGACCAGTTCAAAGGTTGGTTCGAAGAGCTTGCCGACAAGAACGTCGTCCCGACTGTCATGCCGACCTATCTCGAGGAGTTCGCCTACTTCAAGGATTCGCTTGCTATCAAGACCAGCGAGCAGGCGCTGCTTGGCGACATTTCGCCGGAGGACCTGTCCAACCAGTGGGCGGATTACCTGACAAAGGCCCAGCAGAAATTTCTCGCGACCAAAAAATAATCTGGGCCTGACAAACATGCCGGAGCGAAGAAATTCGCTTCGGCACCGGCGGCAACAACGCCAGCAAGACCTCCATTCCATGAATTGGCCGGCATGCTCCAGGGCAGATGCCGGCAAACGGGAAACACCTGCCTGATGACGATTTCCGCCGTCCCGATCGATCCGCGACCCGTCAGGAGACCCCTGAGGAAGCGGATCGCCATTGCGACCGAGGCCTATCTGTATAGCGCCCCAACCTTGATCCTGATCGTGGCCGTCATGCTTGTGCCACTCGTCCTTGGCATCTCTTATGCCTTCCGCGACATTCAGCTTCTGAAGCCGTTCTCCGGCGGTTATGTCGGCCTTGAACACTTTCGGGAGCTTGCCAAGGACAAGGCATTTTACGGAGCGCTTAAAAACACACTGTGGTGGACCGGCGCGTCTGTCTTCCTGCAATTTATCTTCGGACTGATTCTGGCTCTGCTGCTCGACAAGCCTTTTTGGGGGCGAGGCGTCGTCCAGGCATTGGTCTTCCTGCCCTGGGCGGTACCGACATTCCTGACCGGCCTCAACTGGGCGTGGCTTTTCAACCCCGTCATCGGACCCATTCCCCATTGGCTTTATGCTCTCGGTTTAATGGACCAGCCGGACAATATCCTGTCCAGTCCCTACTATGCGATGTGGGGTCCGATCATCGCCAATGTCTGGTGGGGCATCCCGTTTTTCGCGATCACCCTGCTCGCCGCATTGCAGGCCATTCCGCGCGACCTCTACGAGGCCGCAGCGATCGATGGCGCCGGCGGTTTTCAGCGCTTTCGCTCCATCACCCTGCCCTTCCTGGCCCCCACAATCGCCATCACAGTCCTGTTGCGGACGGTCTGGATTGCCAATTTTGCCGATTTGATCGTCGTCATGACCAATGGCGGTCCCGCCGACCGGACGCAGATCGTCGCAAGCTATATCTTCACCCAGGCTTTCAAGCGGCTGGACTTCGGCTACGCGTCCGCAATCGCCCTCGTGCTGCTCGTCTTGCTGATGATTTATTCAATGCTTGTCGTGTTGTTGCGCCAGACGCTGCTGAACAAGGATTGACGCAATGAGAGCCAAACCCGTCCTCCTCACAGTTGCCCATCGGCTTGCAATCCTCGCCTATGTCGTCTTCGCCCTTTTTCCGCTGTTCTGGCTGCTGAAGGTCTCGCTGACACCAAATGACCTCCTTTATACCGAAGGCGTGCGGATGTGGCCGTCGCGGATCACCTTCGATCATTTCGCTTTCGTACTGAAGCACAGCGACTTTCCGATCTTCTTCCGCAACAGCCTGATCGTTGCCGGCTCCACGTCGGTCGTGGTGACGATCCTGGCATCGCTGTCGGGCTATGCTCTTTCGCGCTTCACGTTCAAGGGGAAATACTGGATCGTCGGGCTGATGCTGCTGACGCAGATGTTTCCGCTTGTCATGCTGGTTGCGCCGATTTTCAAGATCCTGTCGCCGCTCGGCTTGACCAACAGCCTTACGGGGCTGGTCATCGTCTACACGGCCTTCAACCTGCCTTTCGCGACATTCCTGATGCAATCCTTCTTCGACGGCATTCCCAAGGACCTGGAAGAGGCCGCCATGATCGACGGCGCAACCCAGTTCATCGCCTTCCGCCAGATCATCCTGCCGTTGACCTTGCCCGGCATCGCAGCAACGCTCGGCTTCGTCTTTACCGCCGCCTGGAGCGAACTGCTCTTTGCGTTGATGCTGATTTCCAGCAATTCGGCATCGACCTTCCCGGTCGGCCTTTTGACCTTCGTATCGAAATTCTCCGTCGACTTCGGACAGATGATGGCCGCGGGCGTCCTAGCGCTGATCCCGGCCTGCATCTTCTTCCTGCTCATCCAACGCTATCTCGTTCAGGGCCTGACGGCCGGCGCGGTCAAAGGTTAGAAAAATGGCATCCATCGATATCCGCAACATCCAGAAATCCTACGGCAAGGTCCCCGTGCTGCACGGCGTCGACCTCGAGATCAAAGACGGCGAGTTCGTCGTGCTGGTCGGGCCGTCGGGATGCGGAAAATCGACGCTGCTGCGGATGATCGCCGGGCTCGAGGACGTCACCTCGGGCGAAATCCGGATCGCCGGAAATCGCGTCAACGACCTCGCCCCCAAGGATCGCGACATCGCCATGGTGTTCCAGTCCTATGCGCTCTATCCGCATATGAGCGTTGCCGACAATATGAGCTACAGCCTCCGCCTGAAGAAGACGCCGCGCGAGCGCATTGCCTCCGTCATCGCCGGCGCCGCCGCCAAACTTGGTCTCGGTCCATTGATGGAGAGGCGCCCCAAGGCATTGTCCGGCGGACAGCGCCAGCGCGTCGCCATGGGCCGCGCCATCGTGCGTGAACCAAAGGCCTTTCTCTTCGACGAGCCGCTCTCCAACCTCGATGCCCGACTTCGCGAGCAAATGCGCGCCGAGATCAAGAAGCTGCACGCGGATCTGAAGGCCACGTCCATCTATGTCACCCACGACCAGATCGAGGCAATGACGCTGGCCGACAGGATCGTTGCCATGCATGCGGGCATCGTCCAGCAGGTCGGCAGCCCGCTCGAGCTATACGACCGCCCTGCCAATCTCTTCGTGGCGGGCTTCATCGGTTCTCCAGGCATGAATTTTCTGGAGGCTACCTACGAGCTGTCGGGCGACAACGCCGGCATCAGGCTGAAAGATGGAACGCTCGTCGCGCTCGCAGAGCCGGCGCCACTGGCGAACGGGTCGGCCGTGACGCTTGGCATCAGGCCAGAGCATGTCGTGATGACCGAGGATGGAAGCGGCATGGCCGCCAATCTCGAATTGATCGAGCCGACCGGTTTTGGCATCATCCTGCATTTGAGCCTTCATGGCCTGCCGTTCAAGATATTCACGCTCGATCGGGAGGCGCTCAAAGTCGCGTCATCCGTCCTGGTTTCCTTTCCGCAGCAATACCTGCATATCTTCGACGAGAGCGGCAACCGGGCCGGTTAGGCATCGGAACGTCGATCAGCGGACGATGCGCACGCACATCGGGGTGCCGATCTCTATTGTGACTTCGGTGTCCATCAGCGCCCCGGTCTGGGCATCTCGTTCGAAAATCGAAATGCGGTCGCTGTTCTGATTGGCGCAGAAGAGGTGCCGGCCCGAGGGCGTGAGCGCCAGATTGCGCGGCGTGGCGCCGCCGCAGGGAAAGAAGCCGACTTGCGACAGCTTGCCGCTGGCGGGGTCCGTCTCAAAGACAACGATGCTGTCATGACCGCGATTGGAGCCATAGAGGAAGCGGCCATCCGGCGAGATCTGGATGTCGGCGCAATGGTTTTCCTCAAGGTTCTCCTCAGGCACGGCCGGCTGTGCGTCGATGGCCGTCAGCTTGCCCGTATGACTATCGATGGCGAAGCTTGAGATCGTCGAATTCAGCTCGTTCATGACGAAGAGGAATTCTCCGTTCGGATGGACCGCGATATGGCGAGGTCCGGCGCCCGGCGCGGTCTTCGTCAAGGCCAGCGCCTGCAGCGCGCCACCTTCGCTCAGCCGATAGGACACCAGGCTATCGGTGCCAAGGTCCGCGACGACAACGATCCCGCCGGCCAGTTCGGCGACGCTGTGGGCGTGGCTGCGCTCCTGCCGGCTTTCATTCGGGCCGGTGCCTTCATGGGCAACACTGGTGATCGGCGGCGCCAACCCGCCGTCGTCGCGGATGCTATAGACCACGACTGCCTGGTCCGGGCCGCCGCTGCCCATGCCGTAGTTGGCGACTATAAGCTTGCGGTTGTCACGCGTCACGGCGTTGTGCGCAGTTATGCTGCCGAGCGTCGGCTGCATGTTGAGATAGGTCAATGTCCCCGCCTCGCGATCGAAGCGGAACGCGCTGACGAGACCTTCCTTCCAACCATAAATCTCCGAATTGGCGTAGATATGTGTGCCGCCCGCGTCGACGGACAGGAAGGTCGGGTTTTCAATTTCCGGCGCCACGTCCAGCTTTTGGACCTCGAGCGTTTCCTCGTCGAAGCTATAGGCGGCAAGGCCATTGCCACGCGCGCCCTGGAAGTAGGGTGCTTCGCGATTGAGCGTTCCGACGAAGGCGATATATTGAGAACCCATGCTTTCCTCCAATAGATGCAGTCGAATTCCAAGAGCAATCTTAAATTGCGTAAGCGTCTTCCACGGTTGCGGTATAGACTTCGGTAAACGAAGAGGCTAGCGCCTTCTGTCAGGACTTGCAAAAGCGATCCATATGTGAAAATATTCTTCACATAAGAAGAGTTGAGCGAGGCGTGGTGCCTCCGGAAGTCCACCTTTTGCCCCGGCTTGGCAAGACGACGGGAGGTGCGTGTCGATGAGTGTGGGTCGTGATTTGCCGCTGGCCGGCCTCGTTGTTGTTGACATGAGCCAGTTCCTTTCCGGTCCCTATTGCACCCTGCGCCTGATGGACCTCGGCGCGCGGGTCATCAAGATCGAACGACCGGATGGTGGCGATCTCTCACGCGGGCTTTATCTCAGCGATGGCGAAAGCGGCGATTCGACCATCTTTCACGCCATCAACCGATCGAAGGAGAGCCTGGCGATCGATTTGAAGAGCGAACGCGACATGCGGGCGCTGAAGACCTTGATCGCCAAGGCCGACGTGCTCGTCCAGAACTTTCGCCCCGGCGTGATCGAGCGGCTGGGCCTCGACTACCAAGCCGTGCAGGCGGTCAACCCGCGCCTCGTCTATTGCTCGATCAGCGGCTATGGCGCCGAAGGCCCATGGGTCAAGCGTCCGGGCCAGGATCTCCTGGCCCAGGCGCGCTCCGGCGTCATGTGGCTGAACGGCGACGAGGGCCAGGGGCCGGTGCCGTTCGGGCTGGCGATCGGCGACATGCTTGCCGGCGCCGATGCGGCACAGGGCATCCTGGCCGCATTGGTGCGCAGAGGCATGACCGGCAAGGGCAGCCTGGTGGAAACCAGCTTGTTCGAGGCGCTGATCGATTTCCAGGTCGAAGTTCTGACGGTCCATATGAACAGCGGCCACAAGCTGCCGAAGCGCTCCTCGGTTCAGGGCGCGCACGCTTACCTCTCGGCACCCTATGGGGTCTATCAGGCGACCGATGGCTTCATCGCAATCGCAATGACGCCAATTCCCAAACTCGCGGAGCTTCTGGACATGCCAGAGCTTGCGCCCTATCGCGACGATCCGACAACATGGCTCACGGCGCGCGACGAGATCAAGGCGTTGATCGCCGGTCGCATCGCGGCCGGGACTGTCGATCGATGGCTGGCCATTCTCGAGCCTGCTGACATCTGGTGCGCTCGCGTCCTGAACTGGAATGAGCTATTGGCCAGCGAAGCGTTCCAGGTCCTCGACATGCTGCAAACGGTAAAGCGCGAAGACGGCGTCTCGATCACCACGACGCGTTCGCCCGTCCGCATCAACGGGGCACGCGCAAAATTCGATCGGGCAGCGCCGCGCGTCGGCGAACACAATGACGCGATCTGGAAAGAGTTCGGACTGGACTAGCGTGCCGGCCCGGGAGAGGGGCTGGATCAACAAGGTGGAGGAGAACCAACATGAGGAAAACAATGGGTGGCCTTGTGGCCGCGGCGGCAATGCTGTCGGTGACGACGCATGTCTATGCGCAGGATGTGACAGCCGTCGTCAAAGGCCTGCCGGACCTGCTGAAAGCGCAATATGACGGCGCGCCGCAGAAGGTGCTGCCATCGGCATGGGACAACTGGACGCCGCCGCCAAAGCCCTGGAAATGGTGCCACTCGGAATCCTACCAGGGCAATCCGTGGCGCGTCACCGTCACCAAGGAACTGAAGCGCCTCGTCGACGGCCTGATCGCCGACGGTACGGTTTCAAGCTTCGAAGTCTCCGATTCCAACAACGATGTCAGCCAGCAGATCAATCAGATCCGCGCCTTCATCGACAAGAAATGCTCGATCATCACCTCGATCCCCGGCTCGGCGACCGCGCTGGACGATGCGATCGCGGCTGCGGCCAAGGCGGGTATTCCGTTCATCACCGCCGCCGGCTCGGTCACCAGCCCGAACGCGATCAATGTCGATTCCAACTATGCCCGCTGGGGCTACGACATGATGACCGCGATCAACAAGTCGCTGCCGAGCGGCGGCAGCGTGTTGATGGTCGAAGGCATCGCCGGCCACCCGATCGTCGCGCAGGAACGCAAGGGCGGCGACAAGGCGCTGGCCGAAGACAAGGGCCTCAAGGTGTCGCGCAGCGTCAACGGCAACTGGACGGCCAACGTTACCAAGACGGTCGTGCTGCAGGCGATCGCCACCAATCCGGCGAAGATTGATGCTGTATGGTCGACGGGAAGCGAGAGCCGCGTCATCGCCGAGGCTTTTGCCCAGGCCGGCCGCCCGGCCCCGCTGATCACCGGCTCGCTCACCGGCGACGCGCTCGGCTACTGGAAGGCCAATCCGGACAAGTACCGCTTCGAGGGCCATGCTCTCCTGCCGCACTGGACGGCCCAGACCTTGTTCCGGGTCGGAGCCCGCATGCTCGACGGCCAGAAGCCGAAGCTCAACACGCTGATGATCGCGATCCCGGCCGTGCATGAAGCCGACCTCGGAAAATGGTACAAGGACTGCATGACGCCGGACGCGGTTTCCATCTTCCCGGTTCCGCCGACCGATCCGATGCCTGAAGACCTGCTGGACGCCTATTTCGCGGGCGCCAAGCCGACCATCGGCTGGGATTATTCGAAGACGCCGGACGCTTGCGCCAAGTGACCGAACCAGGATCGCAGCTCCCGTTCGGGCTGCGATCCGTTCTTTTCAAGAGTGATCAATGCTTGAAGTAGAAGATGTTTCCAAGCGATACGGAGAGACGGTTGCTCTGTCAGGCGCCACCATCTCCTTTCGCGCCGGCACGGTGCATACAATCCTTGGCGAAAACGGTTCGGGAAAAAGCACGCTGGTGAAACTGCTGTCAGGCATCGTCCAGCCGGACGGCGGCCTGATCAAGCTGGATGGCAAGCCGTTCTCCGGCCGCAGCCCGGCCGATTTTCAGGCGGCAGGCTTTGCCACGGTGTTCCAGGAGGTGCTGATTGCACCTGACCGATCGGTGACTGACAATATCCTCCTTGGGCTCGACGGCTTGATCAAGCGCCGGATCGCGCGCGACCGGCGTCGCGAGACGGCCGCCGCAGCACTCGGTCGTTTTGCCATCACCGACGTGCCGCTGGATGCGCCGGCCGGCTCTCTGCCGCTCGCAGCTCAGCAACTGATCGTGCTGGCCCGCGCCGTGGTACGCCGCCCGCGCATCCTCGTCCTCGACGAGGTCACCGCGGCGCTCGACTATGCCGACCGCGAGTCCGTCTTCACATTGATGCGGCAGCTCGCCGGCGAAGGATCGCTTCTGCTGTTCATCACACACCGCATGGACGAGGTCATGGCACTGTCCGACCGCATTTCGGTCCTGCGCGCCGGCCAGGTCGTCAGAACCGAGGACTGTGGTGGCTCGACTGCGACGGAGCTTTTGAAGGCGATGGCGCCGCAGACCGCCGCGGAGCTGCTTCATGTCTGATCCCATCTCGATCGCGACGACAGAGCTGGTCATAGGCATTGCCGCTGCGCCGATCTCGCAGGCGATCCGCCCGGGAGAAATTGTCGGCCTTGCCGGCCTCGATGGCCACGGGCAGGAGCGCTTTCTGGAAATACTCGCAGGGCTGAAGGCCCCTCTCTCGGGAAGGGTCGTGCTCGATGGGCCAACCGGCCGGACAGAGGTGACGGGCTTTCGCAAGGCGGTTGCAAACGGTGTCGCCTATCTGCCGCGCGATAGACGCGCAACCGGAATTTTCCCGACCCAATCGGTGCTCGACAATTTTGCGATCTCGACGGTTGGACGAGACACCATGCTTGGCCTCATCAGAACGCAACACCGTCGCCGGCGCTACGAGACATATCGCGACAAGCTGTCGATTTCCGCGCCGCGGCCGGACGCGGCGATTACCACGCTTTCCGGCGGCAACCAGCAAAAGGTGCTGCTGGCCCGCGCGCTGGCGCTGGAGCCGGGCGTCCTGTTGCTCAACGATCCGACGCGGGGCGTCGATGTCGCAACCCGACACGTTCTCTATGACGTCTTTCGAAATCTGGCGCGCGAGGGGATGACATTGGTGATCCTGTCAAGCGAGATCGAGGAGATCCTGCTTCTCTGCAGCCGGGTCCTTGTGTTCCGCGAGAACGAGGTGACCGCCGAAATGACGGGAGACAGCATGACCGCAGACAACGTCATCGCCGCAATGTTCGGGCGGGCGAAATGAGCCCGGTGGTTTCGTCTTCAAGGTCATCGACCATCCTGCGCAGCGCCGGCTTTGCCGTTGTGCTTCTGGTCGTGCTCCTGGTCACCAACCTGCTTTTCAATCCGGCCCGCTTTCAGCCCTCCGCCTGGGGCACGCTGATCGGGCTCGCGGCGCCGTTGGTTGGCGCAGCACTCGCCTCTGCCCCCGTCATCCTCGGTGGCCGTGGCGGTATCGATATTTCCATCGGTCCGCAAATGGGCTTTGTCAACGCCGTCGTCATCCAGGGAATTTTCCTTTCGGCCGGCATTTCGTCGCCATTGGTGATCGTTCCGGCAGCACTGCTGATCGGCGCCGGCATCGGTGCCGTCAACGGGTTCATGGCGACGATCATCCGCATCCAGCCTATCGTCGCGACGCTCGGAACATATCTTGTCCTGACCGGCGTGACGCTGACGATCCTGCCGGCTCCGATCGGTCCGGCGCCGGAGTGGCTGAAGGCGATGTCGGGGACCTATTCGATCTTGCCGCTGGCGGTGATGGCGATTGCCTGGTGGTTGATCCGGCGCCTGCCATATTACGATCAGTTGATGGCGATTGGCAGCGACGACCGCGCCGCCTACACGGCCGGTGTAGATGTCACCAAGGTCCGCTTCATCGCCTATGTTGTCACCGGTCTGTTTGCAGGTATCGCCGGGCTGATGCTGACGGCGCTGATCGGCTCGGCCGATCCGAATATCGGCCAGAACTACACGCTGATTGCCATCGCCGCGGTGGCGCTTGGCGGTGTCAGCCTGGCCGGTGGACGGGGAGGACTGATCGGAGCAGCGATCGGCGCCATCGACATCTTCCTGCTGCAGAGCGTGCTGACATCTTTCAACGTGTCCACCTATGTGCTGCAGATCGCCTACGGCGCCATCCTGGTCGCTGCAGTGGTCCTGACTGCAGTCCAGGAGCGTGCGGTAAGGAGAGCGCTATGATCCGGCTCAAGACATTCCTCACAAGCACCAACGGACGCGTCTTCGGCGCCTTTGTCATTGCCGCGGCTCTGCATCTGATCGGCTCCATCCTCATCCCTGGCTATTCGTCTCCTTTCGCCATTCGGGCGATGCTCGTTATAGCGTCGCTGCTGGCAGTTGCCTCTATCGGCCAGACGCTGGTGGTCATCCTGGGTGGCATCGATCTTTCCATCCCCTTCCTCATCGGTTTCGCCAATGTCGTTGCTGCCCAGCTCTATGGCGACGGCTGGAATTTTGGGCTTGTCTGCATTTTCGTGGCGGTGCTCGCCATGTTGATCGGGGCCTTCAACGGCTATGTGGCACGCAAGCTCGATATCCATCCGCTGATCGTGACGCTTGGCACCGGCATGGTGGTCCAGGGTAGCGTTCTGCTGTGGACCGCAGGCTTCCCTTCGGGCTCTGCGCCGCAATCGGTTTCCGACTTCGTCTCCATCGGCGGCTCTGTTGGTCCGTTGCCGGTTCCGTGGCTGGTGCCGAGCCTCGTCGTTGTCGCAGCCTTCATCATCCTCGTGCTTTCCCGCTCACCCTACGGCCGCAGGCTCTACGCACTCGGCAGCAATCCGGGTGCCGCTCCCTTGGCACTGATCGACCCGGTAGCGATGTGGGCCACCACCTTTGCCATCAGCGCGCTCTTTGCCGCCGTTGCCGGTGTGCTGCTGCTCGGCTTTACCGGCTCGGCCTATGGCGACGTCGGACAGCCATATCTGTTCCAGACCATCGCAGCCGTCGTCGTCGGCGGCGCGGCGCTGGTCGGTGGTCGCGGCAGCTTTCTCGGCACGATCGCTGGTGTACTGGTGCTGACGGAGATCAACACGCTTTTGATCGGGATGGGATTTCAACCGGCAGCCGTGCAGGCGGCGCTCGGCCTGATCATCGTTCTTCTTGTGTCGCTCTATGGACGCGAACAGCATGTCAGCACGACGATCTGACATCCATGAAAAAGCGCCCGCCTGGGCGGACGCTTCGGGTCGGTTGCCGCAGAAGATCAGGACTTGAAGAAAGCCAGCAGGTCGGCGTTGATGACGTCTGCGTGGGTCGTGGCCATGCCGTGTGGAAAGCCTTTGTAGACCTTCAGCGTGCCCTTTTTGAGCAGCTTGGACGACAACAGTGCCGCGTCGGCGATCGGCACGATCTGGTCGTCATCCCCATGCATGACGAGCACAGGCACATCGATCTTCTTGAGATCTTCGGTAAAGTCGGTCTCCGAAAATGCCTTGATGCAATCGTAGTGAGCCTTGGTCCCGCCCATCATGCCCTGGCGCCACCAATTGTCGATCACGCCCTGCGAGATTTTAGCGTCCGGGCGGTTGAAGCCGTAGAACGGTCCGGTCGGAATATCGAGGTAGAGCTGGGCGCGGTTGGCGGCAAGCGCGGCGCGGAAGCCGTCGAACACCTCGATGGGAGTACCACCCGGATTCTTGTCGGATTTGACCATGATCGGAGGCACGGCGCCGATGAGGACGGCCTTCGCCACCCGGCCGTTGCCGCCATGCTGGGCTACGTAGCGGGCGACTTCGCCGCCGCCTGTCGAATGGCCAACGTGGATGGCGCCCTTCAGTTCGAGGTGGGCCGCAAGTGCAGCCATGTCGGCGGAATAGGTGTCCATGTCGTTGCCGGTCGCCGTCTGGCTTGAACGGCCGTGTCCGCGGCGATCATGCGCGATGACACGATAGCCCTTGTCCAGGAAGAACAGCATCTGGTTGTCCCAGTCATCCGCGCTCAATGGCCAGCCATGGTGGAAGACGATCGGCTGACCTGTCCCCCAGTCCTTAAAATAGATCTGCGTGCCGTCCTTGGTGGTGATGGTGCTGCTGCTCATGATGTCCTTGCCTTTCGAATTTGATTGCGTGGAAGCTTGGGCGGGCTTGACGAAGGGCAAGGCCGCCGCCGTGACGGCGAGGCCAAGCCCGGCAGTCATTACGCCGCGGCGAGTGGCTTGATTGTTCGACTGACTCATTGCGACCTCCTGTTGATTGATATCGCGATATTAATTATCGCGGTATCAATATGCTAGAGCTGTTTTAGAATTTTGTCCATCGAAAACTCTTATCGCGATATTCTTTTTCGTGATATGAAACTGGCAGTGAACATTGTCAGGAGAAATTTGATGTCCGGCGTCGCACCCGTCCCGTTGGATAACCAACTATGCTTTTCGCTTTACGCGGCAAGCATGGCGATCAACCGCACCTACAAGCCGATGCTGGATGCGATGGGGATCACCTATCCGCAATATCTGGTGCTGAATGTCTTGGGAGAGCAGGACGGAGTGACGATCGGTGCCATTGCCGATCGGCTTGCCTTGGAGTCGAGCACGGTTACACCGCCGGTAAAGCGACTGGAACAGGCAGGCTTCGTCGAACGCCGGCGCAGCAAGGTCGATGAGCGACAGGTCCACGTTTGGCTCACCGACGTCGGGCGGACCTTGCTCGTACAGAGCAGTTGTCTCGGCGAAACACTGATGGAGCGCTCCGGCATGACGCCGGAACAATTCGACGCGCTGAACCAACAGGTCCGGGCGCTGCGCGGCGCGCTGGGCCGAGATAGTTAGAGTAACGACGAGCCGCTGGAAGAACCGCTCGTCGCAACACTAGTCATAGTTCGGTCATTCGGCCGCAATACGCTCCTTAAAGGCCGCGAAGTCCGTATAGCCCCGGTGATCGCCGCCCCAGAAGGTATCGCGGTCATAGGGCGTCAGCGGAAGATTTTCGCGCAGCCGGCGCGGCAGGTCGGGATTGGACGAAAAGTGTCGGCCAAAGGCGACCAGGTCCGCATCACCGTGGTCGACGATCTCCTCCGCACCGCGGCGATCAAAGCCGCCGGCAGCAATGATCGTGCCCTTGTAGACCTTGCGAATATTGGCGGCGGCCACCGGCGGCTTGCCCTCGATCGGCGCTTCGGCGCCGACGATCCGCGGCTCGATGATGTGCAGATAGGCCAGATCGAAGCGGCTCAACTGCTCGGCCGCATAGCCGAAAATCCGTTCCGGATTGCTGTCGGACATGGACGCCCAGGTCCCGCTCGGGCCAAGGCGAACGCCGACGCGATGCGGCCCCCAGACGGAGACGACGGCCTCCACAACTTCCAGCAGGAAGCGCGCCCGATTTTCAACGGAACCGCCATACCGGTCCGTGCGCTTGTTGGTGCCGTCTTGGAGGAACTGATCGATCAGGTAGCCATTGGCGCCGTGAATTTCGACGCCGTCGAAGCCGGCTGCCTTTGCACGCACGGCGCCGCGACGGAATTCTTCGACGATGCCAGGGATCTCATCCGTCTCAAGCGCCCTGTTCGGCGAGACCGGAACCCAGCCATCCTTGGTCATGACGACCTGTTCATACTGCACGGCGGACGGTGCCACCGGCGCAACGCCGCCGGTCATGTCGACATGGCTCTGGCGGCCGACATGCCAGATCTGCAGGAAGATACGGCCACCCTTGGCGTGAACGGCATCCGTCACCCTTTTCCAGCCGGCGACCTGTTCGTCGGAATAGATGCCGGGAGCGCCGAGATATCCCCGCCCGACGATTGAGACCGGCGTTGCCTCGGCAACCTGCAAGCCTCCTTCAGAGGCGCGCTGGCCATAGAAGTCGACCATGATATCGCCGGGGACGTCACCCAGCTGCTCGGAGCGAAGGCGCGTCATTGGCGCCTGCACGACGCGGTGTGACAAGGTGAAGGCGCCGAGATCGATTGGCTGATAAAGCTTGGTCATAATAGTCTCCATCGGTTGATGATGGAGCGTAGATATGCCCTCTCCGTTCGCGGAAAATCAGGCTACAGTTCGAAACACAACGGACATTTCTGTCGCTAATTCTGAGAGGTCGCATGGATAGCCTTGGATCCCTTGGTGTCTTCGTCCAAGCAGCGGAGACGCGCAGTTTTACGGCGGCGGCGCAGCAGCTCGGTGTTTCACCATCAGCTGTCGGCAAGGCCATAGCGCGGCTGGAAAGCCGGCTCGGGGTGCGCCTGTTTCACCGCAGCACACGGAGCATCACACTCACCGCAGAAGGCGCCATCTTTCTCAGCAGGTGCAAGCGGATCTTCGACGAGGTCGAGGCAGCGGAGACGGAGATCGCCCGAACGATGTCCGCTCCACGCGGCAGACTGCGCGTCAGCCTGCCCCAGCTCAACATGCTGCTGATGCCGGTCATCGGCGAATTCGTGCGCGCTTACCCCGAGATTGAACTCGAACTCGATTATAGCGATCGGATGGTCGATGTCATCGAAGAAGGTTTCGACGCGGTCCTGCGGACAGGCGACGCCACTGACTCGCGGCTGAAGACGCGAACGCTTGGCAATTTTTCGCACAAGATCGTCGGTTCGCCGGCCTATTTTCAAAGGGCAGGATTTCCGGCCGAACCCGTCGCGTTGACCAAGCACGCCTGTCTCCACCACCGCTTCCCGTCGACCGGAAAACTGGAGCCGTGGCCGCTCAATCAAAATGGCGTTGCCATCGACATCGAGCTGCCGAAGACCGTCCTTGCAAGCACGCTTGAACCGTTGATATCGCTCGTAGAACAAGGGCTTGGTCTTACCTGCGTTCCACTCTTCACCGTCCGCCGGCAGCTCGAAGGCGGCCAGCTGGTAGCAGTCCTTGACGAATATCTGCGCAACAGCCGCCCGTTTCGCATCATGTGGCCGGCCAATCGCCATGCGTCCCCGAAGGTCGAGGCTTTCGTCAATTTCATGGCCAAGAATCTGTTCCGCGACGGAGCCTAGTACGCACAGACGATTGCGATCGCTGGCCGTGATGTCGTCGATGCCGGATTTATTTTTCCGGCATCATCGAAGAGTGGTGCGACGTGATCAGCCACTGACCGTTTTCGAACTCATAGGTATAGGTGTAACGAGCCGGGACCTTCGAACCGTCCTTAAGGGTAAAAGTGTAGGTCCCCACGTCCACCGCCCAATTGCATCCAATCTTGATGTCGCGGCTGTCGATATGCCCCCTCGGCTTCTTCTCAAGGAAATGCTCGAAGTATTCGAGCCGTTCGGCATGCGTGAGACGCGGTTTGTTCGCCAGGGTCGCGAGAAGAACAGAGTTTTCGCTGTAATTCTTGACAACCGCCTCCGGTTTGAGCGTCGCAAGCGATGTATTCCACCGGTCGAAAAGCTTTGCTATTTCCTTTTCGCTCACGGGCGCGCACTTGGCGGTCTCAGCCGCCGCGACCGGCTGGATCTGTGCAAGACCGAGAATGAGAGTGGCTGCGATCATAATGCGCATGTTCAATTCCTCTCAGCCGATCCGCTGAATGGCATAGACGACACTCAGGCCAGACCGCATATGGTACCAAAGGCAACATCAATTTCAGGAGCATGGCTGCTTAGGCAAGGAGCAAGTATCGATATAGCACATCTTGCGACGCTGCGGGAGCTGGGTACAGACGCCTGTCGCTTTGCGACGGCGGGTCGAATCGACGCTAAGCCGGCTGTCTGGAACGGTTCAATGTCTGGCGGGGTATCTCGCCAAATGCATTGACGTACATGGCGGAAAACCGTCCCATGTGTGAAAACCCCCACCGCTTTGCGATGTCGGAAATAAGCACATCCTGCTGCGTGCTTGACTTGAGATCTCGCCTGGCGCCATCAAGGCGCAGCTGGCGCAGATAGGTCATGGGGGTCATATCCTTGAACTGCTGGAACGCCATCTGCAGCCCCCGAACACTGACGCCAGCTTCGCGGGCGATTTCCTCGATCGTTAGGGGCGACGCCACCTGGGCGACCATGTAGTCGATCGCGCGCTTGACGTGCCTCGGCACTGCAGGCGACTGGCGTCGATCCAGCAGCGAGGAATATTTGTGGGGCAAGGTCTCAAGCAGCGTCACCATAATTGCCCGGATCAGCATCTTGTTCGAGTGCGAACCAGCGGCGTCCTCCACGTTGGTGACGAGGTCGGTCCAAAGCAGCTTGCACATGGTAGCGAGTTTCCTACCGGGACCGCTGGCGGCATCGATTGTCGCAAGCAGCTCGATGTCCTGGATGACTGGCGCGTCAATCATCTCGCTCAGTTGTTGCGTCAGTGCCTTCCGGCTGAATCCCATGCCGATATGACTACGGTTGGGATGAAAACGCAGCGAGCTCGACTGGGCAAGATCGCACGCCGTGAGTGTTTCCGGTGTCGACAAATATTTTCGTCCACCCAACTCGAATTCCAACCCTCCAGCTAGCGGAAAATACATCGCGTACACATCGGGAGCCTCGGAGAAACAAACTTCCATGCCGGACTGGCAGTTCCCCGCCCAGATGTCGAACTCGCCAATGGTAAAGTGCAGATCCTCGACGGAGATTGTCTTGCTGCCCGCGAGCGGATTAACATGCGCTGATGCTATAGTTCTTGTGTAGTGCTGACGGAGTTGGTCGACATCGGCTTCGATTACCTTGAAACGGGAAACGTGCTCGCCTGCGCCCACTCTTTCAGTTCTCCTGCGTAGCCAACCGCTTTTTCGTTCGCATCGCCGCGCACCCATTGGAGAGCGGCTCCACGCATGAGCCCAAATGGCGCTCCATTCCAGCGTCGCTCGCTGCGCTTCAGCTATTTGATGCCAGTGTGTAACGTTTACATAAATTAGCGCTTGAAAATTTCCCTGTCAAACCTCTATTCACAGCTATTGCCCATCGAATGTGCATGAAAAATAAGAGCGGTTGATGGTTGGAATTCGGGATATCGCGGCTCATTTGAACGTCTCGGTCGCAAGCGTGTCGCGGGCGCTCAACAATCATCCCTATGTCAACGAGGAACTGCGACGACGTGTCGTCGAAAGCGCGAAGTTGCTTGGATATCAACCAAAGCAGTCGGGCCGCAGCCTTCGGCAGGGTGTCTCAAAAACCGTCGGTTTCATGATCGAGACCCACCCCAAGCTCACTAGCAATATCGATCTCTTCCTGATGTCGATCTTCGACGGCGTTCAAACGGTCATGCGGCGCCACGCGCTTAGTCTCGTCGTCCTTCCCTGTAGTGGTGACGAAGACCCGGTGGAGTACCTGAGAGGCGTTGTGGAGCGGCGGTTTGTGGATGCCCTCATTCTTTCAGCCACGCGCCCAAATGACAAGCGCGTCGCTCTGCTGACGAAAGAGGGGATGCCCTTCATTACCCTTGGCCGAACGGGATTTCGCGACAAGCAGCCATGGATCGATCTCGATTTTGAAAGTTTCGCAGAGCAATCGGTTGACCGGCTTTACCGGAGCGGAAATCGGAGAATTGCGATCATGGTGCCAGCCGGCCCATTGAATTTCGGGCAGATAACACTGGTTGGATACCAACGCGCCCTGGAAAAACGTGGCATTGCCTTCGATCCTGCACTTGTCGCCCATGTTGTGCTTGACGAGGCAAGCGCTGCATCCGCCTGCAACACACTATTGATGAATGCCGACCCGCCGACCGGTATCATCCTTATCAACGAAGCTTTGGCGTCCGGTGTCTATACGTGCCTGCGCCAATCCAATCTGGAGCCGGGTCGCGATGTCGAAATAGTCAGTCTCGAGGATGGTCGGTTGCGGAGCCTGCCCTCGCCCCTTACGAGGTTTCGATTTGCGACCCACGACATCGGTATCGCGCTTGGGGAGTCCCTTCTTTCCCTCGTGCCTGCCTTTGCGCACTATTACGCAGGCACAGAATTTCAGCGACTTTGGCAATTTGAGGTCGTCGAGCCGACCGATCTGAACACCTGACGCTGGATCTTCGCGCGAGTGCGCGAGGCAGCCCTACAGTTTGGACCTGACTGCCAAAGCAAAGCCGCCCATCGGCTTTGGGGGTGATCGATGGGCGGCTTATTGCTGCGGCGCGTACGGCCATCATGGCCATCGCATTGCCTCCCAATGGGTGCCGAGAGGATGGCAAGAATTCAAGGCCATGAAGGCCTTGCTCCGGTGATAGCTGTGCACAGCTTCTATTTTGCTTCGTTTTTTGTACAGACTTGCGCGATGCGCACATAGTTGCAGCCGGACGCTGTCATGGCTGCCGCGGCGAGCGACATTTCTGCCGCTCACCGACGTGGTAGTTCGGCTTGGCTCCTTCGTAGATTTTCCAGGAGACGTTTATTCGATCCGGCGAAAAAACGCACTGCTTTGCGGATTGCGGTGCAATGTGGATAGGGCCTGCGCAATGGGAATTCTGTAACCGATCCCTGTTTACTTCAGGATAAACTTTTGCCGCCTGCATTGAAGTCAATCCAAAAGTACGGGACCGGTGGTGTTGTGAATCCCGATTTACTGCTGTCGCAACTGCCCGCGTCCCTACCACCTTCATGGAAATTGCCGACATCCATTCGGTGAATGTCTCCGCCACATCGTCGGTCGCGGGTCCGGCGACATCCTATATGAATGTCTATCTGGTGCTGGATAGGTCCGCATCGATGTTGCTTGCCGCCACTGCCGCCGGCCAATCCTCATTGAGGAACACGGCAAGCTGCAAATTTGCTTGTCACACCGTGGACAGTTCGGCCTAGAAATATAATGGCAAGAGCTATGGTACCGTCTACCAGGTGGCCGAGGCGATGGGGATAACCCTGCGCGCGGACGTGACCGTTGAGGCGGTCGACGAAGTCCCGGACATGATTGACGATGCAAACATATCGAGCAGTCACATCAAACGGCGCTCTATACGATTGGTGCGAGCGCCGCTCGAGTTCTTGCCCCAACCTATTCCACGTCAACGACGCGGTCATATTCCAAGGATGATTCCGAAGGAGTCAACAGCGCCACGTCGGAAACAGGAAATGGAAAATTCGGATTCGTGGTCATCGGAACTCCGATGCACAACTTGACAGTGCCAGCGGTGCTGAAAGCTGACAGACTAGGCCTTGCAAGAGCATTTTTCGTCGTTTTGTCCTTCACCGCGTGTTCTTCTGCCCGTCAGAGGCTGACGTCAGCATTTGAGCTGCTACGGGGGATCGTGCTAGACAGGTATCAGACCAGCGCCCAAAGCAAGATCCCGTATTGTCGAGGAAACTGCCATGCCCAGGATTGACGTTGCCGCTATCCCGGAAGGAAAAGACAGCCCTTCTCCCTCTCAACTGATAGATGCGAGAATCGAGGAGCTGAGTGATTGGCGGGGCGAGACGCTCGCGCGGATCCGAAGTCTCATCAGGGAGGCCGACCCGGAAGTGGTCGAGGAGTGGAAGTGGAGAGGAGTTCCCGTGTGGTCGCACGCCGGAATCATCTGCACCGGTGAGACTTACAAAAATGCCGTGAAGATGACCTTCGCCAAGGGCGCTTCTTTGGAGGACCCTTCGGGCCTCTTCAACTCAAGCCTCGAAGGCAACACCAGGCGTGCCATCGATTTTCATGAGGGCGACAAGATCGACGAAAGGGCGTTGAAGGCGCTCATTCGCGCCGCCGTGGCATTGAACCCGTTGGCGCGTGCCGCTGGCCCCGTCCGCTCTCAGAAGAGACCAGGGACCGCTTGAGGCGCGTTGAAAGAACGGCTGCAACAGGCCAATGCCGGCTGCGTGGCCCATTGTGTGAAGACTATGGTCACAAGGCGAGGCAGGGTGCCTATAGCCTATCGCCGCCGAAATGGCGTTCGAGGAAGGGCAGATTGTCCTGACCCCAATAGATCTCGCCGTCGTAGACGAATGTCGGAAACCCAAAGACACCTCTTTTGATCGCATGGTCGCGATCGCCCGCCCATTTGGCCTTTACGTCTTCCTCGGCCTCCCGCCTGAGGAGCCCTGCGCCATCGAAGCCGGCGGCATCGGCAATCGCCTTGCGCACCTCCGGCTTGCCGATGTCTTCACCACGCACCCAGAAAGCCGCCTGCAGGGCGCGGGTGAGCGCAACCCAGTCATGGCCGTCTAAATAGGCGGCGATCACAGAGAGCGAGGCCGGGGCCGGATCGCCGAGCGCCGGGCGACTTTCAAGAAGAAGCTCCTTGCCTCGGACCTTGGCCCAGCGCTTCAGATCCCGCGTCCAATAGGCGCGGCGGGCCTCCGGGCGGTTGCGCGAGAAGATGCCGCCGTTCTCCTCGACGACGGTGGTGAGGAACGGCTTGATCTCGACGTCGTTCTTTCGGGCCAGATCGAGGAAGGCGTCGAGGCCGATGAAGGACCACGGAGAGCCGATTGAAAAGAAGTATTCAACGATTTTCGTCACTGATTGCAGTTCCTATAGGCGATGACTGAAGAATGAAATTTCCTAGCGGAGGTAACCTAACGGCAGCTCAGGCACGGCGTTTTTCGTTCGCCGACACCGTGGGAGACGTCGCTTTCCAACCGAGCTCCGGTGCGATCAGCGTAACGAAGTCATGCAGTATCTGGCAATATTCCTCGTGTTCGAATTCATAGGGAAGTTCGAGGCGCAATTCGCCGACATGTGGCAAGATCGGATCCGCCAACAGTCGTCCGAGGATTTCATCCGATGTGCCGACGAGATCGCCGGCAAAAAGCGTACGGCGCTCACCCTGCGGCGTCAACGTCCGTTCGTGGCGCCCGCCGGCATAGTCGCGGTAGCGGCGGCGCGTGGTGGCGTCGGCGCTGTCGAGGGGAACGATAACCCGGCCAAGCGCGACGCGCCTTCCGGCTCCCCCAGCTGTCCGGTAGGTTTCAAGCTGACGCGACTGGGCGAGAAAGAAATCATCGGTCTCCTCGCCGGTGGTGACATTGCCGATCAGGAGATTGAAGCCGTTGCCACCTGCGAAGCGCGCCGAGCGCAACGACCCGCCACCATACCAGATCCGATTGACCAAACCCTTGGCATGCGGCTGCAGGCGCGGCCTTTGCGGACCGAAGGGCGTCTTGATGAACGTATTTTCGTCGCCGAGATACGTGCCGCGTAGATTGTCGGCGAACCGCAGGACGCGGTCATGGGAGAAATCATAAGTCGCCCAGTCGCCGTCAAAGGCAAGCGGCCCGATCAGATCGGCATGCAGCGGACGGCCGGCGCTGAGCCCGAGGTTCAATCGCCCACGCGAAAGCACATCGACGGTCGAAAGGTCTTCGGCCAGCCGATAGGGGCTTTCGTAACCCATTGGGATCACCGCGGTTCCAAGCTGGATGCGGCTCGTCCTCTGCGTCGCCGCCGCCAGGAAAGCGGTTGCTGACGATATGCCGGGCTCCAGATGGCGCTGGCGAACCCAGGCGCTCTGAAAGCCGAGACCCTCGCCATATGCGAGAAGCTGCAGCGTCTTTTCAAGGCCGGAAAGCGGGTCCTCGTCTGGATAGTTGCCGGGCGTAAGGAAGCCGATATGGCCGATCGACGGGGCGCTGACGTTCATTTTCGTATTTCTCTCAATATTTCGGCAGGCCAGGCGGATTGGTTTCCGACTTTGGTAGCGCTTCCTCCGCCAGATGCCAGTGGGCAAGAATCCTGGCATAGGTGCCGTTGGCGATCAGGCCATTGGTGGCGAGCGTCAGGCCATTGGCCAATCCGCTTGCCTTGCGCGTCGTGATCGCAACATCGGAACGATCGGGCCACCCCGCGCTCAACGTGCCGACACTTCTAATGTTCTTGTCACGCGCGGCGATGTAGACCAACTGCGCGTGCGGCTGGACGATCACATCGGCGCGGCCCGATGCCAACGCCAGCAGACTTGCCGCATCGTCGTCGTAATATTGCAGCGTCAGCGGCTTCAGCCCGGCGGCGACATTCTCCTTGTTCCATTCGACCAGGATACGCTCCTGATTGGTCCCAGCGCCAACGATGATTGTCAGGCCGGCCGCGTCCTTCGGTTGCTTGATCGAGGTAACCCTGCTGTCAGACCTGACATAGATACCGTGCAAGCCCCGGCGATAGGTTGAGAAATCGAACTTTTCCTTACGCTGCTCCGTGACGCCGACATTGGAGATCACCGCGTCGTATTTGCCGGATGCGAGACCCAGCGGCCAGTCGATCCAGGCCACCGGTACGAGCTCCAGTTGAAGTCCGAGACTATCGGCGATGGCGGAGGCATAGTCTGGATCGGCACCAACGACCGTTGCAGCGTCGGTGGCGTAGGTTGCAAGCGGCGGGCCACCCGGACTGACGGCGACTGTGAATTTGCCTTTTGTGACGAACTTGAAATCCTTCGCAACAGCAGCGATGGCCGCATCATCCCGTTGGGCGTGGACACGGCCCGATTGCTCCGGACTCAGGTCGAAACCGACATCATCGGCGCGGGCCGCACCATAGTCCATCAGCGCTAACATCATTAATGCGAGAGTGCATGCCCAAACTGCCGGTATGCTTGCCATTGGATCATCTCCGTATCAAAGTCTTCGTCATCAAATCAGGGGTTGCGGGCCGGTCGACAATTGCCGGGACCGGCCCGCGCTGGGCCCCACACCCAGGGACAGGTCAGGACTTTGGCAGGCCAGGCGGGTTGCTCAACGACTTGTCGATGGCTTCGGCCGCAAGGCTCCAGTGCTTCAGCACCTCGGCATACTTGCCGTCTTTGATCAGGCCATTGAGTGCGATGGTGACCGGATCGGCAAGGCCGCTGCCTTTGCGCGTCGTCACCGCAATTTCCGCCGTCAGCGGCCAGCCACCGCTGACTGTGCCGACCAGCTTGGTCTTGCCGGTGATCCCGGCGCTATAGGCGAGCGTCGCATTCGGATTGAACTCGACATCGGCGCGGCCCGATTGGATTGCCAGCTGGCTGGCGGCGGCATCGTCGTAATATTGCACCTCGATCGGCTTCAGGCCCTTGGCAATATTTTCCTTGTCCCAAGCCAGAATGATTTTTTCCTGGTTGGTGCCAGCGCCGGTAATCACCTTTAGTCCGGCAACATCCTTCGGCTCCTTGATCGCCCCGATCGGGCTGTCGGACTTGACATAAAAGCCGAGCACGTCCTTGCGGTAGGTCGAAAAGTCGAACTTCTCCTTGCGCTCCTCGGTGACGGTGACGTTGCTGATCACGGCATCATATTTGCCAGAGGCAACACCGAGCGGCCAGTCGGCCCAGGCGACCGACACCAGCTCCAACTCTAGGCCGAGACTGTCGGCGATGAGTGAGGCGATGTCAGGATCGGCGCCGACAACAGTTTTCGCGTCGGAGGCATAGGTGGCGATCGGCGGGTCCCAGGCGTTGATCGCTACAGTGAATTTGCCCGGCGTTACGAATTTGAAGCTTGAGGGAATGGCCTTGACTGCCGCCTCGTTCTTTTCAGCGCGGACCCGGTTCGAAGTATCAGGGCTGAGATCGAACTTTTCCGCCGCCTGCGCGGCACCGAGCCCAAGTGCAGCGAGAACAACGACCCCTGCCACGAGTGATTTCGTCGTGTTGAAAATTTTCATGTATCCCGTCTCCATTTCATCTTATGGTTGAGTATACGCTTGGACCCGTCGTCCCCGCTGCGCATCGCGGCATTCACTAGAGAACTTTTGCGAGGAATTCCCGGGTCCTGGGATGCTCGGCTTGCCCAAAGATCCGGGCGGGCGGTCCCGCTTCGAGGACGCGCCCGCCTTCCATGAAGATCACCGTATCGGCAACCTCCCGGGCAAAGCCGATCTCGTGCGTGACGATCACCAGCGTCGTCCCAGTGCGGGCGAGTTCCTTGATGACGTCCAGCACTTCGCCGACCAATTCAGGATCGAGCGCTGAGGTCGGCTCGTCGAAAAGCAGCACCGTCGGCCGCAGCGCCAGCGCGCGGGCAATCGCGACGCGCTGCTGCTGACCGCCGGAGAGCTGACGAGGATAAGCATCGATCTTGTCGCCGAGGCCAACGCGGGCTAGGAGCTCCTTCGCCAGAAGCACCGCCTCCTCGCGCCTAACGCCGCGCACATAGACGGGAGCCTCGACCAGATTCTCAAGGACAGTCAGATGCGGGAAGAGATTGAAGCTCTGGAAAACCATGCCGATGTCAGCTCGCCGCTTGAGAACATCCCTCTCCTTCAATTCGTAAAGCGTATCGCCCTTCTGGCTATAGCCCACGAGTTCGCCGTCAACCGAGATGAAGCCGTCATCGACGGGTTCAAGATGATTGATACTGCGCAGCAGTGTCGACTTGCCGGAGCCGGAGGGGCCGAGGATGGCGGTAACACTGCCGGAAAGCAGCGTCAGGTCAATGTTGTCGAGGACCTGCAGCGAGCCGAACCGTTTGGAAATCCCATGAATTCGTACGGTTCCGCCCTTGCGGAAAACACCGGCCTCGCGCAGAGAACCGGAAGCCCGGGCCGGTGCTCCGGTGCTGGCGCTGATGGCCGCGGTCAAGAGAAGTGGACGCCGGAAGCGCCGCAGGAATGCTTGAAATGGCGCTGGCGCCGGATTGCGCACCGCGCCCTTGGAAAAGTGGCGTTCGATGTAATACTGGATCACTGACAGCACCGTCATGATCACCAGGTACCAGGCAGTCGCGACCATCAGCAGCGGAATGACTTCCAGATTGCGGCGGTAGATGACCTGGACGGTATAAAACAGCTCCGGCAACGCCAGGACGTAGACGACCGACGTGCTTTTCGCAAGGCCGATGACTTCGTTGAAGCCCGTCGGCAAGATCGACCGCATCGCCTGCGGCAGCACGATCTTGAAGACCTGACGATACCTGGGCAGACCGAGCGCGGCGGCGGCCTCCAGTTGCCCCTGATCGACGGACAAAATGCCGCCGCGCACGACTTCGGCCGAAAAAGCCGATTGATTGAGCGTCAACCCGAGAAAGGCTGCGGCAAACGGTGTCAGCAGCTGAACCGTGGGATAGTCGATGAGCACCACATTGGTGAAGGGCACGCCGACATGGATCGTCTGGTAGAGATAACCGAGATTATTGAGCACCAAGAGCAGCACGATCATCGGAATTGAGCGCAATAGCCAGATATAGCCCCAGGATAGACCCGACAGCAGCGGCGATTTTGATACGCGGGCAAGCGCCAGCGCCGTTCCAAGGATCGACCCGGACACGGTCGCAAGCACCGTCAGCAGCAGTGTCCGCCCCAGCCCTGCCAGGACGGGGGCCGCAAAAAACCATTCGGCAAAGATGTTCCAACCCCATTGCGGATTGGTGAATGTCGAATAGAGGATCGAACCGATGACCGCGACCGCAAATACCGAGCCCACCTGCCGGCTCGGATACCGGGCCGGGACGATCTTGTAGTGCGAATAGTCTGACCTCTGTTCGGCAGGCCTCTGCAAATTGGGTTGTCCGCTCGGCTCGATGCCGGCAAAATCCGTCGTAAGTGCCATGATGCTTATCCCCGCAGGTACTGTCGGCTATCTTCAGGCGTTTCCCGCCGCACGCCGCAATCGCGGTCCAGCCGCATCTTCTAGAGCGACGTCCGCGAGATGGCCGACATCCTTTTCGAAGGGCAGCGTCCTGTGGATTTCGGGATCGATCGCCTGGTCGAACAGCGCCGTGTAGCCGTAGCCGAGATAAAGGCCCACTGCCTCGGGCTGCCTGAACCCTGTTGTCAGATAGATGCGGGAATAGCCTTGCCGCGCCGCCTGGGTTTCCAGCTCGACCAGAATCCTTTTCGCCAGGCCCTGACGGCGTAAATCGTGGCGGGTCCAGATGCGCTTGAACTCGGCCGTGCGCTCATCATAGCGCCTGAAGGCGCCGCCACCGATTGTCTCGCCATCACGGATCAACAATAGGAAATTGCCGTCCGGCGGCGCAAAAGCTTCGGGCGGATAGCGATTTAGCTCCGCGGCAGCCCCTTCGGCATTGAAGAAAGTGCCGTAGCGGCTGTCATATTCGACGATTAGCTCGTCGATCAGCGGCTTGGCGCGTGGATCAATTGGGCTCGTATAGAGAAAAGTATCGGTCATGTTGGTTGCCAATCCCTTTGCCGTCTTCATTTGAGGAAGGTCTCAACAAGCCGCACCCAGTAGTGGGCGGCGGGCGCGATGATCGCGTCGTTGAAATCATAGTAGGCGCTGTGGAGCGGCGCGCTGTCGCCATTGCCGACGAAGAGGTAGCTGCCCGGCTGCGCCTGCAGCATGAAGGCGAAGTCCTCGCTCGCCGTGCGCGGCCTGAAACCCTGTTCGATCCGACTGTCGCCGAACGTTTCAAGCGCCACTAGGCGGGCAAAGGCGGTCTCGTCGCGATGATTGAGGAGGGCCGGAAAACCAAGCCGGTAGTCGACTTCGGCATGGGCGCCAAAACTTTCGGCCTGCGCTCGGGCAAGCGCCGGAATGCGCTCCTTGAGCTGTTCCCGGATGCTTTCCTTGAAGGCCCGCATGGTCAGCTTCAACTCGACATTCTCGGGGATGACGTTCGAGGCTGAGCCACCATGGATGGAGCCGACGGTGACGACCGCCATGTCCTGCGGATCGACATTGCGCGACACCACGCTTTGCAACGCCGTGATGAAGGAAGCGGACGCAAGCACCGGGTCGACCGCCTTCTGCGGTTCGGCTCCATGACCGCCCTTGCCGACAATGCGGATTTTCGCCTGATCGACGGAAGCCATGGCAGGACCCTCGACGAAGCCGAACTGGCCAAGGGATACGCCCGGCCAATTGTGCAGCCCGAACACAGCATCAACAGGAAACCGCACGAACAGCCCTTCGGAAATCATCGTGCGGGCGCCGGCGCCGATCTCCTCGGCTGGCTGGAAGATCAGGCGAAGCGTGCCATTAAAATTTCCGCTGTCTGTAAGGTAGCGAGCCGCTGCCAGCAGGATCGACGTGTGGCCGTCGTGGCCGCAGGCATGCATGACGCCAGGATTGTTGCTGGCATAGGCGAGCCCCGTTGCCTCCTCGATCGGCAAAGCGTCCATATCGGCGCGGATACCGATCCGCTTTTCACCGTCTCCGCGCCTGAGGGTGGCAACAATGCCGGTGCCGGCAATGCCCGTGGCCACTTCGTAGCCCCAGGAGGAAAGATGGGACGCGATGATCTTGCTCGTCCGACGCTCCTGGAAGGCGAGCTCGGGATATTGATGGAAGTCGCGGCGCAGTGCGATGATCTCGTCGAGATAGCTGGCAATTTTCCTCTCGACCGGGTCGCTTGCAGCGTGGCTCGGGGCGATGACGTCCATGGCAATCTCCCCGGCGCTCACGCGCCGACGACCTTTCCATGTTCAACGTCTTCCCGAGCGGCATAGCGGCTTTCGCGGTAGGGCAAGCCCAGATGGTCGCGCAGCGTCTCGCCCTTTAGCACCGGGTCGAAATAGCCGCGTTTTGCAAGGATCGGAAGAACGTATTTGGCGAAGTCGTCGAAACCTTCCGCGATCACGGGAAAGCCGAGGATGAAGCCATCGGCGGCGTCTCCGTCCACCCAGCGGACGATCTCATCGGCGATATGGTCCGCCGTGCCGATGAAACTCGTCCGCGGGGTAGCGACATCGAGAGCAATCTCGCGCAGCGTGAGCCCCTTCTCGCGTGCCGTCTTCTTGATGCGATCGGTGGTGGCGCGGAAATTGTTGCGGCCAATATCGCCCAGATCAGGAAACGGCTCGTCCAGCGGATAGACACTGAAATCGTGATGGTCGAAGAAGCGACCGAGGTAGAGCAGCGCCTCCTCGATAGTGACAAGGTTGCGGATCGCCTGATACTTCGCTTCCGCCTCTTCAGCCGTCGCCCCGACGATCGGGCCGATGCCCGGATAAATGCCGACCTCCGCGGCCGGCCGGCCGTGCGCGATCACGCTGTCCTTGAGCTGTCGATAGAACGCCCTCGCTTCCTCGATCGGGCCGCCGTTCGTGAAGACGGCATCGGCATGCTTGCCTGCAATCCGGATACCCGAGTCTGAGGCGCCTGCCTGGAAGACGACCGGCTGGCCTTGCTTGGATCGGCCGATATTCAGCGGCCCTTCGATCCGGAAGAAGCGGCCCCTGTGGTTGAGGCGGTGCAACTTCGCCTTGTCGACATAGACGCCTGTTTCGCGGTTGCGGATGAAAGCATCGTCATCCCATGAATCCCAGAGCCCCTTGATGGCATCGAGATATTCATCGGCGATCTCGTAACGCAGCTCGTGCTCGGGATGTTCGCGGCTGTAGTTGCGGCCCGAACCTTCGAGAGGCGAGGTGACGGCATTCCAGCCCGCCCTGCCCCCGCTTATCAGATCGATCGTCGCGAACTGCCGGGCAATCGTGAAAGGGTCGCTATAGGAGGTCGAGACCGTACCCACCAGGCCGATCTTCGAGGTCGAGGCGGCCAGCGCCGAAAGGATGGAAATCGGTTCGAAGCGATTGAGGAAATGCGGGATCGACTGCTCGTTGATGTAAAGACCGTCGGCGACGAAAGCAAAAGCGATACCCGCCGCTTCGGCCTTGCGGGCGGTGTTGACGAAGAACTCGAAATTGACGCTTGCATCCGGCGGCCCGCTCGGATGCTTCCATGCGTTCATGTGGCCACCAGGCCCCTGCAGCATGATGCCGAACGTGATGCGTTTCTTTGCCATGGGATCAGTCCTTTCGAAGAATATCATGCGGCCAGCAAATGCCGTTCCTTGGCGAGCAATTCGATGGAGGAGAAGCGTTCGGCAGCAGTCAACGCCGGCGTATCGAGAATGAATTCCTTGACGCCGTAGCGCTGATGCAATTGGTCGAGTTCCTTACGGATCTGCGGCGCCGTGCCGTGCAACACGCTCGGGATCTTCTCCTCGACGCGATAATCGCTGATGCCGGATTGGCGAGCGAATTCGGCCGCCTGCTCCTCGGTGCCGACATTGACGCTCTGGCCGTTGGATAGAAAAACCTTGAAGATGCGGAGATCGCCCACGCGTTGGCGCGCCTGCTCCTCGCTCTCGGCGGCAAAGGCCGCCAGTGCCAGGATCGGGCTCTTGCCGCCGCTCGCCACCTCGTAGGCCTCGAAGGTCTTCTTCAGGTTTTCCGGATCCCCGTTCAAATGGCCAGCAAAAACCAGCTCCCAACCCTTTTCCGCGGCAAGCTTCGCGCTCTCGACGGAAGCACCCAGCAGGAAGCGTTCGGCGGCGACCGAGGGAAGCGGCGTAGCGACGATGCCCTCCGAACCGAAATCGGCCGCGAGATAGCTATTGATGTCAGACAGTTGGTCGGCAAAGCTCGGCTTGCGTGCCGGATCGACCGCAGCCTGCAGCGCATTCGTCGACAGCGGGAAGCCGCCTGGCGCCTTGCCGACCCCGAGATCCACGCGGCCGGGTGCAAGCGATGCCAGAAGATTGAAGGTCTCAGCCACCTTGTACGCGCTATAGTGCTGCAACATGACCCCACCGGAGCCGATACGGATGCGTGATGTCTTGGCGAGCAGATAGGCGATCAGCGTCTCGGGCGCCGAGCTTGCGAGAGTGGCCGTGTTGTGGTGCTCGGCCACCCAAAACCTGTGATAGCCGAGCTGCTCGGCCTTCATGGCTAGCCGCACCGTCGACTGCAGGGCGTCGCTGGCATCTTTTCCAGGCTCGGTGGGGCTCTTGTCGAGAAGACTAAGGAGGTAGGTCATTTCATCGAAACCATCTGTAATTGCTATAGTCTATAAAATCAGTAGATATTATCAATTATAAGAAAAGACGTTCTATTTCCGGCCGCAGCCGGAGAATAAAGTCGCTGTCAACCGCGATGGAAGGATCGACAGCCGGCGCATCCGATGTCGTGCGGGATCCATGAGCGCGCAGCGACGTCAGCGGCGCGACAGTTTATCGCGTCGCGCGTGGACGACATCGACGGCCCTGAACCGTTGGGCAAAAACAGCTTGGTTCGCCATCTCAATATATGAGGAATGTCGGATGCTCGATCTGCCGGACATAAAAAAGTGCTCCGCCAGCTAACGATCTTTGAACTTTACACTAGGTAGTGAATGTAACATGTCCTACCACCTGCGAGAGCTCTACATGCGCCACCGTGTCAGCATCAACGATCTGGGCATCATCGTCGCGTCCCTACTGGTATTGATATTCGTGGCATACGAAGTCGACATATTCGCGAACGAAGCCTCCGTCACGTTTCGACAAGAGACAATTGAACTTGATGAGGTTTTGTTGCTCGGCGGCTGCCTCGCGGTTGGCCTGCTCGGGTTTTCGGTGCGTCGCTATATCGAGCAGAAGCGGGAGATGAACCGCCGCGTCGAAGCTGAACGTTATGCCCGACAATTGGCGTTCCAGGATCCATTGACCGGTCTTGCCAATCGCAGGCAGTTTGACGACGCACTGAGAGTTGCGATCGCGTCGCCGCCGGCTGCCGGGGCAGCGCATGCTCTGTTGATGCTCGATCTGAACGGGTTCAAAAAAATCAATGATAGCTTTGGCCACGGCACAGGCGACGAGCTTCTTGTCATAGTGGCGCAACGGCTCTCCGCGGCCATGAGGCCGGGCGATCTCATCGCCAGACTGGGTGGCGACGAGTTTGCGGTCCTGGCGCTGCACGTGTCTGGACCAGAGGCAGCAAGCAACATCGCTCACCGGATTGTCCAGGCTTTATCTGAACCGGTGACCATTGCACAAAGCCAACACCATATCGGGACAGGAATTGGAATAGCACTCCTTCCGAGCGATGCTCAAACCGCTCAGGAGGGGATTCGAAAAGCCGATGTCGCACTTTATCGCGCCAAGACCGAACACCGCTCTGCAACTCGGTTTTTCGAGGAGCAGATGGATGTGGTCTTGCGGGAGCGCGCGGAGATGGAGCTGCATCTCAGGGCCGCGATAGCGTCAGATCTGATCTATCCACGCTTTCGACCATCGTTCGATCTGTTGGGTGGAAGCGTTGCGGCCTTCGAAGCGATACCCTCCTGGCTGCTGCCTGGCGCCGCGGAAGTTCCGGTTGAGCGGCTAGTCGCAATTGCCGAGGAAAGTGGCCTGATCCATGCGATCGGCGAAACTGTCCTGCGCAAGGCTTGCCTGGCCGCCAGATCCTGGCCGACGCATACCAAGCTGTCGATCGATATCTATCCCGGGCAGCTGAGCGATCCGTCTTTCGGTGCGACGACGCTTAGAGTATTGCATGAGACAGGGTTCGATCCTGCCCGACTTGAGGTAGAAATCGCCGAAAGCATGCTCGTTCGCGAACTTGATGCTGCGAAGGTGGCGCTTGCGCCGCTGCGACAGGCTGGAGTGACCATCACGCTTGACCACTTCGGGACCGGCTATTCAAGCCTTTACCACATGAACGAGTTCAAGATCGACAAGGTGAAGATCGACCGTCGCTTTGCCGAACACCTGGATGGGCAGGGCGCCGATCGGATGGTCCGAGCTTTGGCAGGATTTGGCCATGGCCTCGGCCTGCTCGTCAGCGCAGAGGGCTCATCGGATCTGATGGGCCAGGTCTCGCTCCTAAGCTCCGGCGTCCAGCAAAACCAACCCGTGTCTGAGCCGATCTCCTCCGAAGATGCGCTGGCGATGAGTTTTGCGGATTTGCATGTGTCTCCGCGTTCAGGATCGTGACGGAAATATCCCACTGTCATCGCCGGAGGACGGTTTTTGCGCAGGATAAAATCATCTCCACTCGGCTTCCTACCGAAAGATATCCTGGATGAACATGGAGGTTTCCGGCACCAGCGTCACGATCATGAGCGTCACCCAAAGTGCCAGCATGAACGGCCATATCGACCGCACGACCTTGCTCACGGGCACTTCGCCGATGGCACAGCCGAGATAGAAGGCAGCGCCGACCGGTGGGGTGTTCAACCCGATGGTGGAATTGAGCAGGACGATGATCCCGAACTGCACGGGATCCATGCCGTAGTGGGTAACGATGGGCAGGAAAATGGGCGTGCAAACCAGGATGTGTGCCGCCATGTCGAGAAAAATGCCGAATATAAAGAGCGCCAGGTTTACAAGTATGAAGATCACCCAGGGCTGGGTGCTGACGTGGCTGAGCGCTTCGCCTGCCATGTCGGCAACACCATATATGCTCATCAGATAGCCGAACATCGTCGATATCCCGATCAGCAACAGC
Organism: Arminella tubonensis; assembly: GCF_003240585.1. GTDB lineage: Bacteria > Pseudomonadota > Alphaproteobacteria > Rhizobiales > Rhizobiaceae > Rhizobium > Rhizobium tubonense. Next base: position 48,499 of record NZ_PCDP01000019.1, read on the forward strand.
ACGACGCCGGTGGTTTTCGTCGCCTTCGCCACGGCTTTTAGAAAACTTTCAAATGTCAGGCTTCGATAGACCAGAACAGTCAGAAATAGCGCATACAGCACGGCAACCGCACCGGCTTCCGCTGCCGTGAAGACGCCCGACAGGATGCCGCCCACGATGATGACGATGATGAAGAGACCGGGAACCGCAGCAGCAAGGCTTCGCCACACTTCGTTCCATCCCGGAAACACGCCTTTGCTGTAGCCCCGCGACCGAGCGACGAAATAGGCGGTCAAAAGATTGGCGACGGTGAGTATCAATGCGGGAATTGCCCCGGCCATGATCAGGGCATTCATTGATACAAGGCCGCCAGCGGCCAAGGAATAGATGATCATGTTGTGGCTTGTCGGCATCAGGGCGCCGACAAGCGAGGAATAGGTCGTGACGTTGACCGCGTAATCCGCATCGATCCCTTCCCTTTTCATCAGGGGGATGAGCGCTGAACCCATCGCAGAGACATCCGCCACCGGCGACCCTGAGACACCACCGAACATCGTGCAGGCCACGACATTGGTCATGCCGAGACCCCCGCGGACATGACCGACCATCGCCTTCGAACAACGGATAAGACGGTCGGCAATGCCGCCATACATCATCAATTCGCCCGTAAAGATGAAAAACGGGATGGTCAGGAAGGAGAAGGTACCCATGCCCGAGGCCATGCGCTGGAAGACAACGGCCAGGGGCAATCCCTCGTAGAGAACCGTCGCGATCGACGAAAGACCAATGGCGAAAACCACCGGCATGCCGAGCGCCAGCCCGACCACGAATGTGCCGCAGAGTATAATCAATGCCATGAGGGTATTACCTTGATTTTCAAAATGGCAGCGACGATCCGTTCGATCGCGAAGAGCGCGATCAAGACCCCACCCACCGCCAGCGGCACATAGCTCCAGGCCTGCGAAATTGGCAGGCCCGCGTTGATATACGGCGCCATCTCGACAGCCAGTTCGGCGCCACTCCACGCCATCGACAGCCCGAAGACCACCATCCCGAGATAAACGATGATTTCGGCTGCCAAGCGAAACGGCTCTGGCGCTAGATTCAGCAATGAATCCATGCCGATATGACGACCATCCCGCACACCGACAGCAGCCGCGAGACACGTGACGTAAAGAATGACGACGAGAGCGAATATCTCCGTCCACGCCGGTGAATCGTTCAGCACATAGCGCCCGAAGATCTGATAGAGCACGGCGGCAACGATCAGGAGTGTTCCAGCGACTGCAGTTTTGAGGCATATCCGCGAGAGCCAAGCATGAAACGCGAAGTAGGCCCCAAGCTTCCCCCTGGTGTTGGTCGTGGTCCTGGCATTGTCGAGATTTGCCGGCGGCGCGTCAAATGGCGTGGCCATGACCTGTCTCTTTCGATGGAAGGGTTAAGCGAAACTCGCGCATTCCCGGCGACCGTCTCAGCCGCCGGAACTGGTGATCGAACGCAGTACGAGGCACCCGAGCGGCACCAGCCGAAACGGCTATTTCATCGCCTTGATCTGGGTGATCATGTCTTTCAGCGCCGGATCGCTGACGAACTGGTCGTAGATCGGCTTCATCGCTGTTTCGAAAGGCGCCTTGTCGATCGTGATGGCTTCCACACCTGCCTGCTTCACTTTTTCCTGCGACGTGGTTTCCATCGCATCCCAAAGCTGACGCATATAGGTGACCGACTGCTTGGCCAGTTTGCGCACCAGCACCTGCTCCTCAGGCGTGAAACCGTCATAGACGGTCTTCGACATCAGAAGCACGTCGGGCGACATAGAGTGCTCGGTCAGGGTGTAGAATTTGGCCAGCTCATAGTGATGAAAATTATAGTAGCTCGGCCAGTTGTTCTCCGCGCCGTCGATCAGCCCGGTCTTGAGACCGGTGTAAACCTCACCGGTCGGCATTGGGGTGGCATTTGCGCCGAGCGCCTTCATCATGGCCACCCAGACGTCCGACTGCTGGACGCGGATTTTCATGCCCTTCAGGTCTTCCATCTTCCGCACCGGTTTTGTGGTGTAGAAAGAACGGGAGCCGGAATCGTAGAAGGCAAGTCCAACAAGGCCATGCGCGTCGCAATCAGCCAGGATCTTGTCGCCGATCGGCCCATCGAGCACTTCGCGCATCTGCGCTTTGTCATGAAACATAAAGGGCAGCACCGGAACCATCATCGCCGGGCAGATGGTGTTCAACGTCCCGGCATTGACCCGAATAAAATCGAGCGCACCCAGTTTGACTTGCTCGATGGTGTCTTTTTCGCTGCCGAGCTGCGAATTTGGAAAGACCTTGATCGTATATTTGCCTTCGGTCGCCTTGCTGAGCTCGTCGCTCATATATTGCACGGCCTTGACGGTTGGATAGTCCGGTGGCTGGACGTCTGCCGAGCGGAACTGCCGAGCCTCAGCCGCGGTAAGCGAACCCAGTGCCATAAACGCGGAAAATGCAGCCACGATGATCTTGTTGTGATGTTCCATTGTCTCTCTCTCCCAAATTACAAAATAGTTCTGTCGGACCGAAACCTCCTCGTTCCGGTAAGATGTCAGCCAGGCGCCCGCACCTTCGAAAACCCATAGAGCCCCTCCGGATTGTCAACCAGCGCCCGCTTTCGCGCGCTTGCATCCGGAAACCAGCCCAGCACGGTGTCCGTCAATGCGGCGTCGTCGGGGTATTGCGACTGTTCCTTGGCAAGGTTGTGGGGCCAGTTGGTTCCCCAGACGATCCGTTCAGGCGCATGGGCCGATATGGATCGCGCTACCGCTGCAACGTCTTCATAGAATGGCGCGCCACTCTTCGACGATTCATAGCAGCCCGCGAACTTGAACCAGCATTTCCCTTTGTCAATAAGACGTTTCAAAGCGCCGATCTGAGGGCTCTCGGGATCATTTCCTGAAAAGAACTTGCCGTGGTGATCGAGCACCCAGCGCGATTTCAGCCGCGAAAGCCGCAGTTCATGGGTGAGGATATCGCCACCATCAAACTGCACGGCCAGCATCCAGCCCCGCTCACTTGCCTGGGCGTCGACGACTTCAAGCTGGTCGAGGCCGACCGCACCGCCGGGAAGATCCATGATGCGTGCGCCCACCACACCGGCCTTGGAAAGCCGGTCGAGTTCCACCTCAGAAGTCTTCCCGCTGATTACCCCTACGCCACGGGCGAGGTCACCCATTTCGGCCAGGCAGGCGAGAAGATTTCCATTGTCGCCTTGGTGGGAATTGCCCTGAGTGATGACTACGCGCCCGATGCCCAGCCACTTCATCATAAGGCGATATTGATCGGGCGTGGGCAGGCTGCCAGACGGAAGGTCCGGTCCGGGGGGCAGCGACGGAAATCCATGCAGATACATGTGTGTCTGAGCATCGATCGCGCCTTCTGGAAGAGCGGTGCGCGGTGGATCTCCAGAAAGAGTGCGCACCAGATTGGCTTCAATTCCTAGCGGCGTCATTAAGCCTCCCCACTCTCCTCCATCAAGGTTGTCGTATATCTACTGCCGCCTTCTGTCAATGTCATCATACATGTTTTCGCTGCTCTCGCAGCAGCGCGCGGTAGCGTTCCTGGCTTCCCTTCAAGTGCCTCCGCATTGCCGCGCGGGCTCCCTCTTCGTCGCCGGTGGATATCGCCTGAACAATCTGCCGATGCTCGTCATCGATAAGCATGATGTAGGCTGACTGATCTGCGTCCAGCTCACCACCGCCCATGGCTGCGCGCGGGATGAGGCTCGGCCCCAGTGCGGAGAGGAATTCTCTGAAACGAACATTGTTCGTCGCCTCGGCTATGGAAAGATGCAGGGCGAAGTCGGCCCCACTCGTCGGCGTCCCCGCGTCAAGACATTCCCGAACCGCATGATGTTTTTCGAAGATCGCTTCCTCCTGGGCGGGAGACCTGCGCAGGGCCGCAAGGCCGGCTGCCTCGACCTCTACGGCGGTTCTTAGCTCCAGAAGCTCGATCACTGAAGATACCTGCGCAGGATCGAGTTTCCCGAAAGACGGTATCGACGGCGATGCCGGTGGACTGAGAACGAAGACCCCCGCCCCTTGGCGAGCCTCCACCAGGCGATCTGCCCTGAGAGCCGAGATCGCCTCCCGCACAACCGTGCGGCTGACGCCATGGATTTCCGCCAAGCGCAACTCGCTTGGGATTTTGCTTCCAGGCGGAAACTGGCCGGCTGCGATTGCCTCGCGCAAGCTCGCGCTAAGGCGGCCCACCAGCGTTTGAGATTTCGTCTCCCATTGCGGCTTTTGCTGTACAGCCAATTCGGTGTCTCCTTCGCGCGGCACGGATGCATCGAGGCGCTACGGAAGTCGTACATCAAGTTGCCGGGCGAGGCCACGCCTTCATGTGACACAGTGAAAAAAATCCAAACTTGTATGATGCCTTGCCGGCTCAGTGCTGGGATGCGCAGCGCGTTTCAATTGATCGCGAGGATGACCGGGCATGTAGAACAGTGCGTTGATCGCAGAGACGGTCATACCCTCGGGCCCGGATGCGATCTGAGTGACCTCATCGCGCCTCCACTTCCCCTTCCTCGAGCACGCGGAGATAGAATCCAGGCCGACCGTGTGACCAGCAGGGCGGCCATTTCCGGCTCGTTCATGGGTATCCCCAGCCGGTAGCAGGTGACGCGCGGCTGCGTCACCTCGAACAGAGCGCCGCCGATCCGGTAGCGGTCTCCGATGCAGACATCTGTGTCCAACGACCCATCGACGGGAATTCTCTCCGAAATGCCCGTAAACGAAGTCGTTTCCGTTCAATTGGTTCTGCCAATATCGATAGGAAGCAATCTGATAGACAAATACGGCACGACATTCACCGCCGTGGCCAGCCAAGTCGGCTTGTCCGTCACCGTCTATGTTCAATCGCCGCCCAGGCGCGGGCCATCAACCGGCGTTTTCCAAATGGCGGTGTTGACGGCCTTGCCTTGCCACATTGCGTCGCGCGGCAGGCCGACATTGACCGAAAGCAGGCGTATCACGACATCTCTCCCCGATGGTGTCACCGAGACTGCAGAGTTCGAGACTTCTACGGCAGAGCCTGATGCAGGTGAATTTACGTCAAGAAACAACGTGTGAAGTCTTGCGATAGATACGTCCGATTGTTGACCACGTGTTTGCGCACAATGTTCATTTTAGGATTGTCACAGTCATTTCCGTCCAGTCGGCACCCGGTAATCCGACCCTGCGGTTTCCCTGTTGATCCGCGATAGGCACTGAGCTACGCCTGTTAAATGACAACAAAGCCGAAGCCCCTCCCAGCCAAAAAGCGAACGTCCATTGGATCTCGCCGCAACCCGGAAGCCGAGGCCGCGGTCCTTGCGGCGGCCAGGGAACTGATAAACGAAAGAGGCTATGCCGGCTTTTCAGTCGATGAAGTCGCGCGCCGAGCCGGGGCGGGAAAGACAACAATCTATCGCTGGTACCCGACGAAAGCAGACTTGTTCATCGCGATTTACACTGCTGAAAGAACGACCTTCGTGGCGATTCCCGATACAGGATCCTTGGTCGAGGATCTTGTGGGATATACAACAAGCCTATGGCGATTTTGGCGGTCGAATTCTGCAGGAGCCGCCTTGCGAGGCCTCATCGCTGAAGCACAGGGCACGAAAGAAGCCCTGGCAGCTTTGCGCGAGAGGTTTCTTCCGGAACGCACCGCTGACGTCAGACAAATGCTCTCAACTGCTGCAAGCCGTGACGAGATCGGCGTTGAGGAAATCAACGGCAAGCTTTCACTTTGGGTTGGTTATAGCTGGTTTCGCCTTCTGACAGATGAACTTCATGACGAGAGCCCGCTCGTGTCAATCATGGCTCAGATCGCGGGGACACCCAGCGATCGCGCCTCCTGATCGAACAAGCTGCAGCGTCTTTCTATGGCCGATGAAGGTCTGTGACGAGCCGGCGCCAGCTGACGGCGCAGCTTTATCACGTAGTACATCAGCCCGGTATAAATCCTAGCCCAACTGCCACGCGTCATCCTACGTCCCTGTTTCGCAGGATTGAGCGATAGGGTCTCGTTGTTCCGCTTGCTTCAAGATAAACGGGACTCTCCTTCCGTGCCCGCTCGCGCACAAGTCAAAAACTTCAGTTCTCTATTGTCCAATTATCCGGCTCCATACCAGCCCTCTTTTTTGGGCATCCATTGACGAAACGATACGGATCGTTTATATAGAGCATACTTCCTTGTGCCGGTGGTTTGAGGCGACGCATTTGTCCCGCTTGAAAGACGGCTGTCCAAGAACGGGTCCTGAAAGGATCCATGCGGCGGCGACCGACACGGGAAGCTGTCCCACGATGAGGAAGGACGCTCATCAATGAGTGGAACGACCCCGAAACGATTTCCAAAGCATGGACCCCTGGTCCTCTGAACGGATGAAGAAAATGGCCTGGTTGAAAAATAGAAAACCGTCGACTGAGCGGCCCTCCGATCTGGCGAATGTGACGCCGTTGGCACTAGCGAACCGTGAAAGCGTCGTGAACCCTGCTCACGCCAAACCTTTGCTCATTCCCGCGTCTGCGATCCTGATTGCAATTCTGGCTGTCGTTGGCGCGGCGTCGAACTGGGATTGGTGGATCGCAGGTCGGTCTGTCCAATCAACCGACGATGCTGCCGTCTATGCCGACGTCTCGACCATAAGTGCCCGCGTCAATGGTACGGTCGAGGCTGTTTCCGTCGACGATTATACCAAGGTCAAAGCGGGAGACCTGCTGTTTTCGATCGATCGCGCTCCCTATGAAGTGGCGATGCGCTCCTCGAAAGCGAAACTCGAAGCAGTTCGGGCCCAATTGGAAAACAATGCAAGCCAGCGCGCATTTCAACTTGCGCAGATCGAGGTGGCAGTGGCGCAGGAGCAAGCCTCTAATGCCGACGAGATTCAGACAAATAAAGAGCTGGAACGGCAGATCAGACTGGCGAGCGACAGCGGTGCAAGCTCAATTCAAAATCTTGAAAAGGCAACGGCAGCTCACGAGCGAGCGCTGGCCAACTCTAAAATGAATGAAGCAACCGTCGCTGCCCAGCGAGCACAGCTCGACGTCCTTGCAAAACAGCGAGACGCGTTGAGTGCGAACGTCGATACGGCTGTTGCAGACCTGGCCGCCACGGAGCTCGAGCTCAGCTATACCAACGTCCGGGCGCCGTTTGACGGGGTCGTCGCAAGACGAAATGTCCAACTTGGCACCTACGTCAACGCAGGAACGAGCATGATCTCGATCGTTCCGCTGCCTCACGTTTTCGTACTGGCGAATTATAAGGAGAACCAGCTCGCCAACGTTAGAGAGGGCCAAGCTGTCGAAGTCTCGGTCGATACTTTTCCGGGACAAACTCTCCGAGGGACTGTCTCGAGGATCGCGCCAGCAAGTGGATCGACATTCGCGCTCCTTCCCTCCGATAACGCGTCCGGCAACTTCACAAAGGTCGCGCAACGGCTCAGCGTCCGTGTCGAACTCGACCCGGCCCAGCCGAATTTCGAACGCCTTCGTCCCGGCATGTCGGTCGTGACACGTATCGTCACCCGGAAGTGACGGTTAAGGAAAACATCATGTCTAACAATCAGTCGTTTCAAATCGATCGTTCACGGCCGGCATTGGTTGCCATCGCAGTGCTAATGGCGGCGATCCTGACCGCACTCGATCTGCGCACGGCCAGTGTCGGGTTGCCTGATCTGCGCGGAGCTTTCGGCTTGAGCTTCGACGAAGGTTCGTGGCTTGCCACGTTCGCCACCGCACCCCAGGTTCTCGTCGCTCCATGCGTTGCCTGGATGGTTGCCGTCTTCGGCGTCAAGAGAGTGCTGATCGGGCCGACAATCGTCTATTCGGTCATATCCATCGTCATCCCGTTTTTCCATGACTTCGGGGTTCTGCTCTCCCTGCATGCCGTTAGGGCGGCGCTGCTCGGTATTTTCGTCGGAGCCACGCTTATGACGGCTTTTCGGAATCTCGACCGCAAATACTGGATCATAGCGCTTGCATTCTACGTGGTTAGAATCCCTTTCGCGCAAAACCTCGGCCTCTACACTGCCGGAAGCTATTCCCAGACGATAGGATGGCAATGGCTGTATTGGCAGGACGCCCTCATTGCACCTGTCATCGGCGTGCTCGTCTTGTTTGGCGCCAAGTCGGTAACGACCGATAAAGGCCTCCTCGAACGCGCCGACTGGGGCGGGATGGCGATCTTGGGCGTCGCGCTGACGATGCTGTTCGTCGCCTTGGACCAGGGCAACAGGCTCGATTGGTTGCAATCCGGCTTCATAGTGTCGATGGCGACCGCTTCGGCGTTCCTGCTCGTCGTGTTCCTGTTAAATGAGCATTTCGTGAGGGAACCCTGGGCGCATATCTCCATATTCACGAGAAACGTCGCCTTAGGTTTCCTGGCAATTTTCTCGTTTATGGCCGCCAGTCTTTCGAGTTCGCTCCTGACCCCGAACTTCCTCATTGCGGTTGCGCACCTGCGTCCGGAGCAAATTGGCAGCTTTTCCGCTCCCCATGCGATCCTGCTTCTGGTTTGCGCAACGGTTGGCGCAGTGCTGCTCGTACGGACGGTTGGACCGCGCGTCACCCTGATCACCGGCTTCAGCTGTTTCGCGTTATCCTCTTGGCTTGGAACGTCGTTGACCAGCCTTTGGTCGCTACCTGAATTCCAATCGATCGTTATCCTGCAGACGATCGCCGAAGAAGTGACCTTCCTTGCAGCCGTCACAACGCTGTTCAGCAACGCGAACCCGGCCCGTGCAACAACCCTCACGGCCTACGTCCAGGTTCTGCGGCTAATTGGCCCTGAGATTGCCGCGACGGTGATGTCGACATGCATACGGCAGCGTGAACAGTTGCATTCATACCTGATCGGATTGCATGTCACTGATGGCACGCTGGGCTTGGATGCCGCGAAGAGGAGCATGGGCACACTGGCAAACGCCGTCCAAAGAGAGGCGAACGTTCTCGCCTACATTGATGGCTTCTGGATTACGTTTTTTGCGGCGATTCTTGGGCTGTGTGCAGTCGCGCTCATGGCACCGTCGCCGCATCATCCACTCACAAAACACCCCGGTTGAGAAGAGAGAGCCGGAGGTTCGAGGTCACATCGGGGCGAGCTCGCCTGCACTCGCTCGCCACTTCGGTCGAGCGAGTTTTAGTGCTATTCAGATAGCGGCTGGGAAGTGTCGACCCAGCAGATCCTCTGTTAAAGCCATCCTCGATTTAACGGGCGTTGAAACGCACCAGTATATCGCTGTCGCATGGAGCAAAGTAACCACCGACGAGGTTTGGAGGCATGGCCCTTTCGCTTTGCAGGCCTGGAGGAAATAAAATTCCCAACAGCCTCCCTCAAATAGTCTATCTAATCTATGGAAAATATCTATTTTAAACTACACTGGCATGGATGAATTTTTGGAAGGGGACCTCCATGACAGACCAAATTCCCACGAACCGCATTTTCTCTCGCCGCAATTTCCTCAAGGCCGCAGGCATTGCGGGAGCCGCGGCTACAGTTGGCGCGATCGGCGCTCGAACGACAAGCTACGCGATCGCCGGCAATCTCGACAAGGTCAAGCTCGAATGGACGGAGGTAGCAGCGTGTCACTCCCCGATCGGCTTTGGTGTTGACAGGGGCTTTTATACGAAACACGGCCTTGACGTGGAGCTGTTCTATCAAGGCGCCAGCGGCCAGACGCTGATCCAGTCGCTCGCCACTCACAAGGCAGAGGCTGGTCCCGGGCTCCTCTACGATTGGCTGAAGCCGATCGAGCAGGGCTTTGACGTCAAGCTCTTCGTAGGTTCACACGGCGGATGCCAGCGGCTTCTTGTCAAGAAAGATTCCGGCATCAAGTCGCTTGCGGACCTGAAGGGCAAGACCATCGGGACCTTCGATGTCGGCTCGCCTTCTCGGGTCGCCTTCTCGGTTGCGCTTGCCAAGGCTGGCATCAATCCGGAGCAGGATGTCACTTGGAAGGTCTTCCCGTTCGACCTGGTGGCAGAAGGCGTGGAGCGTGGCGAGGCGGACGCCGTCGCCCATATGGACCCATGGGCCTTTTCCTATGAGAAGAAATACGACCTCCTGAAGATCTATGACACCCAGACCGGCATCTTCGAAGACCGCGTCTGCTGCGTCCTCGGCGTGAACGGCGAATATTACAATTCCAACAAGGACATCATCCGCCGCGTCGCCGCCGCCAATCTGGATATTCATCAATATACCGGCGAACACCCCGACGAAGTAGCGAAGTGGTATTTCGACAATCTGAAGCCAGGCATATCGGTCGAAGACCTGACCGAAGTCCTCTCAGGGCTCGTCTATCACAAGCACTGGTTCGGCAAGGATCTGACCAGCGAGGTGCAGATCGCCTACGAAAATCTCAAGCTGACAGGTGTAATTGATCCGGGTACCGATCCGGAAGAAATCGCCCATCGCGTAACCCTCGATATCTTCGCGTGAGTTGGCTTCGATGAGCGATGCAGTTCAGGGGAGGATATCCGATCAGGGGAAGGTTTTGGGAAAGGCCTCTCCCGCTTTCTCCAGCAACATCTGGAAGGATGGTCTCTATGCGGCCGCGAGCTGGTTCGCGGCAGCTGGGATCACGTACTTTCTGCCGGATGTTATCGTATGGGGTGACACAGCCCTATTTGCCCTGCTGGTCGCGATCGGCGGCGCGATATTTTTGACACTTGCCGTCGTCGTCCCCAGAACCGGCGGGTCGCGCGGGACGGTCGTCTACTACGGACCATGGTTCATCGCCATCGGCCTGTGGCTTGCCGGCTGGGAACTGGTGACGGCAAAATTCGGGTGGCTGCCAAAGCCATTCTTTTCGCCGCCGCAGGGATTGCTGCATGTTTATCTGACCGACTGGACCCGCATCCTGATCTGCATCGCCTATACCGGGCGGCTCTGGATTCTCGGTTTCACGTCGGGCGTCATTGTCGGCTTTGCAGGCGGCGTGGCGCTTGGATGGTCCAAGCGCTTTGCCTATTGGGGCATGCCTCTTTTGAAACTCATCGGTCCGGTGCCGGCCAGCGCCTGGATACCCTGCGCCTTTTTTATCTTCCCCTCGACGCTCCACGCCAGCATTTTCCTCGTGGCGCTGGCCTCCGGCATTCCGGTCGCCATCCTGACGGCTGCCGGCGTCGGCCAGGTGAACAAGGTTCTTTACGACGTCGCCCGCACCCTGGGCGCCGACAACCGCTACCTCATCTTCAAGGTCGCAATCCCGGCCTCGCTGCCTAACGTGTTCGTCGGCCTGTTCATGGGCCTCTACTATTCCTTTGCTGTGCTGGTCGTTGCCGAAATGCTCGGCTCGAAATATGGCCTCGGCTGGTACCTGCAGTTCAACACCGCCTATTCCGCCTACGCCAATGTTTACGCAGCCCTCGTCGTCATGGCCCTCATCTGTGCGGGTCTGGTCAAACTGCTGTTTGTTGTCCGCGAGCAGCTTCTGGGCTGGCAGAAGGGAATCCTCTGATGGTCGCAGCCCTCGCCCAAAAAATCGCATCCCGGTCCGGCAGCCTGCGGCTCGATATCGAGAATGTCTCCCACGAGTTCGATCTCGGCAACGGTCGGCTGTCCGTGCTCGACAATGTCACGATCCATATCCAGCCCGGCGAATTCGTCGCCTTGCTGGGCCCCTCCGGCTGCGGGAAATCGACCTTGCTTCGGCTTGCCGCCGGTCTTGAAACACCGACGAAGGGCAGGCTTCTCGAAGACGGTTCCCCGATCGAAAATCCAGACCCTTCGCGCATCCTGGTTTTCCAGGAGGCGACGCTGTTCCCTTGGCTGACGGTTCGGAAAAACGTTGCCTCCGGCCTTGATGCACGTGGCCTGCTGAAGCAGGAGGGACATCGCATCGACGAAGTCTTGAAACTGGTCAAGCTCGATGCCTTCGCCGATGCCTATCCGCACCAGCTCTCCGGCGGCATGGCCCAGCGAGCCTCAATCGCGCGCGCACTCGTCAATGACCCGAAGTTGCTGTTGCTCGATGAGCCCTTCGGCAAGCTCGACTCGCTGACACGGCTGAAGATGCAGAACGAACTTCTGGCACTGTGGAAGCGGGAAGGCTTTACCGCACTGCTCGTAACCCACGATGTGGAAGAGGCGATCCTCCTTGCCGACCGCGTCATTTTGTTCAGCGATCGCCCTGCCCGCATCATTGCCGACGTCGCCGTCGCGCAGCCGCATCCGCGCCGGCGCGACGATACCGATCTAGTTCGCTTGCGCCGTACTCTTTTAGAAAAGCTGGGGGTCTCCGATGGCGTCTGACCGACGTTTGCCGATCATTATTTCCGCCGCGGGCGGGCTGGCCATCGCGCTCGGCCTTGCGTGGTGGTGGCTTGTCTTCAGCGAAGTCATCGCCGGCGACTACGTCACCTATCGCCAGGCCGCCTCATGCATCCTTGGCACCAACGATCTATGCAGCCTGGCCCAGGCGCTTTGCAAATCCAATCATTTCCTCGGAATCAAGCGGTACTCATCCGAGTTACTCTGGGTAGGTGTAGCAGTATCGAGTGCTGGGCTTTTCCTCGCGTCGCGGCAGCGGACAGCTTGATCCCTGGACGTCCTAAGAACAAGCCTATTCTAGGAGCTTCTCCCATGTCTGAAACAGCCAGCACGCTACCAATTTTCGACCTTCGTCGTTTTACTCCGGGCCATCCGAAGCGCAACGAGGCGCTTGACGCACTGCGTCAGGTGTCGCGCAGCACCGGTTTCTTCTACCTCACCGGCCATGGCATCGCCCAGGAAGAGATCGATCATCTGACAAGGCTGGCGCGTCGCTTCTTCTCGTTGCCCGCTGAAGAAAAGCTGGAAATCGAAATGCGCAAATCGCCGCATTTTCGCGGCTACAACCGGGCCGGCTTCGAATATACCCGCGGGACGCAGGATTGGCGCGAACAGGTCGATTTTGGTGCCGAACGCGAAAAGCTCCAACTCACATCAGGCGATCCCCCTTGGAAGCGGCTGATCGGGCCAAACCAGTTTCCCACTGCCCTGCCCGAATTGCGTCCCGCCGTACTCAAATGGATCGATGACGTGACCGCGGTCGGCCTGAAGGTGCTGCAGGCATTCTCGGCAGCGCTGGGCCAGAAACCGGACGTCTTTGCGCCCATCTACAGCAAAGGGCCGAACCAGTTGCTCAAGATCGTCCGCTATCCCGGTCGCGACCAGACGGAGAGCGACCAAGGTGTCGGCGCGCATAAAGACGGTGGTTTCGTAACGATCCTGCTGCAAGACGTCGTCGGCGGACTGCAGGTGGACGACGGCCAGGGTGGCTGGATCGATGCGCCGCCGCTGCGGGGCACCTTTGTCGTCAACATAGGCGAACTGCTGGAGCTGGCTTCGAACGGCTATCTCAAGGCCAATATCCACCGGGTTGTGACGCCGCCCGCCGGAGGCGATCGGCTTTCCATTCCGTTTTTCCTCGGCGCCAATCTTTCAGCCAGCATCCCGGTTCTCGATCTGCCGCCGGCCCTTGCGGCGGAGGTTCCCGGCGTTACTCAGGATCCGCTCAATCCGCTCTTTCGCGAGGTCGGCCGCAACGTCCTGAAGTCGCGTCTGCGCTCGCATCCAGACGTCGCCAAGGCCCACCACGCAGATCTGCTGGAGGAAAAGGAAAAAGCACTCTCCTGACCAGCTGTCCCGCGACGCCCCGAAGAACAATGCTCACATTCAAGAGAGGCGAATAGAATGACCATCTACAATCCCCCCGCTCCTGAGGCAGTTGCGCTGCAGCCTGCCGGCACATCCGGGCCCCGTAGCCTCAGGCTGCACCCCGAAACGATTGCGCTGCATGGCGGCAGCTTTCGCTTCGATCCCGCAACCGGCGCGATTGCAGTCCCGATCTACCAGACGACGTCGTTCCAACTGCCGGGTACGGAGGGAGCAGACAAGCTGTTCGCCCTCGAAGCTGCTGGCCATCTCTATACCAGGGTTTCGAACCCGACACAGGACGCCTTCGAGCAGCGTTTGGCCGAACTTGAAGGCGGAGCGGCCGCTCTTGCACTCGGCTCCGGTCAGGCGGCGTCCGCCTTTGCCGTACTCAACCTTGCACGCGCGGGCGACAACATCGTCAGTTCGGTCGGCCTTTACGGCGGCACCTGGGCGCTCTTTGCCTCAACGCTTAAGAATTTTGGCATAGAAGTGCGGTTCGTCGATGCCACCGATCCCGAAGCCTTCGCCAGGGCGACCGATGATCGAACTCGCGCCTACTACGCAGAATCGCTGCCGAACCCGAAGCTCGAGGTCTTCCCGATCGCAGAAGTCGCTGCAATCGGCCGCCGTTTCGGTGTTCCGTTGATCGTCGACAACACGGCAGCACCGCTGATCATCCGGCCACTGGAACATGGAGCCGCCGTCGTCGTCTATTCGACGACCAAGTATATTGGCGGCCATGGCACGGCGATCGGCGGTGCAATCGTTGACGGCGGCAATTTTCCTTGGGCAGATTTGCCAGCTCGCCTACCAACGCTTCATGAGCCGGATCCGAGCTATCAGAACAAGAGCTGGATCGAGAAGGCCGCCCTCATCGATTTCCATCCGTATATCCTGCGCATCCGGGCCGTGCTTCTGCGTGACATCGGTGCCCCTATCAGCCCGCAGAATGCATTTTTGTTCATCCAGGGACTCGAGACGCTTCCGCTGCGTCTGCGCCAGCACAACGAGAATGCCGTCAAGGTCGCAGATTTCCTCCACAGGCATCCGAAGGTATCAAAGGTCATATTTCCCAAGTTCCAGACGGGCATCGCCGCTGAACGGGCGGGGAAATACCTGCGTAACGGTTCCTTCGGGGCGCTGGTCGGTTTCGAATTGAAGCACGGCCGCGAGGCCGGGCGTCGCTTCATCGATTCCCTCCAATTGCTGTATCACGTGGCGAATATCGGAGACGCACGCTCCCTGGCGATCCATCCATCAACGACCACGCATTCCCAGCTTTCGGCCGAGGACCAGCTGGCGGCGGGAGTAACGCCCGGCTATGTCCGTCTGTCGATCGGTATCGAGCATTCCGACGACATCATCGCGGATGTAGCACAGGCGCTCGAGGTGGCGTGAAGCGATAAAAAAGCGGGCCGCAGCCACCTTTGCCGCCGAGTTTGCGATTATTGGTATAAGATTTCCCATTCGACACGACGATTGGATAACGCGCTCTGCCGTTTCGGGGCTGGAAAATATAATCTCTTGCCAAGTGTTACGAGGAGTTGTTCATGCCCGCCCAGACGGCCGATATCGTCGACTTTCAAGCTTACCGGCAATCGCGCAGCAAGTCCGCGAATGTCGAGCACAAAGCAGCCGCGCCAGTGTCGTTCTCGATGCACCCGATGTTGATGTGGATGCCGTTTTGGGGATTTGTGCCGGTTCTGGCAGTGGGCGTTGCGGGATATGGCAGCTGATCAAGCGCTTGATTTCGGCGGCGAAGAAAAAGACTCCGCCGACGGCATCACCGTTCACACGGGCCAGAATTTGCGGCGTATCCGAACCCGCCGCGGCTATTCGCTGGATAGATTGGCGAAAATCGCAGGTGTCAGCCGCGCCATGCTCGGGCAAATCGAAACGGGCAAGAGCAGCCCGACCTTGAGCATCCTCTCGAAGATTGCCATGGCTCTCGGCATACCCTGCGCTGGCCTGATCGCCGAACGCGCAGAAACGTTGATCATCGACGTCCCGCGTTCTAAATCGAAAGTTCTATCCTCTTCCGAAGGGCGGTTTCGGACGCGCGCCCTTTTCCCATTCGAAAGTGATCGGAAGGTGGAATTCTACGAAATCAGGATTTCCCCGCACCACACCGAAAGTGCGGATGCACATCAGCACGGTGCCGTGGAAAATCTTGTCGTAGCCCAGGGGACTGTCGAAGTCATCGCCGGCAAGCAGCCGCCGCATATCCTCGGCGAAGGGGACGCAATCATGTTCGACGCGGCCGTGCCTCATGTTTATCGCAACATGACAGGCACCGAGGCCGTCCTCTATCTAGTGACGACCTATCTCGAGGACATCAGGGTATAAAAAAGCTCCCGTTGCCGGGAGCTCTTGCACCTTCTGTTTGCAGGGCTGACGGCTTAAGCGGCCATCGTGCAGCACATTGTCATGCCGCCGGAAGACATCATCATAGGCATCCCGCCGGACATCATGGACATCATGCGCTTGCAGCATTCCATGAACATGTCCTTGTCCATGCCTTCCATCGGCTTCATTTCGCAGGTCATGCCGTCGGCGGTCATCGTGCAGTTCATCATGCCCATCATCATCGGCATCATCATCATCGGCATGCCGCCCATCTGCATTGGCATTCCGCCCATCATGGGCATCATCATGCCATTCATCATAGGCATTCCGCCCATCATCGGGTTCATTCCCGACATCATTGGGTTCATCATGTTGTTCATCATAGGCATCATGTTCATTGCAGGGTTCATTGTCTCTCTCCGGTCCAATTGCGAGCGTTTCGCCACTTGCTGAATTGGGAGATAAAAGAACTATCCGAGCGAGACAACAGGGAAAAATCTTCTACGTTCTTTTCCTCTGATAGAATGGATCAGTTTCGAAGATACCGTGCAATGTCTGCAATAAAGCGGAATTTCGTCTGCTATAGTGGGCGTCGCAAGGACAGGGATTGCTCACTCAGTGCATCCAGCCGCCTCAGTCGCGACTGAGCGCGAACCGGAGATGACCATATCGGTTTGCCCGATGTGAAAATATTGCTCTCCGCCGTGCGAAGTTGGAATATTTGTGCTCCACAAATCCACATCAAAGAGATGGTATCGCTCGGGAGACTACCGAAGCCGGCTTTCGCCTGTCCCGTCACAAACAAGGCTGCGTACGGGCGAAGAGCCGCGAACCTATGGACATCGGCCGATGCGACTGGAATATCCGACAAGGGAGGAGAGCTCGGAAGACACCGGTAAATCCAGTGTCGGTTTGCTGTGGGACAGGCTTTGCGCCGAGGCTCGCGCCGCTATCGACAATGACCGGGTGCTCGCCCGCTCGATGAATTTGGCTATCCTCGATCATCAGAACTTTGCGAATGCGCTGGCACATCGCATTGCCCAAAAGCTCGCGAGCCCTGACATAAATCAGGCGGAACTGACCTCAATTATCGGGGCCGTCTTTGATAGGGACCGCACGATTGTTACGTGGGCGACGGTTGATCTTCAAGCCGTCCGCGAGCGCGATCCAAGCAACGCGGAAATCCTGACGCCATTCCTGTATTTCAAGGGCTTTTTGGCTTTGCAGGGCCATAGGGTCGGGCACTGGCTCTGGAACCATGACAAGGTCCACATGGCCCGTCACATTCAAAGCCGGATTTCGGAAGTTCTGGGCGTCGACATTCATCCAGCGGCCCGGATGGGTAAAGGGATCATGCTCGATCATGGTAGCGGTCTCGTCATAGGTGAAACCGCGGTTGTCGAAGACGAGGTCTCCATCCTGCAGGACGTGACGCTGGGCGGCACGGGCAAGGAAACCGGAGATCGTCACCCAAAGATTCGTCGCGGTGCGCTGATCGGCGCCGGAGCAAAGATCCTTGGCAACATCGAGATCGGGATAGGCGCCAAGGTTGGCGCAGGCAGCGTCGTCGTATCGCCTGTTGCGGCCCACACTTCCGTCGCTGGCGTGCCCGCTCGGCTCGTCGGCAAGCCGAACTCCGATCTTCCAGGCATCAGCATGGAACAGACTATCATTGAGCCCGAATACGTTATTTGATGCCGCGCACCGGGCGTCGTCGATTCTAGACAGAAGATCGGGCAAGCGTCATTTCTATTTCGACAAGGGCTGCGCGGCCGAGCCTTGCAACGCCGACCGTTGTGCGCGCCGGCAGCGCCTCGTTATCGTCGAAGTATCGATGGTAGACGGAATTGAGCCCGATATAGTCGCGCTCGAAATCGCTGAGATAGATCCGCACAAGGACGGCATTACGCAACTCGTAACCGGCCGCCTCGACGATCAGCTTGAGATTACGAAAGACAAGCTCCGTCTGTTCTTCAATCGTGGCGGCCAATGCCGCATCCGGTGCGTCGGGGTCGATCGGCAACTGTCCGGTGACATGCAAGAAACCCTGGGCCTCCACCGCATGGGAATACCGCGCTGACGTTGGCGGCGGTGCGGCGGATGGAACCTTGATATAGCGCGTCATCTCTATGCGCTATGCGCGCTGAGCGCGCGCTTGCATTCATCAGTCCAAATCTTCAAGGCTGAAGCAGCAGAATGGCTCTGCACGACAATTTCCGGCACCAGATCGATGTCCGGAAGGCTACCGATACCAAGCGGGCCCATGGCAAATAGTCCCTGAAACTGCTCGTGTGTGCCGATCGCCCTACCACTGCGGTCAACGAGAATACCCAGATCAACCTCATCGCGCCTTATGAAGCCCTTGTCGAACAGCGAGTGGAATAAGGGTGAATTGATATCGGCCGGCCGAAAACGGCAATCTATCAGTCGGTCGGCGGACATAACCTCCAAGCCTGATGGGCCGGAAAGGAGGACGCCATTTGTCGCTATGCGCTCTACCTTTCCCTTCCTCACCGAAATTTTACCCTGCGCGATTGCCTCATTCAGCCGCCTGTAGTGATCCGGCGGCAGGCGATTGCGATGGCTGTCGTATATCGCCCTCACGTGGCGCTTGAAACGGCTGCGTTCGGCCGGCGTCAACACCTGCCAAAGATCGCGAGCCCGCGAACGGAACCCATTCATGATGCCCTGCCAGCCGGAGCCCTCCGCGTCCGCGATTTTGGCAGCCTCGCGAAGGAAACGGAACGCGCCTCGCAGCGTACCAGGGAAAGGCAGATTGGAAGCCACCGGCCCAACGGCCGCGCGCGTATGCGATTGCGGCAGGAAGCCCGAAGCGGAGATCAGGGTGACATGAGCAGCTTCTTCGTCCAGTAGCCTCAGTGCCCGATCAACTGCACGAATTCCGCCGCCCATCACCAACACGTTGCGAGCCAATGCCGGCGCGGGTGCCACGCTCTCGGTGCAGCGCACGCCATAGCCGGTCGCCAGGAACACAGCATCCACGTTCGTGTTCCGCTGGTCCGCAGAGGACAAAGTGAATCCGTTGTCTGGATGCTGATCAATGGAAATCACATTCTCGAGACACACTTGAACCACGACATCTGTCCGCTCTCTCAGCGCTTCGGAAAATCGGCGGTACACGTAGGCGCTGAAGACTTCTCCCGGTACAAACGAATGCTCGATACCGACATCGTCCGATGCAGGACGATCACGCCACCTGTCATCCGCTTCCAGCCACTTTTGAAAATCGTCCACCACGTCCGGGTCGATCGAAAGGTCCCTGACACGGCTGTTCAGCAGACTTGCCTGCGACTGGCCCGCCGCCTCGCCACCGTCAATCTTGGGGCTCGGATCAAACATCAACAGGTGGAATGGCCGATCGAACCCCTTTAGCAGCGCGATCGCCGCCATCATTCCCGTAAATCCTCGACCAACAATCCCGATCTTTACGAGATGGCTGCGATCGGTCGGGTTCAGCGTGTTCGCAGAAGGTGTTGAGATAAATGTCATCGGTCAGTTCCCTTTTGCGCTAACCCGCACTTTTACCAGGTTGGGTTTCGTTGGACCTGCAATCCGTTCGATCCGATCAATGCAGCCTGGTTGCCTCCACAGATTTTCCACTCTGCACATGGTGACCAACATTGTCTATCGAAATTATAGATTACTGTCGCGGTCATTTCCGAACGGATTTTCTCCTTTTGAGTCACTCATCCGAAGAAAATAGCTCTACAAAGCCTCTGTCCTCCCCGACAATGCGCTCAACCGAAACCTTGGAGCGTAGTGTATTGCTCGCAGCATGGGGTAAACGAGATGAGCAAGCTACGTCGTTTTCTCTGGCTGGCATCGCTTCGCGACGATCTTGAAACCAGACTGCTTCGCGAGGAGCACCGTTGGTTCTTCAACGACGATCATGTCGATGACGGCAGCGAAAGCGAAATCCGTTCCAGCTTGTCAGAAGTTTCGAGGCAAATGTCTTCTTTGCGGTAGCGATTTGCCCGGCTGGCAGGGGCTGGTTTGCGGCCGCGGGCTACTTCGCCCGATAATCAACCTCAAGGGCGGCAGCCAGGGCCGCCAGACATCCCACGAGGCTTACGGCTCTTGAGCAGAAACTCCGAATTTCTTTGGTATATCCCAAACGATGTAAAGTCCGGCCACCGAGGCGATACCGCCGGTGAAAACCATAACAGCTTGCAGGCGCTGACGGCCCAGGCGAAGGCGCTGGAAGACCACGGATGGAACGGCGCGCTGATTGGGACCGGCTGGGGCCGCCCCGACACATTCACCGTCGCCGCCTGCCTCGCCGCCCAAACCATTGCTTTCGAGCCCCTCATCGCAATTCGCCCAGGCTATTGGCAGCCGGCAAATCTCGCTACAGCAGCGGCGACGCTGGATCAATTGACCGGGGGACGTGTGCGGATAAACATCGTTTCCGGCCAGGACAACCTGTCTGCCTATGGCGACAGCGAGGGAGATCAAGCACATCGCTATGCCCGGACCAAGGAGTTCATGCGGCTGGTGCGCAGGTTGTGGGTAGAGGAGAACGTTTCTTTTGCCGGCGAGCACTTCGGTGTGGTCGGATCAACCGTCATCCCGCGCATTCAGGCGCGCGGCGACCGCCTGCATCCGAAGCTTTATTTCGGCGGCGCCTCGGAGGCGGCGGAACAGGTGTCCGCCACCGAGGCCGACGTCCAGCTCTTCTGGGGCGAACCACTGGACGGCCTCCGCGAGCGGATCGAGCGGCTTAAAATCCTGAGCGTGAAACTGGACCGCGACCACCCTCCGTTGGAGTTCGGTCTGCGGATCACCACGTTGGTGCGCAACACCACTGAGCAGGCCTGGGCCGATGCCGAGATAAAAGTCGCGCAGATGGCTAGACGCAACGGCGAAGGCTGGAACGATCATCGTCAGGCAGTCGCGGTCGGTCAGCGACGGCTGCTGGATCTGCACAGGCACGGCGATGTGCTCGATGAAAACCTCTACACCGCGCCAGGCAAATTCGGCGGTGGTGGGGCCGGTACGACATGGCTGGTCGGCTCAGCTGCGGATGTTGCCCGTTCGCTACGCAGGTACGAGGATCTCGGCATCAGGCACTTCGTGCTCTCCGACACTCCCTATCTTTCGGAACTCAAGCGCCAGGGCGATCAACTACTGCCGCTACTGCGCATTTGATGCCGGAGCAGAGTTGTCATCGCGCACCCGCCTGCTGTCCACTGTCACGACGGCTCCTTCCCTTTGCAACGACGCCCGCTTGCTCTGCGGGGGAATATGATCTCGTCGTACAATGGATGCTCGGCAATTTCCCTCAGGCACTCAGCACTATTTACCCGATCAACACCGCAGCGCAGTTCGCCCGCTTGAACTCTGTCTTGCCGAAGCACACTCACGGCTGCCGGATGTGAAGTTCGACGAGCCGCTTGAAGTCGGCGGGAGAGCGTTTCTCAATCGCATCGATCATCATGTGATGCTCGCGGCCCGATTGCTCGATACGGGCGCGTGTGCGCCATTGCGAAACCGGTGCGGACGAGGTTCGCTGACGGATCTCGGTGACAAGGTCGACGAGCTCCTGGTTTCCACCGAGCGTCAAGAGCTCCCGATGGAACGCGAGATTGGCCTCGTAGAGTTCGAGAACGGTACCCGTCAGCGTCATTTCATCGAAATGGCGGGCAAGCCTGCGCAGTCGGGTGATGCTCTCGGCTGAAGCCCGCGAAATGATCGTGTCGGCGACGGCCGTTTCCAAAATGACGCGTATGTCGCTGACTTCCTGCGCCCGCCGACCGTCCGGCTCGAAGACATGATAACCGCGGTTCGGCACATGTTCGACAAGGCGCTTCTGTGACAGGCGATCAAGCGCGCGGCGCACTTCCGGTCTCGTGCAGCCGTAACGGCGTTCGAGGTCCACCTGCTTCAGCCAGGTCCCCGGCGGTAGCGCGCCGGTCAGAATGTCCTGGAGAATGAAGTCGGTCACGTCGCGTGTGACCGCGATTTCATTTGTCTCGGCAGTTCGCTCCTGAACGTCACTCACAATCTTCTCCCCCGAACAAAGCGATCGATACCATGACCAGTTTCGATTCTGTACTCAATTGGCAGCCGCGAAACTCAAATCGCCATGCGCAAAAAATATCCATGCCCATATATTGCGCAATCGATTTTTGTATCTTAAATTGGCGCCAATTTTGGTAACTATGTAGCGCAGGCGATCCTTAAACACCATGAAAAACTCAACGGCTATCTGGGATATCATCGACGCTAAGCGCGAAACCTTTTTCGAGCTTAGCGATCGCATCTGGGACATGCCCGAGACAAACTACGAGGAGTTCCGCTCTTCGTCCGAACATGCCTCTCTGCTTGAGCAGCAGGGGTTCAAAGTTCAGCGCAACGTCGCCGGCTTGCCCACGGCGGTCATGGGCGAGGCCGGCGAGGGTGGCCCGGTGATTGCGATCCTCGGAGAGTTCGACGCCTTGCCGGGCCTTAGCCAGCAAGCAGGCGTTGCCGAGGAGCGTCCGGTTGTCGCCGGCGGAAACGGACATGGCTGCGGACATAATCTTCTCGGTTCCGGTTCGATGTTGGCCGCCGCAGCCGTCAAGGATTACCTGGCGGCGAATGGCCTCAAGGGGCGCGTTCGCTACTACGGTTGCCCGGCCGAGGAAGGCGGCTCCTCCAAGGGATTCATGGTTCGGGCCGGCGTTTTCGACGATGTCGACATCGCCATTTCGTGGCATCCCGCGGCCTTTGCCGGCGTCAACAACCCGATTTCGCTTGCCTGCAACGAGCTGAATTTCCATTTCAGCGGTCGGGCATCGCACGCTTCGGCCACGCCGCACCTCGGTCGTAGTGCGCTCGATGCTGTCGAATTGATGAACGTCGGCGTCAATTACATGCGCGAACACATGCCATCGACGGCGCGTGTCCACTATGCCATCACCGACGCCGGCGGTGCAGCGCCCAATGTCGTGCAGGCCCGTGCAACCGTGCGCTATCTGGTGCGGGCTCGTACCCTGCCCGAGCTACTGAGCCTTGTTGCGCGGGTCAAGAAGGTTGCCGAGGGCGCGGCACTGATGACCGAAACCACTGTCCGCAGCGAAATCGTCAGCGGCGACGCAAATCTGATCGGCAACGTTCCGCTCGAAGAACTCATGTTCGCCCATCTGGAGCATCTCGGGCCACCGTCCTTCGACAGGGCCGACCATGAGATCGCGGCGAAGTTCCAGGAGACTTACTCCAGGGAGGATATCGCCGCCTCCTATGGCCGTTTTGGATTGACCCCGAAAAAAGGGCAGAGCCTCTGCGACACGATCTTTCCTCTCAACGCCGGGGACGGCACGTTGGTCGGCTCAACCGACGTCGGCACTGTCAGCTGGGTTGTTCCGACGGTGCAGATGCGTGGCGCTACCTACGCGATCGGCACACCGGGCCATTCCTGGCAGTTGGTCGCGCAGGGAAAACTGCCGGCCGCGCACAAAGGCATGGAGCACGCGGCAAAGGTCATGGCAAGCACCGCCATCGACTTGATCTGCAAGCCCGCCCTCATCGAGGCGGCCAAGGCAGACCATGAGGCTCGCCTCGATGGAGTGCCCTTCGTCAACCCAATCCCGGACGATGTCGAGCCTCCACTTCCTGGGAAACGCCATGATTGAAGCTGGCCAAGTCCTGCCCGACACAGACCGGTTGATGGCCCACATCCACGAATTCGCCAAGCGGGTTAAGCTGTCCGGTACGCCGGAGGAGCTTGAAAGCTTCCAGTATCTGCGATCGCAGATGTGGTCCTACGGCTACCGCACGGAGCTTCTCTTCCATGACGCGTTCATAAGCCTTCCTGGCCGGGCCAAGGTCGAGGTAGACGGCGTTTCCCTGCGATGCATCACCCATTCCATGTCGGTGTCCACCCCGGCCGACGGGTTGGAGGCTGCACTCGTTTATGTCGGCGAAGGCACCAAAGAGGAGTTTTCCCGGCTGGATGTCGCCGGCAAGATCGTTGTGGTTGACGGCATAGCGACGGAAGAAGTCGCAGCACTTGCGAGCGCCGCCGGCGCGCTTGGGCAGCTGCACATCAGCCCGACTGAACATCTCTACGAAATGTGCGTGTCGCCGGTCTGGGGCAGCCCGTCGCAACACACACGCGCGCAGCTTCCCAAGACGGTCATCTCCACGATCTCCCGCGATGACGGCAAGCGGTTGCGCCGTCGGTTGACATCAGGTGACGTGGTCCAGGCGAGGATGGAAGCCGAGGTGGATACCGGCTGGAGGAAGACGCCGCTGCTTGTCGCTGATCTCGGACCAGAAGCCGGTGCTGACGGCGCGCCTTTCGTCATGTTCTCCGGCCATCACGACACCTGGCACTATGGCGTCATGGACAATGGTGGCGCGAACGCGACCATGCTCGAGGCCGCAAGGCTGCTAGCCGCGCAGAGATCCGAATGGAAGCGGGGCTTGCGCGTCTGCTTCTGGTCAGGCCACTCCCACGGCCGTTATTCCGGCTCGGCGTGGTACGCGGATGAATATTTCGACGAGCTCGACAGGCGTTGCGTTGCGCATGTCAACGTCGATTCCACCGGTGCAGAAGGTGCTACGGTCCTCACCAACTCAGCTGTCATCGACGAGCTGAAATCGGTGGCTGCCGAGGCGATCGAAACCGTATCGGGGCAGAAGCATGCCGGCCGGCGCCACGGACGCGCTGCCGATCAATCCTTTTGGGGTGTCGGCATTCCTTCGATGTTCGGCAGCCTCAGCCACCAGCCGCCGTCGCCTGTGAAGATGCTGACCGCGCTTGGCTGGTGGTGGCACACGTCGCATGACACGATCGACCACATCGAGCCTGAAAATCTGACGCGCGACACCAGCATCGTCCTCCGCGTGCTGCAGCGTCTGCTGACCGCGCCCATCCTGCCATACGACTACGCCGCATACGCCCTAGCGCTTGGTGATCAACTCGTGAAGCTGACCGAACAGTTGGCCGGTCGGTTGGACATCGCTAAGCTCACGGCCGCGACCAAGGAGCTTGAACAGCTGTCAATCTCGGTGCAGGGCGCCTCTGCGACCCTTTCGGGGGACGCAGCCGATCGCGTCAATGCGGCTCTTATGCGAGCATCCCGATGGTTAGTCCCACTCAACTATACAAGCGGGGAACGCTTCCATCACGATCCGGCTTTGCCGCACCTCCCCTGGCCGTCGCTCGCTGGCATGTGGGAATTGGCGAGGCTACCGGCGAGTTCGCCTGACCTCGCCTTCTACACGGTGCACGCACGACAGACGCGCAATCGCGTTGCGCACGCGCTCAGAGAGGCAAACGCTGCACTGAAGGCAGCCCTCGACTAGATCAACCCAAAAAGGGCGGACAACGCCCTATTCAATCCGCCGCCAGCGATGCGACACCACAGGGGAATGAAGCGATGACCAACAACAAGCTATTTCTGACAGTGATTGCCGCAGCACTCGCTTTCGCGCCCGTCGCCGCCAGCGCCAAGGACTGGACCCATGTCAAGGTTGGTATCGAAGGCGCCTTCCCGCCCTGGAACCTGATGGATCCAAGCGGCAAGCTCGCGGGTCTCGATGTCGACCTCATCAACGACCTCTGCGCTCGTGCCAAGGTCGACTGCGAGCTGATCGCCGGCGACTGGTCGGGCATGATCCCCGGCCTCAATGCCGGCAAATATGATCTGATCATGACCCTCGGAATCAACGAAAAGCGCAAGCAGGTGGTCGATTTCACCGTCCCATACGCCAGCGGCGTCGCGAGCTTCCTATTGCTGCAGGGTGGCACTGTTGCGGATCTGCCGAACACAGGCGAGCGGCTGAACCTCAATGACAAATCAGCAGCCGATCCGGTCATGGCGAAGATTGGCGGAGAGCTGAAGGGCAAGACTGTCGGCGTCGTCCAGTCGACCAGCCAGGAACAGCTGATCAACGCCTACTATGGCACCAATGTCGCTGTCCGCTCCTATCAGAATTCCGCTGCCCGCGATCTCGACCTGAAGGCCGGGCGGATCGACGCCGGTTTCGACAGCGGCGTCTATGCGACGACGGCGCTCGCCAAGCCGGGCAACGAGGATCTGCAAATGTCCGGTCCGCTGATGAAAGGCGCGATGCTGGCAACGGAGGTCGCCATCGGCATGCGTAAGGGCGAGACCGATCTCAAGGCGAAATTCGACGCGGCAATCAGAGACAGCGCGAAGGCTGGCGTCATCAAATCGCTCTCGGAAAAGTGGAGCAAGCTCGACCTGACGCCGAACTTCGAGACGAATTGACGACGGTATCCGAACAACAGGATTTTTCCGAACGCAGGATATACGACATGCGATTTCCAACCACCGCTTCCCGTTGCCGCCGATCGGCCGCAAAATGAGCCAACCCGGACTTCTCGACCTTCTAAGCTTTGGGCCCGAGGGCTGGGCACGCGCCCTGCTGGCTGGCGCGTGGATGACAATCCTGATCGCCGTCTCCGGCTATCTGATCGGCGGCATCATCGGGACGCTGGGTGCCTGGGCCAAGCTCTCCGGCGGCCAAACGCTTCGTGTCGCTGCGGATGCCTATACGACTGTTTTGCGCGGTATCCCGGATCTCCTGGTAATCTACCTGCTTTACTTCGGCGGAAGCGCCGCAGTCACATCGATCGGGCGGCTCTTCGGCGCGGAAGGCTTCATCGGATTTCCCGGCTTTCTTGCGGGTTCGCTTGCAGTCGGGATCACCTCTGGCGCGCAACATACCGAAGTCTTTCGGGGCGCCTTCAGGGCAGTTCATCCCGGCGAGATCGAGGCGGCCATCGCGTGCGGCATGCCCCGATGGCTGCGTTTCCGCCGCATCGTCGCGCCACTCACGCTTCGCCACGCGCTTCCGGGCCTTGGCAATGTTTGGCAAGTGGTCTTGAAGGAGTCCGCCCTCGTTTCGATCACCGGCGTCGCCGAGCTACTGCGCCAGGCGCAGGTCGGTGCCGGGTCGACCGGGCTGCCCTTCGAGTTCTACCTGATCGCCGCCGTGATCTATCTCGCAATCTCCAGCATATCGGGCGGTATCCTGCGCCGGGCCGAGCGCCACTTCAACCGCGGTGTCAGGAGGGGATGATGGACTGGGAATTTACCAAGGAAACCTTTTGGAGCCTGGCTGCGGCTGTTCCGCTGACGCTTTCGCTCGCCGCGACCTCGACAATCCTCGGCGCCTTCCTGGCACTGCTTCTGGCACTATCGCGCCTTTCGGGCATCGCCGTTCTCGACTGGATTGCCCGCTTCTATGTCTTCGTCTTTCGCGGCACACCACTGCTGGTGCAGATATTCCTGATCTACTATGGCCTCAGCCAGTTTCCGGCTGTGAGACATAGCCTGTTCTGGCCGATATTTCGCCAGCCCTATTGGTGTGCAGTTCTCGCGCTGACGCTGAACACCGCGGCCTATGCGAGCGAGATCGTTCGTGGAGGCCTGATGTCGGTGCCGCACGGGCAGGTCGAGGCTGCCCGCTCGGCTGGCATGTCCCGCTTCATGCTGTTTCGCCGCATCGTCCTGCCGCTCGCGATCCGCCAGGCCTTGCCGGGCTATGGCAATGAGATGATCTCGATGGTCAAGGCGACATCGCTCGCCTCGATCATCACATTGATGGAAATCACCGGCGTCGCCGCGAAGATCATTTCGGAAACCTATCGCGCCATCGAGGTCTTCATCGTCGCCGGCGCCATCTATCTCGCGATCAACTTCCTGCTCACGCGCCTTGTCCAGCTCGTCGAATATTGGCTGAGCCCGCATCTGCGCCAACCGCCACAAGAGCTTTTGGCGATCACCGAAGGAGATGCCTCTTGAACGTCCTGATTTCGCCTGCCCGGACAGCGCTCAGCGTGAAAAATCTGCACAAGAGCTTCGGATCCATCAAGGTCCTGAAGGGCATATCGCTCGACGCCAGACAGGGCGACGTCATTTCGATCCTCGGTTCGTCAGGCTCTGGCAAGTCGACCTTGCTGCGCTGCATCAATCTGCTCGAAACCCCCGATGCTGGCGAGGTCTCGGTTGCAGGCGAAACAATCCGCATGCAGTCGGCCGCGAATGACAGCCGGACCGCGGACCGCCGCCAGGTGGACCGCATCCGCGCCAGCCTCAGCATGGTGTTCCAGAGCTTCAATCTGTGGACTCACAAGACCGTGCTCGAAAACATCATCGAAGCCCCCATTCACGTCCAGCGTCGACCGCGCGCGGAATGCATCGAGGAGGCGGAAGCGCTGCTTGCCAAGGTTGGAATAGCCGAGAAACGCAATCATTATCCCGCGCATTTGTCCGGCGGCCAGCAGCAGCGCGCCGCGATCGCCCGCGCGCTGGCGATGCGGCCGCAGGTGATGCTGTTCGACGAGCCGACCTCGGCGCTCGACCCGGAACTGGTGGGGGAAGTACTGCGCGTCATGCGGGCGCTGGCTGAAGAGGGACGCACGATGCTGGTCGTCACCCACGAAATGGGTTTTGCGCGCGATGTCTCGAACCGGGTGATGTTTCTGCATCAGGGCGTCGTCGAGGAAGACGGTAGACCGCAGGACGTGTTCGCCAACTCGAGATCCGAGCGCTTCCGCCAGTTCATCGCGAAATAATCAGTACTTCATAAGCAACAAGGGGACAACCGAATGAAACATCTGACCGCATTCCTGAAGCTACTCTGGCTCCTGACGCTCGTCTTCGCCTCCGGAGCGGCCCATGCCGACGACAAGAAATGGACGCATGTCACCATCGCCACCGAAGGCGAATTCCGCCCTTGGAACTTCACCAAGGCTGACGGCACGCTCGACGGATACGAAATCGATCTCATTAAATATCTCTGCGCCCACATGAAGGTGGAATGCACCACCGTCGTACAATCCTTTGACGGCATGATCCCTGCCCTCAATGCCGGCAAGTTCGATGCGATCATCTCCGGCATGTCGGCAACGCCGAAGCGCGAGGAAGTCATCGCGTTCAGCGATTCCTATGGGACGACCGGTCAGACCTTCGCGACCCTGAAATCAGGTGATGTCGCGCAACTGCCGCTGAAAGGCGAGGTCTTTTCGCTGGCTAGCAATGAAGCAGGCGCGGTCGATGCCGTGAAGAAGCTGGCGCCAATGTTGCAGGGCAAGACAATCGGCGTCCAGGGCTCATCGATAGCGGCCGCATTCCTCGACAAATACCTGAAGGGCATCGCAATCATCCAGGAATACAAGACCACGGAGCAACACGACCTCGACCTCAAGGCCGGCCGTGTCGACCTCATCATGGCATCGACTGCCTATCTCTCGACTGCCGCCGCCAAACCTGGCAACGAGGATATGGTCTTGACCGGTCCACGCTTCCAAGGTGGCCTTCTGGGCCGCGGTAGCTCCGTCGGCCTGCGAAAAGGCGACACAGAACTGAAGACCATGTTCAACGACGCAATCGCATCCGCCAAGGCAGACGGCACGATCAAGGCCCTCTCGGACAAGTGGTTCGGCTTCGACGTTACACCGCGTTGATATTGCAACGAATTTCTCCTGCACCTCGGGCGGAGTTTACCCGAGGTGCAGGAGAATGCTATCCGTGCCATTAATGTCGACGGTCGCTTGGGCAAAAGCCTGAGGAGCTTCCGGAGGCAGGTTTTGACCGATGCAACGGCCGCATCTTCATCGCTGTCCGATCCTGCTATCTCGCCGGGATCTCACCGATTGTGCCAGCACTTCCAACACTTTTACGGTGGTCGACCAGTCGATACAGCCGTCGGTGATGCTCTGCCCATAGGTAAGCTCGTGCCCTGGGTCTAAATTTTGCCGGCCGCCGACAATATTGCTCTCCAGCATCGTGCCTATGATGCGCCAATCGTCCGCGGCAATCTGCTTTGCTATTGCGGCAATGACTGCGGGCTGGTTGTCCGGATTCTTTCCGCTATTGGCGTGGCTGGCATCGATCATGATACGAGGGGGTAGTCCTGCTTTCAGCGATTCCGCCGCCGCCGCCGCGACACTCTCCGCATCGAAGTTTGGAACCTTCCCTCCCCGCAGGATCAGGTGGCAATCCTTGTTTCCCGAGGTCGACGCTATCGCTGCGCGCCCATCCTTTGTCACCGCGGGAAAATGGTGGGGTTGCGATGCTGCCGTGATTGCATCGAGCGCAATTTTCACATCCCCAGTCGTGCCGTTCTTGAAGCCGATCGGGCAAGACATTCCCGACGCCAGTTCACGGTGGACCTGGCTTTCGGTCGTCCGCGCGCCGATCGCGCCCCAACTGACGAGGTCGGCGATGTATTGTGGGGTGATTGTATCAAGCAGTTCGCAGCCAGCCGGCAGTCCCTGGTCGTTGATGTCCACGAGCAATTGCCGCGCGATCCGCAAACCTTCCTCGATTTTGAAACTTCCGTCGAGATGTGGGTCATTAATCAGCCCCTTCCAACCGACCGTGGTTCGGGGTTTCTCAAAATAGACACGCATAATGATTTCGAGATCGGACGCATGTCGGCTGCGTTGCTCGTTCAGACGTGCTGCGTAATCCCGTGCTGCAACTGGATCATGGATCGAGCACGGCCCGACAACCACGATCAGCCGGTCGTCCTGCCCGAAAAGAATTTGGTGCACTGCGTCGCGCGCGCCGGCGACTGTCGCGACAGCGGCCGATGAACATGGAACGTCTTCGATGACGCGCGCGGGCGAACTCAAAGGCGTGATTTCAAGAATGCGCAGATCGTCGGTGGCACTTGTCGGCAGGGGTGCGCCCGGCTGCTGTTGTCGAGTAGCGTCGATCATCATTTCCATTCCCAGAGTTGGCGGGTCGCAAGGGGTCGATGGCCGACGATGAATCCAGCCTGCCCGATTGTGCGGACATATGTGGTCGCATCTTCGTCGTTGTTGAGGCCGATGAAAAGCATCTTCATCGACCGCGCCGCTGGCTGGCCCTTCCGGCGGCAGGAAAAACCCACGGCACAAACAGGATATGTCCAATCGACAGTCAGGAGATTTGTGAACTCGCCTTCGCTGAGGTCGGTCGCTTCGCCCGCCACAGCCAGGAATTGACCCAGAGCAAAGAAATGCTCGAACACGCCAAGGGCGGCATCCTCCTTGAGCTGACTGCGCTTCCCGTTCACCGTATCGTTCATATAAAACAGGCTGTCATTCTGGCCTTTGTGCCTGGAGAGGGCATAACTGATCTGAACCTTCCTGAGCAGGATTTCCATCTGCAGATCATAGACCTGAAACGCGTCGGGGTTCTGGCGCAGATCGTCGATCTGCTTTTTCAGATCGACGACGTAGTCTTTGTAGAATGCGATTTCCATTTTTTATCCATGTGGTCTATGCGCTTGGTCGGCGGCTATTGTAGTCCTTGCGGTATCTATCGTCCCTCCTCCAGCCGATGCGCTCGCCATAAATCGACGAATTAGGTCGCGAAAAGGGCGTCAATCCTCACACTGAGGCGCGTGCAACATTGCGCTAAGGAGACGAAACAGCGCGATCAGGTAGCAACTTCCACCAACTAATAGCTGGAATTCAACGCTTTGGGCTGAAACCACCCGCATCATCATCGTTTACGGTTTTTGCTGCTCGTGTTGGCCTGGAAATGCTATCGTCATTCCGATCGTAGTGCACGCGAAGTGTCTGAGCCGGCCGCGTTCAAGAAATTGTCGAGTTCAGCAGTTCGGGACTTGGATAGTCCCACTTTCTCAGCAAACTGCGGCCACCGGGCTACGGCCGTTCGCACCTGCTCTATAACATCCTTGGCGTCGTAATCCGAGATCGAAGCCCCTCTGGAGACCGCCAAGAGATGAGACATGCCAGGGGCTCTACCTTCCCCAGCTATTGCCGCGCTGTGCTCTCCCCCTGGTCCGGACGAAAATGTAAGATCGTAAGCAGGTGCCAAAGACCAACGGCCGTTTCCGTCCATAAGGAATGCGTGGTTCTTCGCATGGTCGTCGCGATTCTTGGCATGGACATTGAACACCATGTTTCGGAACATCTTGAGGACTTCCGCGGCGTCGCGGGTCATCATATGGGTAAGCTTGTGCAGTTGCTCATAGTTCAGAGAGGCCTCACGATGGCTGGCATTCAACAAACCGCCTGCCGTATGCATGTGGAGCCTGCCGGCAGGTGTCCTGTCAAAACGTTTCGTCGCGAAAAGCCGTCTTCCCTTCCGGGTGTCGAATAGGCCGGTGTCGGCCATCTCCAACCCTGCAGCCACCGCCATGAGGGCATAGGCTTTTTCTTCGACGCCGATCTCCCGCGGATCGTCAGAACTGGGAGCTTTGACCATCCATCTTTCAAACCCGGGATCCAACGGCTGGCCGTAGTCCAGAACGCAGGTATTCAGGGCCTTGTTGAAGCCGATCATAATCTTTGGCCGTGAACCCGCAGATCCACCTTGCGCACCCTGCAAGCTATCGATGTCAGCGACGTCCATTTCCGACTGTACCAACTCCACCTGATCAGCGAACCAATCGAGGTCAGCGTTGGTCGGTTGTTTCTGATCGTCCAGCAAATCAGGAACGTATGTCAGCGCGCCCATTCCTGTTCCACCGACCGCCGAGAGACGGTCGATGGGAGTGAGCTGAGTATAGTCGATGCCCGCTCGTTGGAGACGACGGTCCAGCAATAGGCGACCCCAACCATCAGGCAGGCTGTCGTTGAATAGTCCATGGATACCGTCGAACGGATCGCGAGGCGCCGCAATCAATCCGGTGGCGGCCATCATGTGGAATGGTGAAACCAAGAGGGGCGCTGCGAGAAACTCTGCCGAATACTCGAAGTAACTTCTCCGTTCCTTGCCACTCCACGCGAGGGTGCCGAGCTTCTTCTCGCTTCCCTCGATATCCAGATAAACACTCACCTGCTGGATTGGTTTGAACTTCATTTCCTGCGCACCCGCTGCTTAGGAGGACGATCGACGACATCATCGATATTCTGCGGCGGCCGACTTGGAAACAAGTGGTCGAACTCAGACTCGGCCTCAAGGGCGAAGGCAATTTTCACGAGGCTCTCGAGGGAGATTTTCCCACTTTCTTCAAATAGCCTCAGCGATCCATACGAGACATTCGATCTTGCCGCCAATTCCCTCTGGGTGACTCCGTACTCGATCCGCCGGCGTTTCATTCTTTCCGCCAAGCCTCGAATGACCTCCACCGGCGACGACATGGTAAATGCGAGCATATTATCACCTAACGGTCAAAACTAAGATTTAATGCTAATATACTAGCATTTGAATATATAGCAAGTGTCGATCAGACTGGGCATTCCCGATCGACAACAACCGATCGCCCACCCGCTGTCGTTCCACCGATACGACCTGCGCCCGCAGCTCCTCGATCTTGCTGCCGATCTCGGTTCACTTCCGCTTCAACTCAACTGCCACCAGAACCATCCGCATCCACAACATAGGATCGTCGCGATCCTATGCGGTCAGACCCGTCAGAGTTTGGTGGCAGTTGCAACCTAATTGCGCGAAACAGCAAGGGCAGCAAACGCTCGTCGAAGCTTGGAAGATCGACAATGCAGGCCGTCTATACGGGTGGTGGGCCGCAAATGGGTGGTTGGTCCATCATTGTCAAGATCGGCAGGCGTCGACGCTCGAAGAGGTCGAATGTTTAGTCTATAAAGACATAGGGTATGCCGCAAACCGGCAGCATCAATCGCAAAGGGATAGAAATGACAGACGAAACATCGCCGACGAGAAAATCACTGGCAGGCCTAGGCGATATGCTCAAGAAGCAGGAAAAGGCGGTTGTTGCAATCAAGCCAGACAAGACGACCGAGACGATCGAAACTCCGCAATACACGATTACCTATCGCAAGAGGGCGTTCGGTGAGGGATAAGAATACCCCCGACCTTTGTTCAACAGTTTCGTATCCTGAGCACTTCACTCGCCTTTGCCGGAGAGCAACCACCCGCAGGATGAATGTCCCCATGATCACCAAGGGATTGGCAGATGAAACGCGATATTGAGATTGCGACAGCGGACGGCCTCGCCAAAGCATCTATTTTCCGCCCGGACAATTCAGTCGGCAAAGCGTTGAGCGGCATTGTCTTCTATATGGATGCGATGGGGCCGCGCGATCCGCTTTATGCCATGGCGCAGCGACTGGCCGATGCCGGTCATGTCGTTCTTCTGCCCGATCTTTTCTATCGCTTCGGCGAATACGGGCCTTTCGACGGCGGTTCCTTTGCCAACGAGGCCGCGCGCGCCCAGATTATCAAGATGATCAATGAGACCACACAGGAAATAACAAAACGCGATTCTGCTGCCTTCCTGGAGGTCCTGGATGATGAAGGCGTTGTCGGTCCGATCGGTGTTGTTGGATATTGCATGGGCGGAGGCCGAGCACTGACCGCAGCGGCCACCTACTCAAATCGCATCGGGGCGGCAGCAAGTTTTCATGGCGGCAACCTCGCCAGCGAAAGACCCGATAGCCCACACCGCCTTGCCGGCGATATCAGGGCCCGCCTCTATGTCGGCGTCGCCGGGGTGGACGGTAGCTTTCCTCCCGAACAATCCGCTCGGCTTGCCGAAGCGCTCAGAACTGCAGAAGTTGACCATATCATTGAGAACTATGTCGGCATGTCGCATGGCTGGACCGTTCCCGACCGCGGCGACGCCTACAACGAAGCCGGCGCTGAACGACACTGGAAACGATTGCTCGATTTTTTCGAGGAAACGCTCGCCTGATCGCTCGCAAATTCATCTCAGACCATGGGCGAATACCTCAAAATGACTGTTCAATTCATCCATGTACTTTGTATTCAGCTCCCGTGGCCCGATTCGACACGGGAGTCGCTTGACATCTCCTTCAACCTACGGCTCGCTTCGAACATCAGAATGGCGCGCGTGTGCAAATCATTTTGATGCTGACTGGGAGGTCAGCAAAATAAGCCGCTCGGCTGGAGACCGGGCCAAGGGAGGAGTTCCAACGTGCTGAAGAAAGCTATCACGATACTATCGGCGATCGTCATTGCCGCAGGAGCAGGCTTTGTTTCGACGGCCTGCGCTCAGGGTAAAACCTACTACTGGATTTCGCATGGCTCACCGGCGGATCCTGTCTGGACCTATTTTCTGGCTGGCGCGAAGCTTTGGGCCGAGGATACGGGCAACAAGGTCAATACGTCTTTCCAGAACGGTGATGTTCCTGCCCAACAGGAAGCGGTCAGGGCCGCAATTTCGGCCGGAGCGGCGGGGATCGTGACCACCAGCCCTGACCCAGGTAGCCTCGTTCAGGTCGTCAAGGAGGCCAATGCCGCCCACATACCGATCATCAATTTCAATACGCCCGATCCCCAGGCGAGCTTCGACGCCTATGTCGGCGGCGACAACGTAAAGTTTGGCACGGCCTGGGCACAATATCTGGTCGACAAGAAGCTGGTGAAATCGGGTGACTTCGTCTGGATGCCGGTCGAGGTCCCGGGCGCAACCTATGGCGTGCAGGAAGAGCAGGGAATTGCCAGCGTCTTCAAGCCGTTGAACATCACGTGGGAAGTCACGGATGCGACACTCGACCAGGCTGAAATCATCACCCGCATGTCGGACTACCTGACCGCCAATCGCTCGAAGATCAAGGCAATCATCGGGCTCGGCGATCTCGTCAACGGCAGCATCAAGCGGGTGTTCGATCAGGTGGGCGTGAAGCCCGGTGAAATTCCGGTCGTCGGCTGGGGCAACTCGACCGATACCACGCAGGAAGTTCTGAACGGATACGTAAATGCCGCCCAATGGCAGGATCCGCAGGCAACCAGCTATATGGCCCTGTCTATCGCAGCCATGGCGGCAGGAAAGATCCCGCCCGGCTTTAACATTATCACCGGCGCCCTTTACGAAAAAGACAAGGCCGAAATCTACGACAAAATTCTCTCCGGCAAATAACGTCGTCGATAGTCTTACTGGCTGTGTCACCCGTTCACCCGGGTGGCACAGCCCAACCGGTGAGCATCAATGGAACAACGTTCTCTTCTTCAAAGCTTCGTTTCGAAGCCGGAATTCGGTCCGCTCGTCCTGCTGGTCCTCGAGCTTGTAGTCTTCTGGTCTTTCAATTCGGATTTCCTCTCGCTTCAAAACATCAGCAACACGCTTTCGTTCACCGTCGAGCTCGGCCTTATCGCGTTGGCGATGACATTGCTGATGACCGCAGGGGAATTCGATTTGTCCGTCGGCTCCGTGTTCGGCTTTTCCGCCGTCTTGATGTGGACGGTGTTCAACAGCAATCTGATGCCGCTCGGTGCCGCGTTCCTCGTCGCGCTCGCACTCAGTCTCTTCATTGGCTTTGTTAACGGGTGGTTCGTGACAAAGCTGAACATCCCCTCCTTTCTCGTCACGTTGGGCATGCTCCTGGTGGTGCGTGGAACCGCCCTTTACGT
Organism: Arminella tubonensis; assembly: GCF_003240585.1. Taxonomy (GTDB): domain Bacteria; phylum Pseudomonadota; class Alphaproteobacteria; order Rhizobiales; family Rhizobiaceae; genus Rhizobium; species Rhizobium tubonense. The sequence continues at coordinate 84,767 of NZ_PCDP01000019.1, forward strand.
CACCGACGGCTTCCCCCAACACACCTGGACAGCTGGAGGCAACTGGTTTGCCAACGCACTGGCGGGTAGCTTCTTCATCGGCAGCTTCCGCATGTACATGTCGGTGCTTTGGTTCGCGCTCGCAGCGATCGCAGCCCATTTCATTCTCACCCAGACCAAAGCGGGAAATTGGATACAGGCATCGGGCGGCAACCCCAATGCGGCACGAGCTCGCGGTGTCAATGTCAGCCGAACCAAGATCTACCTGTTCATGGCATCTTCCGCGATGGCCTCGCTTGCAGGGGTGATCAGTTCGATCCGTACGTCGGCGGCAAATCCCAATAGCGGAACCGGTTACGAGCTTGAAGTGATTGCGATGGTCGTGATTGGCGGGACGGTATTGACGGGTGGGCGGGGTACCATCGTCGGAACGGTGATCGGCATCTTCATCCTGCGTATCATGCGAAACGGCATTGTGATGGTCGGAGTACCCGGGCTTGCCTACAATATTTTCATCGGCGCGATCATACTCGGCATGATGGCGCTGCATTCAGGGCTCGAAAAACGCCACAACGCGGGAGTGTAGACGATGGCCGAAGAGCTGATCCGAATGGAGAAAATCAACAAGTTCTACGGCCGCATCCATGCGCTTCGCGACGTCAGCCTTACCGTCAGAACGCATGAGGTCGTTGGGCTGCTCGGCGACAACGGCGCGGGCAAATCGACGTTGATCAAGGTGCTGTCCGGCGCCGTGCCGCTGACGAGCGGAGACGTCATCATCAAGGGTCGGAAAGTCGAACTCAAGAGCACCGCCGATGCCATCGCCCACGGCATCGAAACCATTTTCCAGGATTCGGCGCTCGTCCCGCAGCTGTCGATCGCCCGAAATCTCTTTCTTGGGCGCGAACCTGTCAAGGGAAGCCGTTTCTTCAACCGCCTGGATCAGGCCGCCATGAATGCCTCCGCCCGCGACCTTTTGAAGCGAGTGGGCATCACGAAGGACATTCCGCCCGATACCGCGATCTCGTCACTGTCGGGAGGGGAGCGTCAAGCGGTTGCAATCGCCCGTGCGATGCAGTTCGACAGCGACCTTATCATTCTTGATGAGCCCACCAACAATCTGGGAGTCGCCGAGACGCAAGGGGTCTTGCGCTTCGTTCGTGAAGCACGTGACACCGGCCATTCGTGTATTTTCATCGCCCACAACATCCACCATGTCTTTCAGGTGGTCGACCGGATTATCGTCATGCGCGGCGGAAGGGTTGTCGCGGAGGACATCAATCCGAAGACGACCACCATCGAGCAGGTCGAAAGGATCATCACGGGGGAGGAAATGCTCAGCGCCATAACGGCGTGAAGCAGGCATGCGATATCGTCGGCCAAACATTAAAGCTGCAAGCCGCCATTGCGCTGCCGGTACATCACGCCGCATTTCGCGACCGCAATTCATTCGCGCGTCCCACTCCCCGCAGGAGCATTGGCAATTTGAGATCGTCGTACGTTCGCCCCAAGCACCGCTTCCAGCGGATCGCCGCGGTGAGAGCCACGATCCGGTTTCTTGAGTGCGATCGAGTGGATGCGCGGTCAGACGACTGCGTTGTGGAAGCCGTGAAGGCCACCCACCAGCCACAAAATGATCAAGATGGCGAGAACGAGGCCAAGAACACCACCAAGACCGCGGCCACCATATCTGCCATGCGCGTAATAGCCGCCGCCACCGCCAAACAGCACAACCAAAACTACAATTATCAGGATCGTTCCCACAGGCATGTCTTTCGTTCGTGGTCGGGGAGCCCTGGTCATCTCCATCGCGCTTGGCTGCGCGGTGCGTTGCCTTTATGGAACCCCGACGATGAGTAATGTGCGGCAGGGGGTTTCGTTCCATTTCAGAGCGCGTGCCGCAGCGGCAGGCGAGTTGACCATCTATCGCCAAGATAAGCGCTCAACGTCGACGGCGTTGGTCACGATTGGTGTCGGGCTCATCATGACTTGGCCGCCGCAGGTGCACTTGCTCCCATCCCGGACAAAGGATTTGGCAATCGCCACCGCAGCGAGGACCAACTTCAGCGTTCCTTGGCTGGCTTGGGCGAATATTCATTGTGACCCTGATGGATGCACTATAGCTTCGCATCGCCGTCCAACATGAGAACACGAGAGCGCCGTGAGCCCCGTCCTTCCGCATCTATATTCTCCATTTACCATCAGGCGCACGGTCATCAAGAACCGGATCATGTCAACGGGCCACGACACCACGTTGCCAACGGCGTTTGCGCCGAACGATGCGCTGATCGCCTACCAGCGAGCGCGGGCTGAAGGCGGCGTCGGACTGATCGTTTTGCAGGTCGCGGGCGTGCACGAGACCGCCCGCTATACGTCGCACTTGCTGATGGCGACCAGCGATGACTGCATTCCCGGTTACCGGAAGCTGGCCGAGGTCTGTCATCAAAATGGCACGACCGTTTTCGGTCAGCTATTCCATCCCGGTCGGGAAATCATGGAGACCAGCGAAGGGACAGCACCGGTTGCCTATGCTCCCTCGGCAGTGCCCAACCAGCGTTTCCACGTCATGCCGAAAGCACTGCCGCCCCGAATGATCGACGAGATCGTCCAGGGTTACGGCGAAGCCGCCCGGCGACTGCAGGAAGCAGGACTCGATGGTGTGGAAATCGTCGCGAGCCACGGATATCTGCCGGCCCAGTTCGTCAACCCACGCGTCAATCTGCGCAATGACAACTACGGAGGTTCGATTGGCAATCGCTTGCGTTTTATTCGTGAGGTCGTCGAAGCTGTTCGTGCCGAAACGAGCCCGGACTTCATCTGCGGCTTGCGGTTCAGTGCTACGGACAACGACCTGGACGGGATGACCACGGATGAGGTGTCAGAGATCCTTATCGCTCTCGACGGCATCTTTGACTATTTCAACCTGACGATAGGATCCTCGGCGAGCTTTGGCGGCGCTGTGCATATCGCGCCACCGATGGCGTTTGGGAGCGCTTACGGTGCCACGACCGCCGCGGCGATAAAAAGGAAGGTCACGACCCCGGTATTTTATACCGGCCGTGTCAACCAGCCTCAGGACGCGGAACGACTTCTCGCCGCGGGCGACGTCGACATGGTGGGGATGACACGCGCGCTGATTTGCGATCCGGAGATGCCTGCCAAAGCGCAGGAAGGACGCTTCGACGATATTCGCGCCTGCATCGCTTGCAACCAGGCCTGTATTGGTCATTTTCAGCTCGGCGTTCCCATCTCCTGCATTCAACATCCCGAAACAGGACGCGAGTTGCAGTATGGGCGGCTGACACCTGCCAGGGTGGCAAAACGTGTCATCGTGGCGGGCGGCGGCCCCGCGGGCATGAAGGCAGCAACTGTCGCGGCGCAACGCGGGCATGACGTCACACTTTACGAGGCGTCGGATCGCCTGGGTGGGCAGGCGCTTCTGGCTCAACTGATTCCACGGCGGATGGAGTTCGGCGGCATCGTCACCAATCTTGCGCACGAGGCTGAACTGGCGGGCGTCACCATAGTCAAGAACACGGCGGTCGATCGCGCTTTGGTCGAGCGGCTGGACCCGGATGCCGTGATCGTGGCGACGGGGGCCAAGCCCCGGCTTCCGGATATTCCCGGTGTAGAAACCGCCCATGTCGTGACCGCCTGGCAGGTTCTTCGCGACGAGGTCAACGTCGGCAGTTCGGTGCTGATCGCGGACTGGCGTTGTGACTGGATCGGTATGGGAATCGCTGAGAAGCTGGCGCGTGCGGGCTGCAAGGTTCGCCTCGCGGTCAACGGCTACATGCCCGGTCAGCGCATTCAGGCCTATGTTCGTGATCAGTGGGCAGGCGTCCTGCATGATCTCGGTGTGGAGGTCATTTCCTATGCCGACCTCTACGGCATCGACGGCAGCACGGTCTATCTTTCGCACGTTACCGGAAAAGAGCCGATCATCGTTGATGGCATCGATACGCTCGTCACATCTCTGGGCCACGACGCGGTGAACATCCTTGAGGCGGAGCTTTCCGAATTCGAGGGCGATCTGCACATTATCGGGGACTGTCTGACGCCTCGGACGGCGGAAGAGGCGGTGCTGGAGGGACTGAAGGCCGGCTGGGCCATCTGACGTTTTTTGGCACGCTATCGTCTTGTCTCACGGTTTTGAACCATTTCGAGGGCATTCTCGATCGCTGCGTCTGAGGCCGTATTGTCAAAAATACACCAGTCGTTCTGGCTGAGCATTTCGGAAAACGCGCCAATCTCCAGACTTGAATAAGACGAGTAGTAAATCTTGGGTTTGCCATGGAGGCGGAGATATCGAAATCCTTCGTCAGCCGGCACCATGCCAGCGATTTTGATAGGATCTGCAACAACTCGATCAATCGTCAGCTCGTCGAGCAGATCGCTCGCGCCATCGGATGCCCACGATTCATGCCGCGGTTCAATGACAATCTCACCCCCATGCTGTTTCCGCATGAACCTGAGACCGCTGTTCACTTCGGACCCTCCGAACTCCAGCGTGGGCGGCAACTGGCACAGCAGTGGACCAAGCTTTGCTCCCAGGGGTTCGATGTCGCTTAAGAAGCGCAATAACGGCTGCTCCAGATCAGCCAATCTCAATTCGTGCGTGATCTGCTTGGGAAGCTTCACCGAGAAGCGAAAATCCTCAGGCACGCTGTTGGCCCATCGCTGAATTGTCTGCAGCTTATGCCGGCGATAAAATGTCGAATTTATCTCGACGGCGTTGAACACCGCCGAGTAACGCGCCAACGCTGAACCCTCTGTTGGAAATCGAGCGGCAACTGAACCGGGGATCAACCATCCGGCGGTACCAACAAATGGCAAATGCTACCCTCCCGAAACGCCTGTTCTTAAACCTAGCGTCCGCTTTCAAGACGGCGAGGAAATAGCACCAGGGGATCGACGCGCGCACGGGTGTTGCCTCACCCTCGTCAGTATCGACCTCCTGGCTCGCCATGGGACCTTCAGCGCTAGGACCGCTTTTCGCCTCGCTGGCGCGGCCGGCGTTCGCCGGGTGACGGGCGGGGCTCAATCTTCCGGCAGGGTGAAGACCGCGCAGGGATCAGCAATACCGCGCATTGAGTGATCGCCCAGAGGGATCAAAGCTGTCGTCGTCTCCGCTGCGATCGCGCCCGAGATGAGCACACTACGACCAAGGGGCTTGCATAGTCCTTCGAGGCGGCTCACCAAGTTGACCGCAGGGCCGATGGCGGTAAAATCCAGCCGATCGGCCGCGCCGATATTGCCCCACAGCATTTCGCCGAAATGCAGTGCCGCACCAAAGGGTAGCGGCGGCAACCCCTGCCCCTGTCGCACCGTGTCTAGATGGGCCATGCCGGCGCGGGCAGCAACGACCGCGCGAAGCGCCGCCTCGCAGGCCTCGCCCGTGGCGCCGGTGACCGGGAAAATCGCCAGAACGCCGTCACCGATGAACTTCAGCACCTCGCCCCCGAAGGCGTGCACCGCCCCGGCGACCCGGTCGAACCAAGCGTCGAGGGTGGCGATCATTGCTGCTGGCTCCGTCGCCTCGGACAGCGCGGTGAAGTCGCGCAGATCAGCACAGAGCAGCGCGGCGCGAATGGTCTCCCCAGTGCCACGGCGCAGCGCACCGGCCCGCACCCGGGCGGCACTACGCCGGCCAAGATAGGCCTCGAGCAACGTTACCAGCGCCGCCCGGGCCGTCAGAGCGGCCAAGGGCGCTGCAGCAAAGCGCGCAACCTCGCGCAGTCGACTGGCCTCGGCGGGGTCGAATGGGCGGGTCCCGGCCCAGCCTAGCACCGGACAGTCCGACGCGGAGCCGATCGTCTCCTCCTCCACCGGACCAAGCCCCGCCAGCCAGTCGCGCCCGGCTTGCCCAGGCAGATCGCCGGCGCCGGCGAAGCCTAGCGTCTCGATCACCGCCCCAGTCTCTGCTCGCCATAGCCAAGTGCGGCGGGCGATGATCGGATGCGGCACCGCCAGCGTCAAAGCTCCGCCGGCCAGCGGCAGCTGGTCGGCCAGCAGCTGGCGGCCGAGCTCGGCCAGAAACCATTCAGGGCTGGGCGAGGCGCCGGCCCCGTCAACCAGCCAGGCGAGAGGGGCGGCTAGTTTCATACTTCGATCATGCCATGGCGGCCAAAGGCTGTCATCCGCGCCGTGGCGACGGTGCTTCCATTGTGGTCGGGTCCCGACACACTAGGACACGGACATCGCTAGAAGAGTAGACAAGTAGAGAGCGACGTTCGGGGCGAGGCTATGAGCTGTCACAACGAGCCATTCACATCCGCTACAGGCGCCAGGCACGCGGTCCAATCCTCGGGGTGATTGCCTTCGAAGCGCCTGCGAGCTCTTGCTTATCCCTAAGCACCCGTATCAGGAGCGGCAATTTCGAGAACGGAAAGCAGTCACGTTCTGCCCGCCATGATGTCCGGACCGGGGTCGCGCCCGGCGGCAACCTCGGTCAGCCGACCAAGGTAATGAGCCCAGCCTTCAGCATGGCCGACGCATTGCTCGGCGCTGGGCAGGCCGGTGTGGGTCAGGCGCAGCAGCGTTCCGTCCGGCTGCTCGATCAGGTCGATTTCGACCAGGCTCGAACCGGGCGGCACCACCTCGCTACCATCCCAGCCGAAGCTGTAGGCCAGGCGGTGTACCGGCACCACTTCGCGAAAGGAACCGCGAGCAAAGCGTGCACCCGTGACGTTAACAAGATAGAGCCCCCCCGGGTGAAGCTCGGTTTGCGCTTCAGTTCCCATCCAGCGCAGAATCTTCTCCGGATCGGTCAGGAGGGCGAAGACCGCGGCCGGCGGCGCCGGAATGTGTGTCTCGCGGCGGACGACGAAAGCGTCTTGCATTGGTCTCTCCTATGGTTGCCGTGAGCTGCCCCACCTAGGGCGAGGGACGGACCGACGGACGTGATCCTATCGTACGACTTGCCCGCGGGACAGGATGTAGGCAAAAGTTCACCTTCAGCAAGAGTACCGCCCAGCACCAACGATGGCGCCACAGGCGCCGAAGATGATCAACCGTCGCCATTGGCGGGTTCCGATCTGAACGGATTCGTCTTCAGCGGTCTGCAGATGTGAGCTTTTGGTACTAAAGCTGAGATTCGATTGCGGCCTGGTCTACGACCGACCATACTTTCTCAATGCGTGCGTCTCGAAACTCGTAGAATACATTTTCGGTAAACGAGACCCTTTGCCATCTACATGAAGGCCGGTTCCTTTCGGCCTGCAGTCAAAGCGCAGGCGGCTCGCGACACGCGGTGGCTCGCAGATTACCAGATCGATGTTGAAACTAAGGTCTGGTATCGCCCGAAAATCTCCCTCAAGCATCTCGCGGTAGCCTGATAATTCGATCCGCTCGCTGTTGTAGTGGACGTCCTCGTGAACGAACCGCGCCAGATTGGCCAGTCCTGTCTGTTCAGGCAGGCAATGTAGTCTCGGTAAATGTCCGAGAGATGGGCTCTCGTCACGGCAGTTGCACCCGTTTTCCTTCACCATTCCAAGCGCAAAATAGGGCGATGCAAGAGTTCTGCAACCGAGACAAATGTCCGATCCTCCATTTTCGAGTGGAGGAGATCAGTGTTAACCGACGGGCGCGGCGCTTAGCAGGGATGCGCACGGCAGCTATGCAAGAGAAGACGAACTGGGAACGCCGACGGCGAAACGGTGACCAAACGGTCTCCGACATGACGCTTGAAAACAAAAACGCCCGCTTCATGAGCGGGCGTCGTGCAATATTAGGCGGTGCCGTCTGGCGCGACTAGCGAGAAACCGATGCGCGGGCAACGCTGCGGATATCGGCGCGGTCGATGCCAAGGTCCTGCAATTCGCGGCTGGACATGCGGCCAAGTTCGGTAACGGTCTGACGGAACTTGCGCCAGTTATTGAAAGAGCGTGCTACGTTCATGATAATCCCCTTTCCTGAGGGCTGCCTGACGTCAGCAACCGTGCTTGGCTCCGGCGTCATTTGGATGGTTGAGATATAGGCGTTTCAATCGGTTTAAAACAGCGACAATCTCTCAGCCCACCTATGCGTTTGACGCACGGGTCCCGTCGTTTCGGCGGGAGGTGATCGTTTTTTAGGCCACTAAGCGGTCGAATGCCGTCAGGCGCATGATCGGCGGATCGGCGTCCGGGTAGCACAAAATCTCGGCCCTGAGTTAACTGAACTCAGGATCAAGCGCTTCATCGTCAACGTCGATCCACCAAGAACTCCGACGGCCGTCGCTTAGACCAGCGACAGCCCCGGGGATCTCACGGGTCAGCACCCGATTATCAAAACTCTTCCCAGTGATCAGCACCCGCGGTTGCTTTTGCGCCGAAAGCTGCAGCCACAGTATTGGCCATTTTGCGCGCCGGAGAAATAGCCGGCTTGTGGAGCGTGCTAGCAGCAACAGCCAGGGCGGCAGGTCTGCGGCGCGGCGCTGCCTGCGACGTTCTTATCCCGCCGAGTTGGAACTGCCCGATCAGCTCTCGCAGCCTGGTCGCCTCGTCGGCAAGCGTCGCGCTCGCCGCGTTTGTCTGCTCGACCATCGCAGCGTTCTGCTGGGTTACCTGGTCCATCTGGTTGACGGCAGTGTTGACCTCGGAAAGGCCTACGGATTGCTCCTTCGCTGACGTTGCAATGGCGTCCATATGTTGGTTGACGGTAATGATATAGCCCTCGATAGTCTTCAGTGCCTCGCCCGTCTCGCTGACGAGCTTGACGCCGTTCTGCACTTCCACGCTCGAGCTGCGTATGAGATCTTTGATCTCCTTGGCTGCCTTGGCTGAGCGCTGGGCGAGCTCGCGCACCTCCTGCGCCACAACCGCAAAACCCTTGCCGGCCTCCCCTGCTCGAGCAGCCTCGACACCAGCGTTCAGCGCCAGGAGGTTTGTCTGGAACGCAATCTCGTCAATCACGCCGATGATGTTGGCGATCTGGTGGGATGACTGTTCGATCCTCTCCATTGCATTGACGGCATTTGAGACGACGACGCCCGAGTGTGCCGCGCCGGCATTTGCGTGCGCAGCCACGGCGCGTGCCTCATCGGCTCTCTTTGAGGAATTCGAAACGTTGACGGTGATTTCATCGAGGGCCGCGGCTGTTTCCTCGAGCGACGCAGCCTGCTGTTCAGTTCGCTTCGATAGATCCTGCGCGCCCTGGCTGATCTCGCTCGTGCCGACATCGATGGCGCCCGTCGCTTCGGCAACCGCCCGCAGCGTCTCAGCAAGCTGGGTCGTGGCAGTGTTAAAATCTGCCCGTAGGCTTTCGAGTTCCGCAACGAATGGTTCGGTGATCTGGCCGGTCAGGTCTCCACGAGACAGCTGCTTCAGACCCTTGCCGAGTTGTGCCGTTGCGTATGCCATAGCTTCGGCTCTCACTCCCTCAAGCTTCGCAATACGGTCGCGCTCCTGCTCGGAAATTGTTCGCTGGGTCGCAACTTCCCGTTCCAGTCTTTGATTGGCAAGCGCACTTTCACGGAAGACTTCCAGCGCTGCTGCAATCTTCCCGATTTCGTCAGCGCGTGAACGGTAGGGAATTTCGCGATCAAGTTCCCCCTCTGCCAGCTGCTTCATCGAGCCGGTGATCCGGGTCAGCGGCAGCGAGACGATCCTGACCGCATAGTAGATGCCGAAGCCGCTCAGCCCGAGAATAACAACGATGGTCGCGATGGAAATTTCCATTGCCGAGGAGAATGCCTTTGCAGCGCGATCGACGGTTTGATGGGCAGCGTCCAGGTTGACATCCTTGAGTTGCTTGAGCAGTGCGCCGTTCTTGGTGGCTTGATCCCGCATCGCTCCATTGAGGATAGCAGCAGCCTCTTCGTTTTTGTTCTGCCGCGACAGAGCGAGCATCGGCGCTGCGAGAGTGTCATAGGCCGCAACACCCGCATCGATCTGGTCGATCAGCTTCAGTTCGACATCAGACGGGGCGAGAGCACGAAAGGCCGCGATTTGCTCGGCTGCTCTTTGCTTGACGTCATTGATGCGTTGCTCCGCCTTGGACATTGTTTCGTCCGTCAGCGACAGGATGTGCTGCGCATAGGCCAGTCGTTTGTCAGTAAGGGCGGCTTCCAGGTCGCCGATAGTCCTAACACTCGGCAGCGAGTTCTTGCCGAGGGCGATCGTCGATGCGTTGGTTTCGTTCAACCCGACCAACGACACAAATGCGTTGCCGCAAAAGGCAAGTGCAAGCACGATAAGGAGTGATGTCAGTCCCGTCTTGATAGAGATCTTCATTTCCGGCCCCCTCGCCATGGTAAATTTTCGCTAAATTAGCAGGCAAAGATGGTAAATTGCTTAATTGGTTGCCCGTTGGCATCGTTACTGTCCTAGGCACTGTCCAAGCCATCGCCAACGACAGGAAGCTGCGTGCCGTGAGGGATCAGCCCGATGAAGGTGAATTTTAAGTCCCCAGCCATGACCAGCAACATATTCTTTGGTGCGGTTGACGTTTTGCGTCGTATGCTGGCGACTGGTTCCGCTCATCGGGAGCCGCCGCGGTTCGATGAAAATGGCCCCCGCCCAATATGGCTGGCCTTGAGATGTTTTACAGAATGGGCGCCGTTCCCCTCCTGGTCCTCCTATTGGCTTTCCTCGTCTGCCAAGCGTTGGCCAGGGATGCAATACCAGACACCGCGCACATTCATTTTGGAATGTGCTAGATGGCAAAGACCCGCAGCGGGCGAAGTGACGTGCGATTTCGATAGGCAGCGTATCCTTCTGAACAGCACGCAGCCTGCCCTCCGCCTCGACGATGTCGATCGTTTTTTAGTGCGGGTGGGGTCATCATAGACGGCTATCGCGACCCCACTCTGTTTTCAAATTGCTACGAAGAAGCAGCGCCTCATGCTGTCCTGAAGAATGCCAACCTTTCGGTGCAGATCACAGGCCTAGCGCACCATTTTTCAGTTCTGAGCCCTCTGCTGGGTTGTTTCCTAGCGGCTGCTCCCAATCGGTTTCAACCATCCGATTTCAACGTCCCTGCCGTCGCCCAGGCATCTTTCGGAACTTCGGTGATAAGGATCTCTACGCTTTCGGGCGGGCAGACCAGCGTCTCGACGACAACTCGGGTTGCCTCGCGCGCAAAGGCTTTCTTCTGCTCGGCCGTACGTCCAGGGTGCATTTTTAGATGCAAGATTGGCATGACATATCCTTTGCAAATAGCGCATCAGGACGAGGCGCTGACGCTGCGAACTATCTAATGGCTTGCGACAGGGATAAATGGGCGCCAGATTGCATCATTCAAAACCAACGGGTTCTTAATCATGGACAAGCTGGCCGGCATGAGAATGTTCATTAAGGTCGTCGATAGCGGAAGTTTTGCCGCTGCCGCTGAGGCTGATGGTGTATCGGCAACAATGGTCGCAAAGCATATTCGCACCATTGAGCAGCGCCTCGGCGCGCGATTGCTTCACCGCACGACGCGTCGGCATCAACTGACCGAGGTCGGTCGGCTTTACTACGAGCGTAGCAAACACGCTCTCGCGGAGGTGGACGCCGCCGAAGCAAGTGCTTCAGAACTGCAGTCAAGTCCACGCGGCCGGCTGAGGCTGGTGGCGCCGGTCAGCTTTGGAAGTGAAAGCCTTGTACCTGCACTCGTCCAGTATCTAGACCAAAACCTGGAGGTCGGCATTGAACTGACCCTAGACAACCGCGCCCCGGATTTGATCAGCGAGGGATACGAGTTGGGCATTCATATTGGCGAAATGAATGCCTCCGACCTCGTTGCTCGGCCGTTGAAGCCCTATCGTCGGATACTCGCAGCCGCACCGTCTTACCTAGAGCAACACGGAAGGCCAGAAAGGCCTGCACAGTTAAGCACGCATCAGTGCCTCGGCCTGTCATACTGGCGCAAGCAGGGAATCTGGCATCTGGTTGGACCAGATGGTGAAATCTGTGAGGTACCAGTGAGGGGCCGCTTCACGACAAACCAGGGCGCGGCTTTGCGTGTCGCGGCAATATCCGGAGCTGGTATCGTCTTGCAGCCCGAGTTGCTATTGGCTGATGACCTTGCCGGCGGGCGACTTGAGCCCGTTCTGCCGGCCTGGTCGTATAAATCGGTGCCCATGTATCTCGTCTATCGGCAGGATCGCCGGCCGACAGCGATGCTTAGAAGCGCAATTGACTTTCTGATCGCACGCTTCGGCTGATCTTGCCAAGACCGGGAACTTCGCGGGTCCCCCGGTCTTCCACCGATTGTCGTGAGCAGAGCACAATCATCGCAGACGTACACGGCTGAGAGAGATTTCAAACCACTGACCCCTTTGATGGCCAATGGCTCAAATTGACTATTTTCCGTCCGCATTTCCCAATTGTCGTGTGGCGGCCTTTGGCACAGCTTCCTGTAAATCCGCCTCGTCGGCAAGAATGGAGGCGGCCTCCTTCAGCAAGACGTCTTTCGCGCTCTTGCGGGCATTTTCAATGGCAATATCAGCACTCAAGCTACGCTCGTCTGCTTGCAGCCCATCGTCTTCACCAGGGTCCACACCATCGTTTATTTGCTCGCGTGACCTGAGGCGACTTGCTTGAGCCGTCAATTCATTGCGACGTTCGGTTTCATTGAGAGAGACAACCTGTTTCTCGCGCTGCGCCTTCAGTTCGGCAATGTCTTGTTCAAAGCGCTGGAAATCCTGATCGTTCTGCACCCGAGCATCATGACGGCTCTGCAGTTGGGGCAACAATGCCATTATATTTCCGGCAGGCGCATAGTTCGCAGGCTTGACCTTTGTCCACGGCAGCGCGTTGTCGTAACTCGCCTCACCAAAGCGCTTGGGGTCGGAAAGGCCGGGTAAGCCGATATCAGGCGTCACGCCGCGCAGCTGTGTCGTACCGCCATCGACACGGAAGAACTGGGCGACTGTTAGTTTCAACTCGCCGAATTTCGGTTTGCTGTTGTGGGCCACCTGGTCAAGATTGACCACAGTTTGCACGGTACCTTTACCAAAACTGGTTTCGCCGACAATGACACCTCGACCGTAATCTTGTATCGCTGCGGCAAAAATCTCGGAAGCCGACGCCGAACCGCGATTGATCAACACACCAACCGGACCTGTCCAGGCAGGCGTCGGAAGATCATCACTCTGAATGGCCACCTTGCCGCCAGCATCGCGTTGCTGAACCACCGGGCCTTTGCCGACAAACAGGCCTGTCAAATCGATTGCCTCGGTCAACGAACCGCCGCCATTATTGCGCAAGTCAATCAGAACGCCGTCGACCTTGTCCTGTTTCAGTTCAACAAGAAGCTTGGCCACATCGCGGCTTGCACTTCTGTAGTCTCTGTCGCCTTTTCGCCGCGCCTCGAAGTCCTCATAGAACGCGGGTAGGGTAATCACTCCAATTTTACGCGTGGCGTCGCCATCTTTTAGGGACAGGATGGCCTTCTGGGCAGCCTGCTTTTCGAGGCTGATTTTGTCGCGCGTCAGGCTGATGAGGCGATGGCCGCCATCTGCTCCGGCATCCGCTGGCAAGATGTCCAAGCGCACGACAGAATCTTTTGCCCCTCGTATCATTTGCACGATTTCATCAAGGCGTGTGCCCACAACTTCCTTTACCGTGCCGTCCTCGCCCTGACCAACACCGATAATGCGGTCCCCGACCGCGAGCTTGCCGGACAATTGCGCCGGGCCACCCGGCACGAGTTCACGGATCGTCGTATAGTCATCGCGTTCCTGTAATACCGCCCCAATACCAACCAGCGAAAGCTTCATTGAAATATCGAATTCGGCTGACGCGGTCGCGCCGAAATAGTCCGTGTGCGGGTCAATCGACGTTGTATAGGCGTCCATGAATGACTGGAACACATCGTCGCTTTTGTACTTGTAGGCGCGCTCAAGCGAGTTTTCGTAGCGCTTGTCGAGCGTATCGCGAATGGCCGCGTCAGTTTTGCCTGCGAGTTTCAACCGCAGCCAGTCGCTTTTGACGCGTTTGCGCCAAAGTTCATTGCTGTCGGCTTCAGATTGCGGCCAAGGGTCTTTGTCGCGTAGCAAGGAATAGTCTTCCTGCACGCTGAAATCGAAGTTCTGCTTTAGCAGGTCACGCGCGTAGCTGATGCGGTCGACAACTCGCTGCTCATAAAGGTTGAAAATCGAGAACGGGATCTGCAGGTCCTCCCGGTTGATGGCGTCATCAATCTTGGCGCTGTCGCCCATGAACTTGTCAATGTCCGCCTGCAGGAAGAGGACCCGGTCCGGATCTAGAGACTTGATGAACCGGTTCATGATCTTGGCCGACAAGGCATCGTCGAGCGGAACGGGCTTATAGCTGAAACGCGTGAGGAATTGTGCGCTCAAATGAGCGGCTTGAGCCTGCTGCTGTAGTGGCGCCAAAACGGGCGGTGGTCCGACTTCCAGAGCATATCCCGACGGTGCAATTGCCAGGAAAACGCCGAGGAAAATATATCGTATGCGCATTCGACTTTGATCCAATTCTCTATCACGACTTTTATGTGCGATGTTGGTGGAACAATTATGTTCTTTTGGCAACTCAATGGATGCGTTACGTCTTTTTCCGGCATAAATGCTGGACACACAAGCGTGGCAATTCCCGGCCCCAGCATCCGACCGCCCTTCACAACGAGCGAAAAAACATCCGCCTGAAGACCTTGCGCAGCATGTAGACTTCGCGCTTCCGGTCAGTTGAGCACAGCTGTAATAGTCGGCCCGCGAGACAGGGGATCCATCGAAGGTCTTGAGATCCCATCAGGGGTGAGTAGCGGCCTGCACCGTGGCAGGGTGAGGTCGCTAGAATACTCTTTGGAGGCCAATCCTGCCGAAGACAGCAGACCAAACGCAAGCACAGACCACTCCCCGCAACCCGCAGAGCTTGCTTCATCCAAAACGACGACGTCTGCTGATGAAAATTCCGTGTGATGATCCTTGGACGTAGCCAAAAGGACTACGTCCAAGCGAGCTTTTGCCGATCAGTCGAGATCGAAGCGATCGGCGTTCATCACCCGGGTCCAAGCTGCGACGAAGTCCTTGACGAACTTCTCCTTCGCGTCAAAGGAAGCGTAAACTTCCGAGAGGGCGCGAAGCTGCGAGTGTGAACCGAAGATCAGGTCGACGCGCGTAGCCGTCCACTTGACCTCGTTCGTCTTGCGGTCGCGTCCTTCGTAAATGCCGTCCTTGCCATCAACGGGTGACCACAGCGTGCCCATGTCGAGCAGGTTGACGAAAAAATCGTTCGTCAACGTTTCGGGGCGCGCTGTAAACACGCCATGTTCGGGCTTGCCAACATCCAGCACGCGCAAGCCGCCGACGAGCACGGCCATTTCCGGCCCGGTCAACGTCAGGAGTTGAGCCCGGTCGACGAGGGCCTCTTCCGGCTTCATGAACTGCCGGCCGCCGACATAATTGCGAAAACCGTCGGCCCGCGGCTGCAGCGCCGCGAAAGACGCGGCATCCGTCTGTTCCTGCGACGCATCCATGCGGCCGGGCGTGAATGGCACGGCGATGTCCTGGCCGGCAGCCCTTGCCGCGTTCTCGACGCCTGCGGCACCGGCCAGAACGATCAGGTCGGCCAGCGAGATCTTCTTGCCGCCCGATTGGGCGGCATTGAAATCCGCCTGGATGCCTTCAAGAATGCCCAGAACCTTTGCCAGCTGTGCCGGCTGGTTCACATCCCAGTCCTTCTGCGGCGAAAGTCGGATGCGTGCTCCATTGGCGCCACCGCGCTTGTCGGAGCCGCGGAAGGTCGAGGCGGAAGCCCAGGCGGTGGAGACCAGTTCCTGGACCGAGAGGCCGGTGGTGAGGATCCTGTTCTTCAGGTCGGCAATATCGATGTCGTCGACGAGCGGATGATCGACGAGCGGTATCACATCCTGCCAGATCAGGTCTTCTGCCGGGACTTCCGGGCCGAGGTAGCGAACCTTCGGTCCCATGTCGCGGTGGGTGAGCTTGAACCATGCGCGGGCGAACGCATCGGCGAACTGGTCCGGATTATCGAGGAAGCGGCGCGAGATCTTTTCGTATGCCGGATCGAGGCGGAGCGCCAGGTCGCTGGTCAGCATGGCGGGACGATGCTTCTTCGACCCATCGTAGGCATCCGGGATGGTGGCCTCGGCATTCTTCGCCGTCCACTGATGAGCACCGGCGGGGCTCTTGGTGAGCTCCCACTCGAAATTGAATAGGTTTTCGAAGAAGTGGTTGCTCCATCGAGTAGGCGTCTGTGACCAAGTCACTTCCAGACCGGCGGTGATGGCGTCGGCACCGATGCCGGTACCGTACTTGCTTTTCCAGCCGAGACCCTGATCCTCGATTGCACCACCTTCCGGATCAGCGCCGATCAGCGACGGATCGCCAGCGCCATGGGTCTTGCCGAAAGTATGGCCGCCCGCGATCAGCGCCACGGTCTCTTCATCGTTCATCGCCATGCGGGCGAAGGTTTCACGAATGTCGCGTGCGGAGGCGAGTGGATCGGGATTGCCATTAGGACCCTCCGGATTGACGTAGATGAGCCCCATTTGCACGGCACCGAGCGGCTCGGCCAGCTCGCGTTCGCCGCTGTAGCGCTCGTCGCCCAGCCAAGTGCCCTCCGGACCCCAGAAGAGCTCCTCCGGCTCCCACACATCGGCGCGGCCACCGGCAAAGCCGAAGGTCTTGAAGCCCATTGATTCCAGGGCGACGTTACCTGTCAGGATCATCAGGTCGGCCCAGGAGATCCTGTTTCCGTATTTCTGCTTGATCGGCCAGAGCAACCGGCGGGCCTTGTCGAGATTGGCGTTATCCGGCCAGCTGTTGAGCGGCGCAAAACGCTGCTGGCCGGCGCCGGCGCCGCCGCGGCCGTCGGTGATACGGTATGTGCCGGCGCTGTGCCACGCCATGCGAATGAACAGGCCGCCATAGTGGCCGAAATCTGCCGGCCACCATTCCTGCGAATCCGTCATCAGTGCGTTGAGGTCCTTCTTCAGCGCGTCAAGATCGAGCTTCTTGAACTCCTCAGCATAGTTGAACGCCTTGCCCATGGGATCAGAGCGACCGGATCCATGATGAAGTATCTGGACGTTCAGTTGGTGAGGCCACCAGTCGCCGTTTGATCTGCCGCCTCGGGCCGTATTATGAGCGACGGGACATTTGCCCGCGCTGTCGGTTTGCTGGTCCATAGTCTTCTCCCTGCTAGCTGCTGATGTCGGTTTGAGAAGCGGCATCGCCTCGTAAAAAAATCGGTACGGTTGCGCTATCCAGACCGTTACTCCTACTTGTCGATCGGACGCATATGTCGACGCGCAACCTTCCTGGACTCTTCCTTATCGGAAGAACCCTATAAATTTAAGTTGGATTTACTGATCGTCGCGATAAGGTGAGATTATGACGAACTTCACACTGAAACAACTTCGCTATTTTGAAGCGCTGGCACGAGACGGCCGCTTCCGGCGCGCAGCGGACGCCTGTTCGATATCGCAGCCAGCATTGTCAATGCAGATCAAGGAACTCGAGCAGGAGCTAGGCAGCGAGCTCTTTGAGCGGACCGCGCGCGAAGTGAAATTGACGGCATTCGGACAGATGTTCGCGCTCCGGGTTCGCGACATCCTTCGCGCTGTGGAGGAACTTGGAGATCTGGCACGCGCTTCGCGAGATCCGTTCCTGACACGCCTGCGCATCGGCATCATTCCAACGATTGCGCCCTATCTGCTACCGGCAATCATAAACGATCTAAGCAGGACGTTCGATGGTATCCAGATGCAGGTGCGCGAGACGCAGACATCAAAGTTGATTCAGGAACTGACGCGCGGCGAACTTGACATGGCAATCGTTGCGTTGCCTGTGTCGGAACCCGCCTTCACGGAACTCAAGCTATTTGAGGAGGAGTTTGTCCTCGTCCGACGACGCGAAGACGAAGGCAAGCCGGTCCCTGAACGCGATGCGCTGCGCGAAATGCGATTGCTGCTGCTTGAGGAAGGGCACTGTTTCCGGGAACAAGCTTTGTCATTCTGCAAGATTGGCTCGACGCGCCCTCGCGAAGTCATGGAAGGTAGCTCTCTGTCCACATTGGTCCAGATGGTAAGTGCCGGCATCGGTATAACCTTGATCCCGGAGATGGCGGTGTCAGTGGAAAAGCGCTCAGCACAGGTTTCGATCTCGCGATTTCCGTCTCCCCAACCCTCGCGTACGATCGGAATGATTTGGCGCAATTCAACCCCCCTGATCGCACAGTTCCTGCAGATATCCGAAGTCGTTCGCCGCTCAGCCGAGACCATGCGCGAGCACCATGCTGTCCGATGACCGCCGTTGTAACGATGCAAACCTCAGATCGGCAAGTTTCACCTCATTCCGGGTTGTCGCTCGGCGGTCAATCGTTAGAAATTTATTTCAACGATATCAGATATTTAGCCTCGTACGCAATTTGAGAATTGGCATTTGATAGCAAACGACGCCCGCTTTTACTGAAACTGAGATTGGCTGCGGCGCCCATGATGGCCGAACATCTTAAGATGGGCCTAGAACTTCGAACACTGCGATGCGTGATCGCTTCGGGGTTGCATTTAAGTATCAAACTTGGCCGGGACGGCCGCATTCTCACGATTGACTGCCGAGCAACACCATTCCCGAAGGATGATCGCCGGTCGAGACAAGTTTTTTGCGCCAATAAGCCAATAGGCCTTGTCCATATCCGCCGGGAGATCAAAGAGGGTTACCAGCGAGCCTTGTGCGAGTTCAGTCGCAATCAGCGCTGTGGGACAAAGCGCGACACCCTGACCGCCGATCACCGATCCAATCAGCAAACTGAAATCCGCGAAGGTCAGGCCATCTTGAGGCCTCATGTTGATCCCAGAATTGGCAAACCATCGTTCCCATGCCGCAGTCGTCTCATCATGAAGCAACTCGGTATTGAGAAGGTCGGATGGGGAAGCGAACGGACCATTGCGGGCTAGAAAATCAGGCGAGCACGTCGGGCGCGTTTCCGCGCTGAGAAGCCTTATCGCGTCCATGGCCGGCGAACAACCGTGGCGTATCAGGAGATCAACGCCAGCTGCCTCCGGCGTTTCCGCGTCCAGGGCATAGGTAACGTTAAACAGAATGTCGGGATGGGCCGCCCGAAAGGCTGGCAAACGCGGAATAAGCCATCTTGTCGCCACGGATGCTATGCAAGCAAGACTGACCGGCCTGGCTTCACCCGTGGGTGCAACACGCTGGGCTGCCAAAGCGATATGCCTCAGTCCGTGGGTCACAGCGCTGCCGAATTCTTGCCCCTCCTTGGTCAATGCGACCCCTCGTGGATGGCGGATGAACAGCGCTGTTCCAAGCCAATCCTCCAGGGCCCGAACATGTTGGCTGATGGCCGTCGCCGTCAAATTGAGCTCGGACGCGGCCCTGGCAAAGCTCTGATGGCGAGCGGCCGATTCAAAGGCTCTGACACCGTTAAGGGGCGGAAGTTTCATGCGTCATGCATAAGCCAGGCTTGGCCTTAGAGCAAGAATTACTCTGTTGCCGGGAACCGACGCCGACTGATATCTGATATCTGATAGGGAGGGTGAGATTGCCCGACAGCCCGACAACGCAAATTCAGGAAATCAGAATATGCCGCCAACGACAGATGTTTCGCCGCCGAGCGACGCAGCGCAGCGACGAGCCAAGCCACCTGTTGTCGTCTACCCTGTCGAGACGCTTCGGCTGCGTGACATGGGCATGTTGAATGCTGCCAGGGAGAACATGGCAAGGATTGATGAGATCATTGTTCCTGCCAGAGACGCACGCGCCTTTCGAGTGCCAAAAGGACATTTCTTCCGCGTCATTAGCCTCGAAGGCTCACAGGTCGGCGATCTCAACCTTTGGAATGCCCAGGATCTATCCGAGCAGTTTTTCAGCGGCAAGACCCGAGCCCTTCATGCCACCCACGTGAACGTCGGCGATCGGCTGTGGAGCAGCTTGCCAAATCTCCGGCCGATGGCAACGATAACGCATGACACACTTGCGTGGTATGGTTGGGATGACGACGGCGCTGGTATTCACGATGTGATTGGCACCCGTTGCGATCCCTATACGAACCGACTCCTCAAAGGGGACGACTATCACCATTGCTGCCATTCAAATCTCGCTCGAGCACTTGCCGCGGAAACGGGGATGACCGTTCAGGACGCCGAATCCCATGTTCACGATGTGCTGAATGTGTTTATGTGCACCGGCTTCACGAAAGACACCCATCGGTATTTTATGAAGGCAAGCCCGGTCAGACCTGGCGACTTCATCGAATTCTTCGCGGAAATCGACCTCCTCGCAGCCCTGTCCGCGTGTCCAGGTGGCGACTGTGGCACGGGCCATTCCAGCGATGAGGCGAAGTGCTACCCGCTTCTGGTGCAGATATTCCAGCCCGATGCCGGGTCACTTTCCGATTGGCGATCGCCTGATAAAAGCACCTATTCGCGTGCGCATGGGCTGAGCTAGAGTGCCAACAAGATGGGAACCATTGTCGCGCCCAGTTGTTATCTGCACACGAGACCTCCATTCGGTTTCAGATTCGCCGTCTCCCTCCAAGATCTCGGCGCGACAAAAAGCCCGCTGTCCCCCTGCAGCGGGCTTTTCCGTGGTCTGCACGTCCGCTCTGCGCTCTACGTTGCCTGTCGATAAGGGGCAAAGGTAGTCGGCTGCGGGGAGAAGCGACGCAGAAAACCAGATTTGAGCGTTTCGATATGAAGTGGGAGATCGACGGTTCGTCGACGGTGTTTGATCTATTCACGGGCATGCCAGTCATCCTCGCTGGTGAGGCCGTGCGAGGTCTAGAAAAAGAAATATCTCAACAGTTGCAAGGCCGCCAGCGTTCTCGCTGACGACATATGGTTGCGGTGAGGCGCTGGTTGGGCAACGGCCCTGTCCACTCGATCGCCGTCGAACGGTCGCGGATTGGATCGCCGGAGCCAGTCGGCCGGGGCACTGATCACACCGTCATCCGTTAGGCTCTTGTTCTCCAATCCACACGTCCGGTCAAACCTTCTGCAAAGGTGCGCCGTTTTAAACATATTGTGTCGTTAGTACGGGTTTTTGCACTCGCTCATTCATAAAGGAATTGCCGAGGGATGGCAGCCAAAATTGCAGTAACCCGCATAGTTGGGATTGATGTTGCCCGTTCCTGTGCGATTTTCTTAGCGATGGCAAGCCACGTCTGGGTGGTGAGCAAATCCGCAGCTTTCTTTCAGGGAACCTACGTTGACGCACTAAAATTATTGATGGCGCTCGCAACGCCGACCTTCATCGTGCTCTTCGGTACGATGCTTGAGGTGGTCTACCTGCCCCGCTTTGAAACTGGCAAGCGCAGTATATCAATAGCTCGCCTGTGGTCACGGGCAATTCAATGCTGGTTGCTATACAGTCTCTCTGTCGTCGTTCTGTTTTTCGTCAAGCCAGAATACTCATTCTTTTTTTCTCTATCGACAATTAGCATGCTGGGGGTGACCCCATTTACGGACATTCTGAAGTTTTACGCAATCGCTCTTACTGTGGCTCCTGCCCTCTTGTGGGCTCGCAAAAGCCTGGGCTTAATCCCGCTTCTTATTCTAGCCGTCGCCGTTCACATTCTTCATCCAGTCGTGCGAGGGCTGCCAAGCCCCGTGGACCTTGGTCTTCCAATGGAAATGGATCGGCTTGCGATGTTCCTTTTTGGAATAGGCGGAGCCAAGCTAGGTGGGCCGTCCGTCTTGCACGGCATGACGCTCGTCATCTTTGGAATGGCACTAGGGAATATCTTGGTCGGCGCGGCATCGAGCGCGTCGCCAGGAATTGCCCGGCGTGCTTTGTTTGTGCTTTTTGGCGCCGGACTACCGCTTATCGCAGGCGCTTGGTTCGTTGATATTGAAACGAAAAAAGGCCTTGGCAACATGGCGATGCGGATGGACAGCGATCCTCTCTACTTCACTGCCGGCATTCTCGGGGCTTACGCCATCACAGCCGCCACTGTCCTGATTACAATGCGCCAGCCAGCTTCATCTGCTGCGCTTTGGAAATCGCAAACATTCTTTGGCCGGACAAGCCTCTTCACCTTTGCCTTTGGGAACATGCTGCTCTATTGCGTGCAATTTGAGCCAACCACTCGAATCCAGTCGATGCTACTCGGCGCGCTGCTGATGTCGGCGATTACGGTGCTCAGTTTTTGCTTTGACAGGGTAGCACAGCAGAATGGTCGGATGGCAAACGCGGTTTCCAGTATCCAAAATTGGATCAACCGCCTTGCCACCATCCTGTCAGACCGCGGATCGCAGCTCCGTCGCCAAATGAAAACAAGGTAGCTGCCGCGGCAGGTCAGAAGGCCTGTACTTCAACAGGTCTTCGTTCGGCGGCTTTCAGGTCCGCATGGATTTGAAAGCGGCTCTGACCTCGCGTTGGCGCGATCCATCTGAGCCACTTGGGCAACAGTAGGCCACTTGGCCAACAGCAAACCGCGCCTTGCTGAAGTGATTACCTCCCAGGTAATTGAGATTATACCGATTTTTTCAGATGGTCGGATCAAGCGCGGAGCGGACGACTGCGCGATTTGAGCCCTGATATCTGAAAGGTCATGCAATGCCTCATTTTCCAATCCATACCATTGAGACGGCTCCCGATGCGTCAAAACCGGCTCTGCACGGTCTGAATGATGCCTTCGGCTTCATCCCAAACATCGCAGGTGCCATGTCGACGTCTCCGGTTCTCATCAACTGCCTGGCAGCGCTTTTCCAAAACGTGCATGGAGGCAGTTTTACCGAACCGCAAATCCAGATATTGCTGCTGACCGACGCCGTGACGAATGGCTGCGAATGGGCGGTCGGCTTTCATACGCTTCTGGCAATCCGGCAAGGCATTCCCGCCGCAGATATCGAGGCAATTCGAAGCGGCGCGTTGCCGATGGAGCCGAAGGCTGCCGCCCTTTCGCTGTTCGCCCGGACACTGATCGAAACCCGCGGGCGATTGACGGAAGCAGACAAAGACGCGTTTCTTCAGGCCGGTTTCGGCAAGGACGAACTCCTCGAGGTGATCGCTGTCGTCGCCGCCTCGACGATCACCAATTATACCGGCAGTGTCACCCGTCCAGTTCTTGAGCCGCCGTTTGATGCATACGCGTGGGTGAAGCCCTGATATAGAATGGGTCAGGCCGCCCCTGGCGGCCAGCCCGCCGCTACGGTTTATTCGGACACCATGACCAAAGCTTTTTCGGCCTTGCAGCCCTCCCATCCCACGACAGCCGGCACACAGCTGCGCCATTGGCGAGAAATCCGGGGCAAACCGCAGCTGGAACTCGCCCTGGACACGGGTATCTCGCAGAAGCATGTGAGCTTCGTCGAGACCGGGAGATCGACGCCAAGCCGACAGATGATCATCGACATCGCCGATGCGTTGCAGATTCCCCTACGCGAGCGCAATCCCATCTTTGTCGCGGCAGGATACGCGCCAGTTTACCGCGACGAACCGCTCGATGCACCTTCCATGCAGAGCATTGATCGCGCGATAAAACGCGTGTTGCGCCAGCATGATCCATTTCCTGCGATCGTCATGGATCGCTATTGGAACGTCATCGAGACCAACACGTCGGCCCCAGCCTTCTTTAGTCGGTTCATCGACCTCTCGGTGCGACCGAGGCCACGCAATCTTCTGCACCTCATGTTCGATCCCGAGGGGATGCGGCCCTTCCTGTTGTGCTGGGAGGAAACGGCTCTCAGCCTTCTGTGGCGCGTCCAAAGGGAAGCGATCGGTCAAGTTTCCGATGAACGCACGCAGATGCTCCTGGCAGAGCTCATGGCCTATCCTGATATACCGCAGGACCCGCGTTCCAGCCTGGAGACGCCTGTGCTGCCGATGATCCCGCTAAGGTTTCGGGCGGAACGCTATACCCTCAACCTATTCTCTATGATCACCACGGTCGGCACACCGCAGACTATAGCGGTCGAGGAAATGCGCATCGAAACGATGTTTCCGGCCGACGAAGAGACTGAAGGCTTCTATCTGGACTTCATGAGCAGGAATGACATCGGCAGCGGCAACTGAGCGGCAAGACGCCATTCGGGCTACGATAGCAGAAATGACCGGAACGGACCGAGAATAGTCGCCCGACTTTCATCTATGTGGTAACGGGCTCATAGCCTATTCATCAGCCGGACTGCTCTGGTTCGATACCAACCACGGCCTCATCGCTCTCGCTGATTCCGGCCGCACTCCACCGCTCAACTGCAAGCTCGATGAATGCCTTGACCATGGGCGAAAGGTGTCGGCCGCTCGGGTATACGACGTACAGTCCGCCGACCGCTGTTGTGTAATCGTCGAGAACGCGGCTCAACCGCCTGTCCTTGATAAAAGCCTCGGCGACCTGATGGGGTACTTGGGCGATGCCGTAGCCAGCGATCGCAGCGGCAATGACCGCCTGCATTTCGTTGGCGGCGAAGCGTCCCGACACCGTTACTGTTTCCGAACCATGCGAGCCCTCCAACAACCAGTGCGCATTGGCTGTCGACGGGCCCGGGATGACGCAGTGATGGCGGGTGAGGTCCGCAGGCACGACTGGCACGCCATGACGCGCGAGATAGTTCGGGCTGGCGCACAGAATTCGATGCGTAGAGCCGAGCTTGCGGGCCATGAGCGTGGAGTCTGGAAGGGTTCCCGTGCGGAATGCGAGGTCTATACCGTTCTCGACCAGATTGAGCCTGTCGTCGGTCAGCCGCAACTCGACATTGGTCTTGGGATACGTCGTTAGAAAATCGAAAATCGCGTCGGACAGAAAGTGACCGCCAAAGCCGACTGGAGCCGATATCCGTATTGTGCCGGAAGGCTCTGCTCTCGCTTCCGCCAGCCGTAGATTTGCATCTTCAATTGTCCTTAGCGCCTTGTTGCTCTCCTCGTAGTAGAGACGTCCTGCGTCGGTTACGTTGAGGCTGCGTGTGGTGCGCTGGAGCAGACGGACGCCGACCTCGCGCTCAAGCGCGGCAATGCGGCGGCTAACCGTCGTCTTGGGCATGCCCAGCAGACGCGCAGCAGCGGTGAAGCTACCGGCCTCGATAACGCGAGCGAACACCATAATGTCGTTGAGATCGAGCATTGTATCCACCATTGGGACGATGTTTCCCAACTATAGACTATTATGGTTTAATGCGACATGTCTTAGCTTTGCTCCATTGGAAACGAAGGAGCACGCACATGACAACCAAACGAAACGTTCTGGTTACCGGCGCTACTGGTCAGCAAGGTGGCGCGGTTGCGCACGCGCTGCTATCGAGAGGACATCGCGTCAAAGCACTGACTCGCAAGCCCGACAGCGATGCCGCACGGCGACTGGCGTCGGCAGGCGCTGAGATCGTGGTCGGCGATCTCGGCGACGCGACATCCGTTCTGAAGGCTGCAAATGGCGTCGAGACGATGTTTCTGATGGGCAACAGCTACGAGGCCGGGGTGGAGGAGGAAACCCACCAGGGGATTCTTGTCGCCGACGCTGCGAAGGCTGCCGGCGTCGGGCATTTGATCTATTCATCCGTCGCCGATGCCGACAAGAAGACAGGTATCCCGCATTTTGAAAGCAAGTATCTGGTCGAGAACCATGTCGCCGGGCTCGGCATCCCCTATACAATCAGTGCGCCGGTCGCCTTCATGGAGAATATCGTCGCGCCGTGGTCGATCGGCGCGCTGCGCCAGGGCACGCATGCTTTCGCGATGCCTCCCAAACGCGTCCTCCAGCTGGTAGCCTTGGCAGACATTGGGGCTTTCGTTGCCGCCTTGGTCGAGCGGCGCGAGCTGGTATTCGGCAAGCGTTTCGATTTCGCCGGGGATGAGTTATCCGGCGAGGAGCAGACGAAAATCCTCTCGCAAGCCATCGGCCGCACGATCACCTATCAGGAGATCCCGATCGCCGCGGCTCGGGAGCAAAGTGAGGATGTGGCACTGATGTTCGAATGGTTCGATCGTGTCGGCTACGACGTCGATATCGCCGCCTTGCACAGGGATTTTCAGGAAGTCCACTGGCACCGTTTCGCCGACTGGGCACGCGAATTTGACTGGGGCGCCCTTGATCCGACGCCTTCTACCTGAGTTCCCAGAGCATCTCGGACGATAGACCGGGCGGAAGCGGATCAACGGCAGCCAGTAGACTCGGGTCCGCTTCCCATCCCATTGCTGCCGTTCGATCTCACGCCGGCGAGAGTCCGCTCCGGGCCAGCGCGCAACCTTGCGCCATGTCTTTCGCTAAACGAGCAGATCAGCGATACTACAGTCCAGTAGCGACATAGCCACCTGAACAATCTATAGACTAAATTCCGATCTCGATTTGTTGTTGTGGATGAGCATGGACGATAACGTCATCAAATTTCGAAAGCCAAAGAAGCCCACTGCGACACCGAAGCCTGCGACCGCTCGTCGGAAGCTGCTCATCATCGGCGTCATGATCCTCGTCTTCATTGTCGCTTACAAGTTCTTCGCTGTGACGCCGCGAGGCTAGTGAGACCAGCTGTGGACACTGACCTGCCAGTAGCCGCCTTGATGGATGGGAACCGCCGGTCAACTTGTAAAATCGTATGCTTACGGTCCCGCAACCGTGGGCCGCTCGCCAATGGATGGCCCGCACAGGACCAGAGGCTTAGATGGTCGCGTTGAAGGTATCCGCGTCGCCGACCTATGGACTTGTTGGGCTCTTCACTCGGTTGCAGACAAGGGATCGGTGCCTTCGCTATCTCCGAAGAGATTGAAGCTGAAAATTTTCGGCACATTGAAAGATGCGCTGCCCTGATTGCTGAGATCGACGCGATACTGGCCATATATCACAGGCTTTTCGGCATGGAAGTATTCGAAGACAACCGGTTTACGCCGCGTGCCGATCGCCTCGTCACCCGAGCATCAGCGGTCGAATCTGGCTAGACTTGTGAAATACTTCTGTTCGAGCAACATCAAGTGGCTCATCTCGCCAATGGCTTTGGTTCGCTGCGCTCGCTACTGATCCGCCTGACATTCTCCTGCTATGTCAGCCCCCGAGGTACTCACGACCAAATCGTTGTTATTTGCACTGTTGACAAATTTTTCCGTGTATTTGTCTGCATAACATGCACAAAAGTTGGGGTTACCCGCGGAATAGCTGGTGCTTGAGCTGTCCCCGCCGTAAATGGCAATGCATCTGTTCTTCGCTTGAGCGTTAACCGATTCTGGAAACACACAGGTAAATTGAATGAATGTTTCAATAGCTTGGGTAGACCAATCTGGCTTTTGCAGACGGACGTTCAAATATTGATCCGACAGGCATTGGATGTCGCGAACGACTGCGTACTCTCCGAGCGACTCTTCTTGTTTTCGATAATTCTCGACCTCCAAGTCGATTGAGCTTCGATTGCCGGCGCTTAGCGATTTATATGCTTGGCTTGCGCGAGGGTTGTCGCCTTCTTTAAGAAGGCTGGGTTTTGTCGCCACCGTGCCGCCGTCGATAGTGGCGGACCAGTTAAAAATGCCACCACCACAGCTGGCAGTTCCAGATACAGCGATGGGAGAACTTTGCTTTATGCCTAGAGAGCACACGGCATCGCCTTGTATGAGAAATTGCCGCCGACTGCCGAACACGCGCGCTGATCGTTTCACATCGTCAGCGTCGATGACTTGCGCCAATCCCTGGATGGACTGGTCGTTGCTTCGCTCCAGTGTCAACTCAGCGCTTTTTATCTGACCGCCTTCACCTTTTAAATGCCAGGTTTCGGCAAAGCACGTGGTTGAAAGTCCATCCAATAATGCAAAGCCCAGGATCGTCGCGACTGTCATTGGCGGCATGTCAATCTCACTTCTGAGTTGATTGAACCAAATATCGAGTGCCGCGAGATAGTATACATTCGATATTTACGGTCAATAACCAAGATGCTGTACTTCGATATTACCAAATATGATTACGGTTCAGCCCTTCAAATCCTAATATTCCGCGATATTACTTTGATATTTCGCCATAAATATCGAATGCCGACTCCGACCGGACGACACAATTTCCGGGTTACCTCATCTGGACATCTATCTCTGAGCGGAGGCGCGCATGACGTAAGCGCCGTCCTGGCTTTCTTACCCGCTTACGCCATGTCGTCAGGACCGGATTCGGACGCATGACCTGCATAGGCCGGTACTTGTCTCCAACCATTCGAAAGCGATCGATGGACCGAGGCCGCTTCCCGGCAGTTCTGCCCGTCTCCTAATCAGCTGGCGTATTTCTCTGCGACCGCCGCTCCATCCGACACAGCAACCTGATCGCGGCCGTTTCGTTTTGCAGAATAGAGCGCTTGGTCGGCCTCTTTCAAGAAGCGCGATGCGGTGATTTCCGGCGCGTGGCTATTCCTCGTTGACACCCCAATACTTACAGTCACGTGACCGAACTCGCTTGCAGAATGAGGCAGGTGCAGCGCATTCAAGCGATTTCGAAACGCGCGCGCGACCTCGAGCGCGACGGCCTCGTCGCTTCCAGGCAGAAGTACCACGAATTCTTCGCCGCCGAACCGGGCGACGATATCGGTGTCGGGCCTTACGACATCCCGAAGGCAATCGCTGACAGTCTTCAGGCACTGGTCCCCCGCGAGGTGGCCATAGGTGTCATTGTAGAGCTTGAAGCGATCGATATCGATCATCATCACGCTTAGCGATGTCCGGTTTGTGATGCTATACGCTAATTCGGTAGCAATCGCCTCATCGAGCGCGCGCCGATTGACCGTCCCCGTCAGACCATCGGTCTCCGCCAGATACTTCATCTGATCGGCGACCATCCTGAGAGACTGTTCCGCCTGCTTCATGATCGTAACGTCCGAGGCGACAACAATCGCCATTCCGTCGGCGGTTAGTCGCGTTCGAAGGCTAAGCCACCGCCCATCATGGAGATCGATCTCCTCGTCTTTGTCCCTATGGAGATGCGCCGCAGCATTGTCGATCCACTCGTCTGTCGAATGCGTCGGCAGCCCTCGGCGCTCATTCGTCTCCACGACCTTTCGAAGAATATCCTTGATGTTTGATCCGGCTACCCGGAGCCCTCCTGACAGTGGAAAGAGGTTGGAATACTGGATGTTGCAGAACACCAGCGTCCCCTTTTGGTCAAACATCGCAAAGCCATCCGACATCCCTGCCATGGCGTGAGACAGCATGTTCCGGTTCTCTCGCAGCTCCTGCTCGACCCGCCGTTCCGCTGTGATGTCACGCGTGACGCCGGCCATCCCGATAACCGAACCCTGTCGATCGCGCAAAGGAACTTTTGTTGCCGAATACCATCGCTCGTCTTCGCCTTCCTGCAGAAACTCGACCTTGTCGATCTGAGTTTCGCCGCTGTGCATCAGCTCTTGTTCTTCAAAATAGAGTGTCTCGGCCCGCCGTTTGGAGGTGAGGTTGAAGTCCGTCATACCAACCATCTTTGCTGGAGAGGTGAAATGGTTGTGTGTCGCCATGTTTTTATTGACGATGACGAATTCGCTTTCACGATTCTTGACGTAGTGAAAATCGGGCATTTGCGTAAGGGCAGCGGTTAAGAGATCGCGTTCGAATGCGATGCGGCGGAACTGCAGAAGAACCAGTGCGGCTATCACGATTGAGAGTGAATTCAAGAGAACGGCGGGGAGCACGACATTTCTAAACGTGGCTGCGTCCCCCCGGCCCGAAACCGCGATGATAGTGACGAGCAGTGCAATGCCAACCGTGATCGAGAGCGCCAGGATGTCAATCAGCTTGATCACGCGACCCCGAACGACGGCATAGCCCCCCATGCCAATGGTCGCAACAATCACCATGCTTACCACACCGACGAAGACGCCGGTGCCACCCTGGAGCAACCTGTAAGCGATCGCGATGGCGCCCGTCGCAAGAACCGAAGCCGGTCCGCCGAATATTGCGGAGATCGCAATCAGCGAGAAACGAAGATCGAGAAATGCTCCTGGCCTGACGGGAACTGAAAGTATCATCGACACGATGGCGCCAATCCCCATGACCAAACCGAACATCAGTCTGGTTTGAAGATCGGAATACTCTCGAAGCCGATGGTACAGGTGGGCCCAGATCGAGATCACCAGCGCAACCGTGCCAAGATTGCCGATCAATATTTGCCAGGTCGCGCTCATCGTCACCAGATTAAAGTTATGGGAATATTCCACTCTCCTTTTATGCTCTTTTCCTTTCGACCTGCTTAACCCAGCTTCAGACGTTGACCGGCAATCCGATCGATTTGCCAACCGACAATGAAAGCAGACCTTCATGAAGATGCCGGACCAGAGTAGGAGACACCGGAAACCATCAAATGCCCGGTGCGGTTCGATCCAGCGCCGGCGGACCCGCTTTTGGGATAGATGACGCCAGGCGTCAAAGCAGGGCTCCACGCCCCGGTTTCCGATGTCACGCAGAAGGTCAAGGGCGCTGCCGTGCTGGTCACCGAGCACCCGCAGCCATGCCGGGACCGGCGACCCAGCAAGGGGCTTTAAAGTGCACTCAAGTGGCTGGCCGCCGATGTGCCCGGTTAGGCTGTCGATGGTATCCGACTTGGACAGTAGAAGATTCATGCTGACAAAAGATTCGACGATGGAACGGTAAATGCCGCCCCATGGTGATAGCATTCCTGCTGAGACCTCATGCGACCTTCGAAGCACAGATCGGAAACATACTTCCGTGATGCGCAAGCGGGGAGATATATTATGGAACTTATCTGCTCGTAGCATCGGTAGAACGCGCCGCAAATGGCAACTTGCGCAACTCAAAGACGCCAAGGTCTTTTCAGAAGTTACGGCAAGAGTTTGAATCAGCTCAGCGACCGTTGGCTCGTCTGCGGTGCCTTTCCGGCTCCGCAGACGAGCTCGATGACAATAGCGATCAGAAGCGCTCGCCGATCATCTCTTCGCTTTTGGCCCAGAGCGCTTTGGCGTGTTCGGGCTCGAGCGCGTAGGCGCGAACGCCCTCGCTGACCGGGCTGATAGTGCCATCCACCAATGTAGCAACGTGGCAGTTCTCACAATATCGGCCGGCGACTTCGTCGGCGGCGGCAACCACACCCGCCCAAACCGAAGTGGCGGCACCCTGCGGAATGGTCTTCAATTGATATGGCGGCTTGCCCTCGGCGGCGAGATCGGAATTGATCTTCTCGACCATCGCCTCGAGTGTTCCATCATCAAGATGGCGTACAAGTTCGGTGCGGATGCCCCCTGGATGTACCGCCGTGGCTCGCACGCCGTGAGCCCTATGTCGCCGGTCGAATTCGACGGCGAACAAGATGTTGGCGGTCTTCGACCGGCCATAGGCAATCCATGGGTCGTAGGGGGTTTGCTCAAAGTTCGGGTCATCGAGATCGACATCGGCGAAGCGATGACCTGAAGAAGCGACGTTGACCAGCCGCCCGCCTGATGCGATCAATGATGCAATGCGATTGACAAAAGCGAAGTGCCCCAGATGGTTGGTTCCAAATTGTGTTTCGAAACCATCGGCCGTGTGACCGAAGGGGGCGGCCATAACGCCTGCATTGGCAATGACAAGATCGAATGGACGCTTGTCCGCCAGCAGCGCGTCGGCGCAGGCGCGAACGCTTCCAAGTGAAGCCAAGTCGAGCTGAACCAACTCCAGACGGCCGCCGTTCGCAGCCTGCGCACGGACCGATGCAGTAGCGGCCTCCGCCTTGGCTAAATCGCGGGCCGCACCGACGACCTCCGCCCCATGCGCGGCGAGCGCGCGTGCCGTCTCAACGCCGAGGCCGGCCGAGACGCCGGTGACGAGCACGCGCTTGCCGCGCAGATTGACCCCAGTCAGGACGTCGTCCGTGGTGGAATTTGCTCCAAAAAGTCCCGTCATGAAAAGTCTCCTTGTGCTGTCGAAGCAATGACACCAGTGCGATGAACCCATTGTCCACCGGACGCGAATAGAATAAAAGGAGGGTGCCTCCGGATTAGATACGGAGGAAGCCTCCGTTTATCAATGGGTAATTTGTCGTTTGACGAAAAAAGATGTGCCGCCCCCTGCCCGTAAACCGCGCGCCGACGCTGAACGTAACCGGCTCCGCCTTCTCGATACTGCAAAGGCTGCCTTCGCCGAGAAAGGCACAGATGTAAGCCTGGAAGAAATTGCGCAAACGGCTGCGGTCGGGATCGGGACCCTCTACCGTCACTTCCCAAATCGCGACGCGCTGATCGAGGCCGTCTACCGCAACGAAACAGAACAGCTCGCCCGGGCCGCCAAGCAACTGGCCGAAACGCATCCACCTGTCGAGGCGCTGCGGGAATGGATGTTCTTGTTCATCGACTATATCGCCACGAAACATGGGATGTACGCCGCGCTCAACTCGCTTGTCGGCGGCACGTCCGCTCTTTATGCGAAATCGGGTACGCAGATAAGCGAAGCAATCGAGCTGCTGACCTCGCGGGCCGTGGTAAACCACGATATTCAGTTGGATATCGACCCTCTCAACCTGCTGCGCGCGGTTGCTGGTGTTGCGAACGTCAGCCCGGGTCCACATTGGAAGTTGGCGGCCACACGACTTGTAGACATCATGATTGCGGGGCTGAGAAAGGACCGTAGATCGGAATGATCGACATTCCAGACAAGCTCCCGTCCAAAAAGGTGATAGCGGAAGTATCGGGAGCGCCGACATGGCCTCGTCATTCTCGACAGGAATGCGCCGGCCGTGGGTCAAGCTCGATCGTCACAACGCTCTCCTTATACCACGTCGCGGCGGTGATTTCGTCTCCACAGGATCCGGCGCTAGCAACGCGCCGCCAGGTTCGAAACCGCCGGATTTATCCGAGTGCGCAGCATGCTCCTATCCGATGGCTTAGGAGCATAAGGGCGCTAGGTATTTCCCGCGCGCGAACAAGATCAGGAGTTTGAAAACCTTCGGAGAACCTGTTGTAAATTGCGGTATCTCGCTTCAACTACCGCGCGATGGAGCCGTAGCTGACTGGCACTCCCAATCATCGCAGCAAACGTGCAATGGGGCGGCGAGCAACCAATCAGGCATATAAACATTATCCATGACGACAACTGAAACCAATCAGGACTGCGACATGGGAAAAATTTTGAGCGAGTTCTTGACCAAGCGGGCCGAAATCATCGCGAAAATGCAAACTGGCGGATGGGACGAGACGTCACTGTCGGCGCTTGCCACTGTTCAGAACGCAATTGCGGCTGTCCAGGCTGAGATCGCTCGAAGCAACAGTGGCGAGTAATTTCCAACGTGTGGCGGCGTTATAATATCTCGTGCGCGAACGACATTCAGTCGGGTCAGGTGTGCCCTTTGACGACAGAGTATGGGAGACACTGAGATCCCGCTGGCCGGTCGCCACAAATAGCGGAGGTACCCGCAAGATATGCAAGTATCGCCGCCGGCCAAACGATCCCGCCCCAGGGAAGCCGTATCGAAAGCGGCCGGTCGGTTAGCCGTTTGGATCCGGCTTTCGCCGGCGACATGCAGTTGCGGCGACTGCCACCCCAAATGGCTGATAAGGTCTCGTCGGATGGGTCGTACGAGCTGTAGCGCGTCGAGCACCAGGCGTCTCGGTCCAGCGATGAGTTGTCTGCGAATTCGTCGCGAAAATTGACCGCGTTCGCGCTCACATTCCTAATTTCGTTAATGCTGTTTCAATAAAACCATCGCTATCCTCCGACACAATTGGACTGGCCATGATGAGCCTGTGAACGAGCAAAAACTCGGCGGCCAGCGGATTGCTTCTGTAGCACTGACGCGAGCGGTTCCAGCACATTCGGCAGTCGGGATGCGAACCAGCAGCCAGACGCCGGCAGCAACACAAGTGGGGCGACTATGACTTTATCTATCCGCAATATTCTGGTTGGAATATGCCTTCTTCTGAGTGCGGCAATCTGCGTGCTCACTGCATCATCCGCTATGGAGGCTTACAATAAAGAGCGGGTCTTCAGCGACGTATCGAAGCTTACCGCTCTCGATCGAGCGCTCTTCCAGACGCTTGCGACCTTTCGCAACGAGCGTGGCGACGGTTCGTCCGCTGCCAAAATGGAAACAGACGCCCTCACCGGGACTCTGGCTTCGCTGACAAAGGATCGCGGATTGGTGGACAACGCCATGGCCGAAGCCAAGGCGATTTACGCTGGCATCAATGACGACGCGATCAAGGCGCCGATCGCCGACGTCATGAACACGTTCGACCAAGTGCTGTCATTCCGCTCAAAGCTTGATGGTGAGCTCACCAAAAAGCTGGCAGACCGTGATCCCGGCCTGCAGGACAACACCCTAAACCTCGGACAGCAGCTGCTGACGGCGCTGGAAAACGGCTCGACAGCCACCGAAGCCCGGATTCGCGAGAGCGATCCGTCGATGACGGCAATGATCCAGATCCGCTCGCTGGCATGGTCCACGCGGGCACTTGCAGGAGCAGCCAACCTCCAGCTCAACATCACGCTCGGCGCAGGCGCGACGATGACGGCCGAAGAGTTCCGCAGGATTCAGCTCAACGATTACACCGTGACCTTCGCCTGGAAACAGGTCGGCATCCTCGTCAACCATCCGGACACGCTTCAAATTGTGAAGGACGCCTACCGGGCGGCAGAGGCCGGCTATTTCGGCGGCGATTTTGCTCCGAAGCGCGCTGCACTTCTCGAAACATTCGCTGCCGGCAAGAAAGCGCCGATGTCTCTCGACGCCTGGCGGCCAATGGGCAATGACGCCCTCCTCTTCATCACCAATACGGCTGCAGCTGCCGCAGATGGCATGGTCGCCGCTGCCGCTGCCAGACAGTCCCAGGCCTTCACCGATTTCGTTATCTATGCACTCACCTTCCTTGTCGCTGCTATCGTCAGCGTCGTCGGCATCTGCGTCATTGTCTTCCGCGTCACCAAGCCGATCGGCGTCATCACTCAATCCATGGCAGCCTTGGCGCACGGCGATCTAAAGATCGCGGTCGCCGGTGTGGATCGTCGCGACGAAATCGGCGAGATGGCGCGCTCGGTCGAGGTCTTCCAGCAGGCCGCGATCAGCAACAAGGCGCTCGAAGAGCAAGCGGCCGAGGCAAGGGTCTCCTCGGAGCGCGAACGCATCGACGTCCAGCGCCGCGCCGAAGCCGAAGCCGAAGAACGCCTGATGCAGGCCACCGGCGCGCTGGCCGCAGGACTGCGCCGTCTCGCAGCCGGTGACCTTGTCTGTGAAATTGACGTGGCTCTCGCGCCGCAGTTCGAGTCACTCCGCCACGACTTCAACCTATCGGTCAGCCAGCTTCGCGATGCCATACGTGGCGTCGGCCAGACTGCGTCGCTGGTCAATAGCGGCAGCTATGAGATCTCGCAGGCCTCCGACAATCTCTCCAAGCGGACTGAACAGCAGGCCGCTTCGCTCGAGGAAACCGCCGCCGCACTCGAGGAAGTCACCGCCAACGTCCAGTCGACCTCCAAGCGCGCCGGCGATGCACGCGATCTGGTGCGCGGTGCCCGGTCTCGTGCCGAGAACTCCAGCCAGGTCGTCAACAATGCGGTCAGCGCCATGGGCAAGATCGAGCACGCGTCCCGGCAGATCAGCCAGATCATCGGCGTCATTGACGAGATCGCCTTCCAGACCAACCTGCTCGCATTGAATGCCGGCGTCGAAGCCGCCCGCGCCGGTGACGCCGGCAAGGGGTTTGCGGTCGTCGCCCAGGAAGTGCGGGAGTTGGCGCAGCGCTCGGCCAATGCCGCCAAGGAAATCAAGAGCCTGATCGGCAATTCGGAAGTCGCCGTCAGCGAAGGCGTCCGCCTCGTCAACGACACCGGCGAAGGCCTATCCGCCATCGCCGAACTTGTGCAGCAGATCAACCAGCACATGGACGCTATCGCCACAGCTGCCCAGGAGCAGTCCATGGGTCTGTCCGAGATCAACAGCGCCGTCAACCATATGGACCAGGCGACACAGCAGAACGCGGCCATGGTCGAACAGATGAATGCAGCCGGCGCAGGGCTTGCGCAGGAAAGCAGCCGATTGGGTCAACTGCTCAGCTCCTTCCAGACCGGCAACGGCAGCGCACCGGCCGCGAGTAACCGTACCCCGGCTCCGTCCCGAACCGTAACCCCCGCCCCGGTCCGGGCGTCAGCGTCGGTCTCGCGTCCCCCGGCCGCACGGGGCAATGCAGCGCTCAACAAGCTGCAGCAGGAATGGACCGAATTCTGATCGCAGCCAGCGAAGTTATCACTCCAGGCAGCAATGCCCGGGGTGATTCATGTCAGGACCCTGGTATTTCCTCGCCACTCAGGCATGGGCTGAGTATGATTTTTGACGGCCATTCAACCACGCCGACCTTAGCTTAACTAAGGTAAGTACGCCTAAATTGGCCAGTTGACCGCCCGGAGGAAACGAACCGGAGATCCTTCGATAGACGGCAACATCGCGCAAATTTCGTCGTGAACATTGCGGCGTGCGCAAATTCAGGTTGCCGCGGCCGGATTATATTAGTTGAATATGATTTGTTTTCTGATCGGAGGTAACATCGCGGCGTCTAGTTCATATACAAGTGTACCAAGTGCGATATCCAGCTTGTTCCGCGCATCTTCTGCGCCGAGGTCACCAGCAACCTCGCGTGCATAGGTGACGAGGCGGGCCAACGCCGCCAGTTGCTTGTCCCGCTCCTCTGAGGTAGTCGCAATGTCGACATCAGCTTTCATCGTGCTACTCCATCCCAAATACCATCAAGGTCTTATGATAGTGGGACTTTTGGCAAAGTGCGCGTGACTTGAACGTGACGCATCTTTGAGACGAGCAAACCATAAGGACTTCGCTCACAGGGAATTGGTGCCTAGAGCGCTCCACATGCTGGTAGCGTGGAATTCCCAAGTCAGCTGTACAGTGGAGCGTTCCGACGGTGCCGCAGCCAAGCGATCGAGAAGCAGACGAGCGTCGGATGCTTTGGCGTTGACGGTCGATGAGCGCAACATTTGGAGCAGATGGACCCGTTCGGTTGAGGGGGTCAGGTCTGCTTGTTCAACGATGCCGGCCCATGTGCGATCCTTATAGAAGATTCGCCCCGCAGCTTCAGCCAAAGCGGCGACCTCATGGGCCGAAAGCCTATCCCGCGCCGAAAGCCAATCCAGGGTCGCCGTGACATTGACGATGGGAATTGTCAATGGAATCCAGTCAAGCTCGGGCGGTCCGTGCAAGAGAGCGACGTCCGCGTCGTCGAACAGGCGCCCGCTGACGTAGCCCTCGTAGATCTCTCCAACTCCCACCATTCCAAAGGCGGCACATTCGGCAGCACGAAGAGCGCCCATACTTGCTGCACCTAACACTTGAACGCCCATAGACAGAGCGAAGAGAATTTCCTTATGCCAGACCGGCGCGACCGACTCGAAATTGCCGTCGATCAGACCAATAGCGCAAGCACCTGATTTCACAGCGGCCAGAATGTCTCCTTGTATCGCGGGTGGCCGAATCTCTATGTCGGCCCGAGCGACGGCTGCAGCGTCTGGCAAGCTTGGACCGACGAAGACGCGCTTCATGCAAGCTCCAGGCTGCGCGTCAAAGCGCGTTGCCCGAACCGATGCTTCCGCAGGCCATCCGGATTTTCGAGATCGGGGACCAACATCTTCACGACGGAGAACGGGACATCGTCGCCAGCGAGAGGAACAGAAATTGCCGACCGGATTCCACAGGCAGCAAGTCTATCGCTTACAAAAGCCAGCAGTTGCAGCAAGCCTTGGAATCTTGGACCGGTCCGCAACTGAGCATCATGTGCGGAGGCCTTGAACAGGGCGAGCGTCTCAGGTGGAAGCGGCCGTGTGTACGTCTGATGAAAGACATCATCGCGTGCGCCGCTAATATAGGTTAGCCTGGATTGTGCGGCTTCTGTGATGGCCCTTATCACCGCCCGACACGGGTCTGGATGCGTACCGTGTCCGACCGTGGCATCGTGAAACCGCGGTGTCGGGCGCTCGAGGATATCGCGCGCCGCAAGGAATGTCGAATAGCTCGGAATGCCAATATCGCTGGTAATGTCGAAGAGCTTCAATTGAAGCCCCGCCTCCTCGATCTTCGTTGTCAAATTGTCGATGACGGGATCCGAGAATGACCAGGCATTGACGCATAGCCGCTCTCTGATGCCCGCCGGCGCAACGCTCCATAAGACATAGGCATCACGCTCGATACGCTCGAGCAATCCGTGGAGAATTGCCTCAGTTTCGGTATTGCCGGAGGCGAGCCCATCCGATGACTGCCAATAGCGGCTGTTTAAGCGCGTTCGGTCCAAGACGACCGCGTCAAATGGGACCCAGACGGGCCTATTGTTGAGAATGTCAAAGCCTCTGACCCAGTCGAGGTTCACGTCGTCAGTGAGATCCTTTTTCCCACTGCCGAGAAGGCAGGCGAGCGTTTGTGAACGTTCGCCGGCGTCCGCAAGTTCACGTCGCGAAGACGATCGTCGGGCGATCGTCGACGAACACGCAAGCGAACGCTCCAACGCCTCCATGGCGGCGGAAACCTTGGCGTCAATGTCCGTGATACCCTTGCCTTGGTTGATCACGATCGAGCGGGCGTTCGGTGAAACCGCATTCCAAACAGGAATGCCGATCCGATCCAGTCCGGTCAGACGGCCTAGGCGGGTGACGCCCGCCGGAGCAAGATAGGGCTCAATCCGCCGGAATGTCTCCTCGGCAGGACAGGCACGATCGGAATAGTCGTCCACTGAACTCTACCGATCAGCCGTCCATGAAACCGCCGGAAACGGATGCGGTCGACTGTGCTGTCACGGCGAGGTTCACACCTTTCGTGATGACTACGCCGGAAGCCCGAAGTTGGTCGGCGGAAGCAAGCGCCCCCTTCGTTGGAGCAGGGATCTTCGCGATCGTGCCGGCGTCAAGATCGGCGAGATAAAGACCATCTTCTCCAGCGACACCAATAACCAGAACCTTAGCCATAATTAATACGTTCCTCTGTTTGCGATTTGCAGGGTGGCTGCCTTGCTAGCGAAAGCCCGCCTTCCGCAGCCCCTCGACATAATGTTTTTTCTGCCAGTCGTCCTTGAACGGCACGATGGCCATCCATTTCTCGAGGTCAAATCCTGGATGAACTTCAAAGGTCCGGGAGATGAATTGCTTGGCCTTTCGAGCGTTGCCCAGCATGCCCCAACTCGCCGCAGCCAAGCGATCTGCCGGTAGCTTATCTTTCATTTGATTAATGTAGCCAAGCGCCTGCTCGTATTCGCCGAGCGAATAACTGGCTCCGGCCGCGGTCCAAAAATATTCGTCAGGCGCCAATGGATTGAGATCGAGTGCCAGTTTGATTTTCTCGAGACCCTCTCCGGGGCGGGACGCCTGCACGAGCGTATCGGCATGGCTGGCGATGACATTGGCATAGTTCGGGCTGAGACTTTCAGCCTGTTGCAGGAATTCGATACTTTCGTCGTATCGCCGCTGATAAAGCTTGACGACGCCAAGCTCCCGATAGCCTGCCGCCAAGGACGTATTGGCTGTAATCGCATCCTTTGCAAACCGCTCTGCCGTCGTCAGCAGTTCTCCGTCTCCGCGCGCGGTCAAAAGCCATTCGAAGAAAAAGCTGCGGGCGACGCCACTGAGGGCCGGTGCAAATTGTCCATCTGCTCGCAACGCTTCGCGAAAGTGTCTCCGAGCTCGCCGTACCTGTGGAAGATCGAGGCTGTTGAGTGTCTGCTGGCCGAGCAGGAAATTCCTGTAGGCAGCACCATTTTCTTCGAAAAAGATGCGTTGGAATTCGTTGCCGGTGATCTGGTCTGAAATAGCAGACGCGATCTTGACCGCGAGTTCTCGGCGTGAACCCGTCAGCGAGGCATCTGCAATATCGAAGCGTTCTGCCCAAATGATCTCGTCGCTTCCAAAGAAGATGAGCTGTGCAAACAATGAGCATCCGCTGCCTTCCTCCATGAGGCGCGTATCAAGAACATAGCTGATCGAGTAACGCTCGTATGTGAGCGGCTTGTCAGTTCGCTGACTGATCTGCGCAGCCGTGTAAGGTGCAAGGACGGAAACCGAGCGAAATGCACACAGTCCAATCGTTACGTCCTCGACCAACGCGGTCGCGTAGATAGCCGCAGGGTGCTTAGAGGCGGCCGGCGGCAACAACACGATTCGCGGCGACCGTTTGGTGACCTGCTCGATCGACGCTCCTGCCGCTTGGGGGGATAGTGTCGAAAGGGCTGCTGCGGGAACTCTTTTTGGACCGTCTGCTGCCATTCCGCTTTGGGTGACGCCAAGATCGCCATAGACTTTTGTGAGAGCCGTCCGGACGGCTTCATCGGCGGGATACCGATCGAGAATCTTCAACGCAGCCGATTTGAAAGTCGTCATGTGGGCTGGCTCATCCAGATCACTCACCTTCAGCAAAGCGTGGCGCAATAACAACAGGTGCTCTTCGCGCTGATGCTCGATCCAGTTCGTCAGACCCTCGCTCTCAAACGCAACCTCGACGAGGAAGTCGCTTTCCAACGTGCCTGCGACCTGAAGAAAATACTCGAGCGGTGCAATCTTGTCGGTTGGCAGCAGATTGTCCACATCGGAAGCATAACTGTTCGCCGAGACACTGATGGTGTCTCTGGAGAACTGTAAAATTGATATACCGAGTTCCGTCTGTTTCGCCAAAATACGAGCGACGGCTTTTCGCAGACTGGCGTAGGCTCTTGCCTGATCAACATCTCCCCAGAACAAACGTGCGATCTCGGCTCGGGATTTCTGTTCCCAACGATTGGTGCGGGCATGGCAGAGAATTAGGAGCGCTTTATCCGGAAAGGCCACAGCCTGCCCCAGCTCATCGAAAAGCTTTAACTGTCCGAAAGTTACCAATTTATATGTCATTAGCCATTCCGCCGGGAGCGCTTCCGAAAGGGAGCCGCCGTAATTGTACGTGCCGCGTCAATTCAAATACCGAACAAGTGTTTCACTCGTCAGTCACTCACATCATGAGAACAATTTTTTACCTCCGGATCGCTCACTAGCTAGGATCAGCGCTCGAGAGCTTCTTCGTCCTCCAAAGGGCGGGACGACATCGGCACACGCAAGCAGTCTGGCTTTCCGATGCCATACATTGAGAACGGAGATGTAGAGTCTTGCGCGAAAAAGAAATCCGGCGAGACCCTCAACACCTTTTCAACTTTTTGAAGTTGAGTGACGCTTATTCGCTCGTTGCCGCTCTCATGATTCTCAACCTGGAGCGCCGTTATTCCGAGGGAATCGGCAAGCGTCTTTTGATCTATGCCGAGTTCTAAGCGTCGAGCTTTTATCCTTGATCCCACGAAGATGTCGATTGAATTGCGTTGGTCCGTGCCCACGTTCGCCTCCGTGTCTCCCAAATCGCCGCGCCGATATCTTGCTTTAGTCACGATATCTATGCAATCGAAGAATGCCAACGCTTGTCGATTTGCCATCGTTCTCGGGGAAGGCTAATCGCAATATCAGAGCTAGATTGATGGCTTGCACGTCAGCCTCCGGTGAGGGCCGTAGGTTATGCCGCTTGAACGTCGATGGCCGGCGGAGTCCAATTCCACGGAAGCCGTCGCTCCACAGCGACATCACTGACGAGCATGACGTAGGTAGCCACCCACTCCTGCCGGCCAAAACATTTGTTCGATCCGGTGCTTCTAGACGGAACGAGATGCACCATGTCAGGCACACCTCGTTCCGAATTTGTGTTAGAACGCAATGCCGAGGGCGTTCATGAACGTGTCCATGCGCTCATCCAAGTCACGCTTGGTTTCTGCCCATGCCGGAACTGTTTCCAGAAGACGCTGCTGCCACGCCCAGAGGTTCGGGAATTCGGCAAAGGGCACCTTGGTGCGGTGAACCTGTGAAAACGGAGCAGCGATGTCGATGTCGGCCAGCGTTAATTCATCGCCGACGATGAACCGTCGGCTGGCGAGATGAGCGTCGAGAACCGAGGCAGCTGCCCGGATATTCTTGAGCAGGAGATCGACGATTGAGAGGTTCTCGACTTGCCCCATCGCGCGACCGGCGACACGCTCGTTGAACATCAGCGTCGAGAAGACGCGCCACTGCTCGCCTGACCAAAACATCCACTGCAAGACCTCGTAACGCTCACTTTCGATCTTGCCCACGAGCGGCGAGTTGGCTTTCTCTGCGAGGTAGAGATTGATCGCCGATGCCTCCCAAATGATCGTGTTGCCATCCTGCAGGACCGGTGTCAGCCCATGGGGGTTGAGCTTTAGAAACTCCGGCGTATGGCTTTCACCCTCGAAAAGGTCAACGTTCACGCGTTCGTAGTCGACGCCCATGATCTTAGCTGCGGTGGTAACACGGCGCAGGCTGCCCGAGCCTAGGTCGCCATAGATTTTGATAGACATTATCTAATTCCCTAATTCGGCCCGTCGACGGAGCTGCCCATAGGTAATTTATTCCACGCCGATCGATTAGTCGGAGAAATCGAATAAAATATATTCCCCTCAGGAATGGTAGCCGATCCCAAATCTTGTCGCGTTGACCTGTATTTCAATGAACTCAACAAGTGCCCGGACCTTCGCGCTCGTGCGTGGCCCAGCAGGCATGACCGCCCACAGATCAAGATCCGGCAAAGTCCACTCTTCGAGGACTTCCCGCACGGTGCCGCTGTTCAACTGCTTCGAACATCCACTCCGTGGAAACTGAAAGACCTGCCCCCGCAAGGACCGCAGACCGCACGCCTTCTGTCGCGTTGATCCGCAGCCTGGGCCTGACCGAGATAGACTTCGTCCCGTGCGGACCCTTAAAAGTAAAACGGTCACCGCCCTCGCCTTGCGCAAACACGACGGTCGTATGTTCAACCAGCTCTTCCGGCGTGTGCGGCTCCCGATGCACCTCAAGATACGATACCGCGCCCACCACGATGCGCCTGCAACGTCCGATCCGTTTCGCAACGAGACCGGAGTCATTGAGCTGCCCCATTCGCAGGGCTACGTCGATACCCTGTTCGATCAGCCCGACATTTCTGTCATCAAGATGGACTGAGATGTCGATGCCCGGATGGGCCTCGAGGAACAGTGGCAGCTTGGGAATAATGTACTGGCACATGAAAGTGAGTGTGCCGCTGATCCTGATCTGACCAGAGAAATTTTCGCAATTATGTGGCAACTGCCACCAATCTGGTCTTCGGGGGACGACCGCTTCAAATGCGATGATGCACGGTCAGACTACGCATATAGTTTGAGCACGATCTTGCCGCTTTGAGGCACGATGGCAACTAGGAATCGCAAGAAAGCGCGCCAGGCCCGTGTCCGACCCGCGCGCCGCCGTTGCTCATTTCTCGGGCAGCCCTGCCGCGACCAGGTCGGCGACCTGTCTATCGATGACGGCGGGGTTGATGTTGAATGTCATGTCACGCCACCGCGTAGCAGTGTACCACGGCTGCAGAGCACGCGCCTTGGCGACTTCGCTTCGCGCCTCGTCGGGTTTCCCGATATGCATGAAATTGATAGCGCGAAGTAGCGGGACGCCTATGAATACATCCGCGGTGCCATTCACAAGCGCAGCGGACTCGGCATACTGCTCGACATCCGTCAGCGCGAACGCCTTCATGGCAAGATAGTAGTCGGCGTTTTTGGGATCGTTCTTAAGCGCATAGTCGCCCCGTTCGAGAGCTTTTTCCGTCTTGTTGCTCCAGCTCGCGGCCCCTGAAAGGTCGCCGATCAGAAAGGCGTCGCCAGGAGCAAGGTCGACGAGTTCCTCGGACGTGCGCAGGGCGACGTCGAAGTTGCCCTCATGGGCGCTGACATAGGTGAACGACCATAAGCCACTCTTTCGCTCATCCGGTCCAAGATTGGGCCTGGCGAGAGTCTTGTGGAGAATCTCGGATGCGCTCCGCCAATGTTCCGCCGGCGTTCCGTCAAAGCCGTAGTTCGCAGCCAGAACGTGGTCCCAGGCGAGCCCAAACGACAGAAGCGAGGAGTCGGGGTACTTGGCAAGACCCTCCCTGATTATCTTCGTCGCCTCGACCAGACTGTCCGGGGTGAACTGCTCGAAGAAGAAATTTGAGCGGAGAAAATAGTCGTATTCCTCAAGCTCTGTCGGGGGCTTCTGCCACACCTTCTTGTATTCGCTCTCGTACATCTTGCCGCGCTGACCACTCAGCGTGGCAATGATCCGATCAACTATTTCATCCTGCAATGCAAGCGGGTCGGTCCCTTTCAGGTCAAGCCTTTCCGCCCACGAATTTTGGCCGGTGTGCGCGTCGATCAATTGCGCGGTAATGCGCACCCGGTCTGGCTCCTTCCAGATGCCTCCCTCGATCAGGTACGCCACGTTCAACTCGCGCCCGACCTGACGTACGTCGGTCGGCTTTCCTTTGTAGACGAAGCTCGAGCTGCGCGAAATCACCTTCAGTTCCGTGACCCTTGCCAGCATCGATATCAGGTTATCCGTCACGCCGTCCGTGAAATACTCCAGCTTCGGATCGCCGCTCATGTTCGCGAAGGGCAGAACGGCGATCGCGGGCACCCCGACCTTGGCCTGCGCCATAAGTCCGGGTGCAGCCGTGACGCTTCCCGTCGACGACCTCTGCCACCATGCCAGGCCAGCGGCAGCCACGGCGCATAGCAAGACGACCGACATCATCGCCGTCAAGGTCGGTCTCCACCGCCCTGGGGCCGGTCGTCGCGGTCTCGCCAGCCCGTCCAGCGACACCCGATACGCTTCCACGGGCTCGGTTATGTTCTTGACCTTCTGCGCGCCCATCGCCTCGAAGCCGAAAGCTAGCTTCTTTTCCGCCTCGCGCGCCACCTTGGCGGAGACCCAGACGCCTCCCGGCTCGGCAAGCTGTTCCAGCCTAGCCGCAATATTCACGCCCTCGCCGAACCGATCATCTCCCTCGATGATGATCTCGCCGAGATTGATGCCAATGCGGACATTCAGGTGCTGTCCGTCCGCAACTGCGGCATTCCGCTCCGCCAGCCCACGCTGGAGCGCCACTGCGCACTCAACCG
Organism: Arminella tubonensis; assembly: GCF_003240585.1. GTDB lineage: Bacteria > Pseudomonadota > Alphaproteobacteria > Rhizobiales > Rhizobiaceae > Rhizobium > Rhizobium tubonense. Next base: position 129,497 of record NZ_PCDP01000019.1, read on the forward strand.
CCTCGACGACCGACGAAAACTCGGCCAGCAACCCGTCGCCCATTGTCTTGAAAATGATGCCGTGATGCCGCGCGATAGTTGGTTCGAATAGTTCCCTCCACCCCGCGCGCAGCCGCTCGTGAGTGCCAGCCTCGTCCCGTTCCATCATCGCGGAATATCCCACGACGTCGGCAGCAAGGATGGCGGCAAGCTTGCGGTCCATCTGCGGAATTCTCCGGGGTGGCCTAAAATCGAACATTGCAAAGGGCGATGCACGACATGTCGCTCGAACGCGCAAACCTTACGATGCAGCAATCGGGCAAGGATCCTCGACAACTATAGGCGCATGCGCCTTCCTCGACAACTATAGCGGCATACGCATTTCCCGATAAGCGAAAGGGACGGATCCGATTACCGCACGTCGAACCATCGCGACATTGGTATGAACTCACATTCTGAGAGTCTGGTGGCGGTTGCTACCGAATTGCGGAAATTTTGCGACTTGCTCCCGACGGCGGAAAGCGCAGCTTCAGCATCCTCGACGACCTTGACTGCGTGTTCGTAGAAGACCCTGCCAGATTCGGTTGGTGTGAGCTGTCGCGTCGAGCGGAGAAACAGTGGCGCGCTGAGTTCACGCTCGAGTTGCGCAATGGTTTTGGAAATGGCCGATTGCCCGACCTTGAGAGACTTTGCCGCGGCGCTGAACGAGTTCGTGTCGTAGACGCGGATAAAATAACGCATTGAAGTGAAAAGATCCAAGTTCTGCCTCCCGCCACTGATCGGGCCCCTATCGCCGCTGCAGACGTGCGTTCCGCAAGGAGATGTGACCCAGATAGTGATCAGAGACAATGTCCGCCAGCCAACGGAGAGATATCAGCCGGATCGGGATCGGGACGCAGAACGAAGGCCATCTATCAGATGATCAATCAAAACGCGTACTTTCCTGGAGGGCTGAGGCCAGCCGGATAAACGGCGAAAACGTCGACGGGATCGATGGTATAGTTTTCCAGGACGCGCACCAATCTGCTGTCGGCGCGCTCCTCAGATGACATCACATCGGAGACGATTGGTAAACCTAGCCCCTGGACACTTCCTGCTATAATGCCCGGCGCGGAGTTGATGAAAAGTTTACCGCGGATATCGATCGAAAGGACGGTTCACCGCGCTTGAACTGCCAGCTTCCGCCGGTCGCCGCGGTGGTCATGATGATAAAAAACGCAACGACGTTCGACGCCCCCATGCCGAGGTATGTGTCGATACGGACGCGCATAAACTCGGGTTCAGCCTGTGCCGGCGCACGTTCAAGGGGCATGGCCTGCGGCGCTCTTCGATATCGAGACTGCGGCCACAGCTTTGATAGGTGAGAAAGGCGACCTAATATTTGACTGGATCAGTGCGGTTCATCGTCGCCGGAGGAAGGCTGCCGGATTTCTCATCGCTGTGGTTGGGGCCGACGCCGGTAGCAACACTCGCACCACTTAGGGCCTCCCTCCTGCCCTTTTCGCTGTTGCGGATCAAGAACAAGACCCCGGCAAAATAACCAGTCTGCAGTAGAATGGCACAAAGCGCCGTTTCGAGAAATGTCGTTGAGAGCGACTGCGTAATAAAATAGGTCACAATGGCAAAAAATACCAAAGTAGCGATCATGCTAACCAATACTCGCGGTGCATACACAACCTTCACTCCCGCTGCCGCCCGCTATAACCAGCCTCATCGGAAGTGCGCTTTTCTACCAACGGCTTTAAATTAAACCTAATTTAATAGCCGTTGGAATTCAACTGATTAACGAGACTATTTTCGCATCGACTGCATCTGAAGAATTCGCCATTGGGGCCGGGTGTCCTTCTAAGCGCGCTGTCCGGCTCGTTGCGAGGAGATTGCGATCTTGCCTAATAACTCGTGTTACTTAAAATTGTCGCGCTTGCGCAGTTCCAATGCGACCCATCTGCTACACAAATGCCGTCAACGGGCACAATCACCCTACCGGTTGTCAGACAACAGCAAGCGCCAGTGGAATTGCCGCGCTTGTTGACTGCCCCCAAACATTCGCTTGTTCGACACGTCGGGTGATACAGGCGCAAAAGTGCAGGTCGTGCGAGACCTCCACCCAGAAGTCCGCGAGCGAGGATTCGGCATTCAATCCATATTGACACACAATATCGGGAGAAACGCCGATCGTTGGAAGAAGTAGGCGATCGGAGAGTTCCGGGTTTTCCACAGCGGCTTGGATCGCATTCGGACAGATTGGACTGACCCGGAACAGGATAAAGCGATTTTCCGGGCTCCTTTGCCTGCCCGATGCCGAAGGGGCAGTTCCATTTAGCTTGCGATAACCATTAACCGGAGATGACCCCAGAGGACGACGTCCGATTGATAGAAGAGAGCATATCCAAACGATTCGGAGATGCGAATGACGGCGCGACTGAAATACCTCCTGATCGCGATGACCTTTTCGGTCGGCCTGTGGATGCTGACGATCGCCGGGACCTTTCTTGTTTGGCGAGCTATCCAATTGGTATTTGCAGCTGTGCCATGATTGAAACCCGGAGGATCTTCAACAATTTTTCGGACTGGGGCGAGTGTCTGGCGTACTTTGTGGCCGGCGCAATTCCCAACGGCTCGAACTGAGAATACCTTTGGGGCAGCCATTGTCGCGAGCGCGTGTTGTTGGGCGCATTCTGAGTGTGCGCTGTTGGGTTATCCTAAAATCAAAATCATTTCTCTGCATGTAGCTGGTTGGTCTGGGGTACAAAAATTAGCGCTGTCTCTGACCTCTTATCCAAAGGCAACCTCCGGCGCGGGAGAACCTACGTTGTGTCTCGTTCGCTCGACATAGTCTGCAAAATTGAGCGTCTTCGGTGATTTCACTGTATCGAGACGACCTCGTGATCGTCGATAGGTTGGCCTCGGCTGAGGTTAGTTAAACCTATAGTTATTGTCGTTGCCGGCATTGACCCCACCTCTTTTGTTCCAAGTTATATGAGCAAGCTGTCAAGGTGGTAGCCAATAGCCAGGAGGCGATCCGGCACCGGGCGGTATGAACCCTCGCCCTAATGTGGCTCGACTCCCCGGGTGAGAATTCCAGTATGAGTCTCACCCAAATGCGTTGGCTTTAGAACGGGAGGACCTGTTGTGACCAATCGACTAAAATGGTTGCTTCTCGCATTTCTGCTCTCAATAACCTTGTGGGGTGGATTGATGGCGGGCGGTGCGATGGTCATGAGTAGCTTCAATGAGCAACTCGATCTTCACCCAACAGCTGGCGTCAAATGAAGCGGGTCGCCGCCTTCGTGATCAAGACATGGCTACCCTCTGTACGAGCAATGATAAACGTATTCGCCAATGCTGCATCGAGATTGAGCCGCTTTCAGACGTGATGCCGCTTAACTCGGCCGCGCACGACATTTCCCAAATGAGCGGCCGCGACACCCAGTAACGCACCAGTTGCCTTTACAACTGCGTCAGCCATATCAGGGTCACGACTGGGAGACAGATATTGGAGATCTTCGATCACGAAAGCGCTGGCAATGCACAAGACGCCTACGATCAGCCAGCGACGGGGGGACGCGATGACAAAGAAAGCGCTCAAGAGAAAAAACGCCAATGCACGATCAACTTGGACAGGCAGGTAATCGTGTGGTCTGTCCCCTATCGGCGAGACCGTCGCAAAAATTATGAAGGCGAGCAACAGCCAAGCCAGGACGCGTGAAATACGAGTTGTCGTCATTCAGTCATATTCGGCATCGCATGGTGCAATGCAACAGGATAGTTGGGATTTGGCGGATGCCGGAACCTGCTTTGTAAAGTGATTCCGGCATCATTGCTATCGAGACCAAGTCGCTTTGCCCGCGCCGTTTCCTTCTTCACGGGGATCGGAAATCCGCTAGCCTTTCTTGCCAACCGAAAAATAGCTGAACCCGTGCTTGCTGACCTCCGAAGCCGGATAAATGTTGCGCAGGTCAACAACGACAGGTTCGTTCATGCTGAGCTTCAGGCGTTTGAAGTCCAGCGCTCGGAACTCATCCCACTCGGTGACAATGACAACCGCGTCTGCATTCTCCGCGATCTCGTAGGGATCGCCACCATAAACCACAGCGCCTAGCATCTCCCTTGCTGCTTCCATGCCTTCCGGGTCATAGGCATGAACGATCGCACCACCGTCGAGCAAGGCTTGGATGACAGTGATAGACGGGGCATCCCGCATGTCATCCGTATTGGGTTTGAAGGTAAGGCCGAGGATCGCGACCTTCTTGCCCCGGACGTTCCCGCCGCAAGCGGCGATAACCTTGCGCCCCATGGCGCGCTTGCGATTGTCGTTGATCGCGACTGTTGTCTCGATCAGTCGTAGGGGGCTGCCAAAATCCTGCGCAGTCTTAACGAGCGCCAAAGTATCCTTGGGAAAGCACGATCCACCATAGCCAGGACCCGCGTGCAGAAACTTGTCGCCAATCCGCTTGTCCATCCCGATGCCCTTGGCCACCTTTTGAACGTCTGCCCCAAGCTGCTCGCAAAGATCGGCGATTTCATTGATGAAGCTGATCTTCATCGCCAGAAACGCGTTGGCCGCGTATTTGATCAGCTCGGACGTGCGACGTTCGCAGAAGTAGAGCGGCGCTTCGTTGAGATAGAGGGGACGATAGACCTCGCGCATGACCTCGATGGCGCGAGGTTCCTCGGTACCGATAACGATGCGGTCCGGGCGCTTGAAATCTGTGATCGCTGCACCCTCGCGCAGAAACTCCGGGTTGGAGACGACGGCGATGTCCTTGCCGGGAAACTCCTCGCGGAAAATGCGCTCTATCTCATCACCCGTGCCAACGGGCACCGTCGACTTCGTGACCACCACGGTAAAGCCACTGACGGCCTCAGCAATCTCGCGGGCAGCCGCGTAGACATAGCTCAGATCCGCGTGACCATCGCCGCGGCGGGATGGTGTGCCGACAGCAATGAATACAACATCCGCCGCGGCGACCGGGGCAGCGAGTTCCTTTGAAAAGCCGAGCCTGCCAGCGCCGCGATTCTGTCGGATGATCGCCTCCAGCCCGGGCTCGAAAATCGGCACCTTGCCAGCTTCAAGTGCATTGATTTTTTCTTCGGACTTGTCGACACATGTTACGTCATGGCCGAAATCCGCCATGCACGCACCCGAGACGAGACCGACATATCCCGAACCTACCATCACAATACGCATGACGTTCTCTCTCCGAATTCAAATCGTTAAGTATATCTGACAATTGGGATAGATGCTGCATCGCAGCAAATCAAGTCAAAACTGGATGATTTGAATAGCAATTCCGCTCATTTTGCATTGAATTTCGACCGATGCGCCGGCTATTCCACAAAACGCATTTCGCAATGCCAAATCCACCTCAAACGACAGCTCGCCAGTCTCAAATGGGGGCGTTTCGTTACAGTACAGCACGGGGATAAACGCGCATGAAATAGGTCACTTCCGACCACGGTGCTGGCACGAATGTGGCAACGGCAGGCGCCCTAAGAACGTGCAAGCCTGATGGAATCAACGCCCGTGCACGACGGCGTATTCTGCATGCCGATGCCCGAGCAAAGCGCCAACCTTGCCTAGAACCCTTGCCCCGAGCCGTGCGCACTCGAAGCGCTTGGCTGGATGCCAAAAGAATAAAATGAATGTCGCGGCCACGACGAGCACCGTGCCGCATATCCGAACTGTCTCACTGAAAAACCCGAAGCCGGGGGGATGATGCTTTAGATGGACAAGGGTATAGGTGTTGCCAATCCGGTAGGCACGCTTGAGCATCCAACTGGCCGAGCAGCGAGAAATGGGCATATCCTCCATTACCATCGCATCGTCGGCCCAGGCGAATTTCGTTCCTGCCAGCTTAAGACCGAGAAGCATGTCCGTATCTTCACCGCCAAGCAGGCCAAAGCCGGGATCAAACCAAGGTGCGGAGCGTCTTCGCAGAAGTGACGCCGTGAATAGAATGTTACTGGTTGCGTCGACCCAATCGATCGGTCCTGTTGCGATCTTGGAGAAGTCCGGCAAGTTGGCCTCCGCCAAATGCCGCGGCACGGGCTTTTGGAAAATACGCCTTACCGGTCCGCCGATGACGTCTGCACCAGTGATCTGTTGGACATTCAAAAGCGCTTCCAACCAGTCTTCGACCGGCCATTCATCATCATCGATCATCGCGATGAATTGAGCGTGCGGGTACGTTAAAGCCTCGGCAATTAGTGCGTTTCGTGTTTGGGCAATGCCACGCTCTTCCACCGAAATGGCCACAATCGGAACGCTGAAACCGGTGGCCATCAATTCTTCGCAGATGGCGATACCTTCTCTGCCGTCAGAATCATTGTCAGCAACAATGACTTGAAAAGGCCTATCTGTTGCCAAGACTGATATTGCCTGAAGGCACCGTGCGAGACCGGCAGGACGCCGGAATGTCGGTATGCAGATCACGACATTGTAGCCTGACATTTTGACCCTATTCGATATCCGCGCCGGAAATGCGAAGATTTTTTGCGCAGCGCTCAAAACGCAACGATCATCTGAACGGATAATTCGTCCGGCACGCACCTGTCGCGCAGATCTCATGCACATTGAACTCTGACAGGACCCCATCGAGCAGACAGCAACGCTCCCACCCATCACCCTTCATGATAGTAGGCAGAATAGCGCGAGTGGTAATACTCATCCGAGCCGAAATCGCGATAGAGCTTCATCTTCTTGGCATCGACCTTGTTGAGAATAACGCCGGCGCATTTGTCATAGAGGCGCGCTTCGTTGAGAAGCGTGCTGCGAACGACCTTGCGCGACGTGCGCCCCCATTCCACGACCATAAGCACCGTATCGAGCAGGGGGCTGATCGCCCGCGCGTCCACAACTGGACCAAGCGGCGGCAGATCAAGCACGATGTAGTCGAAATTCGATTTCGCCTCATCGAGCAGCCTGATCATGGCCGGTGAGACCAAGAGCTCTGGCGAGTGCGGGACGCGCCGCTTCACCACCGCAGGAAGAAAAGTAAGGTTAGTCTTAGGATCAACGAAGAACGTCTCCTTCATTGGCCTTTGTCCTATCAGGACCTCCAGGAGACCATCCTCGGCGCTCAGTCCAATTCCGCGGGTTGCGCCAGGATTGCGAAGGTCAGCGTCGATCAGCAATGTTTTGGCGCCCTGCATCGCAAGCAGTTCAGCAAAATTGACTGCGATCGTCGACTTCCCCTCGCCTGGCAAGGTCGACACCACGCCAATTATCTTGCTGCCCTTCTCGCTGCCCTGAAGATCGACGGCGATCTTGGCACTGCGCATGGTTTCGGCGAAGGCGGAATGTGGATGCTCCACCACGTATCGAAGGAGATCGTTGTTTGGCCTAACGACCCGGAGATCACCGGCTAGCGCCGGCTCATTGATCGGCTTTATCTTTTCGACAAGAAGAGCCGCGCCGAGATATTCCAGATTAAGATTTTGCCTTACCTGCTCGCCAGTACGGAAGAACCGATCGCGGAATTCTCGAAACGCGCCGAGACCGCCACCCAAGGCAATTCCGAGAAAGGTAGCAATCGCCACGACAAGTGGCTTCTTCGGCTTGCTCGGCTTGATCGGCGGGGTAGCCTTTGTGATTATCCTTGCTTCCGTGATTGGAAACGACTGTTGCTGTGAAGCCTCTTGAAAGCGGGCAAGGAACGTCTGCAACAGGTTCTTATAGCTATCCGCGGCACGCTCAAGCTCCCGGAGCTGAACCTGTGTTTCCCCCGCAACGGCAGATACGCCTGTTGCCTGGGACACGTTTAATCGCAATGCGTCTTCTTTTGCTTTTGAGACTTGCAATTCGCTATTGTAGCTTTCAGCAATGCGACCAAGTTCTTCGAACATCTGTCGTTCATATTCGGCCATCTCTGCGCGCAAACGGACCGCCTGGATGTGATCAGGACCCAGGCGATTGGAGATCTCCGCCTCGGTCTTTGAGGCCGCCAGGTACTTCTGCCGCAAATCGTTCGAAACGGAACTTCCAAGGACGTCGGTGACGATGGCATCGGTTCGTTTTGCGTCAATAATGGCCTTGATGCGGTCGTATTTTGCGCGGGCCTGTGCGGTCTCAGACTGCGCCACGATCAACGCACTATTGAGCTCAGACAGTTGCTGATCACTGATGAGGCTGCCGTCCTTTGCCGACATCAGACCATGGGTCGTCCGGAATTTTTGAACCTCGAGATCTGATTCCGCGGCCTTCTGCTTGAGTTCGTCGATGCGTTCCTGAAGCCAATCACTCGCCCGCCGTGTCGCCTCATACCTCGAGTTGAGTTTGTCGACGATATAGGCGTCGGCATAAGCGTCAGCAATCTGGGCGGAAAGCTCGGCATTGGGCGACGTGAAGTCGATATTCATGACATAGGATCGGCCGACACGCTGGACGTCCATGTTGTTCAGGAGCACTTCCTTGGCGATCGTCTGAGCGTCCTGCTGCTCACCACCTACCCCAAACCAAGCCTTGACGTTCACTAGCGACCGAATGTAGCCAAGCAGGGAATTTTCCGATGCCATGAAAATGGCATTGTTGGTCAAATCCAGTTTCTTGATGACGTCAAGCGCGATGGTATCCGACTTCACAATCTCAAGCTGGCTAAGGACAGTCGACTCGTCATCAACCGTCACGCCGGCGTCCGAAAGCTGGGTAACAATGCCGCTATTGCCACGCTCGATCAGCACGCTGGTCTCGGCTGTGAATTTCGGCGACGCCGTGAGCGCAAAGGCTACACCCATGACCATAAAAATGACGGCAAAACAGGCGACGAGACGCCACTGACGGCGTGCGATCGCAAGCAACCGATCAAAATCTAGCGCTTCTATCGGGCTGTTGCTCTCCCACATGTTGTCGCTGCGAGAGGAGATCTTATCTGGAGACAGCATTCGGTACTCACGTTTTGAAGGGTTCAATTTGACTTCAATTTCGAACAGCCTGACCTTTGACCAGGTCTAACTGCCAAGTTCATTACGTTCGCCGTTGGCTGCGAACGCCTGTTTGACTTCCGCAAGCACACACCCTCCAATGTCTGCCGCATGTCCCCTGACCCCTCTCATCGCCGCTGCCGCGGTTTACTCGTGCCCGGGTACTGATCTTCACCTCAACCGGCAAGGAAACGACCATGTCTCGCCTCCTGGCCACGCTCACAGCAACGCCGCTCCATCTGAACCAGCTCAACACCTATCCAGGTGCTTTTCCAAAACAGATCGACTGACCCGAGGAGCCCAACTGACAAGATGGTCATCCTCCGCCGTCTCGTTCCGCAACGCCTCACGCCCGCACGCCATCCGAGTTTATTTCACTGCATTGTTCGCCTGGGATGCCGACGAAGTCACCGTGCTTGCAATATCGAGAAACTTCACAAGTTCAACAGAAGACGCGTTCGAGACATAAAGGACGTCTTTATCCTGCATTGCAAACTTCTGCGCGGTGAACAGGCCTGCCGGATCTCGCAGATTGGCGCGGAACACGACAGGAATGACCTGCCCCTTAAAGCTGGAAACGTTGACACCCATTCTTTGCAATGACTGTCGCCCGACCGTTCGATAGACGAAAACCTGCGCCGGGTTCGCCTTGCTGTCCAGCAAGCCACCGGCCTTTGCCAACGCATCGCTGAGCGTCAAATTGGTGTCGGCGAAGTCAAACTGGCCATTGAGCCCAGACGCGCCGAAGACTGTGTAAGTGCGGCGTACGTGATCCGCGATGACGGTATCGCCCGGCGACAGGAAGATGTTCTCGGCCGGGTTATCTAGAATAGCGCGATAGCCGACGGTTGCAGTCTTATTTTGACGCTGCAGCGTGATATTCGTCTCCAGGCCAGCTGCAGACAGACCGCCAGCCTGGGAGATCGCATCAAGGACACGCTCGCCTGCAGCCGTGAGTTCAAATTTCGCAGGATTTTTCACGTCGCCGAGCACGGCAATCTGGCTCGATCTGCTCGTCACCGTCGTTACCACGACTTGCGGTTCGATCGCGCGATTCTTAAGCTTTTCGACGATGTCGCTCTCGACCTGTTCCTTGGTGCGGCCGACAGCCCTTATCTGCCCTGCATAGGGGATACTTATGGTGCCGCCACGATCGATTGTCTGATTGGGAAGGGTAACATAATTGCCCGGGCGGCTGCCCGCATCCGTTGGGATAAACAGGCCGCCTGATTGCGCTTCGAAAATCGCGACCTGAACGACGTCACCATATCCGAGTGGAACATCATGCGGGCTACCGCGGCGGCCACCAAAACTGCTCCTCAAGGAGACTGACCCCGGCGCTTCGAAATACCCCAAAGTATTCTCATTGAGATCGAGCAGCGCGTAGTCGATGCCGACTTTGCGATCTTCCTTTGCTACTGTAATAGCAGCTTTGCTTTCGACCACCTGACCATCCGGGCCGGAGCGTGGAAGTGATGTGCAACCGGAAAGCAACAGCAAGAACGCAACAAGAAATGTATTTTTGCCAGCTATGCTCGTAATCATATGGAGTCCACTTAATTCATTTACAACGCCTTTACCCGATCAATTTCGCAAATACCAGAGGGCCAAGAGGTCTTTGCGGCATGTAGTAAATTACCGGGCATACATGTGGCAATGAAACAACATAAGCGCATGAAAGCGCTGAATTTGTTCACACGATTCTTGAAGAGGGACGTTTTCGATTGATAAGAGACTGTTACAATGTATTTCGATTGCCACCCCCACAGACCTTCCGGTCAGTATTCTGTGATTAGAAGGGTCATGATGGTTTTTTACTCATTCTTAGCCATCATTGCCTATTTAATAGACAATAAATTCTCCAAGGACGGGAAGAATGGAACCGCGCTACTATTGCGATCACAGGGCGAAATTCTGGATGTGCAAGGATTGGAAGTTGGCGGAGGTATCGCTCCTCTGTCGCCTTATCGTCTGATGCCCAGGGTGGAGCGATTGGCGCCAGCGTCGTCATCGCCGGGCGGGAAGATACTGCGTCTGAGCGGCTCGACCGCGGGAGCGACATCGGCGAGCGGGCGCATGTTCAGGGTATTGGCAAATCGTATGAACTCCCTCTGAATCGACATCGGGAAATTAAATGGGGGCACGAGCCGATAGCGCGGCTCCCCAAGTGACCGCCGGTTGTCACTTGGCCAATCAGGCGATCTACACATCATGATACGCAAGGGCAGCAAGGTGCAATTAAATGTCGGATGAACTGGCTGCGGCCGGCGCGGAATTAACCGAAAATCGTGCCGTCGAGCGCACGCCACCCCTTCACAAGAAAAATGAAGTGTCGAGGCACGCGCCTCCTTTGGCGGAAAGCGCTTATCGACCTGACATCGATGGCCTACGTGCCATCGCGGTCTCGATCGTGTTGATTTATCATGCAGGCATCAGCACCTTCAGAGGCGGCTTCATCGGTGTCGACGTTTTCTTCGTAATCTCAGGTTTCCTGATCACAAGACTGCTTCGCGCGGACCTGGAGCGAGGCACTTTTTCCATCTCCCGCTTTTACGAACGGCGTATCCGCCGGATTTTTCCGGCGCTTATCGCCGTGGTCGCGGTGACGCTCACCGTTGCGCCATTCACGCTATTTCCAGTCGAGCTGAGAACGACGGCACTCACCGCAATTGCCGCTCTCAGTTCATTTTCAAATCTCTATCTTTTGAATTCCGCCGGCTATTTTGCAGCCGACGTCACCTCCCAGCCCTTGATCCACACCTGGTCTCTGGGTGTGGAGGAGCAGTTTTACCTCGCCTTCCCTCTGCTGCTCGCAGTCATTGGCGCATCGCGCGTGCGCGCGGCACGGTGGACGATCGTCGTCCTGGCGCTCGCTAGCCTCCTTGGTGGCATTCTGTTGACGGCAGCGGATCGAGATATCGCCTTTTACTTTCCGCTCACCCGCGCATGGGAATTGTTGCTTGGCTCCCTCTTGGCCTATAGCGTCGTTCCACAGATGCCACGCCTCCTCCGGGAGTTTGGCATGTTTGCCGCGCTCCTGCTGCTCCTGGTAAGCAGCGTCAAATTTCACGCCGGCCTTGCCTTTCCTGGCTATTTTGCCGTCATTCCATGCGTTTCAACCCTGGCGCTGATCGGTATCGGCGGACAAGGTCCAACGACCGTAAAAGGCCTGCTTTCGTCGTCGCCCTTCGTTTGGGTTGGCAAGATTTCATATTCTCTCTATCTCTGGCACTGGCCGATCTTTGTGTATTATCAGTTGATCCGCGGAACGGCGCTTTCGGCGCCGGAAGCATTGGCGCTCATCCTCCTTAGCGTCCTTGCGGCATATCTGTCTTGGCGCTACGTCGAACAGCCTTTCCGCGAGCGCAAGATTTTGGCAACGCGGGCCGAGCTATTGCGATGCGCGGGCGTCGCCTATCTGATCTTGTGCGTGGCGGGCATTGGCCTGTCATATGGTGCTGCTCGCCTGCAAATTCCCAATGGTGATGGCAATCACTTCGCAAGCTATCTCGACTATGATGATACGAGTGTCTACCGCCGCGGCGTGTGCTTTCTTATTGGTCACATCAACCATTTATCGGATTATGATCGCGACACGTGCCTGAAGCCTTCCCTGGATAAGCCGAATATATTGCTCATTGGCGACAGTCATGCTGCAGATTTGTGGAGCGGGCTGACCGCAGTGATGCCGCAAAGCAATGTGATGCAAGCCACATCCAGCGGATGCAAGCCGGTGATTTCATCCAAGGGCGAGCGTGGCTGCACGGATCTGATGCAGATGGTCTTTAGCGACTTTCTCAAGAAGCATCGTCCGGGCATCCTCATCCTGTCAGCTCGCTGGATAGAAACCGACATTCCGGATGTCGTGCGTTCGCTCGAGGCGCTTCGTGGCCACGTTGATCGGATCGTGGTCTTCGGACCCATCGTCGAATACCACAAATCCCTGGCGCGATTGCTTGGCCAGGTCGCCAGCGGCAGGAACGCCAGCTTGCTTGTGACAGCCAGAAATACCGAACAAATGAAGACCGATAGCGAAATGGCCGCAGCGGTAGAAGCCGCGGGCGGCGTCTATGTCTCCACATACTCCCTGCTTTGCCCTCCAGACGGCACGGCTTGCGCGACGCAGGAGAACGGCATTCCTTTGCAATGGGACTACGGCCATCTGACTGCAGCTGGATCGGCCTTTGTCGCAATGAAGGCCCAAATGACCGGGGCGTTTGATGTTCCTGGAAAATTCCAACTCCTGCTGGCCCAAATTCGGGGGCACTTCAACTCCAACCCATCCCGTGCCTCGCGTCGGAGACCTTTGTGAGGAAAATACTATCGGTTCATTTGTGATTTTATTTTGAGATTGATCGTCCGCTCAACAAAATAATAAAAGAGCAAACCAAATATTACTGCACCCGAAAACACAAATACGATCGCGACGGATATAAATGAAGGGCTATATTTATGAATTCCCAGCAATTCAATTAACTTTGTACATCCAAAATATATGAAAGGGACGTGCACTAGGTATATCGAATAGGATGCATCGCCGAGAAATACTATTGGGGCGCTCCACCTAATAACTTTATTAAATTCAAAGCTAATCATCCCGCCTACAAATAAAGCGGATGGTGCTCCCCAAACAATGAATCTATTGTCGTCGCTGGCGCTTTCAAAAATGAACAAGCTGAAACCAAGGAGGCATATCAGTATCAACAATGATTTATGGAATATGATGCTTCCAGAAACGAAGTATCGCGCAATTATACACCCAAAAATAAATTCAATTGCAATTGAGTTCTGCAAGAACTGCGAAACTGCCCCAGGCAGATCCAACAAGCGCGAGAGCGCAATGATAGACACTATCACCAACGCCATTGGAACCAAAAAACGACCTCGGAAAAGTGCGATCGAGGCTGCAAACACGATGTAAAAATATACTTCGAAACTAAGCGTCCAACCAACGCCCAGGATCGGTTGAACCTGTCCAAGTTTATTGAAGTCTGGAATGAGCGTAGCGGAGGTGAAAAGGCGCTCCCAGCTCAGATCAAAGGATAGGTGTCCTGTGATCACGTAAACAGCGACCAAAGGAATTACGAGAGCTACGGTAACCAGCAAATAGGACGGATAGATCCGCAAGGCTCTCTTTAGAAGAAAATCACTTAGCGGCTTCCTGCCATCTATGTATGGCGCTGCCACATACGTCATGATGAAGCCGCTTATGACAAAAAATATGTCAACTCCGACGGCCAATCGTTCGTAGAGCGCCGGGAAATCGAACAGTAGCGGCCGCGTCCAATCGGCTGGCGCGTTCGCGGTGAACAGGCGGATCGTATGATGAAAAACCACCAGTAGGCATGCAAAGCATCGCGCAGCTTGCAGGGATGATAGATTATGCGCGGATTGAGATCGGATATTGGGCTTTATGGCAGCAGCGGCAATCGACAATGAACACGCTCCTATTGCATTCGGTTCGCGGCTAAATCGAAGGCGTTCGATATCGCGTCCCACATAGGCTTTCGTGCAAGAATGCCATCGAGCGGAAGAGCACGCGGCAACTGGCCATCTGGCCATTTATATTTGTCGCTCGTTGAGAGCCATGTGTAGCGATCAGTTAGACCCCACGTTAAGACGCCAAGCGTTTGATGACTTTCGAGCGCGACATTCAGAAAATCTTTGGTTACCGCGGCCACGTCCGCGTCCCTCTTCTGCGGGTCGTCAGGTCCGCCTCGATCGCTGACATCAAGTTCAGTAATCATCAGCTTGATGCCATAGCCTTCGAGATCATGGATAAACCGCGCAAACACCTTGGCGTCAAAACCATCTCGATATGGATGCAGGTGGCCCTGAATGCCGAAAGCTTCTACGGGCACATCCTTACTTTTCAGGCGGTCGAGCAAGTTCAAAAGGGCTTTTCTGCGACGATCGTTCCAGCGAATCGGCGCTTCAACACCAAAGTCATTCAAGAACAGCAGCGCATGCGGATCCGCTTGTTTTGCGGCATGGAACGCCAATGGTATGTAATCCTCGCCTAGAGCTTCGTACCAAATACTCTGACTACGCATTCCATCCGAGCGCCCGTTATCTGGTTCCACCGCTTCATTCACGACATCCCAGGAATGCATTCGACCAGCATACCGTTTGGTCACGAACGCAATATATTCCGTTAGCAGTTTCGCTTTCGCCGCTGCGGTCGTTGAATCATTCAAGGCGTTCGGAAGCCATGCCGGGTTCGCATCATACCATGCCAATGTATGGCCCCGCGCCTTCTGATCATCACGCGCGGCAGACTGGAGAATGAAATCGACAGCAGCGAAATCATATCGATTGGGCTCCGGCTGAATGAACTGCCTCTTCAACTCATATTCGGGAACAAGGATGCCCGCTTCATTGGCGACTGCTGCGCGAAATTGAGCATCGTCACGTAAATTGCGAGACTTGACCGCGCATCCATAGACAAGGCCCCTGGCCTCAGCTTTGTGCCTGAGAGAATCCGCTCCGGCCTCGGCCAATTTCGGAACGAGTGAACACGCAGCACCGGCTGCCGCGCACAGAAAGTCACGCCGCTTCAAATTTGCGCCCCCAGGTCTTTAGGAATAGTAGCCACTTATCGGTAATGTTTCGATACTGCCGATCCGGCAGAACAATCTGTAGAAATACGATCCCAGCCAATCGGGGGGAATAGGCACCGTGAAGAACAGCGGCCAGGTAGAGCATCATTGCCTGCCACGCGTTCTTTTGAGCCATGCTCTTTGCAAAATGCCAGCCTCTGTAACCATAGTATGCACGCACTGGTATTTGAGGGCGAAGGTCTTCAAGCCAGCGTAAATCACCGATCGGCGTACGGCCGGTAGAGAGCCGGTCATGTTCGACGTCGTCTGCCCAAACGACTGT
Source organism: Arminella tubonensis (assembly GCF_003240585.1). Taxonomy (GTDB): domain Bacteria; phylum Pseudomonadota; class Alphaproteobacteria; order Rhizobiales; family Rhizobiaceae; genus Rhizobium; species Rhizobium tubonense. Next base: position 145,280 of record NZ_PCDP01000019.1, read on the forward strand.
CGGGCTTTCTGCCATTTCAAAGCGGCAACCCGCCAATTGCAAACGAATGGCAAAGTCCGTGTCATCACCGAATATTGCATCCTCCCGGTATTTGACGCGTTTCGCGGTTTCGCTTCGCAAAGCAAGCCCGCTCGTTTGCACAAACCCCCGATCACAAATCAGGTAGATTGCCATATCTTCATCCGAGCGGATCGCACGCGGCGGTTTGACGAATGCGCGGCCACTGCCACGGCGAACGATAACCGGGGCATAAGCTGCTACATCATCTGATTTTTCCAAAAGAACCTTCACCGTTTCGAGATGGTGCGGAAGGAACAGGTCATCAGAATCGAGAAATGCGATGTAGCGACTGCTGGCTAGGTCAATTCCGGCATTACGCGCCGAGCTTGCGCCCGCGTTGGATTGTCGGAAGAGCCGAATTCGCTGATCTTGAACACTCAGTATCGAGCTGGCGACATCGTCAGTAGAACCATCATCGATGATCAGTATCTCGAAGTCTTGCAATGACTGATCAAGGACCGATTTAATCGCATTAAGGACGAGATCCGCCCTATTGTATACCGGTATGACAACAGAAAAGATTGGACTGTTAGAAAGCATTTTATTCAGCATGCTCCGAGTAGCTCCGGGGCTTCCATTCCCACTCAGAACGCGCCTAAACTCTTCCGAAACGAGCGACGAAACTGTTCACGATGGCCCTGTACATTGCTCTGGGCATATACGCGCGAAGTAGCTGTCTCGCAATGGTCCTTGAGGAGACGCCGGCAAATGCCCATCCCTTAAAAAAATCTGCAGCAGCTGCAAAAGGTTTCACCGGTGCCAAATGGTACCCTAAGACCGTCGCCCTATATCCCAGCAACGCCTTCCTCGTGAGCAGATGTTGGCACTTTTCAAGCCATTTTGACGACGACTCGTATCCCGAAACATATGACGTTCTGCCCGCCTCCGTGTTGTCGAGCCAAATTGTCAGAGGCTCCTCGATCATTCTGAACTTTGCACCCGCCGCTTGTAAGCGGATACAGAAATCAAGGTCCTGCCCTCTGCGCAAAGTCGGATCAAACATGACCCTCTTGGCGAGTTTTGTTGATAGAACTATAGTCGACGTCTGAATCAATTGGTTCGCACAAAAAAGATACTCGCCAACGTCCTCATTTTCCCGGATCGCACGATCCGGCCTTATCCAGAACTTCTCCACGCCGCGATCCACGTTCATCGCCGAATAGAGGACCAGATCATCCGAAATCGGGAATTCTCTGGCGCATCGAGACAATTTGTTAGGCAGGAATGAATCATCTGAATCAAGAAAGGCAATGTACTGCCCGCGAGCGTTTTGAATTCCGTTGTTTCTCGCAGCTCCACCGCCTGCGTTTGGTTGCCGTATCAGGCGCATCCGATCGTCATTGAACCGCGCTACAACCCTGCCTGGATTATCATTGGAACCGTCGTCAACGATAACGATCTCAAAGTCCTGAAGATCCTGCTTCAACACAGAGTTGATCGTTCCTTCAATAAGGTGCTCTCGATTAAAGGTTGGAATAACAACGGTAAATAACGGCTCGGTCATTTTATGTTCCTCAAGGTCAGGAATTATCTAGCTATACGTTGTTCTGAGGTGAAATCTCAGCATTTCTTCTTGTCACAATGTATCTCCTATCAAGGAAGTATTTACTTTTTATTTGAACAATCAATATTGTTGTAACGAACACAATCCAGACCTCTCTGTCGCGTGTATAGAGCTGTGTCTCCATCAGATTCTCAAGGAGACCGAAAAACCAGAGGGAAAATAACAATGAAAAGAACTTTATGTCGTTGGCACGCGGCGCAAATAGAAACTGGAAGAGTGGTACAACTAGTGCAGCGACCAACGCTAGGGTCAGCCCGGGAATTCCAGTGGTCGCCAACATCTCCAAATACCCATTGTGTGAGTGGACGATCGCTTCCAGGAAGGCATCCGTCATATATGGCAGAATGGGAGGCGCGCTACTTACCGCCCATAGAGAGCTATAACCGGATCCCAGCCAAGGGTGGTCAGCCGAGAATGCTAGCGCGGTATCCCAAATCGCAACTCGACCGGTGAATGATTGAGGATTTGAAAAAAGTTCCGCCAACTTGTCAGAGTAACCCGATACGCCGACTGCAACCAAGGCTGCAGAGCTTGATATGAACAATAAGACTAGCAGGCGGCCTAAGGCACTATGCCACGCAGCCCTGTAGAGAAAGCCAGCGGGTACGACTAGCAACAACAGGCCTAGTGGAGTCTTAGCCTTGCAGCCCACGAGGAAAACTACACAAATGGCTAAGAAGAACCAATCATACCAGCGTCTCCGTGCCATGCCGTAATGCAGGAAAATTATAGTTGCCATAGCGCAAACGGCGCCAGCAGTATTCTTATGAATAAAAACTCCCTTCCATCCGCCAACTATGCTTTGATCTACCTCCGTTGGTGGATGAATAGCAAAAGAAGGAAATAGAAATACCGATATCAGAGACGCCGTCATGCAGGCAGCTAGCGCTTTGTACATGACGTCTAAGCTTCGAGTTGGCCCCAAAAAATCGACTGATATAGCTATGCTTGCAAATACGAAGACAAGCAATACAGCGCGCCGGAACGACACGTTGGGGTCATAGGCCCAAGTTGTGCTTAGAATGATCCAGCCAATCAGCAAAACCTGCATCAATGAAATGCAACTCGGCAAGCGGAGGCCCCGGAGGCGGATCCACAGGCCGAGGAATGTTATGAACGCCAGCGTATAGGCGGCTTGCTTTACGCGATCACCCGCTTCCGTGGCGTCCAATCGCGCAAACCGAGCGTCGACCGAATCAGACTCGCCCATGGAAACTCGGACAAGAACAACTAGCAAAAATATAAAGAAGAGGACTTCGATCAGTCTTACCAGCCTTTCGGATTGCCCGATTGCGGTCGCTGACAGCGATTCAAAATTCGTTTTCTTTGTAGACAGTTTCATGAGTTGCCCTGGGTAACGCGGATAAATTTATGCAAATTTTCGTTCCGAAAAGCCCGCCATACCCAACATTGCGTCGCACCATGTCCTATTGAGGAACCAACTGAACGCGACATAGGCGAGTCCCCCAACCGGTAGACCGAGAGCCAGCCTGAGGAGGTCCGTTGTTAGGCGGCAAGAGGCCGCCAATGCAACTGCTACGGCCATAATCGTCACTAGCAGTGGGACGGCCCATTGAAGGGTATATTCGACTATTCCAGCTCCGGTAATCTTGCGAACAATAAACAGCCAGACCACGAAGACGAACAGCACATAGAAGATTGTCAGGGCCGTCGCCACTCCCATCGAGCCCCACAGGCCGCCAATGTAGATCGTGGGTACAATAGCCGCGGTCACGCCGAGGCTTTGGACAAGGGCGAGCCGCGAATGGCCGGTTCCGTAAAGCAGGCTGCCCACAGGATTGCCGAGTGCCCTGAACATCCCCCAGACCGCCATGACGCCGAGCAGGTCGGCGGACTGGGACCAGTTCGGCCCGAGCACGACTTGCACCGTCTCATGGCGAAACGCCGCAATGGCGGCATAGATCGGAAAATTTATCGCTGACGTCATCCTGATGGTCGCAAGATAGATCTTGCGCAAAAGCACTTGGTCGCCCTGAGCCTTGGCGATCAACGGTGTTCCGACCCTTGTGACAATTGGGTTTGTCGCGAACATAACTTTTAAGGAGAGCTCGCGCGGAACCGTATAAAATCCAAGCGCCGCGCTACCGAGCATTCTCCCGACGACCATTACATCGGCCTGAATTGTCGCGGTGTTGGCTAAACTTGCCCCAAGCAGGTAGAGACCGGATTTTAGATTGGACGACGCTTCTCCGACCCGGAAGTGAAGGCCAGGTAACCAGCCGTCACGAACGAACAGCCAGTAAAGCAGACTATTTCCCGTCGCCAGCGCCGTGACCGCAACCACGAGAGAATAAACCCCGCCCCCCAGATAAGCGACTACGATGGCAAGGACCGTGCTTATGATCGCCGAGATCAGCTCGACGATCGCAATCGGGCGGAATGCGAGCCGCTTCTCGGCCAACACCTTCACTTGTTGGCCGATCGCAAGAATAAAGAAGGAGCTTCCGGCAAGGGCGAGAGGCGTCTGCAAGCCCGGCGTGCTGTAAAAACTCGCGACCCAGGGGCTCGCCGCCCACACCAGGCCGGAGAGTAGGGCGCCCATGAAGACATTTAGCCAATAAAGCGTTGATAGAACTTCCTTCGAAATTTCGCGCGAATATATGATCGTCGTGCTTACACCCAGATCACCAAAGAGCTGAATAAACGCGGTGACACTGAGGATCATCGCCATCATACCGAAATCTTGTGGCGAAATCAGCCGTGCAAGCACGATGAGTTGCAGCGTCTGCAAGACAACGCGGCCCACCGTAACAAAGGTAGTCCAGCGCACGGCGGAGAATGCTTCGGTTTTGACGCTCATTGTGCTGTCTCCGGAATGCCGTAAGCTCGGACAAGATTGGCGATCTGCGCGTCGTTTCCGCCGTTCTGGCCCCGGTTGCTATTTTGCAACGCGACACCCTGGGAGCCCGGCCACTCATAGAACCGAATCCACCTGCTAACCTTGCGAACCGTCGCCCCGTTTAGCCGGACCATCCAGTTGAGCCATACGTCGTCCGTCGTCGGGCAGAGTTCGAGAATTTTTGCGATGTTGTTGACGTCAGTGTGCAGGACGCCAGGTGGATAGAGAACGCCGCCGACGCCGGTAAAGAAAACGTCGGACGCGCTACGGGCCTTCCTGATGTTGAAGTGCCAGCTGTCATAGGGTTGAAAACCACCATCGCTTCTGCGCGTCAGGTGAGCTCGGTGGCAGAGCACTTCCGGCACCCCTGCCCTGTACTCTTCCACGAGCCTTCGCAGCCAGGATGGCGGATAGTAGACATCGTCATCAGCTGTGACGATGATCGCATCACCATAGTGTTCGAGTGCCGGGATGATTTTCTTGTAGGAGCGCAGGTCTTCCGTCGCGCGGATTGTCAGTCCCCCGCGTTCCAATTCCCTGATCGAGGGCGGCAGCGCCGTGATATCCTCATGTGCAATCCACAGAAGAACCTCGTCGGGAGCAAGATCTTGCGTCAATATCGTCTTGAGCGTCAGCTCGAGAACGTCGTATCTCTTGGGATAGGACGTCAGCGAGACCACGAGGCGATGCGGCAACCCATGGCGCGCAGCAACCTTTCTGCGCCGCCAGCGCCGTTCCGTCCAAGCTTCCAGCCCCTTCATGAAAGCCGGCTTTGCTAAGGATTTGATCCGCGTCAGCAAGGGGAAAAGGTCCTTTCCAAGTCGTAGACGTCAGCTTGAGATATATGACCGCCAGCCCTAGCCACTAACATTGGCGACCTCCCTCAGGCCCTGCGGCACCTTGTCGGCGCGAACACTCGAAACAATTCCAAAGGTCATGATGAGTTGGCCTGCCAGCACCCCAATCGTTGCATAGACGGGTCCGACCGTGAGCAGCAAGGCGACAACGCCTGCCACCGTCACAAGGCATGCCTTCATGCTCGCATCAGCAAGCTCGCGAAAGCGCCCCTCCGCCTGAAGAAAGACGTTGAGTGGCGTTTGTACGCACTGTACCAGGCAAATGATCGCCCAGAGCCCGAACGCCACCAGAACGAGCTTTATTTCGAGCCCGGGCTTGAACGCTATTCCGGGGTAAAAATGCAAGGTGGTCGCGGTTGCGACAATGGTCATCGCCCAGATCAGTACCAGCACGGCCGTAAAACGCACGGCGTATCCGGTCGCGCGCGCGCGATCGTTCGCGGCAAATGCACGAGCCATGGCGGGCCGCTCGATCTGGGTCAGGGAGACCATGCAGACGCCGATCGGCCGAAGGAACAGCATCGCCGCGGCGATGGGAGCGAAGGCCGCCGGACCGGCGATTAAGGTCACCAGATAGGAATGAGCATTGGCCGTGGCCTCCGTGGTCACCAGGCCGACCACCGCCCAACGCGACTGGTCCCTCCAGATTGGCCTGTACGCCGAAACCGTCGAGCGCCAGTCGCCTTCAAGGTGCCTACGCAGGAAAGACATGCCAAACGGGATCATCCCGGCAGTCCCGGCCGCCACGAAGATCATGGATGCGGACGCCAGCGACAAGCCTTGAAACCAGGAAAGGCCGAGGCCGATAAGAAGCGCCACTGAATAGGCGATATCCGATGCAGCTGCCTTGACTGGCTTGTGGGTTGCGTACGCTTCCGTGCGACCGAACCACCGTATCGTGAAAAGCGCACTTGCCAACGCGAAGCACACTGCTATCAGCCAACTGGTGCTCCCGATCCAAAATGCCGCCGCTGCAGCGAGCGCACCGTTCAAGAGAGCAAGTCCGGCATTCACAGCGAAGAAGCAGGCAGTTGAATTCTCATCCTGGGAACCAGCACTGATCGCTACGGTGTAGGGCGCCGCCACCACCGAATTGCACAGACCGGAGCCAAATTGCATCAGCGTCAACAGGAATGCTATCAACCCAAACTCGGCAGATCCCAAGCTGTGGAGAACGGCAAGCTGAATGAGAAGATGGCTGGCCGATACAACAGCCGTTGCAAACGTCGCTAGCCCATAATTGCCGATCAGCAGAAAAGTGTTTTTCATTCATATGGCCGGGTTGATGCTTATTCTTCATATTGCACATCCATGCTGCAATGCAACAAAGCGAGACTGCTTTTACAGAGATAATTTCGAGTTTTCGTTATCTCGAAGAGACTAACGTGATCAGCCTTCATTGGGCTGACTATATTCTCGCGAATAACGGATACCGCGAGACTAATACGAACTGATTGACGCCAACCAATACGGCAACAGACTAGAGCTTCGGTTGCCTCATCTCGCCTTTTGCACAGGAAACTTGGCGAAGGCGACCTCTTTCCACTCGAAGTGACTTCGTCGTTCCAAGCATTGACGAGGAAACTTGACCTTCCCTTCGAGTTCAATCGACTTTTGTGCTCGCCCCATCGGATCGATCGGCGAGCAAAATAGTTCACACCTCTCCCAATCTCATGCGCCTTAGGCGAAGTCGAAATGCGATGCCCGTCGCGCTGAAACGGGAGATCGGTGTCCCGAGTACAATTCTCAGATGTTCATCGTACAAGACGCCAGGGGCTGCATGGGAGATGATTTCCTCTGGTATCGATGGTGGCACATCGCCATAGATGCGAAGACCACCGGTACGCATTTCAAGGGCGAGGTGTCGGCGTGAACGGTCGTAGTATAGCCTGCGAAGAACTCTAGATCGCAGCTCTACCTTCAGGATTCCTGCAATGGTTGTTTGCTGAACAATTTCCATTGTCACGAAATTCCAAATTCAGTCTTGGTCGTCAAGCGAATGCCCTTGGTTTGGTTACCCGGTAAGGTTAGCAGCCATTCCCGGTTCAATAATTCAAACCGCCAAAGTCGACCGCAGCGGCATGTCCGTGTTCGGTTATGATCTTCAATGCTAGAAGCCCTGGCCGCCACGCAGTTCGTTCGCTATCGTCCCAATCAGGATCTTCACATCCAGTAGCAGAGAGAAATTCCGGACGTAACGAAGGTCCGAAGCGATGCGCGCGCGCGCTTTTGCCGCCTTGTCCGTCGGTCCACGCAAACCGCGCATTTGGGCAAGACCGGTCAATCCTGGACGCATCGAATGCCGGTTGTGATATTCGGGCACGAGCTCCTCATAAAGCATCCCTCCAGCCAGCATCCCGATCGCATGGCAACGCGGACCAACGAGGGACATATCGCCGCGCAGGACATTGTATATCTGCGGAAGTTCGTCGAGGTTCGTTCGCCGAAGAAGAGCGCCTACTCTCGTTATTCTTGGATCGCCTTTGATCGTTTGGGCAACGCCGGTAGGATCACCTAGGTCCGAGCGCATCGAGCGGAACTTAAAAACAAGAATTTTTCTGCCGTCCTTCCCCCAACGGATCTGTGAAAATAGCGGCGACCCTTTGCTTTCCACGCGTATAGCAACTGCGATAACGACCAGCAGGGGCGCCAATATCAAAAGAGCGGCTGCGGAAAGGACGATATCCATCGCCCGCTTTCCCAGCAGGTGAATGTAGCGCTTTTCGCCGGATTCCCTAAACCTCCCGGTAGGAGCCGACAGGATCGGCTTTACATCGCGCCCGACAAATGCCGACGGGAATGTTTCTGCGCTATTACTTTCTCGTACAGCAATATACACTTTGAGCTCCGTTATGACGGGATCGCTAAATCAGATGCTTTCAGTACAAAGAACGTAACGTGACGCCGCTCCTTGTAAGACTCGCTAACTTAAGGGGAACCTTTTCGCACCTACTCGACGCCTACCACTGTCCCGCAACGGGCTTCTCGCATGAACCGATCCGGCGAAGCGATGGCATGCAGCACGTAGGAAATTCGAACACGAAACCGCCCAGAGAACTGCGACATACCAGTCAGGCTCCCGCGGTTCTTCCAGGCTTGATCTGGTCACCCGTTCTTGCCAGTAAGAGGAACAGGGCAATCGGCGTTGTTGAAAGATAACGCCACAAGAGCTTCCTTGGCTGAGTTATCATTCGGTGCATCCATTCTGTACCAGTTCGCTGCATCCAAACTGGTGCGCGCGCGTATGAACCCGTCACATAATTGAAACATCCGCCACAGGTTACGAGCCATTCGGCAGAAATCCTTTCGCGGTTGCGAACACAGAAAGCTTGCTCTTTAGGCTTTCCAAGGCCAACCCAAACGATGTCGGCACCCGAAGCATTGATCTCGTTGCATACGTCAGCCTCTTCAGTGGCTGAAAAATAGCCATTTCTCATACCGACAATGACCAACGAAGGATAAAGGCGCTGCATCTTTTGCGCGCATGCCGTGACGATTTCTTGGCTCCCGCCGAACAAAAAGAATGTCTTCCCACTGCGTTGCGCCGCTTCGGCGACGTCATGAAACAGATCCGTCGTGGCACTTCGCTCGGGCACGGGTGACTTGGTCAATATTTTGGAGGCAGTAACCAGAGGCTGGCCGTCGGCATGGATAATATCGGCTGCGTTCAAATCTTCGCGGTATTTCTTGTCGAACAGCGACATTGCAAGACCGTGGCCATTGATATCAAACAGTAATCTCGGGCGGGCCACATTGTGAGACTTGCTATCGACAAGCATGAGGTCGACTAGGTCGTTGCGCGAAACGCAGGCTGTCGAAACCCCGCCAATAGTTACTCGATGAATCTCTGCCGCCATTTTTTCCCCGGTGCGTTCTTGTAAACATTTGTCGCGGCCAGCCGTCTCGTGGTTAACCGCGACGCATGGTTACGAAAAAGTTAACTGGACTTTGCCAAATCGTTTCTCGCAGCGCAACCCGGTTGCCAAGCTTTTTTTGCATTGCAACAAGAATATCGCTATGCGCGCTGAGATTTGGGCCAAAAGATCGACTCAAGCGATCTAAAGTGGTGATGAAAGCGCTAAAGGTTTTCCTGACTTACTATTATTTTTGTCCCAGATTGCTACTCTAGTTGAGAATCGGAATATTGCTCTACTTAAGGGGGTCAAGAACAAAATCGACCTCTGAAACTCTTACAAAGAAGTGCGGGCGCACAGGCGCCGGGGCACACGACAAGAACCAGCGCATCAACAGCAGGGGTAGTTGTTTAAGCGCTCCGCTTTCGAGCGTATCCGGCGAGAGCTCAGATATAGCCGGCGATTTTGAAGGGAGTTTTGGAGTTGAACTCCAGGGGGAAGCGGTTGAGACAGGCGACTGACTGACACGCCCATTCAAGCCGCTTCGCAAGTCCGTGCGAATTGCCTAGCCAGACGATGTGAGGAAATTTCGCCGTCCCGCGCATTGGGCTGCGGTACCGTGAATTTAATGCGTGCTTGCGGTTTCTTGCCGATCGATTCCCGCATCGAATTGGCCAGCAACCCATCTGCCGCTTCCGACGATGCCGCCCCACATAGCGACGGAAACTCCAACCGCGGCAAGTAGTGACTTTAATCTTAAACTCAATTGTCCATCTCCTTCCACGGCTCACCTTCGATCGTGATGCCGTCGCCCCCAAACGCTATTCTCCTCCTGCTACCAATTCCTTTATCACTTTAGTCCGCGTCGATAGAAGGTTAATTTAGAGTTAGCTCGTACTAATCTGTCCTGAAATGCTCTGGATTAATCCGATACTGCCCCTTATAGGGAATATCTGCCTCAAGCGCGGTCCTAAGACTTTTAACACAACAATCCACGTTGTCGGCTGATCGTTCGCTGAACCATCCGCTGTTGCCGCTGGAATCAATCTTCGCTCAACGAATTCCTGAGGAGCTGAATCTTTGCGCGATTTAACCCAAGTGCTTCTGCTCGTTGTGCTGTGCATTCTTGCAGACAATGACGTTTTTGCTGCGAGTTTTGTGCCTATATGGCGTGACGATTTCGACGGTCCTTCGATGAGCAAATTGGACAGGACGAAGTGGGTCTATGAGGTTGGCTACGGTAACAGCCTCTGGGGAAACAACGAATATCAAACCTATACGGATCAAATTGGTAACATCAGACAGGATGGCCAAGGGCACCTTGTGGTCACGGCACGCAAGGAGTCCGATGGGCGTTACACGTCCGGCCGCATCAAGACCAAAGGCCGCTTTGCTCTCAAATTCGGGAAATTCGAGGCCCGCATAAAGATCCCCCGCGGCCCTGGCCTCCTCCCCGCCTTTTGGCTTATGGGAAGTGTGGGTCAATGGCCGGACAATGGCGAGATCGATATTATGGAAAATGTCGGCCAGTCCCCGAGCACCGTGTTCAGCAACCTACACGCCCCCGGTTACACCGCCGTCGGCGATCAGACAGTTCCGCGCGATCTTTCGGACGATTTCCACGTTTACGCGATCGAATGGACACCGGGGCGGGTTTCTTGGCTGCTGGACAACGTCGTCTACAAAACCGTCACCAAAGATGACATTCCCGCAGGGAAAAGGTGGGTGTTCGACGACCAGCCATTTTACATGCTGTTGAATGTGGCGGTGGGCGGAGATTGGCCGGGTCCACCAGTCGACAACGCCTTGCCTCAGGACATGGTTGTAGATTGGGTGAAGGTCTCGGCTTATACGCCTTGAGTGGAGAGAAGCGAAAGTTCGGCTCAGCGCGGCAACCGACCGTTCCGTGGGCGAACTATTCTTAAAACTCCGTACTGAGACACGTTTCACCGCTGTGTTGAGAACACATCGATTCTACGACCTTCGACAGCAATGGCAGAAGAAACCTAAACATCCCGTCTGGTTCATGGCAGGCATATGACTTCGAGCAGGTCTCGTCCTGGCCTGATTGCTGGATCCTCGCGTTCATCGCTGCAAAAGCGTTGAGGTCGGGAGATGGTAAACAAAATCTTGACCCATTTCGGGACGCCTGTAATGTTGCCGATATGACAACTCAGATACCGCCGCCCGTTCTCGCAAACAAGCTTGCCTCCTTCATTATGGTGGAGATAGGTGTCCTATGCGTTTATTTGATCGGCCTATTGGGTTTGATCATTTGTCTTCCGGCGCTGACGTGGCGTGGCTTGCGCCGGATGTTGCCGCGGCCGCGCGGCTGGTCGTCCGGGACCAAAGCCTAGTAAAATTTAGCTGATTGCGATAGGTTATACCCGTCTATACCGAGATGAGACGATCGCGATCCTTCAGGAGTTTAGCGTCGCGGATCTAGCCGAAATCGCCCGGAAACCTCCAGGACCAAGTTTATCAAGTGTGACGCGGTCCCGCGGCCGATCGTAGGCAATATTGGGTGGGACGAGACGCGCAATCGCCGGCAGACCGGCGCGCCAAAGCACGCAGTCGCGCTGCTCTACCGTCAATCTCGGCGATTTGCGCCCGTGATACCCCTGACCGCTCCCAGAAGAACGGATGGCGCCGTACGCGAGAGAAATAGTTGTAGAGGATGGCGCAGCGATCGCGGGATATGACAGGCTTGCCGCGATGATATTGGCTGTCGGTGTCGCTGAAGATCACGGTTCCCGCGGGTCCGGTGCATGTCATGACGTCGCGGTCGCTAATCGGCCCGCCAAGTTTTTGCTCCAGCCTTTCCTGGCTGAGCACTGTTCGGGAAGGCTGGAAGCTGGGTTGGGAATCGTAGAGCCGCCACTGCCTGAAGATGCCCTGCCTGTCTTCGTCTTTCCGGACTCTCAACCGGCATCGAACCGCTCAAGCATTCTTCTGATCTGCACGTTTTGGGCACGAAGGGCCTCGGAAAGCATCTTCCTGAGTCGCCTATTTTCTAGATCGAGCGCTGCCACCTCTTGAAGAGAAACCGCTTCCGCGGCAGGCACTGACTGCGCGCTTAAATCCTCGTTGATGCGGTCCTCGCCATTGATCGCTTGGGTGACAGTATGGTGAGCACGCTTTCGAGCTGTGTCCTTCAATGGTTTGCGAGGCTGCTGCACTCTCTGGCTCACGGGTGCTTGCGCAATGGTGTCCACAGCCGCCAAATTGTCCTCACGCTGCTTCGGCGCCTTTGCCTCTTGCTCATCGACAGCCAGCAACGTCGTGCGTGCAGCGTCGGCTGCGCTGGCCGAGCCCAAATTCATCGGTTGAGGCGATATATGTCCATCATCAACTGACGAACCGCGCGCTTCTTTTGGACCGAACAGATGCGGCGCGTCATCTTCCGCCTTGCGGACAAAAGCCTTGAGGTCGGTGTCGCCCCAGATCGACTTTGTCTCCGCTCTTTGCCGTCGTCCCGATTTGAATTCAACAACGAATTTCCGTTGTGGCGTTTTCATATGCTGTTCAACCCGATCAATCCACACACACCCGCGCCGATTCGCGCGGCCGCGCTCGTGTGACGAACCTATATATTGTCTTAAGGCTCGGCTCAAATGGTGATTGACGGCAGTAATCTATCCGGAACCGGAACCGCTGAGGTGGTTCCTTCCTTGGATTAGCTTAGTCCCAGCCTCTTGCGCAGGTCGGCATTTTCCGCACGCAACTTTTCCGCCAGGGTCTTACGGAGCCTCAGGTTCTCCTGTTCGAGCTGAACAAGATCTACCAGCTCATCGCCGGCAGGGGCGGGCCTGGGATCACTCTGCTCACCGGGGTTCGCGGTCCGTTTCCAGTTATAGTAGGTTTGCTCCGATATGCCGGCGGCCTTGACGGCGGCCTTGAGCGTGCTGACGCCTTTGTTGACCTGATCATTGATCGACGCGAGTTTCGCCACGCGTTCTTCGGCGCTATAGTTTTTGGCACGCGAGGTCTGGGGGGGTGCCGCCGCATTTGGAGCAGCTCGAACTGGTTGAACAGGCATCTTTTGACGCCGAGGCGATCTCTGCTTTTTGTCAGTCGTTGCCTTTGCCTCGGGATCCTTACCCGCGATCACGGCCATAGGTTCGACGTTATTCTCGTCTGCCATCAGTTAGCCCTCTTTAGCGATCGCCTGTTGTCGGCTGGGTGAACTTAAGAGTCAACATGAACCCGCCTGCTTCAGGCTTGCGCGCTGGGAAGGTCCGCCGTTTTGCTGTCATATTGATGCCAAGAGTTCCTACAGTGGCCTTTCGAAAAGGCTCTGAAGGGCTGCGCCTGGAATCCGAGCTCGGAGCTAATTGCGAGCGGCATGCCCATGGCGACCTTTTCGGCGGGGTGCCGCAGAAAGATCATCCGCCCGTTCAGTGTGGTTGCATGGAATGTCACCCTTCAACCACTCCATGCCAATCGCGAACGCGGAGGGAGCTGTCATCTGTCATCAGCTTGGTGGTGTCGCCGGACGGAATTTAAATGATGCCGATGACCAGCAGTTTCCTGTGCGCGGTCACCGTTTTTGGCGTCGGCGCGGACTTCTGTTTGAAACTTGACGACGTTATCGTCCATGTAAAATGCCCACCAGATCAGGTTCCGATGTTATCGAGGCATGCTACCGGATGGATCTGACATTCGCCGTCAATCTACGGTGACGCGACAATGCGAGACCTCGCGACACCAACGGCCATGTAAGGCCCGTATATGAAAAATAGAATGAGGCTGTGATGGCCGTAATTGGGTCAGATCGGTAAAAGCTTATTGAGTTGCTTAAGACGGTGCGAACGTTGCCACGAAGTCTTTGAATTTGATCGAGACTTGGCCATCTGCCAGTGAAAAAACGTTCTCCATCAGGAGAACGTTCATGACCAATGGCAGCCATGTTTTTGCGATCGGCGACGTCCACGGAAGAGAAGACTTGCTTGTTGCCTTGGTTGCTGATTGCAGGCTTCGGAGCGAGGACCAAGCTTTCAAAGCAAAGTTTGTCTTCTTGGGTGACATCTTCGACAAGGGGCCCAAGAGCCGAGGCGCGCTGGACTTCATTCTCAGCATGATGGACGATTTTCCAAATACGGAGCTCATCCTTGGCAACCATGACGAGTTCATCCTGCGAATTCTGGATGAACCCGATGAAATAAAGCAGATGCTGCGGCTAAATTCCTGGATGGTGAGCGCGGGTGGCCTGGCTACGATCCGGTCTTACAAAATTCCGCTCGATGAAAACATCCTGACGTCGCTGCGCGACAATATTGACAAGGCTCACCTCGCCGCGTTGCGGAGCGCGAAGAGATACGTGGAAGTCGGGCAATACATTCTCGTTCATGCCGGGCTTCGTCCCGGCGTTGCGCTCGAGGATCAAAAGCCCCGCGACCTGACGTGGATCAGAGAAGAGTTTCTTTATTCTGACTATGACTTTGGAAAGATCGTCGTCCACGGGCATTCCGTGACGGACTCATACAAGCCAGAGGTATATCCAAACCGGATTGCCATCGACACCGGCGCATATGAATCCGATCGCTTGACCGCAGCTCATATCCGCCCAAACGGCGACATTTCCTTCATCGCGACCGTGCCGGGCAAAAGAAGGATCGACGTAGAGGATATCCTACCGTTGCGGTTCGGTACCTGGGCACAGGCAGAAAAACTCAGCATTTTTAGATAAAGCCGACCCCGCACGCCGGCCCCATGTTTCGAAGCCCAGGCCCTAGTGCCGCTCTAGTCTCATCGGCCCACGGGTCGTAGATAGCTCTGGAGCAATTTCGCGGCAGCAGTGAACAGCGATGGGCGAACGATCAATGTCGCGTCACGTCTGGAAGATTTGAATAAGCAATTCGACACGTCGATCCTGGCGAGCCCCCGCCATACACGACGCCGTTGCCGGTCGCTTCGACCTTCGCCCGCTGGGCCTCACGCAGATAAAGGCGCGCGCCGAGAAGATCGATGTTTGGGAACTTATCGGGGAAAGCCGCAACGAGCGCAACCCAGCAAAAGTGTTCAGCCGAAGAGCACGGCGCCGAATGCAACGCCAGACACGATGCCGACGATGACGAGAGGTCATCTGCAATGTGACTCCCTGAAATCATCTTTGAAGCGACAAGCGAGCGAGTTCGTTTAGGCTGATCTCAAAATGGTGGGGAGCAACCGATGAAATCGACCGACGATCAAGAACATATGCCACTCCTGGAAGTCGAATGGATCAGCGCCGTGATGGTGCTGACATTGCCATTGGCCATTTTCGCTGTGGCACTCGGATGCTCGTTTTTCGTCTAGCGCCCCGACCAGGGGAGCAACACCATCTAAGGATGAAGCCCACATGAACGCCTGCGTCACGCTTCGTTCACTTCCCCAGGATTATCTTCGAACCAACGTCCCTCGATGACGTTGCAGAGAAGCAAAATTCCAATCGGAGGAAGCCAATGAAAAAGATCCTTGTCGCTTCAGCAATAGCCTTGGCATCGCTGGCAGCAAGTGCCCTTCCATCGAATGCCACTACGATAGTCATTGGCGACAACGACTCAAACTACCGTCGTCACTACGACGACCGCCGCGATTGGGACCATCACCGCCACCATCACGACTGCTACACCAAGAGGTACACCGGGTGGCATCACGGGCATAAGGTTTATCGCGAAGAGCGTGTTTGCCGATAGTTGTTGCAATAAAGGCCCTGTCATTTGCTGGTCATTTCGCAAGGAGCGGCTGTCGGATAAAGACTTCAGTCCAAAAAGCCGCCTACGGAAAATTTGAATGCGTAGCCAGTGTTTCTTGGCATTTGATTGTGAGAATTTTTCCGAATATTTTAGGATGCGGCCTTTCAGATTTTCATCTTTAATGCCAAATCCGATAGCGCAGCAGCATTCTCATATTCAAATGGCAAGCGACACCTGATTGCGGACTGTCACCAACTGCGCGAACAGCTCGCCATCGCTTCCGGCAATCAAAATCACGTTGCCACCATACACGGCGGCGTAAGGACAAACCCCATCGCGATCGCGCGGCCGACAATTCCCATTCCGGCAAGTGCGGTCGTTCCGAGATGAGCAGCAGCGCGGTGGGATTCAACGGGGTGCCTAGATCACCGGATCTTGATTATCGATCCCGGTCTGCCGGACAACTTCGTTGAGCAACAATCGCAGGCGGCGGGGTGTCGATCAGACAATCACCGCCAGCAGCAATTTTGATTTCAAAAATGCGGGAGAGACAAATGATGCCATCAAGGGCTATTCGTCGCGGAGGTTATTATGAATGACCTTGCTGAGAATTGGATGCACGCCAGCGCCGACGTCATTTGCGAAGCGCTGACCAAATGGTGCGTCCAAAGCCAAAGCGAGCCGGACCACTTCCTAATGTCCCGCGCGATCAAGCTATACAATCGCGGCAATGATACCCCCGACCTTCTCATCGGAGCGCTGAAGTCGGAGCTTATAAACTAGACCTGACCGATAGCTCGTGGCTCCATCTAAAACCTCGGTTCACCGCCCGATGCAACCATCAGTCGAGGGTTGTCGGTTGCGCCTTGGGCGCCTGGTCACCTAAGTTCTAGTCGAGATGAGCCGCTGTAGCAGCATCTAGGAGAGCCTGGCGAACTTCTTCAGGCGACTTCTCTTCATTGAAGACATCTAGAACGGCCATCTCAGCCTTGTGTCGCGCCGCGCCCGCTTCGTTTGGCCAATGCTCCAACGCAGCTTGCTGCCCCCACGACCGTCCTGACTGTCTTATAGCGGCCGGCAACGAGAATGCGGACCGATCGAAATGTTCTCCGATCCCTCTCCATCATGGCCTTCTGTAGATCCGTTGGCTGCGCTTCTTCGGGCGGGGTTTCATGTCGGTCTTCTTTCCACCGGGATCGGGCAGTATCAGCGTCATATGCCGGGGAAACCTGTCGGCTACGAATATTCCCGCCTCCTCTGCTGCCAAGACGAGGGCGTGCCGGGCCTCGTCGGGCGGCAGCTGGTCGTTCAAAACACTCGCGCACGTCTCGAGTGCGTATCTGAAAGCATCGCCGCCTTGGGCGGGCCAGCGGTATAGGAGGATATCCTGTGCCTCTCGGGTCGACCCGACCACTCGATATTCACCGTGCTTGCCGAGCTCCATATAGACGCCATCGGACCAAATTTTATCGGTTACCAAAGCCATGTGATGCACCCATAGAAACGCGGACCTGCGATTCAATGGAGACAGCGTCGATTCGTTCCCTGGTTAAGCCATTTGGATGGTGGGCGATCACAGGGAAGCGGCGATCGGGCCGATGACTGGACGTCCAGCCATCCGAGTTTCCGACAGAGCTCTTCGCCCGCCGCGACACCCACCTTGCGGTCGAGGTATGGACCTGGAAGATATACGACCTTCCCCCGGAAGCTCCAGAAGCGCTGGTTGTGGCCGTCAAGGCTGGCATTGCCCTTCGGTAGGCGATCCGCGGCGGCCTGGAAACAAAAAGAGACCCGCCACCGGTTAGGATGACGGGTCAACATTCAATCGGCGGGCGTGGGGACGTCCTTTGAAGATTTGCACAACTGTAGATGACAACAATTACACGCCATTTGCCCTGTCACCAAGCTGCGCTGCTGGCTTCCTCGCTCCAAGGTTAGCGATCGATGAGTGAGCCCTTCGGCTAGTCCGATATCGCACAGGAAATCTGTGCCTACTCGGCGTAGCGGATCAATTCCGTAGGCTCAATGAGATCGAACACGCCAATTTCATGCTCGTTGAGAATAGCCACAACGACCTCCACGGAACTGGTCGGAGCGCGACGCGATTGATCGACGTGCGCGTCGGCAAAGCTCTTGGTGTTGGATCGGCGAAGACAGTCGCTCGATGTTGTCTCGCCGCCTTATTGGCTGCTTCCTCAATGCCCTCGTAGCCCATGGCAGATCCCGTGCCCAGCGGGAAAGAGTATACTGTGAAACCGCGCGTCATGGCCGCTAGGATAGCAGTGTCTTCGCTATGGATAAATGGCGGGACGGTCCTCGTGTTCATCGCGCTGGCACTAGGTCTTGCGCTTCCGAATGGGCTTTTTCGGAAAACCGCGAAATACAGATGGACCGCCTTTTACAAGCAGAAAAATAGTGCCGGCGCCCTCAGATCCCGCGCAGCGACGCGACGGCTTGATCATTGCAACGAGGGAGGGTTTCAGTCGATCGCGCGTAGAGCGAGACAAGATCGATGCTCCGGTTAGATTGAAGTACCGAAAACATCCAACTGCAGCCCGCCCTTTCATGTGACTAGTAGGGCGGATGATCGAACGATGCGGCGTTCAAGTCGTGAATGGTTAATGGTTTCGGCAGAACCATGCTTGCCTTGAAACGCCCTTGCAACTTCCCAATTCGTCCGATTGAGCAGCCGAACGAGGTATGTGCTGTAAAGTCGGCGCAAATGGTGGGTGATTGTTCCACGTGGGTGCCAACGGCGCGTATCAATCCCACTTGTAGCGTCGCCTTAGCATTTTACGGCGGTACCCACTGGCATCAGCTTGAAGCTGCCGGCCGATGTTGCGAGCGTCGCGTTCCAGACAGTCGTGGAATGGGCTGCCAAGTTCGGCCGAGAATATGCCTGTTCCATCCGGCGGCGGACCAGGAGAAGTTTTGCCGACAAGTCGCATCTCGAAGAAATGCTCGTTTCTATCAAGGGCAGAAAATACCGGTTGTGGCGGGCTGTTGATGCCGATGAGTATGTTCTTGACGCTTTGATCCAGAGCCGCCAGGACAAGCAGGCGGCCTTGAAGCTGATGCGAAAGCTCCTTAAGGGCCAATACATCACACCGCCTGTCATGATCACCGATAAGCTCAGATCCTACGACGCAGCCACAAGGGAAATCGTGCCCGGTATCGGGCTCGTTCGCATAAGGGTCCGAATCATCAGGCGGAAAATTCGCATCTCGCTGTTCGACGACGAGAGAGAGGCAGGATCCGGTTCAAATCGGCACGACAATGCCAGCGCTTCGTCTCCATCATGGCTCGATCGCCAACCTCTTCCATCTTCACCGCAGCCGGACGACCACTGTTAAACATCGCAAACTTTGAAACGCCGCAATGCGCACGTGGCGCGAAATCACCTTGTCGACCCCGGCATAAACTGGCTCCATCCTGGCCATCCTGTGCCCGACCCACGTTAAGGCGATGCTACCGATTGATCCTCGTTGAGATGGCTCGCACTCATGGCGCCTGCTAGCAGATGCTCTAGCGTCCGCGCGATCCCCTCTTCCAGACTGACCAGCGGCGTCAGTCCGTAAGAGCGTTGCAGGGCCGTATCACCGCAGCGGTAGAAAACCCCTTCGGGATGGCTCGACCGGCCGGTGACAGCCGGATGCCAGCCGATCTGCCGACTAATGACCTCGGCCAATTCGATGAAGGAGGTAGCAATGCCGGTCGAGAGATTGAGGCTGGCGCCGTCGGGAAGCAACTCCTTCGTCTGCCAGATAGATTCGATACAGTCGGAAATATGGATGAAATCACGGCATTGACGGCCTGAGCCCCAAACGAACACTTCTGGTGCGCCTTTTTCCGCAAACAACCGGCGACAGATCGCCGGGAATGGATAGGCGAGGTCCTGATCCTCGCCGTAGCCGCTGAACGGTCTATAGGCGATGGCCCGTCGGCCGCAGCGCTCAACGTAGAGCTTCATCAGATATTCGCCGGTCAGTTTCGCCCAGCCATAGCTGAGGTCAGGTACGCCGACAGCGGTGTCGAAATTGATCATGTCCTCCGACAGCAGCCGATGATTTTCGACCGTCTGTAGCGATACTGGATAGGCGGCGCTCGAGCTAAAGAATACCACCGAACCCGGCTTGGCGCGTGACGCCCACTGCCATAGCTCCGCATCGACCGCCAGATCCTCCGCGACATCGAGCGCCCGCGTCTCCAGCGTCACGCGACCGCCGACCAGCGCGGCGAGATGGAAGACATAGTCAAAATGCTCCGGCGGGCGTGCGAAGAAAGTGCGACAAGCCTCATGGAGGAAAGTAAAGCGGGAGCGCCCAAAACGCTGCCACAGATCAGGATGAAGCGCGCCCGTCCCCACGACCAACGAATCAACGCAGACGACATCCAGCCCTTCAATAAGAAGCCGCCGGATAAGATGTCGGCCGACGAAACCGCAGCCGCCCGTCACCAGAGCACGTGCCATTGTCCACCCCCCACTAAAGCGCAGAAAAACTGCTGCGCCCCATATAGATGTCCACCATTCGGCGCGCCCATTCCGCCCTGCTCGGCGCGATGCGTTGGCCAAGGGAAAATGCGGCCTCGCTCAACCTTCGCATCAGGTCGTCGTCATCTGTCGCCGCCAATTGATCTGCCAGCGAAGCTGCATCGCCGCTATCAAAAACCAGACCGGCGCCGTTGTTTGCGACTTCCGTCGCAATCAGCGCACTGCTGCTGACAATCACCGGAATGCCGGACATCAATGCTTCGGCCGCCACCAGACCGTAAGGCTCCGGCATGCGCGACGGCATGATGAAAACGCGCGCTTCGCCCGCGAGTCTCGCTACCTCTTCATCGCTCAGCCAGCCGGGCACGAAACAATGCGGCAGCGCACGCTGCATCTCCACAAGCAATGGTCCGCGCCCGATGAGCGTAGCCGTCCTCCCCGTTTTGTTGAGCGCATCCGCCAGCGTCCGTACCCCTTTCTCCCAGCACATACGGCCGAGAAAAACGATGCGGCGGTTGCGCCATACTTCCACCGGTCCCGGCGTCAATGGCGCCGTCGGGGTGCGCAGCGTCGTGAAATGGCGCAAAGGACCGTAGCGGAGATACGCCTCCATTTCTTCATGGACCAGCACGATGCCGACGCGGCTCCAAAATTCCTCGCCGACGCCCCACTGGGTCAAGGTACGGCGGAAGCGCCAGAGCTTATGGAAATAATTGCGCTTGTCGCAATTGGTCGCCAGACATGCGGCAGACAGCGGCTTGATATGGCAGACATCGCCGCTGTGGAAATTGATGAGCCCGCCGTTCGGACAATTCAGGAAGAAATCATGCGCCGTGACGATGACTTTGACCTCATGCTTGGCAAGCGCATAAAAGATCGACGGCGACAGGATTTGCGACCAGCCGTGCACATGCACGACGGTCTCTTCCTCCGATTCCTGAAGCAACCCCTCCATCGCCTCGAAGGCGCGCCTGTTGTAGTTCTTCGCGAAGACATCGGTGAAAGTCGGACCATCCCGAAGTGGCCGCTCGCCTAGCGCAACTGTCCGGATGCCAGCAAACTGCGGCTTGAGACCTTCACCATCATCGCCGACCAGTATGGCGCAAGTCAGACCAGCGTCCTTGCTTGCCTCAAGACATTGCAACGCCACCTTGGTCGCGCCACCACGAACGGTTGAAACGTCATTGACAAGTATGAGACGCATGACACCAGACGCCCGCTTGCATTATCTGGGCGGACGAGAGAAATGGGTCTCTCACGTCGCGCACCTAGCATATATAAAGCGGCCAAACGCAGCGGTATTTCAATTCATCCATTCGCACGAGGGCATCCCGCTTTCAGATTGGTTCAACAAGATCTCATAGATTCAAAAGACTAGAGCGCGTTGCGGTGCCCCTATTCGGTCACTACTCCAGGACAGCTTGACGGAGCGAAGACGGAAATTGGCAGGATCGATTGACAGCCGTCGCGTGTGCACCAAAGAGGCGCTCAACTTCGACGCGGAAGCGATCGATCCCCGCCAATCGGACCCTTGCTGGGATGAATTCGAAAGGACTGGTGACAAATTGGAACTCATGAAACCAATCAGTCTCCGGTCTTTGGAGGGTTAAATCACCCTCCCCAAATAGTTGCCTTGATGCCGCCGAGCGATAGACGATGCGATCTTTTGCGCCTCGATGCCTATCTGACGAAGGAGACCCGTCGTCGCAGCATTGTAGCCGCAGAAATACAGGCCATCTCCCGCGGGGTGCAGGTCGCCGCTCGCGGGTCTGCCCGCAGCGGGGAACCTCTCCCAAAGGTCGGGCAGGACTTCCTCGAGATTGGGGCGATAGCCGGTTGCCAAGATGATGGCGTCGCATGCGATCGATTGCCTGTCCTCGAAGTGAACGACCGAACCCTCCAGTCTCTCGACACCGGGAAACACCTTGATGCGGCCCTCCCTGATCTTCGCAATCGTTCCAACGTCTATCAAAGGGGTGCGCCCCAGTTCGATCATCGTTGTTAGCGGTCCCCTACCCGCTCGTCTCAACCCGAATCTCTCCAGATCGCCATAGCGCAATCGGAGAAACGGCGCGTTGAACCCATCTGCCATCTCATGCGGGAAATGCGACAGGGCGATGGCGATCGTTGCGCTGGGTATCCCGAACATCTCGCGCCCGACGACGTTCACGGGCCCGCGGACCGACATTGCAACGTCAAGGCCCGCTTCGGCGCATTCGAGAGCGATTTCGCCTGCCGAATTGCCGAAGCCCACCACAAGGACCCGGCGCGCCTTTAGCGCAGATGCATTGCGATACTCAGACGAATGCAGGATCGGCCCCATGAAACTATTCTGTCCGTGCCATTCTGGCCGGATGGGCGTGTTGGAGAGACCGGTTGCGATGATGACCGAACGGGATTCGAACAAGTCACCGTTCGCGGTTTCAACCATCCAGTCGACCGCTCTTCGAACGGACACGGCTTGTCTTCCAAAGAAAATGCGAAGGTCTTTCGTTCGGGCATAGTCTTCAAGATAGGCAATGATCTGCAAACGAGAGGGATAGCGGGGGAAATCGGCCGGCATTGGTTTACCCGGCAGTGCCGAATGGGCTTTCGACGTGTGCAAGTGAAGTCGATCGTAGTGTCTGTGCCAAGAGGCGGCCGGGCGGTCCGCCGCCTCAAGAACGACGGGCCTGCGACCGTTTGACGAAAGCGCCGCCGCGCATGCCAGACCCGCCGGTCCCGCCCCGATGATGATCGTCTCCTCAGTGGTCACGCCGCCCTCCTCAATCACCGGACTTGCAATGGGTGGATCAGTTAGTGTGTCGCGAATTATCCATGAGCAACACGACACGCTCATACAAGCAGGCTGTCCCTGATCAGCTGGCGTCGTTTGCCAGGCAATTTGACGACCCGATCTTCAGGCCCGCAGCCTTGCCACTTGCGGGCCCAAGATGGCGAGAAAGAGCTTGGCGTCGCCGAGCGCGCGAGCAGACAGCAACGCACCATGGACGGAGGCCACAAGGATCTGCGCCTCCTCCCCTGGAGAGACATCAAGCTGGAACGCGCCTTGTTCCTCGCCGGATTTCAAAACCGACGCCAGCCATTCCGCCAGGCTCTGGAAGTGGAGGCGAACCTGCCGCGCCACCTCGTCGGGAAGCATTTGCATTTCACTCGCAAGCATCGCGCAGACGCAGAACGGCTCCGACGAGTCGATGACACACTTCTGCCAGTAGGCCAGATAGGCATCGAGCTGATCGACAGGATCCGGGACGTGATCGCGCAGAGACTTCAAACCTTCCTGGGCCTGCCGTACATATCTTCCGACGAGGACTGAGACCAACGCGGCCTTCGTGGGGAAATGGTGATGAATGCTCGCCTTCCGGATGCCGATGGCCTCGGAGATGTCGGCATAGCTGAAGCCGTTGTAGCCGCCGGCCACGACGAGAGACTGAGCAACGTCCAGAATTTTTTCTGAGGTCGATAGTTCCATTCTTTCTGCCTACCTCTTAGTAGGGAGACATGTCAAGTTGCCCAGCAAATCGTGTGTTCACCTTCCCCGGTTGACACGCGTCCGATGCCTACCTATTAGTAGGAAGACAACATAAGAGGAGCCTTCCGTGCAAGTCCAACCTTCAGCGCAATCCGACTGGCTGCGGTCCTACTACTATACGCGCGCCCTCTTCTCGGTCTTGTGGGTCGCCGCCGCTATCGCGGCCGCCGGCCATTTCGCAGTCGCCTCGCTACTGCTGGTCCTCTACCCGGCGTGCGACGCCCTTGCGAACCTCGTCGACGCCCGCTCGAACGGAGGTATGGCGGCCAACAGGTCCCAGACCCTGAACGTAGTCGCCAGTTCCATCGTGACGGTGATCGTTGTCGTCGCGGTGATGAAGGACACCTATGCAGTCCTGGCTGTCTTCGGCGTCTGGGCGATCCTGTCCGGACTGCTGCAACTCTATACGGCGGTCCGACGCTGGCGGTCTTACGGCGCGCAGTGGGCCATGATCCTGAGCGGGGCCCAGTCGATGCTGGCCGGCGGTTTCATGATCAAGCAGTCGGTCGGCATCGTACCACCGTCCATCCTCGATATCGCTCCATACGCATCATTCGGCGCATTCTATTTTCTGGTATCGGCAGTCTGGCTTACGGTCGCGTCCTATCGAAGAAAAGAGAGCGCCTGAACGCGAGCGAGGAGTTCTGCGTTTGGAGCGAATGGACGTTTACGGAGGCTTATCCGAACAGATGGGCGGCATCTACCCAACCACGGCTTCGGCCTGACAGTTGCCGCCGGTCAGCTTCCGGTTCGCGCCAACAGCGGTCGCTCCAAGCGAAGACCGCCTAGTTGGTCGCGAACTGCTTGAGCACAGCGTTCCAGAGGCTGAATACTTCGGTTTTCGGTAAGTACGTTGTGTCCGGTTGGACGGCTGTCTGCACAAGCACCAAGTGGGTTGTCGGATCAACAATGATATGTTGCCCTCTCAATCCATCCATCCAAAACATGCGATTGGGTCCGGGGAACAGCCACGTCAAATACCCGTATCCAAACGGAGGGGTTGCACCGTCGAAGGCTCGGAAAGAACCCTGCTCAACAGGTTGCGTCGCATCGATCAACCATTGGCGCGGGATGATCTGGCGACCATTCCAAAAACCGTCATGGGCAAGGAGCAGACCGAAACGGGCGTAGTCTCTTAGAGTTGCACTGAACGAGGCGAATGCTTGTTCCTGATCAGAATTATCAATCACC
Organism: Arminella tubonensis; assembly: GCF_003240585.1. GTDB lineage: Bacteria > Pseudomonadota > Alphaproteobacteria > Rhizobiales > Rhizobiaceae > Rhizobium > Rhizobium tubonense. The sequence goes on from NZ_PCDP01000019.1 coordinate 170,367, forward strand.
CAGGTTGCGGAAGACTCTGCTCCCATTGGCTGCCATATCCGCGTCTGCAAGTATTCGGACATTGTCATATGGGTCGCGCGGGTAAGAACCAAGCCCAAAACCTCGACGTCAAGGGCCTTGTAATGCCAAAGGGTATCTGGAGGAGCAATTCGTTTATTGAATTGCGACACAGCTTCAATCGTGCTGATTTTTACTTTGCCAAATAGGAGGTGAAGGAGCGTGGCGTTGTCATCTGTTCCGCTATAATCCTCGGTAAAAGCGATACCTGACGCCATATGGAGCAGAGCGCGTATCGGGGTGCTGCCAATCTCAGTGCCCTTTAACTCAGGCACGTAGGTCTGAGCGGTGTCATCCACGGAGTGGATTGCACCTTCCGAAATCGCAATTCCAATGAGCATGGCAGTGATGGTTTTAACCATCGACTGCGAAAGAAATCGGTCTTGGTCGGTGCGACCGTACTGGTAATGCTCGTATAGAATAGTCTGATCATGCGCGATCAGCAGTCCCGTCGCGGGGTTACGGGCGAGGTAGTCGGGCAAGGTAGCCGTAGAGGTCGCGAAGGTATAGGTGTCACCGAAGGGGTAAGAAGCCGTGATCTCGTTTTGAGCCCGCAACAGCGGCGACGGTTTTTCGGCAGCAGCTATCGTACGGACTGGTGCCAATTGGTCGAAGTGACTGTAGTCGCCGACCATGTTTTGCGGTTTATCAAGAGGCCAACCCACCGGATAGCCAAGCTGCTGGCCGTAGGTTTCGGCGTTGGGTCCGGTGTTCGAGAAGACAGGATCAGCTTTCGGTGCCTCTTGCGCATGGGAGACGGGTAGCCCAAAAAAGAGCACCAATACGACTGCCCGTGCCATGCTTTGCCAACCGAACATAGCCTTCCCCCTCGCTTAAGATGGGGGGACATTTACAGCAATCAGGCTTCCACTTTTGTGACGACTGCTGTTGGAAGGATTTCTAAAATGGACTTCGTCCGCTTCGGGCAAACTCCTGACGCAGGTAGGCTTCCGGATCGCGCTACATCGCGAACATGTGCGTTCCGACACACGCAGATTGTCGTAAGTTTGAACCGGCGTCACGTGACCGTTGCAATTTGAGGGCTAGGCCTCCCTTTTAGAAAACCAAGGACATACCTGTGTTCCCGTACAAACTCCGCCGTCTCGACCGGAACGATACGTCGTCCTTTAGAGACATTCGCCTAGAGGGCCTTGCGAACCACCCAGAGGCATTTGGAGCATCATGGGAAGACGAGCAGAACGAGCCCGAGGCACGCTTTGCCGACCGGCTTGAGAATGGTCATGTGATTGGAGGCTTTTCCAAAGACGGCACGCTTGCCGGGATTATCGGCATATCTCGATCCCAAGGGATGAAGACGCAACATATCGGATCAATCTGGGGGATGTATGTCCGCCAGACGGCACGGGGTACGGGTCTTTCGCGCCTGCTGCTTGCTGCTGCCATTGACGAGGTTGGTACGACGCTGCGTTCGCTCCGGCTGTGCGTCGTGTCATCCAACGCTCAGGCCATCCGGCTTTACAGATCGATGGGCTTTGAGCAATGGGCGGTCGAAGCCGAAGCTCTGAAGGTCGGCGATACTTACTATGACGAAGTTCACATGCGGCTGGAAATAGGTCCACGATAGTCGCGTCATCAGCAACGACGAATAGGACAACTACGGCCAGCCGATTTGATCAGGAAGATCAGAGTCCTTGTACTGGAACTTCGGCAGATTTCCTCGCGACTGCGCATCCAACGACAGCAGCGCCAACACTACGCTCGTGTCGGTGGGCGTCTCAGTCATCGGCTCCCATCTCCAAAAAAATGTGCTCTTGTGACCAAGAATCCAATGGGGCTGTCACGTTCACGCCTTTGGTGGCCCGGTGGATCACGGTCAAACATCTGCTTTGGTGTGTTTAACCAAGCCAGCGCTGCCTGAGCTTCTTGGTAACCGGTTCGTCCGTGATCTCTATATCGAGCCCAGTGAATCGGACACCGGGGAAGTAGGCTCCGATATCCTGGGGGTCGATCTCATAGATCGTCTTCGGGTTGTTCTCGTCGGTGAAGGCGACGAAGGTTGGCAGTCTAGAGTTGTCATAGAGGCGAAACCGCCGACGTCCGCTGGCATTGCGAAGCGTGTCAAAGTCCGCGTTGCTCAGCCCCCCGACACTGTCTTTAATACCGAATGTCGTCAGGATTCCGTATTCGTAGGCTTGGCTGAGACTTGAATGCGAAGGATGCTCAAGCGGCAGATGAATGTAGATAGTCCCCTTTCCGCCAAGCTCGAAAATGAGCGCTTCGCCGTAAAGCCGCGTCGCACCGCCATTTCCGATCAGGCTGTGCGTGACCTTTGAATAGGTGACTTCCATCACCGAAGAACTCTCGACCGGGCGGCCATCGACGGTCGCCGAGGCAATTACCTTGAACCGAACAGTCGCACTCTCACCCTGGCAAGACACCAGCGGCAGCGCACAAAGAGCTGCTAAAAACGACCTGCGTCTCATCGCGGCCCTGTCCCCGAGACCCATCGTCCGAAGATATTGCCAACCGCGCCGTGCCGATCAGGAAGGTCAGAGCCCTTGTAGCGGAGCTGCGGCAGATTCCCTCGCGACTGGGCATTCAATGACCGCAGCGCCAACATTGCGTTCTTATCGGCGAGCGTCTCTGTCATCGGCTTCCGTCTCCAAAAAAATCAGCCGGTGTCATCATATGGCTGAGGGGCAATTCGCTATAGGGCCGTCGGTTCGTCGCTGGATCGCGCGGGAAAATTTTGGGATCGCGTGCGGTTCTGAGCCATGGAAGCCGATCTCGAAGTTTTTTTGTTATCGGGTCGTTCGTTATTTCTATATCGAGGCCGGTGAACTTCACGCCGGGGAAATATCGGCCCAGTTCCGATGGGTCTATTTCATAAATTGTTTTTGGATTGCTCTCGTCCGCGAACGATACGAACGCAGGCAGTCGAGAGGTCTTGTAGAGGTGGAATGGCTGCCGACCCTTTGCATTGTTGAGCTTTGCAAGGTCAACGTCGGTCAGCGAACCAATACTGTTGGCTATTCCGAATGTCGTCAGTATCCCATACTCGTAAACTTGGCTCGAACTTGCATGGGGGGCGTGCTGAATAGGCAAAACAAAGATGGCTCCCTTGCCGCCTAGATCGAAGATCAACGCCTCGCCATAGAGCCGTGTCGCGCCACCCGTACCAATGAGACTGTGGGTAACCCTCCTGTAGCGAACCTCCATGACCGTGGATGCCTCGACCGGCTTTCCATCGACCAGCGCACTGAGAATGACCCGATAGCGCACCCTTGCCGTTTCGCCGGTCTGGCAGCCCATAAGTGGCAGCGAACAAAGCGACGCAAGAAGAGCCCTGCGGCTCATAATATCCTCTGGCAATATGCGTCCCTCGAAAACCGACGGACGAAGTTGTATCGGAGGAGATTGAACGAACCGTAAGTTTAGAAGCTAGCTTTCTCTCGATTTTCTCTGAAACTGCTTAGGAGGGTCGGCTTTGGGCCAACTCTCGAAGCTGGTTGGCTTCTGGATTGCGCCAAATCCGGACCTTGGTGGCCGCCGAAGGCGGAAGACAGATATCTTCCGCATCGCGCCAGCGAGCGGTCATCCTAGATGCTCAGATATTGTCCCTCAATCTACGCTTCAAAGGCACCTAATCGCGCGGGAGTCTATCCGAGTGCTTATGTCTGAGCCGATCAACTTCGGGCGGGGAAAGTGGGAAAAATGTCGGACCAACTGCTGCGAACATCAACTTCGCCTATTCTGGCAACCGAACCCTGCATGCCATGATTTCCGAGGGGTCGCCGTCAGCAATTAGCTTTCCTTGCTCAATCAACACGACGACCCGATGATGCAATGCAATGTCGCCGATCTGTATATAGGGTTTGTAGCTTGACCCGAGGGCGTTCCCGACTAAGTAGGCGATCTTTCTCCATTCAGAACTCGCCTGCGCCAAAAGCAAGGGATCGAAGTAATCTGATGGTGCAGAGACAAGGCCAGTTGGTGTCAGGACGCGGAAAGGAGCGTTTTCGGCCATAAGCTTCACCCATACTTTCCGATGCGCCACGTCCTCATCAATCGACGCCACTGTTTCGCTGCCGAACAGGGTCGCTAATCCACTTGATGGTACTATGGAAACGGCTTGCACTGACTCAATTACTCCCTCAGTACCGTTTCCCCACCGAACTGGGACACGAAGCCCGGTAACATCGACGACATAATAGGGGCGTTCAACCATATGCCACGCCCAGGCAAGGCGAAATGCCAGCTCCCTTGCCGAATGTCGGCCGAACCAGACGACTAGCCTTCCCTCTGCCGCGTCCACTTTGGCCCAGAATGATCGGATATTCTCGCCGATCTCTGGCCAATCGATCTGTTCATGCCACCAATCGGTTCGCACGGAGGGGTCACTGGACCCGATGGGTCCGCAACTGAGATCGTCGCCGAAGCAGAGCAATGCGTCATCACGCCCTGCAATACGAAGGGCTTGACGAATTGATCCTGCCGCAGAGTCCCCCGGCACGACGTGTGTTGTCTTCATCAAAAAATGACCAATTGGACTATGCCTCAACTTATGAAACGGCAAATGCATAGTCAAATCTGGTTCGTTGAGTGCAGCCTATGGCCGAAATGCGCTAGGCGTGAACATTGCGATCACCTGCGGAACGGCTAAAGATGGCCGATGTCATGGCCAGCGGGAGGGTTTCGTCAATGTCGAAAGTGTTCGAAATTCTGAAACGTCTGGATAATGCCAAGGTCCATTATTTCATCGGCAGATATCGTCCTGACACGATAGACATTACGGCCACGGTGGTTGGAGAGCGTGTCGAGATTTCTGTCTTCGACGACGACCATGTTGAGATATCGCGTTTCCTGGGCAGTGAAGACGTTTTGGATGAAGGTGTTTTGGACGAAATTTTGAGAGGGGACGAGTGACGGCTTCGGGCCACAGTTCGTCGCTTGCGTAGGTCCCGAACGCGCCACAAGCCGAATTCCAAACAATGGCGCATGGCGATCCAGCGGTGCGCTATCAATGTGACATGGAATGAACCGAGTGCGATCACCGCCGCTCATCAGAAAAACGTAATTGGGAGGGACGTTCCGCCTTACGCAATGCGGGGCCGAATACCGTTGATTTCTAGCATCCATGCAAAAATCGTCAGTGCCAGCCTTGCTCTCTTATCGGCGTGGGGAACCACCGCCCCTGCTGCCGAGCATCGACTTGCTGGGCGATGGAGGGACAGCTCCGCGAATGTTGGTGTCATTCAGTTTGGCCAGACAGTATTCGTCTTCGGCAAAGGCGGGTGGTCCGTGGGGAGGCTAGAACCTGGCGCGGCAGGTATGTTGGCCGTTGGCGAGGGAAACTGGACCTTTGATGCGAGGCCGGAACCAGCGAGCATCACCGTTGGCGAGAAGGACGATCATCTTTACATCATTGTCGTGCCAATCGGCGCAAGTGACAGTTCTGAAATCAAGATGATCCTGGAACACAACGTTCCATAGAGGCTGCCAAAGAAGGCATGACTTTTTAGGGCTGACAGCCTTCATGTCCGTCTCGCGCCAACAGCGGTCATCTCCCACCTTGCAGCAAAAAGGTGTCATCGCCAAGTGTTGAAAGAAAATCAACCATTGGATGAGCTGTTAAGTGCTGTCGTTCACACTTCGTGATATCCCATCGAAGCTTTCAATTCACCGCGTGAGACAACCCATTTGTCGAGGATAGTTCGCAGAAAAATTCAGCAACTTGTCGATTTCACACTTCTACGTCTTTCGAAGTCGACGGAAGTTGACGGCGTTTGGATTGGGGTTTTCAGCGATGGGGACCAGCATGAGGTTTTATCTCGCGTGCAGGGCGCTTTGGCGCTCATCAAAAGGCACGATGCCAATAGATACGAAAGGGTGATCGCCTCATTTGACAGAATTTGGATTAGTTATCTGTTTGGGGCGGTTGGTCGATATTTGCCCGAGCAGAAAAGATGCCAACTAGACCCGCTGTTCGTACTTTCTTCCCCAATTGAATTCATCGCCTCTACGATTGTTCATGAGGCGACACACGCTCGGCTTTTCAATGTGGGCATTCCCTACTCGTTCGAAAATCGCCATCGTGTCGAAAAAGTCTGCATCCGGCAGGAGATGCTGTTCGCGCGACGAATTCCCGAAGCAGAAGAGCTGCGAAAACGGATTAGCGAGAAGCTGCTGCTCGACCCTGAGGTTTGGTCAAAGGAAACTTCTGCTGAGCGGCTTCGCAACGCATTTGTGAAGTCAGACGGTGGCCTCCCGAAAGGGCTTCGCCGGAGACTATACAAGTCTGTCTGATGCGATGTGACTGATGCGATGTGACCGCTACGGCCAAATGCAGTCATGGCTGAAACGCGCCACCGGTCATCCAAGATGCTCGGGTATCGTCTTTACGCTTCAAAGGCACCCAAGCGCGAGAGCGTAGCTGATCGTCACTACGGCTTCCCACGTTTCAGTACGCTCACTTTCTATTCCCGCGTAATAGAAAGTTTTCTTGAGATTTTCTAAGATCGGGCTCGGCGATGCATTTGGCCTCCCATGAATAATCCACGACGCTCGCTGAAAAAATCAGCTTGCCGGAAACATCCACGGTACGCCCGACGTACCATTGGAGGAGGGAGTTCGGCATCAATCCATTCTTTTTGCAGCCGAAATGAACGCACTCACCAGGGATAGATGAAGCAATCGGGTTGCAGCTAAAGCCTGCTTTTTCCAACGCGGTTACTAGTTTTTGGCGATCTCCACCAGCCGCTTCGCCAAGCGTGCGGACGTATCGCTCGAAGTCTTGCCGATAATAGGGTGGGTCAGAATTTGGTCCGTGATCCGGCGGAGATGCAACCACCGTGCCGACACTGAATTGTGCGATAACTAACAATAAACACGTAGCAGTTATTTGAAATCGTCGCATTTAGTGCTCCCCAGTCCTCAGATGCCTGTCGTGCGTTGGGTTTTTCTCGAAGTTTTAAAACCGTATCAATTTCTTGAAAGGGCAGAGAGTTTCGTTTGCTATGGGAAATGAACCAGCGTTTTGCTGTGCTGGCAACGACTGAGTTTTTCAACGAAATCGCCCAACTCCGGAAGATGCCTTTTTCGCAGTGCGCAAACCCCGGACGTGGAAAGAATGTGATGATCAAAACCGGTTT
>NZ_PCDP01000028.1 GCF_003240585.1 Arminella tubonensis
TTCGGGCCGAGCAGGCAGCGGCACAGGGAAACGCGGCGAATGCAGCGCATTTCCTGGAACAGTCTGATGCCTATCTGGACGCGAAATACGCCGAATTCGCCAAATACAACTACGATCTGATTATCGTTCAGCAGGACGAGCCGCTCTGGACCGACCACGTGCTTGGGCAGGCGCGCTTTGCAGCAGTGCTTGCGGCCTACCATCCCATCGCCAGGGATGATCGGTTCATCGTGTATGGCCGCAACATTGCCGTCGGCCGTGGTTCGAGCGCTCAGGGCAATTCCTGAACGCTCGACGGCCATCGTCAAGGAGTCTGATCAACCGTTGCAACGATCCTGCATACTTTTGAAATCTTTGACGCTGTTTTCATATTCGTTCCTGTCCGAAGTTCCGAGTTACCGACGACGGCACTCATTTGAGCGCGCGCCCATTAACTCGCGGCGAAACTCGCTTAGGGGCCATGGCCGTCGAAGAAGCGACCATCACGTAACGCGACAGGACAGCCTATTTGACCACGTTGATGCTTATAACCGCATCCTCAATGTCGGTGCCGTCTCCATAGGATGTGCGAGCGGTATAGGAGTCGGGCCCTATATAGTTGGTGTTTGAAGTATAATAGCCGCGAATTCCCATAACTTTCACTGTATTGCATTTCTTAAAGTCGCCGCTGTCGTAGGAAGGATAGAGCTCTTCCTGGACAATCTCTACATGCCCGTGTTTCGGCGGCTGCGTCACTCGGACATTTGGGATGCGTGACAAAGTGCAGTCCGGTTTGATCAGCCACGTGCGGCCAGTCAGGGTTCTCTCTCCACTCACGGCAACTTTCTTTCCGGACGTTTGCTTCACGCCATCAACGTAGGTAACGCAACCGGAAAGCGACGCAATTGCGATAAAAGTAGTACAGAACTTAAGCGCATTTCTCATTAAAAGCCCCGTTGGCGTAAGGTTCAGATCGCAGCGCTCGGTCGACAGGATGACAGAAGACTGAGCGCTATTTGGTAACGTCGATGTCTATCGTTTTGTGGATCACGCGTACGCCTTCCCCAGTGGAATGACTGGTTAAGACACGCTCCGAACCGACGAACCCAGGGGCCGATGTGTAGTATGCCACCGTGCCGGTGACTGGGACGTCGTTGCATTTCGGGAAAAAACGCAAACTGCGATATGTCTTCACGTCAGGCACCACTGTCTCATGGACAATGACGACTGACCCATGCTTCGGCGCTTCCACAATGTGAACGGTTGGGATTACCCGGAGGCTACAATCCTTCTTCTCCGAAAATGCTGTATCGATCTTTGTGCGCTTGCCGGCGATTACGGAAACATGAGATTCGGCAGCGTGCACTCCGGTAGAATTTGTCACGCAGCTCGACAGCGCCATGGTTGCAGCTAAAGCCGCACCACAAGCCAAAAAACGATACATCTCTGATTTCCCCTCAACTATGAACTGAATATTTGGCGCGCGTGCACGAGTCAATGAGGCGAGGCATTTGGTCACAATAATTTAGAGTTCTGCCAAGCTCAGGGTATCCTCGACCGCGTCAGCGGGCATCGCATCGCCCGAGTGCTTCCTCACGTAGCGAAGAAGCCCGTCTTTGCTGTAACGGCCGCTATTTGCAGACGGTCTTGTAGATGTGGGTTCTGCCCACCTTCATCGCTGACCTGGTCGGCTTTGTTGGAGCGGCGCAATCGACCCTGGCCTTAGTATCAAGGCTGCTACTTCCCGTCGAACGAGGATCGATCATAGCGGGCTCTTTGCCTACCGGCTTGCCGACGGGGTTTGTGTCGGATGCGGTGCCTTTGCTGGTGCCGGTAGGATCGCCGCTTGGGCTGCTTGTGTCTTGCGCCAGGGCGGGGATAGCGAGGCCGATCAAAAGACTGCTTACTCCGAACAGTTTCAAAATCATTGTCTTCTCCTCCGTTGCAGTTGATTATTCAACCGTCAGGGGCTGACACTTGTTCCGGATCTGAGGCGCCGGCGCTGGAGAGAAGGCATGCAAGACGTGTTATGAATTTACGCATTTCCGCCCGGCGATTGCCAGGCGATGGGATACAAAGCTACTGAGGGGGCCGCTTACAAGGCGGAAAATCAACATCGAGCTGCGGCGCCTTGGCGACGCGACAGGTACTCTTCCGACGAAAGCGCTGATTTACAAAATTGTTCTTAGACCAGTTTCGGCGGAAATGGTCGTGCGCTCTTGAAGGAGATCTCAGCATCCTGCCACACTCACACAATGCGGGCCGTTTCTCTCCAAGAAGCATGGCGTCGTAGCACGATGTAGCGATAGCCGACACGGATCGGCATTTGTCATTGCACGGATTGCCGGCAAGAAGTTGGATCGGCGTTCACCTACGTCGCCGTCTGGCCGACAAGTGCGTTCGAGAGCAAGGGAGTTACGACGGAATTTGCTGGCCGTCGGTTCTGTCGGGAATGCGGATCGCGCATGTTTCGGCCGACGAGAACGAGGCGGAGATCAAACTTGGCGTACTGACAGATGCGCCGACGCCGCTTGCTCGCACATACGCGCTCTGGATTAAGCGGCGAGAGGCTTGGCTACATTCGATCGAAGGCGCAGAGCGGTTCGAAGAAGATCGAATTTAGAAAATTTGAAGTACTTTCCCAAGCTCCGATCAGGGACAAGCGGCAGGCCGATGGCTTCCTGATATGAGGGGCGCGTGCCTCGTTCCAATGAATTCACCGACGGTCTGCGTCAGGGAAAATGCTTTTCGGTGTCGTGGTGGGGGGTGTTGCCAGCAAATCCCGCCTGCCCGCTTTGGTTCCGCTTGCGAAAAGGGGCGGCCAGAACCTCGCCGGACCGCGATGCGGCTGACAGGGCTTTACGGGGTCAATGACCAATTTGGCTGCGGAACTTTGCTGCGAAACCGCAGTTTTCCCTGCTCCACAACAGCTGAGGAGATGTTCCATGCCCCAGGGTGACAAGTCCGCCTATACCGACAACCAAAATCGCAAGGCCGAGCATATCGAGGAGGGCGTCGCAGATCGTCGCGTCTCCGAAAAAGAAGCTGAGCGCCGAGCCGGCGCCACTGTCAATAAGGAAAGCGGTGGCGGCAAGAAGGCCGCGCCGGCCGGGGCCATGCCGAAAACCATGCCTCAATTGAAAACGGCGGGCTCAAGGGAGGTGCGGCGGCGGCTGCATCAAGGACCAACGAAGAGCGTTCCACTCCCGCCAAAAAAGCCGCTGCGACCCGAAAACGCAACGAACTCCACGCTCATTATTGAGTTTGACACAGCGTCACAATGACGCCTTTCCCTTGAGGAGGCTCCCATGCCGAAAAAGAAGCAGAAGCAAAAATGGTCGCAAGACGTGACCGACAATAGCGACGCGATGGACCTCGAAGGCGGGGTGTTTAAACAGCGCGGTGCCAAGAAGATCGCCGACTCGCTCAAACATTCCGCCGAAGAAAGCCCCCGGCGAAAGGCGAGCCCGTTCCAATCTGCGATGTCGATGCTGACCTTCTATATCAATCGCGCCGGCAAGCAGTTGTCCAAATCACGCCTGGCAACGCTGGACCGGGCCAAGGACGAACTGCGCAAGGACTTTGGCAAGCAGCCGAAGCGCTGATAAGCCGCTTATTTGATGCGGAAGGACAGTGATCATGCTAACGCCGCCGTATGACGATCCCTGCGACGATGACCTTGGATGCTAGAAGGCCTTGGAGGCGTCGTCTGGCCATAATCGACGAAGCGGTCGCTGCGGCCCCGTGGTCTCGTGCTGCACCTCGGCGATCTCACCGAAAACCTTCGGACCGATGAAGAACAGCTCGGGCCCCAGCCGCAACTTCCGGCGGTCGGCTCCTTCGATCCTTAAGCGTTTCGCCCTGCGGGCATCGCTCAGTGATCCAGATGTTGGCGGATACCCCGGAGGTCGCTGGCAAAGCGTCGCCGATCTCTCACGATCACCGTGATTGCGGATGCGAAACCGGTAGGAAGGATGGATCGTGACGAGGATCTGCATGCAGGCTGCTTGCAGAACCTGGCCCGCTCCTTCGTCAGTCGGACGACCGCCCAGTGTAAAGGGCCGTCGCCCAAGCGCCACGATCAGATCAGGCCATCGAATATCAAGTTCGCTTCCCAGCCACCACGCAATCGTTGTACCTCGCCTGCGTTTGGCTTCGCGTGGAGGCGCCGCTTGCCGCGCTGTTCGAACTTGAAGTGCTTGACCGCATTCGTCACGTAACAGAGCGAACGGTCAACGCCGGCCTCCTCAAGGCATACGTCGTGCAGCCTGCCCGCGGGGCCACGAAAGGTTTGCCGGCGATGTCCTCGTAGTCTCCTGACCGTTCGCCAACCAGGACAACCCTTTTGGGTCATGGTTAAAGAGATCGCAGCATCTACAGGCGTCTGCTTGTCGCTGCAGCACGCTCAAGCTCCGTGCTCCCGCATGCGGTTCTTCGAAGGCGGTACGCGCACCGTGCGACTTACGGAAGCCATAGACACGACTACCCCTCTTCCTCCGGATATTGGGACTGCTGCAGAAGCTTGGCCAGATGGGCCGTATTACGGGCCAGCATGGATATCATCGTCTGAACGGCTTCCGGGGTCCTTTTCAGATCAACAAAGTTCGTCGATCCCATTGCCTCACCGACCCAGTAGGCCACGGCATTGGCCGGGATCGTAAAGCCGACATCATTGAGGGCCTGGAAGACCTCCGCCGAAACGTGGTGAGCGCCGTCCTCGTTGCCGACCACCGCAACCGCGGCGACCTTGCCGTATGAGACCATACGGCCCTGATCGTCGGTCTCTTCGAGAAATGCGTCCATCCGCTCCAGCGCCCGTTTGCAAACACTTCCGGGCTGCCCGAGCCAGATGGGGGTGCCAACGAGCAAGATATCGGCTTCCAGGACCTTTCTGCGAATATCCGGCCAGGCGTCGCCTTCGCCTTCGTCAGAGGTCACGCCCGGCTTGATGTTGTGATCGGCAAGTCGAATGACCTCGGTTTCGACGCCATGCTTCTTGAACTCTCCGGCGATAAGTTCGAGCAATTTACCGGTGGAGGATGCCTCGGAAGAATCCGAAAACTTCAGAGTGCCATTCAAGGCAAGTGCTTTCAATGACATGGTTGCTCCTGTCGTGAGGGTTCGCCAGACACTCCATCCGCCTAATTCCCGGTGGACATCGTGCGTCCTGTTCGCATAGGGCGAAACCGATCATCGGCGCAGTTGTTCCCTGCCTGCCACCTGCCTAGGAACAATCGCTTCGCGGTGCTGTTTCCGCTTAGGCAAACCAACAATCCCGACCATCAAAGGAGTTTCATCATGCAAGCTGTGCCCATCCTCGGCGGGCCTGAGGTCATGGCAATTGAGGAGATCAATCGTCCGACCCCGGCAGCCAACGAAGTCCTGATCAAAGTCTTCGCCGCAAGTGTCAACCGGGTCGATGCGAAGATGCGAGAGGGCAAGTACCCGGTGGTCACCGAAAAGGATCTTCCCTACGTGCTTGGTCGCGACGTCAGCGGCGAAATCGCGGCGGCTGGCGACGAAGTTTCCAGCTTCCTGATCGGCGACGAGGTCTTTGCCTTTCTCTCGCCGGAACACGGCGGATACGAGGAATTCGTTCTGGCAAAATCGGACGAAGGTCGTGGTCAAGCCGAATCGCTCGACGCAGTCGGTGCAGCCGCCGTGCCTCTCGCCGGCATCACGGCATGGCAGGGCCTTTTCGATCAGCGCAGTCTGCGTTCCGGACAGCCCGTCCTCATTCACGGGGGCCCTGGCGGTGTGGGGCAGTTCGCCATCCAGGTCGCCAAGGCAAAGGCGCATGGGTCGCGATCACAGTATCTTCCGGGGACAAGGACTTCGCATCCGATCTCGGCGCCGACCAGGTAATCGACTACAACCTTGAAGGTTCGAGGACCTCGTCGAACCAGTCGACCTGGTGTTCGACTTGATCGGCGGAGCAGGAGATTCGGATGCTAATCGACAAGGGCACGGTCAAAGTCTTCGTCGATAGCACCTTTGAGCTCCGTGACGTCGCAGAGGCGAAACCCGATCTCGAAGGTGTCTGGATCAACGCAGATGAAATCGCCAAGGCGATACCCTCGGGCCACGATGGCAGATCGACCGACATGCAGGCTGGCAGAGCCGCAGATGATGGAAAACCGGCAAAGCTTTATTTTCGGGACGACACTGAGTAGCCTGCAATCAATACGGTCGATGCAGGAAGCAAAGGCGGCCGGGTTCACAGTAGGATTGTATTACGTCGCCCTGGATTCCGTTAAGACGAATGTCGAGCGCGTTCGGCAGCGTGTGCTCAAGGGCGGTCATGACATTCCTGAAGTAAACATCCGCAGGCGGCATAAAGGATCGCTGATGAAGCTGACCGACTCTCGCGACATTCGAGCACTTCAGCGCCCACTGCCTTGCACTGGTCGGCCAGACGCCGGGTCCGAGGGAGGGATGGCGCCTGGCCTTCCACGTTGCTCACTCGTTGGAGGCGAGCGTCGGAAAAACAAATCTCGACTTCGATTGTTCCAAACGTCGGAACCCGCTCAAATGTTATTCATTACAGGACCGGGGGCGTCGAGCGTTTCCGCGAGCGTGACCACCCCCGTTGGTCCCAGCGTATCCGTGCGCTGGTCGACGTCCTCACCATTATAAAAAAGCCCCGCCTGTTGCGACGGGACAAGCGGGCAAGGAAGGAGCATCAAGAAGCTATTGGTACGAGGCAACGCTACCTGATCCCGAGCGCCCAAGAGTGGGCTATGCGGTTAGTTTCGCGCACCTCATCAAACCCAACTCCCCACGGAACGAATCACCCGCAGTTCCGTTCCCTCGCAGTTTTTGCCTTTAGTGGAGGGCGTCATGCCCTTGGTGTCCGATAAAATCTGGACGGACGGCGTCTATATGGAACTTGGCCGGCTCGGTTAGTTCCGGGTCGTGTGGTCCACTACAGAAGCCAGTGACATATTTCTGAACCGATGGCCACGGGAAGGAGGGGACGCCCATCGCTATGCGGTCGCGATCTGTTCCGAGTTCTGCAGGGCAACCTGCCGCCGGTGGAGGCCCGGCATGTGTTCATTCTTGCTGTTGAAGAATCCGGTAAGTTCATCACCGACAAGGTTCCGCGCAACCTTGCCCTGGTTACGCCCACCGATCCAGACCGCAAGAGCACGGATATGAAGTTCTGGCCTAAAAAAGCGAGCGAGGCGATGAAGACAACGACGATAGCTCTTGCGTCGGAAATCTAATGGCTGGAATGGCCGTTGTCTGGTGCGGCATCGTCGTTAGCCGACTGGCCGAGTTTGCTTTGCTAATGGAGTGATCGATGGAAAGGGACCGGAGCACTTTCCGACCTGTCCGCATCCTCGTCGCCCGCGAGTACAAGACCGTGCACACAGTCATCGGAGCCGGTAAGCTCCTGATGGATGGCCCCGCGAAGATGGTCCAGCGCGTCACAAGGCTCAAATGACCGTTCTGGATGACTTCAATGAAGAGAAATCGCCGGAAGAGGTTCGCCAGACGCTCTTAATCGCGGCTTCCGAGGCTAACCTGGATCATTCGAACTAGGGTATCGTCGGGCTTTACTAGAATCATGGAATTTATCCCGGCCAGCAAACTTTCGTGTGCATATGCGCCCGTCTCTAGCCTTTACAGACCCGACACCCTGACCGGCAGCGGGTCTTTTTTGCTGTGGTCGCCGCCGCGTTGCCTGAAGCCACGAGGCTCAAGGCGTCACGTGTCTTTGATCGGTTTCTCCGCCTCCTGAAGCAGATCGGCTGTCGACGTCAGAATGTGTTCTCCCCATTGGTCGGCGAGAACGGCAGCCGCCCCCTTGCGGCGGCCGACATAGCGGTCCTTCAAGAGCTGCTGATATCTGTCAAGCACTTCAGGCATTCCGAGTTGGCCGTCAATCCATTGGTCAATCAAATCTCCCACCGCTGGATCACTGTCGAGGGTCACTCCTGCCAACCGCATTTTGGCGAGAATGGTTTCAGCGGCGGCGCGTCGTTGGACGATTGATGAAGGCATGGGTAGCAAAGGGTCTTTCTGAGAGCTGAGGAAAGGTTTGGTTTTGCAATCAGCGTGTTATCACCGGCTGACATACGCTTGCGCCGACATGCTATGGGATCGCATGCTCAACGACGGCATTGCCGCTGTCAGTGGAGTCTTGGCGGGGAGGATGTTTTTCGACGACCGCAATAGCCACGATCATTGCCGCTAAGGCGGAGACAAAGACTATACCATACGTCATGTTGGTATCCCATTTTTTACGATCGGATCCGCATTTGGGACGAGGGAGGTTAACCGTTTGCCTTAGCGACGTGGTTAAATCGGAAATCGGGATGTTTACTTCCTGTTAAGCTCTAGGAGCCCAGCGACGCACGTCGTAGCACGTCTCGATCGTTCAACATGTTGACCAGTTGCCGAGATATCTCTCCTTCCAGGCCGCGCATGGCTCTTCCAGCGAACATGACTGACATGCCGGTGAAGACGTCAAACACCGTCCACGAGCCGTCGATTTCCCGCTTCACATCAAAGCGATGGTATTTGACTTTTTGCATTGCTTTGTCCTCGCTGCGAGCAGCTAAAGTTAGAGCAGGGCAAGGAGAATTCCAGAGGCGGGATCAGTCTAAAAATAGCGGCCTGCGCATTTACAAAATGGCCAGGCGCCCAAGGCGCAGCCGTCTGCCTAAACGCCTGATCATGTGGTTGCACCGGGCGTGAATCAAGGTTGTAAGCGGGATGTTTTACCGATCCGTCAAGTCGTTGAGCCAGGCCGAGCGTAAGATTCGGCGTCAGACGTTCAGGGCCCCGGCAAGCATCATTAACGTTTCGCCGTATTCCCAGTTGGTGCATAAAGGTTGGCACCAGCAGATATTCAGGCCTTGTCACTCGAGGCGGTGAAATCTCAAAGTGGAAGGCTACCGGCCGGCGGCCTTTGGAAGCGCCGCAACGAAAGGCCTGACAGAAGACCGCGCTCGATCACACGAACAAAGGTCAGAAACTTCTTTTCAAAACGGGCGGCAACCCCAGAAGTGCCCAGCGATAGCTGGCTGGCGCAGCACACCGCGATATGACCGGTCATTCTAACAGGTAAGTCGTGTATTTTCCGATCCCACGAATATCCATGATTTCACGGCGGGCGTTTACACGCCCTTCGCCAAGTGCATCGAATGTCGTTTGCGATATCTGAATTCGACCCGGTATTCCGCAGGACTCCATACGACTGGCAACGTTTACCGTGTGTCCCCAAACATCATAGGCAAAGCGCTTCCGGCCGATCAGGCCGGCGATGACCGGCCCGCTATGGATGCCAACTCGCAAGAGGAACGGTGGTCCGCAACCGAGGGTTCCCGATGGTTCAGCGAGCAGTGCTTTTGCGAACGCTACCGCCGCAAGTGCGTGGTCCGCGCGGGGATCCGGCAATCCCGCTGCCGCCATATAGGCGTCGCCGATCGTCTTGATCTTTTCGATGCCATATTGATCGGCAAGTGCATCGAAACGGGTAAACAGATCTCCCAGTCTCCGGACCAGTGCTGCAGCCGGCGTTCGAGCTGCGAATTCAGTGAAGTTAACGATATCTGCAAAAATGATCGTTACCATATCGATGCGATCGGCGATCACTTCCTCCCCCTCCGCAAGCCGCTTTATCACCTGCTTCGGAAGAACTGCGTGAAGCAGCGCGTTTGCCCGCTCCTTCTCGAACTCTATCTGCGCCAGATATTGATTTTCGCGCGCGCGCCAACGACGACGTTCGAGACATGCGGCAATACGCGCTCGCAGGAGAACGGGATTGATTGGCTTGCGGAGGTAGTCCTCGGCTCCTGCCTTTATGCAGCGGGCTACGGCGTCATCATCCGTCAGCCCGGAAACCATTACGACTGGGATCTCGCGAAAGCGTCGGTCTGACTTAAGCCGGCCGAGAAGCTCGATGCCGTTCATGCCCGGCATCAGCACATCGACCAATACGAGGTCGAATTCCTGTCGATCAAGGATACGAAGCGCCTCCTCGCCAGAGCTTGCCGCAACAACGGCATGTCCATCGCGGTGGAGACGTCTGGAAAGCAATTCGCGATTTGCCGCAGTGTCGTCGACGATGAGAATACGCCCTGCATATTCAGTGACAGGCGAAGGACGGACGGCCATTGTCCTTGCGAGATCAGCCGCGATCGTTCCATCGAATTTGGGCTGAGATTCCTCCTCCGTCTCGACAGATCTATCGAGCGTCTCGTCGATTTGTGCGAGCAAGTTGCGGCCTTCATGAATGACCTTCGCGATATCCTCAAGCAGACGCGCCGGCAAGGTATCGGCGAAGTCCTCGATCAACATTTCGGAATAGCCGAGAATGGCATTCATGGGCGTTCTGAGATCATGCCGCAAAAGCCTGTCGAGCGACGGGGCATTCCGGCTATCCGGCGTCTCGACGTCGAGAAGCCGCTTGATCAATGCATTCAGCTCTCGGGCGGCGCTCAATATCTTTTCAAGGTCTGGCAAGGCATCGCTGGGTCCAGCTTCGCGCACCTCCTCCGTAATCAGTTCCTGATAGCCCAGAATGGCTTGCGCCGGATCGACGATATTCTGGGCGATCCTGGCAATGTACATGCGATGGCCGATGTCCCGAGATTGAGCCACGATCCTCAACCTCCGGTCAAACGGGCGATCTTGTCGAGCAATCCCGGTAGTTCGATCGGTTTGGTGTCGTAGTCGTCACAACCGGCCTCGATTGCCTTTTCCCGATCCCCGGCCATGGCATGGGCAGTGAGCGCTATCACCGGTATGGCGGCAGTGATGGGATTGCCTTTGATCCGCTTCGTCGCTTCCCAGCCATCAATGACAGGAAGGCTCATATCCATCAGGACCAAATCCGGCTTCGTGGCTACGGCCGCCTCGACCCCGGCCAGCCCGTCAGTGGCGCTTACAACTTCATATCCGCGTTTCTCCAACCGGCGGGAGAGCATATCGCGGTTCATCTCATTGTCCTCGACAAGAAGAATCTTGACCATCCTAGTTCCCTCTCCTCACGCCTCTTCAGCCACCGGAAAATGGCGCTTCAACGCGGCGATCAGATCGGTGCGACCTTTGGTGCCTTTTCTAACCACCTCTTTCGCACGAATGCCCAACCAATCCAGCTCTTCTCGCGTCAGATCTTTTGATGTAACGACAACGACGGGGATATCTGCAAAGTCCGGCCTGTCGCTAATCGCCTGAAGCAGTGCGAAGCCATCCATGTTCGGCATCATCAAGTCGAGGACTATGATCGTCGGCCGCCCGGCTTCAAGCTGCTCAAGACCGCGACGACCATCTGAGGCTTCCCGAACCCGCCAACCCTCGCGGATGAGCACCCTGCGAAAAAGCTCGCGGGTTGCCGAATCGTCGTCGATGATTAGCACGTCGCGACGACCTTCGCCGGCAACCGCATTCAGCGTATCGATGAGCTGCTGAGGATCGATCGGCTTTATCAGATGGTCAGCAGCACCGAAGGCCATGGCCATCTCGCGATCCGCCACGACAGTCGCGAGGATGACGGGAATATTGCAGAGGGCCTTGTCCGACTTGACTTCACGCAAGACGGACCAACCGTCCCGACCCGGCATGATCACGTCAAGGATAATCGCGTCGGGATGCAATTTGCGAACCTTCGCCAATCCTTCTTCCCCACCCTCTGCCTCGACCACGGCAAAACCGGCGCCGCGAACGGCGTCGGCGACGAATTTACGGGCTCGCGCCTCGTCGTCGATAACGAGGACGGTGGGACGCACGCTGGCGCCCTCCAGAGCATCACTTTGAGGCATTGTATCCTGGGCAGCGTCTGTTCTGCTGATTACAGGGATCGTAAAGCGGAAGGTGGAGCCCGTTCCGAATTCGCTTTCGACGGCAATGGAACCACCCATCATCTTGACGAAATGCTGGGTGATCGTCAGACCGAGGCCGGTACCGCCGTAATTTCGCGTCGTTGACGAATCAACCTGAACGAATGCTTGAAACAACTTTCGCTGCTGCTCCTTCGTCATGCCGATTCCATTATCACTCACGGCAAATTCAAGCCA
The DNA here is from genome assembly GCF_003240585.1 of Arminella tubonensis. Classification (GTDB taxonomy): domain Bacteria; phylum Pseudomonadota; class Alphaproteobacteria; order Rhizobiales; family Rhizobiaceae; genus Rhizobium; species Rhizobium tubonense. Next base: position 12,006 of record NZ_PCDP01000028.1, read on the forward strand.
TTCGCCAACATCGTCCGCGTAACGCCGCACCGAAAGCCTGATCTCACCGTTCTCCGTGAATTTGGCGGCATTGGAGAGAAGATTGAACAGATTCTGCCGCAGCTTGGTCTTATCGGTTTCGATGTCGTCCCGTTCGATCGAGGTGGTCACCGTCAGACGATTGCCCTTCTTGGCAATCAGCGGTGCAACGGTATTTTGAACGTCCACAAGAAGTTGCTTCAGGCTGAGGCGCTCAACGTAGAGCTCCATCTTCCCCGCCTCGATCTTAGAAAGGTCGAGAATGTCGTTGATGAGCGCCAGGAGATGGCGCCCCGATCCCATTATCTTGTTGAGATCAGCAATGAATTCGGTCTGTCCAAGATCGCTGGCGTCCTCGATCAGTATCTCGCTATAGCCGATGATCGCGTTCAAGGGGGTGCGTAGCTCGTGGCTCATGGAAGCAAGGAAGCGGCTCTTTTCTTCGCTGGCGACCTCAGCGCCGCGCCTTGCCTCCTCCAGCGCCGCCTGTCGATTCTTCAAGTCCGATATGTCTGTATATACCGCGACAGTGCCGCCCTCCGGCGTCTTCCGTTTGGCGATGCGCAACCATGTTCCATTGGCGAATTGCCGCTCGATCATGCCACGCGGCTCCCGGTGACGCCGCACGGCCTCATCGACCCAGTTCTCAATGCCGCCGCTTCCGGTATCCGTCGTGCCACGTTCGGCCTGTGCCCGAACGATATCTTCGAAGGCTCGTCCAGGCGTCATGATATCCGCAATCTCTGGAAACAGTTCGAGATAACGCTGGTTGACCATAACGAGGCGGTCGTCACCGTCAAAGAATGCGAACCCATCGGGAATCGTTTCCATGGCCGTCATCACCGTGTTGCGCTGACGCTCGGCGGCAGCTTCCAGCTCGCGACGCTGTGCCTGACTGTCACGAAGCAATCGCAGCGTTTTGGATAGCTTTCCGAATTCGTCGCTGCCTTCTGGCGGCAACTCGACATTCTCTTCCCCACTGGTCAATTGAGTCATGGCCTTGTCGACCCGGCCGAGCGGCACCAGGATCGAGCGTAGCACCAGCCACGTCATCACAATGCAGGCCGCCGTCGTCACGCCGGCTGCGATCAGAGCACGCATATAGGCGTTTTGCGCCGTTGCATCGGCCGCGTCCCGTGCCAGGTCAGCCTCGTTCTCGAGCCGCTGTTCAAGCGACTTGAGTACGGTATCGATTTGGTCACTATAACTCCTGGCTGCCGCCAGTCGAGTGTTGCCGATGACCCTGTTGTCATTGGTATAGGCGTCAACGGCCTCCATCGCCTTTCCGTAGTAGGCGTTCGATCCCTGCAGGATCGTAATAGCTTCGTCGGGCGCGAAGACCTTGATCCGGGCCAAATCTTGTTCCAGCGCTTTACGGGCTTCTTCCGCACGCCGTTCGGAGAGGGTTAAGAGGCTGACCGACAGATCCGTCAGCCAATAGCGCACCTCGCCAAAATGACGATGCGCCTTGGCGGCTTCATCGAACATGTGAAAGCGCTCATTCGCCTCCTGAACACGCCGCTGGTTTTCGCGCAAATCATGCACCATGAAGGCAACGCTCACCAGCAACGCGCCTAGAAGGGCAGCAGAAAGGCAGACAAGGCGCAACGGAATCTTTCGATCCGCAAGGCGGCTAAACCGCGTCGGAATGGTAAAAAAGGCGCTCATTTGAATAGCGTAATGCTGATCGCACCGCCCAAATCGCCCTCAGCCTTACCCTCCTTTGGATAGCCCGTCACGTCGACCTCTCCTTTCGGTCCACCGTGACAAGTCAGACAGGATGCCGAGTAATATTCAGGAATAAGCATACGAAAAGACTGCCGGCCATTCACTTCCACGTCCTCAGTGAAGGATGTGCCTTTCGGCCAATCCGGAGACTGAAAATTGTGCTCTATGACATGCTGCTCCCATTCATCCGGGCGCGCTTTGCGATTCCGGATGAGGTCCTCCGGCGCTGTCACCTTTATCTTTGCCTTATCGCCAACCTTTTCCTCGAAGCGTTCATTGACCAGTCGAGCGAAAGTCGCAGGAATGAACCCCTTGAAGCCGACACCCTTCATATCGATCATGCCTTGATGCTCATCGACGACTTCCTTGATCGCGGCGACCTGGGCAGCGAACAATTGCCGATCTAAAGGGCTGAGGTTCTGATCGCCTTTGCGCTGAGCGAATATCTGCAGCGCCTCGTTGACGACGCGTTGACCTGTGAGGTCTTTATTTCCAAGGGATTCGTCGTTGATAAGCTTTTGATGACTTGAGATCACGGTCCGGCTAGCACGCAACAATGCAGCAAGCCGTTCACCTGTGGTCATGTCATCTTCGTCGGCGACAACAAAGCCTGCCAGAGCGCAGAACACGGCCCATGCAAAAAAGACAGCAAATATCAGCCCACGCCGCATGATAAACCTTATATTGTCGCACTCGCGGCGGAATAGTATCAGCTCAAGCTAATATTCAAAAGTCATTAATATGGGCGTTAGCATGCGGATCGATTGGTGGCCGCAATCACATTAAGGTGGCTTGCGACGGAGGGCTCGGAGATGCTTTTCGAAGACGGCGGAGCCCCCAATCTGCGTGGATGTTGATCGCTGTGAAGGCTTACCCATATCCGGGAGACCGCCATTAGGAATTCTGATCGACGCCAAGGTCGCAACTTCGCTCAGATCGTCAAATTTCCTTGCTTAGCAGCGGCATAGCGCTCGGCGACTTTTGGCCAGTTTACCAGGTTCCACCATGCCTTCAGATAATCGGGGCGACGGTTCTGGTATCGGAGATAGTAGGAATGTTCCCACACGTCGTTGCCGAACAGGACGCGCTTGCCGTCCATCAACGGCGTGTCCTGATTGGAGCTCGCTTCGATCGCTAACCTTCCTTTGGCGTTGACCGTTACGAAAACCCAGCCGGATCCAAAGACACCGCCGCCGGCAGCGTTGAAGTCGCGCTGCAACTTCTCCATCCCGCCCAAATCGCGCTCGATCGCCTGCAATACCTCACCGTCGGCCTTGCCGCCATTGCCGTTCATGACGAGCCAATACATCGAATGATTGACGTGGCCGCCCAGATTGTTACGCACGGTAGTGCGGATGTGCTCCGGCACCTGGTTGAGATGGGCAAGCACGTACTCCATCGGATGCTCTGCGATCTGCGGCGCCGTCTTCGCCACCTCGTTTAGATTATTGACATAAGAAGCGTGATGCTTGCCGTGATGGAGTTCCATGGTCTGCACGTCGATATGTGGCTCGAGCGCATTGGTCGCGTAGGGGAGCGGCGGCAGCACAAAGGGGGTGCCGGCGTCGACAGCGTTCGCATTGTCATGGGACTGCTGGGCGACGGTCGTGCGCGAAGCCGCAGCAAAAGCGGTTGCGCCGGCGGCCGCGACTAAGAGACTTCGGCGGGAAATCGTGGTCATGTCATGCTCCGTTTTCTTGCATGAAACCTCAAGCCCCGCGAGGACAAGGGTTCGGCGGAAGAAGCTGGCCTTTGTTGGTTCAACAGTGCCTCTCGCAAGGCAGCTTCCGGTAGACTTCGTTCAACTTGTTGGTGCGATGCCGTTCGTCTGACGATTATCAGCCCGCTCGATATTGCACCGTTGGGCGCCTTTTGACGCGATGCGAACACGGTTGCGCCGTTTTTAAGGTCGATACAGAAACTGGTTGCGTTGGCAGACCTTGCAATCGACGTAGTATCGTCTGTGGTTGCCGCCCGTGGCGCAAGAAGTTTCTAACCCAAATATTCGAGTGATCGAGTGCGGTCTTCTGTCAGGCCTTTAAATGCGGCATGTCAAAAGCCGCTGGCCGGTATGGTGATCTGCGGATCAGGTCCAAATCTTTCAAACGAGCTCAGATGCTCAAGATACTACACTGGTTTTCCTGATCCAGATCTGTTCGATCATTTTGCCCATTCGGGTCGTCGCCTTCTTACTCCCTCTTTATCCGACGCCAAGCAGCAGTGGCATATCGATCATGCTACGGCTGCCCGTGTCGGAACTCGATAATCCTCATTTTTTGTAAGCACGACCCAAATCATACGCGCCATTTTGTTGGCCAATGCTATCATACCTCTCATCTCCCGGGCCCAATAATGCGCGCTGCCACAGGCTTCCATCACGATCACCGCTGGAGGCTGCTCGGCCATAAATCTGGCAAAACTCCCCCGTGACAATTTCTTCCGGAACTTCAGCTCCCCCGTCATCGACGCCCCATGAAGCTGAAAAACCGTCTTTGCCAAATCCACCCCGATCATTGTATCTTTCGTGACGGTTGCCGTCCTTTCCGCTCAGTGGCTGTAAACACCACTATCCTGGCACATTGCGATGCCGTCTGGGGAGGGCGGCAACCACTCCATCTTTCACCGCGATCTTCTCCGTACCTTGGTAAGTTAAAGAAACAGTGCCCCCATTAACGGACTTCACTGCTTCAGATAGGGAGGCGTTCGGCATGGAGCATTTCGGCTGCAGGTGCCATGCATAGCTGCCTTCGCCGTTCCCTTCATCGCTGTCGGGAAGATCAGGAACACTCGCCCGGTCACTACGCTTCTTTTGACCGGCGTCCGTTGCGGGAAACTGCCGGAATGCGGCGATGGCCCGCAGCCTTGCTTGAGGTACATGAGAGGCGATATCCGTTATATTTCGGCGAGCAGTTTTAGCGATGCCGAACAGTATTCACGCTTGTCCTCGATACCGCAATCCGCCCTCGCCCTGCGAATGGGTGTTTATGCCCTTGCGAAGCTGCTCTGTGTCAGAAACACCGATATATTCAAGTTGGGCGGCGGCGAGCTGCGCCATCTTTGCAAGATCGGCATCGCCCCCTTTGACGCGAGGTCCGCCGACCTTGTGACCGATCGCGCTGCATCGAGGAAGTCGTCAAGCAGATAGCAGGCGAAGGTGGCCCTCAGGAATCGGAGAACCCGAACGGTGCTTCGGTGCGACGGTATTCGTCCGGCACGATTTGACGGCCAATCGGCAGTTCCGATCGAGACGTGCACTCGGTCCGGTGACAAAGCCGACATGTGATTCCGATCGGAGTCGACCCATCCGCTCGATCTGGATCCTCGCAATAGATCAGACGTTCAGCGTGATGCGCTTCGCACACGAGCGCCACCGCGCGTTCGACGCTCGGAGTACCAAACCCACCGCCGCCAGAATTGACGGTACGGGCGATCGAGAAGAAGCGGTGGCCGTCGGGCAGTTCCAGCCACTGCGTGACCACCTTGCGCGGCGTTCTGAACACCTGATGGACCTTCCAGAGGGGACAGCCGCCGCCATGCCGGGCAAAAGGGAAGGTGCCGGTGTTCAGCCTCTTGGAGACGTTTCCGGCGGGATCCACTCGAATAAAGAAAAATGGTACGCGCTCCTGTCCTGGCTTTTGCAGCGTGGTCAGGCGATGTGCCGTTTGCTCGAAACTCGTTCCAAACTGCCGGGAGAGTGCTTCGATGTCATAGCGACGGGTCTCTACCGCCTTCGCAAAAGCGGCGTAAGGCATGACAATCGCCGCTGCGCAATAGGCGCCCAGCGCCCGATGTGCCAGGCGACGCGCGCTCTCGCTTTCGAAATTGCCCTCCTGCGTGGCATTTCGGATGTCCTGATCGAATTCGAGATAGGCGAGTTGTTGGGCCAATTGAAAATTCTGACTTGCCGTATCCAGGCTGTCATCGAGCAACAGGTCCTTTCGGTGCCAATCCAGCCGCCGTCGCGAGCCGGTCATCACGTCCGAGGGCAGTCGCCTCACCCGCAACTGATGACGCTGCTTGAAGTATGAAACGAAACCGCCGACCTCGGTCACTTTGGCCGCCAGCTTTTCCGCAGCAGCATCGAGCACCGGGAAGCAGTTGCGGCGTGCGGACAGAAAGCTGCGCACCGCGGCAACCGGATCGGATGATATCTCGACATCGTTCTGCGAACCCTCCTGCCTGCGGTCGGCAAGCGCAAACTGTTCTTCCCTGTAAGCCGTGTGGAGACGCAGCATCGCCTCGGCGACGCCCGGGAAGCTATGCACGACGTCGGCAATCTCCAGCGGCAGGATGTCGATATCGGCGAAGATCGGATCGCGCATGACCGCCTGAAGTCGAGCGATCAGATCCGGGCCGGTCTCGTCGACAAAGTCGGAGAAATCAACTTTGTAGGCCCTGGCCAATTTCAGCAGCGTTTCGGCAGTCACCGGCCGCTGGTTGCGCTCCATCAGAGCAATATATGATGGCGAGATCTCGAGGTCCGCTGCCATATTGGCTTGCGTCAGACCGCGATCATGCCGCAGCCGCCGCAAGCGCGGCCCAAGATAGACACCCTGCTTTTCCATAAAGATATTACAACATTACAACAGATTTTTGTAAAGCTTGACAACATGACATCAGCAAGCCTTCACGCCTCGCACCTCGTCGATTATCCCCTTTGCGTCGCCGCACGAGATTTTTGGAGGAACCATGTCGTACCAAGCCCTGGTTGAAGATGCCGACAGACTTGTCGGGGCCAACGAAAAGTGGACGGGTATTGCCGCCGAAGCGGTCGCCCGCATGCGCCTACAAAACCTGTTCCGTACCGGCCTTGATATTGCTCGCTATACCGCCGCGATCATGCGCAAAGACATGGCCGCCTACGACCTGGATTCGAGCCTATACACGCAGTCGCTGGGTTGCTGGCACGGCTTCATTGGCCAGCAGAAAGTCATTGCGCTGAAAAAGCATTTCGGTTCGACGGAGCGCCGATACCTCTATCTGTCCGGCTGGATGGTTGCAGCTCTGCGGTCCGAATTCGGGCCGCTTCCTGACCAATCGATGCACGAAAAGACGAGCGTTCCAAGACTTATCGAAGAGCTCTACACATTCCTGCGCCAGTCCGATGCCCGTGAACTCGGGATGATCTTCAGGGAAATCGACCGTGCGCGAGCAGCGGGTGACGTTGCCCGTGCGTGTCAGCTGCAGCATTCGGTCGACACATACCAAACCCATGTCATTCCGGTCATCGCCGACATCGACGCCGGCTTTGGAAATGCCGAGGCCACCTATCTGCTCGCAAAGAAGATGATCGAGGCCGGCGCCTGCGCCCTTCAGATCGAAAACCAGGTATCCGATGAGAAGCAGTGCGGCCACCAGGACGGCAAGGTCACTGTTCCGCACGAGGATTTTGTCGCCAAGATCCGCGCCTGCCGATATGCCTTCCTCGAATTGGGTGTCGATGAGGGCATCATCGTCGCACGCACCGATTCGCTTGGCGCGGGTCTGACCAAGCAGATCGCGTTCAGCACCAGCGAGGGCGATATCGGCGATCAGTATAATTCGTTCCTGGATTGCGAGGAGGTCGGCGAAGGACAGCGTCGCAACGGCGAGGTGCTGATCACGAGAGGCTCGAAGGTCCTGCGACCGAAGCGCCTCCGATCGAACCTTTATCAGTTCCGCGAGGGCACAGGCGCCGACCGTTGTGTACTCGATTGCGTCAACGCTCTGCAGAACGGTGCCGACCTCCTATGGATCGAAACCGAAAAGCCGCACATCGATCAGATTGCCGCGATGGTCGACCGGGTTCGTGAGGTTATCCCAAACGCCAAGCTCGTCTACAACAACTCGCCTTCGTTCAATTGGACGCTGAGTTTCCGCCAGCAGGTCTTCGACGGCTGGAAAGCGGAAGGCAAGGATGTGTCCGGGTTCGACCCATCTAGGTTGATGAGCGAGGACTACGACGGCACCCAGCTTGCGGATGAGGCTGACGAAAAGATCCGCACATTCCAGCGCGACGCTGCACTTCGGGCAGGCATATTCCACCACCTCATCACGCTGCCGACGTATCACACTGCGGCGCTTTCAACCGACAACCTGGCAAGGGAATATTTCGGCGATCAAGGCATGCTCGGATATGTGGCAAACGTTCAGCGCAAGGAGATACGCCAAGGCATCGCCTGCGTAAAACACCAGAACATGGCAGGCTCGGACATCGGCGATGATCACAAGGAATATTTCGCCGACGAGGCCGCTCTCAAGGCAAGCGGCGAACACAACACGATGAACCAGTTCGCCGCATAAGGCGGGATGGGAGCGAGGAGCACACGAGCTGGGCACTGCTGCCCACTCGTATTCAACAGGAGGAAGACATGTCGGAGACTAGCGAAAGAGTTTCGAACGAGCCTCAGCGCTCGCGTGCCGTTTTTTCTCAAGAGGATTTTGGCCTCATGCGTGCGGCAATCGAACACTATCTGAGGGAGGTGAAGGATCGCCCTGAATCGGTCAAGTATTCGAACCTCTATCATCGCCTTGGCCGCATAACTTGAATTCGCCGACGACGATCCTGAACGGGGCCAGCTGACACCGATTGACTGAACTCGGACGTCCCGAATTCAAGCGGATGAGAGGAGAAGTGCCCCGGCAGAGCCAATCTCAACTGCAGTTCGATCCTTGCAACACGGCTCCTTCCGGCAAACAATCAGCTCAGCGCCTGGCTGACCAGCGCATAGGTCAGCGGATGGCCCGGTTTTGCCGCCTGGTCGTCCGCAAACCATGTGCCGCCGAGCGACATGCTGGTGACGGTATCGAAGACAGGTAGTCCCGAGCGCGTCAGAAATTCCGGGAATGTGCCCGTCCTCTGTCGGGTATCGAGGCGCAGGAAGTCTCCCTCGTGGGCGGCGACATGAGGATGGATGACGACGATCGCATCTGCATCGTCAGAGGCAACCACCGGACCGATCACGGTGCCTCGTCCGAAACTGCGGCAGAGGCAAAATGCGGCAATCCGGTTGTCGCGTATCAGTGCCACGCCCTTGGAGACCTGCAACAAGCGCGCAAACAATGCTGCCCGGTCGGCGCCATAGGCGAGATAATCGAGAGCAACCAGCTCCGTCAGATCGCCCATCGTGATCTCACGCAGGACCGCGCCATGCGGAATTTCTGGCTCACCTGCCCGAACAGCCGTTCCCTGACGCTGATAAACCGTCTTCTCGGCCGTGAAACCCATGGAGAGATAGAGCCTGTGGGCAGCCCGGGTGGAATTTAATCGTAACGGGCGCGATCCAGTCTGCTTCAGGACATGGTCCATGAGCCAACGGCCATGACCGTGGGCCTGCAGCCGAGGAGAGGTTATGACCATTCCGACCGTCACGAAGTCATCCGCAAACGGAAACCACATGGCGGAGCCGAAGACGCGTCCGATCTCGTCCTGCGCGACGATACCATATCCGTTTTCGCGCAGCATCTGCCAGTCCTTCCGTCGATGAGGCCATCCGACCATCAGCGAAAGTGCATGCAGTTTTTCGAGATCGATCTCCGCGATGTCGGAAAGCTGCAGGTCGAACGACTGAAGCCGCATCGAGTCTTCCGTGGTCAAATTTTCCTCCCTCGCCGGTACTATAGAACATAGACAAGGCCAGCATGGCGCGACAACCGCTTTCCACTGCCCTCTCCCGCCTCTTGCAGGGGATTGTCACGCATTTCCTGCCGTAGATTTCTCTTCAGACGGGACTGCTTTCAGCACTTTACGCTGCAACGAGCAGGCATTAAGCAAACGCACGCGAGAAACCCCCTTATGATTGGCGAGAACAGCCAGAGAAAGGCTGCCGTCAGGAAATTGCCGAAAAGGACATCGCATGTCTCCTCCCGTTCGCCGCGTCGAATGCGATCACGACTGCCCCGGGCAGGCGGATGTCGTGATCCTCGGTGGCGGCATGGGGGGGATCGCCACGGCCTATAAACTGGCAAAGCGCGGCGTTTCGGTCGTCCTAGTCGAAAAGGCGCAATCGCGGGCGAACAATCCAATCGTAATTGGGGCTGGTGCAGGCAGCAGAACCGCGATGTCAGGGAACTTGCGCTCGCGCATTGCCATGAGGATGTGGGACGGCCTGAACGTGGAACCAGGCGGCGAGACCGGTTTCCGCCGCAGCGGGCTGGTCTACGCTACGATCACCCAGAGCGTCTCGACAGGTGGGAGCGCTGGGGATCGATGGCAAGACCGCTGGGCGTGGATACCCGAATGTTGACAGGTGCCGAAATTTCGGCCCTGCTGCCCGGCAACGACAGGATCTGGCGTGGCGGCGTTCACTCCCCGGATGACGGACGTGCCGAGCCGGAACTGGCGGTGCCGGCAATAGCGAAAGGCGCGCGACGGCTGCGGGCCACGATCCTTCAGAACTGCGCAGCGAGGGAGCTTGAAACGCAGGACAGCAGGATATGTGGAGTCGACACCGAAAAGGGGCTGATCCGCTGCTCCTCGGTCCTCGTCGCGGGCGGCGCATGGAGCGGCATGTTCCTGCGCCATCACAGATTGCGCTTTCTTCAAGCTTCGGTGAAATCGACCGCGTTTTATACTATTCCGGCCAAAGCGGTAGCCGAAGGTGGCGTGGCGATGGAAAGCGTGACCATCCGGCGCCGGCTTGACGGCGGCTATACGATCGGACTGACGGGACAGGGGCAACTGCAGATTTCGCCCTGGGGCATGCTGCAGGCACGGGATTTCTGGCGCACCTTCCAGACCCGCCGCAAGGGCCTCACATTCGGTATCGGCGGGCAGTTCTTCAAGGGACCGGAAGCGATCCGTCGCTGGAACGCCGAGGGTATCTCGCCGTTCGAGGAGGTCCGCACGCTCGACCCTGTTCCCGACCAGAATCTAGTCGAGCGTGGCATCTCGCGCCTCGTTGCCGCCTATCCGAACTCGCGGGCATTCGCCCCGCCCAGAGCTGGGTTGGCATGGTGGATTCGACGCCGGATGCCGTTCCGGTTATTTCCGGTGTTCGGTCACGTCCAGGCCTTTCATCTCGTCGGGTGTCAGCGGCCACGGCTTCGCCATCGGCCCGGCGGCCGCAAGACTGGCTGCCGACCTGATCTTGGGAGACAAACCTTTGCGTCGATCCGGCACCTTTCCGATACGAACGCATGATCGACGGTACGGATCTTGGCAAACCAGGAATGATGTGAGTGGATGTGATGACGGAACTGGAAATCCTGGCAAGGCTCGTTGCCTTTCCCTCGGTCGTCGGCAGCGCCAACCATGAAATCGTCGAGTGGATCCGCCTCTATGCGCAAGGCTGCGGCGCCAATGTCACGGTAGCGATGGGGCCGGAGGGCGATCGTGCCAACCTGTTTGCGACGATAGGTCCGAAAGACGTGCCCGGAATCCTGCTATCCGGCCATATGGATGTCGTACCGGCTGGAGAGCCGGGTTGGACATCGGATCCTTTCGCCTTGCGCGAGGATGCTGGGCGGCTCTACGGGCGCGGCACCAGCGACATGAAGGGCTTCCTCGCCTGCGGGCTCGCCGCTCTTCCGGCACTCGCCGCCATGCCGCTTGCACAACCCGTGCACCTGGCATTCTCCTATGACGAGGAGGCCGGCTGCCGCGGTGTACCGCATCTGATCCGGCTGCTGCCAGACCTCTGCGCCAAACCGGAGGGCTGCATCATCGGCGAGCCGAGCGGCCTGCGGGCGATCCGCGCCCACAAGGGCAAGGCCGCCGCCCGCGTCGAAATTCGTGGCCGCTCCGGGCATTCCTCCCGGCCGGACCAGGGATTGAACGCCATCCACGCCATGGCAGCTATCCTGAGCGAGGCTGTGGAGGCCGCATCAGTGCTGGCAACAGGGCCGTTCGACCGGAATTTCGAGCCCGCCTACTCGTCGCTCCAGGTCGGCGTCATCCGCGGCGGCCAGGCGGTCAACATCATCCCCGATCTCTGCACGGCAAATCTCGAGGCACGCGCCATCGCCGGCGTCTCTCCGGCCGCCCTGCTGGACCCGATCCGCGCCGCGCTGGCGCAACTGGAGGCTCAGGGTTTCGAAACCCGCTGGGAGCTTCTCAGTGAATACCCGGCCCTCTCGCTTGCTGCCGGGTCGCCTCTCGCAATCCTGCTGGGGGAAGTGACCGGGCAAGAGCCGCTGGCGGCAGTCAGCTATGGCACGGAAGCCGGGCTCTATCAGGCAGCCGGAATGGACGCCATCATCTGCGGTCCGGGTGATATCGCCCGAGCCCACAAGCCCGATGAATATATCGAGCCGACAGAACTCGCCGCGTGCCGGACGATGATCGAAAATCTCGGCAAGCGGCTTTGTGCTTGACCGATGTGAGCGGAAATCGATGAAAAAATCAGTTCGATCTGCCGCACTTCTAATTTGTTTCAGCGCATCCTGCTACGGCGCGTGATCAAGAATAAAGGAAAGACGAACTGGGAATATCGCATGGCATTTCTGTTCAACTCCGACGCTGAGCGAGCCCGGATATTTGCCGCCGAGTTCAAACGCGAATTGCCGCAGCTTCCTTTTCTGACCGACCCGCAAACCGTTGACCCGGCCGATGTCCGCTATCTCCTGACATGGACCGCCCCGCCCGACATGGCCCGCTACCGCAATCTCGAGGTTCTCTTCTCGATCGGGGCCGGCGTCGATCAGTTCAGTACCGCAACGTTGCCGGATACCGTCAAGCTCGTGCGCATGGTCGAGGACGGCATAGTCCGCATGATGCAGGAATATGTGACCCTCGCAGTTCTCTCCCTGCATCGCGACCTTCCCGGCTATCTCGATCAGCAGAGGCAGGGCGTCTGGAAGACACGTGCTGTGCGGCAGGCCGCCGAGCGGCGTGTCGGCGTCCTCGGTCTTGGAATGCTGGGGCAGGCAGTGCTGGAACGCCTCAAGCCTTTCGGCTTTCGGCTGTCGGGCTGGAGCCGGTCGCGACGCGAGATCGCCGGCGTTGCCTGTTTGCACGGGGCAGCGCAACTCGATGATTTTCTGGCAGGCACCGATATCCTGATCTGCCTCTTACCGCTGACGGCGCAAACCCGCGGTCTCCTGAACGCCGGCCTGTTCTCAAGACTTCCCGCAGGCGCATCGCTGATCCATGCCGGTCGCGGGCCGCAACTTGATCAGCACGATTTGATCGAGGCGCTCGATAGCGGCCATCTCGCAGGCGCCGTCCTCGACGTCACCGATCCAGAACCGCTGCCGGCTGACCATGTGCTCTGGCGGCATCCAAAGGTCGTCCTGACGCCGCACATCGCCAGCGTCACCCAGGCTGAAACCGCCGCAAAGACGGTGATCGCCAACATTCTTCGCCACGAGGCCGGGCAGGAGCCGATCGGCCTCGTCGACCGCACCCTCGGATACTGACAAACCAGAGAAAGAATATTTCCATGTCCCTCCTTAAGCTCATCGACACCAATCCGCAGACAGTCCCGCGGGAATCGAAGCCCACGGCAGAGCGTCTTGTCTCCGGCGATCCGTCCTTCAAGACTTGGGTCCAGGACGCTTCGCGCGACGACAGCGTTTTGACCGGCGTCTGGGAAGCGACGCCTGGCGAAACCCATTCGATCAAGGGAACGACCTTCGAATTCTGCCACATCGTATCAGGCGCAGTCGAACTGGCCGAGAAGGGCGGCGAAACCGTAACCTATCGCGCTGGCGATAGCTTTGTGATGAAACCCGGCTTTGTCGGCATCTGGCGCACGATCGAGACCGTCCGCAAGATCTATGTGACGATCAGCTGACAACCATGGAGGAGGATTTGGGGCCTTTCGAACAGGAGAGAGACTTGCTCCCTGCTTCCGCCGGTACTCGGCATTCTTCGCAAAAATCACCCCGGAATGTAGATTCATCTTCGCGCCTTGCCCAAGCGCGCGATTGTCGAGGCCCTCATCGTCGGCGACATCGACGTGGCGATCACGCTTTCGCCGATCACAACCCCAACCGTCCTTGGCCAACTGCTGACGAAGGTCAACGTCGTCGCGGGGATGCGCAAGGACGATCCGCTGGCCGAATGCGACGTCGTAAGACCCGAGGATCTCGATGCGCGACGGCTGATTTCCTATGGATCGCGTGCGGAAGTGGGCGCCAATCTCGATGATGCTCTTGCCGCCGCTCGACGAAAGCGCGATCTCGCAATTCAAATCGCCTCCTCCGTCGGCGCGGCACCGCTGGTGCGCGAAGGCCTCGGCATCGCCCTCGTCGACGGGCTGGTGGCATGGCACGGATTCAAGGGATTGGCGGCGCGCGTTATCCCGGAGGTCGATATGCAGCTCGCCGTTTCCATCAACAACGCCCGGCCCGAGTCGCGCTTCCTGCAGCTTTTTCTCGCGGCGCTGCGAGCGGCTATCTGAGCAGTGGACGATTGCGCTGCGAAGATGTTGGCAAACGGGATATTCCATCGCGTCGAACGCCACAGTCGATGCAAACTGCGCAAGGATTGCGGCTAGGTTCGGGTTGCGCCTGAAAGCCGAAGGAGACCTCATGTCGCTCAACTTCGATCCCAACGCCATCGTGCTGCCCCGCGCTAGCACTTGCCGATCACCTGACCTATGGCCTTGCCGGGGTACACATGCTCCAGCATCAGCAAGGATCTCGGCCGGGAAGCCTATCTGGCCAACAGGAAATCCAAGAGCGTGCTGATCAATCTGTAAAGGAATACACCATGAAAACCTATTCCATCGCGCTCATCCCCGGTGACGGTATCGGTGTTCCGGTCATAGACGCGGCCTGGCAGGTGCTCGAAGCGGCCGCCGCGCGGGCGAACTTCAAGCTCGAAGCCAAACGCTTCCCTTGGTCCTGTGGCTTCTACAAGGAGACCGGTTCGATGATGCCGGCAGACGGTATACAAATCCTGCGCGGCCATGACGCCATCCTTTTGGGCGCCGTCGGCTGGCCAGCCGCAGTGCCGGATTCGGTTTCGTTGCATGGCTTGCTGCTGCCTATCCGCAAGGCCTTCGTACAATATGCCAACATACGCCCTCACCGGCTTTTGCCGGGCGTCGAAGGTCCGTTGAAATCCGGTGGCTTCGATATTCTCTGTATCCGCGAGAACACCGAAGGTGAATATTCCGGCGCCGGCGGACGCGTGCATGTCGGCACGCCGGACGAGGTAGCAGTGGAGACCTCCGTCTTCACCCGCAAGGGTGTCGAGCGCATCCTGCGGTTCGGCTTCGAACAGGCGCAACTGCGCCGCAAGCAACTGGCGTCGGTGACCAAATCGAATGCCCAGAGATATTCGATGGTGTTCTGGGACGAGATCACCGAGGCGCTTTCGGCCGAATATCCCGATGTCGAGGTGAAGAGTTATCATATCGACGCCATGGCGGCGCGCATGGTGTTGGCGCCTGAAAGTCTCGACGTCGTCGTCGCGTCCAACCTCTTCGGTGATATCCTCACGGATCTCGGTGCGGCGATCCAGGGCGGGCTCGGCTTTGCCGCATCCGCCAACATCTGCCCGGACCGCACGTCCCCGTCGATGTTCGAACCGGTGCACGGTTCGGCACCCGATATCGCACATCTCGGCATCGCCAATCCGATTGCCGCGATCTGGTCCGCGGCAATGATGCTCGATCACCTCGGCCAAGCAGCGGCTGCAGCCAACATCATTAAAGCCGTAGAAACCGCGACGGCGCGCGGCGTTGGCACCAGACCTGGCCAAGACAGGACAGATGACATAACGGCTGCCGTACTTTCGGCTCTCACCTGAACAGAAAGGATCACCCATTGGAAACCCTGAAAGACAAAAGCCTTTTCCGGCAGCAATGCCTGATTGCCGGCAGCTGGCGCAACGCTGCGTCCGGAGCGTCCCTACCGGTCACCGATCCGGCAACCCAGCATGTCATCGGCCATGTTCCCGATGTGAGCGGCCGCGAAACGCGCGAAGCGATCGAGGCGGCACGGGCAGCATTTGCGTCTTGGAAGGCAAAGACCCATGCCGAGCGCGCCGCCCTGCTGGAAGCCTGGCATCGGCTGATGCTCGAACATGAAGAGGATCTGGCCATGATCCTCACCGTCGAACAGGGCAAGCCGCTGACCGAAGCGCTTGGCGAAATCCGTTACGGCGCGTCCTTCGTCAAGTGGTTCGCCGAAGAGGCACGCCGCATCGGCGGAACCACTATACCCTCGCCGACACGGGACCGCAGGATCGTCGTCCTGAAGGAAGCCGTCGGCGTCTGTGCCATCATCACACCCTGGAATTTCCCGAATGCGATGATCACACGCAAGGTCGCTCCCGCCCTTGCCGCCGGATGCACCGTGGTCGTCAAGCCATCCGAATTCACCCCGTTTTCAGCACTGGCCCTTGGGGTTCTGGCCGAGCGCGCAGGCATTCCGGCCGGCGTCATCAACATCCTCACCGGCATGCCGGCCGATATCGGCGCCGAGTTCATGGCCAACGAAATCGTGCGCAAGATCTCGTTCACGGGATCGACGCGCGTCGGATCGCTGCTGATGCGCGGCGCGGCAGACAGCATCAAGCGCCTCAGCCTTGAACTTGGCGGCAATGCGCCGTTTATTGTGTTCGACGATGCCGATCTCGATCTTGCCATCGAAGGGGCAATCGCCTCGAAGTTCCGCAACGGCGGCCAGACCTGCGTTTGCTCCAACCGTATCCTCGTGCAATCGGGTGTCTACGACGCCTTTGCGGCAAGGCTGTCCGCGCGCGTCTCCGCCATGACAGTGGGCCCCGGCACCGGTGACCCCGTCGATATCGGACCGATGATCAACGCCGCTGCCATCGACAAGATCGATCGCCATGTCGAAGACGCGCTTGCCAAGGGGGCGCGCATTCTTTCCGATCGCCCGGCCATGCCGGAGGGCAAGCAATACGCGGTGCCGCTGGTACTCGGCGGGGCGACGACCGAGATGCTGCTGGCCAGTGAGGAGACATTCGGGCCTGTGGCACCGCTGTTCCGGTTCGAAACCGAAGCGGAAGCCATCGAAATTGCCAATGCCACCCCGTTCGGCCTGGCTGCCTATTTCTACACAGAAAGCCTGAAGCGCTCATGGCGCGTGGCGGAAGCGCTGGAATTCGGCATGGTGGGATTGAACACCGGCTCGGTTTCGACGGAGGTCGCGCCATTCGGCGGCGTCAAGCAATCCGGCCTCGGCCGCGAAGGCGCGCAATGCGGCATCGAAGAATATCTGGAAATGAAGAGCTTCCACATCGGCGGACTGATCTGAGGTCTGCCGGGACGCAACAAAACAGGGCGCGAAGCCATCATCACCGCGCCCTTCATGCGTTGCATTTCGCTTACTGAAAGCGATCGAGCGTCTTGTAGTAGAAGCCGACCATCGGCAGGAACCACGGCTTGCCGAAATGACCCGCGATTGCCGGCCATTCAAGACCGGATACCGGATTGCGGTCGGCTTTTCCCATCATCGCATCGGCGATGACAATGCCCATATGGGTCGACATCTGCGCGCCGTGCCCCGAGTAGCCCATGGCGAACCAGACGCCATCGGCGAAACCGGCGCGCGGAAAACGGTCCTTCGTCATATCGACCAAACCGCCCCAGCAATAATCGATCTCGACATTGGCAAGCTGCGGAAAAATCTCCCGCAATCCGGCCTTTAGGATCGCGCCGCTCTTGTCGTCCGAGCGTTGATCGGAGGTCGCGGAGAACCGCGCCCTGCCACCGAAGATCAATCGGTTGTCCGGCGACAGCCGGAAATAATTGCCGATATTGAGCGAAGTCACGCAGGTGCGGTTCCCGGGCATGGCGGCTGCCACCTCCGCATCGGCAAGCGGCCGAGTAGCAATGATGAAGCTTCCGACGGATACGATGCGGCGGCGGAAATAGCTGAAAGGGCCCGAAGTGTAGGCACCGGTTGCGACGAATACCGTGTCCGCGGTCAGGCTTCCGCGCGCGGTGGTCAGATTATGCTTGCCATATGCGACCTTGCGATCCGTCACCGCGGCATTTTCGAAAACGACCGCGCCATGGCCCACCGCCGCGCCCGCGAGGCCGGTTACAAACCGGCCCATATGCATCATCGCACTTTTCTTCGACAGCATGGCGCCATGGAAGGAGGTCGAACCTATTTCCGTGCTCAGATCCCCTGCCATCAGAAGGGCCGTGTCGGGATCGACCTCACGGTTCACTGCCTCGAAATTGCCAGCGATGGATTTGAAATGGGCCGGCTTGGAAGCAAGCTTGAGCTTGCCGGCACGGCGGAAGTCGCAGTCGATCCCCTCCTCCGCGACGATCCGCTCGATGGTGTCGACTGAATCGTCGAAGGCACGGTAGAGCGCCTTGGCGCGCTCAACGCCCAGCTCATTCTTTGCCGAAAGAAAGCTGTGCGCGATGCCGTTGTTCAGATGTCCGCCGTTTCGCCCCGAAGCACCTGTACCGACTTGACCTGCTTCCAGAACCACGACTTTGACGCCCGATTTGGCCAGATGCCGGGCGGCCGACAATCCGGTGAAACCACCGCCGATAACGGCCACGTCGTAGTGGCCCTCGACTGGCCCCTTCTTCGCTTGCTCGAAGACGGGAGCGGAATCGTGCCAATAGGACTTGAACTGCATCGCCATTCTCCGTCAGAGCCCGACGACGCCGGGCAGGCCAGAAATATCCCTGATCTCGGTATATTCGTAGAATGGATTTGCCGGTTCATGGCCGCGGTTGACCCAGACCTTGTTCTTGATGCCGAGATCATAGGCGGACATTAGATCGTAGCGGAAGGAGGACGAGCAGTGCAGAATGTCTTCCGGACCGCAGCCGAGCATGTCGAACATGTATTCGAACGCCTGGAAGCGCGGCTTATAGGCGTTCGCCTGCTGGGCGGTGTAGACCGCATGGAACGGCGCACCGAGCTTTTCGACGTTCGACATGATCTGCTCGTTCATGGCGTTGGACAGGATCACCAGCGGAATCTCCTTGGCGACTTTGGCAAGACCCGCGGGAACATCGGCATGCGGACCCCAGCTTGGAACGGTCTCGTAAATCGCCCGCGCATCCTCGCCGCGGAAGGCTACGCCGTTTCTCTCGCACGTCCGTTCAACCGCATTGTGCAGTACTTCGTTATATGGCTTCCAGTCACCCAGGACCTCGTCGAGCCGGTAGGCCGCGAAGTTCTTAATGAATTGCTTCATTTTCGGCTCATCCAACTGCGCGCCATAAATCTTCTGGGCGGCCTCGGCCATTTGGAAATTGGTCAGCGTGCCGTAGCAGTCGAAGGTGATGTATTTGGGCCGAAACTGGGGCATATCGTCGAATTCCTCGCTGGTTCACGATATCAGCGCATTGGTCCGAGCGCTTTCTTCACGACGATCATAACCATCCCGATCGTATGCGTTCACCGCAATTGCCGCGACTGAAAGCAGATTGTTTCGTATCGTCGCTGCCGTTTGGCAGAGAGTTGCGCTGTGCGCGCCGATCTTCCGACCTTCAGCCCACCTGGGCAAACTTGCACGGCATAAGATGCGGCACCCGAGGCCGCAGACAGCTCAAAGATATCGCGCAATTTCGATCGTCGGGACGATCTACTCTTCCATGGGCGCTATCAATTGAAAGAGACAGCCGACCATCAGGTATTGAATAATGCAGGTAAGCCAGATCGAGCTCGTAGAATTTTCACCCAACCATCTCGAGGGCGCCGTGGCGCTGTCGCGTCAGGCGGGATGGCCCCATCGTCTCGAGGATTGGGCGATGGTACTGTCGCTAAGCACCGGCATCGTCGCCCTCGACAATGGCCGGGTCGCCGGCACCATCCTTGTAACGCACTACGGAGGCGCAGGTGCCAGGATCAATATGGTCATCGTGGACAAAGCGATGCGCGGACGAGGCATCGGTCGCCGCCTGATGGACGTGGCGCTTGCTGATTGCAAAGGGCGGGAATGCCGCCTGGTGGCGACGGAGGAAGGCCTGCCTCTTTACACCAAGCTTGGCTTCCAGGAGACGGGTATTATCCGACAGCATCAAGGCATTATCAACGCGCGCGCTCCGGTCGAGGGCGTCACCTGGGCGACGGCTGCCGACATCGCCGAATGCGCAGCAATGGATCGCGCAGCGTCGGGTCTCGACCGCGCTGAGCTGATCGCCTCGCTTGCGGATCGAGGCAGTATCGCCACCCTGCGCAGAAAAGACAATATTGCAGGTTTTGCCGCCTTGCGCGACTTCGGTCGCGGCGAGGTCGCAGGACCGGTGGTTGCGGCAAGCGCCGAGGATGCAAAGCATCTTCTTGCCTTTCTTTTCGCGGCCCGCCCGGGCGCCTTTCTCCGTGTCGATACCACCGAGACATCTAGCCTTGGTCCATGGCTTGCCGATCAGGGGCTCGCCCATGTCGGCGGCGGTATCACCATGAGCAAGGACGGCCCTGCGGCACGACACACATCGCCATTCCAAACCTTCGCCCTGGCCAGTCAGGCTCTTGGCTGAACCTGGAGATAGACATGCTGAGCAACTCCCTGATCGAACTCGACCGCGCCCATCTGGTCCATCCGGTTGCCTCCTACCGCGGCCATGAAAAGATGGGCGTCCGTGTCCTGAAATCAGGCATCGGCGCCACGGTCACCGACGCATCCGGCCATGAGCTGATCGACGGTTTTGCCGGGCTTTGGTGCGTCAATGCCGGCTATGGCCATGAAAGCATCGTCGAGGCTGCAGCAAAGCAGATGCGCGAACTGCCTTACGCCACCGGCTATTTCGGCCTCGGCTCGGAACCTGCTATCCGTCTGGCGTCGGAACTTGCCGACCGGTCGCCCGGCGATCTCAATCACATCTATTTCACGCTTGGAGGATCGGACGCAGTCGACAGCACGGTCCGCTTCATCCGCTACTACTACCACGCCATGGGCACCCCTGAGAAAGACCAGTTCATCTCCGTGGAACAGGGCTATCATGGCTCGTCGACGGTCGGTGCCGGCCTCACCGCCCTGCCCTCCTTTCATGCCGGCTTTGGCGTACCATTCGACTGGCAGCATAAGATTCCGTCCCACTACGCCTACCGCAATCCGGTCGGCACCGACGCAGGCGCGATCAACGCTGCGTCCACCGCAGCTCTGCGCAAGAAGGTGGAGGAACTCGGCGCCGATCGTGTCGCAGCCTTCTATGTCGAGCCGATCCAGGGGTCGGGCGGCGTGCTGGTGCCGCCGCCCGGTTGGATGAAGGCGATGCGCGATCTGTGCACCGAACTCGACATTCTCTTCGTGGCCGACGAGGTGATCACCGGCTTCGGCAGGACCGGGCCGTTATTCGCCTGCTCCGACGACGACATCGTGCCGGATTTCATGACGACGGCCAAAGGCCTGACGTCTGGCTACGTGCCGATGGGCGCGGTCTTCATGTCGGACAAGATCTACAACACCATCGCCGACGGCGCTGGCAGTGCCGCAGTCGGTCACGGCTACACCTACTCGGCACATCCGGTCAGCGCGGCAGTCGGCTTGGAAGTTCTTCGACTCTATGAAGGCGGCCTGCTTGAAAACGGCCGCAAAGCCGGCGCACGACTGATGGAAGGCCTGCGGGGTCTGTCAAGCCATCCGCTCGTCGGCGATGTCAGGGGTCGCGGAATGCTGGCGGCCATCGAGCTCGTTACCGACAAGGAGCGCAAGACGCCCCTGCCAGCCGCCGCCGACCCGTCGCGGCGCATTTTCGACCGCGCCTGGGACAACGGGCTGGTCGTGCGCGCCTTCGGCAGCGGCGTGCTCGGTTACGCGCCGCCGCTCTGCTGCACCGAACAGGAAATCGACGCGATCATCGAGCGCACGCGCATGACGCTCGACCAGACCCTCGAGGATCCGGATGTTCGCTCCGCGATGGCGTGACGGCCGGGCTGAGTGCGGGCAACACGTCGCTGCTTCTGGCACTCGGGCGCGATATTCCGCCTGACCGCCATATTCGAAATTTTCTGCCGCCACACCTTCGTCTTTCAGAGAATCCGGCGACCGTTTCTTGAGACACTCATATGAAATCTGGCGAAAAGCATAAGAAACTCGGTGATCGCCCGCCACGGGAACAGTCGGACTGAAGAGAGCCGGTTCGGCATATAGTTCTGTCTTCAGGCGACAGGCAGCGGAACATGACGGTCCGTTCTAAAGAGGAAAATGAAGTGGCAAAGACTTTCGAGGATTTCAAATATCTGACGTTCGACGTTGTCGGTACGCTGATAGATTTCGAAAGCGGGCTGGTGGGCTGCCTGAAGACGATCGGTGCCGAGGCAGGTGTCGATACCGACGGCGAGACGGCTCTCGCCTTCTACAGGCAGGCGCGCTACATGCCGGATGTCGGTCTCTTTCCCGACGATCTTGTCCGCGTCTACCTGCAGATCGCCCCCAAGCTCGGGCTGCCGGCGGAACGGCGGTTCGGCGAGCAGCTGCGTGATTCCGCGAGGACGTGGAGAGGTTTCCCCGATAGCGCGGAAGCCATGGCGCGTCTTGCTAAACGCTACCATCTGATCGCCATGACCAACGCTCAACGTTGGGCTTTCGAATGTTTCTCGAAGGAGCTGGGCAATCCATTCTACGCGAGCTTTACCGCAGACGATACCGGCACGGAAAAACCGGACCCGGCGTTCTTCGAAAAGGTCTTCGTCTTCATCGAGAAGCAAGGCGGCACTCGCGACGATATCCTGCATGTCGCGCAGAGCCAGTATCACGACATCGGAATTTCCAGAAAGCTCGGGCTGACGAATTGCTGGATCGAACGCCGTCATGCGCAGAAGGGCTATGGCGGAACGATAGAGCCTGACAATTTCACGACACCGGATTTCCATTTCACCTCCATGGCGGCACTTGCCGATGCCGTGGAGCAGACGAAAGCCGCCTGAGGGGAATTGCCTTCAGGTCGCACGCAGTAACGCCTTCATCACAACCAAAAAAAGGGGAAGCGCATGTCTGACAATACATTCATCAACTGGACCACGGCCGACGACGCCGCGATCCAAAATGCCATCCGCCGCGGTGCAAGCCGCCGCGACCTTCTGAAAATGCTGATGGCGGGCGGCATCGCTGCCGCGGCCGGGACGACAATTCTCGGGCGCGCGGGCCGTGCCATCGCTGCGACGCCGGTCGCCGGCGGCACATTGAAGGCTGCAGGCTGGTCTTCATCAAACGCCGATACGCTCGATCCGGCGAAGGCTTCGCTGTCGACCGACTATGTGCGTTGCTGTGCATTCTACAACCGTCTGACGTTCCTCGACCAAAATGGCGTCACACAGATGGAACTTGCCAAGAGCGTCGAGAGCGCCGACGCCAAGGTCTGGACCGTCAAGCTGCGCAGCGGCGTTACCTTCCATGACGGCAAGACGCTGAAGGCAGCCGACGTCGTCTATTCGCTCAATCGGCATCTGGATCCGGCTGTCGGCTCCAAGGTCAATTCAATTGCCAAGCAGATGACCGGCATCAAGGCACTTGACGATCTGACCGTCGAGATCACGCTCGCCAATCCGAACGCCGACCTTCCCACCATTCTTGCCATGCATCATTTCATGATCCTGGCCGACGGCACGACCGATTTCTCCAAAGCGAACGGAACCGGCGCCTTTGTCTGCGAAACCTTCGAGCCAGGTGTTCGCTCGATCGCCGTCAGGAACAAGAATTATTGGAAGGAAGGCGGCCCGCATCTCGATTCGTTCGAATTCTTTGCGATCTCGGACGACTCGGCTCGTGTCAACGCGCTGCTGTCCGGCGACATCCAGCTAGCGGCCTCGATCAACCCACGTTCCATGCGCCTGCTCGAGAACCAGCCGGCGTTCGTTTTGTCCAAGTCCACGTCGGGCAATTACACAAACCTCAACATGCGACTGGACCTGAAACCCGGCGATAAGGCCGATTTCGTGCAAGGCATGAAATATCTGCTGAACCGCGAGCAGATCCAAAAGTCGGTGCTCCGCGGGCTTGCGGAGATCGCCAACGACCAGCCGGTCTCGGCGGCGAGCGTCTACCACAATGCCGATCTGAAGCCGAAGGCCTTCGATCCTGAAAAGGCGAAGTTCCATTTCCAAAAAGCCGGTCTTCTCGGACAATCCATCCCGATTATCGCATCAGATGCTGCCACCTCGTCGATCGACATGGCCATGGTCATCCAGGCCGCCGGCGCCGACATCGGCATGAAGCTCGACGTCCAGCGCGTCCCATCGGACGGTTATTGGTCCAACTACTGGCTGAAGGCTCCGGTCCATTTCGGCAACATCAACCCGCGCCCCACGCCGGATATCCTGTTCTCCTTGCTCTATGCGTCCGACGCACCGTGGAACGAAAGCCAGTACAAGTCGGAGAAATTCGACAAGATGATGATCGAGGCGCGTGGCATGCTCGATCAGGCAAAGCGCAAGGAAATCTATGGCGAGATGCAGGTGATGATTTCTGAAGAAGCGGGGACGGCAATCCCGGCCTACATCTCCAACGTCGACGCGATTTCTTCAAAGCTCAAGGGACTGGATGCCAATCCTCTCGGCGGAATGATGGGCTATGCCTTCGCGGAATATGTCTGGCTCGAAGCCTGACATCCGTCAGCAAGCAGGCCGAGGACAAGGTAATGTCCTCGGCCCTACTCCATGTTACTCTGCCTCGACGGCCGATCCCGCGGCGGGAGCACCCATGAACATTCACGTCCTCGTGCTGGTGATGAATAGACTGCTTGTCGCCGTCATCACGCTTCTGATCGTTTCCTTCACAGTCTTTGCCGCCACGGAGCTGTTGCCGGGGGATGTCGCACAGATCCTCTTGGGACAATCGGCCACGCCCGAAGCCGTGGCCGGCCTGAGAGCCGCGATGCATCTCAACGATCCCGCCATACTGCGGTTCATCAAATGGCTGGGTGGGCTTGCGACCGGCGATCTCGGTATCTCCTATGCCAACAACATGCCGATAGCACAGCTGATCGGCCCGCGTTTCCTGAGCTCTCTTCAGCTTGCGGCTGCAACAGCCCTGTTCTCGGTGCCGATTGCGATGGTGCTCGGCATCACGGCGGCTATTCTGCGCGGTTCCCTCTATGACCGGATCGTCACCACCGTTACCATCGCCGTCATTTCAGTGCCGGAGTTCATGGTTGCCACCTCGGCGGTCCTTTTCTTCGCCGTCTATCTGAAATGGCTTCCCGCTCTGTCATTCGCCAACGAGGTACATTCTTTCGGCCAATTGCTTCGGGTGTTCGCAATGCCGGTAATTACCTTGAGCTTCGTGATCTCAGCGCAAATGATTCGCATGACCCGCGCCGCAGTCATCGAGACACTTGGTACGCCCTACATAGAAATGGCGCTTCTCAAGGGCGCCTCGCGTTCGCGGATCGTCCTGAAGCACGCCCTTCCCAATGCGCTCGGGCCGATTGTCAACGCCGTCGCCTTGTCGCTCTCCTATCTCCTGGGTGGCGTCATCATCGTCGAGACGATTTTCAATTATCCGGGCATCGCCAAGCTCATGGTCGATGCCGTGGCGACTCGCGACCTCCCGCTGATCCAGACCTGTTCGATGATCTTCTGCGTCGCTTACCTGATCCTGATCACCGTCGCCGACATCATTGCCATCCTCTCCAATCCAAGGCTGCGCTGATCATGGCTTATTTTGCTCTGTCTCCCCGAAAGCTCGGCTATCGTTTCAATCTCGTCGGCATCCTCGGCTTCGCCATCATTCTCTTCTGGGCTTTGGTCGCTGTTGTCGCACCGTTGATCACGCCCTATCCGATCGGCGCGATCGTCGACTACGACTATTTCGGGCCGATCTCGGCGAAGTTCTTGATGGGTACCGACTATCTCGGGCGCGACATGCTGTCCCGCATTCTCATGGGCGCGCGCTATACGGTCGGGATCTCGCTTGGCGCCGTGGCCATCTCCTGCGTCACCGGCGTCGCACTTGGCATGAGTGCCGCCGTCGCCGGCGGCTGGTTCGACACATGTCTGTCACGCTTCCTCGATGCGCTGAACTCGATCCCGAGCAAGCTGTTCGGCCTCGTCGTCGTCGCGGCAGTCGGCTCGTCCATTCCCGTGCTCATCCTGACACTGGCGGTCATTTACACGCCGGGAGCCTATCGTTTCAGCCGCGCCCTTGCCGTCAATATCAACACGATGGACTATGTCACCGTCGCTACAGCCCGCGGTGAGAAGACCAGCTATCTCATCCGCTCCGAAATCCTACCGAATATTCTAGGCCCTGTTCTTGCCGATCTTGGCCTGCGCTTCGTCTTCATAGTCCTTCTGCTGTCCGGCCTGTCGTTTCTCGGCCTCGGCGTCCAGCCGCCGAATGCGGACTGGGGCGCGCTCGTGCGCGAAAACATCGGCGGTCTGCCCTTCGGCGCAGCCGCGGTGATGTTTCCTTCAATCGCGATCGCCAGCCTGACGATCAGCGTGAACCTGCTGATCGACAATCTTCCGCAGAAAATTCGTGACCGGAGCGCATGATGGCGAACCTTGTTGAGATCAGAAACCTCAAGGTCCAGGCAAAGACGGATGCCGATCGCAGGGTGGAGATCATTCGCAACGTCAGCTTTGACATAGCGGAAGGCGAAATTGTCGCGTTGATCGGCGAAAGCGGCTCGGGAAAGACCACTATCGCACTGACGCTGATGGGTCACACTCGCCCCGGATGCAAGATCAGCGGCGGCTCTGTCATGCTTGCCGGCAAGGACATGGCGAACCTTCCGGAAAAGAGCCTTGCCGCCCTGCGCGGCACCGAGGTTGCCTATGTGCCGCAAAGTGCCGCTGCTGCCTTCAACCCGGCACAAACCATCATGGATCAGGTGATAGAGGTCGTCCGCATTCACAAGCTGATGCCCATCATGGAGGCTCGCACCAGGGCGGTGGAACTCTTCCGTGCCCTTGCACTGCCCAATGCTGAAACCATCGGCTTGCGCTACCCGCATCAAGTCTCGGGCGGCCAATTGCAACGCCTCTCTGCGGCCATGGCGCTGATCGGCAATCCGAAGCTTGTGATTTTCGACGAACCCACGACGGCGCTCGATGTGACCACGCAGATCGAAGTGCTGCGTGCCTTCAAATCGGTGATGAAGAAGGGCGGCCTCTCCGGCGTCTATGTCTCGCACGATCTTGCAGTCGTCGCCCAGATCGCGGACCGAATCGTTGTGCTCAAGGGCGGTGAAATCCAGGAGATCGGCGAAACGGCGCAAATCCTTTCCTCGCCGGTGCATCCATACACACGGCAATTGGTCAGCGCCTTCAAGCCAACGCTACGCGTCACGCCGAGTCTCACGGAACAGGCAGCCCGACAGCCGCTGCTCGAGGTCCACAATCTTTCCGCCGGCTATGGCCCGTCTCAGTCGAACGGCATGCCATTGGCACTGGCGGTGAAGTCCGTCGATATCCGACTGGAGTATGGCCAGAATCTTGGCATTATTGGTGAGTCCGGCTGTGGAAAGTCGACTCTGGCGCGCGCGATCGCCGGCATCCTGCCGCCAGCTTCGGGCCACATCATCTTCGACGGCAAGGAACTTGCGCCTAGCGTGCATATACGCCAGCGCGACGAACTGCGAAAGCTGCAGATTGTTTTCCAGTTTGCCGACACCGCGCTCAACCCGTCCAAATCCATTGCCGATATTCTGGGACGCCCGCTTGTCTTTTATCACAGCATGGCCAAGTCGCAGCGTCAGGCTCGGATCGACGAACTGCTCGATATGGTCCACCTGCCGCGGACCGTCAAATATCGCCGCCCGGGCGAACTTTCCGGAGGACAGAAGCAGCGCATCAATCTCGCCCGTGCGCTGGCGGCGGAACCGAAGCTCATTCTCTGCGACGAGATCACCTCGGCACTCGATACAGTGGTTGCGACCGCTATCATCGATCTGCTGAAGGAGCTGCAACGCGAACTCGGCCTCTCCTACATCTTCATCAGCCACGATCTCTCTGTCGTGCGGGCGATCTGCGACGAGATCGCGGTCATGTATTCCGGCGAAAAGGTCGAACAGATGACCCCGTCGGACTTTGGCGGTCCTGAAGGTCATCCCTATTCGCGGCTGCTTTACTCGTCCGTTCCGAAACTCCACCCTGGCTGGCTCGACGGCCTGGAACGCGATCCCGAACTTGTCAGCGCCTTTTCCAAGCGGTGACTTTGCCTTCTTTTGTCGACAACGCGGCTAGATGTTGCGGCACGACAGGCACCCGGAAGGCTACATCGGAAAAAGGCTGGTCAGCGGCATATGCGGTTTGACGATCGGCGACTTCAGCACCACGAAACTGAAATATTTGTCGATGCCGATATCGATGTCGATAAGGCGTTCCATGGTAGTCTGGTATTCGACGATGCTGCCCGTAACAAACTTGATCATATAGTCGTAACCGCCCGATACGAGGTGGCATTCGATCACGGAATCCACCTTCTCGATCGCGGCCAGAAAGCGGGCAAAGTCGATCTGTCGATGGTTTTTCAGGGTAACTTCCGTGAAAACAGTCAGCGTCTGCCCCAGCTTGGCGACATTGATCTGCGCCGAATAGCTGATGATGTAGCCCTCGGATTGCAGCTTCTTGACTCGCATCAAGCACGGGCTGGGCGACAGATTGACCAGCTCGGCCAGCTCCACATTGGTGATACGGCCGTTTTTCTGCAGTTCGGAGAGAATCTTGATGTCGATCCGGTCGAGTTTCATCGGCGCACCATGGGTGTCGGCGGCACAATAGCGCGCAGCGTCTACAGCATATTATGCGGAACCTCTAAAGTGGCAAAGCGAAAATGACAGTTTTCAGCGCCCTGTAGCGCGCAGATTCGTACTTAAGCAGAATAATCTCCGTCATGGCACCCGCACCGCATTAAATGCTGCAAGCGTGTGTTCTGCGGCAAGCCTCTCGCGCGCCGTTTTGCTAAGGTCTTCTCATCACTGGAGAAAAATGGATGCCCGCTCCGCTTCTGAGGATTGAAACAACACCTGATTTGCCAAAACAGGCTGAAGTCGTGGTCATCGGCGGAGGCATCGCCGGGGTGTTTTCGGCATATTATCTTGCACGGCGCGGCGTCAGCGTTGCGCTCGTCGAAAAAGGCTTGATCGGGGCAGAACAGTCGAGCCGGAACTGGGGTTGGTGCCGCCAACAAAACCGCGACGCCCGCGAGCTGCCAATGGCGACGAAGAGCCTGGCGCTGTGGGATAGACTGGCAGAGGACCTCGGCGAAGATCCGGGATTCCGGCGCTGCGGCCTGCTTTATCTCAGCGACACCGAAGCGGAGATCGAAGGCTGGGCGCGCTGGCGCGACTTCGCGGCAACGGTAGGGGTCACGACCCATGTGCTGAGCGAGAGCGAGGCGAGCGAACGCGGTCGTGCATCTGGCAAACGGTGGAAGGGTGGCGTTTGTTCACCAAGCGACGGCACGGCCGACCCGGCGAGTGCAGTCCCGATCGTTGCGCGCGGCATCCTGAAAGCAGGCGGGTCCGTGAATCAGATGTGTGCTGCACGTGGCATCGAGACAGAAGCGGGTCGCGTCAGCGGCGTGGTCACCGAGGCTGGAACCATCAAGACGAAGACGGTGGTGCTTGCGGGCGGTGCCTGGGCGTCTTCCTTCTGCCATCAACTCGGGATTCGATTTCCACAAGCCTCCGTCAGGTCATCGATCCTGTCGGTTGCTCCCGGTGCAGAGGGCCTTCCCGACGCTCTTCATACCGCCGATGTCTCTGTTACTCGAAGGGGCAATGGTGGCTACACGCTGGCCATCAGTGGCCGCGCACGCGTGGATCCGACGCCGCAGCAGCTGCGCTTCTCACGGGAATTCATCCCGATGTTTGCCAAGCGGAGGCGTAGTCTGGCGCTTGGCGGCCTTGACGGCTGGAAGGCCTCCCACGAGACACTCGCCAAATGGCGGCTCGACGCGCCGACGCCGATGGAGAAGAACCGCATACTCGACCCGCGACCCGATCAGTCGCAGATCGACGAAACTCTCAAGCGCGCGCGGGCATTGCTGCCGGCACTGAAACAGGTCCGGCAGGACGGCCAATGGGCAGGCTATATCGACAGCACCCCGGACGGCGTTCCGGCAATCGGCGAGGTCGCAAGCCTTCCTGGGCTTGTGCTGGCCGCAGGCTTCAGCGGTCACGGCTTCGGCATCGGACCTGGCGCAGGTCATCTGGTGGCTGACATCATCGCGGGGACGACGCCGATTGTCGATATCGCGCCATACGATCCGGAGCGATTGAATAAATCGGCCTGGGGAAAGGTGGCGGATTTCTGAGCAGGTCCCAGGCGTCCTCACTCGGAAATCGGGCCCCCCAAAGGCGTTTGCCGGTGGTTTTGTCAAAGGGATGAACCGAAGACCGGTCAAACACGATGGCGATATTGTCGCCGTGGCGGATGTTGAGCCGTCCGCGAACAGGCAGGAAGCCGGCTGACCCGCACAGTCGATCCGAACGTAAATCTCAGATCCGTTCCTCGACGATCTCGACCTTTCCTTGGTTGCCGTGGCGGCCGGAACGGCCGTATTCCTACATTTAGATGCCAAGCAACAACTCCTTTCAAACACTGTTCGCCGGAGGCCGAACGCCGTAGAGCTAAGATTTACGAATTCTTCACCAAGACATCTCAAGTTTTGTCTGCGCGCTATGTTCCGCGTTTCGCACCGGTCTCTCCACCAATTAGCGATGGCTTTCCATGTCGACGAAGTTCTTGACCCTTGGTCCAAACGACGCGCCCGTCACCATTCTGCTGGCTCACGGGGCCGGCGGCGCAATGGATTCCACCGGAATGAACGAAGCCGCGAACGCGCTCGCCCAGGTCGGCTTCCGGGTTGCCCGCTTCGAATTCGGATATATGGCAGCTCGCCGCGTTTCAAAAGATCGCCTACCGCCGCCGCGAGCGGAGACGCTCATTCCAGAGTATGAATCTGCGCTTGCTGACCTCGCCGCGACCGGAACATTGGTGATAGGCGGCAAGTCCATGGGCGGTCGAATAGCAAGCATGATTGCCGACAGACTATACTCGGTCGGGAGGATCAATGGGCTGTTGTGCCTCGGCTATCCGTTTCACCCTATCGGCCAGCCAGACAAGCTGCGCACGCAGCACCTCGCGGAGTTACAGACGCCGACCTTGATCTGCCAAGGGACCCGCGACCAGTTTGGAACGCAAGATGAGGTATCCCGCTACACGCTTTCCAAGAGCATCGAAATCCTCTGGCTCGAGGATGGCGATCACGGGCTGAAGCCGAGAAAAAAGGTCTCAGGCTTCACGGCAGCCGAGCATCTCGCGACAATGGCGGCGGCAGTCAAAACCTGGGCTGAAAGGATCGCCGCTTAGAAGGCGAAATAGAGCGACGCCTTTGTCCAATTCTGATCAATGGCTTAGTCGCTCCGCTCAAAGCATCGAAGTAAGCGGCACCTTCCGCGGGAGAGACATAAGCCTGAAAGGAGCGTATTTTACTGATTCGGAGCGGTAACTGAGGGACACATTATGGGTACTGTGGAAGAGGTCGCAAGGGCGACTTGGCTTCTCCAACTCGCGATCGTGAAACGGGTTCAAGGCTCAAGCGAAATATCGACGCAATGGCGGCTGGATGGATCGGACGCCAAACTTCTTCCCCATCTTCTTGTCGAAAAATATCCCGACTTGGCCGATGTGCAGCGTGAGTTGCAGGGGGTCTTTGACACTTGCCGCTTGGCCGTCAAACGGAAATCAATCTCCCCTGTCTTGGCGCAGGCCGCTATTTCTCTCGCAAATGAGTACCGGGTAAAGATTTCAAAACTGAAGCATTAGAACTGAAGCGAGCCTTAACTCGTCCTCGCTGATCGAGAAGCACTTTTACAACGCTTGGAACGCTTTCATCGATGCCAAGACACCCATCCGGACCACCCAATTCGGTGCGGACCCAGCCGGGGGTCCACAAGAACAAGTGCCCGTGCGTCTTCCTTGTGCCGAGCCGAATAGCTACGCATGAACATGTTGAGAGCCCTTGCTGCCGCGAATACACTTCTCTTATTCCCATCGTATTGTTGTCAACGCTTCCCTGACCCGAGGACATGACACCGATTAGGCCATCCGGTGAGACGAGATGTTCTGGACCCTCAACGTTTCGCATGGGGCTGAGCGCATTGGTTACCAGGACGCGAATAAACTCGTCGGTCGTCACCTCGCCGATTGTTTCGTTCGGATCGTTTGTCGTTCCGGCATTCACAAATAGGATATCGAATAGCCGGCCAGCCACGCCTCACTCAGCGATGCAAGCTGAGCCGGTTCATTATATCGAGTGTTTCAATTGTAACCCGACGGTCAGAGTGGTTCGGCCAGATCATGCAGCTTGGTTCGGGTGGCCGCCCTCCGGAGCGTGCCGACGACGTTCCATTTTTGAAGAATTCTTCGGTCGGCGCATGGCCGAGCCCTCGTGATGCGCCGATGATCAAGATGCTGTTGGTGGAAATTGATGAAGATGTGTCATGGACGCCTCCTCTGTTGGTTGAGAGCCAAATATGAAAGCCAATCTCGATTTCACCAGACGCACAAAAGGCAAAGAATAGTTGCGTCCAGCGCTAGCGTTGGAGCCGATCCGCTTTATTGGATTTCTATGGAACACATCGATCTCAACCTCCTCACTGTTCTCGACGTGCTACTTTTCTGAAAGCAGCCGCCGCGGTCGGACCTCATCAAAGCGATAATCCGACGCGACGTCGAGGTTCGGGCGAAGCTTGGACCTTGGCCGAAAACCATGAGCCGGGCGACGCCCTCTCACGGTGATGAGCCATCTCATCGACTTCATCGCCTTAAAGTGTCATCCAGGCCCTGCGCTTCATTCGGCGACCACTCCTATCAGGCGCTTCCGGATTTCGTTCTCGGCAAACTTACCCTGGCGCTTCACAGCCTGCTCGAAGCCACGGCGGTCCGGTGCGATCCGCGACGACGTCGAGGCCGGCGATCTGTTAAACGCGGGGATGCGGCCCGCAACGCCGTCGATCGACGGCGACACCGCACAGGCAAGGCGAATGGTGGCCCTGCTCGTCGACGGCCTACGATAACGCCAGATGTGAGGGTACCTCGCGCTGGGCGATAGACGCGCGGCGAACCAGCCCGTCAGGTCGGGCATCCCCATTTGATTGGCAGGTTGCCTCACGGATGTGCACCCTGTTCACGCTTCCGCCGTCCATCACGCGCTCGGCAAATTGTTGCGCGCCCCACGCGTTCACCATGTGCGACAGGCGTCATAAACAACAAGGCATCCGAGTTCCGACTGCACGCGATAGGCTCGCACAAGCACCAATGACGAAAGTGAGGTTGCATGACTAGTCCACAGTAGCGGAGTGATGGCTGAGATAGCCGGAACGACCGCGTGATGAAAGGCTTGAGAGTTTGAAAAGCGCGGCAGCTCAAATACAGACATTTCAAGATCCGAATCTTATCATGGGCAAAGCACCGATCGTCCGGGCGATCTATGAGAGAAGGGATATCAGTGTCCTATGGGACCAGCTGTTTGCGCGCGTTTCTACCAACCTCGCTGATGCTGCCGCATTTATGGACGCGTCCATTCTATTGCACACCGTTGGAGAGCAGGAGAAGGCGGCAATCAGTCAGCAGGGTGCACTGGCGATCAGCCGAAATTACCGAATACGAAACGGACGGGGCATTGGCCCTAACGTCCTCGTTTTTGCGACTGCCGGTGATTTCATGGCGAACACGCCGATCGAATTTCTTCTCGAGAATTCCGACGCAAATATCCTGCTCCACTATGTCGATGCCGATACCAAGGATCTCGACGATGTCCCTGAGCACGACGTCGCGTTCGTCGCGATCGGCGAGGCCCCAGCCAATCTTGCAGTATTGGAGAACCTCGAGCGGCTTTTGGGCGGGTGGGTCGGCCCGATCATGAACAATGCACCTCGCCACATCATGGCGCTGTCACGAGACGGAGTCGCGGAAGCCTTCAAGGACGAACCATCGATCCTGGCCCCCGCCACAGCGCGCGTTTCCCGTACCCTAGTCGACAAACTAGGTTCCGGGGAGATCGAAGTTCAATCGATTCTCGACGACTGCTGTTTCCCTCTCATCGTCCGACCAGTCGGCACTCACGCCGGCAAGGGAATGGAAAAAATCTCGACACCATCGGAGCTTTCGGCCTTCCTGGAGTCTCAGGCCGAGACCGAATTCTACATCATGCCATTCATCGACTACAGCGGTGAAGATGGAAAATTCCGAAAGCAGCGAATCGCCTGCATCAATGGAAGGCCCTATGCGAGCCACCTGGCAATTTCCGACCACTGGATGGTGCACTATCTGAGCGCAGGCATGGCCCAGCATGAAGATCGACGTGCAGAAGAGGCCTTGTGGATGGCCAACTTCGATAGCGACTTTGCGGTGCGTCACGCCCGCGCATTTGACGCTCTTCATCGGCGTTTCGGGCTGGACTACTTCGCCATCGATTGTGCAGAGCTTGCCGATGGACGCCTGTTGCTGTTCGAGGCGGATGTGGCGATGATCGTTCACTCAATGGATTCGGAGAGTACCTACCCATACAAGAAGGGAGCGATGAGCAAGCTCTTTACGGCGTTCGAGAAGGCGCTTGAGCAGCGTGTGGCGCGGGCGACGGCGACATCCACGATCCAATGCGGCCATACGGGGAAACCGCCTGTCTATCAAAGAACCGAGAATGACTGCCTGATTTGCGCCCTGGCAATGTACACAGGCCGAACCTATGAGGAAATTCAGGAAATCGCGCGAGACTGCGATCCGGCATTCCCGTTCGGAGGACCGATGAGCCACTCGATAATGCGTGGCGTTGCCAACAAGTGCGGGCTCGTTCTCTTGAGTGGCATTTACATGCTCTGGTCGAAGCCGGCGATCATCGGGGTCGCTTCCCCTACGATTCCCAATACCGGTCACGCTGTTTTCTGGGACGGGGAAAAAATCATCGATCCTGGTTTCAGCGATCGCGTCGATCGCTCCTATGTCGACCGATGCGGATTGGAATTCACACAGCGGGCAAGCGATCTAGAGCCGCTGATCAGCCATGATGTTCAGGTCGCCTACATGGCGGGCGCCGTGGCAGTCAATGAGCCGATTTGATCGGCCCCCACCACGCTACTGCTTCAAGCACGGAGAACATCATGCCCGCAATACGTGGGATCCAGAAAGCGCCGATCGGCCGGGTTTCGGAAACCGGCAAACTGGATCAGCTTTTGGCATCCACAACTTCCGTATCACTCTTGCTCGGGACGGGAGGCGACAGGCGCATCTGGCCTGATCCGATCACTCGACGCAATCGATATGGAACACTGGCGACGCCGGCCGACGATGAGATATCGTTCGCGTCGACGACCGCGAGCAATGTTTCCGGCGAGGGTTTCCTCGCCGCCGGCATTGAATTGGCCCGTCTCGTCAATGTTGAATCGACCTCCCCTCTTGTCGTCGACCAATGGTTTGCCGACGTCCGTCACCGCATCGGTCTCTATCTCGGCTGCGCCAACGCGGAAATCATTCTAGCCGCGTCAGGAACAGATGCGGAGCTTTTGGCGCTTTGTCTGTTTGCCGGCCTTTCCAAGCGACCGTTGACCAACATCCTGGTCGCGCCGGACGAGACCGGAAGCGGGGTCCCGCAGGCGGCCGCGGGACGTCACTATTCCGATTTCACCGCGCTTGGCACCGCCGTGGAAGCCGGCGCCTCTCTGGAAGGTCTCTCGCCTGACCGCATCGACGTACGCGTGATTGCCATCCGCGACGAGACGGGTGCAGCCCGCGACCAACACCAAATCGATACGGATCTGATCGCCGCTGTCGAACACGAACTTGGGCGCGATCGCGATGTCCTTGTTCACGTGCTCGACACCTCAAAGACAGGCTTGACCGGGGTTACCCGCCAGACAGCGCGTCACGTGGCCGCGCTTGCTCCCGGACGCGTCCACGTCATCGTCGATGCCTGCCAATTCCGCTGCTCGATCTCTGCCCTGCAGCAGGATCTTGCCGACGGCTTTATCGTAGCTGTCACCGGATCGAAGTTCATCGCCGGGCCGCCCTTTTCAGGTGCACTTCTAGTTCCCGCAGCGCTTGCGGCGGAGTTTGCCGCGAGGGCTGATCTTCCGGCAGGTCTGTCCGACTATACGGCAGCTCACGATTGGCCAGCGTCCCTTCGTGAGCAAATGACCTTTGTGTTCAGGTCGGAGTTCAACCTCGGCCTGGGCCTGCGGTGGGCCGCCGCTCTGGCAAGCCTCAGTCGCTACGCCGAAATCGCAGAATCCCGGCAGCGCACGATCAAAGATCATTTCGTCAGCCTAGTGCGTTCTCGATTGGAAGGTGCGAAGGAGATTTTTCTTCATCCCGACGATGATGGTGACCATCTCGGCGCGCGCGCCATCGTTCCGTTGACGATGACACAGGCTTCCGGCGCATTCGCTTCGTTCGAGGAATCCCAACGGATTCATTTGATGATGCGCGAGCTTGTGGAAGGCCCGATTTGTCATATGGGCCAGGCCGTGCGTCTCGGAGGGCGTACCGTTCTGCGTCTCGCCGCGAGCGCCGCCGACGTCGTCACCGTTTCAGCAAGAATGACGGCCGGACAATCTTTGTATCAAGCATCGAGGCCGATCGAATCCAGACTTGACGGCCTGTTCGATAAGTTGTCTGCAGTGCTTCGCTATCGCCAGACCATCTGATTGTGCCGGCGATCGAGGGAAACTTGTCATGGTAAGCGATCCCGCAAAGAACTCTCCCAGCCTTGATCCATCGAACTGGGACGAATTTCGCCAGCTTGCCCACGGCATGCTGGATGAAATGATTACCCACATCGAAACAATTCGGCAGAAGCCAGTATGGCAACCGCCGGCGGACGAAACACGGGCGCGGTTTGCCCGGCCGTTGCCGAATGAACGGCGAGAGCTCGGCGATGTCCTTGATGATGTGCGCGCTCACATCCTCCCATTCGCCACCGGCAATTTGCATCCCTTATTTATGGGATGGGTTCATGGCGCAGGAACGCCGATCGGGATTATGGCAGAAATCGTCGCAGCCGGCCTGAACCTCAATTGCGGCGGCCGCGATCATGTCGGCCTTGAGGTCGAACAGCAGATCGTCCGCTGGATGAGTGAGACCCTCGGCTATCCGAAAGGCGCGAACGGCTTGTTCCTCACCGGCTCTTCGATGGCAAACTTTCTCGCGGTCACCATCGCCAAGACCGAAGCGCTGGGGCAATCTGTCCGGGAAACCGGCCTGCGAAACGCCGACTCCGAGCTTGTCGCCTATACGTCGGCCGAGGCCCATGGGTGTATCGCTCAGGCCATTCAGCTATCGGGCATCGGGTCCGCAAATTTGAGGAAGATTGCGGTCGACGCAGCCGGAAGAATGCTGCCCAGCGTATTGTCCGCAACGATTGAGCAAGACCGAGCGTTGGGATTGCTGCCCTTTCTCGTCGTCGCGACCGCAGGAACTGTCAATACCGGTGCAGTCGATCCGCTTGAGGAGATTGCTGCCATCGCGTCCGGTGAAAAGCTTTGGTATCATGTCGATGGAGCAATTGGCGCTCTCGCCATGTTCTCTGCCTCCATGCGTGGCCTGTTCAAAGGCATCGAGAGGTCATCCTCGGTGGCGCTGGATTTTCATAAATGGGGCCAGGTTCCCTATGACGCCGGATTTCTGCTGGTGCGGGACGGCGATGCCCAAAAGCGCGCTTTTGCACAGCCGGCGGCCTACCTGCAGCGAGCGGATCGCGGGCTTGCGGCTGGGGACACCTGGCCTTGCGATTTGGGGCCGGACCTGTCACGCGGGTTTCGCGCATTGAAAACATGGATGACAATCGAGGCGCTTGGAACGGAGCGCATTGGACAGTCGATTGCATATACCTGCGAGGTCGCGCGTCATCTTGCCAAACGGTTGGAAAGCGACCCGATATTTGAACTGAAGGCGCCCGTTGCCCTCAACATTGTTTGCTTTGGCATTCGTGGAAAGAACAATGAATTCGTCCGCAATCTGGTGTTGGATCTTCAGGAATCGGGCATGGCAGCACCGTCGTGGACCACGCTCAAAGGCGAGTTGGTCGTGCGCTGCGCCATCGTCAATCACCGCACGACGATCGATGATATCGACCAGTTCATCGAGACACTCAGCCGATATTTGGCCGAACGCAGTCTTTAAAAGCCAGATGCGGCGGCTATCGCTGCAAGTTGCGGTCGAGTGCCTCTCGACGCCATGGACGTCGAGAGAGGCCTGTTCGCGTAAAAGCTCAGATTTGCGACGGCTCATCGAACTTCACGTCGACCGGTTTGTGGACAATTGTCATGTGGGCGACAAGACCGGCGATACTCGCAAGGAATAGCAAACTCGTGACGATCGTCCCGAACCCGAGGCCACCATACTCTGTCGGCTGTGACAGTAGATCGCCGAACGATGCACCCAGTGGGCGGGTAAAGATATAAGCGAGCCAGAAGGCAAGTATGGCATTCATTCCGAGGCCGTAATACGCCAGTGCAATGGCGCCGATAATAGCCCCGAACAAAACGCCGGTCGTCAGATATCCGAGGGCAAACACCTCTGCGACAAGATCGCCGACAGCCGTCCCCAGAGCGAAGGTGAAGAGAATGGCAAGCCAATAGAAGGCTTCCCGTCTCGTGGTGCGTATCGAATGAATAGACAAGGTTCTCTCAGATGCATACCAGACGGCAAATGTGACGATCAGTGCAATGGTGAAGGCGATCGCCGTGGACTGCAGGGCAACACCGAAATTGTCAACCAGGTTATCGGTGACCAGCGTGCCGACGATGCTGATCAGAACAACGGCAATCCAATAGACCGGCGGGACGTAACGTCGCTGCAGGAACTGCCAGACCAGCGCGACGATCAGCACAGCCCCCATCATCAGCGAGGTGGCAGTCAAGCCGAGCCCAAGATTGACCGCAAGGTAGTCGGCGGCGGTTTCACCCATGGTGACAGCCATGAGCTTTATCAGCCAGAATTGAACAGTGACTTCCGGCACGCGGTTCCTGTTGACCGTTGCTGTGAGATCATACTTCATAGGCCATCTCCCTTGCACGACAGTCACTTTTTGATGATCGCCATTGCGTCGGTGGAGAACTTGTCGGAGCGCGCATCGTCGTCCGCATTGCAGCGCTCCACGGCCTTGGCTTCGAGATCGTTGACCTTGGCCAAATCACCGGCGCTCAGCTTGGCGTTGGCCTTGGCGGCGCGCATCTCTTTCAGCATTTCTTCGCATGGCACGGTCGCCGCCACCGCGAAAGACGTCCCAAGTCCTGCGCTCGCAAGCGTTGTCAGAAGAGAAATTGCGATGATCTTGTACATAACCTTGTCCCGTGTTGTGAAGCGGTGAGGCTTCAGTTTAGCGTACCGCGAACATAGGCGGCGGCCACTGGTCTACAGTGCGGCTCATACGACGGCCTTGCCGGAGCAATACGGTTTCGTAAGGTTGCCGCTGTTCAGGATGTTGCCTGCGGAACCGGCGCTGCTTTACAAAAGCGTAATGTTACAGGAAGGTATTTGACAGGATTTGCGCGTAGAAGCAGGGTTAGCCATTGGGATCAAGCATCCCTTGAGACTTTTGGGGCCGGTCGATGCGAATTCTAGTGATTGAAGACGACCTCAAGACGTCCGACTATATCGTCAAGGGCTTTGCGGAAATGGGTCACGTCTGTGACGTCGTGGCGGATGGGCGCGACGCCCTTTTTCAAGCAACGCGCGAAAACTACGACATCCTGATCGTCGATCGGATGCTGCCAGGGCTCGACGGCCTATCATTGGTGAAGGCGGTCCGTGCAGCTAAAGTCAGGACCCCGGCAATCTTTCTGACATCGATCGGCGGCGTAGACGACCGAGTGGAAGGGTTGGAGGCAGGAGGGGACGACTATCTGCTGAAGCCGTTTGCTTTCTCCGAATTGTCCGCAAGGGTCAATGCGCTCAGCCGCCGCCCGCCGTCCCAAGAACAAATCACCGTCCTGCGTATCGCCGATCTGGAGCTTGATCTGGTCAAACGCCAGGTCCGACGCGGCGAGCAGCCCATCGAGCTCCAACCCCGGGAATTTACGTTGCTGGAAGTCTTGATGCGAAGCGAGGGCCGCGTAGTTACGCGCACCATGCTGCTGGAACGAGTATGGAATTTTCATTTCGATCCCAAGACGAGCGTGGTGGAGACCCACGTCAGCCGCCTGCGAGCAAAGGTCGACAAGCCGTTTCCGCTACAGTTGATCCATACCATTCGCAACACCGGCTACAGCCTGCATGGGCCACGCTAGTCTCTACCGCAGCACGCCGTTCCGCTTGGCGATGACCTTCGGACTTTTGTTCGTCGTCGCCTTTCTCGTGTCCGGACTGGTCACTTATCAGCTCCTCAAACGCCAATTGTCAGGCGCCCTCGACACATCAGTCTCAGAGATCTATTCAGTCACCGCGTCGGCCTATGCTCCAGACGACATAGAAGACCTGATAACGACAATCACTGCCTACTCCGACCTGAAATCGTCGGAGAAGCGTGTGTTTTCCCTGGTCGATCCCAAGGGAAAGCGGATTGCCGGCAACTTTACCGCCTCACCCCTCCCCGACGGCTTCTCCACCGTAGAGGGGCTTGACGTCGGCTCGGACGATGACAGTAAATTTCGCCTCTACGCTGGCACCGTCGGCGGGAACCGGCTGATCGTCGGACAGAGCTTCGCCGAGACGGATGACCTTGAGAACATTGCTTTTTTCAGCTTCAGCTGGGCCCTGGTGATGATCGTCCTCATTGCCATCGCGGGAAGCACATTTCTCGCCACGAGGGCGCAGAGACGTCTCGATGGCATCGTGCGGACAATGTTCGACGTATCGAACGGACAAATGGACGCCCGCATCCCCCTTCGCGCCAGCAAGGATGACATCGACACCGTTTCGAGGCAGATCAACCAGGCGCTGGATCGCTTGAGCGCCACCGTCGACGGAATGCGCCAGGTGAGCGCCGACATTGCCCATGAACTGAAGACCCCGCTCAACCGTCTGAAAATGACCATCGAGGAGGCTGTTGCCAAAGGCGACGAAGAAAACCCACTCCACACCTACCTCGTTGAGGCTCTCGCCGAAAGCGACAGGATCAACGCGACGTTCGAAGCCCTGCTTCGTATTTCGCAGATTGAAGCCGGGGCTCGCAAGGCACGCTTTCGCAACCTTGATCTATTGGACGTGATGAAGGCCGTGGAAGAGATTTATAGCGGCGTGGCGGAAGATAGTGGCCAGAGCCTGAACCTTGAGACGAATTTGGTCGAGGCCTGTGTGACGGGCGACCAAGAACTGCTGACGCAGCTTCTGGTCAACCTCGTTGAAAACGCAATCAATCACTGTCCAACAGGCACGCGCATTATCCTGTCGCTCTCAGCCACCAGCATCCATTTGGTCGCCGAGGTCCGCGACAACGGCCCAGGCATCCCGCCTCGCGAACGAGATCTCGTCTTCCAGCGACTGTACCGACTGGATAAAAGCCGGACGACGCCGGGCAGCGGTCTGGGATTGACCCTGGTGCGAGCAATATCTGACCTTCATTCCGGGCAAATTGTCGTGACCGACAATCATCCGGGGCTTCGAATATCGGTCCACCTCCCAAAAAGCCGTTCTACAAAACGTTGATCATTCGGCATCTCATTGATGCGCGAGCCAGCCAAGACGTGGCCGCCGCGCGCGACGATTGCCGAGATAGACGTTGGCGACACCGAAAGATCGTCATCACCTAACCCGCGGCGTAGTTTAGCGGATTGCCCGCACTGCAGAGACGTTGTGTATCCCTTTTTTGGACGTCGTGAAGGTAACCGATATTTTCTCGCCGGGCTTCAGCGTTTCCACCTCGATGCCCTCCGGAAGATGAAAGACGGTGCCGCCAACGAGCGTAAAGCTGTCTTTTGCTCTGTTCACGCTCTTGATCGTTCCGCTCACTCCAGCCGCGGAAGCCCCCTCGGCAAGCGGGCATAAAAGCAGAATAGCTGCTGCAAAGATCGCATATTTCATAACTCGCTCCTTTCAATGTGGGCTCAGCCGTCTAGCCGATTGATAGGCCAATTGAGCCGCGCCAGAATACTCGGAAATTCTCTCGGGTCCCTGTCCGTAGCCATACCAATCTGTAAGCTTCCGGATTTCTCGTTGGTCGCGGACAAGCCGTGGCTCGGCTCAACGCGGTGATCGATGTTCCTTCAATTGCGCGACGATGACCCGCCCGGCCGTCATCGCCCCCTGCAACATAACTTAATATGAAAAGACATTCCGCAACGTGGGCCTGACACATAGTAGGGCGTCACGAGGACGGCTGATGCGTTTCGCAAGCGCCTCCTCTTTTGCAGAACAAAGATGAGGCATCTCAATAATGCATATCAGGATATTCTCAGTCGCCGTCTTGGCTCTCTCCTCAGTTGCGCCCGCTATGGCCGCTGACGTGGCGCCCGAGAATTCGGCGCCGCAACCCCAACAATCAGCTTATTCGGCCTATGATTGGTCCGGTCTCTACCTCGGTGTTCAGGGAGGATATTCCTGGGACATAGCAAAATATCTAGGCACGGAGCAAAATCTCGACAGAGGTTCGCTCGGGGCTCATGCAGGCTATAACTTCCAGACTGGAAACATCGTTTACGGCATTGAGAACGACTTCAACTACAATTTCGAAAAGGGCACCGAAACCGATCTTCAGTGGGACGCGTCTGGCCGTGGCCGTGTCGGCTATGCCCTGGATCGAACGCTATTCTACGCAACTGCAGGTATCGCTGCGACAGGCGGCAAGGTTGACGCTCCGGCGATTGGAAAGAAGGACGATATCCTGATCGGCTGGACAGCCGGTGGTGGCGTCGGGCATGCTTTGACCGACCATATTCTCGTCCGCGGCGAATATCGCTATTCCGATTTCGGTAAGAAGGATTTTGGTTCCGGTCTTGGTGATTTCAGCCCCAGTCACCAAAAGGTCATCTTCGGCGCAAGCTACAAGTTCTGAGACGTGCGGCAGCCTGAATTTGAGCAAGCCGGGTCGGCAATCTAGCATGGCACAAGAAATTGGTTGCGACGGTGCGAAAGTAGAAGCCGTCGCCTTGACCAATCTTCTTCCGGACGGCGCCTGAGCCCGATTGACCTGAAGCGGATTGGAAAAGCTCGCACATAATGCCGTTAAGTTTGCCGATCTCGAGGACCAGGCAAGCACCGTCTGCAACGATCTGGAATTTCAGCAGGCAATTATCGACGCCACGGGATTGCAACGCACTGTTCGCGATTTTTCAGAGCTGACCGGTGATGTCAGACGCTTCAACAATCTGTTGGGTATCGTCTATACAGGCCGCCGCGGCGATGCTGAGAAATACGTCGTGGCCTTATACGAGGCAATTCAAGACCAAAATCTCGCCGTTGCAGAAAGTGTCTGGGACGCAAAGTTTAGGAAAGCGATGCGGCATTATCTTTCGCTTATCGCCGATGATGTTTCTGACGGCGCGAGCAAGCAGGCCTGATGTTGGCAGGGCCGTCTTCGCAAAATCCGGCTTGATGCCGACCCAGCGCTCGGCGTTTGCGTTTGACGCAATCCAGTTTGTCGCTGACGCTATAAAAAGAGTGGGCGATACGGCGCGCTTTGAAAGTGTTGTCGATGAATTCTTTTCTTGGCAGCAATTTTAAGATGGACGAGCATAATCATGCCCCACACTCCCATGCAAATCATAGAGTGCGTGACGGAAAAGCTGTCGTGCTCGATAGTGTCGGGGTTAGATCCTGCGCTGGCCACAGCCCGGCAAGCAGCCAAGCGAAAGGACGTTCCGTCGGTGCGGATTCACAGCCAGTTGGAAAGCGCGATTGCCCCAGGCATCGATCCCGCAGAGTCAATGAGCCTGTAGGAATGCCCGTCAAGCGCCGCGAGCGCTTCAATGGGCTTGGCGCAGTGCCTCGTGCGCCCTCATCACGGCATCCGCCTCCTTCCCGTAAAGCTCCTCGAAATGATCGAAGGTCTTGGAAAAATAACCAATGCCCTGCGTCGCCGAGCGCAGCGCCCGCGCCAGATCGGCAAGTG
Organism: Arminella tubonensis; assembly: GCF_003240585.1. Lineage (GTDB taxonomy): Bacteria > Pseudomonadota > Alphaproteobacteria > Rhizobiales > Rhizobiaceae > Rhizobium > Rhizobium tubonense. Next base: position 55,558 of record NZ_PCDP01000028.1, read on the forward strand.
CGGCGCCTGGCACGAGTGCCCGGAAAATGTCCCATCCCTTGACGGTTTCATCCCGATCGAAGCCGAGAATCTGGCCGTTGAGAGCAGAGACGATCTGGACGAGGCTGCCCGAATATACTGAGGGGACGTGAATTTCGCCGCGGAAGACCGGCTGCATCAGGACGGTTGATCCTTCGGAAAGCGCTTGACGCACCCCCATTTTCGACGCAGTCCGGAAGGCGTGTTCCGAACTGTCGACGGCATGGTGTTGCCCGTCGGACAGCGTCACGCCGACATCAATGACCTGAAAGCCGAGCGGTCCCTTCTCCATCGCTTCGCGCGCGCCCGCTTCGACGGCCGGGATGTAGTTGCGCGGGACGACGCCGCCCTTGATGGTTTCGCCAAAGGTGAAGCCGTGGCCACGCCCGTTCGGGTGAATGCTCAGCTTCACATCCGCGAATTGCCCTGCGCCGCCAGTCTGTTTGCGATGGCGGTAGTGCACCTCCGATGGTTTCGTGATTGTCTCGCGATAGATTGGGCTGGGCGTTTGGTCGGTCACAGCGATGTGAAACACATCGGACAGTGTTCGGCAGAGATCACGCAGATGCACGGGCCCCTGGGTGCAGACGAGCTGGGCGCCGGTGCCTTCCTCCTGCAAGACTATCAGGCCCCGATCAGTCTCGGAAAGCTTTGCGAGCGTTTCGGAGAGTTTGGTTTCCTCGCGCTCGCTGCCCGGAATCAGTATTCTTTCAAGCATTGGCGTGGGTGGTTCCGTCCACTCAGGCGGAGCGACCACCGCGTCGCGGGTCAACAGCGAAGGCACGCGCAGGTGGTCGGATTTGACCGCCGCGAAGACATCCCCCCGCGCTGGCACAATGGCCGAAGTTGACCGCCCACTTGCGGGATCCTGTAAGGCGCCGAGGCTGGAGCCCCCCAGCGACGCGCCTTGCCGCAGTCCCTCGCAAAGTGCGCGCACGAGGACGGTCTTGCCGACATTCTGGCGATAAAAGGCATGGAAGCTCACCGCCATCACCTTGCCTTCATCTACAGCGCCGGCCTGAGCAAGACGTTGCCGAAGTGTCCCTACCGGTGGTGCCTCGTGGCGCAGCGCCTTCATTAGCCTCATGATGCCGTTGCCATGACTTGCGGCACCGATCAGGACTGGGATAATCCTGTTTTCCTTGAGAATCCGTGATGAAATGGCATACAGCGCGTTGCTAGGTGGCTCACGGTCCTCGATCAGCTCCTCGAGAAGCCAGTCATCGAATTCCGACAGGTGTTCGAGGAGTTCGGTGCGCGCTTCGTGCTCGCGGTCGGTGGCGCTTTCGGGAATTTCGATCAGCGCGGAAGTCTGACCTTCCCGGTAGCGCCACGCCCGTTCCGAGATCAGATCGCAACTGCCTACGATCCTGTCCCCCTCGCGTATCGGGATCTGGCGAAGCAGAAGGGTGTGGTTCGCGTAGTCTTGAAGCGCTGCGATCACGTCCCTGAGCCGTCCTCTCGGTTCGTCCATCCGGTTGACGAAGATGATGCAAGGCGTCCCCGAGGCCTCGATTATCCGCAGATGGGGCGCGGCAAGCACAGCCTCCTTGGGTGCCGGTGAAACACACAGGATGCAAATGTCGCTGGCAAGAAGAGCGTGCTGTGCATGCGCCAACGCTTCGTTGGGTCCTGGCGTATCCAATGCACACCAGGCCTCGTTTCCCGAGGTGAATGCTGTCAGATTCAGTCCATAAGGAGATGTGGATTTTCTGGGCGCCCCCTCCAGGGAGCTGAGCTTTCCCACGACCGTCGATTTTCCGGTCTGCGAGGGTCCAAGTACGGTAAAGCAGCGCATCGGCATTCCTCCAACTGCCAAAAGTACCATTTTCGGCTATCACAGGATGCCCTGAACGGCTGCAAGGCGCTAGAGGCGCGATTGCTGAAGCGGCCTTTTGACCGCTTCAGGGGAGGTAAGCCCGAACCAAACAGAAAATGACAGGCTCGCTGTGAGCGCAGTCTTTTCGGCTGGGCAATGCTCGGAGCACAAATCCCAGGCACCGCTTACGGCTGGGCGGGCGCGGATTTCTGGAGCTTTTCCTGAACTCTCTTGGCGACTGCCGGATCGTTCTGCGCCGCTGTTAGAATGGCGCTATATTCATCCACCGATATGCCCGGAGTGGCCTCCACGGACTGCACCATTTGTTTGCTGGCTTCAGTCTGTAGCTTTTGTTTCGCCGCCGCGTCCGGCGTTGCTCCAAGCTTGGCCGAATAGTCCTGCCGGACCTTGTCGACGTGGAGATAGGCGACCGCAAAGGCTTCGATTTTCTGATCGCTGATGGCTGCACCAGCGCCATTGCTGTCTACTTGCCCGGGGATCGGCGGCCGCTCTTGAGCCTTCTCCTGTGCGAATGCGGCATTGCCGAGAAAGATCAAGCTGAAGGCAGCAGCGCTCAACGATGCAGCACGGGTATGGCGGGTGATCATATTCATTCCTTTGGATTGTACGGCGTGAACGGCGGCATATTGCCTTGCTCTGGCCGTGGGTTGGGGTTGGGGTGCGATCTGGCAACCATGCGACGCTCAGGCGATGGCCGCGTGGCAACAGCGAGGTGATCTGCTGACCATTGAGCGGCGACTTTATGGCACACCACGTGACCGCTTCAGCGAAAGACGGCGGCTGCAACGTCGACGGCCTCCAAAATATGGCCATGCGGCGCAAGGTCGGATCGAGGCGACGGCCGCCGATTTCCTGGCCGCAGCGCTGCATCGATCTGAACGACAAGTTTGCGTCATCTCTCGCGAGCAATTGCTTCGGCGCGTGGGAATTCCATTTGGCGGTGGCTGGCCAAACGGCAATCACTCGCGCCTTCAGCATCAAGCTGATCCAGCGCCAGGGGGCGAACAGTCAGATCAAACTGGAAGAGCGGCTAGCGCGGTGGGCTGCTCATGGTCCATGACCGTGTCGACACCGGCAGCTTCTATGTGACCCACGAATTTCTTGCAATGATGCTCGACCGTCGGCCGGGCGTAACGGTGGCGCTGCAAATTCTCCAACCGAGGCGCTTCATCAAATCTCAGCGGGGCGAAATTTTCGTCAAGGACCGCCAAGGGCTTATCGGCCTCAGCCAAGGCACCTATGGTCCCGCCGGGACAGAATATGAACGCCTGACCGGCATTCCGCTGGGGAAATCAAAGTGGTCCCCCACAGACGACGCGCAGCTGTTGCGACCCGCGTGATCAACAACTGAACCAACGTGTCACTCGAGGACGAAGCATGCCCTCATTTGATAGCGTGCGCCCCGGAGAAGCCTCCATCGCCGTTCTCATCAATCTCTTTCAGGAGGCCTGCGCTCGACATGATTATTCGCCGGACGGGGACGAAAGTTCAGATCTCTTGGTGCTCTCACACACGCATTTCAGAGAGGCGCTCGTCGCTCTCGTCATGAATCTCGTCCGCAAATGAGATGGCAGACTGGTTCAAGGTGTTGGCGGGCTGACATTGTGGGCGGAGAGTGACCCTTTGAGGTGATGGGCGGCGCGGTCGCAGGCGTCTCGGTCGGATCGATATAGCTTGAGAATCCGTACCGCGTCGGTTCTTGTGATGGCCTGCTTCTGAATGAAGTAGTCAGTTCATAGGCATCGGACATTTTTTCCGATCCTGCATGATTTTGATTGCCGTGATGGTCATCGCCTCCCCCCTGTTGTGCCAAATCAGTTGTATCGACTTAACAGAGAGCCGCCTCGTCAGGCGGAATGGTATAAAAGGAGACAATGTCCAGATCCAGCGGCTCCTGGTCGGTCAATGATGTGCAAGATGCACGAGCGCGTACTCGACAGCGAGTGCCCTGTCCATGACAACTTTCAACCCTGCCTCTTCGGCCTTGCGTGCTGCCGTATCGTCGCGGACGGTCAACTGACCCCAGATCACGTGTGGCCTATCCGCGAGGGCAAGTACTTCGTCTACAACGCCGGCGAAGTCGCCCGCAGGGCGGAAGACGTCGACCATGTCGATATGGTCGCAGATGTCGCCAAGATGTGCGTAGACTTTCTGCCCCATAAGCGTCTGCCCCTCGTAGGCCGGATTGACGGGGAAAACGTGATAACCCTTGCCAAGCAGAAATCCGCAGATCCAATGGCTCGGCCTGTCGTCCCACACGGACGCGCCGACCACAGCGACATTTTTGACAGAAGAAAGAAGGCCAGCCAGATAGTCGTCGGAATAGTGATCGTGGTTCATTGAAGTCTCCTCCCGGTTGACGTCGTTCCAACATAGGATTGCTGCTTCGTCGGCGCTGAACTCGCGTTAAGCTCAGGCAGCACTCGCCGAAAGTCGGCGTAGAACTTCGTTAACGCTGCTCAGCGGTAGAGGCTTTCCGAACAGGTACCCCTGGATTTCGCTGCAACCCTGTTCCCTCACCCGGCGCAGCTGCTCGGTTGTCTCGACACCCTCAGCGGTCGTCGTGATGCCAAGGCTGGTGCCGAGGTCGACCACGGCCTTCACGATGGCGGCGCAATCCCTGGAATGCCCAAGCTCGCGAATGAAGGATTGGTCAATCTTGATCTTGTCGAACGGGAAAAGCCTCAAATAGCTCAGCGACGAATACCCGGTGCCGAAATCATCCATCGCAATCCGAACGCCAAGACTCCTGATATGATGCAGGGTCGCCAAGGCTGCCTCGCTGTTGGTCAGGAGGACGGATTCCGTGATCTCGAGTTCAAGCCGGGAGGCTGACAAACCGGACTCGGTAAGGGCCGAAACAACTGTGTGTGCAAGCGTCTGACTTCTGAACTGAAGCGGGGAAAGGTTTACCGCTATGCTGATAGGCGCTGGCCAATGTGCAGCATCTTTACAGGCTTGACGCAAGACCCATTCCCCGATGGGCACAATCAAGCCGGTCTCCTCCGCCAATGGAATGAATTCATCGGGTGAAACCAAGCCACGTTCGGGGTGGTTCCAACGCAAAAGTGCTTCAAAGCCGATTATCTGTTCGGTCGCGGTATCGACTTGCGGCTGGTAGTAGATTTCGAACTGCCTGGCCACCAGTGCGTGGCGAAGATCGACCTCGAGCTTGCGCCGCACCTGGATATTGGCATCCATGGCCGGCTCAAAGAAGCAATAGGTGCTGCGACCGCTTGATTTCGCTCTGTACAGAGCGGTATCCGCATGCCTCAGCAAGACATCGGCGGCGTCACCGTCATCCGGCGCAGTTGCGATGCCGATGCTGACGCCGATATGAATGGTGTGACCGTCGATTTTAAAGGTTTCACCAATGGCGTCGACAAGTCTTTGCGCAAGGGATGACGCTTGTCGTCTTGTTTGAACACATCTCTGGAAGACCACGAACTCGTCGCCGCCCAGTCGAGCGATGTTGTCGCCCTCACGCAAGCAGCTCTTCAGTCTCTCCGTGACCTCCTTAAGTAAGAGGTCGCCCACGGCATGTCCCAACGTATCGTTTACGTCCTTGAAGTGGTCCAAATCCAAACACAAGAGCGCGATGGCATTTCCATCGCCGCCACGGGCTAGTTCTCTATCCAGTTTCTCCCGCAAGAGCGTTCGATTGGGCAATCCGGTCAGCGGGTCATGACCCGCCATGTGTTTGATCTGTTCTTCGGCGCGCACGGCCTCAGTGACGTCTTCATGCGTCGCAACATAACCGCCGTTTACCATCGGCTGATGCGAGATTTTTATCACTCTGCCATCCGCCAGCGAGATGTTTTGGCTGGCAGTGGAGCCCTTGAGCGCGGCTTCGATGACGACATCGAAATATGTATCCCGACGGGCGGGCGCATTGCCGGTTATCTGGCGATAGTCGAGGATCTGCGTAAGGGATGTCCCGCGCAGCGTTAAAAGCTCCGGCAGATCGTACAGTCGAGCGTACGCAATGTTGCACAACAACAGATTTTTGTCGGCGTCAAACATGCACAATCCATGCGGCATATTGCTTAACGCTGCATCGAAACGGCTATTCTGATCTGCTAGCTCTTTTTTCATGCCTGAAAGCGCTGAGATGTCGTCGAATGTGATCAACCACCCACCGTCACTTGTAGGGATGGAGGTCATCAAGACCACCCGCCCGTCAACGACGACCTCTTGGTGGAATGGCGTTAGGCATGTGTGGAGCTTTGTCAGCCAATTCTCGCTTTCGCCCGAGGACGATTGCGACGAGTGAGCATGGACCGGGATCAGTGCGGCGATCGTTTTCGCACTGACGCCAGTGTAGATCACTCCCTCAGGGGGCCGCAGCAATTCCTTCAGTCGATCGTTGAAAAGCGTCAATCTTAGGTCGGCGTCCAGAACCGCAATGCCCTGCGACACATTATCCAGAATAACCTGAGAGGAATTGAACATAATCTACCCTTGCAAGAACAGCGAGTACACGCAAGCCTAGAATGCGCTTAATGCGATAACACTTAATGAATGCTTATTCGGCGTCCAAAAGCTGTCCGGCGGACATCGAGCATTTCTACCGACCGTCATGCACATGGCGTCGTTGCAACCTCGTCTCGTCCATCGGCTTCCCCCTTGGACACACTATCCTTGGTATGTCTGACAGGCGGTCACTGAAGGGTAACCTTTATGTTTCTCAGGATATCGTCGAGGTTCAGCAGCTCGCATAGATCATGTGCGCCTTCGAGATCGAGGGCGCTGAGTTCTCGACCATTCAGCACAACGGTCACGCCAGCGCTGATGTCATTCACCGACCACCCATTGCCCTCGTAGCACTAGTCTTTGTCAAACCGAGGGTGGCCATCAAATCATTTTAACGCTGACCGGGAAATGTTTGCTAAATATTTTTGAGAGGGATCGGATTACATGGACGCCTGGGAGCCCTGCGTCCGACACGACGGAATCGATGCTGAACAATGGCCTACTGGCGGTTTCCTGGACGCTCGTTAGGGTTCGCATGAAACCCTACAGGCCGCCCTGGGTGCAATCAATTTGCCAAAATCAGTCCAGGCATCCCGGTCGACGATCCCTGGAATATGATCGAGCGGCCGCTTTGAATATGGGAACAATGTTGCTGCCCAGTTGTTGTACAGGTATCCAATTAGGAGGATATTCTATGAGAAACGCCATTCTCGCCTGTACGATGGCAGTGCTAACAGCCGGTTCCGTTGCTTTGCCAGCATTGGCCGACGACGTTTTTGTCACCGGTCAGCGCTACTATGACGACGGATACAACAACGACAATGGGTATCGTCATCATCGTCATCGGCCGGGTATCGTTATCAACGACCGCGGCGTTACCTTTGGTTCTGCCGAGCAACGTGACCACTATCGCAATCGTGACAGGTGCTCGACCAAGACCATGACACGCCAGACGGATGACGGCTCTGAAGTCACCAAGACAATTCGTCGTTGTGACTAGCAACCGAAAGAACCCGGCCGAAAGCGAGCCGGGTTCGTCATTTTTGGCATACTTGCACGCGCCCATTTGGGCATTTGCCGAGATCCAAGCATCGAACTGCTATGCTAGGCGCCCATGGTGGCGCAATATGAGACCGACGGCGCCCATGCAGTCGTCAAGAAACCTTCCGATCGCAAATTGCGGCGCGGAACCTTCTACATCGCCCGGCTTCACCAGAGTGTATTTCGCGTGACTGGACCTCATCGGAGCGAGGCATTTCGCCCGCGGCGGCCAGACCACCACTAGTGACGAACAGGCCCGGGTTGATGATGGTGCCAACCTGCGCCAAACCGTCGGCAGCTTCGCCGGCATCTTCAAGCAGGCGTGGAAGCCGATATCGCCCGCGCCGCCGCGACGAAATCTGCCATCGAGATGGCCCCAGCCAAGCGCCTCAGCGACGTTCAACACCGTCGCGCCACTGCAACGGAGCTCAAGACAACCACGAGTACCGCAACTGCAGAGATCGCCATGAGGGTCGAGCACCATATGGCTCAAACTCTCCGGCGGTACCGGCAACGCCCGTCAGTACCTTTGCCGTTCGCAACGATGCGCCGATGCTAGATCAAGCTTGAAAACACGAAGTCTTCAACACCCGCGGCAGCGCCCTGACAAGATCTCCGACGCAATGCATTGCGGTTCTTGCCGCTTGAGCGATGGAGCAAGGCCGTGACAGGCTTGTCTCCTGGTATCGATCAAATGCTCTGGACGAAAAGCGTCTCCCAAGCGCGCCAGCGAGATTGTTCGCGGATCTGCTCGGAAGATAAACAGCGCCGCCCTCCCTTGCTCCGGATCAGTTGGGAATTCGACATCCGCTTTGGCGACTGCCAGCCTTTAGTTCCCGGACTTTGCTTGAGTAGCCCACTAACACCAATCAGATTGGCGGTAGATCAGGCGGCTTATTCCGACGATCGCCTCGATGGGTGTCAGCGTGTTGTGGGTATGCTCATCCCTGCTTGCCAACGCGGCAAGGTTTCCCCTAGCGGGTTCGCGCGCAATGCCCCGGGGATTTACGTCGGCTTGCTGGCCTCGATGAAACGGCGGAGTGCTGTGGCCGCGTTCAACATATGGGCTCGCATGCGCCGAGATGCCATCTCGCCGTCACCCTCCGCTATCGCCTGCATGATGGCATCGTGTTCATCTCTGGATCGGCGCATGCGCTCGCCTTGGCGAAGTTGCGTGCGTCGAAAGGCATTGAGCCTGCTGCGCACTGCGATCGCTTGTTCCGCAAGAAAGCCGTTGTGGGTGGCGTGATAGATCCTGTCATGGAATTCGAGGTTGAATGCGTCGTAGGCGTCATAATCGCCCTTCTCGACAATAGCCTCCGACAAGTCGTGCATTTCAATCAGGTGGCTGCGCTCGATCGGCGTCATTCGGTAGGTGGCAAGCCTGACGCACATCGCCTCAATCTCGGCGACAGTCTCGAACATCTCCATGATTCGTTCGGGAGTCATGCGGGCAACAACGACGCCGCGCCGCCCGCGAACCTCGACAAGGCCGCTGACCGCCAGTTGACGCAACGCTTCTCGGACCGGGGTGCGCGAAGCGCCGAAGCGGTCTGCAAGTTGCTGTTCGTCCAGCGCCGCGCCAGCCTCCAGGAGCCCCTGTGTTATCTCGTCGGTGAGCGCATTGCGAATGCGATCGGACAATAGTCCTCGATCACCAGCGTCATCATCACCTTCCAATTCCTTCGTCATACCGCAAGCTCCTGAAGTCTTTCCTGCGCGTAAAGCGCCCGTCCGTGTATGCAAATCCAGCATACGACCCACATCGTGTATACAATATCGCTATCACGAATATGTTATGTATTCAATAGTTGACCAATTTACTTTTAAAGGATACACAATGCCCATGATAGCAGGGCCTTGCACACACAAGACCGCTAAAGAGCCCAGCTGGAATACGCGGAAGGAAGTTTTTGCAAAATGGGACGGCCGCGAATAGCGCTTCGCGTCAGGCCCGCTCTCGGCAATATCTTGTTTACCAACAGACGCCGCCGGGTCTCCGCGGTCAGCCAGCACGACCTCGTATCCATTCTCGAAACTGTTCCACGCAGAAGGAAGCCAAATCATGATGATGACCAGACGCTCTTTCTCAGCCGCCCTTGTTGCCGGTGCCGCCACCTCCCTTCTCTCGGGCCGCGGCATAGCGGCGACGCCCGCCCCGGTGAAGGCCCGCAACGTTGTCCTCGCGCATGGGCTGTTCGCCGACGGATCGTGCTGGTCCGAGGTGATCGCGCGGTTGCAAAAGGGGGGGCTCAATGCCACGGCCGTTCAAAACCCTCTTACGACGCTGCCTGAAGCAGTAGCCTCAGTCCAGCGGGTCCTCGCAAGGCAGGACGGCCCGACGGTTCTAGTCGGACATTCCTTCTCCGGGATGATCGTCACCGAGGCCGGCGTCCACCCGAACGTGTCGGCGCTGGTTTATGTCGCAGCGCGCGCGCCGGATGCGGGCGAAGACTACACCGCATTGGCCAAGACGTTTCCCACACCTCCCGCCTCCGCAGGCATCGTCTTCGACGGTGATGAAGGTCGTCTCAGCGAGGCCGCGTTTCTGCACGATTTCGCGGGTGACCTGCCCGAAGCAAAGGCAAAGGTGCTCTATGCCGTCCAGGAACCGTTCAACAAGGCTCTGCTCACCGGTAAGACCACGCAAGCGGCCTGGCGTTCAAAGCCGAGTTGGTACGCCGTTTCGACGGAAGACCGTACGATCAATCCAGACCTCGAGCGTTTTATGGCGAAACGCATGGGTGCCAAGACCATTGAATTGAAGTCGAGCCATCTCTCGCTCATCTCTCACCCGGATGAGATCGCCCAGCTAATTCTCGAGGCGGCGGGCCAGACCGCGGAGTGAATTCAGCGGCGGCAAAACAGTAGATCGTGGCTACCGACCGACTGATCCGCTTCTGTGAGCAGTTGTCACCTAAATACCCGGACTGTGTCATCAACCCTATCCTTGAGATCGATGCTGCGAAGGCTGGTATCAGATCCACCGTCTGGGCCACAGGCTAAGCGCTCGATTTCGGTTGGCTGAAAATTGGAAAGTTCGACGAGCGTGGCTGGCCCATACATGAACGCGGTGTGAAGCCTACTCCATGACTTTATTTTCTGGGGCCTCCGTGACTTTCGCACAGAGCGTCGCCGTTCATCTGGGGCGTCTGGCATGACGCCGACTATTTGGCGGATCACATCGCGAAGCGAAAACAATTTGAATTGCAGACCGCGACCGCAAGCCGATTGCCGTGCTACGGACGTGGCCTGTCGAAGAGGGCAAGATGTCAGTTGCGCGGGAAGGAATTGCCGCGACCGTCGGCTTAATCTCTCTATGCCTAGCTGGATCATCCCGTCTAGTATGTCCTGAAGCCTCGAAGCAATCAGGACCGGTTTGCCATGACGATCTCATCCCTGCTTTCCCGCATCGACTGGGTAGGACAAAGCTGCACCTTGCTGCGGGAAACCGCCACCGAATTCGAAAGAACGCAACCTTTCGAGGGGCTGACGATAGGCACGGCCATTCATCTCGAGCCAAAAACGGTGGCTTTGCTGATGACGTTGAAGGCCGGGGGAGCCCGTCTCGTCGCGACCGGCAATCTCAACAGCACCCAGCCCGAAACGGTTGCCTATCTGCGTACGCAAGGCATTGAGGTCATCGGTGGCCAGACGACCGATGAAGCCGCACATCACGGATTCATCGACGCGTTGCTCGACCAAAATCCGGAAATTCTGCTGGACAATGGCGGCGATCTTTTCGCGCGGGTGGCCGAGCGGCCCTACGCCAAGCTGCGCGGCGGCACCGAGGAAACGACATCGGGACGCACTCGTCTCGAACCCATGCGCCAGGCGATTGGTCTTCCGGTTCTCGTCATCAACGACAGCCCAATCAAACAGTTTGCCGAAAACCGTCATGCTGTCGGCCAGAGCCTGTTTGAAAGCTACATGCGCTTCACCAATCGCTCGACCAACGGCAAGCGAGTGACTGTTTTCGGCTATGGCGCCTGCGGAAAGGGTACGGCGGCATGCTTCAAAAACGCGTACAGCGCTGTCAGCGTGGTCGACATCGACCCGGTAACGACGCTTGAAGCCCATCTCGACGGCTTCTCCACACCGCTGCGCGACGAAGCGATCCGCTCGGCAGATATCATCGTTACGGTGACTGGCTATCCTGCAATTCTGACGGCCGCAGACACCGGATTGCTGAAGGACGGCGTCATTCTCATCAATGGCGGGCACTTTCCCAATGAGATCGACGTCGCGGCCCTGCGCGTGGACGCATCGGTCAAGAGGGTCGACAGCTACGGGCAGGATGGGATCCAGACGATTCATCTGAAGGACGGACGTCGCGTTCACATTCTGAGTGGCGGACACATGGCCAACCTGGCGGGCCCAAGGCCGCTTGGAAATTCGGTGGAATCAATGGACCTTGGCTTCACATTGCAGGCCCGATGCCTTGAGCGCGTGGCAAGCGGCAAGCTAGACGCATCAATGTGCGTCGTCCCTGTCCCGCGCGATATCGATGCGATGGTTGCCGCCGCCTATCTCGATCTTCACCGATAACACAAAGGTAACACGATGCTACGCTGGGCGATCATCGGCACGAGCTTCATTTCCGAGACGATGGCGAAGGCTATCGCTGCGAGCGAAGGTTCGCGGATCGAAACTGTATTCGGGCGCAACGCCGGTCGGCTTTCGGACTTCGCGGACCGTCATGGCATCGCCAAACGCTATACCGACTACGATCTCCTTTTGGACGATCTCGATATCGATGTCGCTATATCGGCCTGCCAAACAATATCCATCACGAAGCCGTCATGAAAGCGGCTTCGAGGGGCAAAGCGATCGTTTCGGAAAAGTCGCTGACTACAACGATGGCGGATGCCGACAGGCTCGCCCAGGCCGTGCGGTCCGCCGACGTCTTTTTCCTGGAAGGCCTGATGTATCTCAGCCATCCCTTGATGGAAAAGGTTGGCGAAATCATCCGCTCGGGACGCCTCGGCACAATCCGGTCCGTGAGCGGTTCCTATGCCGCCGACATCTGGAAGCTGGTCAATCCGCTCGGCAACGGCACGATCTTCAATCTCGGCTGCTATCCGGTTTCGCTGCTGCAGTATGTCGTTCAAACGGCATTTGGAGCTGAGGTCTTCACCGACCGCGTGACGCGTGGCAGCGGCAACGTATCCGGCCACGACGGCAACATCTGCGACGCGGCACTTCTTGTCCGCTTTGGTAACGGTGTGCTCGCCACCATACAGTCCACCGACAGTTACGGGATGAGCTTCGATTTTGCCATCCACGGCGATTGCGGCGTGTTGCGCTTCCGTACCAATCCGTGGTTGCCGATCGCCGGCGAAAATGCGCTGGAAATTCAACTCTATGATGGTGGGGCGGAAACCATTGTCGTCACCTCCCTTTACGATGCCTTTCAACATCAGGTCATGCGGGTGGAGGAATGCCTGCGTCTCGGGCTGAGGCAAGCTCCCCGACCATCCCCTCGCCTGTCGGACTCGCTCGAGATCATGGCATTGCTCACCACATGGGAAGAGCATTGCAGGACAACAATCCCACAGCCCCGCCACGATCCGCGATGACCCCGAGGCGGGGGAGACCATGGCTTAAGCCCGTCCCGCCACCGGGAGGTGGCGAGACATTGGTACTGGCGGTTCGAACACTCAGTTTTTCACCGTATCCTCAAGGAAGAAGCGGCCCAGCGGATTCTGATAGAAATTGTCAACGTTCTTGCGCGAGACGTTGATGTAGGGGCTGTAATAGAGGTCGATCCAGTTGACGTCGTCCTTGGCCATTTTCTGCAGGTCGACATACATCTGTTGACGTTTGACCGGATCGAGTTCCAGACGGGCTGCTGCGACCAACTCCTTCACCTTCTCGTTCTTGTAGTGGGTCGAGTAGTTGTTGTTGGAGTCGTGGCCGAGGACGAAGGTCGTCTTCTGGTCCGGATCGAGAATGTCGTTCGTCCAATAGTTGACGGAGATGTCATAGTCGCCGGCGACCGTCATGTCCCATTCCTGGCTCGGATCGACCTTCTGGAGCTTGGCGGTGATGCCTGCCTTCTGAAGCTGCTGCTGTAGAAGGACTGCGATCTGCTCGTCGACTTCGTCGCCGGCTCTCAGCAGATAGTTCAGTGTCAGATCGGAAGCACCGGCAGCCGCCAGCATCTGCTTGGCCTTCTCCGGATCATAGGGTCGCTGCATGTTGTCAGCGTAGTAATAGAGCGCACCTTTCGGGATGTAAGAGTTGGCAACCTGCCCCTGACCGAAGGTGACCGCGTCGATGATTGCCTTCTTATCTATCGCCATGTCCAGAGCCTGACGGACTTCCTTCTTTGCAAGCGCACCGTGCTCGTGGTTGATGAGTAGATGGTCTTCGCGGGTTGAAGGGTCGATATCGACGTTGAGGTTCGGATCCTTCTTCAATTCCTCCACGCGGGAGAAAGGAACGAAGATGGCAGCGTCGAGTTGGCCTGCCTGCACGTTCAGCATTCGCGTATTGTCATCCGGCACCGATATCCATTCGACACCGTCAAGCTTGACGCGGTCGGCCTGCCAGAAGAAAGGGTTCTTCTTTAAAATGACGCGGTCGCCGCGGCGCCATTCGTCGACGACGAAGGCGCCCGATGCGATCGGTTTATCGCTGTAGCCGTCCGAGCCGAGCGCTTCCATGCCCTTCTTGGAAATGACCGAACTGTTCGGCAGCGCCAGGGTTGAAAGAAATGGTGCCGACGGGTTCTTCAACTTGACCGTCAGCGTATGGGCATCCGTGGCAACAGCCGTATCGACCACCTTGTAGGAATCGCTCCAGAGCGAAGCCTTGTCGTCGCGGATGCGAAGGAGGCTGTAGGCTGCGTCTTCTGCAGTGAGCGGTGAGCCGTCGGAAAATTTCGCGTCCCTGATCTTGAAGCTGTAGGTCAGGCCGTCGCTGGAGACCGTCCAGCTTTCGGCGAGACCTGGCTCAAGCTTGGTACCGGTCTTGTCGACACGCACAAGCACATCATAGACGTTGGAAAAAACCCAGTTGTCGATATTCTGCGCCGTCTTGATCGGATCGAACGTCGTCGAATCTTCGCGACGACCGATGGTTAATACACCCGCCGCTTCGGCAAAGCTGGCGCTGAGAGTAAGGCCGGCCATGACGGCCGCAAGTCCGATTGTCTTCCACCTGTTGATCATGAATTCGTTCCCTTGTTGTTATTGCATGCGTTTGATTGGCTGCTGCGGCATGAATTGGGGTTCGCCGTCGACGACTTCGCGAAGCAGCGGCTTGTCCGGATTGATGTCCGGGATAGCGGCGATAAGGGCTGCGGTGTAGGCGTGTTTCGGCCGGACGAAGATTTCCTCGGAAAGGCCTTCCTCAACGATTTCGCCCTGATACATGACGACGACGCGATCGCAGAGATTGCGCACGATCGCGAGATCGTGGGCGATGAAGATCAGCGTCAGATTCATCTTCCGTCTGAGGTCGCGGAACAGATCGATGATCTGGGCCTGGATCGTCACGTCGAGGGCGGCGACGCATTCGTCAGCGATGATAAGCTTCGGATCGACGGCGAGTGCCCGCGCGATACCGGCGCGCTGGCATTGGCCGCCGCTCATGCTGCGCGGCTTGCGGCTCGCAAATTCTCGATCGAGCCCGACAAGGTCCAGCAATTCGCCGATCCGCGCAGGAATGCTGGCGGCGCTGACCTTCCCTTGAACCTTCAGCACTTCGGCAAGCATGTCGCCGATCCTCAAGCGTGGATTGAGTGCGTTGTAGGGGTCCTGGAACACCATCGCGGTCTCACGCCGCAGCTTTCCAAGGGCTGCGCTCTTCTGCTGCGCGAGATCGACGCCCTCGAAGGTGACGTGACCGGAGGACAATGGCGTCAGTCCAAGAACGGCGCGGGCAAGCGTGCTCTTGCCGCTACCAGATTCGCCAACGATACCGACGCTCTCTCCTGGCATGACCCGGAGACTGACGCCCGAAACGGCGCTCACTGTCTTGGCGCCGCTCTTGAAAAGACCGGCCCCGACAGCGAAGCGGACATGGAGATCGTCGACTTCAAGCAACGGCTTGACACCCGGCGCCGGCATGGTTTCGCCTCCACCAGCCGGTGTCCCGTTAGTCATCGATGGATGGCTGGCAATCAGACTGATCGTGTAGGGATCCTGCGGCTTTAAGAGTATGTTGCGCTTGGGACCCTGTTCGAGCAGTCGACCGCCACGAAGCACAGCGATGCGGTCGCAGGTCTGGGCGACAATGCCGAGGTCGTGGGTAATAAGGATGATCGAGAGGCCGCGCTTGTCGCGTATATCCATCAGCAGCCGAAGAATCTGCGCCTGTATGGTGACGTCGAGCGCGGTCGTCGGTTCGTCGGCAATCAGGATTTTCGGATTGCAGGACAACGCCACCCCGATCATCGCCCGCTGGCGCATGCCGCCGGAAAACGCGTGGGCGTAACTGTCATATTGCCGGATCGGATCGGGAAAGCCGACTTGTGCCAGTATCTCGGTTGCCGCGGAGCGCGCCTGGCGGGCGTTCAGTCCCTGGTGATAGCGGATACCTTCGGCGATCTGGTCGCCAATCCTCATGACCGGATCGAGATGGCTCGTCGGATTCTGAAAGATCATGCCGATCTTGCCGCCGCGAACTTTCAGCATCTCGGCATCACTGATCCGGGTAAGATCGCGCCCTTCCATCAGGACCGATCCACTGTCGATCGTCAATAGCGAAGAGGGCAGCAGTCTGACCAGCGAGCGGCAGAACAGGCTCTTGCCGGAACCGCTTTCGCCGACCAGGCCAAGGATTTCACCTTCACGCAGGTCGAGCGAGACAGCATCGATCAACGTGCGGACACCGTCGTCGAGATACGCCCTGACGGTCAGGTCGCGAACCGAAAGAACGGGAGCGCTCATTCGTGCACTCCCAGAAGTTCGCCGAGCCCATCGCCGAGCATGCTGAAGCCGAAGGCCAGGCATACGATGGAAAGGCCCGGGAAAAGCGTGATCCACCACGCAGTCGTTACGAAACTCTGGCCGTCGGCCACCATCACGCCCCATTCGGCAACGGGCGGCTGAACGCCAAGCCCAAGATAACTGACCGCCGCTCCACTTAGCAGAACGAGGACGGCATCGGACATCGAAAAAACCAGCGACCCGGCTATCGCGTTCGGCAGGAGGTGGCGGAACATGATGCGCGCGCGGCTGAAACCGAGGCTGACAGCAGCAATTGCATAGTCGCTACTTTTAAGGATCAGCATCTGGGCGCGGATCAGCCGGGCATAGGAGACCCACCCGACCAACGCCATCGCGATGTAGAAGCTGCCAAGGCCAGGGCCAAGAATGGCGATGATTGACAGCATCAGAACCAGGAAAGGAAACGCCAGGATGACATCGACAAGGCGCATGAACGCCGCATCGACAATTCCGCCGAAGAATCCTGCGATCGTCCCGACCGTCGTGCCAATCACAAACGGGAAGATGACGCCGATGACCGCAATCTGTAGGTCGATGCGCGTCCCCCAGATGACCCGGGAGAGAATGTCACGGCCAAAATTGTCGGTACCGAAGGGGTGCAGCCAGGATGGCGGCTGCAGCCGGACGTCGCCGCCCTGCAGGATCGGATCATAGGGCGCAAGAAGGGGCGCGCCGATCGCCAGCAGTAAGAAGATCAGCAATATCCCGCCACCCACCGCAAGCGTCAGCCGCTTCCCGAAGAAGCGTCGCCAGTCCAAAGTCAGGGGAGCGCTTGCCTTGACGCTCATAGCTTCACCCTCGGGTCCGCTGCGACGGTGATGATGTCGGCAATGAAATTGACCAGCACGGTGGCGCAGGCAAAGACCATGGCGACGCCCTGCACCACCATGTAGTCGCGGGAGAAGATGGCGCGTACCAGCAGTTGCCCCATGCCGGGAAGCGCAAAGACGCTCTCGACCACCACTGTTCCACCGATCAGCCAACCGATATTGACGGCAAGCAGATTGATGGTCGGCACGATGGAATTGGGCAACACATGCCGCCAGAAGACGATGCCCTCGGGCATGCCTCGTGCACGTGCCGCGGTTGCCACATCGGATTTCAGGGATTCGATCATCGCGGCGCGCAGGCTGCGGGTGAGCACGGTCGATAGCGACAACGCGATCGTCAGGCTCGGCAGAACCAGATGCGCGAGCTTTTCACCGATCGTATTGCCGTAACCGGAGACAGGAAACAGGCCGAGGTCGACGCTGAAAAGGATGATGAGCATCAATCCGAGCCAGAAGGGTGGGAAACCGATGCCGAAGGTCGACAGGATGCGGACGACATGATCAGGCGCGCGGCCGCTGTTGCGGGCAGCCAGCGCAGACATCGGAAGGGCAATCAGGATCGACAGGACGACGCTCGAAAGCACCAGCGCCACCGTCGGTTCGATACGGGTGAGGATAAGCTTCAAAACGTCGATCTTGTAGAGGATGGATTTGCCCATTTCGCCATTGGCCAGATTGCGCAGGAAATAGAAGTATTGAAGCCATAGCGGTTGATCGAGGCCATACTGGGCGCGAATGTTGGCGATCGCCGTCGGCGTGGCGCGGGTGCCGAGAATATTGCGGGCGGGATCGCCGGGAATGAGACGCACGAGGATGAAGGTAATGACGCTAATGCCGAAGAGCACCGGAAGGAACTGCAGCGGGCGGCTCAATACGAACTTATAGCGATGCATCGTGGCTGGTGCCCCTTTGCTTTCGTCGGCTTTGGTTCGGGTGTTCCTGCATTATAGTTCCTTGTGCCGAGACAGGAAATCGAGGAGCACTGGATAGTAATCCCCGGGATTCTCATAGAACGGCATGTGGCTGGCGTTGGCAAAGACCTTCAGCTCCGCATTCGGGAGCGCGAGTTTCATTCTGAGCGCGCAGGCCGGCGTCAATTCGTCATGCTCGCCCGTCGTGATGAGGACCGGCATCGTCACCCGCGGCAGATCGGGAATGCGGTTCCAGTCCTTGAGATTGCCAATGTAGAGAAATTCGTTCGGTCCCTGCATCGTGGCGTAGGGACCGATGTTCCAGTCGTCGAGGGAGCGACGGACGGGAGCCGGCCATTCTGGCAACCGGCAAACGTGGCGGTAGTTCAGGATTGTGACCGCGGCCAGATATTCGGGATGATCGTAGGTGCCCTGGGCTTCGTGCTTTTGCATCATCGCGACCGTCTCTGCCCCGAGGGCAGCGCGCAGCCGTTCCAGTTCCAGGACCAGATGCGGCATATCGGCGACGGTATCCTCCAGAATGAGCGAGCGGAGATGTTCTGGATAGGTCAGTGCATAGTCGATTGCGAGCCAGCCGCCCCAGGAATGTCCGAGCATATGGACCTTGCCGAGCCCCAGCGCCTGGCGAACCGTTTCCGTCTCCTCGACATAACGCCCGATGGTCCAGAGCGCGCGGTCGTCCGGCCGGTCGGAGGCCCCCGTGCCGAGCTGATCGAACGCCACGACGCGATAGCCCTTGTCAACGAGGCAGGAATGAGCCTCGCGCAGATAGTCACAGGGAAGGCCGGGACCGCCGTTGAGACAGAAGACGGTTTCGCTGCCGTTGCCAAAGCTGTAGGCGACGACCCGATAGCCGTCGACTTCGACCTCGTAGCGTTCGTCCGGCTGTATCTCGCGCCACATGTAATTTACTCCAAGCGAAGATTCTTCTTGCTCAACATTTGGGCATGGCTAAATTTTTACCGGAAACCGCTGTCCATACCAGCTATAAGAAGTGATAGGGTGGCGGATGAATGCCGGACGGAGCCGCTATGCTTGACGAGATTGGGACGATCAGACGGAAGTTCACGGCCCACGAGACGCTGGACGGGCGGATAGACCAGATATTCGAAGCCATGAAAAATCTTGGCTTCGAGGCACTGATTTACGATTACACGCCGGTCCCCTACGATCTCAACGGCGACATTATGATCCCGTCGCTTCTAAAGCTGCGCAATATATCCGAAGATATGCACGAATACTGGTGCGATCGCGGCTATTTCCGTTTCGATCCGGTGCAGCAGGTTGCCCTGCGCACCTCGACACCGTTCTTCTGGAATTATGACAGGAACGCCGGCACCCTTATCAACCGTTTCATGAGCGAGGACAGCGAGCCCGTCGCCCGATATCTCAGCGAGCGTGATATGTCGACCGGCGTGACCGTGCCCGTTCACATGCCGCGCGGCGACTATGCGACGGTGACCGGTGTCAGCTTTGGGCAGAGCAAGGATTTCGAAAAGCACGCGCTGCGCTACATCGCCGATTTCGGATTGCTCGCGCACGTCTTTCACGAAGCGGCCTATCCTCTCTTCGACGCCGCAGCATTGAACGTCGGCAAGATGCGCCTGACAGACCGGGAGCGCGAATGCCTGCGCCACTCGGCGGAAGGATTCTCTGCAAAGGAGATATCACGGATCATCCAGCGCTCGGTGCCGACGGTCGTCATGCATCTGAACGCAGCAGCCAAGAAGCTCGGCGCCAAGAACCGCACGCAGGCGGTCGTGCGCGCCACGCATTACCGCCTGCTCGACGACCGGCCCTCCTATAACTTGTGATAGCTGCCGAAGGCTTTCGGCCCGCGCTATGCTCTCCATCACTGCTCGCGAAGATGGAGATAACCGTGACGTCGAAAGAAGCTTACCTGCCTTTTCGCGAATACCAGACATGGTACCGAGTTACTGGGTCGCTGGAGACGGACAGGCTTCCTCTCGTCGTCGCCCATGGTGGCCCCGGCTGCACCCATGACTACGTCGATGCCTTCAAGGATATCACCGCACTTGATGGCCGACCTGTCATCCATTACGACCAGCTCGGCAACGGCAACTCAACTCGCCTGCCGGGAAATGGGCCGGATTTCTGGACGGTTTCGCTATTCCTGGACGAGCTCGACGCACTGCTGAAACATCTAGGCATTCTGGAACGCTATGCCTTCCTCGGCCAGTCCTGGGGCGGCATGCTCGGCGCCGAACATGCGGTCAGGCAACCGAAGGGCCTGAAGGCACTGGTGATCGCCAATTCGCCGGCCAACATGCACACCTGGGTTTCGGAAGCCAACCGTCTGCGGCTGGAATTGCCTCAGGAGATACAGGACACCCTGCTCAGGCATGAGCTGGCGCAAACGTTGACCGATCCGGAATATGTCTCAGCCTCCCGCGTCTTCTATGACCGCCACGTCTGCCGTGTCGTCCCATGGCCGGCGGAGGTGGCGCGCACCTTTGCCATCATGGACGAGGACAACACCGTCTACCGCAACATGAACGGTCCGACCGAATTCCATGTCATCGGAACAATGAAGGACTGGATGATCGAAGATCGTCTGAGCCACATTGAGGCGCCGACCCTGCTGATCTCGGGCAAATACGACGAGGCAACGCCTGCTGTGGTCAAGCCCTATGTCGATCGGGTGCCGCGGTGCGAATGGGTACTCTTCGAAAACTCCAGCCACATGCCGCATGTGGAAGAAAAGGAGCTCTGCCTCAAAACCGTTTCAGACTTTCTTTCCAGGCACGATTAAAGCCCTTCCGGCCAAATCGTGCCCGCGGTATCGATGTTCCGACGACGCTAAATATGCCAGTCGGTCGCGGCCGTCGTGTGTTGAGCTGCAGTGGTGGCCGCCACTTGATCGAGCGAATAGGCATGGATGTAGTCGATCTTGAGGTCTGAACCGTGATCAAGGCCGTTCGTCGGCGTTCCGGCGACCCCTCCGACCGCCAGATCCACCAGCATATACATCGGCTTGTGCATGTCGGCCGGGGTGTTGGCGTGCGCCACGGCGACGTCGTCGAAGTACCACACGATCTGGTCCTTGTCCCATAGAACGCCGTAATTGTGAAACCCGTCCGTGCTCGCGACCTTTACCGGGGTCGACTGCATCGTGTGCGTCCCCGTCGCGTTCGAATGGGCGGTGACGTTGACGGTATTCGGATCCTGACCGCGCATCTCGACGACGTCGAGTTCCGGAGGCCACGAGCCGTCCTGCGGGAGAAGCCAGAAGGCGGGCCAGACGCCCTGATCATTGGGCATGTCGGCGCGGATTTCGAAATAGCCATACGTCTGAGCAAAGGACGAATGCGTGGTCAGTATGCCTGATGTATAGTTGAAACCGTCGATCAGGGATTTGATCGCCGCCGGCGTTGGCTCCGCGGATATCGTCAGGACACCATTTGCAACGGAAAAGGGATTGACCGCGTGTGTCGGCCCGTAGGACGGATTGATATACCATTGTAGTTCGCCATTATTCGGCAAGGTGCTGCCTCTATCAGGCGCCCACGGAAACTTCGCATCCCACGTGCCGGTAGTCCCATTTCGAAGGGAAAGACTATTGAAGTCGTCTGAAAAGGTTTGCGTCAGGGCCGAGCGATCGAGACTGAGGGCAAACTGATTTGCATGCAGATCCGCGACGGTCTTGTTTGCAAACACGAGGCTCTCTCCGCCTCCAAGGTCAAGCCTGAGATTGGCACCTTCCTGTGTCGTGTGCTGCATGAGCTGATCGAAAGAGGTCAATCCGTATTTGTTGAGACGGACGAC
Source organism: Arminella tubonensis (assembly GCF_003240585.1). GTDB lineage: Bacteria > Pseudomonadota > Alphaproteobacteria > Rhizobiales > Rhizobiaceae > Rhizobium > Rhizobium tubonense. The sequence continues at coordinate 77,435 of NZ_PCDP01000028.1, forward strand.
ATCGTCACTTCCGAAATCCGTGATAAGGTCGCTGCCATTCCCCCGTGTGAAGATGAAGGTATCGGCGCCACCGCCGCCAATCAGCACGTCGTTTCCAGCGCCGCCATCGATCGTCTGGCTGCCGGAGCCCCCCGTTATGATGTTGTCGGCGGAATTTCCGAAAGCGAAGCTGCCATTGCCCGTTACGGTCAGGTTCTCAAAATTGTCGGGAAGGGTGTAGCTCATCCACGTATTGATCGTGTCGACGCCCTGGCCCGGCGCTTCCGAGGCATGATTGATAGCCGAGTAAAGATAGTAGATGTCGTCGCCGGTGCCGCCGCTCATCGTCACATTGACGGAACTGTCGCCCCACATGGAATCGTTGCCTGCCGTGCCGTAGAGCAGAGGGCCGGAACCGGTTGCCGAAAAGAATCCCGTCGAACTTCCGCTGTATGGGAGAACGCGCCCCAAGGCATTGGTGATCGTATTGGTCATTGAAACACCTATCGGTTTGAAATGCTCTCCCGATCAGAAGGCTACCACCGCCTCGGCTTTGGCAGAACGACAAACAGCCTTGGCCAGACGCTCAGGGCCGCCGATCCCCTCAAAACCGGCAACAGGTTTAACGTTTGGCCGCGGCGCAAAACATAGTGAAGTCGATATGTATCATTGTGAGTCGACCTGTGGAGAAACGGGATTCGCGCGGCAGGTCACTCTTCTTTGAAGGCACGCGCCACCTGATCGGTGAAGGGCTTTGTCAAATAGGCAAGCGCGGTACGATCGCCGGTCTGAATGAACGCCTCTACCGGCATGCCGGCCACAGGCGCGAGATTGCCAAGCCTCAGCCACTCTTCATCGGGAACCTTGACGCGCAGGCTATAGTAACTCTGGCCGGTCCGCTGATCCGTCGTCAGATCGGCCGACACGCCTGTGACAATGCCGTTCAGCTCAGGCGTGTCGCGTTGATTGAAGGCGGAGAAGCGAAGGACAACGCTCTGGCCGCTCCTCACCTGGTCGATGTCCTGGGGAGACAGTTTGACTTCCGGTGTCAGTGCGTCCTGGCTCGGGACAATCTGCATGATCGCTTCGCCCGGAGTAATAACTGCGCCCGGGGCATGCACCGCAAGTTGATGAACGATGCCAGCCTGGGGAGCGCGAATGTCGATGTGCTTCAACTCGTCCTGAGCCGCAATCAGCCGCTCCGAATATTCACCGGCTTCACCTTGAGCCTGACGAAGCTGATCCGAGACTTCGGTTCGCTGGTCGTCATCGACCTGGATGATCTGCAACTCGGTCTCGGCGATCTTGCCTTTGGTTTCCGCCGTCGATGCGACCAGATTGCCGAGCTGCCCGGTGAGATCAGCAGCGTCACGCTGGAGCGAATAAACCCGTGTTGCCGGAATAATCCGCTGCTGCAGCAGCGGCTGCAGGTCGGCAAGTTCCTTACCGATGATCTCGATTGCCGATCGCTTGCCATCCTGCTGCGCGTTCAGTCCATCAGCCTCCTGTGCGAGCTGGTGAATTCGCTCCATGAGCTGCGCTTTCTTTCCGATCTTCGAGGCGCGCCGGTCATTGAACAGTCGCGTTTCGCCGTCAATCATTGCAGCGATTTCGGGCGCCCCACTTGCTGCCGCCAACTCGGTCGGAAAGGCGATCCCGTCCTTTCCATCGCGCTCGGCCGTCAATCTCGATGATCTGGCGGCCAGTTGGCTTAGCCGCTTTGAGATAATGCCAAGATTGGCAAGCGTTTGGGTATCGTCGAGGTGGACGAGGATCTGGCTAGCGGCCACACGATCGCCGTTCTTGACGAAGATCTCCCCGACCGTTCCGCCCTTTAGATGCTGAACAGGCTTTACGTAGCTGTCGACGACAAGCGTGCCGGAGGCGATTGCGGCGCCAGAGAGATGTGTCGTTGCCGCCAGGCCGCCCAGCACGCCCACAAGCAGAAACACCGCGGCAAGGGCGGTAAGCGTCAGCCGGGCAATAGCCTTCTCGGCCAAAGGAGCAGAATATCCTGTCATTCCGCGGCCTCCTCTCCAGCAACCATCAGCCGTATCGGTGTAGGCGCCGGCGTCTGTGTCGCCTTTTTCAGGACTTCGTCTTTCGGTCCAAATGACAGCTGCTGGCCATTTGCCAATACCAGGACCTTGTCGACGGCGATGAGCGCACTCGGCCGATGAGCGATGACGATTGCCACGCCGCCGCGGGCACGAACGCCGAAGATCGCTTTCGTCAGTGCCCCCTCGCCCTCCGCGTCGAGGTTGGAATTGGGTTCGTCCAGAACGACAAGAAACGGATCGCCGTAAAGGGCGCGCGCCAGTGCGACGCGCTGTCGTTGACCGGCTGACAAGGCAGAGCCATGGTCGCCGATCTTCGTATCGAAACCATCGGGAAACTGCACGATCAGGTCGTAGACGCCGGCAGCTTTTGCCGCCGCGATGATCTTCCCTGACGGCGCGTCGCGCTCGAACCTGGCGATGTTTTCGGCAATCGAACCGTCGAACAGAGATACATCCTGTGGGAGATAGCCGATGTGCCTACCGAGTTCCCTGCGGTCCCACTGGGCAATCGAGGCACGGTCCAGCCGTACGGTGCCGGCATAGGGTTGCCACAAGCCGACAATGCCGCGCGCCAGCGATGACTTTCCAGATGCGCTCGGTCCGATGATGCCGACCGCTTCGCCTGCCAGAACGTTGAAGGAAACGCCGCGAACGATAGACGCCTTCAGACCTGGCGGGGACAGATAGAGGCCTTCGACCCTCAACGTCTCGCAAGGAGCCGGAAGGTCGACTTCCCGAACATCCTCCGGCATCTGCTGCATCAGCTTGGTGAGGCGTGACCAACTGGCCCGCGCCGCGGCAAAGCCCTTCCATTGACCGATCGCCAATTCGACGGGGGCAAGCGCTCTGCTGACCAGTATCGAACTTGCGATCATGATGCCACCGGTGGCTTCCTGGCGAATGACGAGAACGGCGCCGACGGCGAGGACACCGGATTGCAGCATCATTCTGACGATCTTGGAGGTCGTCGCCAGAGTGCTTGTGACATTGGACGAATGTAGATGATTAGCCAGATAGCGCCGGTTGATGTCTGTCCACCGCTCGCCGATGGAATGGCCAAAGCCCATCGACAGCACCACTTCCGAATTCCTGTGGGTCGCTTCCGCAAGTGTATTTCGTTCGTTGGCTATCTTTGCCGCCTCGGCCGCCGGCTGCCTCGATTTGCTTTCAGCCAGTGCCGTCAGACCGATCAGTATGATCGCACCTGCAAGCGCCGTCGCCCCGATCCAGACATGGAATAGAAAACACAGGCCGAGATAGAAAGGCATCCACGGAATATCGAACAGCGCCGTCGGGCCTGGTCCTGAAAGAAATCCGCGGACACTGTCGAGGTCGCGCACCGACTGCAACCCATCGCCAGATATCTGCATGCGGGACGGCAGCTGAATGAGAGACCGATAGACCGTCTCTCCGAATTGTTCGTCGACGGCCGCTCCGACACGCACCAATAGCATCGATCGGATCAGTTCCAGGACGCCCTGGAATGCAAAAAGCGTTGCGGCGATAATGCCGAGCCCGACGAGCGTCGGCAGGCTTCGGCCGGGGATGACCCGATCGTAAACCTGCAGCATGAAGAAGGACCCCGTCAGCGCCAGAACGTTGACAACCGCGCTTGTGACGCCGACACCGAGGAACGCTTTCCTCAGCGAGAACAGGACCGCGACAAGAAAGGCCTGCGGTGGTGTTACCTTTGATTGAGACACAAACGCCCTCGCTGTTAGGCCGCCGCCGTGAAGCGCGGTTCTGTATGTCCAAGACGGTTCGCGATAGAATGCGGCCTGCTTCGCGGTGCTCGTAGCCAGCGTGGCTTAGTATTGCGCTTGAGAGGCTGCCTGTCGATTTTCGAGACATTAACAACAGGCCTAAAAGTTTATCGATCTAGACCAAATGCTTGCAGAAACAAGGTGTTAGCTCATTCAAAAGAATTCAAAAAAATATATATGTTGCTGCGCGCCGCTCGTGCTTCAATCCATCATTTCGAACGCGGTCGCGAAGAAATTCTCATCGCCAAAATTCCCCGATTTCAGTGCCAGAAGCATATCGCCGTGCACGCTGCCGATTGTTCGCAACACCGGCACGCCGGGTGCGATCTCGGGGCCGATCAGGAATGCCGGAATGGCAAGCCTGTCCACAACGGCGCCGGAGGTCTCCCCACCGGCCACAACCAGCCGCCTTACACCTCTTGTCACCAATTCTGCGGCGATGACCGAGGTCGCGGTTTCGATCGCATGGCCCGATGCGTCACGCCCATGCCGCGACTGCAGCCGACACACTTCCTCCGGTGAAGCGCTTGCCGCGATGATAGCCGGGCCGAGCGAAATACGGTCTCCCGCCCAAGAAATCGCCGCCGCAACCTCGTCCGACCCGACAAGCAGCTTTTCGGGGTCGAGCCTCAAGACGGGCATCGACCGTGCGGCGACATCCAGCTGACGCAGCGTCGCTCTGGAGCAACTACCGGCAACGGCAGCGGCCATGCCGCCGACGGGGCGAATGGCATCCGCCGTGGTTTCGGACCTGGACGGCACCTGACCGGAGCGCGTGAGCGCACGGGCAAGACCGAGGCCAAGGCCCGATGCGCCGGTCGACACCGGCGTTTTGAGTGCGACCTCGCCCAATGTCTCGAGATCACCCTCGAAGATCGCATCGGCGATCGCCATGCCAATTCCCTGTGCCAGCAGGGCATCGAGCCGTGCTCTCACGGCTTCCTGGCCTGCCGATACCGCCGCCAGATCGACGAGCCCGACGGTGCGGCGCGACTGCCGCGCCAAGACCCGCACGAGATTGGCATCGTGCATTGGATTGAGCGGGTGATCCTTGAGCGGGCTCTCGTTGAGCAGTTGCCCGCCGACAAAGAGGTGGCCCTGAAAGACGGTGCGGCCCGTTGCCGGGAAGGCTGGGGTGACCAGCACCACATTGCTGCCCGCAGTATTGGCCAGCGCTTCCGTGACCGGGCCGATATTGCCCTCATCCGTGGAATCGAATGTCGAGCAGATCTTGTAAAGCACATGATTTGCGCCACGCTGCCGCAGCCACCTATCGGCCTCAGTTGCCGCGGCAACCGCAGCCGCTGCAGCAACGGAGCGGATCTTCAAGGAGACGACGACAGCATCCACTTCGAGCAGCGCCAGACCGGCATCGGGAATGCCGACCGTCTGCACCGTACGCAGGCCGTTTTTTGTCAGCGTGTTGGCGAGATCGGAGGCGCCGGTGTAGTCGTCGGCGATCGATCCGAGCAAGATTGCCATCGTCTAGCTCCGTGCAAAGGGTCTGAACCAGTCAAGACCTTCCAATGTGTTGCCCCGGGGCACGTATTCGCAGCCGATGAAGCCTTCATAGCCGAGCCGGTCGATTTTGGCGAATAGATAGGGAAAGTTCAGTTCTTCCCCGTCCGGCTCATGGCGCGAGGGAACGCTGGCGATCTGGATGTGCCCGGTTATCGGCAGCAGGCGGCGCAGCGCCATGGCGACATCGCCATGCAGGATCTGGCGGTGATAGATGTCAAACTGCAGCTTCAGGTTCGCCAAGCCAAGTTCCGCAATGATCTGCTCGGCCATTCCGAAATCATTGAGAAAATATCCGGGCATGTTTCGCCCGTTGATCGGCTCGAGCAACAGGTCGATGCCTTTTTCGGCAAGCCGCTCGGCTGCGTAGACCACGGAATGCCTGTACCGAGATGCCGCGGCTTCATCGTGAGGATCGGCAAGGCCGGCCATCAAATGCAGCCGCTTGGCGCCGGTCGCCTCGGCATAGTCCAGCGCCTCTTCCACACCTGACCGCAGCGCATCGAACCGTCCCGGAAGGGCAGCGATGCCGCGCTCGCCCGCAGCCCAGTCGCCCGGCGGCAGATTGAACAAGGCCTGCCGCAGATTGTTGCGGGTGAGCCGCTCGGCGAGCGCTGTCGGCGTGGCGTCATAGGGAAAGAGATACTCGACGGCGCCAAAGCCGGCATCGGCCGCGGCATCAAAACGGTCGAGGAACGACCACTCATTGAACATCATCGTCAAGTTGGCGGCAAAAATCGGCATTTCAGTTCTCCTCTATCGGCTCTGCCGTTCGCCAATCAATCCCGGTAGCTCGGCGCCTGAAAGCTGGGCGTAGAGCCGCGCGAGTGAGGAATCGTCATCGCGCCCCATGCCGGCTCCGCTGGCAGCCAGATACATTTGCAAGGCGGCTGCCGTGAGCGGTACCGGATAGCGCTCGGAGCGAGCCATATCCTGAACGATGCCAAGGTCCTTCACGAAAATCTCGATTGCGCTGAGCGGGGCATAGTCTCCAGCCAGCACGTGCGGCATTCGGTTTTCGAACATCCACGAATTGCCGGCCGACGCGGTGATCACCTCATACACCCTTGCCAGATCGAGGCCCTGCTTGGCGGCGAAGGTCATGGCCTCGCAGGCGGCTGCAATATGCACACCGGCGAGCAGTTGGTTGATCATCTTGAAAGCTGCGCCCGTTCCGGCTGCGTCGCCGAGTTCGTACAACTTGGCGGCCATGGCATCGAGGGCCGGGCGGGCTGTGTCGAAAGCCCGAGCGGATCCTGATGCCATGATCGTCAGTTCGCCGCTTGCAGCCTTGGATGCGCCGCCCGAAATCGGCGCGTCGAGATAATGCAAGTCGAGCGCTGCTACCCGTTGCGACAAAGCACGTGCAACCGAAGGATCCATGGTCGCTGACGAGATGAACACCGCGCCGGTCTTCATAGCGCTCGCCACACCGTCGGCGCCGAACAGGACCGCCTCGGTCTGTGCGCCGTTGACCACCACGCAAACAACCACGTCAGCATTTTCCGCCGCTCCCGCCGGCGTGGCAGCGCCGCGTCCGCCATCGGCGACGAAGCGATCCACCGCCGCGGAAGCGACATCAAATCCCACGACGTCAAGACCCGCGCGTTTCATTGAACGAGCCATCCCGAGCCCCATGGAGCCAAGGCCGATGACGGCCGCTACAATGCCACGGCGCGGGTTTTCGACAATCTCGGACATCACCTGTTCTCCAACCTGACAGCAGAAAGGCCGACACCCCTCCGGGGAAGTGGGCTCAAATGGCAGCGCTGCCATTATCTCTAACCCATCAGAACAGCACTGCCAACATGAAATTGGCAGCGCTGCCAAAAATATCTTGCTTATTGGAGCGAGCGATGAAAAATTGAGGACTTGGCGGTAGAATCATCCCATGATTAGTCTCGACCGACATCGCGATTGCCGGAAGCAGGGCCTAAGAATAAAATGGAACTCAGACATCAGGTCGCGGTGACGCTTGCCGAAGTTGCTGAAGCGGCCGGTGTCGGCGAGAGTACGGTTTCACGCGTGCTGCGCAGTCACGGCTCGTTTTCTGACAAGACCAGGGAGCGCGTCATGGCGGCAGTCGAGCGGCTGGGCTATGTGCCCAACCGCATCGCGGGAACGCTCGCCTCCGCCGGATCGCGTCTTGTCGCCTTTGTCATCCCTTCGCTTTCCAATATCGTTTTCCCCGACGTGCTTAGAGGTGCAAGCGCCGTTCTCGAGGAAAATCGGCACCAGGCGGTTTTTGCCGTCACTGACTATGATCCGCAAAAAGAGGAGGCACTCGTCGCCTCGATGCTTGCCTGGCGACCGGCGGCGGTAGTGCTGGCCGGATGTGAACACACCGAGGGCACGGCCAAGATGCTGCGCGCCAGCGGCTGCCGGATTGTCGAGCTGCTCGATCTCGATGGTGAGGCGCTGGATATCGCGGTCGGCTTCTCCAACCGTGCAGCCGGGCACGCCAGCGCGGAATTCCTGCTCACGCGCGGCTATCGTCGGATCGGCTATGTCGGGCACGACCTGATCCGCGACACCCGCGCCGGCAAGCGGTTCAAAAGCTTCTGCGAAACGCTCGGCATGCATGACGTTCCTCTCGTCGACCGTGAGATTGTTGCCGGGGCATCGTCGGTGGAAAACGGGCAGGTAGGGCTGGAGCAGCTGCTTGCAAGAACTCCGGCTCTCGATGCGGTTTACTTTTCCAACGACGACATGGCGTTGGGTGGCTATTTTCATTGCCTGGCGCGCGGCATTCACATCCCTTCGAGGCTGGCGCTCTTTGGCTATAACGGCCTCGATATCGGCCGCGTGACCCCGCAGCCGCTCTCGACCGTCCGCACGCCGCGCGTGGCGACGGGTCGCGTGGCGGCGCAACTCATCGTGGAGAACGCGCCGTCCCAGATCGTCGATCTGGGATTTGAACTGATCGAGGGCGCAACCGCCTGACACCGGAGAAATTGCAATGTCCGACACGCGTCTGCGAGAAGAAATCTGCCGATACGGTCGATCCCTGTTCGAGCGGGGCCTGACGCCAGGATCGTCGGGGAACATCTCCTTGCGACTGGATGACGGCGGTTGGCTGGTGACGCCGACGAACGCATCCCTCGGATTCCTCGACCCGGCTCGCATCTCCAGGCTCGATTCGGCAGGGCGATTACTGTCAGGCGATAAACCCACCAAGGAAATTCCGCTTCACTCTGCCCTTTATGAAACACGCTCAAATGCGCGCGCCATCGTTCACCTTCATTCCACGCACGCGGTCGCGCTCACCATGCTGCCGGAGATCGATCCGCGCGCGGCGCTTCCCCCCATGACACCCTATTATCTCATGCGCGCTGGACAGACCGCGCTTGTGCCCTACTACCGGCCCGGCGATCCGGCCGTGGCCGACGCCATCCGGGGTCTGGCAGGCAAATATTCGTCCGTGCTGCTGGCCAATCATGGACCGGTAGTCGCCGGCGACACCCTTGAAGCGGCGGTTTTTGCGACAGAAGAACTGGAAGAGACGGCGAAGCTCTATCTGCTTTTGCGAAACCTCAATCCCCGGCACCTCACGCCGGCCCAGGTTGACGACCTTGTCAAAGCGTTCGGCCTCGAACTGCCCCTTCACGGCGAGCACGACGATACCCACGATCATAGCTGAGCTTCGATCCCGAGGTAGGTAGCTGGCGGGTCAGCTGTCATTCAGCCCTTGCTGCCGAAGAATGCTGCACAAAGTCGATGAAAGCGCGCAACGCCGGTGGCATTTGCCGTTTGCTGGGATAGTACAGGTGGAAGCCCGGAAAGGCGGGCGTCCAGTCCTGGAGGAGATGCACCAGCTACTTCGCCGCAATCAGTTCGCCGACCTGATGATCGAAAAGATAGCCTATGCCAACGCCGTCGAGCACTGCGCGCACGGCCACCGCGGGCTCCGTGACGATCAGAGGCCCATCGACCGCTGTCTCCAGCTTTTCGCCGCCGCGCTCAAATTCCCAATGATAGAGACTGCCGTCCGTCGGCAGCGGAAATTGACGCAGCGATGGCGCTGAAGGTCTCGCGGATTATCCGGAATACCGAAGCTTTCGACATAGGCCGGAGAAGCCACGACCATCATGCGCAACTCGCAACGAGCTTCACCGACGCCGGTCGACGAGATTCTGCGGGCGCTGGACGATCTCGTACGGGCTGGAAAGATCCTCTACGCAGGCATATCCGACACTCCGGCCTGGCAGGTCGCGCGCATGCAGGCGATCGCCGATCTGCGCGGCTGGTCGCCTTTGATCGCATTACAGGTCGAGTATAGCCTGATCGAGCGAACGGTCGAACGCGACCTCGTCCCGATGGCCAGCGAGATGGGGCTCGGCGTCATCCCGTGGTCGCCACTTGGCATGGGTGTCCTGACAGGCAAATACAGCAAGGCCGACCTCGATATCGGCAGCGGGACGGCGCAAACCGTGGGAACGCGCAAAAACATAGCCGCCGGCAACGGTTCCCTCAGTGAACGAGGTCTCGCCATTGCCGATGTGGTCAAAGAAATCGCGGCGGAGCTCGGAAAAACGCCGGCACAGGTGGCCATTGCCTGGACGCTACTCAATCCCGCCGTGACGTCTCCGATTGTCGGTGCGAAAACCGTTGCGCAGCTTGAGGACAATCTCGGCGCGCTGGATGTCGTCTTGGCGGATACGCAACGGACGCGGTTGAACGATGCGAGCGCGATCGTACTCGGCTTCCCGCACGACTTCCTCGCATTGCCGCTGACGAGGGAGGTCATGTTCGGCGGGATGACGATCGCAGCAAGACTTTGAAATAGGAGCTTTGAGCCTGCCGAACGTGGTCAGTGCCAGACAACAAAAAAGGGCCACCAAGACTGGTGGCCCTGAAGTTTTGGAGGTTGTTGCCTCCAGAGGGGAACAGCTGAAGCGGAGGTACCGGGAGGAGAATGGCCGCCGCGCAATCAACTGAATCAACCATACATCCTAAAGCGCGAGTTTTCTATCCATTGACAACCAATATTTCGACAATCCGGGGTCGATTATCCCAAGGATTGCGCCGACGCCGCAATGGGCTGCGCTCCGCAACGACGAATGCGGTATCCGATCCATTTGCCAGCGCCTGATAGCTATGCCGGCACCGGCACTGGTGACGAACGCGTGCTAACGAGGAGAAAGCCCAGTGCCGCCAACTCGCAGACTGCGCCGACGAGGCCGAGCATCGCCAGTGAGGTCAATTGCACCGTGGCCGCACCGAGCGCGGCTCCGATCGCCGCGCCGAGATAGATCGCCGAGGAATTGAGTGAAAGGGTGACCGGGGCGAGATGAGGGTCGATCGATAAAAGCCTGACCTGTTGCACAGCCGGCAGGGACCAGCCGAACAGCGCCCAAAGTGTAATCGCACAAACGACGCCGGCGAAGGCCCAGGACGCCGGAGCGAAGTCCGCCAGGAATGTCAGTGCCGTGAAGGCAATCACCATCATCACCGTTGCCAGAATGAGAAAGCGCCGCTTGTCCCAACGATCGGCAACATGGCCGCCAACTGTGTTGCCGACTGCCGCGGCAAGTCCGAACACGAAGAGCGTAACAGCGACGCCCTGCGGCGAAATTCCGAATACCGTTTCCAGGTATGCGCCGAAATAGGTGTTGACCGCGAAAGCCCCGATCAGGACGAGCACCGTCAGCATCAGGACGGCCAGCACATCAGGCCGTCGGGCCACAGCCAGACGCCTTTTGAGGCTGATGGCAGGAGGACTGGGCGAGCGCGGCAGCTTCGCGACAATGCCGATCAACGCCAAAGCGCCGAGAGCGGCAACGCCGATAAAGGTCGCGCGCCAGTCAAGCCGGGCTGCGATCAAGGTACCCATCGGCACACCAAGGACGAGCGCGATCGTCATGCCGCTGTAGATGAAGGAAAGGGCGCGGCCGCGACGTTCAGGCGCGATGGTCATAGACGCATAGCCGGCGGATGCCGGCATAAAAGTACCCGCCGAAAGCGCCAGTAGTACACGCGCAAAGGCGAGCGCAGCATAGCCCGGCGCGAATGCGGCAAGCAGATTGGACAGGGTAAAAGCGGTCATCGCGCCGATCAGAAGCGCTCGACGTGGCACATTGGCGGTGGCAACGGCAATCAGCGGCGAACCAATCGCGTAGGCGAAGGCGAAAATGGTGACAAGTTGGCCAGCCGCCGCAACGGACACACCGAGATCATGGGCCATGCCGGGCAGGATGCCGGAGATCATGAAACCTTCGGTGCCTATGGCGAAGGCACCCAAAGCCAGCCAGATCAAATTTCGGTACATCGAGAGTCCATTCCTAAAGTTCAACAACTATTGAAGTTATGAACCTTCGCACTTCGACTTGTCAAGTAGTTCAACGACTATTGAATTTTTGCCCGAATAGCGCTAGCTAATCCTCATGGCAAAGGAAATCCATCATCCCACCACTGAACAGATCGACCTGTCGGCCGTGCTCGACGCAATGAGCGACCCGACACGGCGCGATATCGTGCTGCGCCTTGTGGAGGTCGGCGAAGAGAATTGTTCCGGTTTTTCCGAGTTCGGCTCCAAAACAAACCTGACCTATCATTATGCGCGATTGCGCGAGGCCGGCATTACCTCGACCCGCATCGAGGGAACCCAGCGGCTGATTTCGCTGCGGCTCAATGACCTCGAGATGCGCTTTCCCGGTCTGATGACGGCTATTCTTGCAGCCGCTCCCCGCAGCAAGACCTGACGCTCTGAGCTGCAAATCTGCTAGGACGCCACCGGGTCATCAGAAGCCGGCATGAGGGCGGCGCAGGATTCGCGGACGACGAGCTTCGGCGCAAAGACGGTGCGCGTGCCGGTGGGCGGCGTTTTCCGAGCGATTTCATCCAGCAGAGCCGCAATCGACATCTGCGCCATTTCGAGGACAGGTGCAGCGACGACGGTCGGTGGCGGGTTCATGATGTTGGCGAAATCGAAATCGTCAATGCCGATGACGGAGACGTCTCCGGGCACGTTCAATCGCAATTCCCTGAGCGCATTGAGGACGCCGAGCATCATCATGTTCGACAGCGCGAAAATCGCAGTCGGCGGATCGGGTTGCCGCATTCTCCTCAAGGTGTTGTCATGAGCAAGGACCTGATCGAAGCGGCCGGACAGCAACAGGTCGTTGTCGACAGTTAGTCCATAAGCGGCATGGGCCTGCAGATAGCCCTGCAGCCGATCCTCGCCGGTGACGATATTGTCGCGGCCGACTGTCACTGCGATGCGCCTATGACCGAGACCGATCAGGTGTTCAGTGGCGATGCGCCCGGCAGCGATATTGTCGAGCTTGATGACGTCATAGGGGAGCCCCTCAACAAAGCTGTCGAGCAGGATCGTCGGCACGTGAATCTGGCCGATGATGCGGGCGCCGTGCTCGGCGTCGGAGCGCGTCGGAATGATGATCAGCCCTTCGACGCGCTGCATCCGCATCATCGTGAGTATCTGTCGCTCGCGATCATGATCCTCACTGGTTGAATAGACCGCGGCCATGTAGCCGGCATTGAGGCAGGCGGATTCGACCACCTTGGCGACCTTGGCAAAATGCGGATTGGTGATGTCAGGCAGGATGAGCCCGATCAACCGCGACTGACCCATCCTCAGGCTGCGCGCGCCCCCGTGCGGCACGTAACCGATATCGCGCACGGCAGCCTCGACTTTGGCGATCACCTCTTCGCTGACCGGCGCAGAACGGTTGATCGCGGCCGAGGCCGTCGATATCGCAACACCCGCCAGTTTCGCCACGTCCTTGATGGTGGCCATGCCGCCTCCGCTGCCCTTTTTCCGCGACCCTCTTGCCAAGAGGGGATCTGGATGCTGTTATACGAAACGTTTCGACTAAGCAAATTCAGTATTGGAGAGCCGGGGGAGGATCCGGCGCTTTAATATCCAGTTCGAAAAAACGAAACGTTTCGATCAAAGGTTTGTTGAACGGTAACGCGCTGTAGGAGGCGCATTGGGGAGGACGACATGCATAATATTTCGCGGCGCTCACTGCTCGCTTCGTCTGCGGCTCTGGTACTGGGCGCAGGGATCAGCCGAGCCTTTGCGCAGTCGACGGCAAGTGGCACGCTGAAGGTGCAGGGGTTCGGCGCCGATGCCGAACTCGCCGCCATGACAAATGCCATTGCCCGCTTCAACAAGAAGTACCCGAACGTCAAGGTCGACCTGTCCGTCGACCCGATCTCGACCGGTTGGGGCGACTACGTGACCAAGGTCTTCAGCCAGTTCAACTCCGGCCAGCAGGCCGATATCTACGGCACCGCGATCGAGACGTTCCAGAGCTTCTCGTCTCGAGGCCTATTCCTGCCGCTCAACGATTTCGTTGCGGCCAATCCTGACTTTTCAGACTTTGCACCCAGCCTCTTCAAACAGTCGAGCTACAAAGGGAACATCAACTATATCCCTATCGGCTGGAACAACATCATGATCAACTATAACAGGGATCTGTTCGACAAGGCCGGCGTCGCCTATCCGAAGGATGGCAAATGGACCTGGGATCAGTTCCGTGACGTTGCCAAGAAGCTGACGGTCAAGGATGGCTCGGGCAATGTCACCCAGTTCGGCTACGAGGTGCCGAACCAGAACTTCTTCATCCAGCCCTGGTTCTTCTCCAATGGCACAGGCGCGCTCAACGACGACTGGACGGCGTCCAACATGCTCGATCCGAAGGTCTCCGAGAGCCTGCAGTTCCTCTACGATCTCATCCATGTCGACGGTGTCTCGCCCATTCCCGGCAAGGATACGATGGACAACCAGTTCCTTGCCGGTCAGGTCGCGATGATCAGCCGCGGCCACTGGATCGTCCAGAACGCCAAGAACAACAAGCTCAACATGGACGTCGCCATTCCGCCGAGCAAGGCCACCGATACGACGGTGATCGGTTTCGGCGGCTATGCGGTATCGAAGACGACCACCCAGCCCGATCTCGCCAAGGCGCTCATCCTCGAACTCACCAGCGAGGAAACGCAAAAGGAGGAGGGCGAAAAAGGCGGCGGCGTACCGGGCCGCAAGGCGGCGGCGGATACGCCTGCATTCCTCAGCTTCCCACCAAGCGCTGCCCTCTATTACCAGACCCTGCCGAATACGAAGGCCGTGCCCTCTCCGGCAAATTTCCAGGAAGTCGAGAAGATCTTCATCCGCTACTACACCGCGATGATGGCGGGCGAGGTTTCCATCGCCGACGGCGTGAAGCAGGCCGACGCCGAACTCAATGCATCGTTCGAGCGGTTGAAGAAGCGAATGGGCGGGTAACCGGAGTTAAGCTTACCACGGTGAGAAAGGGGGCAGACGCCGACGAGGCGTCGCCCACTCCCGCGCGCCGAGTGCGCCGCTTCAATCACTTGTCCTTGACCCCTTGAGCATGTTTGATGAACGCCACGATTGAAAGACATCGCCCCTCCGAACTCAGTCGCGCCCAGGCACGCAGCGGCTATCTTTTCGTGCTGCCGGCGGCAGTGCTGTATCTGACATTCGTGATTGCGCCGGTGATCATTACGACGGTGCTGGCCTTTTCTTATTACGACCCCATGCTCGGCTCGAGCTGGGTCGGCCTCGACAATCTCGCGCGGTTCTTCACAGATCGGCGATCCCTGCAGATACTCTGGAACACGTTGCGCTTTGCGCTCTTCGCCGTGAGTTTCAACGTCTCCATCGGCCTCATCCTGGCGCTCGCCTTAAATCGGGCGATGCCGGGATGGCTGCTCTATTTCTTCCGGCTTGCGTTCTTCTTGCCCGTCATCATCGCCGCCGCCTTCGTGTCCATCGTCTGGGGTTATTTCTACGGTGACGACCTTGGCGTCATCAACTACTACCTCCGCCTCGTCGGGCTCTCGCCCGTACATTGGCTGACGGATTCGACGCATGCGATGACCTCGATCGTCATCATGGATGTCTGGAAGAACACCGGTTTCTTCATGATCATCTTCATCGCGGCCCTGCAGGGCGTGCCGAAGAATATTCTTGAAGCAGCGGCCATGGACGGCACGCCGGCTTGGCGAACATTTTTCCGGATCACCCTTCCCTACATCTCGCCGGTCGTCTTCTTCTGCATCGTCTATGCATCGATCGGGGCTCTGCAGGTGTTCGAATCGATCGTCATCCTGACCCAGGGCGGCCCCGGCGACAGCACGCGTTCGCTCTCCATCCTCATTGTAGAGGAAGGATTTGGCAGCTACCAGATCGGCTATGCCGCCTCGATTTCGGTTGTGATGACCGTTCTCATCCTCATGATCACCGCGGTCCAGCAAATCCTCTCCCGTCGATGGGTGCAGCAATGAGCGAGACCATGCAGACCCGCGCTGCCAAGCGCTGGATCGATTGGGCAATCATCGCCACCATGCTGGTTCTCGCCATCGGCATGCTGCTGCCGTTCCTCTGGCTGTTCTCGATGTCGTTCCGGCCGGTGTCGGATGCCTACAAGCTGCCGCCGAGCTTTCTGCCGCCGAGCCTGAATTTCAGCAACTATCGCGAAGTATTGAACTCCCGGGTGCCGTTTCTGCACATCTATTTCAACTCGGTCATGATCGCCGTGATCGTGACAATCGGCCAGCTCATAACCTGCACATTTGCCGCCTTCGCTTTCGCCCGGCTCAATTTCAAAGGTCGCGACGCGCTGTTTTTCATTCTCCTGATCGGGTTGATGTTTCCAGCGCAGGTGACGATCCTGCCGATCTATCTCGGCTACGCCCGCCTCGGCCTGCTCGATCGACCGATCGGATTGGCGCTCATGTATCTGACCTCCAGCTTCGGCGTGTTTCTCGTACGGCAATTCATGCTCAGCCAGCCGAAGGCGCTTGAAGAGGCGGCGCTGATGGATGGCGCCGGTTATCTCAAGATCTTCTGGCGGATTTCCCTGCCGCAATTGCGGCCGGCACTGTCGGCGCTCGGCATCATCACCTTCACCCAGACCTGGAACTACTATTTCCAGGCGAAAGTGCTGCTCAGCTCCAATGAATCGCTGACCTTGCCGGTCGCGATGGATGTGCTGCGCGGCTACATGGGCGCCGGCAATCTCTCGGTCGTGATGGCGGCGATGAGCATGTCGATCCTGCCCGTCGTGCTCCTCTTTCTCCTCGCCCAGAAATTCGTGATCGAAGGCATCACGATGAGCGGCATCAAAAACTAGCACTCAGGGACATTGATCTTCATGTGGCATGACCTCGCTTCGATCGATCCGCACTTCGCCTACAAAGGCGAACGCAGCCGCTACATCGCCTTTCCGCTCGGCGGGATAGGTTCCGGCGGGCTCTCCATCTCCGGCAGCGGGCGGCTGATCGACTGGTCGATCCGCAACCGGCCGGCGCTTCAGGGCTATAATGGTTACTCGCACTTCGCAATCAAGGCCGAAAAGGGCGACAAGCTCGTCGATGCCCGCGTCCTGAATGGTCCTTACGACCTCAATCCATCCGGTGCGCCGGGCAAGCGCCAGATGTTCGATGGTTTCGGCCACGGCGCCAATCGCCAGACCATGGTCGGGGTTCCACATTTTCGCGAGGTCGAATTCTACGGCCGCTTCCCTACTGCCGACCTTGTCTTCAACGACGATCGTTTCCCGGGTCTCGTTCGACAGACGGCGATGAGCCCCTTTATCCCCCACAACGATCGCGACTCGTCGATGCCGGTTGCCATGTTCGCGTTCGAAATCGTCAACGACACGGCCGACGAATTGACGTACACGCTCGCCTGCACGCTTGGAAACTATGGTTCTAACAGCGGCACCCATCGTTTCAGCCAGGAAAACGGCATCAGCCGCCTGTACCTGACATCCTCGGATGAAGACCTGCCGTCGACGCAACGTGGCAGCCTCACCGTCGCAACGGATGCGGCAGACGTCGATCACACCGACCATCATTATCGCGGCCAATGGTTTGACGACCTCGCAGTCTACTGGAAGGAATTCGCGCGCCCGGGCCACCTTCCAAAGCGGCATTACGACCAGCCGCGCGCCTCGAGACATATGAGCCTGCAGCCGGAACACGGCACCTTGGGCGCTCGGTTCACCGTGCCCGCCGGCAGCAGGAAAACAGTGCGTTTCGTGATCTCGTGGAACTTCCCGGAAGGCGACATCTATTGGGCCTACCGCAACAAACCCGATGGCGTCATCCCGGACCGGCCGACGCCGAGCTGGAAGAATTACTATGCCACCCAATGGGTGGATTCGACCGATAGCGCGACCGAAGCCCTCCGGCGGTGGGACGACCTCACGGCCGCCACCCTCGCCTTCCGCGACGGTCTGTTCGACACCACCCTGCCCGCCGAAGTCATCGATGCGGCAAGCTCGACCCTGGCGCTTCTGCGCACCGCAACTTGCATCCGGCTTGAAAACGGCGAGCTCTGGGGATGGGAAGGCCAGCACACCAACGATGGTTCCTGCGAGGGCTCCTGCACCCATGTCTGGAACTACCAGCAGGCGCTGTCCCATCTTTTCCCGGCGATCGAGCGGACGCTGCGCGAGACCGAATTCGCCTACAATCAACTCCCGACGGGTGGCCTGACCTTTCGCCAAAAGCTGCCGCTCGGATCGGGTTTCGACATTATCGGCCCGTGCGCCGATGGGCATTTCGGCGCGATCATCAAGACCTATCGCGATTGGAAAATGTCGGGCGATACGGACTGGCTGCGACGCTATTGGCCGAATGTCAAACGCGCCATGGAATACGCCTGGTCGCCGGAGAATCCTGACCGTTGGGACCCCGGCGAAACCGGTATACTTTCCGGACGCCAGCATCACACGCTCGACATGGAGCTCTTCGGTCCGAATTCCTGGCTGGGCTCGATGTATGTCGCAGCGCTTCTCGCAACGACCGAGATGGCCGCAGTCATGGGAGATGAGGCATTGGCCGAAAAGGCGGGACGCCTCGGTGCGGCTGGTGCGGATTATATCAACTCCGAACTTTTCAATGGCCGCTGGTTCATTCAAAAGCTCGATCTCTCCGACAAGGGTGTCCTCACTCCGTTTGACGTTGGCCGCGCCGCAGGCGTCCTTGCCGACGGGTTCATGGAGACCTATTGGTCCGAGGAATTCTCCGAACTGAAGTATCAGATGGGCGAGGGCTGCATATCCGACCAGATCCTCGGACAGTGGCATGCCGAGGTCGCGGGAATCGGCGGATTCCTCGATGCCGCCAAGATCCGGACCGCGCTGAAATCGGTCCACACCAACAACTTCCGCCCCACACTGGAAGATCATTTCAATCCGTGCCGCAACTATGCGTACGAGGATGAGGCGGGCCTGTTGATCGCCACCTATCCCGAGGGCATCCGGCAGCCGATGGTCGCAGCGCCCTATGCCGAAGAGGTCTGGACCGGCATCGAATATATGTCGGCTTCCCATCTCATCATGCACGGCCTCGTCGAGGAGGGCATCGATATCGTTCGGGGCGTTCGCCATCGCCACGATGGCACCCGCCGCAATCCCTGGAACGATATCGAGTGCGGCTCCTATTATGCGCGCTCGATGTCGGCCTGGCAGCTCGTCAATGCCTTCTCGGGGCTCAGTGCCGATTTCGTCTCCGGCGTCCTTGCCTTCTCGCCGAAGATTGCCGGGGACTATTCGTTGTTCTGGTCAGCAGGCAAGGGTTTCGGAAAGTTGACAAGGCAGAATGGACAAGTGACCCTGACGGTTCTTGGAGGGACGCTCGATGTCGCCGAGATCCTCATCGACGGAAGGGTTCACCGCATTTCGGAACGCGGACCGCTCAAAGCCGGCTGCACAGTGGAAATTGGGGCTGTAGCGTAATGGCTGGGATTGAACTCAAGTCGGTTCGCAAGGCCTTCCAGAGCTTTGAAGTCATTCACGGTATCGACCTCAAGATTGCCGACGGCTCGTTTACGGTTTTCGTCGGCCCATCCGGTTGCGGAAAATCGACGTTGCTGCGGATGATGGCCGGCCTCGAGGAGGTAACCTCAGGCGAGATACAGATCGACGGTATCCGATGCGATCATCTCCTGCCATCGGCCCGCGGCATGGCCATGGTGTTCCAGAGCTACGCGCTTTATCCGCATATGACGGTCGAGCAAAATCTGAGGTTCGGCCTGGAAAATCAGAAGCTGAGCAAACTCGAAATCGCCGCGCGGGTCGCCAAGGCGGCGGGAATTCTGCAGATCGGACATCTTCTTGCCCGGCGGCCAAGCCAGTTGTCCGGCGGCCAGAGCCAACGCGTTGCCATTGGCCGGGCAATCGTCAAGGAGCCGAAGGCCTTTCTTTTCGACGAACCGCTCAGCAATCTGGATGCCGAGTTGCGCGTGAAGATGCGCGGCGAGCTGAGCAGCCTTCATAAGCGGCTTGGATCGACGATGGTCTACGTGACCCACGACCAGGTCGAGGCGATGACGATGGCCGACCAGATCGTGGTTCTGAACGAGGGGCGTGTTGTCCAGGTGGGCTCTCCCGTCGAGCTCTATGCTCGTCCGGCCAATCTCTTCGTCGCCCGTTTTCTTGGCGCTCCTCCCATGAACATTCTCAAGGGCACGCTCGGCCGGAAAGGGAACCAGACGAGCGTCGGTCTTAGCGACGGCGTCGACATCCCCTTGAGTGGCCGCGATATCGGTCTTCCGCACGGTGCGCCTATTACTCTTGGTGTCCGCCCCGAACACATCGAGATTCGCGACGGCCTTTTCGACGTTGCGGTGAACAGCACCGAGATTTTAGGCTCGGAAACCATCATCCACGCCGAAACGAAAGCGGGCGATCCCTTCACGATCGCCCAGCGTGGCATCAGCGCGGCAAAGCCGGGCGACCTGATCCCCGTCAACCTACCGGAACCCTTTGTCCATCTGTTTGACGCTACAGGCCTGACGGTCGGCGCCAGCAGTGATTGGCGAAGTGCCTATCTGAGCTAGCGCCTGCCCAACCCGATCAGAAGCCGAGGCGACGCAGATCTTCCGAACCGAAATACTGTCCCGTGCGGTTCTTGACGCTCGGTAGTTCGGCGACACGGGCACGCCAGGCTGTTAGCGCAGTTGCGTCTTCGGGAATAGCGAGACCCGCAGCGTCGGCGAAAGCGAGCCCGGCATAGACGGTGATGTCAGCCATCGAGAAGCTATCGCCCGCGACATAGGGGCGAGTTTTCAGAACCTCGTCGAAATATTTCATTCCCGCGAGGGCCTTCTGGCCCGACTTGTTGCCCCATTCCTGCCGGCCGATCCAATCAGGGCTTTTATGAACCTGCAGCTCCGCGCCGAGGCCCGGCGTGGCATAGTGGAAATAGATCCCGACGGCGTCTATTAACTCGGCTTCGGCGCGCCTTTGCATCATGTGGATCATACCCTTTTCGCGTGGCGTCTTTCCCGTAAGCGTCGGGTTTCCATCGAGATTGTCGAGATATTCGGTGATGGCGGTCGACTCGGAGAGGTATGTGCCGTCATCCAGCTGGAGAACCGGCAGAACACCCGAAGGGTTCTTGGCGAGAAAGTCTGGCTGTTTGTGTTCTGCGCCGATCAGGTCGACCGAGACGAACTCAACTTTGGTGTCCAGTCCCTTTTCGGCCAGAACGATGCGGATGCGGGCCGGGTTTGGGAATCCGGGGCGGTCAAAGATTTTCATGGGTTAGATCCTTCGTTTGTTTATCTATCGATTGATAGGCAAATTTATAAACCGCCTTTTCCTTTCCTCTGTCAAGTGCTACCTATCGATAGATAGACAAAAGGAGACATTCCATGTCAACGAATGACACGCGGGAAGCAATCATGGACGCGGCCCGTCTGATGGTGCAGGCCAATGGCTACAATGCTTTGAGCTTCCGCGAGGTGGCCAAGGCCGTCGGCGTCAAGAGCGCCAGCGTCCACTATCATTTTCCCACCAAGGGTGACCTTGGCGCCGCCCTTGCCCGTCGCTACACCGAGGAACTCACCGGCTATCTCGGCGGATTGCTGGCGTTACCAGATAGCGGCGAGAGGTGGGCGCAATACTACACCGACGTTTTCCGCTCGCCGCTCCTGAACGACAACCGCATGTGCATGGCCGGCATCATGGCCGCCGAACACAGTGATTTGCCTTCCGAGGTTCGCCTCGAGGTGAACCGTTTCATCGACGCGAATGTCGAATGGCTGGCGGCGGTGCTCTCCAAACGAGCGCCGAAAGCGGATGCGGCGCTGATCCAGCGACAGGCACTTGCCATATTCGCTGCCATCGAAGGCGCCCAGTTGATAGCGAGAGGCCGCGGTGACATCGCCGCCTTTGACCAATCGGTGGAAGCGTATCGCGTGGCCGGTCTCCTCCCCTGACGCCGTCAAACGCAACAGCCCGGTTTGTCTAGTGCGCGCCCGCACCTGTCCCTGCCTTGGGCTTCTGGGCAAAGAGCAGGGTGACGGCTGCGAGCGCTAGCAGGACCCCGATGACGGCGAAGGTGTCGCTGAAACCCATGATCAGCGCCTGCCGTTTGACGATGCGACCGAGTGCGATGACGGCCTGTTGGGCAGCAACGGCATGGTCGGAAACCCCGTGCGACATGAAGTAGCCGGTGATCTGGTCCAGACGCTGCCGCACCTCCTCGCGCGCAGGGGTGATCGACTGACCGATGATGTTCGAGTGGAACTGCTCGCGCTTGGTCAGAACCGTGCCAAGCGTCGCCGTACCCACGGCCCCGCCGAGGTTGCGCAGCATGTTGGTAAGTCCTGACGCGGCGGCGGCATCGGCAGCGGCAATACCCGCCGTCGTGATCGCCGTGATCGGCGTCAAAACAAGAGCCTGCCCGATTGCGCGGACAATGTTCGGTATCCAGAACTGGTCACCTGCACTGTCTCCCGAAAGCGTGATGTTCATGAAGCAGCTGATCGCAAAGATACTGATGCCGAGACAGCCGATATAGCGGGCGTCGAAGCGCTTCATCATCATTGGCACGAGCGGGATCAGGAGCAGTTGCGGCAGGCCGGTCCAGGCGAGAACATTGCCGATCTGTTCAGCATTGTAGCGCTGCACCTGGCCGAGATATTGCGGCAGGATATACACCGTCCCGAAGAGCGCGACGCCGACCAGCACATTGACCACGACGCCGATGCCGAAGTTGCGCTGCTTCAGCAGGCGCAGCTTTACCAGCGGCTTTTCCACGGCAAGCTCGATCCAAATGAAGGCGCTGAGAAAGACGAAGGCGACAAGGCTCAGTTTCAGAATAAACGGCGAGGAAAACCAGTCCTCCTTGTTTCCCTCTTCGAGCACGGTCTGGAACGCCGCCAGGCCGATCGCCATCGTGACGATGCCCGCCCAGTCCCCTTCCCTCAACAATCGCAGCTGCATCGGCGCCTTGTCGAGCGTTGCCGCAAGAGCAACGGCCATGATGGCGCTCGGAATGGCGTTGATGAAGAAAATGGTCTGCCAGCCGTAGTTCTCGGTCAGGTAGCCGCCGATTGTCGGGCCGATGGCAGGCGCGAAGGTGACCGAGAGCGCGAAGACGGCAAGGCCGATCGGCTGCTGCGGCTTTGGCAGCTTCGTCAGGACCATGGTGAAGGCCATGGGGATCAGCACGCCGCCGGCGAAACCCTGCAGGCCACGCATGACGATCATCGAGCCGAGATCATGGGTGAAGGCGCAGGCGATCGAGAACAAAGGAAACAGTATCGAATTCACGAGGATATAGCGGCGGAAAGAAAACACATTGCTGAAATAGGCGGTCAGCGGAATAACGATGATCTCGCCGATCAGATAGGACGTGGATATCCAGGCGCCGTTGTCGACGCCCGTCCCGATCCCGCCCTCGATATCGAGCAGCGAGGCATTGGTGATCTGGATGTTGAGAATAGCCATGAAGGCGCCGATCATCCCGGCGAGAACGGCGATCCATTCCCTGGTGCTGGCGCGCGGCGGCGAGACCGCAGTGCCGGTTGATGCGATAGTAGACATGACACGATCCTTCTGACCCCTCGGGGTCAATGGCTCTGGCGCTTGGCAGCATCGGCCTTTGTGTCGATGCTCGGCTGGACAGACATGCCGGGACGCAGATCTCCGGCGGCAATGCTATCGGCGTCGAGAACGATCTTCACCGGGATGCGCTGGACGACCTTGGTGAAGTTGCCGGTGGCATTGTCGGGCGGCAGCAACGCAAATTCCTGGCCGCTTGCCGGAGCAAGGCTGTCGACGTGGCCGTGATAGACCCTGCCCGGGAACATATCGACGTCGATATCGACCTGTTGTCCTGGACGGACGTCGGTCAGCTGCGTTTCCTTGTAGTTGGCGATGACATAGGCAGCCGTAGTCGGCACGACCGACATCAGTTGCGTGCCCGCCTGGACATACTGGCCGACGCGGAGCGTGCGATTTCCCACAACGCCGTCGACGGGAGCGACAATGGTTGCATAGGAGAGATTGAGTTCGGCTTGATGCTGGACAGCCTGACTATGGGCAAGCGTCGCGCTGGCTTGGGCCACTTCCGCCTTCAGCAAATCGACCTGCTTCGTCGCTCCTTCGAGAGAGGCGTTGTCGCGAACAATCGCGGCCTTGGCAGAGGCGATCTGAGATGCGGCCTGCTGGGCGGTCTGAACGGAGGCAAAGCCGTTGGTGGCCAGTCCGGCGTAGCGTTTGTCGTTCTGCTCGGCAAACGTCTCATTGGCGCGATCGACGTCGACCGTCGCTCGGGCCGCGGCGATCGTCGATTGTTGGATGTCCAGGGAAGCCTGCTTGGCCTGGACGGTGGCCTCTGCTGCAGCGACATCGGCCTTGGCCTGGTCGAGAGCGGCCACATAGTCGCGGTCGTCTATACGGGCGAGCGGCTGGCCGGCCTTGACAGTTTCATTGTCGCCGACGAGCGCTGCTGCGATATAGCCTGAAACCTTCGGCGCAATGGAGCTGCTGTCGGCTTTCACATAGGCATCATCCGTCGAGATCTCGAAACGGCCGACGGTCCAGTATTCGTGACCATAGTACGCGCCTGCGGCAATCAGGGCGATGGCAGTCGCACCCAAAAGCAACGAACGACCGCCGCGCTTGCGGATAGGTGTTTCGCCAGCAGCCGTCGCCGGAAGGGCTTCGGCGATTTTCGCCGGCTTGGCCGCTTCCAGGGTCGGCGTGGCGACGGGCTGAATTTCAACCTTCGCGGCCGGAGCAGAATTGTTGTTCAGGGCATGCAGCTTGGTCATTGTGGTCTCCTGGTGCCGGTCGCCGTCGTTGGCGCCGCGGCCTCTGAATGCGTAAATGCTATTTTGGAAACTTGCTGTTTTCTAAAATATGCCTTATAAAGCGAATGTCAATATGAATTTGGAAAATCATCATGGTCGAAATTACGAAAATTGAGACGCGGTCGCGTGGACGGCCGCAGGTCCGCTGCGACGACGACACCAAAAGCGTCATCATCGAGGCTGCGAACGATCAATTTCGGGAACGCGGCTACGCTGCCGCCAGTATTAGCGTGATCGCGCAGAATGCCGGCGTTTCGACCAAAACACTCTACCGGCTGTTTCCGGCCAAGGCCGATCTCTTTTCCAGCGTAATCTCGGAAAAGATCGGGCGTTTCTTTCTGGCGCTGGACCAGGGCATGCTTGCAACAATGGGTCTGCGCGAGGGGTTGGAGCGCATACTGACTGCCTACGGCATGCTGACCCTTTCAGACGAAACCGTTCGCATGACGCGGCTGGTCGTGGGCGAGTCCGATCGGTTCCCCGAGATGGCCACCGCCTTTTACGAGCGTGCGATTATTCCGACCAACAGGGTGATGGAAGATTGGTTGCGTCGTCAATGCGAACGCGGGCTGATCGAGCTTGAGGACCCGCACGAGGCATGCGGCATGCTGCGTGGAATGATGATCATGGAGCCGCAGCGCGCAGCAACCCTGGGCCAGAAGCCCGCGCCGGGAACCGAGGAGATCAGAGCCCGGGCAACAATGTGCGCAGGCCTGTTCCTCAAGGGCTGCACTCTTTGAATTCCTCGCCGGCATGCCGGAATGGCGTCGCCTCAGGCCTGATCGCTATTCATTGACCAGCGCTAGGATCAGCTGCTGAATCTTGCCGCCCTTGCTCATCTCGGCGTGATCGAAATCGATGTTTTGCTTTTGACGAAAGTCCGATATCTCGGAGAGCCGTCTTGTCAGCTCGATCCGAATCTTCTGGCATTTCGGATCATCGGGAACGGACAGGCCAGCCGTCGCCATCTCGATCTTCTTCACCATGTCCTTGATGAAGCCGCCATGCACATGCTCATGGTCCCGTACGCCGGCTATGAATGTCCGCCAACGCTTCTCTGTGGAGGCCGGTAGCTGCTCGGTCGGCTTGGGAAGCGTGTAGGTGATGACGAGATTGGGCCGCACGGAGACCAGCGTGCAGATATCGCCTTCAGTCTCGTATTTTCTCGACCATGTCAGCTTGAAATTGGTATGCGCGATGACCCGGAGACCTTTGCCGATCTCAGGCCCTCGCTCGCCGATGGACGCATAGAGCTCAGCACCGGATTTCCCAGCGATCGAATAGTTCTGGACCTTTTCAACCGCCTGCCATTCTGCACGTGCGGCACTCGGCAATGATGTGAAAGCGCTGAGCAGCAAGCAAAATCCGACGACTATTTTCACGCGAATCCTCGACGATCATTGCTTTATTCGACAGACAACTAGATGGGACAGACACCGTCTTCAATCGGCCATGTGCAGATACGGTCGCTTATTTCCAAACTCCGCAAGTCGTAACTCTGGACAGCAAAAAGCCGGGCGGATGCATTGGCACCCGCCCGGCCAGGTCTATCTTTACTTCGACTGCCAGCTCTTGACGAGCTCGTCGTAGTTGATGGTGACCGGCTTTTCCTTCTCGTCCGCGATCTTCAGCTGAGGAGCGAGGTTGCCTTTCTTGACAGCATCTGCGTTCCAGTAGGCCAGATCGTGCTCATCGGCGAGCTTGGGTCCGATGTCACCCTGGATGCCGGCGCGTTCGATACGCTGAAGCACCTTCTCCTGTTCGGCGCACAGCGAGTCCATCGCACCTTGAGCATCCTTCGCACCGGCGGCGGCGTCGCCAACGGCTTGCCACCACAGCTGCGCAAGCTTCGGATAGTCCGGAACGTTGGTGCCTGTCGGCGACCACTGCACGCGGGCCGGCGAGCGATAGAACTCGATAAGACCCCCGAGCTTCGGAGCGCGTTCGGTGAAGCTCTTGTCGCGGATGGTGGATTCGCGGATGAAGGTGAGACCGACCTGGCTCTTCTTCACGTCGACGGTTTTCGACGTCACGAACTGCGCATAGAGCCATGCGGCCTTGGCGCGGTCGACAGGCGTCGACTTCATCAGCGTCCAGGAGCCCACGTCCTGATAGCCGAGCTTCATGCCGTCCTTCCAGTAGACACCATGCGGCGACGGTGCCATGCGCCATTTCGGCGTGCCGTCGTCATTCATGACAGGCAGGCCGGGCTTGACCATGTCGGCGGTGAAGGCGGTGTACCAGAAGATCTGCTGAGCGACGTTGCCCTGCGCGGGAACTGGACCGCTTTCGGAGAAGGTCATGCCCTGGGCTTCCGGCGGTGCATAGGCCTTGATCCAGTCGAGATATTTCTGGATCGAATAGACGGCGGCCGGCCCGTTGGTATCGCCGCCGCGAGCAACGCAAGATCCGACCGGACGGGAATTGTCGTCAACCTTGATGCCCCATTCGTCGACGGGAAGGCCGTTTGGCAGTCCCTTGTCACCGTTGCCGGCCATCGAGAGCCAGGCGTCAGTGAACCGCCAGCCGAGCGACGGATCCTTCTTGCCGTAGTCCATATGGCCGAAGACCTTCTTGCCGTTTACATCGCGGCCGGAGAAGAACTGGGCAATATCTTCATAAGCAGACCAGTTGACCGGAACGCCGAGCTCGTAGCCGTATTTCGCCTTGAAGTCGGCCTTGTTCTTCGCGTCATTAAACCAGTCATAACGGAACCAGTAGAGGTTCGCGAACTGCTGGTCAGGAAGCTGGTAGAGCTTCTTGTCAGGAGCCGTGGTGAACGAAGTCCCAATAAAGTCTTTGAGGTCGAGCCCCGGATTGGTGACATCCTTGCCTTCACCAGCCATCCAGTCGGTCAGGTTGCGGACCTGCTTGTAGCGCCAATGCGTTCCGATCAGATCGGAATCGTTGACCCAGCCGTCATAGAGATTCTGGCCAGTCTGCATCTGCGTCTGGATCTTCTCGACGACATCTCCCTCCTGGATGACGTCGTGCGTGACCTTGATGCCGGTGATGGCGGTAAAGGCAGGCGCTAGAACCTGCGATTCATACTGGTGAGTCGTCAGGGTTTCGGAGACGACCTTGATTTCCATTCCGTTGAAGGGCTTGGCCGCGTCAACGAACCATTGCATTTCCTTTTCCTGCTCAGCGCGGGAAAGGGTCGAAACGCCGCCTATCTCCTTGTCGAGAAAGGTTTTGGCCTCGTCCATACCGGCATAAGCCGAGCCTGAAAGAGCAAGCAGTGTCACTGCCGTTGTCGTCAATAGATGCCTTCGCATATTATCCTCCCAAAGGTTTGCGATTGCAGTCCTCACGTTCCAGGCGGCCAGTCCTACCCCGGCCATCTGTATCAACTTGCATCACACATAACGAAATACGCCGACGGCGTAGATTACGGAGATGGCAAGAGCCCACCACAGGTTGGGTCCACCCAGACCCAGCCATGCAAGATGAATGAAAGCCGCTCCAAGCAGCGATACGAACAGCCGGTCGCCGCGCGTCGTCTCAAAGCGGAGAATGCCGACGCGGGGATTGCCGCCAGGCGAAAGATATTCCCAGACGCCCATGCCAAGGATCAAAGTGAGAATGACGACGAAGAAGATGGCGGTCGGCCAGGTCCAGGCCATCCATGTAAAATCGAGGTTCATGCTCACACCCTCCCCAGGGCGAAGCCCTTGGCGATGTAGTTTCGGACGAAGTAGATGACGAGCGCGCCGGGAATGAGCGTCAACACGCCGGCAGCCGCCAGAAGCCCCCAATCCATGCCGGACGCCGACACCGTACGGGTCATCGTTGCCGCGATCGGTTTGGCGTCGGTCGTCGTCAGTGTCCTTGCCAAAAGCAGCTCGACCCAGGAGAACATGAAGCAGAAGAAGGCCGCGACGCCGATGCCGCTGGCGATCATCGGGACGAAGATCTTCAGGAAGAACCGCGGGAACGAATAGCCGTCGATATAGGCCGTCTCGTCGATTTCCTTCGGCACACCCGACATGAAGCCTTCAAGGATCCATACCGCCAGCGGCACATTGAACAGGCAATGCGCCAGCGCCACGGCGATATGCGTGTCGATCAGGCCGAAGGCGGAATAGAGCTGGAAGAATGGCAAGGCGAAGACCGCCGGCGGCGCCATCCGGTTCGTCAGCAGCCAGAAGAACAGATGCTTGTCGCCGAGGAAGCGATAGCGCGAAAAGGCATAGGCCGCCGGCAGCGCCGCGCATACCGAGATCACCATGTTCATGACGACATAGATGATCGAGTTGATGTAGCCGGAGTACCAAGCCTTTTCGGTGAAGATGATGTAGTAGTTTCGAAGCGTCGGCGCATGCGGGTAGATCGTCAGCGAGTTGACGATCTCGTCGTTGGTCTTGAAGCTCATATTGATGAGCCAATAGATCGGCAGGAGCAGAATGATGATGTAGATCGTCGGGATCAGCCAGCGGAACCGCGATTCTTCCCGGTTCAGACGGCGGACGTCGTTTCTCGGCATCTCATGCGCGGAATCTGCGGATCTTGCTTGACCGTTCATCGTTTCCCGCTCCGCATTCGTGGTTCCCTGGCTGACAGACATGATTTCAGCCCTCCGCGTCGTAGGTCGTCATGACGGTGTAGAACACCCATGACAAAAGCAGGATGATGAGGAAGTAGACCAGCGACATCGCCGCCGCCGGACCGAGGTCAAATTGACCGAGGGCCGTCTTGACGAGGTCGATCGACAGGAAGGTCGTCGAATTGCCTGGCCCGCCGCCGGTGACAACAAACGGCTCCGTGTAGATCATGAAACTGTCCATGAACCGCAGGAGAACCGCGATCAGCAGCACGCGCTTCATCTTGGGAAGCTGGATGTAGCGGAAAACGGACCAGCCGGAGGCGCCGTCGATCTTCGCAGCCTGATAGTAGGCATCGGGGATGGATACTAGGCCGGCGTAGCAGAGCAGCACGACGAGGCTCGTCCAGTGCCACACATCCATCACGATGACGGTGATCCACGCATCGAGCGGATGCTGGACATAGTTGTAGTCGATGCCCAGCGCGTTGACATAGTAGCCAAGCAGCCCGATGTCGTTTCTGCCAAATACCTGCCAGATCGTGCCGACGACATTCCACGGAATCAATAGCGGCAGCGCCATGAACACCAGGCAGAACGGGACTCCCAGTCCCTTCTTCGGCATGTTCAACGCGATAAAAATGCCAAGCGGTACTTCGATCAGAAGAATAATGGCCGAAAATACCAGATTGCGCCCCATGGAGGCCCAGAAGCGCGGCGAAGCGAGCAACTGGGTGAACCATTCGGTCCCTGCCCAGAAGAACTGATTGTTGCCGAACGTATCCTGCATCGAGTAGTTGACCACCGTCATCAAGGGAATGACGGCCGAGAAGGCAACCAGCAGCAGCACCGGCAGCACTAGAAACCACGCCTTGTTGTTCCATGTCTTGTCCATGGCTCAGGCCTCCCTGCCGACGCGCCAGCTATCGGCATAGATGCCAATCGCTGTTGGTTCGAAAGTGACGCGCGCCTCGCTTGGGATTTCGGCGTCTTCCGACGTGACGATCGCGAGCGGCTGACCGGCGAATTGCGCCCGGACGATCTTCAGCCTGCCAATATCCTCGACCTTGATGACGGTGATCGGCATGCCTTCGCGACCGATCCGGATGAACTCCGGGCGGATTCCCAATTCGGTCTTGGTCGCGCCCGTGGTCTTCGGCGCGTAGTCTAGCGTCAGGGTTTCGCCGCCCATCCGAACCGCATTTCCTTCGACCCTGGCTGGCATAAAATTCATGCCCGGGGAACCGATGAAATAGCCGACGAAGGTATGGCTCGGGCGCTCGAAAAGCTCGGCGGGCGTCCCGATCTGGACGATCTCTCCGTCGTACATGACAACCACCTTGTCGGCGAAGGTCAGGGCCTCGGTCTGGTCATGGGTGACGTAGACCATGGTAAAGCCGAACTGCTTGTGCAGGCGCTTGAGCTGCGATCGCAAAACCCATTTCATGTGCGGATCGATGACCGTCAGCGGTTCGTCGAAGAGAATGGCGTTGACGTCCGAGCGCACAAGACCGCGCCCGAGAGAGATCTTCTGTTTCTGGTCGGCGGTAAGCCCCCGCGCCCGACGGTTGGCCCAGCCCGAAAGATCGATCATCTCGAGGATTTCGCGGACACGCCGATCGACTTCCGGCTCCGCGACACCGCGATTGCGCAGCGGAAAGGCGAGATTGTCGTAGACGGTCATCGTGTCGTAGATGACCGGAAACTGGAACACCTGCGCAATGTTGCGCTGCTGGGTCGACAGATCGGTGACGTCCTTGCCGTCGAATAGGATGCGGCCATGCGACGGCTGGACAAGGCCGGAAATGATGTTCAACAGGGTTGTCTTGCCACAGCCGGACGGGCCGAGCAGCGCATAGGCGCCGCCGTCGTTCCATTCGTGATCGACTTCCCTCAGCGCGTAGTCCTTCTCCGATTTCGGGTTGGGACCGTAGGCGTGCCGGATATGATCGAGGGTGATGCGTGCCATGGTGTTCCCTCTATGCCCGCTGTCCTGAAGTCACGATGGCACCGCCATCCGTACCGAACGCCATCAGATGTCGCGTGTCGACGAAGACGTCGATTTCCGTGTCGGGATCAATGTCGTGAATGCCATGCGCCAGCATGACCCAACGGACGCCTGCATTGTCGAGATGCACGAAGCTCTCGGAACCGGTAATTTCCGACACAAGCGACCTTATCCGCAGTTTCGCGGCATTGCCCGTTTGCGGGGAAAGGCCGAGATGGTGGGGATGGAAGGCGATCGTGATCGGCCCGTCGCCTATGCCGGTCATATGGGCCGGAACAGGAAAGACAGGCTTGCCGTCCCGATTGAAACTGCCGTCCAGCTTGGTGACATCGAGCAGGTTCAGCGGCGGATCGGCGAAGGTCTTTGCTGTGAGAAGATCGCCCGGATTGCGGTAGATATCGATCGTCGGTCCAAACTGAGTGATGCGGCCCGCGCTCAACGTCGCGGTGTTTCCGCCAAGCAGCAGAGCCTCGGATGGTTCCGTGGTCGCATAGACGAAGATCGCACCGGAGGCGGCAAAGATTTTCGGCAGCTCCTGGCGCAATTCCTCGCGCAGCTTGTAGTCGAGGTTTGCCAACGGCTCGTCGAGAAGAACCAGGCTAGCGTTCTTGACCAGAGCGCGGGCAAGAGCGGTGCGTTGCTGCTGGCCGCCGGAGAGATTGAGCGGCGTGCGGTCGAGAAAGGGCGTCAGCTTCAGCAACTCGGCGGCCTTGCGCACCTCGCGGTCGATGGTGGCCGCATCCCTTCCGGAAATTCGCATCGGCGAGGCGATATTTTCGTAGACGGTCAGCGCCGGATAATTGATGAACTGCTGGTAGACCATGGCAATCTGGCGTTTCTGCACCGGAACCCCGGTGACGTCTGCACCATCGAAATGCACCGTTCCGCTGGTCGGCTTGTCGAGGCCGGCCATCAGCCGCATGAGCGACGTCTTGCCCGACAGCGTCGGACCCAGCAGGACATTCAGCGTTCCTCGCTCCAAGATAAGATTGGTCGGGTGAATGTGATATTCACCGCTGACTACCTTGGCAGCATTCCTCAATTCGAGCATTCCAGTCTGCACCTCCTCAACACACAGAACCACATATCGCCAGCGCCAGGCTTCTCAGCCTACCACCGCGGCGATGCATTCCCTTGACATGCTTGTTTCGCTTGGCGACAGACCGAGACCCCTCCGGTCATGCCCCGTGACATGCGCCACAGGTCCGCGGTCGGCCTTGACCGCTTTGCAGGCGATCCCATGGCCGTTGCTCCCACTGCCGACAGCAAAAATATCGTAGACCCCGTCGCTCACTCGTCTCTCCCCCCGGAGTTCCTCTTTTTCGCATTGACCCAAACAAAAGCCGAAACGAAAGCCAGACAAGTTAAAATGAAATTCAATCGAATGTCAAAAGAATGTCACTCGGTATTGGAAAGTTTATTTTTCGCGCTCCGAAATATCTGCCTCCGACTTTCCTACTGCATGGAATACTCGCATCGCGCGAGCCACGCCTTGCCGTCAAGGAACCAGCGCGGGCGCTCGCAAATGGGCACTTTCCCGAGGTACCAGACATTCTGAACAGGCGGTACGCACGCCGATCGCAGACTGCTGAGCTCCCCGACATTCTGTCAGGTCCGCCGTCCGAAACCGGAGCTATGAATGCCAGGATGAATATACAGCCGTGAGGGCCAGCGCGGCAACTTTACTTCGAGTAAAGCGCCCTTGAGCGTTCCAGATGCCTCAAGACCGACGCTTCCGCGCCTTCGACATCGTGTTCGGCAATAGAATCCAAGATCTCTTTGTGTTCGACCAGCGTGAATTTTTCCTTGCCGGTCCAGATCAGCATCTCGGTGTGATACTGTTTCAGCCACGCCAGCATTGCCTCGCTCACGGCTACATAGAGCGGATTGCCGGAAATCTGCGCTATGCGGGTGTGAAACTGCATGTCAGCGGCTATAAATTCGTCTGCATGGCCGAGAAAGCCGTGCTGTTCCTCAAGAATCCTCTGAAGATCCTCGATATCCTGGGCGTTCGCTTTCGCCGCTGCCTCGCGAGCCATTCCCCTTTCGAAGAAGATGCGCGCGCTTTTCAGATGCTCGAGCGAGTCTGCCGACTGCGACAGCATGATCTTCGCGGTCAGGTCGACCTGTCGAAACAGCGATCTCGCCGTCAATTCAAGAACCTTGGCGCGTTCGCCGTGGGAGATGACGACGAGACCCATGCTGGCCAGCGACTGCATGGCCTCGCGAATGGCCGGCCTGCCGACACCGAACCGTTCCATCAGGACGCGTTCCGACGGCATTTCGTCGCCCGGTCTTAATTCACCCGACGTGATCAAGCGCTCCAACCGGTCAAAAACCTGGTCGGACAGTTTTCGACGCACAATCGGTTCGATCGGTTGGCTCATGGTCTCTCGCTGGCTCAAGGCATTTCCCCTTTATGCATCTTCGAACCCGCCGACGAAAGCCACTCTTTTGCCGCGCGGCAGAGATGTCACGGGAAAAACCTGTTGCAAAATCGGGATACTCATTATACCAGATGATGAGTTGGCGCCATGGTGATTTTTCTGGCGAGAGGAGCAACTGGTTTCCGCGATGATGATCACCCTGACATACCGCATCGAGACATCCGGCAGCGTCGAGGCGATGGCCGCCAAGATTGCAAGCGACCAGTCGACCGGTACCTTCGTTGCCGTTCCCGGCGAGACGGAGGAACTGAAGGCCCGCGTCGCGGCGCGCGTGCTTGCAATCCGTCCGCTTGACGACGCCGAGCACCCGACATGGCCGGAACTGGCTGAGGGCCATGGCCCGATCCGCCGCGCCGACACGGATATTGCTTTTCCGCTGGATGCCATAGGCACCGATCTGTCAGCGCTGATGACCATTGCGATCGGCGGTGTCTTCTCGATCAAGGGCATGACCGGCATTCGCATCGTCGACATGAAGCTGCCGGATGCGTTTCGCGAGGCCCATCCCGGACCGCAATTCGGCATTGCCGGCAGCCGCCGTCTCACCAACGTGCATGACCGGCCGATCATCGGGACAATCGTAAAGCCGGCGGTCGGGCTAAGGCCGACCGAAACGGCAGGTCTCGTCGGTGAACTGGTCCAGTCCGGCGTCGATTTCATCAAGGACGACGAGAAGCTAATGAGCCCGGTTTATTCGCCGCTCAGGCAGCGCGTCGCGGCAATCATGCCGCTGATCCTCGATCAGGAGCAGAAGACCGGCAAGAAGGTCATGTATGCCTTCGGCATTTCGCACGCCGATCCCGACGAGATCATGCGAAACCATGATCTTGTTCTCAAGGCCGGTGGCAACTGCGCCGTCGTCAACATCAATTCGATCGGCATGGGTGGCGTCACTTTCCTGCGCAAGCGCTCTGGCCTCGTGTTGCATGCCCACCGCAACGGCTGGGATCTGCTGACCCGCAGCCCAGGGGCCGGCATGGACTTCAAGGTCTGGCAACAATTCTGGCGGCTGATCGGCGTTGATCAGTTTCAGATCAACGGCATCCGCGTGAAATATTGGGAGCCGGACGAGAGCTTTGTCGAATCCTTCAAGGCCGTCAGCACGCCTCTGTTTGACCCCGCCGACTGCCCCCTCCCGGTCGCCGGCTCCGGTCAATGGGGTGGCCAGGCGCCGGAGACCTATCAGCTTACAGGCCGCACGACCGACCTCCTCTATCTCTGTGGCGGCGGCATCGTCAGCCATCCGGGTGGCCCGACCGCTGGCGTCCGTGCCGTGCAGCAGGCTTGGCAGGCCGCCGTGGCCGACATCCCGCTGGAAACCTACGCCAAGGATCATCCAGAGCTTGCCGCCTCTATCCGTAAATTCGGAAACGGCAGGGAAGCGTGACCGACATGGCTGATCGCAACCTGCTCCTAAGCTACTATGGCGACGACTTCACCGGATCGACCGACGTGATGGAAGCACTCGCTTCAAATGGCGTCCCGACGGTACTGTTCATGGATATACCCGACGAGGCTCTTCTGGCACGTTTCGCCGACTGTCGGGCAATCGGCATTGCCGGCACCAGCCGCAGCGAAACGCCGCAATGGATGGACGAACATCTTTTGCCTGATATCGACTGGCTGAAGAGCCTCGGCGCCGATATCTGCCACTACAAGGTCTGCTCGACGTTCGATTCCAGCCCCGGAATTGGCAATATCGGCAAAGCAATCGAGATCGGCAGGCAAACCTTCGGCCAGGAAATGGTGCCGGTCATTGTCGGTGCGCCGCAGCTGAAGCGCTACACGGCATTCGGCAATCTATTCGCCGCCTATCAGGGCGCCATCTACCGCATCGACCGGCATCCGGTCATGAGCCGCCACCCGGTAACGCCGATGGCCGAGGCAGATCTTGCCATTCACCTCTCATACCAGACGACACTTGGCATCGCAGTCGCGGATCTCGCCTTGCTCAGCGCCGATGATGCCGACGCGCGCATCGATGCATTGGCCAAAGAGCGCGATGGAATATTGCTTCTCGACGTCGACAGCACTGAATCCCAGGCCCGGGCAGGTCGACAGCTCTGGCGGTTGCGTCAACCGGGCGGATGGTTCGTTGCTGGTTCCTCCGGCGTCGAATATGCCCTGCTGGCCGCTTGGCGGGCCGGGGGCCTCAGCGGGGGCAAGATCGCGTTCCCTCTGCCGGGCAAGGTCGATCGCCTTGCGGTCGTCTCCGGGAGTGTCTCGCCGACGACCGAGCGCCAGATCCGCCATGCGACCGAAAATGGCTTTGGCGGCATCGGTGTCGATCCTCTTTCGCTCGTCGGTAAAGACGGCGAACAGGCAATCGAACGCGCCATCGCCGCCGGGCTGCGGATCCTGAAAAACGGTCACAGCGTCGTTCTTCATACGGCGCTTGGGCCATCGGCTGATCGCGGCGACGACATCGACCGGATGCCCGGCGCCCGCCATCGCCTCGGACGCGCGCTCGGAACGATCCTTCGGCGACTTGTCGAAGCCGAGAACCTCGGCCGCGCCGTCATCGCCGGCGGCGACACGTCAAGTCACGCGCTCAAGGAATTGCATGTGCAGGCGTTGACGACGCTTCTGCCATTGCCGCGGACACCCGGCTCGCCGCTTTGCACCGCCCACGGCACCTATCCCGCCACCAACGGGCTGCAGATCGCATTGAAAGGCGGGCAGGTCGGAACCGACAGCTATTTCTCACAGATTCGCGACGGACTTCCGGCATAGGCCGGGAGCCTCCGATCGCCGCCGTGAAAGCGAGCGCGCGAAGGCCGCTAACGTCATGTGGAATACTCATTGACTCATTATACCAGTTGCGATACCACAGTTGAAAACTGACAGGGGTTTGGGAAACATGGTTGCGATTGCACTCTTCGGCGCCGGCGGCAAAATGGGTTACCGGCTCGCCAAGAATCTGAAAGGGTCGCGTTTCGACGTGCGTCATGTCGAAGTCAGCGATGCCGGCAAGCAGCGGCTGAAGGCTGACCTCGATCTTTCCTGCCTCGACGCCGACACGGCGCTTTTGGGCGCCGACGTGGTCATCCTGGCGGTTCCGGATACCGCAATCGGCAAGGTTGCCGCTGGCATTTCCGAGAAGCTGAAGGCGGGGACGATGGTGATCGCGCTCGACGCTGCGGCTCCGTTTGCAGGTCATCTTCCGAACCGCGACGACCTTACTTATTTCGTTACCCATCCCTGCCACCCGCCGATCTTCAACGACGAGACGGAGATGGCCGCGAAGAAGGACCATTTCGGCGGCCTGTTCGCCAAGCAGCATATTGTTTCCGCCCTGATGCAAGGCCCCGAAGACGCCTACGCACTCGGCGAGGAAATCGCCAGGGTCATCTGGGCTCCCGTCATGCGTTCGCACCGCGTCACCGTCGATCAGATGGCGATGCTGGAACCGGGCCTCTCCGAAACGGTCTGTGCTTCGCTGCTCGTCGTCATGCGCCAGGCCATGGACGAATGCGTGTCACGCGGTGTGCCAGCCGAGGCGGCCCGCGACTTCCTGCTCGGCCACATGAATGTGCTTGGCGCCGTGATCTTCAAGGAAGTCGACGGCGTGTTCTCGGATGCTTGCAACAAGGCGATCGAGTTCGGCATCCCTGCGCTGATGCGAGACGACTGGAAAAAAGTTTTCGAACCCGCGGAGATCGCCGAAAGCATTCGGCGCATCACCTGAGCACCCGGAGAGCATTCCGCTCTTCTATCCGTCGGTCCCGCCGGGAACGGGGCTGATTTTTCATCTGGGAGGAACATATGAAACTGACCCGTACCCTTAAACTCGCGGCCTTCGCCGGCGCTCTCGCGCTTGGCACGGCCATGCCGGCTTTCTCGGCCGACCTGCTTGCCATCATCACGCCTGCTCATGACAATCCATTCTTCAAGGCTGAAGCCGCTGGCGCCGAAGCCAAGGCAAAGGAACTCGGCTACGAAGTGCTGAGTGTGTCACACGACGACGACGCCAACAAGCAATCCGAGCTGATCGACACCGCCATCGGTCGCGGCGCCAAGGCCATCATCCTCGACAATGCCGGCGCCGACGCAACCGTTGCTGCGGTCAAGAAGGCCAAGGACGCGGGCATCCCCTCTTTCCTTATCGACCGCGAAATCAACCAGACCGGCGTCGCCGTCGCGCAGATCGTCTCGAACAACTACCAAGGTGCCCAGCTCGGCGCGCAGGAATTCGTCAAGCTGATGGGCGAAAAAGGCAACTATGTCGAGCTCGTCGGCAAGGAATCCGACACCAATGCCGGCATCCGTTCACAGGGTTATCATGACGTCATCGACGACTATCCGGACCTGAAGAGCGTTGCCAAGCAGTCGGCCAACTGGAGCCAGACGGAAGCCTATGCGAAGATGGAAACCATCCTGCAGGCCAACCCGAATATTCAGGGCGTGATTTCGGGCAACGACACCATGGCAATGGGTGCGATCGCGGCTCTCCAGGCTGCCGGCCGCAAGGATGTCATCGTCGTCGGCTTCGACGGTTCGAACGACGTGCGCGACTCGATAAAGGCCGGCGGCATCAAGGCGACCGTACTGCAGCCCGCCTACGCTCAGGCGCAGATGGCGGTGACCCAGGCCGACGCCTATATCAAGACAAAGGCATCTCCGAAGGACGAAAAGCAGCTCATGGACTGCGTGCTGGTCAACGCCGCCAATGCCGACAAGCTGGAGACCTTCGCGCTGAAGAACTGATCTCTCGCGGATCCGACATCAACGGAGAGCAAGGACAGGCCTTGCTCTCCGTCCTATATTGTTCAATGCCGATGAAGTGCAGGGTGGAGATGCCGATGGAGAGGATGAAGGGCGCGTTGCTGATGGCGATGCTGGCCGCCGCGGTATTGCCCGGCTGCAAGATCGTCAAGACGCCGACCGCCGAAGAGAAGGCCGCCGAGACCGCAAAGACAGCCTTCAATCCTGCCGACAAAGTCGAAGCCATCTGGCAATCCCAGGCCGTTCCCTCGATCGAAAAGCGAGCCGGCGACTTCAAACAGGTCCTGTCGCTGATAGCAGCCGATCCCGACGACGCCGGCGCTAAATTCGGCCACCGTGAAAAGGAGGGCAACGCGCCCTGGACCTACGTCGTCAAGTTCAACGGCGAGATCGTTGCGGCCGACACCCAATCGCGCGCTGCAACCATAGACGTGGACATCGATGGCGACGGGAAAGCTGATGCCAAGGTGCAGATCGGCCCCGCTCTGCGCGGCACAGCGCTGCGCGACAGTCTCGATTTCGTCAATTTCAACGCGTTCAAAAACCAGATCGAATGGGCCCAGTTTGGCAAGGCATTCAACGAAAAGGTCAACGCCACGCTTTTGCAGTCTCTGCCACGCGATGGCTTGACCGGCAAGACCGTCAAAGTCAGTGGCGCTTTCCCGACGCCATCCTCCGGCCAACTGCCGCTCGTCACCCCGGCAACAATTGCCATAGGACAATAGCGATGTCGGAGACACAAAACGACCCGGTGAACGACGATATCGTCCTCAGGCTCGAGGAGGTGTCGAAGGTCTATTCCGGCATCGTCGCGGTCAAGCGGGCGAACCTCGAATTGCACCGCGGCGCCGTCAACGTGCTGGTCGGCGAGAATGGCGCCGGCAAGTCGACGCTAATGAAGATCATTGCCGGCGTCGAGCGTCCGACGCTTGGCCGCATCATCCTTGACGGCAGCCCGATCACCTTCGACAGTCCCGCCGACGCCCAGGCTCACGGCATCGGCATGATCTTCCAGGAGCTCAATCTCTTTTCCAATCTGACGGTCGCCGAAAATATCTTTGCAACGCGGGAGATCACCCGCGGCATCTTCGGCATCGACCACAAGGCACAGGTGGCCAAGGCCAACCAGTTCCTGAAAAAGCTTGATGCCGGCATCAGCGCCGAGACGATGGTGGAAGACCTGCCGATCGGCCAGCAGCAGCTCGTCGAGATCGCCAAGGCGATTTCACTAAATGCCCGCATCCTCATCATGGACGAACCGACTTCCGCGCTGTCGGCGGCGGAAGTGGATATCCTCTTCAAGGTCATCGCCGAGCTCAGAGCCGAAGGAGTGGCAATCGTCTATATCTCCCACCGCCTCGAGGAACTGATGCGGATCGGCGACTACATTACCGTCTTGCGCGACGGCCAGATCACGGGCCAGGCGATGGTCAAGGACATCGACATGAAGTGGATCGTCCGTTCGATGATCGGGTCCGACGCTAAGGATTTCGCCAAGGCCGAAGAGCACGCGATCGGCAGGGAGGCCTTCCGCGCCGAGGCCATCAGCCTGCCAAGACCGACGGGCGGTCTTGCTGTCGACCACGTTTCCCTGTCAGTGCGGGCCGGCGAAATCCTCGGCATCTACGGGCTGATGGGCGCCGGCCGCAGCGAGTTCTTCGAAGCGATCATGGGCCGGCACATGCACTCGACCGGAAAGATATTCATAGACGGCGAGGAAGTCCGCGAACGCGATACCACCCGGCGCATCCGCCGCGGCCTCGCGCTTATCCCTGAGGATCGCCAGCGCGAAGGACTGGTGCAGGTCTTGTCCATCGCCAGCAACCTGACACTTGCGAGCCTCGGCCGCTTTGCGCGCTTCTTTCACATCGACGCCGGCGCCGAAAAGGCGGCGGTCCACGACATCATCCGCGACCTGTCTATCAAGGCGCCGAACCCGGATTTCGAGGTGACGTCGATGTCTGGCGGCAACCAGCAGAAGGTGGTGATCGGCAAGGCGCTGATGACCAGTCCCAAGGTGCTTTTGATGGATGAGCCGAGCCGCGGCATCGACGTCGGCGCCAAGGCCGACGTCTTCCGCACCATGCGTCGTCTGGCGAGCGAAGGCCTCGCCATCCTGTTTTCGACCTCCGACCTCGAGGAGGTCATGGCCCTTTCCGACCGTATCGCGGTGCTCAGCAACGGACAACTCGTCGCCGTCTTCGATCGTGGCAAGGCCACGGAAGAAGCCATCATCGCGGCCTCGGCCAAGGGACACGGACATACAAGGAAACTCGCATCATGACGGCGGACGCCTCACCTACGACAGCGGCAAAACGATCGAACGGCTCGGTGCTGCTGACACTGATGAAGCTTCGTACCTTCATCGCGCTTTTCGCGGTCATCATTTTCTTCGCCTTCGCAGCCCCGAACTTCACGTCGACAGCCAACGTCATTTTGATGTCGAAGCATGTGGCGCTCAATGCCTTCCTGGCGATGGGCATGACCTTCGTCATCATCACTGGCGGTATTGATCTCTCGGTGGGCTCGATCGTTGGCCTGTGCGGCATGGTGGCCGGCGCGCTCATCCTGCATGGTGTCGAGCTGCCGATCGGCTACACCGTGTATTTCAATCTGTTCGAGATCGTGCTGATTACGCTTGCCGTCGGCATCGCCATAGGCTTCATCAACGGATTGCTGATCACGAAGCTGAACGTCGCGCCGTTTATCGCCACGCTTGGAACGCTTTATGTCGCTCGCGGCCTGGCACTGCTCTCCTCAGACGGGCAAACCTTCCCGAACCTCGTCGGCCGTCCGGAATTTTCGACGACGGGTTTCGATTTCTTCGGCGCCGGTCGCATCATCGGTCTGCCGGTCTCGATTTGGATCCTCATCGTCCTTGCTTTGCTCGCCGCCTATGTCGCCCGCTCGACGCCGATCGGCCGCCATATCTTCGCCGTCGGTGGCAACGAACGCGCGGCCCGTATGTCCGGCATCCGCGTCGATACGGTGAAAATGTTCGTCTATATGTTCTCGGGCCTCTGTGCCGCGATCGTCGGCATCGTCATCTCTTCGGAGTTGATGGCCGCTCATCCGGCAACCGGCGAAAGCTTCGAGCTCAACGCAATTGCCGCAGCCGTTCTCGGCGGCACCTCGATGTCGGGCGGCCGCGGCACGATCGGCGGCACCATCGTCGGCGCCTTCGTCATCGGCATCCTGTCCGACGGCCTGGTAATGATGGGTGTGTCCTCGTTCTGGCAGATGGTCATCAAGGGACTGGTCATCATCATCGCCGTCGTGGTCGACCAGGCGCAGCGCCGCCTGCAGCAACGCGTAACCTTGATGCAAATGGCAAAGGCGGGCTGAGATATGGCAAATTTAACAGGTGCGCTGATCGGTTGCGGCTTCTTCGCCGTCAACCAGATGCATGGTTGGAGCGATGTGAAAGGCGCCACCATCGTGGCGATCTGCGACCGCGATCCGCAACGGCTGAAGATCGTCGGCGACCAGTTCGGCATCGAGCGCCGGTACAGCGACACGGCGGCACTCTTTGCCGATGGCGGTTTTGATTTCGTCGATATTGCGACCACGGTGCAAAGCCACCGGACGCTGGTAGAGATGGCGGCAGGCCACAAGGTGCCGGCCATTTGCCAGAAGCCGTTCGCCCAGACCCTCTCCGACGCCAAGGCCATGGTCGCGGCATGCCGCAACGCCGGCGTACCGCTGATGGTGCATGAAAACTTCCGCTGGCAGACCCCGATCCAGGCGGTTCGCAAGGTGCTCGACAACGGCGCGATCGGTACGCCGTTCTGGGGTCGGCTGTCCTTCCGCTCCGGCTATGACGTGTTCTCCGGGCAGCCCTATCTCGCCGAGGGCGAGCGTTTCATCATCGAGGATCTCGGCATCCATACATTGGATATCGCCCGCTTCCTGCTTGGCGATGTCAAATCGCTGACCGCTCGCACCAAGCGGGTAAATCCCGCCATCAAGGGCGAGGATGTTGCCACCATTTTGCTTGACCACGAAAGCGGCATGACCTCGATCGTTGATGTCAGCTATGCGACAAAGCTGGCCGTCGAACCCTTTCCCGAGACGCTCGTCGAGATTGACGGCAGCGAAGGCACGATCCGATTGTCTCAAGGATACCGCCTCGAGGTCACGAACGGCAACGGCACCGAGATCATCGACGTATCGCCGACCCTGCTCCCCTGGGCATCGCGGCCCTGGCACAACATCCAGGAGAGTGTCTTTGCCATCCAGCAGCATTGGACTGATCGGCTGATGTCCGGCGGTGAAACGTCAACCTCCGGCGCCGACAATCTGAAGACGTTCGCTCTGGTCGAGGCTGGCTATGAAAGTGCTTCCACCGGCCGGAGCATCGACATCGGAGTTTTGCTCAAATGACAGGCGGGGAAGATGTGCAACGCCGAAACTTCGCGCTCTACGGCACTGACAAGACCGAGGCGCCGCCGCGCCGCCTGACGGCCGGACGATTGACGGCAGACCTTGTCGGCGGCAATCTGCGTAGCATCGCCTATGAAGGTGTCGAGGTGCTGCGCGGCGTTTTTTTCCTCGTCCGCGATCGGGACTGGGGCACGTACGATCCGACGATCGAGGGACTGACGGTAGAGCAGCAGGCCGAGGGTTTCGCCGTCAGCTACCGCGCGCTTTGCGCTGGCCCTGATGGAACCGATCTCGCCGTTGCCGCTCGAATTTCGGCCGATGCAGGCGGCCGATTGATCTTCGAGGCGGAGGTC
Organism: Arminella tubonensis; assembly: GCF_003240585.1. Classification (GTDB taxonomy): domain Bacteria; phylum Pseudomonadota; class Alphaproteobacteria; order Rhizobiales; family Rhizobiaceae; genus Rhizobium; species Rhizobium tubonense. The sequence goes on from NZ_PCDP01000028.1 coordinate 120,316, forward strand.
CTGTCGCAAAGTGGCTTCGAGACCAATCGATGCGGTTTCTGTATCCTGCATCCGATTGTCGACCTGGCGGGCTCGGCGGCAACGATCGAGCATGTCGACGGCAAGATCGAGCTGACGGCGCTGCCCGACCTGATCGAACCCTGGCAGCCCTTCAAGGCCATGCGAGCCATCGCCCACACAGTTCTATCCGACGTCACGGCGGAATGCCGGATGGAAGGCGACATCTTTGAAATGGAAGACCAGCGCAACTGGTCGGATGCCTCCTACAAGACCTACGTCCGCCCCTTGGCGCTTCCCTGGCCATATTGGATCGCCGCCGGCGAAACGATGAAGCAACGGATTACGCTGACCATCCATGACCGCCGGCCATCCGCCGGCTCCACGCCCGTGCGCGTCGGCGTAGAACCGGTCCGGTTGAGCCGTGGTAGCCGGCGCGGCACGATGCCTGGTATCGGCGTGACAATCACGCCGGAAGAGGTCAAGGCAACGCTTGCGTCCCGCTGGCGGATCGCCCATATCGGCGTCCAGGAACTGCTTTTTCACTTCGATCCACTGGCCGGCCATGACGCTGCGGCAATTGCCGATTTCGCCGCGATCGCGCTCGGCCATAAAGGCACCTCGACACTCGAGATCGCCGTTTCCTGCTTGCGCCCGCTCGACGACGAGATGAACGAGATCGCGGCGATGATGCGTGGGGCCGGTTTCAGACCGAATGCCGTGGTCGTCTCACCCTCTGTTGACCGGCAGTCGACACCCCCCGGCAGCACCTGGCCGGAATGCCCGCGGCTTGAAGATGTCTATGCGGCAGCGCGCGCAGCGTTCGCCGATGCGCGCCTCGGCGGCGGCATGTTGAGCTACTTCACGGAGCTCAACCGCAAGCGCGTTCCGCCACAAGCGCTCGATTTCATCACCCATTGTACAAACCCGATCGTACACGCAGCCGATGACCTGAGTGTCATGCAGACGCTCGAAGCCCTGCCCTTCATCACCCGGTCGGTGCGTGAGATCTACGGAGACAAACCCTATCGCATCGGCCCCTCGACCATCCCGATGCGGCAGAACCCCTATGGCAGCCGAACCATGGACAACCCCGATGGCTCCCGCACTCCAATGGCGAATATCGATCCACGGCACAACGGTCTGTTTGCCGCGGCTTTTGCGCTCGGATACGCCGCCCGTGTCGTTCAGGCTGACCTCGACCGGCTGACGCTGTCGGCTTTGACCGGCCCTTTCGGCCTGATCGCGGCTACCGGCGAGCCTGTAGCAGAAGGCCGCATGCGGCCACTCTTTCATGTCGTCAAGGCACTGGCAGGATTTGCCGGCGCCGAGTGGCAGGAATGCATATCGTCCGATCCAGCAAAGGTGATGGGAATTTCGGCGCGGAGCGAAGCGGGCGCGGAAATCTTGTTGCTTGCGAACCTCACACCGCAGGAGCAGAGGGTAGATGTCAGCGCTTTCGCCGCTGAAAAGTCGTCACTGTCGATCTACGATCATCGGCTGGTGGAAAAAGCCTCACCCGATTTCCGGGATGATGGAACTCTCCTGCTACCCGCCTTCTCCGTCGCGACCGCGCATGGGAACGGGTAGGCCCGACCTGCCCGGCCGACACCCGACCTTCGGACTTGGATAACGCCATCGAACCCCGTCGCGCTGAAGGGGCACGACAGGGATCTAAGTCACCGGACAACGCCACGCGAATGACGGCTTAGGCAGCGCCAGACGAGCTTCGCATTCGTCGGTTCGCGCGCGCCCAATTGACTGCGTTCGCGGCCGAACCCGGAACCCTTAATGCCGCCGCACCAAACATCGCCATCCTTGTTGCAGCCAGCCTCGATCTCGCGTTGTTGACCGTGTGCCCCAGGTTCTCATTCCGCTGGCCACGTCCCTTGCCCCGCCTGAAAGGCGAGGCAGCGTCGTCGGCCCGCTGATGATGGGCCTGATCCCTCAGCATCCTCTCGCGAACCATGTCCCACATCGTCGAGCAGTTTAGCGCCACATGGCGCCCTTCGCTTTCGGCCGTGTTCACCGTCTGCGTGCTGTTTTCGTGCCGCATTTCATGCCCAGGCGGCGGGAATCGCAACAGACTATGAGCTACGGCCGGCTGCTTTCATCGTTGCCGCCGGTGCTTCAACACCGCCTTTTGCTGGCCTCGAGCATGAACTTTTTCGCATTTGCGAGCTGAAGCGGCGTTCGCGTCCTCGGCGGGTTTCTGGCTTGCATGGCGGCTGGCCTTCTCGGGCTTTCGACCCTGCTCGCCAAGCGGCATGCAGAGATCGACGCTTGATCTACTTAACGATCTCGCCGTCGAAGGCATAGACGTCGATCGGAACGCCAAGGCCCCTTAGGAGTTGCGGCCCGATGCTCTCCAGTCCGCCGTGGCAATCCGCCAGATCCACAAACGCCTTTGACAGCAGAACCGGGCGCTTGATTTCCTTCGTCAGGTTTTCGAGACGCGAAGCGATATTGACGGCGGGGCCGATGACTGTGAAGTCGAGGCGTTTGCGCGAACCGATATTGCCATACATCACGTCGCCGACATGAACCCCGATCCCATAGCCAAGGGCGCCGTGGCCGCTTCGAACATTGGTTTCGTTGAGAGCGATCATCGCAGCTTGCGCTTCACCAATGGCCGCAAGAAGATCGATGCATGCGTTGGGATTGCTAAGAGGAAAGATCGCCAGCAGGCCGTCGCCCATGAATTTCAGAATTTCGCCGCCGTGTCTCTCGATCGGTTCCGACATGGCGTCGAAGTAGCCATTTAAAAGCCCGATGACGTCATCCCGCGGCCAGATGTCCGAAAGCGTCGTGAAATCGCGAAGGTCGCAGATGAGAATGGCTGCCCCCACCGTGACGCCGCTTCCCCTCGTGGTGGCGCCGGCCAGAATCTGTTCGCTTGCATGAGGTCCGACATAAGTCTCGAGCAGTGTCCGCGCCAGCCGGTTCTTCAGCCTGACCTCGCTCACGAGTGCGAGGGCCGGCAGGAGATCCTTGAAAAACAAGATTTCCTCATCGCCGAAACCGCCGAGCCGATCACTTGCGAAACTGACGACGTGCCGCTTGCCGAGCGTATGTTCCATTGGCCAGGCGATGTAATCAGTCAAGCCTTCAGCGCGCAGATCGTCGAACAGCGGATATTCTGGACCGCTTCCTGACGCAGCGCCGAGATGCCGGCGGATTTCGCTCAGACCAGTGGTGATATCGTTGATAGGACTGTTCAGATATTGCTGGGTTTCCTCGGAACCGTGTTCGAAGGTGCGCAGATCGGCCTGCAGCATCCCCTTTCGCCACAGGATGCGGGCGCCACGCCATTGAGGGTTGTCGATCCTAAAATGAAGCGTCGCGCGGGCGACCGAGATGCCGGCGTCGACGAGCTTCTGGCACATGTCGACAAAGATGTTGTCGATGAAGCGTTGCTCGCGGGTCTCCGTCATCAACCAATCCAATACCCTCCGCCTTTGCGCCGGCCAGAGCCCATCGTCATCTGCTGCGGAGTAGGACATCTCTTTCGAAAAGCTTGGCATATGGCACCCTCAATCATCATTGCCGCACGAGCGATCCATTCGTCATGCCGTGGCCATCGATAATCAAGAGATGCCAAATGCTCATGGCCAGTCAAGAGCCGCCCCCGGCGTGAAGAGGCTGCCTGGTTAGCGCTGGCATAACATGCGCATTCGAAAATAGAGCAACATGCGCTCGCGTCCTTCCGTTCGGCCTCAAAAGCCGAAGTGGCTCAGGCCGGGGTGATCGTCCGGGCGTCGTCCGAGCGGCCAGTGAAATTTGCGCTCTGCCGCGTCGATCGGGTGCTCGTTGATGCTGGCGTGGCGGTAGCGCATCAGACCATCGTCGTCGAATTCCCAGTTCTCGTTGCCATAGGCACGAAACCAGTTGCCGCTGTCGTCGTGATATTCATAGGCGAACCGAACGGCAATTCTATTGCCGGTGAACGCCCAGAGCTCCTTGATCAAGCGATAGTCGAGCTCCTTGGCCCACTTCCGAGCAAGGAAAGCTTCGATCGCCGACCGACCGGTGACGAATTCAGCGCGATTTCTCCATTGACTGTCTTCGGTGTAGGCCAGCGCAACCTTGGAAGGGTTTCGGCTGTTCCAACCGTCTTCGGCCAGTCGAACCTTCTCGATTGCGCTCTGCGAACTAAACGGCGGCAAGGGCGGGCGGGACATTGAAAACTCCTCCAAGATTTCGGATCTGGATCGACTTCGGCGACCGATCTCGTTTGAATGCACGTTTCACGCGCGCCGGGATACTAAACTTTTCGCGACTTTGGCGCAGCCAAGGCCGCAATATAGTCCTGTCGCCGATGGGTCCATGGTCCGGAATGACTATCTCATGCATAGCGGTGCCTGCCGAACTGGCGCGCATCCCTAGGATCATCATCGAGCCAGTGAGACGCGCTCTAACCCAGGCCTCGTCAGCGATATTGCAGAATCATCTCTGCCCGCGAAAGACAATTTACCTTTCGGCCCGATGATCTGCTACTGACAGCTCTAACACATCAGCAAGGGCGCCAGATGAGGCTTTTCCTCGTCGGGCTCCCATTACCGTATCTAAAGGACAAAGCATGATTACGCTCACACCGACCCAGATCAGAGGATTGAAGCTCGCCAAGGAAGGGCCCCTCTTTCCTAAGCCAGCAAAGAAGTGGACTCACCTGAACGCCGTAGTGACATACGCAAAGACCGACAGGTTCAAGGAACGGCCACAGAAGATCAAATTCCTGACCACGACGACGCTCGAGGAATTGAAGGAGTTCGGTCTCCTTGAGAAGCGCAGTCTACCCGATCAGGAAGAAGCGGAAGCCCACGAAATTACCATGGCCGGCAAGATGTGGCTCATGACCAACAAGTGATCCAGAAAGCCGATCCCGGAAACTGTATTTAAGGACAGGATGTACCTTCTCACGGTCGCGAGTATCTGGACTATCGCTGCCCTGACACCGGGGCCTAATTTTCTCCTCGTCGTCCGGGTCGGCCTGACCGGGCCGCAAATCGTCGCGGTTGCCGCGGTCGCTGGCATCATCACGGGAACATTTTTCTGGGGGCTTGCGGGCTGGCTCGGTATCGGCTCGCTGTTCACCGCCGCGCCATTTGCCTACGCGGTTGCCAAGATGGCGGGAGGTGTCTACCTCCTGTGGCTGGCCTGCGGCTGCTCTGGCTGGCCCGCCACCGGGAAAGCAAGATTGCTGTGAAAGAAAACAAAGGCGCCCTGACGCCGATGCAGGCATGGCAGATGGGGCTGGCAACCAATCTTGCCAATCCGAAATCGGCACTTTTCGTTGCGAGCCTGTTTGCAGCAACGATGTCGCCCGGAGAGCGTTGGATCCACGGGGCGGCAGGGGTCGCCGTTATGATGGCGATCTCGGCGGTCTGGTACGGGTTTCTAGCCCTCGCACTCAGCCACCGTTCCGCGGCACAGGTCTATCAAAAAGCCCGACGCGTGGTCGATGCAATGGCAGGTGTGATCTTTATCGGCTTCGGCGCGAAGCTCGCGTTCAGTCAACATTGACCGAACGCGAGACGCGCGCTTGTCATCTGGTTAGACTTTTGCCCGCACGGGGAGCTTCCAGCCGGGTCGGACGAAATGGCATGTGTAGCCATTCGGGATGCGCTCGAGATAGTCCTGATGTTCAGGTTCGGCTTCCCAGAATGGGCCTACCGGCGCGACGTCAGTCACCACCTTGCCCGGCCACAATCCGGACGCATCGACATCCGCGATCGTATCCCTTGCCACCCGTTCCTGTTCGGGGCTTGTGTAAAAGATCGCCGAACGATAACTCACGCCGACATCGTTACCCTGGCGGTTTTTTGTACTCGGATCGTGAATCTGGAAAAAGAATTCGAGAATGTCGCGATAGCTGATCCTGGCGGGGTCGAAGATGATCTCGATCGCCTCCGCATGGGTTCCGTGATTGCGGTAGGTCGCATTCGGCACATCGCCGCCACTGTAGCCAACACGCGTTGAAATCACGCCGTTGTAGCGGCGAATGAGATCTTGCATGCCCCAAAAGCAACCACCGGCAAGGACTGCACGTTCTTCGGTCATGGGATGTTCTCCTTTTTTCCTCATATAGACTTCCCGGCCTTCGACTTCCATATCCGGCCGGCGCCTGTGGTTCATTTTCTGGGTGCCGGAGCATTGTCGGCGAAGGCCCGAATTGCGCGAAGATTGGCAACGATCCTGGCAATATTGGGCCATTGCTCGAGATCCAGCCCGATGCGTTCGGTGCCGACCGCCTGGGGAAAGAGAAAGATATCGGCCATAGACGGAAAATCTCCGACAACGAATGGGCCGGTTCGCCGGTTGGCAATCAGTGTTTCAACAGCGGTCATCCCTTCCTTGATCCAGTGGCGATTCCAATCCGCGACGACGCTCGCGTCAACGCCAGGAATTGCGCCGAGCCGCGCGGCAATGCGCGGGGTTAGCAGGGCGTGGACTTCGGATGCGATCGCCATGGCGATGGAACGTGAGAAAGCTTTGGCCTCAAGATCTTGCGGCAGCAGTGGCGGCTCTGGATGAAGTTCATCAAGGTACTCGATGATAGCAAGCGACTGCGTGATCAACGACCCCTCATCCGTCGACAGAGCCGGCACCAGCCCTTGCGGATTAACGTTGAGATAGCCCGCCTGACGGTTTTCGGCATCCGCGCCAAGGATGCCAATCGGAAGTTTCTCGACAGAGAGCCCTTTCAGGGCCAATGCAATGCGCACTCGTGACGTCGCTGACGAGATTTCATTCTCATAGAGTTTCATTGCTTGTCTCCTTATCCATCCGGACTTGCACGCGCTCCAGATCGGAAGAGCGGTCTGGTGAGGGCGCCTTCTCGATCGTTGCGGCAGCAACAGTTGGTTCCCTTGGCTCGGGATCGTAAGCGCATGGCGATGCCAGCACTGCGATGCCGATCAGACATTTGACGGCGAACTGCATGAGATTGTCACCTTCTGTAAAATGGCGAAAGCCGGTGGAAATCGCACGCCGATAGATCATCGGCCCTCGACGTGCGTTTGTCATCTGTTCAGCGACGAACCAGCGTTGGCCAACGAGCGGAACGCTGCCCGGATCTCGACGCTGGAGAGTTCGGGCTCTTCCCAGGAGCGCCTGGAGCTGAGCCAGTTGCACGCCCTGGGACTGGTCGGACACTGTTTCCTTGGCCGGCCACCGCGTTACCAGAACGCGGCGACGGAGATCGACGAGGTCCTTTTCGGGTACCTTGACATGAAACGGTCGGATTGCCGGATCGGCGGCAGCCGATGCCGTCCTTGCGCCGTGGAGGCGGTCACCAAGGCAGTCGCTGAAAGGGAAACAAAACGACGCTGCGAAATTGAGATTTTGAGAGAGTGCCGCCTGCTTAATCACCGGCAGGCATATTGAACCGGCTCAAACCACATTGATCACGACGTCGATGTTGCCACGCGTAGCCTTGGAGTACGGGCAAGTCTGGTGTGCGGCATTTGCCAGGGCCTGGGCAACTTCGTGATCCAGACCGGGCAGACTGACGTTCAAGCGAGCCTGCAGAAAGTAGGCGTCGTCTGCACGACACAGGTCGCTTTCAGCATCGACAGCCGTATCGGCAGGGATCGCGATATTCATCGTGCGCGCTGCGAGCCCCATTGCCCCGACAAAGCAGCCTGACCATCCCGCTGCGGGCATCAGCTCCGGATTTGTGCCGCTGCCGGCCGTGTCGGGAACCGTAAACCGGACATCCAGATGGCCGTCGTCGCTACGACCGCTGCCGCCGTCCCCGCCTCCTGTTGTGAGGGTCTTACCTGTGTAGAGTGCTTTCACTTGCTGCGACATGATGTTGTCTCCTTTGGTTGGTGGCGCCGGGCGCATGGCCGAACGCCAGCCATTGACCGCATAAGGCGCCCGCGACGTATCCCGCATGTGTCCTGATTGATCGAAATTGTAACGAAGTGTGTGAGCAAGCCTGGAGCGATAGACCGAGGCATTCGGATGCCAAAGAGGCTGCCGTGATTCCCACGGCAGTCTCACAAATTTCCTGGGAAAAACTGATACTTACGTCAACCTTGGCCGGCCGAGGCCAGAACCGGCTTCTCTCGATAGAATTGCGGAAAGTAGCTTTTCAGGTTGTCGATCTTCGCCTGCTCGTTGAACGCGATGTAGGGATTGGTCGGATTGTTGACCATGTAGTCCTGGTGGTAGGCTTCGGCCTTGTAGAAGGGCTTTCCCGTTTCAATCGAGGTCGCAATCTTCGCCTTGAAGACACCAGCTGTTTCTAGCTGCGCGATATAGTCTGACGCGACCTTCGCCTGTTCCGCATTGACCGGAAAGATAGCCGACCGATATTGCGTGCCGACATCAGGTCCCTGCCGGTCGACCTGCGTCGGGTCGTGGGCGACGGAGAAATAGATCTGCAACAACTTGCCATAACTGATTTGACGCGGATCGAACGTGACTTGAACGACCTCGGCGTGGCCGGTGTTGCCGGTCTCCACCAGGTCGTAAGTCGCAGTGTCCGTGCTGCCGCCGGCATATCCTGATGTGGCGTTGATAACACCGTCGACGTGCTGGAACATGCCCTGGACGCCCCAGAAGCAACCGCCTGCCAAGATCGCCGTCTGCGCCTCGCTCGTCTTGACAACGTCGTGGAGTGCGGCGGGAACAAGCCTCGGGTCCTCGGCTGCCGACGTAGAGTTGCCAAGCAATGAGGCACCGAGCAGGGCCAGAAGACCTCCAACAACAAGAAAGGGTATGGTGTCCCTGACCGCTTTCAGGATATTCGATTGAGCTTTATCGCGCATGATGGATTTCCTCATCCAAAAGTGAAGACAAAGGCTTCGACGCCGGGATCGAGGAAGCGAACCTCGAAGGTCCGTTCCTCGACATCGTCCACTTGGCGCACCAGTTGATAGAGGCGCGTTTCGGTGACGGTTCCGTTGCCATTGGCATCGATATCGGCGCCATGACTTTCGCCTGGTGCCTTTCCGTCGACCGTGACCTGAAACCGCACCGGTTTACCGTCAGCATTGGGACCGAGAACGAGGTGCAGATCGCGGGCGCTGAACCTGTAGGTGATACCGCCACCCGACTGGTTGAGCGTGGCCTGCTCGGGCCCGACCGTCCAGTTGCCGGAAAGGCCCCACTCATTGAGCCCGGGCTTTGGCGTGGTGTAGGTCGCGGCCGTGTCCGCCCTCAAGCCTTCAGGAGAGACGAGGTTCGAGGCTTCCTTGTAGCCGATATACGTTTCGGTCGACCGAATGCTGCTGAGATCAGCGGCCGCCTCGGCGCCCTTGGCCACAGGCTTTACGACGTCGCTCTCGGCCTTCTGGCTTCCGGCTTCGGCCAGCAGGTCCTGGATGGCCTTCTCTGCCTTGTCGTAGTCGCCCTCGCCGAAATGGTGATATCTGATCTGTCCCTTGGCATCGACAAGGTAGTGAGCCGGCCAGTAGTTGTTGTCGAATGCGCGCCAGATCTTGAAGTCGTTGTCGATGGCGACGGGATAGCCGATCTTGAAGTCGCCGATCGCCCGTTTGACATTGTCGATCTTCTTTTCGAATGCGAATTCCGGCGAATGAACCCCGATCACCACGAGGCCCTGATCCCGGTATTTGTCCGCCCAGGCCTGAACATAGGGCAGCGTGCGAATGCAGTTGATGCAGGAATAGGTCCAGAAATCGACCAGCACGACCTTGCCGCGAAGCTGGTCAGTGGTCAGCGGCTGCGAATTCGGCCATTCAGCTGCGCCGCCGAGCGAGGGAAATCGACCTTCGACCGGCAGGTCGCTGCGAAAACCCTGACGCGCGTCGCCTGCCGCCAGCGTCATGCTGTTGCTCGCGACCAGGGTCGGCTTGGAGTTGCGCGCGTTGAAGCTGTCGAGAAGTGTCTGTTCGATCCTGCCCGTGCCAACGCTCGAAAGGCGCGCCAGAAAGCCGGTGTCTGCGCCAAGGCTGATCGCAACGACGCCGCCAAGCACCGCGATGCCGAGACCGCGGCGAACCCATTCGCCAGCGCCAAGCGACTGCTTCATCACCGTAAATACCCGTCCACCAATCAGGAGGGCAACGGCAAGCGACGTCGCCGCCCCAGCGGCGTAGGCAGCAAGAAGCAGGGTCGTCTGAACGTTGGCACCCTGAAGAGCCGCACCTGTTAGTACCAGTCCCAGTATGGGACCGGCGCAAGGCGCCCAAAGCAAGCCCGTGGCGATACCAAGGACGAGCGAGCCGCCTGCCGTCGATACGGAACGCGGTCCGGTGCTCGAATGCAGAAGCCTGTTTGCAAACGCAACGATCGGCCCGGTGAGCACGGTAGCCAGCTGTGGCGACAGAAGCGTCACACCAAAGACGGCTAGCAGCGCGATGGCAGCGTAGCGACCATATTCATTGGCATGAACCGCCCAGCTGCCACCGATCGCGGCAAGCGTGGCCACGACGGCAAAGGTCATTGCCATCCCGGCAAGCATCGGCAGCGTACTTTTGACGAAGGGCTGTCCCGCGCGCGCAAAAAGGAAGGGAAGGACCGGAAGGATGCACGGACTGAGTATGGTCAGCATGCCTGCGAGATAGGCAATTGCGAGAAGGGTCATCATCGTTTCTTTCGAACGGATTGATCGGGCGCCTAGGCGCGACGGCTGGAGACCAGCCGTTGACCGCATAAGGCAGTCGTCAGGTATCCCGCATGTGTCCCGATCGGGCGAAAGTGTAACGAAGTGTCTAAGGTGGGTACGACCGTACAATGCCGTACAAAAAGAACGCGCCGACCCCGAAGGCCAGCAAGACCCCCGCCCTTCAAGGCTCTCGGCTATTTCAGCTCATCAATGAATGGAGATTTCGGCGCAAAGGCCACCGCCCTCGCGATTGCGTAGCTTGAGCGAGCCCCCGATTGCCAGCGCAAGCTGCTGGGCAATGGCCAATCCCAGCCCCGTCCCCCCGGTTCCCCGGTTTCGGGATTGCTCCAGCCGGAAAAACGGCTGCATGACTGCGTCGAGCTGATCCTCGGGAATTCCGGATCCGCGATCGAGCACCTTTATGGAAACGACACCCTTGTGATCCCGCTCCACGTATATTTCCGCAGAGCCGCCGAACTTCAGTGCATTATCTATCAGGTTTGTCAGTATCCGACGAAGGGCGTGCGGCCGGGTTACGATCGCGCCATCGATCTTTTCTACCACCGTCACCGCCTTGCCCACATCCTGGTAATCATAGGCGAGGCTCTCGATGAACGAGCCGATATCGATCCGGGAGGACTTCTCGCTATTTCCATGGGCGCTGCGGGCATAGGCCACCCCTTCATGGACGAGACGCTCGATCTCGGCCAGATCCTGGACCAGTTTCTCCTTCTCAACGGAATCCTCTGCGATTTCAGCGCGAAGCTTCATGCGCGTGATCGGCGTTTGCAGGTCATGCGAGATCGCCGCCAGGATTTCTACTCTTTCCTCGAGATAATGGGCGATACGATCCCGCATCGCGTTGAAGGCCGTCGCCGCATAGGCGACCTCGCTTGGCCCCGTTTCGCTTAGCCGCGGTGTGTTCCTGTTCGGATCAAGCGCATCTGCGGCGTTGGCGAAATTGACGAGGGGACGGATCACTTGGCGAACGGCAAACCATGTGCAGAGAATGAGAAGAATGAGCTGCGCGACAAGGACATATGGCAACCACTGCGCCAAAGGCATGATCGGCGCGGGGTTGACATCGATCGTCAGTGGATTGCTATCGCTGAGCGTCAGGTGCGCCTGAAGGCGCTTGCCATCGCCGGGAATAGACTGGAATTCTATGGGGAAACGCGGATCGACGGCTTCTCTTATCTTCGCCGCGATACCGGCACTCTGATCGCTCAACGTGTCGATGCCGGGAAGTCCGGCGTTTAGCTCATATCGATAGGTTCCTCGGTCGAGACGATCCAGCCAATCCGGCCGCTCGGCCGCCGGCAGGCGATCCAGAATGGCGATCGAGGTCGCCACATCGTTCTCGAGTGTGTTGAGCATGACGGTCTTGGCCGTCATGTGGCGTTCCAGGAACTGGGCGGTGAAGGTGAGCCCCTGCGAAAGCATCAGGCCAGCGAGCAAGATCAGGAATAGTCTCGACCCCAAACTGCGCGGCCAGAGCCGAAATGGCTTGAATGCCATCATGGCGCTCATCGGCGGAGCTCGGAAATTTCGACCGGCATCGCAAGCACGTATCCTTCGCTGCGAACGGTCTTGATGTAGGCGGGCTCGCGCGCGTCGTCGCCAAGGCGCTGTCGAAGCCGGCTAACCAGAAGGTCGATGGAGCGGTCGAAAAGCTCGGCCTCGCGGCCCTGTGTAAGGTTCAAGAGCTGATCCCGATTGAGAACCCGCTGCGGATGGTCGACAAAGGCGCGAAGCAGGCGATATTCGGCCCCGCTGAGGGCTATGGCCGTTCCGTCTCGATCGAGCAGATGCCGGCCTGACGTGTCGAGCTGCCAGGCGCCGAAGGTCAACAACTGGCCGACTTCCGTCACCTGCAGATTGGGAGGCAGCATCCGCGCCCGGCGTAGAATGGCCTTTATGCGTGCAAGCAGTTCCCGCGCCGCGAAAGGCTTCGCCAGATAGTCATCCGCGCCCATTTCCAGACCGACGATGCGGTCCGTCTCGTCGCTTCGCGCCGTCAGCATCAGGACCGGTGTCGACTTGTGTTTGCCCGCCCTGAGCTCGCGACACAGCACCAGACCGTCGTCGCCCGGCATCATGACGTCAAGAACAATCAGGTCGACCGAGTTGGCCTCGAGAAACGCCCGCATATGCCGACCGTCGGCGGCGACGGTCACGCGCAGGCCGTTCTTTGTCAGATAGGTCGAAACCAGCTCGCGAATTTCGCGATCGTCATCAACGACCAGGACGTGATCGATGTGATCCATTGTCGGCAACCCTCAATTCATGCTCAGGATAGCGTAACAGCAATTTCAAATCCCCAGGCGAGGCCAATTCGCTGACGTCACAGCTTTTCCTCAGTCTGGCTATCCGAGGCTGGCGGAGCTGCGGTGCCTTCACCGTCCGCCATCCCGGTCTGAAGTTCTTGATGCCTTTCGCCACGTCCCCCATCAGTTCAGGAATCTTGCCGCGGCCAAACAGCAGCAGAAGGATGGCGAGTGCGATCAGCCAGTGCCAGACGCTAAACGAGCCCATGGGTGTTCCTTTCTATCGTTTGTTGATGAGCCGGCTATCCGCGCGAAGCGCGGATAGCCTGTCGTCGCGCGGGGATCAATATCCTGCGGCGTCGACGACCGCTTGGGCGAAGGCCTGCGGGGCTTCCTGCGCCAGGTTGTGGCCGATGCCGCCACTGATCGTGCGGTGCTCGTATTTGCCGGAGAATTTGCCGCGATAGGAGGCGGGTTCGGGATGCGGCGCGCCATTGGCGTCGCCTTCGAGTGTGATCGTCGGCACGGTGATGACGGGACCTGCGGCCAGCCGCTTTTCCAGGGCGTCGTATTGCGGCTCGCCCTCGGCCAGACCCTGCCGCCAGCGGTAGTTATGGATGACGACCGCGACATGATCCGGATTGTCGAGCGAAGCCGCACTGCGATCGAAGGTGGCGGTATCGAAGTGCCATTGCGGCGAGGCATTCTCCCAGATCAGTTTTGCAAAATCGCGGCGGTAGGCGTCGTAGCCTTGGCGACCGCGTTCGGTGGCGAAATAGAACTGGTACCACCAGCTGTACTCGGCCTTCGGTGGCAAGGGCTTCTTTCCGGCCTCGACGCTGCCGATCAGATAGCCGCTGACCGAGACCAGCGCTTTGCAGCGCTCCGGCCACAGGGCCGCGATGATGCAGGCAGTCCGCGCCCCCCAGTCATAACCGGCCAGGATCGCCGTCGGGATCTTCAGCGCATCCATCAGGGCGATGATATCGCTGGCGACGGCCGACTGCTGGCCGCTGCGGACCGTCTCGCCCGACAGGAACAGCGTCGTGCCATAGCCGCGCAGATGCGGAATGATGACGCGATATCCCGCCGATGTCAAAAGCGGCGCGACGTCGAGAAAGCTATGGATGTCGTAGGGCCAGCCATGCAGCAAGATGACCACGGGACCGTCGGGCGGACCGGCCTCGGCATATCCGATGTTGAGCACACCCGCATCGACCTGCTTCAGGGGTGCGAAGGACGTGTTGGTGCCGGGCTTGATTGGAGGCACCCTTGTCGCCTTGCCATCTGCGGACTGCCCTTGCGCAGAACCGGCCGCGCCCAACTGGGCAGCAGCAATGGTGAGGGCAGCGGCCCCGAAAAAGCGGCGGCGATGATGATTGATTTCTTCGGACACTGATCTCTCTCCAACTGAACCCATCCGCGAAGAGACAGTCCCCATGTGTACGGGATGTGTTCCGATCGACTGGAATTGAAAGCTACTGTAGCTTTCTGGCATCGGGATACATTGCGGTACAATTGGAGGACACTAGATTACCGCCGCCGTTTCGCAAGATGATACCGGCGCGGCAAGGCTGCGATTTCAGATTGCCGGCTGATCCTTATGAGCCGAGCATCGCTTGACTGCTTATTCCGAGGATATCATTCGCAAGCGCAATTGCTATCCCGACGGCTACAATCAGAAACCCCACCAGGAAGACACGACATGCCCGGTCGTACTTGGCAGCCAGAAGCGAATCCCGGGAAAGCAGGTCGGCGAAGACTTTCACCTGTATCGCAATTCCAAGCATCATCAATGTCATCGGCAGGATATCGATGCGTCCCCAGTCGTTCGGATTGGAAACCCAGCGATTGACGAAGCTGAGGCAGAAACCGAGGATGATCCCGACGGCCGTCAGCGATCCATTGCGAAAGGTAGAGTCGATCTTTTCTTGCTCGTTCGGTTCCAGCGCCATCTGCCTGATTGATCCCGCTGCTTTGCAACCACGTAACCAGAAAGTGGCGTGCAAGACAACAGCGCTCCCGTCCGCAGATACGGACGCTACCTCTTTCTCATGACATTGACGACCAATACGCCGACAATCGCCATGACCCCGCCGATCGCTCCGATCGCCGTTGGCATCTCTCCCAGCCAGGCGAAACCGATCAGCGTCGCTGTCGGCGGAACGCCATAAAGGAAATTTGCCGCGCGACCGGCAGTTAGGCGCTTGAGCGCGATGGCCCAGGTCATATAGCCGATCGCTGTCGGGAAGATGACGAGATAAGCGACACCCCAGTTCACTTCGGCCGGTGCGGCAGCAAGAGCATGGATCGTCGAGGGCACGGCCGGAAGCAGCGGGATACAGCCTATCATCAGGATCCAGGCCGTCACCGCCAGCGCCGGCAATCTACCAAGAAGCGGTTTTTGCAGGACGCTGGCGATTGCGGAGCACATAGCTGCCCCGAGGATCAGGATTGCGTTGACGTCCAGCGTGAAGCCGTCGTTTGTCGAAGCTGCGATCAATGCGACGCCGGCAAAGGAAATGGCAGTGCCGACCCAGCCCCAGCGGCCGAAACGCTCTCCAAGCGCGAATGTGGCAATCAACGCGGTAAAGACCGGCATGGTGTTGATGATAAAGCTTGCCGGCCCCGCCGGCACGGTCTGTTCGCCGGTATTCAGAAGAACGGAATAGGCCGCGATGAAGAGGACTGCAGCGACGGAAAGACGGATTAAATCGCGCTTAGGCGGCATGGTCCGCATCGCGACGAGATAGACCAGGGCGATGACACCTGCCGCCACGTAGCGCGCAGTCGCCAGTTCAACCGGCGTCAGGGGCCCAAGGCAGATGCGGATCACCACGAAGGAAGACGCCCAGAAAACGATCGTGACCAGGATGGCCGCGAAGGCCACAAGATCAAAACTTGCTTTATGTTTTGCAATTGTCAGTTCACTTGCGCCCGTGCTCATCCCCGTCTCCCACCCGTTTCATCCAGATCGAATAGGCTTTCAGACTAGGCTTGAAAAGCACCTCAATCGATGATCATATGTGCCTATGGTTCACAGCTCTACCACCCTCCCGCCGCTCGATACGCTTGAAGCGTTTGCGCGCGCTGCTCGGCTTGGGTCATTTTCCGCGGCAGCGGAAGAGAGCGGAATTACCCACGGCGCGGTATCAAGACAGGTCTCCCGCCTGGAGCGCTGGATGGGCGTCCGCCTGTTCGAGCGAGAAGCGCGCGGCGTCAGCCTGACGCCCGAGGGTATGCGCTTTTTTGCGCGTGCCGAAGAAGCGCTGGCGCTTCTGGGTAATAGCGGCGAGCGTTGGTCCCCGCGTCGCAGCAAGTCGGTGGTGCGGCTCTCTGTCACCCCATCCGTCGCCTCGCTCTGGCTTTTTCAGCGTCTCCCTAAGCTCGAGGGCCTCGACGTCCATCTCGAGCTGGTGCTGGAACACCGCCTGGCAGATTTCGGGGAAGGAACGGACCTCGCCATTCGTTGCGGCAAGGGACCCTGGGCCGGCGTGCGTGGCTTGCAGCTCTGGCGTGAGAAGTCGTTTCCGATCGCATCACCTGCATTGGCGATCCGGCTTGGGCAGCGCTCGGACGCCCAATCGCTGCTGGAGCTGCCGATCCTGCACGATTCGAATATCGAAGGCTGGCGCCGCTGGCTCTCCCCGGAAGGGCTCGACTATGTGCCCCGCGGTCAGGATCGGCGTTTCGAAGACTACAATATTGTGATCGACGCCTGCGTGCAGGGCCTCGGCATCGCCCTGGCGCGACCGCCATTGTCCGATGCCGCTCTGGAAGCCGGGCGACTGGTGGCGGTTTCCGACCGAACGGTCGACTACCACGTGGCCTTCCACCTGATCCGTCCCGACGAGGCGCTGCGGGCGCCCGCCAGCGAATTCGCCAGGCGTTTCCTCGCTGAGGCCGGTCACGACGAGGCGGCTATCGCCGCCTTCGTTGCGCCGGGCCGTGGTAAGGGATGAGATGACGGCTACGCAGCCTGCGAGATGCCCATCTGGCACCCGGAGGCCTTCAGGGCCGCCGCGGCCACCTCCACGAAGAGCCTGCGAAACCAAAGGGCTCGACCATCCGCCTGGTCGACTCTGCGATAGAGCATCGTAATCGGGTCAGCAGGCAGCTCAATCGGCGGCGCAGCAATCACCAACCCATGCAATTGCGCCATGCAACAGGCAATCGATTCCGGGATGGTTGCAATCGCCGGCATCGCTCGCAGGGCCATCGGCAAAGCCGAAAAACGCGGCACGGAGGCGACCACCCGACGGCTATGCCCCGCTCTTGCCAACGCTTCATCAACGCTGCTCGAGCTGTTGCCTTCGAACGATACGGTGACATGCGGAGCGTTGATGAAATCCTCAAGACGTAAAGGCGCCTGCAGCTTTAGCTGATCCGGATGGAAGAGGCAGACCGAGATCTGATCGAACAGCGGCATGCGGATATGCCAGGATGCCGGCTCCTCATGGACAGACACGCTGAAATCATACACCCCGTCGTCCAGCATACGTGAGGCCCCGCGCTTGTCGGATGCAATGCCGACCAGTCGTGCTCGAGGAGCTTGCACGGATAGCCGTGCTGCAAGCGGACCAAAGAATGCCGATTCCAGATTGTCGCACATGCCGATGCGAAACTCGCCTTCCCAACTCGCGGGGTCAAAGGCGGCCGGCCTGCGGATGGCTCGTTCGATGCCCGAAAGGGCGTCCTCTATCGCCGGTGCGATCGCAAGGGCTCGCGCGGTCGGCTGCAAACCGCGCCCTACCCTCACGAATAATTCGTCATCCAGTGTCTCGCGCAGCCGTTTTAACGCGGCGGACAGACCCGGCTGACCAAGCAACAGGCGCTCGGCCGCTCGGCTGACATTTCGCTCCTGCATCAACACGGAAAATGCGAGCAGCAGATTGAGATCGATCTTTCGTAGCGTGGCATCATTCATCATCGCCAGCAATACCTGACATAGCTACTATCAATTTGCAATAGGCCTGGAAGATGTACATTTTCTCGTTCCTCTGCCGCCGCGCACTCCCCGAGACGGCGCATCACAAAGGAACTGTTATGACCACTTCCAAAACTCAAGGCGGTGCCGGTGCCAGTTTGGCGCTGCTGCTTCTTTGCGCCGCCAACTTTCTGGATGCCATGGATGTCTCGACGATCGGCGTCGCCCTGCCTGCCATCCAGGCCGAACTCGGTATGAAGGCGACATCGCTGCAGTGGGCGGTCAGCGCCTATGTGCTTGGCTATGGCGGATTTCTTCTACTCGGCGGCCGCGTGGCCGACGTGTTCGGCCATCGTCGGGTCTTTCTCTGGTCTCTTGCTGTCTTCGCCGCCGCCAGCATCGCAGGCGCCTTTGTCAACAGTGGCGAAACCCTCGTCGCCGCCCGTCTTGTGAAGGGCATCGCCGCAGCCTTCACAGCGCCAGCGGCACTGGCGCTATTGCTTGAAGTATTCGGCGAGGGCAACCGACGGGCAAAGGCGCTCGGCGTTTTTGCCTCGACCGGTGCCACCGGCTTCGTGCTTGGAATGGTGCTCGGCGGCGCGGCCACCGTTTTCAGCTGGCGGGCAACCTTGGTCATGGGAGCGCCCGTCGCCATCATCGCGCTCGCACTTGCCCCATTTGTGCTGCCTGCCGACAGGCGCCGGACGACGCCACGACCACACTTCGATTGGGCGGGCGCCCTGACGATCACCCCCGGCCTCCTGCTCTTTGTATTCGGCATCACCAATGCCGCCGCTGAGGGCTTTGCCGCGTTCCCCACCTGGGGTTCGCTCGTCGCATCCCTGGCTCTGATCATCCTCTTCATCTTGGTCGAGGCACGTCACGAAGACCCGATGGTGCCGCTTTCGATCTTCCGCAGGGCGAAGCTTCGCCATGCCAACACGATTGCCGCCCTGTTCCAGGGTGTCTATGTCGGCTTCCAGTTCATTGCCACGCTGTATTACCAGAACGTCCTTGGATGGTCGGCCTTCGTCACCGGCTTCTGCTTTGCATTCGGAGGCGTCTGCGTGATGTTTCTCGCACCCCGTTTTGCGTCGATCGCGCAAAGTCGCGGCACGACCGGCTTGATGGCCTTTGGTGTGGCGTTGCAGGCAGCCAGCTATATTTTCTGGGTCTTCGCGCTTGGGCACATCGACCCGATCCTGCTCGTCGCGCTCTCCCAGATTCCTCTTGGCATCGGTTATGCCATGACTTACCCGTCCGTGCAGGTGGCGGCACTCTCCGATGTCGACAGTGACAAATCCGGGCTGGCTTCGGGGCTTCTGTTCGCCGCCTTCCAGATCGGCGGCGGCGTCGTCCTTGCAGCCGCATCGGCAATCTTTGCTGCCGCACCCAGTTTTGGCTGGGACCCCTATTTCGCGGGAATCTGCTTCATCGCAATACTCGCGGCATTGGTCACATTGCTGGCCGCGTTGGGACCAAGCACAACGGCATCGCAATCGGTTGCCTATCAGGCAGGAGAATAGGCACCGGGCCTACCGCGCCCTTCCTAACGGGTGCGGTAGACCGCTCGTGTTTCAAAGCCGATCGAGCAGTTCCTTCTTCTTTGCCTCGAATTCCAGGTCCGTCAGGATGCCCTTGGAATGAAGGCCGGCCAGTCTCTCTATCTTGCCAAAGATGTCATCCTCAGCCGGCACACCCTGTTCGGGCGACACGGTGGAGACTGACGCATGCGAGGTCGACGGAGCGAATTCCGGTGCGACCTGCGGCTGCGTTGAAGCGACCGCCTGAATGGTCTCGGGTTCGCTTTCAGCCGGCGATACCACCGCGAGATCGGCAAGGCGAACGAGACCATATTGCGAGGTAAAGGTCAGCGACTGATCGCCGCTCTGTTGCTGCGAAAAACCGCTAATTTGATGGTCCCTGGTGTCGTAGACGGTGACCCCCTCACCCAGCCGGATTGCCAGCCTGTGGCTTGCCGGAAAGAAGGCGTAGCGAAGGTCGTTCTGCGCGCCGGTTGAAGCAGCGTAACCCAATTCCTCAGGCCACCAGTTTCCGGAAGAAAACACATTCGGAACGAAGAGACTGGCTGTGTTGCCCTGGTATTGAGACTGGCGCGATGTCGTTGGCGCCTGCAATTCGGTATTGCGCGCAAGGGCTGCCAATTCCGCACAGATATCCGAAATCTTGGCCTTGAGCCCGTTGTTGAACATGTCGCCGACCATGATCATCCCGCCTTGCGACCATTGTCCCATCCCACCGAGCTCGCGGTGATTGAATTGCGCTTGCGTGGTCTGGCCGGCAATGATCGCCATCAGGAGATGCTCGACCGCGCCCTGGCTCACACCATGGCGTTGCGCGATGACCTTGAGCGCGCGATTTCCTTCTTCGCTGAGTATGTTCATTGTATTCGCTCTTTGACCGGGACAAACTGGGATCAATATTTAACACGTGGGATCGGAACATTCGCCTCTGCCAACATCTTTTTATTGCTGTGCAGGCTGTATAGAAGATTGATGCAGTGGATGGCGCGCTGGGGGAGAGAAAGGGCATGTCCTTGAATAAGCCTATGGTATCAGTTGCTCTGTTGGCTTTGTCTACATTTGCGGGCCCGGTTCTTGCGGCAGATTGCGGCGATACGCCTTCGCCGGGCCTGGACTGGAGCGAATGCAGCAAGGGCAATCTCATGCTGAGCGGCAACAATTTTCAAGGCGCCAATCTGTCCGGCGCAGATTTATCCGTGACCGACCTCAGCAATACAAACATGAACGGCGCCAACCTTGAAAAGGCCAATCTGGTGCGCGCCTGGTTTACCGGCGCCAAGGCCGAAAAGGCCAACTTCGCCAGGATAGAGGCCTACCGAAGCGGCTTTTCCAACGTTTCGGCCGATGGTGCCAACTTCGCCAGCGCGGAATTGCAGCGCGCCAACTTCAGCGGCGCCAAGCTGACCGGGGTCGACTTCGAGAAGGCCGAGCTCGGACGCGCCAATTTTCAAAAGGCTGTCTTGACCGGTACCCGCTTTACATTGGCAAACCTGTCACGCGCTGATCTGACCGGCGCAATCTTCGAGGGTCCGATCACATTCGATCGCGCCTTCATGTACCTGACCAGGATACAGGGAATGGACCTCTCGGCGGCCGTCGGTCTGCAGCAATCCCAGATCGAACTCGCTTGTGGCGATGCGTCGACGAAGCTGCCGAGCGGATTGACGGCGCCGACTTCATGGCCGTGCGATGCCAATTGAACCACTGCCCAAGCCGGTATCGCGCAAACGCTCGACCGTGAAATCGACGAAGGCGCGGGTTTTGGCCGAGACATGCCGCCCTTCCGAATGCATGACGTGGATCGGCAAGGGCTCCTGCTCGTAAGGCTCCAGCACGACTTCCAGGCGCCCTTCGGCGACGGCTGGTGCGATCTGGTAGCTGAGCACCCTTGCCAGACCCCAGCCGCTGGCGGCGGCCGCAATCGACGCTTCGACAGTGTTGCAAAACAGGCGGGGATGAAGCGACACAGGCGACTTATCCGAACCGAAGCGCCAGTCGATGGGTGCCGAGGAGCCGGTATTGACGACGATCGTGTGGTGCAAGAGATCCGCCGGCGTCTCCGGCACGCCGTGCTCTTTGAAATAGGCCGGCGCACCGCAGACGACGCGGCGCACCGAGCCGATCCGGGTGGCGACATAATCTGAATCCTGCAGCTGGCCAATGCGGATCGCCACGTCTATCCCCTCCTCCACCAAGCTCACGACCCGGTCAAACAACAGCACGCGGCCAGTCACCGCTGGATGTTCGCGAAGGAATTCTATCAGGATCGGCATGATGTAGATCTGGCCGAAGAGCACGGGCGCCGTGACGGTCAAAACGCCCGAGGGAGACGCGTGCGATCCGCCGGCCGAGGCCTCCGCTTCATCGATCGCGGTCAGGATCCGCCTGCAATCCTCTACATAGAGCCTGCCGGCAGCCGTGAGTTTGACCGAGCGCGTCGAGCGGATGAAAAGCCGCGCGCCAGTGACTTCCTCAAGATATGCAATCGCCCGGGTTACCGCCGGCGGGCTCATGTGGAGCTGACGCGCCGCGTTGGCAAAGCTGCCGACATCAGCGGCTTTCACCAGGATCTTCATAGATTGAAACCGGTCCAAACGTCCCTCCAGCGATCTGTGTTCCGTCCCGCGAAATAGTTTCTTGCCCTTTATCGCACTTCTCCAATTTCAATGAAACAATCATGGTGCCGTGCTTCAAGCAGGAGACCAGCATGATGAAACTCTATTTTCACCCACTGTCCGGCCACGCTCATCGGGCCAGGCTGTTCCTCTCCCTTATCGATGCCGATGCAGAGATTATTGAGGTCGATATGAGGGCCGGTGAGCACAAGGCGCCGGCTTTCCTTGCGCTCAATCCCTTCGGCCAGATCCCCGTTCTCGACGACGATGGCGTTATCATTACCGATTCCAATGCGATCCTGGTCTATCTGGCGAAGAAGTCAGCCGATAGGACATGGCTGCCGGAGGATGCGGCCGGTGCGGCGGCCGTGCAGCGCTGGCTTTCCGTTGCCGCCGGCGAAATTGCCTACGGTCCCTGCGCTGCCCGGCTGGTGACCGTTTTCGGCGCCAAGTTCGATGCGAACGAAGTCATCGCACGCGCCCATGCGATCCTGAAGCTGATCGATGCACAGCTTGCTCGCCGCCAATGGATCGCCGCCGACCATCCGACGATCGCGGATGTTGCGCTCTACAGCTATATTGCACGGGCGCCCGAAGGAAATGTCGACCGCTATGCCTATCGTCATGTCAGCGCCTGGCTCGCCCGCGTCGAGGCCTTGCCTGGGTTTTTCCCGTTCCAGAAGACGCCGATCGGCATCCCCGAGGGGGGAAACTAAAAGGCCGGTCGCGCCGCATCACAACCGGCCGCGACCCGCCGTTCCAAAGGAGCAGATTATGCCTAGCAGCGGAACGATGAGCCCATCACCCTGGCATGCCGGGGAGCTGGCACTTCAGGAGAAGGTCGGCGTTACAAAGCGAATGGAGGAATTCGGTCGCCGCGGCATCCGTGATCACCTGATCGACCAGCACCGCGAATTCTATCCGCAACTGCCCTTCATCGCGATCGGCGCGGTGGACCTCGACGGTGACGTCTGGGCGACTCTTCGCGCCGGCCGTCCGGGTTTTTTGCATAGTCCCGACATTCACACGCTCACCGTGGATCTAGACCGCAAACCTGCCGATCCAGCCGACAGGGGGATGGAGGACGGAGACGCGGTTGCTATGCTCGGCATCGAGTTTCACACCCGCCGCCGCAACCGCTTGAATGGAACGATCCGGCGGTCCGAACCGGGCCGCTTCGATGTTGTCGTCGAACAATCCTATGGCAATTGCCCGCAATATATCCAGCTGCGCGACTTCAGCTTTGCGCGCGAGCCTCCGCTTGCGGCAGACCACGCCGCCCGTCATCTCGACCGGCTCGACGCGCGCGCCAGGGCGATGATCGAGGCGGCCGATACGTTCTTCGTCGCCTCCTATGTCGAGCGCGAGGATGGCCGCAGACAGGTCGATGTTTCGCATCGCGGCGGCAAGGCCGGCTTCGTGCGCATCGGTGAGGATGGCGTTCTGACCATTCCTGACTTCGCCGGAAATCTGTTCTTCAACACGCTCGGAAATTTTCTGGTCAATCCGAGAGCGGGCTTGGTCTTTGCCGATTTCGAAGGCGGCGATCTGCTGCAGCTTTCCGGAAGGGCGCAAGTCATTCTAGATTCGCCCGAGATCGGCGCCTTCCAGGGTGCTGAACGGCTGTGGCGATTCGAGCCGCGCAGGATCATCTATCGCCCCAAGGTTCTGCCCCTGCGTTGGAACTTTCGAGCGGATGGCTGGTCGCCGAACGCCCTGATGACAGGAAATTGGCAGGATGCAGCAAGCAGGCTGAGAGCTTCCGAACTTGGCCGGGCGTGGCGTCCGTTCCGCGTCGCGCGGATCGTCGACGAGAGCGCGGTCATTCGCTCGTTCCATCTTGAACCCGCCGACGGCGACGGGCTCAGGCCGCATCTGGCCGGGCAGCACCTGCCGATACGGCTTAAGCCAGACGGTGGGGAGAAGACTGTGGTCAGGACCTACACACTGTCGCTGGCCCCGTCGGACAATGCCTATCGCATCAGCGTCAAGCGCGAGGGCCAGGTCTCGCGACATCTGCACGATATGGTCAAGGTGGGCGATATCATCGAAGCCCGCGCGCCGGCAGGCGCGTTTACGATCGACGCGCTTGAGCCGCGCCCGGCTGTACTGTTGGCCGGGGGTGTCGGCATCACCCCGCTTCTCGCGATGCTGCGCCACATTGTTTACGAGGGACTTCGCAAACGCCGGATCCGTCCTACCTGGCTGATCTATTCTGCGCACGCCAAGGCCAATCGTGCCTTCGATCGCGAGATTGCCGAGCTTGTAGCCTCCGCCAAGGGCGCGGTGCGTTTGTTGCGGGTCCTGAGTGATCCGCACGGCGCGATCGACGGCGAAGACTATGATTGGGTCGGACGCATCGACAGCGCGCTACTGACATCGGTGCTGCCGTTCAATGATTATGACTTCTATCTATGCGGACCGCCAAGCTTCGCGCAGTCCTTGTACGATGGGTTGCGCGGCCTGAATGTCATCGACGGGCATATTCATTCGGAAACCTTCGGTCCGGCGTCCCTGACGCGTACAAGAGACCGACCCGGCGAAGTCAAGCTCCTGCCTGCCGCTGCAAAAACGTCAGTGCCAGTTTATTTCGCGCGCTCCGCCAAGGAGGCACGCTGGGACCCGGGCGCGGGCTCTCTCCTCGAACTGGCCGAGTCCCGCGGCCTCTCGCCGGCGTTCAGCTGCCGGCTCGGCAATTGCGGAACCTGCCACACGAAGGTTATCGCCGGCGCCGTCACCTATGACGAGGTGCCGGATGCTGCCGTTGAGGAAGACGAAGCCCTCATTTGCTGCGCCGTCCCGGCCGCGACACCGGCAGGACCCGGCGGTCGGCTCGAACTCGACCTCTGACATGAATGTATCGACGTAGGATCGGCAACAAGCTCTGGTGTCAGAACTCTACCCAAGCCATGTGCCGTAATCCGATACGAGCAGATGGACAGGCTCCTCATCCTCTTCGATGCCGGAAAATCTGGAGACTGCAGGGTCTTCGAAATAGTTGTCGGTCTTGTCGTCGTTGACCGTCGAGACCTCGGCAACGAAGACGTCTCCGCCTTCCGCCCAGAAACCATGCCAGTCGCCGGGCAACAACGTCACGCTCTCTCCCGGAGCCAAACGAAGTTTTTCGCCCGGACCCAGGTTGCGCAGGATTCCGTCGCAGGCGACGGTCGTTCCCTTTTCGCGATCGCAATGGCCGTCGGTGTCACCGAAGAGCTCAAGCACCAGCGTACCCCCACCGCGGTTGATGATGTCTTCTGCCTTGAAGACGTGCTTGTGCATCGGCGTCAGCTGGTCCTTTCGCGAGATCATCGCCTTTTCGGCGTAGAGCATACCGCGCCCCTGTTTCAGGTCCTCAAGACGGCCGTTTCGCGTGGTGAACAGGAAGAGACCCGTCTTGTCGAAATCGCCGAGGCCAAAATCGGTGATATCCCATCCAAGACCCGAAGCGGTGATATGTCCGAGTTCATCCTTGCGCGCTTTCATCTCGCCAGGGGACATCCGCGCAAATGGCGGCAGGATATAACCGTGCGAACGCATGAACGCTTCGCTCTCCCGGATGATTCGGTTGATGTCGCTGCGCTTCATTTGCATAGCCATCGCCTTCTCCCTGTATTCAAATCTTCAGCGCACACCGATGCCAGCGGTCAGGCCGCCGTCGATGCGATGGTCGGAGCCGGTTATAAACCCCGCCTTGTCGGAGGCGAGGAAGCCCGCAAGCGCGGCCACCTCCTCGGGCTCGCCGATGCGGCCAAGCGGATGGGCTTCGCCGAACCTGCGGAAGACATCATCGATATTGGCGTCCGGTCCTTCGAAGGTCCTCGCGGCCAGTTCGAGGATCGGCGTGCGGACCGAACCGGGACTGATCGAAACGACGCGAATGCGGTCCGGTGCGAAATCGATGGCCATGGCGCGGGTCAGTGCGTGGATCGCGCCCTTCGATGCGACATAGGCAGAAACGCCGGCCTGGCAGGCATGGCCCTGTACGCTTGAGATATTGACAATCGCGCCGCCGCCGCGCTTGCGCATTTCCGGCACGCCGAATTCCGCCGTCAGATGGATCGAGCCGACATTGACGGCCATGCAGCGCAGAAATAGGTCGAACGGCGTATTGGTGGCATTGCCATAGGGATGGATCGCGGCCGAATTGACGATGACGTCGATGCCGCCGAAACGCGATGCGGCCTCGCCCATCGCAGCGCGGACGTTCTCTGGCACTGATACATCCGCCTGCATCACCACCAGGGACAGATTCTCGGTCGTAGCCAGTCTGGCCAGTTCCTCATTGGCGGCAGCGTCGATACCGAGCGAGGCCACGGAGGCCCCTTCACGGGCGAGATGCAACGCCACTGCCCGGCCGATCCCCGTCGTTCCGGTGACAACGGCCACCTTATTGTCGAACTCCCCCATCACTCGCTTTCCCCGTTGTACTTGCTGCTTTCAGGCGGCGCCGACTTTGATGCATTCGGAATGAATTTAAGACCGGCGTCGAGATGGCGGTCCATATGATAGGCAAAGGCGATCCGATCGCGGGCGCGCAAAGCCTGCACGATGTCGTTATGCTCGATCGCCACTGTCTGAAGCGTGAGACGCTGGGATTTGCCTGCCATCATAAGGCGCTGGATCACCGGCTTGAGCATGCCATAGGTTTCCGACAACGTTCGGTTCCCGGCCGCATCGACGAGCATCTTGTGAAACTGAAAATCGAGCTCGGAAGCCCGTTCCGGGCTTTCCGCGGCGAGGATGGCATCGTTGACCAGCTCCATGTCAGCGAACATCTCCTCAGTGGCTCGATCGGCTAAGAGATCATAGAGGTTCATTTCCGTCAGCCGGCGATAGCCCTGGATGTCACGAAAGGCGTCGACCGAAATCTCCATGGCAAAGGAGAACAGATCGCGCATGGCGTTCTCGTGCTGGCCCGTTAGTACCGCACCGACCTTCTGGCGCGATTCTGCTACGCCGTAAGCCTTCAGCGTTCGGAATGCCTCGCGAACCGTGTTGCGGCTCGAATCGAACATCACAGCCAGTTCTGCTTCGCTCGGCAGGACGTCGCCGATGCCCATGCCCCGCTCGCGGATCAGCGTCCGTATCTGCCGAACGACGTCATCGACAGCTGAAGCCTTATTGCCGTCCTCCATCGAAATTCCGTCCCTTGCTTCAGCGCCGCGGTCGCGGCGCTCCTGATCCAAGACTTAATATGTTGGACTTAATTTGGCAATATTCGTCGTGGCCTTGCATTTCCGAGTTCCTTGCGCTTAATTGTCCAACATTATCCTTTAGGAGTTTACAATATGTTGGAAAGCTGGCGTTGGTTTGGACCTGAAGATCCCGTCACCCTTTCGCATGCGCGACAAGCCGGCGCCCACGGCGTGGTAACCGCACTTCATCACATTTACGACGGACGCGTATGGACGCCGGATGACATTTCCGAACGTATGGCGCTCGTCAAGAAGGCGGGCATGGTATGGTCCGTCTGCGAATCCATTCCGGTCAACTCGGCAATCAAGCTGCGCGGCGAAAACTGGCAGCGCTTCGTCGACGCCTGGAAGCAGAGCCTCGCCAATCTCGGCGAGGGCGGCGTCCCGGTCGTCTGTTACAATTTTATGCCCGTTGTCGACTGGACACGCACCAACCTGCTCTATCCGACCGAAGCCGGTGGCTTTGCGCTGCGCTTTGATATGATCGATTTTGCTGCCTATGACCTATTCGTGCTGAAACGTCGTGCGGCGGAAGACAGTTATGATCCGGCAATCATCGAAGCGGCTCGCAAGCGGCTCGCCGACATGAACGAAGAACAGATACTGACGCTCGAGAAGAACATCATCGCTGGCCTTCCGGGCGGCGAGGACAGCCATACAAGGGAAACGATCCGCGGTCACATCGCCGCCTTCGACGAACTTTCCGACGACGATATGCGAACAAATCTGGTCGACTTCCTGAAGGAAGTGGTTCCGGTTGCCGTGGAAAACGGCGTGCGGCTCGCCATCCACCCCGACGACCCACCGTTTTCCCTCTTCGGTCTGCCGCGGGTGGTTTCGCAGGTGAAGGATATCGAAACCATCCTGGCCGCCGTCAGCGATCGCGCCAACGGCATCACACTCTGCGCGGGCTCCTACGGATCACGACATGGCAACGACGTCGTTGCGATGGCGGAGCGGTTCGCCGAGCGCATCCATTTCGCTCATCTGCGCAACGTGACCAAATATCCCGATGGTTCCTTCATGGAGTCCGACCACCTGGCAGGCGACGTCAACATGGTGTCGCTGATCTCTGTGCTTCGGAGAGAAGAGCGGCGCCGGGTTGCCGAGGGGCGGCCGGACAGCGTCATTCCGATGCGGCCGGATCACGGGCACCTGCTGATCGACGACCAGACCAAAAACGTCAATCCCGGCTATTCCTGCATCGGCCGCCTCAAGGGATTGGCGGAACTGAGGGGCGTTATCAGGGCGGTCGATCAGGCGCAGACGCAAACTCTGTAATAATCCCCGCGACATCCTCCGGCGCCGCTTTGACACTGGGAACACAATCGTTGGAGGACGATATGGGAGAGAGCCTAAGCGGCAAGGTCGCGCTGGTCGCCGGTGCCAGTTCCTGCATCGGTCGGGCCTTGGCAAAGCTGCTAGCACGCGATGGCGCGATCGTCGTTCTTGCCGCTCGGTCGGCGGAGAGACTGAAGATCCTCGCGGCCGAACTCGGCAAAGACCGAGCTAGCATCGTTGCCGTCGACCTGGCGAGGGCCGGCGACACCGACAGGATGATTGCCGAGACGCTGGAGCGTCACGGCCGCATCGATATTCTTCTGCCCAATGCGGGGATCTATATACCGGGCGAGTCATTGAAAGACCCATCCGACTGGGACCAGATGATATCGCTCAACGTCAAACAGCGTATTCCGCGCTGTGCGCGCCGTCCTGCCGGGCATGTTCGCGCGCGGTCACGAAGACATCACCGTCACCTCGTCCATTTCTGGCCACCAGGCCCTGCACTGGGAGCCGGTCTACAGCTCGACGAAGCACGCAGTTCAGTCCTTCGTTCACGGTGTCCGCCGCCATGGCGTCAGGGTCGGCGAGATTTCGCGCGGCGTCTTTGTCAACAAGCTCTGGGGTTACCACGATCACGCCTCGATCGATGCCAAGGTGGCGACATGGGAAGGAATTCGATCCGAGGATGTTGCCGATGCGGTGCGCTTTATGCTGACTCGCCCGCCTAATGTCACCATCCGCGACCTCGTCATCCTTTCGCAGAACCAGCATATCTGGGCCGTCTGGCTCCCCCAAAATGAAGCGAAATTCATGGACGAATTCGATTATGGCGGAAGGGCTGTGGGCTGCGTTCCGACCCTGGAATACAAGGCCCGGACCACCCGGGGTCAGGGCCGATGAAAAACGCGGCCGCCAGCGGTCTCAAGCAATCACCACTAGTCCTTTGGAACCTCGCGCCGGAGCGGTTGCAGGATTTGCAGTTGATCGGCAGCTACTCCCGCAATCCGGCGCATCAGAAGGTTGCCCATCGATTCGCCGGCGGCTGCCAGATCTTCATAGATCGTCTCGACGCCCGGCGAAATTTCGCTGAGAAGGCGCGAGGTCTGCTTTGCGACGATATCGAACTGCCTCCCCAGCACCATGCCGCGCTCGTTGAGCCCGGCAATCGTCGCCAGAGCCGATATTTCGCCCGAGCAGACAAATGCGTCCGGACCATCGGGCTGACCCATGCGTATCTTCACGAATTCGCGAATTTCGCCGGCCGAGCTGTCAAGTGTTATCGAATCGGGAATTTCATGCGCGACGCCGGCCTCGCGAACCGCTTTCATGAAACCATGCAGCAGGTGCTGGCCGAACATCAGTCGCTTGGGCGGCAGAATGATCATCACCTTTTGCCGGCCCTTGGCGATCAGCCGTTGCGTCGCCTCGTAGGCGAATCCGCAATCGTCAAAATCAACGAAGGCATGCGCTGTCGAAAATTCAGTGCGTCCATAGGTTACGAAGGGAAAGTCCTTTTCCAGCAAGAGCCGTACGCGCGGATCGAACGGCTCCGTGCGCGTAAAGATGATCCCGTCGGCGAGACGGTTGCGCAGAATGAAATTTACGGCATCGACCGGAGATTCGCGGAAATTCGGCGTGACGATGACATGGTACGGCGTGCCGCTCAGAGCGACCGTCAAACCGCGCAACATCGACGTGCCGAAGCCGAGGATCTCCTCGTGCGAATCCATCAGGAGGCTGATGACGTTCGTGCGGCCGGTTCGAAGCCGCAGGGCGGCGCGATCGGGCAGATAGCCGACTTCATCAGCGATCTTGCGGACACGATCGCGTGTATCCTGCGAAATCTGCGGCGCATCGGCCAAGGCGCGCGATACAGTCGACACGCCGAGCCCCGCCAGCTCCGCGATCGTGCGCAGGGTCGGCTTGCCGACCGCGGCAATTTCCGCTGCTCTCTCAGCACTCGGCAGTTGGCGCATTGCCACGGAGGTCTCCTTGAGACAAGTATTAATCGGCGAATGAAAGGAAGCAATCGTTTTAAATTTTGGACTGCTCAGTGAGCTGGTCCGGCTACGAGAATGTTTTACCTCAGTGTTTCCAGGTACTTATTAATTCCTCCTTTACTCTGCATTCTCGCGTGACAGGCCATAGAAGTACAACGTTTTAAAAAGTAGCGAAGTTTTCGCGATCGACGAGCTGCAAAACTCTACCTGACGCCGGCTCAAACGGGAAAACGTCATACGCCCGTGAGGTCCGACAGATGAAGGCCGATTTTCCGCGAACGATTTCACTGAACAGCTCCCTTTGCCAGATCGATTTCAACATCGAACGCCAACGTCAACTCGCGCGATCGCTGGAGAGACGTGGTCAACGGTGAGCCGCGCGTGGCGCGTGAACGGGACAAGATTCTCGATGGCGGTGGTCCGAGGCAGGCCGCCGTCGCGCGCGCGGTAACCGGATTGCGGCTCACGACCGGACAAATCTACAATCTCCTCGCCCGTTATCCCACCGAGCGGACTATGACGGCTTTGCTGCCTCGCATTACCGTCAGCCGACGCAAAAGGCTGCCGACCAAAGTCGAGGGCATCATCTGCGCGACGTTGCGCGAACAATGGCTGACGCTTGAGGCGCTTTCCCTTGCTCCCATCGTCGCTGAGATCCGCGCTCGGCGCGCGACCGGCTCGGAAAGCTGGAGGTGCTATACGATCCCCGCTACATCAGTCATGTCTATATCCGCGACACCGCGACGAGACTGTTCCAACCTGTCGAGCGACGCGACGGCCGGCTGACGCCACTGACCCTGCGGGAACACGAGGCCGAGGAGCGCGCACCGGCGCGCAATGATCCAGCGCTCGAGCATCGAGAAGGTGGCGTTTCGCCGTGAGATCGCAGCCATTGCCGAGGCCACGAAGCCTTCCAAGCGCCGGCTGCGCGACGCCGTGCGCAGTGCACATGCTGCCGCAGCACAGAAGCCTTTTGCAGTCATCGCGCAAGCGCCCGCTCCCGCAGAGCATCCGGTTCGTCGGAAGAACCGGCCGCCGGTGGAGGACTGGTAACAGAGCGTGTCGGACCATTTGCTTGACCATGTCCGGCCATATCTCGATCGTGATCGGGAAGAGCGGATCGCTTATATTCGCGGCCCGCGATGGATCGGTCATGACATTGCGAAGGACAGCCATCGGCGGCTGGCCGAGTGCTGTGACGACCTGCATCGTTGCGAACCCAGGGCTGATGTTGGTTGGCCCCTATGCCAATGGCAATAGCCGTTCGCCGTCGAACACCTGAGAACTTCGCCCGAGCAAAGGGTTTGGATAGCGCAAACTCGCGAAGGCGCCGGACTCGGCCACTTCTATGCGAGTATTCTCCAAGCGCTAACGGCTCCGGCGGCGAACTATGGGACGTCGGGCGCAAGGCCGAACAGCTTGACCACTTGCTGGCAAGCCTCAAACCGAGGGTGCTGATTTTTGAAGCATTCCAAAATACGCTACGGGGCCGAGCGCGCGATGTCGAGGCCGTTTTTGCGTTCCTGCGAAGGATCGGCCGGCAAACCGACATTTCGCCGGTACTGATCGGCGAGGTGGCGGTTTACGATTTTATCAACGCCAGCCGCGAAATGGCGAGCGGCCTCGAGCTGATCGGGGTTCCCCGCTGGCAATATGACGAGACCTATCCGATGCTGCTCGACAGCCTCGAGGCCGCTTTGCCGCTTGCCAAAAACTCTGACTTGTCGAACGAGCCCTAGGCGCATCGGATATACAGCCTCTCGGAAGGAGTGATCGGCAAGATCGTTGCCATTGTCACGAAGGCGGCGATCAGATCTGGTACCGAACGCATCACCAAAGCAATTATCGACGGGCTGCGTCCCGTGTTCTGCGACGGTGATCGCCACTCTCGCTCCGGCAATCAGCATTCGCAAACGATATCGTGACGTTATTTCCGACCGATGGCAGGTCGCAGTCGCGCCGCAGCCGGACGGTTGCTGTCAAGTTGGCTGCACTGGCTTGCCCGTGCCAATGGTGCTCCTCGAGCGTTTGTCCATGTGCTCGGGTTGGCACCGGGAATGTGGTCCGCATCGCTTGATCTCAGACTTCGGCAAGTATCCTGACCAGTTTGTCTACCTCCGCGCAATCGCGCTGCGTCGAAAAGCTTGCATGTCACCTGAGTGACTGGCTGGATGATGAGGATGAAGCGTTTGGAAATCGGCCATATTTTAATACGGTGGCGACCAGCAACAGCGGCTCAGTTGAGCTACTTGCGACAGCTCTCACACAAAAAAGGGCCGACGGGCTGCGACAATCGTCGGCCACGCCACCGTGGACATCATAAAGTTCTGCAGAACCTGTGACGGGCACTAGCGTTGGACCCTCTCCGAAACATCTGGCGCAACCGACCATCATCTTGCCAAAGGGCCCGATGCTCACCGGCTAATTTTGTGCGATTACAATCATTGCTCCCGACCGCCATTGGACGTTCCGGATAGCAATCGGTGCGAAGCCTTAGGCAACGTTCCCGCATGTCCGGACCCACCGGCGTTCGAGCAGGATGGGAGACGGAAGGGTCTAATTAAGTGATGCGGAACTGCTTGCGCACGATCTTATCAAAAACGCCGGCGCTTGCGAACCGGCGCAGCAGACTTACCACGCGCGCCGCATTGCCGGCAGTATAGCGACGGCGCGGGATCGGATCGTTGGCTGCCTTGATGATGACCTTCACGATGACATCCGGCAGGTCGGCCTTGGGCATGACATCCCGCAGCAGCGCCGCGACAGCCGCGCGTGCCTGATCATATTCGGCCTTCTGCTGATCGGGCTCCATGCCGTTCTGATCGAAGACAGTGCGGACGTATGCCGGCTCGATCACGGAAACGCGGACATTGAAGGCACGGACCTCGTGATCGAGCGACTCGGAATAGCCCTCAATCGCATGCTTGGCGGCGGAGTAATGCGCCGAATACGGCGCCGGGATGACGCCGAGAATAGACCCTATGTTGAGGATGCGGCCGCCCCCTTGGCGCCTCATGACCGGCAGAACGGCGTTCGTCATCCGCATGACGCCGAACACATTGACGTCGAAAAGGGCCCGCGACTGTGCGATCGAGGACTCCTCTGCGCCGCCGAACATGCCGATGCCGGCATTGTTGACGAGAAGATCGATCCTCCCCGCTTGGGAGACCGCGTCTGCGACCAGCGCCGAGACGGACGCCTCGTCGGTCACGTCGCACGCCAGCATCGTGACGCCCTTGGGGCCGTCATTGGCGATCTTCCGGCTTGTTCCGAAAACGGTGAAACCCGCGTGCGCGAGACCTTCCGCGGTGGCGTAACCGATGCCGGAGGATGCCCCGGTCACGATTGCAGTTCTGACGGTGTCCATATTTTCCCCTCAGGTGAACGTCCTGGAACGCAATCGAGAGACCGGTTGCCTTTATGCTCATTTAATGATATTACGATCGTAATGCAATAAGAATTGGGAAAAACCGTCATGCGATACGAAAAAGGCCGGAAAGACACGTCGCGCCGCAGGATCATGGACGTCGCCGTCGAGCGGTTCCGCTCGGATGGAATTGCGGGCTCGGGCCTTGCCTCGATCATGAAAGATGCCGGTTTGACGAACGGTGCCTTCTATCCGCACTTTCCCTCGAAAGCCGATCTTGTTCGAGAAGCCGTATCGGACGCCTTGAGCAAGCAGTCAGTATGGCTGCGCGAGGTGTTGGCCGACGGGGGGCTCGATCGCGTGATCGAGACCTACCTCTCGCCCGAACACCGGGACAACCCTGGACTGGGTTGCGCATCCGCAGCCCTGCTGCCGGAGCTCGCGCGACAGTCGGAAGAGGCGCGTAGCATGTATGCTGAACAGTCCCGCACCCTTGTGCTGCAGCTCGCGGAAGCACTTCCGGCAGATGTGGTAGCGAAGGAAGACGTGGCATGCGCGATTTTTGCGTCCCTGATCGGGACACTCCAACTCGCACGCGCGGTCGATAAAGAGACGTCGGATCGAGTCCTGCAGGCCGGAAAGGACGCGATCGGTATCCTGGCTGGTCGTCCACGCGCACCGGCTTGCTCAGCCTGAATCAATACCGCCGGGCGACTGACGCGCTTCAAATGACGTCAATGCGCCGTCATCGCCCTCGACCACACCTAAGCCCTGTGGAGCCGCGCGGCGAAATCAAAACCTTGCCAGGCAAGGACCAACAGACCGGAGACCCCAGTGAAAGCCTATGTCGTTGAGAAGTACAAGAAGAAGGGTGCGTTGCGCCGGGCCGACGTGCCGGATCCACAGGTGCAGAACCCCGACGTCCTCGTTCGCGTCCACGCCACGGCCGTGAACGTGCTCGACTCGAAGGTCAGGGACGGCGAATTCAAGATCTTCCTGCCCTACCGTCCGCCCTTCGTGCTTGGTCACGACGTCGCCGGGACTATCACGAAGGTCGGGCCCGGCGTCAGCCGCTTCAAGGTTGGTGACGAGATCTATGCCCGGCCGAGGGATCACCGCGTCGGCACGTTTGCCGAATTCATCGCCATCCACGAAGACGATGTCGCGCTCAAACCCCGCTCGCTCAATATGGAAGAAGCCTCGTCCGTCCCGCTGGTCGCCCTGACGGCGTGGCAGGCCCTGGTCGATATCGCGAAGGTGAAGCCGGGCCAGAAGGTCTTCATTCAGGCCGGTTCAGGCGGCGTCGGGACAATTGCG
The DNA here is from genome assembly GCF_003240585.1 of Arminella tubonensis. Lineage (GTDB taxonomy): Bacteria > Pseudomonadota > Alphaproteobacteria > Rhizobiales > Rhizobiaceae > Rhizobium > Rhizobium tubonense. The sequence continues at coordinate 155,408 of NZ_PCDP01000028.1, forward strand.
ATCCAGCTTGCCAAGCATTTGGGCGCGACTGTCGCGACGACGACGAGTGCAAAGAACGCCGCTCTAGTCAAAAGCCTCGGCGCGGATGTGGTGATCGACTATACGAGCCAGGACTTCGAGAAAGTGCTCTCCGGCTACGATGTCGTGCTGAACAGCCAGGATCCGAAGACGCTTGCGAAATCTTTGAACGTCCTGAAGCCGGGCGGCCACCTCGTCTCCATTTCGGGGCCACCGGACCCGGCCTTTGCCGAAGCTCTTGGGCTGAACCCGCTCCTGAAGCTCGTCGTCCGACTGTTGAGCCGCAGCGTGCGCAAGAAGGCTAAGAGCCGCGGCCTTCACTATTCCTTCCTGTTCATGCACGCCGATGGTTGGCAACTGGAGCAGATTGCCGGGTTGATCGATGGCGGCGCCCTCCGCCCCGTCGTCGACAAGATATTCCCCTTCACCCAGACGCCCGAGGCGCTCGCCTATGTCGAGACGGGCCGTGCGAGGGGAAAGGTCGCGATCAAGGTGCATTAGCGGCTTTCTGAAGGAAGAGGTCGGCAGCGAAAAAATCCACGGATACACGGTACAAGTCCGCCGCAGGGTTTCATCCATGCGGACTAAAAGCTCGTCTTGGAGGGATCGGCACGTGGGCCACTTGCGTAACCGGGCAGCCTGATGGTCGACGATACTGGCCCCTTGCTCTGCGACTGTCCGGCGACGGGGGGATTTCCCAGCTACTGGAATTCTACGCCAGGTATCTCATCGCGCAGAAAAAAGTGTTCCTGCTGCCGGACTGGGCCGGGGGCCTCTTTCCCCTCTAGCAGGTGTGGACTCTTGGGTTTCCAAGGCTGAGCAAATCAGATTCAAGACTGTCTTTTGGAGGCAGTCATGGGTGCTTTGGATCCGAATACTGCTTCTCGAGACTCAAGCAGCTCCGCAGGGTTGCTACGCGCTTCGAAAAAACCGCCGAAAACTCCCGTGCAGTCGTCACTATCGCAGCAATCTTCCTATGGATCCATAACCGTCCACACTTCTAGGCCTATCATCATGCCTCGCCTCTGACATCGGCCAAGGTGCTTGCGTTCCACGACTTTGTTGGGGATTTGAGGCGGTGACGGAGTCCGGTGCGCTAGGCTGGAAGCTCTTTGGGCCGCTTCGTCGGTTTCGTATCGCCCGTTGGTGCAGATCTCGATGGCGCGTGGCGCGCCATCAGATCATTTGAGACCGTGTCGATGATCTCGCCGGAAAGTATCTGATCGGGGACGACGCGGGAGAGGACAACCGACCCGATCATCTCGGCGAGAGCAGCAATAGCTGCACTCCGCTTGGCCACGGCGTCGGGTCCTCGCACGAGCGCGGTGAGAAGCCCGATATAGTTGGTGACGATGTTGCCGAAGTACTCCCGCAGCACCGGATCGTCGTGCCGTGCCGCGTCGGCGGCAAGCGCCGCCAGGCTGCATCCGTGCCCCGGGTCATCGCGGTGATAGTCCGAAACATAATGTTGCACGAGCGTCTGCAGCGGGTCATCGCTCGCAGCAATTCGGCGCCCCAGATCGGCACTCATATCGTCATAGGCTCGCTTAACCGCTTGGACAACGAGGTCATCCTTCGACTTGAATTGCCGATAGAAGCCCCCAGGGGTTAGACCAGCCGCTTTCATCAGATCGACAAGACCAATTCCGTCAATCCCACGTTCACGGAAGAGCCTTGCGGCGGTGTCGATCACCCTCTCGCGATTCTGCTCCACCGTCTCCTTGCTTATCTTCACGCCCACTTCCCTCGCTAGTGATGATGGTCTCATAGAGGACCGGCGACCCTCTTTCATCAAGCTTCGGAGTTCGCAAAATCACGCTTGACAATGATTATGATCATAATCATAACTCGCCAATGATGTCGAGCATAATCATTGCAGCTCGATGAAGAGGGAATTTTGGAATGGCACAAGGTCAATCGCGCAGCCGGAGAAAAGGTTGCGCTGATCACAGGCGCTTCGGGGGGAATCGGGCTTGCGTCCGGGGTCGCCCTCATCCGCGCGGGGTATCGAGTATTCGGCACCGGCCGTAACGCCTCACCCGATGAGGCGCGTCAGGGCATCCATATGCTCCGCTGCGACGTCACCGACGACGAGTCCGTCAAGCAGGTTGTCAGGCAAGTGATCGCGCTTACAGGTCGCATCGACGTGCTCGTCAACAATGCCGGCCGCAGCCTAATCGGCGCCGCCGAGGAATCCTCGATCGCCCAAGCTCAGAGCCTGTTCGACATCAATGTCTACGGCATCCTGCGCACGACCAAAGAAGTGCTGCCGATCATGCGCGAGCAGGGCGAAGGGCGGATCATCAACATCAGTTCGGTGGCCGGCTTCCTGCCTGGACCCTATACCGCGCTCTACAACGCCACCAAACACGCCGTCGAAGGCTATTCCGAGTCGCTTGATCACGAACTTCGGACGTTCGGCATCCGCGTGTCTCTGGTCGAGCCCGTCTTCACCCGCACGGGGCTGGGAGACCATGGGGAGCAGCCGGATCAGATCCTGAGCGTCTACGACAAGGGGCGAGCGGCAGCGAATACGACCTGGCGCAACGGCATTGCGAATGGTGACCCTGTGGAAGCCGTGGCGGAGAAGGTGGTGAAGGCCGCCACCGACAAGGAACCGAGCATTCGCTACACGCCCGGCAAAGTGGCGGGCCGTCTCCGCCTCATGCGCCGCTTCATCCCGGAAAAGACCTTTGACAAGAGCTTCCGCAAGCAAATGGGCGTGATCGACTGATCTCTCAAATCGTGGCACGCCCACGCAAGCAGGCATGGCCGTTCACCTGAGGAACGAAACAATGAAATACTATCTCTGCAAATATATTCCCCCGCGCGCGAACTTCCTGGCGACGATGACCGCCGATGAGAAAGACTGGATCACGCAGCACGGGGCATTCCTCGATGACCTGCTCGAAAAGGGGCAGATCGTCGCCCACGGCCCGGTGATGGATCCGAATGGCGGCTATGGCGTGTCGCTCTACCAGATCGCCGATGATCTCGACATCGCGATGATTACCTCGGAAGACCCTATCGTGAAGAATGGCGCCGGTCACTATGAGCATCATCCGATGCTGCATTTGAAGGCACGCGGCTAACACGCCGCCCAGACAAATTTAACACCAATCACGAGGAGAAAATCTATGACAACAGCACCTAATTACAGGCCTTCGAGCGGCATCGGTGCAGTCTACGCCCCGTCGCCTAGCCGCACGCGGCCATGACCTTGTCATCGTCGCCCGCACGACCGACAGGCTCAACAGCCTCGCGACCGAATTGCGCGCGGCGCATAACGTCGCGATTGGAACGCGATGAATTCCTAGCAGAGCTGTTTGAGGCATGCGGCAGGACAATATTTCCGCCAATCTAGTTGTGCGGCTGGCGACTATTGAATTTCCAGAGTCTCTCGCCTCGTTCTGGACACGGAACGACCAAATTATGGCCGACGGAGCCCCCAGGGACCTAGATCTGCAGAGCTTTTTTGAAAGATAATTAACCAAGCTGGTCCGCCGAGCAGCCCCATTATGTTCTAATTTAGACATTTGACACTAAGCTACGCTTGTTGAAATGCCATGAAGGCAACCTCGTGCGTCAATTAGTGGCGTCTTCGACAGTTGGGTTGCTATAATGCGGAACGTGCTAAGAGAATTTGTCTACAGCAAATCGGGAAACTTCGGAATCATGACGGCGCTGCTCGCCGTGCCGCTCATCGGCGCGGCCGGCATGGCGGTAGACATCTCCAGCGCTCTCAGTGCGCGAACGGCTCTATATGATGCGGCAGATGTCGCAGCGCTCGGCGCTATATCGGAGACGTCGGCAGGTGTAGCCGCAGCTATGGCCATGCCGAATGACGGTACAGTCACAGTTGCCCAGGCGGACGCCCGCAAATTGTTCCTTGGGATGACCTCCAATCAGCTGCAGGACGTGCCTGTCAGCGTCAACATTTCCGTCACCAAGGCCGCGAATGTGCTGACGTCGAACGTGGCCTTCACTGCAACTATCCCGACGACCATGATGCAGATCCTCGGTAAGGACTCCATCTCGATATCGGGAACGGCCACCGCGCAGTTTCAGACAGCGACCTTCATGGACTTCTACATGCTGCTCGACAACACGCCCTCGATGGGCGTCGGGGCAACGACGGCCGATATTACAACCATGCAGAACAACACCAGCGACACCTGCGCCTTCGCCTGCCATATCGTTTCGACAACCGGCGTTGAGGATCCGAACAGCTACTATAAATTGGCCAAGAAACTTGGCGTGAAGATGCGCATCGATGTGGTCCGGCAGGCAACTCAACGCCTGACAGACACCGCGACAAACAACCGATCGAGCTCTGATCAATATCGCATGGCAGTTTATACGTTCGGAACAAAGGCCGAGTCTGCTGGGATTTTTACCGTCTCAGGTCTCACCGCCGACATGTCGCAAGTCAAGAGCTACACAGACGCCGTCGATCTCATGACCATTCCAAGCCAAGGCTTCAACAACGATACCCAGACCAGCTTTGACAATGCGCTGACGCAAATGAACACAACGATCGTCGGCACGGCCGGTCACGGCACCAGCGCTTTGGATCGAGAGAAGGTGGTTTTCTTTGTCACTGACGGTGTTGCCGATAGCGTCAAGCCAAGCGGCTGCACCAAGACCCTGACGGGAACCCGGTGCCAAGAACCGATCGACACCAGCTTCTGCCAGCCGCTGAAGGACCGGGGCGTGAAGATCGCAATCCTCTACACCACCTACCTGCCCCTTCCGAAGAACGGATGGTACAATCAATGGATAAGCCCATTCCAGGCGCAAATCCCGATGCGCCTGCAGAGTTGTGCTTCTCCGGGCCTCTATTTCGAAGTTAGCCCGACGCAAGGGATCGTCGATGCAATGAATGCGCTCTTCCTGAAGATCATCAGAAGTCCACGTCTCACCGGCTGACGCCCGAGGCGACTTGCAAATTTGAAGCACAAAGTTACCAAATTACCTTGGCGTATCAGATCGGAAAACCCAAACATGGGGTAATCGCGGCGCGATCGTCCCAGCTCAATTTATAAGATGATGGCTGGCGAGGGTGGTTGCCCCCGATAAGATGGAAATACGGGCTCACGATTGGAACCGGGCCCAAACATCAA